>CAYRDP010000006.1:43052-189547 GCA_964423165.1 uncultured Bacteriovoracaceae bacterium | reverse complement strand
ACCACTATTATCTGCCCCTATAGAACCACTATTTTCTGCCCCTATAGAACCACTATTTTTTGCCCCTATAGAACCACTATTTTTTGCCCCTATAGAACCAAATACTTCTTGATTTACATAAAGTACGTCTTTGTATTTAATTTTTAAGTTATTCAGACTAAATTTAACTATCTCGCTTAATAAATCACCTCTCGTAACTACCACTAAATCGAATTCAACATCTTTTACTTCGACTAGATCCGTTTTAGAGGAACTTGGATTAACAACAAGGATATTAAAAAAACTCCCTTCTATTAACTCAATAGTCCTTTTAATTCCTTCAAGTTCAATTTGATCATTTGTATTTCTAAGTCCTGCAGTATCTATTATTCTATAATCATTGCCATCAACATTAATTAATTCTGATATATAGTCTCTCGTTGTCCCCTCTGTACATGAAACAATAGACCTACTATCATTTAAAAAATTATTAAAAAATGTACTTTTTCCTGCATTGGTCTCTCCTATCAATAATATCGATGGGGACAGCAATGCTGAAGAATCACATTTTGTCCTCTCATATAAATAATTTGACTGGTCTAATAGATCATTTAACTTTCGTCTGAATAATCTTAAAACTTCCTCTTCTCCGTAATCCTCAGAAAAATCTATCATTAATTCTAAAGAAGATTTTAGTTCAATAAAAGTACTATAAATTTCCAAGTATTTTTTATTTAAATCACCATGAAGTAATTCAAGTCCTTGTTTTAATGCTATTCCTGAGTTTGCATTTAATAATAAATCAAGACCTTCTACTTGTGATAAGTTTAACTTTTTATTTCTAAATGCTCGCATGGTAAACTCGCCAGGTGCTGCATCTCTAAACACTCCGTCTTTTTTAAATAAATCAATAATATTTCTTATATTTATTTTATTACCATGAACAAAAAGCTCTATTATATTTTCTCCATTATAACTATTTGGTGCTTCATAAAAACAAAGCATGATGTTATCGACCACTTTTGTATCATCTAATAAATCTAATTTATGCATATAACGAGGTGTTATTTTACTAATATCTTTACTTATATAAGGTTGAATTAAAGTTAGATTACTAAAACCACTTAACCTGATAATTCCTATTGCAGAGTTTACATTACTTGGGCCACTACAGGCAATGACTGGATCTGATTTGGCATATAGGTTCATAAGAAATTAATCAACTGTTTTATATACAAATAGTTGCTGAATAATTCCAAAAATGGTGGAAACACAAATATATAGTACCAAACCTGACGGTAAATCTTTCATAATAAAACCAAAGATTAGTGGCATAAACATTAGAACTTTTTGTTGCGTTGGATCCGCTGAGGTTGAAGGATTTAATTTCTGCTGTAAAAACATAACAGCACTCATTAATACTGGTAGTACAAAATACGGATCTTTGACACTTAAATCATTAATCCAACCAAGAAAAGGCGCTCCTACTAACTCTACGGCCGCATATAAAACTTTATAAAATGCAAAAAATATTGGCATTTGTGCTACCATAGGCAGGCATCCACCCAATGGGTTTGCTCCTGCTTTTTTAAATAATGCCATTGTTTCTTTTTGCATTTTCTGAGGTTCATCTTTGTATTTTTCTTTTATTTTAGTGATTTCAGGTTGAATTTTTTGCATTTGTTTCATGCTTTTAAAAGATTTCCACTGTAGTGGAAAAGTAATTAACCTAATAATTAATGTTAATAAAATAATTGCGATACCATAATTAGGAATATATTTATAAAAAAATTGTAAACCTCTGAGTATTGGTACAGCTATAATTCCTAATATACCAAAGTCTACAGCCAAATGAAGGTTTGAGCCTAAAGACTCTAAATGATCGTAGCTCTTTTTTGTAAAAACTAAACTTCCATTCAGTTCATTAGAGGCATCTGTAAGAGTAACAGTCATTTCACCGTTTTCTCTCGTTCTGATACCAGCTGGAGTTACTTGATCAAAGACTATTGCAAATAAGTGAAAATTGTAATCAATTCCGGCCCAACGAATTCTTCCACTTGCTGTTGAATCATCACCTACTGTCTGAGTGTCGGTTTCTTTTAATAAATAAATATAATTTCTACTTTGTCCATTTTCTAATTGTGCTTCTGTGGATGCAAAGTTAATTTGAATTTTTTGAGGTGAGGTTGAATAAAAACTAAAGTTTAGTTTTCCTTGATCATCAAGAGACAGGGTTAAATTTGTTTGTTTGTCATTACTTTGACCTTTTAAAACAGAATTTTGGGTTTTATTTTCAAAGTGGAAAAAAGTTTGATTATTATTCATTAAGTTTAACGCTAAAGGAATTTTATCTCCCACTATTTCTTTAAAATTAAAAACAGAATCCCTACTTTGAAAATCTAATACTTCTAGTTTGTTATTTATCGTTATAGAATAACCTTCATTATTTATAGTAAACTTCTCTAGATTTTGATTAACGCTATTATTAGAGGTCTTATCCGCTGGAAGGACTGTTTTATGGATATTATCCTGACTCTTTACTTCATTAACTATTTTTTCATTAACTTTATTTAACGCTGGCTTTGGTGCAAAAAAAGTTTGCCAAGTAAATAAAACTATTCCTGAAAGTATTACTGCTAAAAAAGCTCTCTTCTGGTCTGAACCCATTATTACCTCAAGTTATTTAATTATTTTTACTGGTATCACAACTAATCAATAAAGAAAAAACATTTTTAAATTGGTTTAATAATTCCAGTTTTAACAAGTTATATGGTAATTTTTTTACAGATGGATCAATTATCAGTAAAATATCATTTGATGTCTTTTTGTACTTAGAGTTTCTAAAAAGTTCTCTAATTATTCTCTTTACTTTATTTCTAAAAACAGCGTTCCCAACTCGTCTCGAAATACTGATTGCAACTCTGGTATTTGTGAAATCATTTTCTAGATAATAAGCATATAGATATCTATTAGAAATTTTTTTTCCCTTGAATCTTAATTGCTTAAAATCTTTATTCTTTTGGATTCTATAGTTCTTTGAAAATAATCCCATTGTTAAGAAAAAAATATGTTATTTTGAGCCAGTAGATACTGATAATTGTTTTCTACCTTTTGATCTTCTTCTACTAATGACAGATTTACCACCTGGTGTTGACATTCTCTTGAGAAATCCATGAACTCTCAATCTTTTCTTTCTGCGTGGTTGCCATGTCCTTTTTGACATAATAAAGCCTCTTTCTATTTATTGCTATTGGTCGAAGACAATAACTACACAGCTAATCATAAAAGGTCAATAAATAAAATATTATGAAAAAAATTCAACCAAAATTAAATTGACCCATTGCTTGCTGATGACATAAGTGTTACGAATCTTTCTCGAATTTTTTTATTATTAACCTACTAAGGAAGTAATATGTCTCAGAATTTTCCATTTGATCACTTTATTGAAACTCCTAAACATAATCAAAACAATTGTGATTCAAGTGCCTTAGCTGCATTTATCTCTAAAAATGAGCCTGAACAAAATATAGATGAGCTAAATCTAAAAATTCACCAAAGACTGCTCGCGGTTATCCCTGAAGCAAAATATAATACATATTTCAATAATAGTTTTACTCTTACTGGAATCAATCAAAATGAAATTTTATTCAATACAAAAACAGCTTTTATTAAGTCAATGATCGAAGAATATTACCAATCTGAAATTAAAGAAATTGTTACTCAACTTGTTAACCCTAATGTTAAAATTAAAATTTCTTCTGAAGAAAGCAGTCATTCACAGAACAATGCTCCAAGTAGCTTACTAGATAATATAAAACTAACCAATGATCAAAAGTCTACATCCGTTAATGATGTTAAGTTTAAGTTTCCAACTGAGCTAAATCATACACAAGAAGATAAAATTCTTAAAGTTGAATCAAAATACATCAACCATATGTACCCATCTGAAAAGGGGCTTGCAATTGATCCATCTAAGACATTTCAAAATTTTCTTGTTGGGCCATCAAATAATATGGCTTTTGCAACTGCAATGGCCGTTGCAAAAGAACCAAGTACTGCAAAAAAGCCAGGAAGATACCCTTCGTTATATGTATACAGTGACTCTGGACTTGGAAAAACTCATTTATTACATGCTATTGCAAATGAAATCAAAGAACATAGCCCAACATTAATTATTTGCTTAATTACTGCAAGAGCATTTATGCAGGAAATGATTACAGCAATTCAAGAAAAAAAATTACCTGATTTCCAAAAAAAATACTCTCAAAAAGTCGATGTTTTAATGATTGACGATATCCATGAATTAAAAAATAAACATGCTACACAAAATGAATTTTTTCATGTTTTTAATGAATTACATAATAAGGGAAAACAATTAATCTTTACTTCTGATAAGCTACCTAAAGAAATTGATGGTATTGCAGAAAGAGTAAAAACAAGGCTTCAGTGGGGACTTGTTATTGATATCCAAAAACCAGATCTAGAAACAAGAATGGCAATACTTAAGAAGAAAGCTATTGAGCTAGATCTTTACCTACAAGATGATATGTTATCATTAATTGCATACAATATAAAAAACAGCATTCGAGAGCTTGAGGGTACTTTGATTAAATTATCTGCATACAGTGATGTAATGAAAGTTGATATTGATATTCAGATGATTAAAGATTTATTAATGATCTCTGAGGATGATTCATTTAATAAAATAACCTTAGAAAGTATAACAAAAGCAACTGCACAGTATTTTAAAATACCAATTGCCGACCTAAAATCAAAATCTAGAATAAAAGAAATTGCAAAGGCACGACATATTGGAATGTACTTGTCTCATAAATTAATTCAAGCAAAACTTCAAGAAATTGGTGCTTTTTACGGCGGAAGAGATCATTCCTCCGTTTTGCACGGCATTAAAAAGATAACTGATGGACTGCGCGGTGATTCATTTTTATTTAAGGAAATTTCCAAGATAGAAAGTCTCTTATAAAAAACTTATACTTATCCACTTATCAACGTTAAAATGTTGATAAGTTTTTTTCACTAATTAGTTATCCACGGCCTTTTTGTGGATAACTGGCTCTTGGCCTGTTGAGTCAACTGATTATCCACATTATTCCTGGCTTATCAACATCTATTTGTGGAAAACTTTTTCATTAATTAGTCTTTTATTTCAATATGTTAGGCTTTGGTAACAAAGTTATTAACATATGTGGATAACTTTCTTGCTCGATGCAAGTTATCAACAGTAAAAGTTATCCACAATGTTGATAATTTGTTAATAACTTTTGCTAAAAGGGCCATTTCTCTGCGCCGCTTTTAAATATGTTTTATTTATGTTGATAACTATGTGGAAAGGCCGTGGACAACTTGCAAGTTATTAACATCTCGGCGATAATCCCCGAAGTTGCCTGCGGGAAATATGTGAAGTTATCAACATTGATGTGGATATCTTTTCTTTCACTTCCCTTCTATTTCAAGTAGTTGCGTCCTTATCCACTTATCCACATTATTTATTATTATTATATATATATATATTAATATAAGAAAACTTATAAAAATATATTTTAAAATACGGTACTTGATTTAGTTTGCTAAAAATTATAGAAACTATTGATTAAGGATTTTATTATGCAAACAGAAATTTCTTCAAGTGTTCTCAAGGTTGCACTAAATAAATTATTATCTGTTGTAGATAAGAAAAGTATTAGGCCTATTTTAAATTATACTTTAATTTCAATTAAGCATAATTTTTTAGAAATATCTGCATCTGACTTGGAAGTTTCATCTAAAATAATAGTAGAAGCTAAATCAAATGAAGAATGTGAGTTTTGTGTAAATGCAAAAAACTTATTTGAAATATTAAGAGAACTTCCAGATACAAATATTATTCTTTCATTGTCTGAGGATAAAAAAACATTAAATTTATCATGCCTGGATATTCACTACTCTCTTTTAATTTATAAATCTGATGAATATCCACATTTATTTTTTGAAAACAAAAAGGATAATATTTCATTAAAATCAAAATTATTATTAGAAGTTCTCAACAAAACATCTTATGCCATTTCCAATGACGAAACGAGACTTTATTTAAATGGAATATTTCTACAATCACTTGATTCAAAATTAAGAGCAGTTGCCACAGATGGACATAGACTGTCACTACTAGATACTGAAATAGATAAAAGCGTTAACAACTTAATTGACGGTATAATAATTCCTAAAAAAGGTATTTCGGAATTAAAGAAAATTGCAGAAACTAATTTAGAATCATTAGTTAAAATTTCATTTGATGATTCATTTATGTATGTTAATAACGCTAATAAATATTTCCTCGCAATTAGATTAATAGCAAGAGAATATCCTAAATACCAAGCAGTTATACCAAATAAAACTTCTTACAAATTAACAACAGATAGAAATTTATTTTTTAACGCTGTTAAAAGAATTAAAATTATGTCTAACGAGAAATCCAATGGAGTTAGATTTATTATTAAAGGAAATGAACTAACACTAACAGCAAATCATCATTCATTAGGTAATGCAGAAGAAAAAATTAACGTTGAGTATAATGGAACTGATATGGAAATTGGCTTTAATGCTAAATATCTAGTAGATACTATAGCTTCTTTTTCTGATGATGAAATCACGCTAGAACTTAATAATGAATTAAGCCCAGTGTTGGTAAAGTCAAAAAATACTCCACATTTTCTAGGCATAATAATGCCATTAAGATTATAAATTAGTTAATGTCCTATAAAATTACAAAGTTTCAAACAAAAAATTTTAGAAATTTATCAAATCAAATTATATCTTTTAATGAAAAGATTAATTGTATCATTGGAAATAATGGAAATGGTAAAACAAATATTTTAGAGGCCATATATTTTATGGTTTATAAAAAATCATTTCGTAAAAATAACAGTTTTCCACAATGTTTAAGTGTTGATGGAGACACTCCTGAAATGACTTTTTCTGCAGCATTATTAAATGAAGAAAGAAAAACTATAAGTTTTTCAAGTAAAATTACAAATACATCAAATTCTTATTACCTGAATGGTAATATTATAAAAAAAAGACCTAATCTGGAGTTAATTATTGTAAATCCCTTTGACTCTTATCAATTTCATAATAGTAAATCTTTTAGACGTAATTGGATGGATGATAAATTTTCTCAATTAAATATTCATTACAAAAAAACATTAAAAAAATATAATAATATACTCAAATTTAGAAATAATCTTTTATCCAAAAGACCATCAAAATTTTTAGACCAAATCAAATCCATAGATCTTAATTTTGCAACACTATCTTTCGAACTAATAAAAACTAGGCATGAAATTGTTAGTAACTTTAATAAATATCTCCAAACCATATTCAACAGTGTTTTTGCTGAATCAATTAAATTAGAAATTATAATAGATTCAAAATTTAAAAAGATGACAATAGAGGAAATTCATAACGCACTACAGGCTAGATTAAGTAAAGATTGTTCTTCATTTGTAACAAATTATGGAGTTCATAGGGATGATTATATTCTTTTGTTTAATGGAATGAATATTTTTGAATTTTGCTCTTTAGGTCAACAAAAAATGGGTTATTTAAGCTTGTTATTTGCCTATATTAAGTTGTTCAGGTATAAATTTAACTATTATCCCATTGTTTTAATTGATGATATCTCAGGAGAGCTAGATCAGATTAGATGGAGTAAGTTAATTCAATATTTAAAGGATTGTGAATTTCAAGTTTTAATTACCACAGCAAATGAAAAATTTAAGGAAGAATTATTAAAAATAAAAAACGCCAACAATATTTATGTCTCATCTGGCGAAATAAGTACAATTGATAATATTTAAATTTTAGAGGGGTCGTATTTTTGGAAAATATAACAGAATCAATTTCAAAAGTAGATAGTAAATATACAGCAGATCAAATCAAAGTACTAGAAGGACTTGAAGCAGTCAGAAAAAGACCAGGTATGTACATTGGTGATACAGCGACGAAGGGATTACATCATTTAGTTTATGAAATTGTTGATAATGCAGTAGATGAATCCCTTGCGGGGTTTTGTACCGAAATAAAAGTAATAATACATGTAGATAACTCCGTCACTGTTATTGATGACGGTAGGGGAATTCCTGTAGGGATTCATCCAAAAGAAGGAGTATCAGCAGCGGAGTTAGTATTTACTAAATTGCACGCTGGAGGAAAATTTAATGAAGAAGGTGGAGCATATAAAGTTTCTGGCGGTTTACATGGAGTTGGAGCTGCAGTTGTAAATGCACTATCAAAATCAGTAAATGTAGAAATTAAAAAAGATGATAAAATTCATAGTTTAATTTTTGAAAACGGAGTGGCGGTAAAACCCCTAAAAGTAGTAGGGAAAGTTGAAAAAGCAAATAAGACAGGCACAGCAGTTACATTTAAACCATGTAATGAAATTTTTGAAGTGACTGAATTTAATTACGATACACTTTGTAACAGATTTAGAGAGATGGCCTTTTTGAATAAAGGATTAAATATAAGTATTAAGGATGAACGATCAGAAAAAAAAGACAACTTTCACTTTGATGGAGGAATATCAGAGTTTGTACAATATTTAAATCGTGCTAAAAATCCTATTCATAAAAAAGTAATTTATATTCAGCAAACTAGAGAAGACTATGAAGTAGAAATTGCAATGCAATGGACTGATTCTTATTCGGAATTATTATCAGGTTATGCTAATGCTATTTCAACACCTGAGGGTGGGACACATATTTCAGGATTTAAAACCGCAGTGACAAGAGTGTTAAATTCATACGCAAAAGAAAATAATTTATTAAAAAATATAAAAACAAATTTAACTGGTGATGACATGAGAGAAGGATTAACAGCTATAATATCTGTTAAACTTCCAGAGCTTCAATTTGAGGGACAAACAAAATCAAAACTAGGAAATTCTGAAGTTGAAGGAATTGTAAACTCATTATTAGGAGAAGGTTTAAAAATATTTTTAGAAGAAAATCCATCTGTTGCTAAAACGGTCATTAGAAAGACAGTAGATGCAGCTGCAGCAAGAGAAGCAGCGAGAAGAGCGAGAGAGTTAACAAGAAGAAAAACTGTTTTGGAGATGGGAGGATTGCCAGGAAAAATGGCTGACTGCCAAGAAAAAAACCCAGAAATTTGTGAATTATATGTAGTCGAAGGAGACTCCGCTGGAGGTTCTGCTAAGCAAGGTAGGGATAGAAAAACACAAGCAATCTTGCCTCTTAAAGGTAAAATATTAAATGTAGAAAAAGCTAGATATGATAAAATGCTAGCAAATAACGAAATTAAAATGTTAGTTCAAGCATTAGGAACAGGAATAGGAAGAGATAATTTTAATATTTCAAAACTAAGATACCACAAAATTATTATTATGACTGATGCGGATGTTGATGGATCTCACATTAGAACCTTAATACTCACATTGCTTTATAGACAATTCCCCGAACTAATTGAAAGAGGTTATATTTATATAGCGCAACCTCCTTTATATAAATATAAAAAAGGTAAAACAGAAAATTATCTTAAAGATGATAGAGAATTAGAAGAATTTTTAATTCAAAATGCAACGAGTACATCAGAAATAAAGATAGACGGAAAAGCTCTTGATGAAAAGGATATTTATGGAATCATTAGTAAGTATAACACTTATTTAAAGAATTTAACTTCATACAATATTCACTTTGATTCAGACTTACTAAAATATTTAATTGAGCAATCTTTATTTACTTCTAATGACTTAGTTGAAAAAGATAAAATAGAGCAGAAAGTTAATGAGATTGAAAATTATTTCAAACAGAGAGAAGCAGAAACATTAAAGAAATATTCTTTTGAAATAATTGAAGATACTGAACATTCCTCCCATTACTTACAAGTGGAAATTAAAACAACAGCCAGAACGAAAAGATTTAAATTAAATACATATTTTCTTGATTCCACCGATTACAATGATCTAGTTAATGGTTTTGATGGATTTAAAAAATATTTAAATTCAAGCTTTGAAGTAATTAACTCTAAAAAAGAAATTTCAACTTTTAATAATATTGAAGCATTTGTAAAGGCAGTTATTTCTAGCTCTAAACAAGGAGCTTATATACAAAGATATAAAGGTTTAGGAGAAATGAATCCAAGTCAATTATGGGAAACAACAATGGATCCAACTAATAGAAGATTACTTCAAGTTACTATTGACGATACAATCGAATCAGATCAAGTCTTTTCTGTTTTAATGGGTGATCAAGTTGAGCCAAGAAGAAACTTTGTAGAAGAAAATGCACTAAATGTTAGAAACTTAGATATATAAGAAGGCAATTAAATTATGTCAGACAACAATTCATTATCAGAAAAAGAAGATATCAAACAAATATTAATCCAAAAGGAAATGAAAGATTGCTATCTCGATTATGCAATGTCTGTAATTGTAGGACGTGCATTACCCGATGTTAGAGATGGAATGAAACCAGTTCATAGAAGAGTATTATTTGCAATGCATTCTTTAAATAATTATCACAACAAGCCGTTCTTGAAATCGGCCCGTGTTGTTGGTGATGTTATAGGTAAATATCATCCACACGGAGACGCTGCTGTTTACAGTACTATTGTTAGAATGGCGCAAGACTTTTCATTAAGATATCCCCTCGTTGATGGACAAGGAAATTTTGGTTCTATTGATGGTGATAATGCAGCCGCAATGAGATACACCGAAATTAGAATGAAAAAAATGTCTGAAGAGTTACTTCAAGACCTTGAAAAAGAAACAGTAGACTGGCAACCAAATTATGATGAGTCATTAAAAGAGCCAAAAGTATTACCAACCAAAATACCTAATTTATTAATTAATGGATCAACAGGAATAGCAGTAGGGATGGCCACAAATATTCCACCACATAATTTAACTGAGGTAATAACAGCTTTGCAGCATTTATTAAATGATCCAGAGATGACGATTGATGGTTTAATGAAGCACATACCAGGCCCTGACTTCCCTACTGGAGCGTCTATTCATGGGTTGGAAGGAATTAAATCAGCATATCATACAGGTAGAGGAATTGTTCAAATTAGATCTACAATTGATATAGAGCCTTGGGGAAAAGATAGAGAAAGAATTGTAGTAAAAGATCTTCCCTATCAAGTTAACAAAGCAAAATTAATAGAAAAGATTGCTGATTTAGTTAATGGTAAAACAATTACAGGAATTTCTGATATACGAGACGAGTCTAGTAGCGAAGGAATTCGAGTTGTAATTGATCTTAAGAAAGGTGAAATAGGGTCTGTAATAGTTAATCGTTTATATAAAATGACAACACTGCAAACTTCGTTTGGCATTATTTTACTTTCTATAAGTAATAGTTCACCAAAAGTGATGAACCTAAAAGAAATGCTAAATAGGTTTTTGGATCATAGACGTGAAATAGTTATCAGAAGAGTTATTTTTGAATTAAAAAAAGCAAGAGAGAAAGCACATTTATTAGAAGGGTTAAAAACTGCGGTAGAAAATATTGATGAAATTGTTGCGATGATAAAAGCAGCCGAAGGGCCATCTCAAGCCAAAACTCAGCTTATTGATAAATTCACTTTAAGTGAAAAACAAGCGCAAGCAATTTTAGATATGAGGCTACAGCGTTTAACTGGCCTAGAAAGAGACAAAATAATCAAAGATTATAATGATATTATAAAAGAAATAGCCAGACTTGAAGGTATTTTAGGAAACGAAGACAAAATTAAAGAAATTATAAGAGAAGAATTTGATGAAATCTTAGAAAAATATGGAGATAACAGAAAAACAGAACTTCTTGGAAGATCAGATGAAATTTTATTAGAAGACTTGATTAAAAAAGAAGAACAAATAGTAACAATTACCCATAAGGGCTATATAAAAAGAATGGCCATGGATACCTATAAAACACAAAAGAGGGGTGGAACAGGAGTAAAAGGTTCATCAAATAACAAAGAAGAAGATTTCTTTGTTAATATTTTTACGGCCAACACTCACTCAGTACTTTTATTCTTTACTAATAGAGGGACAGTATTTTCGCAAAAAGTATTTAATTTACCAGAAGGAACAAGAACTACCAAAGGAAGAAATATTGTTAACTTACTTCCAGTTTCTTCAAACGAAAAAATCAAGGAAGTAATTTGTATCCCTGATGAAAATGAGCTTGAGGGTAAAACATTAATATTTGCAACAGAACGAGGTCTTATTAAAAAGACAGATTTAAGTGCTTATAAAAAAATAAAACAAACAGGACTAAAGGCAATTAAAATACAAGACGGTGATTCGCTTAGAACAGTTAGAGTTACTGACGGAACAAAAGATGTTTTGCTTTGTTCTACATCTGGAAAGATAATTAGATTTCCTGAATCAGATTGTCGAACAATGGGAAGAGTTTCTCAAGGAGTTAAAGGAATATCCTTAGATGCAAGTGAGAAAATAATTGGAATGGAAATAATTGATGATAATGTTGAAATACTTTCAGTAACAGAAAAAGGTTACGGAAAGAGAACGATGTCATCATTATATAGGAAGCAATCAAGAGGCGGAAAAGGAATTCTGGCCATGCGATTAACGGATAAGAATGGAATTATTATTGATATAAAGCCAGTGTCAGAAAAAGATGACTTAATGATTATTACTAATAATGGTCAAGTTATTAGAACCAAAATTTCAGGTATTTCTCTTCTTGGAAGAACAACTCAGGGAGTAAGGATTATTAGGCTAAAAGAGGGAGAAAATGTTGTTTCTGTTGAAAAAATAATAGATCCGGAAAATGACTTTGAAGATATCTCAGAAGAGTAAAGTTTCATTTTATTTGTTAATTCTGACTTTTTTATTAATAAGTTGTGACTTAACGTCCCCGATAAATAATAGAATAGTAAAAATCCAGAAGTATATTACAGATCAGAACTATATAAAAGCGACCAAAGAATACGAAAAAATATTAAAAAAGAAATTACCCACTAATATTGAAATAAAAATCAGATATCAACTGGCAAATATTTATTCAATTTATCTTGGTAATTATCTAAATGCCAAAACACATCTATTAAAAATTCAAAGTATTACCTTAGACCCATTCTGGCTTGTTAAAACAGAAGAAGAATTAGGTAATATAAATTTAAATCACTTATTAATGTATAATGAAAGCTCTAAAAATTATATTAACCTTGTCAAAGTAAGGCCGAAACTAAGAGAGTATGATACCTATCAATTTAATCTTGCTCTTTCTTTTTATAAAGCAAAAGAATATAAAAATGCTATTACAGAATTTAATAAATTAAAAAACATGCTCAATCATTCCTATTATATAGATGCAATATATTACCTTGGAAAAATAAATTTTGATCAACAAAAATGGAGTAAAGCAATAAAATTCTTTACGATGTATATTTCGAAAGAAACAAATAAAGATTCTATTTTTAATGCAAAATACTTAATTGCAAATTCGTATGAGTCAATGGAAATGCTAAACGAAGCTTATAAAACTTATTATTCCATTTTACGGGATCATCCAAATACAGAAGTTGTAAGAAAACGACTATCTTCTATTTACAATAGAAAGGTCGCAAGAAAAAGATGATTGATAAAAAATGGGCAAAAACCCTTGCTTTAGCACTTAGTTTTCCAACAATAATAATTGTATTAATAATAATTATTACTAAACTTATTGAAGCAAAAATGTTAACTCATGGCCTGGGTTACTCAATTTTTTTTATAATAATAATTTCGGTAATAATAACATTAGTACGATATGCATACCAAAATAAAGATTAATAAATATATACTTCTTACTTTTCTCACAACGGTGCTTTGCGTTGTGCTGGAAAGAAATACTCAATCTACAATAGGTATCTCTATAGTTTATTTGGCAACAATGATAAATCATTATTTATTAGTGTTAATGACGCAAAAAGTAATGGCGTCAAATAAAAGCTCTAATTCTTACAATTATAAATTAATTTTAATCATAATTTCAAAATTTATGATTTTAATTGGTGCACTTTATTTGGCTGTACATTTTATGGGTAACAGAGTAATAATACCCGTAATTAATTACGTGGTTCAAATTTTTATATTAGGTTTTTGCCTAAAAAAGAGAGGGTGAGTCTGATGTACAGATTCTTAGCAATACTATCATTTTTTGTATCTTTTTCGGCTTATGCAGGTGAGGGTTTTACATGGGCCTCACAATTAATTCATTATTTTCACTTACCGATAACTGATCATGTTTTAACGTTTTTGTTTATAGGTGTTTTGTTCGTTCTCGCAGGTCTTAAGTATAGGCTTAGTTTAACTCGGGTAGATAATGTCGTTATACCTGACAAAGGATTTACTCTAAGGAATATTTTTGAAGTTTTTGGAAATTTCATATTAGAGCAATGTAAGGGTGTAATTGGAGAAAAAGAAGGTCCTAAATATTTTTCCTTTTTTATTGCTGTTTTTATGGTGATTTTATTTTCTAATTTAATTGGATTAATACCAGGCTTTTTACCACCGACTGAGCACTTAAGTACAACACTAGCTCTTGGAGTGTTTTCATTTATTTATTATAATTACAAAGGTTGTAGAGAGGTAGGAGTATTTAATTACCTAAAGCACTTTGCTGGCCCTCTTTGGTATATGGCAATTTTAATCTTTCCTATTGAAATTATTTCAAATTTAGTCAGGCCAATATCGTTAGCTCTTCGTTTAGATGGTAATATGTCGGGAGATCATATTGTGCTATCAGTATTCTCCAGTCTTGTTCCGCAAATAGTACCAATTGTATTTTTATTATTAGGAATTTTAGTAAGCTTTATACAGGCTTATGTGTTTACAGTTTTATCAATGGTTTATGTTGGACTTGCTGTTGCTCACCACGATCATGGTGAAGAGGCAGCACATTAATATATTTACTTATAGGAGTTAATTATGAAAAAGATTTTTTTAGTATTAAGTTTAATGTTAGTTTCAGGTGTGGCACTTGCTAGTGATCATGAAGGTACTGCTTTTTTTAACAGTTATGCAAAGCAAGCATTCTATTTTCTTGCAGTTGCTTTAGCAGCTTTTGGTGGAACAAGAGGTCAATCTAATATTGCTGCAGCAGCAATGAATGGTATTGCAAGAAACCCAAGTGCAAAAGATGCTATTCAAACACCATTAATTCTAAGTTTAGCACTTATTGAATCATTAGTTATTTTTACTTTGATTTCAGTATTTTTGGCAAAATAATTTAATTTTATAATTTAATTATAAAAAGGGCCGGATCAGGGCCCTTTTTTTATGGTACATAATTTGACTCATGGATTATTATTTTTTATGAATATGAAATGATTAATGGCCATGAACTATATATGCGTAAAGCCTTTGAATTAGCAAGAGAGGGCGGTTTTAATGTCTTGCCGAATCCTTTGGTTGGCGCTGTAATAGTTAAGAACGAAAAAATTATTGGTACAGGATTTCATAAATACTTTGGAGGTTCTCATGCCGAAGTTAATGCAATTAATAATTCTTCTGAAAATGTAGAAGGTGCAACTCTTTATTGTAACCTAGAACCATGTTGTCATACCTCAAAAAAAACACCCCCTTGTACGAGATTATTACTTGAAAGCAAAGTTAATAAAGTTATTATTTCTAATATTGATCCAAATCCGAGTGTATCAGGTAATGGAATTAAACTACTAAGAGAAGCAGGAATAGAGGTTTTAACAGGGGTTTTAGAAGAAGAGGGTATTAACTTAAACAAACTTTTTTTTGAATCCTTCAAGAATAATACTCCATTTATTCATTTAAAAATAGCTCAGACCCTAGACGGTAAAATTGCAACTAGTACAGGTGACTCAAGGTGGATTACAGATATTAAAGCAAGAGAAATTGTACATAAGTTTAGAAAAGATTATGACGGAGTTTTAATTGGACGTGAAACTTTAAACGTTGATGATCCAGAATTAACTATTCGTTTATGTAGCAACACCAATCAAAGAAATCCTTATAAAATTATTGTTGGAAATATTAATAAGATTAACTTTCAGAGAAGTTTATTTAACAAGAGCAATGAAGGAAAAATAGTTATAGTTACTAAGAAAAAAGATTATACCCAAGCAACTAATGAAATAAAAAAGGAAATTAAAGATCATAAAATAGAAGTTATTTCAGTGGAGCAACTGGATGGAAAGATAAACCTTATTGAAAGCTTAAAAGAAATATATAAATTAGGAATTAAGTCAATACTTGTAGAAGGAGGTGCTGTTACAATATCTCAATTTATAAAGACTCAACTGTATGATAAAATCACGGTTTTTATTGCTCCTAAAATAATAGGCAATGGAACCTCATGGTTTGAACAGAAAGATGCTTTATTAATGTCAGATGCAATCAATTTATGTAATTTAAAAATAGAAAGAGTTAATAATCAATTAATATTAAATTTCTTTAAAGGATAAAATATGTTTACAGGAATAATTAAAGAAATAGGGGTAATCTCAAATATTACAAAGGTTAAGGATGGGATCATTCTTTGTATCAATTCAAAAGAAATAATTAAAGATATTAACGTTGATGATTCTGTTTCAGTTAATGGAGTTTGTCAGACAGTAATTGAAAAAAATAAAAATAACTTTAAAGTTCAGATTGTCGATGTAACGTTGCAAAAAACCACATTAAATACATTAATAATTAATTCTTTTGTCAATTTAGAACTAGCTTTAAGGCCTATAGATAGACTCGGTGGTCATTTAGTACAAGGCCATATTAATGGAACAGCAAAGTTACAAAAAATTCGGAACAATGGTGAGAACTATTTACTAGAATTCTCTATGGATGAAACCCTGTCCAGATATATAGTTGATGAAGGTTCAATTACAATAAATGGAGTTAGTTTAACGGTTGCAAGGTTACTAGAAGACCTAAAAACAGTAGTGGTGTCAATAATACCCCATACTTTTAATAACACAACGTTTAAATATTTGAAATTAGGAGAAAGAGTAAATATCGAAGTTGATATTATAGCTAAATATGTTGAAAAGTTGCTTTTTTACAAGTCGAAGTCTATTAACGATAGTATGAATAATATCACTGAAGATTGGATACACTCTAAGGGATTTTGAATGCATGCAATGAAAATAATTGAAGATGCTTTGGTTGATCTTCAAAATGGAAAAATGATAATTGTGACAGATAATGCAGACAGAGAGAATGAAGGTGATTTTGTTATGTCGGCAGAGAAAGCAACCCCTGAAGCAGTTAATTTTATGGCAACATATGGGAGAGGATTAATTTGTACACCTTTATCTCAAAGTATTGCATCAAAGCTTAATTTATCACCAATGGTAAACGCTAATAATTCATCACATTCTACCGCTTTTACGGTTTCTGTTGATGGAAAAGGTTCAGGTACTGGAATTTCTGCATCTGACCGAGCATTAACAATAAAAATGTTAGCAGAGCAAGAAACGGGCCCGTCTGATTTATTACGTCCAGGTCATATCTTTCCACTTGTTGCAAATAGTAAAGGGTTAAGTTTTCGACAGGGCCATACGGAAGCAACTGTAGAGTTAATGGAAATGGCTGGATTAGAAAAGGTTGGCGTGATTTGTGAGATTATGAATAAAGACGGAACAATGTCACGACAACAAGATTTACGGAAGTTATCACAAGATCATAATTTAAAATTAATCTCAATTGAACAAATACTTGAATATAAAAATAAAAAAGAAAAACAGCACAAATTAATTACAAGTATTGATTTACCAACAAAGTTTGGAGAATTTAAACTTCATACATTCCAAAATAGTTTAAAGGAATATCATCTTGCGATTACAAAGGGTGATGTTACTGGTAGTGATTCAGTATTAACAAGAATACATTCTGAATGTTTAACCGGAGATGTTTTTGGTTCAGATAAGTGTGATTGTGGCTCTCAATTAGAAGAGTCAATGAAACTAATAGAAGAAGATGGCGCCGGAATTATTTTATATATGAAGCAAGAAGGAAGGGGCATAGGGTTAATAGAAAAGATAAAAGCATATAAACTTCAAGAAGAAGGAATGGACACGGTACAGGCAAATATTCATCTAGGTCATGATGCGGATAGTAGACGTTATGATGACTGTGCTCAAATATTAACTCTTTTAGGCGTTAAAACAGTAGAGCTAATGACAAACAATCCAGACAAAATTAAATCGTTAGAAGAAAATAATATTAATGTTATAAAAAGAAAACCATTAGAGGTAGGATATAATAAATTAAATTATAATTATCTATTAACTAAAAAAAATAAATTTAATCATTTAATAATGTCAGACTTACACTAAAGGAATTTAAGATGCCAAGAATACTTGAGGGAAACTTAACAGGTGAAGGAAAAAAGTTTGGAATTGTTGTTTCGAGATTTAATGAATTTATATCTAGCAAACTGTTAGAGGGTGCACTAGATTGTTTCAAAAGGCATAATTCTGACTTAGATAATTTAGATGTTGCCTGGGTTCCAGGTGCGTTTGAACTTCCGTTGGTAGCAAAAAAAATGTCACAAACAAATAAATACGATGCGATAATATGTTTAGGGACAGTGATTAGAGGTAGTACTCCACATTTTGACTATGTTTCTAATGAAGTTTCAAAAGGAATTTCAAAGGTTTCCTTAGATTCAAATATACCAGTAATTTTTGGTGTTGTTACAACAGATACATTAGAGCAAGCAATTGAACGCGCGGGAACAAAGTCTGGTAACAAAGGTTGGGATGCTGCACTTTCTGGAATTGAAATGACAACTCTTTTAACTCAAATTGAAAGCTGATTATTAAGTTCATATAAAAAGATAGAACTAGCGCATGCTGCATTTAGATGGCCTACAGAGTTTTTTATTGGAATTTTGATAACCTGATCGCAAATAGAAAGAATATCTTTGTCTATCCCAAATCCCTCGCTACCAATTATTAAAACAGTTTTTGGACAAGCTTCAAACTCTTTTAAAGAAGTTGCAGATTCAATATTGGCCGTACCAATAATCGTATATCCATTATTTTTTAACTTAATTAAAGTATTTGCGAATTGACTTGTTTGAGAAGTTCTTAGGTCGAAAATATTTCCCATTGAAACTCTTATTGCTCTTCGAGTGAACGGTGAACATGTTTTAGTATCAACTAAAACAGATTTGAACCCAAAGCCTGAAATGTTTCTTATGATGGCACCAACGTTTTCGGGTGACGTAATGCCATTTAATGAAATAATAGTATCTTGAAAACTTAAAGGCAAAAATGTTTCCCCCTCTCCAATGGCCATAACGCCGTGATGAAGCCGATATCCAACAATATATTCCATGATTTTTTTAGGGGCAGAGTATAGTTTTGCGTGAGTTTGACTGAGGATTGTTTCATTTTTTTTAATAAAGTCATCAGTCCCTAAAATAACTTTTGTTTTAAACTTTGACCTTAAAAGTTTAAGTACAACTTTTTCAGAGTCTGCGATAAATTGATTTTCACTTAACTTATTGTTTTTTAAGCTTTTGAAATAAAGTAGTATTGGATCGTTGGTTGATGAAATATTTGTTATGATCATTTTATGAGCTTTTTAAGTATTTACCAGTTAGGGAGTTTTTTATTTTTGCTATCTCTTTTGGAGTACCTTCTCCTATGATTTTTCCACCACGGTCCCCTCCTCCGGGGCCTAAATCAATGATATGGTCTGCAGTCTTTATTACATCCATGTTATGTTCAATGACTAAAACGGAGTGTCCGGAGTTAATAAGTTCATTAATTGCAAAAAGCAAAACTTTTATATCTTTAAAGTGTAGACCTGTTGTTGGCTCATCTAGGATATATAAACACCTGCCTTTTACAGATTTAGCAAGTTCTTTGGAAAGTTTTAATCTTTGTGCTTCACCTCCAGATAGTGTCGTCGCTGGTTGGCCTAACTTCATATACCCAAGCCCTACGTTGTTCAATGTATTTAGTATCCGATGAATTTTTTTGTGATGAATAAAAAAATTTAAAGCTTCGTCTATTGTAAGGTTTAGCACGTCATCAATATTCTTACCTTTAAATATAATTGATAAAGTTTCAGAATTGAACCTAGATCCATTACATTCATTACATTTAATATAAACATCAGGTAAAAAATGCATTTCAATTTTTTTTACGCCATTTCCTTCACACTCACTGCAACGACCTCCTTTAATATTGAAGCTAAATCGTCCTGGTGTATAACCTCTCGCAAGAGATTCTTTTGTTTTAGAAAAAAGTTCTCTGATATGAGAGAAAACACCTGAATATGTGGCGGGGTTAGAGTTAGGGCTTTTTCCGATGGGACCTTGGTCTAGCTCAATAATCGATTTTATTTTATCTACACCAGAAATACTTTTGAGAACATCTGGCTTTAATAAGTTGGTCCGATTGAGACAATCTTTAATAGCAGGAACTAACACATCATGGATTAAGGTAGATTTACCAGAACCACTTACTCCCGTTACGCAAGTAAAACCTTCTATTGGAATTTTTACATTAATATTATTTAAATTATTTAAGCTTGCACCTTTTAGAGAAATAAATTCATTTATTTTGTTTGATTTGGAACCGTGGAAAAGAGTTTCTTTTCCATTTAAAAACTTAGATGTAATTGATTTTTTATTTTTCAGTACTTTGTTTAACTTACCTTCTACAATAATATTTCCACCTTGAGATCCTGCCCCAGGGCCAATATCTATAATATGATCAGCAGACTTAATTGTTGTTTCATCATGTTCAACAACGATTACAGTATTTCCAAGGTCACGGAGGGACTTTAATGTATTAATTAGTTTGTCGTTATCACTTTGATGTAATCCAATACTCGGTTCATCTAAAGCATAAATTACACCAGAAAGTGCGGATCCTATTTGTGTTGCTAACCTGATTCTTTGTCCTTCTCCTCCTGACAGTGTTCCAGATGGGCGTGATAAGGTTAAGTAATCGAGCCCGACATCAAGTAAAAACTTTAATCGAGATATTATTTCGGTAACGAGCTTTGATGAAATTTCTTTTTTTTCCTTATTGAACTTAAATTTTAAAATTGTATTGTAGATATATGAAATATTTTGGTTGCTAAGTTCACAGATATTAAAATTATTTACTTTAACATTTAGTGCGGTTGAGTTTAATCGGTTTCCTTCGCATTTTGAGCATTCTTTTATGGACATAAACTTTTCAAGCTCTGCTCTTTTCTTGTCTGATCCGGTTTCAAGATATTTTTTATACGCCCAGTTAAGTAAACCGGGAAACTTTTTATTAAATTCAAATGTAGAGTTATCAGTTTTGAATTTATATAGATATTTTTCATTTGAACCATGAAATAATATTTTTCTAAACGAAGCAGGAAGCTTCTTGTAAGGAAGTGAAATATCTACACCGTCGGTAGAGGCAACACAAAGGATCATCTTATACATAAATCTATTTCTTTTTGAAATAATAGAAATAGCACCATTTGGTATTGATAAATCTTTGCTTTGAATTAGTATATGTTCTTCAAAGTCTTTAGTTTGGCCAATTCCGTTGCACTTTGAACAAGCACCAATAGGAGAATTAAATGAAAAGAGTTGTGGTTCTATGGGGGTAATTAGGTTTAGGGTTTTTGGGTCTCGGAGATGTTCAGAAAAAGTAAGATATTCATTGTTAATTAATACATTAATAAAATGATCAGTAAGAGTCATTGCATATTCAACAGACTCGATCATTCTTTGCTTTGAATTCTTACGAATTAATAATCGATCAATAATAATATCAGCGGTCTTTATTTTCTTTTTAAAGGTTTTTGGTAAGTCTTCAATGGTAAAAATTTCATTATTAAGTCTAACTCTTGTTAGTCCAGTTGTTTGTAGTTCACCAATAGTATTAAATAGATCTTTTTGACTACAGAAGGTTAGAGGTGCCATAATAATTACTTTGGAATTTTCTTTATATTTAAAAATTTCATTAACAACCTGAGAAGGAGAATATTTTTTAATTTCCTTTCCTGTTTCAGGGCAATATAGAGTACCAACTTTAGAAAATAAGACTCTCATATAATCATAAATTTCAGTAATTGTACCAACGGTAGATCTTGGATTTTTATTGATCGTTTTTTGATCTATGGCAATTGCAGGAGATAGTCCTGTAATAGACTCTACGTCAGGTGCTTGGTGTTGGCCTAGGAATTGTCTAGCGTAACTTGAAAGTGATTCAATATATCTTCGTTGGCCTTCTGTATAGATTGTATCAAATACTAATGATGATTTACCTGAGCCTGATGGCCCTGTAATAACAATAAATTTATTTTTAGGAATTTCAATTGAAATATTTTGCAAATTATGAATATTGGCATTAGTGATCGTTATCTTGTTGATATTCATAAACTTCCTTTTTGAACTCGATATGCTTCCAAGAGTTGATAATAGCACCCGAGGTAATTAGCAATATTTTTATTAGCAATTTGGCATGCGGTTCCGTGATCGACGCTCATTCTAATAATCGGAGCACCTAAGGTGATGTTAATACCAATATTTCCATTAATAATTTTAAATGGATTAAGTCCTTGGTCATGATAGGCATAAACTATTATATTATTTTTATTGTTTTCTGAATGCATGTGAATAGTATCGGCAGCGTACGGCCCTTTAAATTTGATATTACGATATTTAGTTTGTAATAATTGTATACTTTGATTGATAACAGTTTCCTCATCTCCTAGCATCCCCTCTTCTCCAGCGTGAGGATTAATTCCTGAAAAGATTATATTTTGAGGAAGTGAAGAGATTTGCTCCAATCCATTTATTGCATTTGTTATTTTATTAATAAATAATTCAGTAGTAAAACTGTGGGATGCTTTCTTTAATGAAAGGTGTTCTGTCATTAAAAGTATTTTATTCCGAGGAGAAATAAAACCCATGGTTAAATATTTATTTTTAAAGTACTTTCTTAAATAATCAGTGTGCCCACTGCAGGGTATCCCATTAAAGAAAATTTCTTTTTTACTGGCAGGTAATGTAATCAGGATATGGGAGGGTTTGCTTAATTGACTTAAGGCAAGTTCAATTGCGGCAGTTGTATTTGTTTTAGCTTTATGTCCATCAGTAAAAATGCATCTGAGCTCTTTATTGAAAAAAATAATTTTGTCATTTATGAGTTTGTAAGAAACTCCTAGCTTTGTTAAAGAATTTTCTAAGTCAGTTCGGTTTATACAAAGATAAAATAAATTAGATATGTTTTCAGGTAATAGTAGGAAAGATTTTAAAAATACTTCAATGCCAATTCCGTTTTGGTCTCCCTGGGTAACAAAAATCATAAAGGAGATCCATGTTATAAGAAATGTTTTATATAGTGATTATTTTCTTCTCGCTCAAACCAAATGTTTGTAACGCTTTGAGAGGTTTCTTGGTAAAGTAAGGAGTAAATACTTTCTTTAGCTTCTAAAAATATTTCTGACTCTGTTATGTCTTTCTTTTTAACAAAGAAGATATGGTAAAAACCATTACTGGTAATTGGCCTTGAGAAACTACCTTCTTCGGTTTGTTTTAAAACATTTTTCATATTTTCAGCAAGTCCATCTTCTGTGATATCGCCCAGCTGGGAGGTTTCAACATTTCGAAAGCGCTCTGGTAAGCTACCACCTTCTTTAAATTCATGTAAAACTTTAACAAGATATGGGAGGTCTGCTTGTTTAACATCTTTGGTAGAAATAAAAAAGTCAACAAGGTTATAACGAAATGTTAGAGTTTTGTTGTTTAAGTTGTCTTTGTAAAACCGATTTTTAATCTCCTGATCAGTAATTGTAATTAATGGCCTAACAACTCGAGAGTTAAAAATATTAAACTCAATAGATTCTCTTGTAAGCTCAAAATATTCTTTAAACGTTGTATTGTGGGATTTTAAAAATGCTAATAATGAAGGCCTTGTTAAACCCAATCTTTTTTCGGTATCATTTATTTGTGATTCAACTTGGTCGTCATTTATAATATATCCAAGCTCTTCAAGTTTATCTCTTATAAGTAATACTCTAAGCTTCAATTTTACAATTGATTTAGAGGTGAAGGACTTCCCTGAGTAAATTTGAGGAGCGATTTGTTTTCTTCCGGGGATTGTACTCTTAACACGGTCAACCTCAGAGGCCGTAATTATTTGATCATCATAGATTGCGAGGATCTTATCAAGTAATTCGGCTTGTGATTTATTAGATTGAATTCCAAATAAAAGCATTAACGTCGCAAGACGACTTAATTTCCACATAATTATTTAACTATTTTAAGGTTAATATTAGTGGTTATTGTAGATACTTTTCTTCAATATTGATAGATGCATTTTTTCTTAAATTGGTAAAATATTGCTCAAGGACTTGATCTCTTTTCATATCGTATACGATTTTCTTGTATAATGGCTTATTTATTTCATTATAATCCCTAACGGCAAGAACTTTAATTATATGATAACCAAACTGCGTTTTGACTGGCGGTGTTATGTAATTTAATGGTCTGTTGTTAATTGCGGTGAAGTATTCAGGCGCCAATTTGACGGAAGCTTGGTAACCAAGGTCTCCTCCAATAGGAGCCACATTTGTTTGAGAGTATTTATTTGCAAATTCAGAAAACTTATCAGGGTTCTTTTTGACAATATGATAGGTTTTAATTGCTTGCTCGATTGCAGCTTTGTTTTCATTTTTTCCGTGATTTGCAGTCATCCTGAAAAGGATATGTGCCGTTCTGTATTCTTTATGGTTTTGATAATATTTTTTTACTTCATTTTCGGAGACTACTATCTTTTTTAATTTAGGTTCTAGATCTTTTGATATTTGTGCGTGATAAAGCACATCTTCCATTTTTTCCTTAACGGTTAAATCATTTTGTAATTTATCTTGTCTTGCTCTTTGTATACCTAGCTCGCGGTTGATTAGGTCGAGTAACACCTTTCTTTTTGTTACTAGTTTATCAGAAACAAACAATTTATTTTTTTGATATGATTTTTCAAACTCAGAAAAAAGGATTTTTCTATTATTTACTTTTGCAACAACATCATTTGGTGAATTAGAAAAGCTAGCAGCAGAAAAAAGTATTGATATAAGAAAGACACAGATTGATTGATACATATTATAATTCCTTTAATAAAATATCTATAATAAAAACGCTAGCATGGAACGATTTTCTGTGCAATCTCTTTTGCAAAATTCATGAGAAATTCGGGGTTTATTTGTTCTTTGGGCCTGTAAATTAACTTATAATCTGGAGTGAATTGATATGTTTTTCTTATACCGAGAAATGTATCTACAAGTTTATTTCTAATGTTTGTATTTAAATCAAGTTCTGCCTGATCAAAATTAAAAGAAATAGAGTTAATTCCTACATTAACACTTTTTATACATAACTCTTGCAAGAATATTCTTGTTTTTAAAATATAATAAAGGTTTTCAAGTGTGGATGGAAGCCTTCCATAAATATTGATAAGCTCACTTTTTATATCATCAAGGCCAACAGGGGAACTACAATTTGATAATCTTTTATATTGCCTTAATCTCTCTGAATGATCTTTAATATAATTGCTAGGTATTTTGCATGAAAAATGGGTAGATACTTCAATGTTTTTATTTTTTCTTGAGGTTTCACCTTTTAATTCATTAATAGCATCTTGCAATAGTTCCATATATAGCTCAAGGCCAATTTCTTCTAAGTGCCCAGACTGGGTACCTCCAAGGATTTCTCCTGCACCTCTGATTTCTAAATCGGAAGAAGCAATGGCAAATCCACTTCCAAGTTCTGTATAGACTTGAAGTGCCTTTAATCTTTTTTCGGCAATTTCGGTGATGTTTTTATTTTGAGGGATGATAAAATATGCATAAGCTTTTTTGTCAGACCGACCAATTCGTCCTCTTAATTGATGAAGTTGGGAAAGGCCAAACGTGTCTGCCCGGTCAATAATCATTGTGTTTGCATTCGGAATATCAATTCCTGACTCAATAATAGTCGTTGCAATTAAAATTTGATATTTCCCTAAATAGAAGTCTTGTATTTTTTTCTCAAGTTCTTTTTCCCTCATTTGTCCGTGTGCGTAGACAATCTTAGCAAAGGGAACAAGGTCTTGAATTTTTTCAGTATATTCAACAATGGATTTAACCCTATTGTGAACAATAAAAACTTGTCCTCCCCTACTGAGCTCTTTTTTAATAGCATTTTGTATTGTATTTGAATCTTCAAAAAGCACATAGCTTTTAATTGATTGTCTTTTAGGCGGTGCTGTTTTTATTAAAGAAAGCTCTCTTAGTCCAAGGAATGCAAGTTGCATCGTTCTTGGAATTGGTGTTGCTGTTAGCGTGAGACAATCGACGGCATGTTTTAATAGTTTTAATTTTTCTTTATGGGCAACACCAAATCGCTGTTCTTCATCAACAATAATAAGGCCAAGATCAAAATACTTAATCTCTTTCGAGAGAACTTTATGAGTACCAATAATAATGTCAATATTTCCTAGTTCTATTTCCTTTTGAATTTCCTTTGCTTCTTTTGTCGTTTTAAATCGAGATAAAAATTCGATATTAACCGGAAAATTTTTAAACCTCGTTATGAACGAATTAAAGTGCTGTAAAGTTAAAATTGTTGTTGGAGCAAGCAAAACAACTTGTTTTTTATCTAGTACGGCCTTAAATGCGGCCCTCATTGCAATTTCAGTTTTTCCAAAACCAACATCCCCGCATACCAAGTGGTCCATGGGCGTATTTTTTTGCATTTCCTTTAAAACACGATCTGTTGTTTCCCTCTGATCTTTTGTTTCCACAAAAGGAAACTCCAGTTCAAACTCTTGATATAAGTGACAGGGAGAGGAGAACGCATATGCTTGTTCAGTTTCTCTTTGCGCCTGCAGTTTTAGTAGATTAAAAGCAAGTTTCTTGATTGAATTTTTTGCCCTTTCTTTTGCTTGACCAAATTTTTGTGATCTTAAATTAGCAATCTTTGCGATATTGCTTGAGTCTGAGTATTTCTGGATTAAGTTCATGCGGTAAACAGGGACATAAACCTTATCTTGATTGGCATACTCGATGACAATATAATCAGAATCTTTGCTATCAAGGGACATAGTTTCAATTCCACAATACTTTCCAACACCATGTTTGTTATGGATAATAAAATCTCCGGATACAAGAGTGGAAAACTGTTCTGCAAATAGGTCAATGTTATTTTCAACAATCTTTTTTGTTTTTATTTGCTTTTTTACAAAAAGATCTGATGCAGTTAAAACAAGGTGGTTTTCTTTTTGATAATAAAATCCTTCATCGAGCTTTGAGTAAATAAAGTTAATCCTACCTTTAATATGTGGAAATCCCTGTATGCCGTTTAGAAAAAAAACTATTTCATTTTTACTCTGTTCATCATATGTTGAAATAGTAATTGATCCGCTTTCGAGAAACTCAGTTACAAGATAAGTAAGTGAGTTTTTAATTTGTTCTGTTTTGTCTGTTGTTAATTTTTTACAAGGAGCAAGGAAGGCAGTAATGCTCTCTAGTTTTAAGAAGATTTCTTCTGAATAATAATTAGAAGACTCTGTAATGATTTTTAGGGGATTAATATTAACAATTTGATGGTGATGGCCGTCTTCAAAAAGATTAAAATTAAATATTTTCTCAGGTAACAGAACAACTTCGCTACTTTCAGTATCATTCTTGATTTCCTCAAATCTCATTCGAAGAGTTTCTTTTAGTTCCAAAATAGACTGCTTTAGTTCGACCTCGTTTATTAAGGTTATAATACAATCAGTTTTAGTAAAAAAACTTAAAAGGTCAGAGGAGGACTCGAAAAATGCAGGTATCATATTGGGGAAGGTTTCAAATAAGCAATTGTTATTTAGGGATTGAAAAAGTTCAAGCCTTTTGTCGTACTTTTTCTTATATCTCAACCCAGGATTTTTAATTGTATTTTTAAAGTTTCTAACAAAAGTCTCTGAAGTTAAGTTTCCAACACTAGTATAAATAGAAACTGTTTCTGTGCATTGATCTTTTGCTGTTTTATTGGTTTTAAGGTCAATAAATTTAATTTCTTCAATCATGTCATCAAAATAATTAAGCCTTACTGGACGTCCGTAGGTAGGAAAAATATCAAATATGTCACCTTTTTTAGAAAATGTACCCGGCTCTTCAACAGTTACAGTAGGTCGATAGCCTAGTTCAACAAGCTTTGCGGCAAGGGTGTGCGGCGCGACAATGTCGGAAATACTTACAGTAAGTTTATTATTTAAAAAGTAATCAACAGGTGGGGTAGATAAAATAAGGCTTTCTACCGTTGTAATAATGATATTTCCTTCGTCGCTATTAATAAGGTGTGACAAAACACCAAATCTTCTTTGCATGCTTGACACCGATGGTAAAACTGATGAGTAGGGAGATACTTCAAGGCCTGGTAGGTGTATGGGATTCTTGTTGAGATTGAAAGAAGATAAGACTTCATAAGTTTGTTCGACCATCTCTTGATTTGGTAAAACAAGTAGTTGAGATTTTGTGCTTAAGTTATTATTTTTGTCGTTATAAATTTGCTTAAAAATATATGGCCATTGTTTATGGTTTGCTCCATAAATATTAAGTTCATTTTTCGATGATAATATTTTACTGGCAATGGATTGGAATGGTGTAAGGGTATTGTGCATTGAACTATCGCCCAAGTATTACTTTTTTTTATATGGTTAACACAATGATGATAAAAGTAAAATTTTTTTAAAAAAAACAGGATGTAATTTATTTGCAAGATGTTAATAATCATGTAGTCTGACTTGAATCATAATATATTTGTAGTTAACATGGAGTTGCTTTATGGCTACATCAGATGGCCTAAATGTTTTCTTTCCTGTCATTGTTTTATTACTTGCCGGTATTTTAATGGTTGTAGGAGCTTTACTTGTTGGTAAGTTAATACGGCCACAAGATCCAAATGAAACGAAACTGGATGCATATGAATGTGGAGAGGTTCCGATTGGAGCAGCGTGGTCTAATTTTAATGTTAGATTTTATGTAGTGGCTTTAGTTTTTATAATTTTCGACGTTGAGTCAGCTTTAATTTTCCCCGTTGCAACTGTTTATAAATACTTCGTTGATCAATCTCAAGGAGGATTAATATTAGTCTCTCTACTTTTGTTTATAGGTGTTTTACTTGCCGGGCTTGTTTATTGTTGGGGTAAGGGTGATCTTGATTGGGTTAAAACTTTTCAGGCGGGCACATCAGAAGGAAATGAAAAGGAACAAAAATGAATCAAACGATAGTTTCATATTTAGAGAGCGTGTTAAAATTTGAATTTTCCCCTGTTGTTGTTGCGTTAGTTTTTCTTGTTGCAATTGTAGTCGTTATTGGTGCTCTTGCTACAATAGGAGGTCTTGGAACTTATGCAGAAAGAAAAATTTCAGCGGATTTACAAGCAAGACAGGGACCAAACAGGGTTGGCCCTTATGGTATTTTGCAGTTCTTGGCAGATGGGGTGAAAATGATAATGAAGGAAGATATTGTTCCTCGAAATGCAGATAAAATGATTTTTGCAATTGCTCCTGCCCTTTGTTTAATGGGAGTATTGGGATCTTTAGCAGTCGTTCCATTTTCGAGTGGTTTTATTTTAACAGATCTTAATATTGGAGTGTTATATTTACTTGGTGTTTCATCCTTGGTTGGTGTAGGAATTTTCCTCGGGGGATATGCCTCTAATTCAAAGTGGTCATTACTTGGAGGCATGAGAGGAGCATCACAAATAATTAGTTATGAAATCCCTGTAACAATTACGATTATTGGAATTGTCATTATTGCAGGTGGCCTTTCATTTAAAACTTTTATCCAAGGACAGACAGGGTTACCTCATGGTTGGTATATTTTTCACAACCCATTCACTTTTATTGCATTTTTTGTTTATTTTATTGGCGCACTTGCAGAGACAAATCGAGCACCGTTTGATTTGCCCGAAGCAGAGTCAGAATTAGTTTCTGGCTACCATACCGAATATTCAGGTATGAGGTTTGCTTTTTTTGCCTTAGCTGAATATATTGAAGTTTTTGTTGTGTGTGGAGTGGCTGTCGCGATTTTTTTAGGTGGATATTTAGTACCTTTCGCACTTGGAGGGGAAACAATATGGGGACAACTACTTCAGTTGGGGTCATTTTTTACAAAAACGTTTTTATTATATTATGTAGTAATTTGGGTTAGATGGACCTTACCTAGACTAAGGGTTGATCAAGTAATGACATTGTGTTGGAAATACTTAACCCCAATAGCACTTTTTAACTTGTTGGGAATTGCAGTTTGGATTTGGGCATTTGATGGTAGTTCAATATTTGATTTATTGACTTCTTCAAGTGGAAGCTCAAGTCATTAAAGGAATTTATTTTATGTTTCTAGATTTATTATTTTTGATATCAGCGGCATTAACAATTCTAGGCACATTGTTGGTGGTTTTTTCAAAGAATTTACTTCATGCATGTGTCTATTTACTTGCTAGTTTTATTGGTGTCGCCGGATTGTATGTAACACTTGGGGCAGATTTTATTGCCGCGATTCAACTAGTTGTATATGCAGGAGGAGTAGTAATATTAATGTTGTTTGCAATCATGCTGACAGGCGGAAACTCTGGGCCGGAAAAGTTAAAGTCATTTGCTTTAGGCTTTGCACCTGAAATGGGAAATTCAAAAACTTATACACTCGCCTTTTTGTCAGCGGGAGTATTTTCTAGTATTGTTGGTTATCTTATTTTTTCTACCGTTGGTAATGTTTCCGAGAAAAGCTTACAACCTTTTGTTTCTACAGTTGAAACATTGGGGAAAAAATTAATAACAGAGCATGTTTTAGTCTTTGAAATTTCCTCTGTATTGTTACTAGGGGCCCTTGTAGGAGCAGCAATAATTGCGAGGCCTAATAAGTCTAATTTGTAAAAAATGGGTTTTAATATGATCAGTCTTTCATCTTATTTATTTATTTCAATGCTGATGTTTTTGTCAGGCATAGTTGTTGTAATTGCCAGAAAAAATATAATTGCAATTTTACTTGGGATTGAACTAATTCTAAATTCAGCTGCTATTAACTTTGTTGCTTATACTCGATTTGTTAATAATAATCTGGACGGTCATATTATGTCTTTATTTATTATTGTAATTGCTGCTGCGGAGGCGGCCGTTGGGCTTGGAATTGTGATCAGGTTTTATCAGATCAAGGAAAGTACTCACATTGATCATGCTTCAATTTTAAGACGTTAAAGGAAATTAAATAATGGAATATAATATATTAAACATTGCACCAATTGTATTATTACCTTTCTTTGCTTTTGTAATTAATGCCTTTATCGTAAAAAAATTCACCAAACTTGCTGTTGCTTTAAGTTGTACATCTATTTTTGTTTCTTTTTTGTTTGCTCTTAGAATATTTTGTGACTTTATTTTTGGTACTTACTCAAAAGACTATTATGTTCATAAAGTTTTTACTTGGTTTGACCTAGGAAGTAATTTTCAAGTTAATATGGGGGTTTATTTAGATAATATGGCAGCGGTTATGCTGTTAATGGTTACCGGAACAGCTTTTTTAATTCATATATTTTCGACATATTATATGAAGGAGGATGTACGATTTGGTAGATTTTTTGTTTATCTATCTTTATTTAGCTCGGCGATGCTAGGCCTTGTTTTATCAGATAATTTACTTTCTGTTTTTATTTTTTGGGAATTAATGGGCTTTTGCTCATATTCATTAATAGGTTTTTACTACGAAAAAGAAGGTGCAGGACACGCCTCGATGAAAGCATTTATGACAACAAGGGTTGGAGATGTCTTTTTTCTTTTAGGAATAGTATCTCTTTGGACTACCATAGGAAGTGTCACATTTGTTGATATTTATGCCGCACTTGCAACTGGTAGCCTGTTAAGCGATGTTTATGTTTTTGGTTTAGGAATTCCTTTAACAACATTTGCAGCTTTTTCAATTTTTATGGGTACGATTGGAAAATCGGCCCAGGTTCCACTCCAGGTTTGGTTGCCTGATGCTATGTGGGGTCCAACGCCGTGTTCAGCTTTAATTCATGCAGCAACAATGGTAGCAGCTGGGGTTTATTTGTCATTAAGAGTTTTCCCATTAATGGAAGCGGGAAATATGTTGTTACCAATAGCTTATATAGGCGGACTTACAGCTTTTGGTGCAGCAACTATTGCTTTGGTTCAAACAGATATAAAAGCAGTTTTGGCATACTCAACAATTTCTCAACTAGGTTACATGGTGCTTGGAATTGGCGCCGGTTCTTATAATGCTTCATTTATGCATTTAATAACACACGCAGTTTTTAAAGCATGTTTATTTTTATCAGCAGGGTCTGTAATTCACTCTTTGCATGATCATCATACACACGCTCACGTTCAAGAGATGACAAGAATGGGTGGCTTAAGAAAGAAAATGCCATATACCTTTATTGCAATGTTTTGTTGTACATTAGCAATTGCAGGTGTTCCATTCTTCTCTGGCTTTGTATCTAAGGATAGAATTCTTGGTGACGTGTTATTACTCGCAACCCATGGGCCTTCTTACATAGTTCCTGCTGTACTTGGTTTTGGAGGAGCGCTACTTACAGCATTTTATATGTTTAGAATGATTTTTATGACTTTTTATGGTGCACCAAAGGATAAAGAACTATATGACCATACAAAAAAAGAAAAGCTTTGCTGGAACAGAAATGTACCATTATTAATATTAACAGTTTTTACTCTTGGAGCTTGGTATTCAGGATCTTTGACAGGTCAAGGAATTGTAATGGTTCCAGGAGTTGAAAAAGAATCAAAGGACTGGTTTCAAACATTGGTTGTAAAGCCAGATGTTAATAGGTTTGTAAATTATAAACATGAACAATGGGGATGGGATGATTCTAGTTTAGAAATAAGAAACTTTGCAAAAACCAAATATGATAATTCATATGGGCTTAATGAAGAGGAGGCCCATCATGTTCATAAAGTACATCATATAGGTGCAATATTATCAATTGTAATTGCAGGGACTGGAATCCTGTTAGCATTTTTAATGTATATAATGAAAACATTAAACCCGGCTTGGTGGGTTAATGCTTTTTCTGGATGGTATCGTGCCCTTAGAGAAAAGTATTATTTTGATGATTTTTATTTAGGGGTATTGATCAAGAAATGTTTATTACCATTTAATAGTCTAATGGCCTTTATCGATATGGAAAAATTCGACAAGTTTATTGTTGATGGCTGGGCCGTGGTTGCAAGGTTGTTTTATAAGATTTCAGATAAGTTTGACCAGTTGGCAGTCGACAGAATTTTAATTGATGGATTTGGGGGCGATAGTATTAAGTTTTTTAATATTATTCTCAGGACAGTTCAAAACGGGAAAATTCAAGTTTATTTCATAGTTATTTTTGTCGTTTTATTGGGATATTTTTGGAGTATAAAAGATTTTATTAATTTATAAGACTTAAGTTTAATTTAAAGTAAGGAGTTCTAAGTGCATCGTTTGTTAGATTTTATATTATGGATGCCATTAATTGGTTTAATTGGTGTTTTGATAATACCCAAAGGCAATAAAGACGGAATTAGATGGTGGACCTTAGTTAATACTGTTATTACTTTCTTGTTAACAATAGTGTTATATCTAAAGTTTGATCAAACGGTTCCAGGTATGCAACCATATTTTGCAGTAAGATTACCATGGATCGAGCAATTTCATATTTTCTATGCCTTGGGTGTAGATGGTATTTCTTTGCCAATGATATTATTAACTGGATTGCTGTTTGTAATTTGCGTATTAAGTTCCTGGACCATTGAAAAGTCGGTTAAAGCATACTTTGCTTTATTTCTAATGCTTCAGTTAAGTGTTCTTGGAGTATTTCTTTCAACCGATTTCTTTTTGTTTTATGTTTTTTGGGAAGTCATGTTAATTCCAATGTTTTTCCTAATTGGTGTCTGGGGCGGAGAAAACAGAGAGTATGCAGCAATAAAATTTTTCTTATTTACGTTTGCGGGATCAGTATTAATGCTAGTTGGTATGATTGCCCTATATTATGTTTCAGGGCAAACGACAGACTCATTTAATATTTTAGCACTTCAAGGGGGTCACTTTAGAAACATGACTGTAACCCTATTTGGTTTTGGAATACCTTTTAATTTATTATTTTTTGTTATGATGTTTATCGGGTTTGCAATTAAGGTACCTATCTTTCCATTTCATACATGGCTACCACATGCTCACGTTCAAGCACCAACTGCAGTATCAGTAATTCTAGCAGGAGTGTTGTTAAAAATGGGAACATACGGATTTTTAAGAATTGCTTTTCCTATTTTTCCAGAAGCAACAATTTACTTTAGAGATATTATTGCTTGGCTTGGTCTAATTAATGTAATTTACGGAGCACTTTGTGCAATGGCACAAAATGATGTAAAAAAATTAATTGCATATTCTTCAGTTTCGCATATGGGATTTGTAATGTTGGGCCTGGCCGCACTTACTGTTCAAGGAACAAATGGAGCTGTTTTGCAAATGTTTAATCACGGAACTTCAACAGCAATGATGTTCTTAATGATTGGAGTGCTATATGAAAGGTCGCACCATCGCTGGATAGTTAGACCTGATGGAACAAAAGGTTTTGGTGGCCTTTATACTCAATTACCAATTTATAGTATTATATTCATAATTTCTATGTTTGCGTCCATGGGACTACCTGGACTTTCTGGATTCATTTCGGAGGCTTTAATTTTCCTTGGTATTTATAGGGAGTTTACGACAATTACAGTTTTGGCATTACTAGGACTATTAATAGGTGCCGCTTATTTACTTTGGATGTTTCAAAGAATGTTTTTTGGAGAAGTTATTGAGGAAGTTAAAAATTATACAGACATGAATAAAAGAGAAATTTTTTATATGCTTCCACTGTGTGTTGCTGTTATTTTATTTGGAATTTATCCGTCTCCAATTTTAAATATTATGAAAGCATCAGTGGGAAATCTAGTGTCTTTTATGGCAAGCTATCACTAAAAAAAGGTATTAATAATGAGTTTGAGCGAAAGTTATATTTTAGGATTTAAGCATTTTATACCAGAGTCAATTGCTGTTATAACAATGGTTGTTTTACTGCTTTTGGCATCAATGAAAAATATTAAGAAAGTATCTTACACTCTGGCCGGAATTGGTATGCTTGCAGCACTTGCAACTTTGTGTTGCAATTTATCTTTACCACCAACACATATATTTTCAACATCGTTAATTATTGATTCATTTGGAACTTTAATGAAAATAGTTATGGTTCTTGGAACTTTGGGAGCAATATATTTAAGCTATAGTTCATCAGATATTTACCCAGAGTTAAAGATTGAGTTTGTTATAATGGTGATAGGAGTTTTAATTGGGGGAATGCTGTTAGCTTCAGCGAGTAATTTACTTACCCTATATATAGGTATTGAGACTTTATCGATTTTATCTTATGCCTTGGCATCTTTTAAGCGAAACGATGAAAGATCATCTGAAGCAGGATTAAAATATGTATTGTATGGCGGGCTTACTGCTGGAGTCATGTTGTTTGGCATGAGTCACGTCTTTGGAGTTTTGGGTACAATTCAATTTAATGAAATGATTTCATTAATACCAGAATTAACAAACTCTCAGATAGTAGTTTTAATACCATCATTTTTATTATTCTTAGTGGGAATAGGCTATAAAATAGCTTGTGTTCCATTTCATATGTGGGCCCCAGATGTTTACGAGGGATCTCCAATACCTGTAACAACATTTTTTGCGATTGTCCCTAAGATAGCAGGAGTTTCAGTATTATTAAGAATAAGTATAACTTTATTTAATGAACCAGGTGCACTTCAGTTTAGTTGGGTAGCAGTTTTAACTGTAATTGCAGCACTCACTATGACTGTTGGAAATATAGCAGCAATAAATCAAAAATCGGTAAAGAGAATGCTTGCTTATTCTTCCATTTCTCACGCAGGAGTAATGCTGCTCGGTGTGCTGGTTGTAAATAAAACAGGAACAGCATCAATAGTTTTTTATAGTATCACTTACCTATTTATGACCTTGGCCGCATTTTATATTACATCAATAGTTTCAGATAAATATGGTAATGATCATTTTGAAAGGTTCAACGGACTCTTATCGCGATATCCATTAATGGCAATTGTAATGATTATCACAATGTTTTCTCTGGCGGGATTACCACCCTTAAGTGGATTTGTGGCCAAGTTTAATATTATTTCTGCTGTTATTGATAGTAAGTTTTATACATTAGGTATAATAGCTGTGTTAAACTCAGTCATTTCATTATTTTATTATTTAAAAATAGTAAGACATATGGTTTTTTGTCCATCGGAATCGAATGAAAAAATTGATGGTTTTGCTTTATCATCTCAAGTAATAATTGGAATTATTGTAGTGCCAATTGTATTACTCGGAATCTTTTGGTCAGACTTGCATTCATTGTCTACCTCAGCGTCACTTTTTGTATCTCTATAGTTGATTAAATTAATAAAGAGTGCAAATTAATTCCCTCTAAAAACACTTTGTTCTACCTGTTATAATTATAAGCACTTACTGTGGTAGATTAAATGATTAATAAATATAGAGTAAAGCTTAAAGGGGGAAGAATTGTAGGCCCTCTGACCGCAGATAAAATGTTTGAACTTATTGAGAAAAGACATATATCTGGAGCAGAAGATTTTCAAAAATTTCCAGGTGGTAAATGGGGAAAACTTTCTTTATTGCCAGAATTGCAAAAAATACTAAATTCAGAGAAAAAGCCTGAAGAGATTAAAGAAAAAACGAAACAAATTCATGCAGAAGATATAAATTATGATGGTGAAACACCAGCACAGTTTAATGAATTAAAGTTTTCTAAAGAGTCTTTAGCATCCAAAGAATCAACAAAACCAGAAATACCAAAGTACCCAGAAGAAGAAGAAAGTGACGATGAGGAAATGAATAAAACTCAACTCGCAAGAACCAGGCCTGTTATTCAAGATGACTCTGACAAAACAATTATCAACCCGCTTAATATTAATATTAAGAAACAAGAGGAAGAGAAAAAAGAAGAGGTAGTAGAAGAGGTGCCGGTAGACGAACCAACAGTAGAAGAAAGCGATGTCATTGAGGAAAAGGATGAGAAAACGGAAATGTTAAATATTTCGAACCTCCTTCCAGAAATAAAAAGTGAAGTTTCTGAAGCTGAAAGTGAGTTTGATATTGCTAGAAGGATTGAACAAGAAGACCATGATAAAAAAATAGAAGAAATGATTAAGGATGAAGAAGATGATGATGAAGATGAGGATGAGGATGATGATGAAAGTGTAAAGAAAAAGAAGAGAATGAAACCAATAGTGGCAATAGCATTTCTTGCTGTTATTTGGTTTTTATTTGAAGATGACGGAGGAGAGAAAGGCCTTAGTGTTCCAAGATCTCTAAGGATAGAATTTCCCATTTCGGGTGAGTTTTTAGACGAAGAGAAAAGCAGCAAAGAATATGAAAAAGGAATGAATTCATATTTACAAGGAACCTATGAGGCCAGAATACTGGCCGCAAACCATTTTAAAAAATCGTTATTTAATAAATACAAAGACAATCCAGCACTAGGTCAAATTATTCTTACGTATGCAGAGTTACTTCCTAATACTTCAAACATGAGAGAGGCAGGAAATACTTTATATAAACTAATTAAGATAGCCAGAAGTAAACAACTAAAAGACATAAACGTATCAATGGGAACAGCATTGTTTTATTATCACTTTAAGAAGTTTTATACATCTAAAGTAATTTTAGAAAACTACCTAAGAGTTTCAAAGCCTTCAGTTAAGTACCTAGGGTATTATTTAATGATCTTATTAGAGGTTGGTGACTTAACAAAGGCAAAGCAATTATATGGCAAACTACTTAATATAAAAAACAAGCCATTGAATGTTTATATTTCATTATCTAGATACCTTGACGTGATAGAAGAAAGAGATAAAGCCTATCAACAGTTAATTGATGCCAGAAAAGTATATGGAAAATCAGTGTTGTTATTACTTGAGGAATTAAAATATACATTAAGAGAGCAAGATTATAAAAAGTTTGCAAGAATACTAAAAGCAATTGAAAGATTTAAAGCAGAAGGATCTCCAGTATATTATGCAAAATGGCTTGAAAATATGGGGGTGCTTAAGGTACTTCAAAATAAAGCAGAACAGGCCAATAAATACTTTAAGCTAGCATTAAAGATAAAAGAGTCAGACGAGTTAAGGTCAAAGCTATCTACTCTAGAGATGGGAGGAAGTAATTCAACAGACAGCCTTATTTTGGAAAGTAAAATTATAGACCTAATGACAAAGGCAAAAAAAGCAAAAAGAGAAAAAAAATGGAGACAGGCTTTTTCTTTTGCGATCGAAGCATCGGACCTCTCAGAGACTTATATTCCCTCTAGACTTCTTTTGGCGCAAATACAAATTAAGAGAGGTTTTTTTGATTCTGCAATTACAACACTACTAAAGTTGAGAAATGAATATGTATTGAATAAAAATATTAACTATTCATTAGTTATGGCATATATAGAATCTTATAAATTAGCAGAAGCTCAAAGAGAAATTAATAACCTATCTAAAACTAAATTTGCAAAATCAGCGGAGTACTCCTCTCTTATGGGTAGGTATTATCAAAAGACGGGAAATATCTTTTTAAGCCTTAGGTGGCTTAATGAGGCAATTTCTAAAAATCCGATCAATGATGAAGATTTTTTTCTTATATCAAAGACTCTTTTAAAACATAGGAAATACGCAGACAGTAAAAGGTTTTTATCAGATGCAATTTCATTAGATCCAATTAACGTTGAATATAGATCACTATATGGAAGAATTTTATACGAATTAAAAGGAGCAGATGTAGCAATTGGTTATCTGCGTGACTTACTTGAATCTCATAAAGAAGACCCAATGCTACTAGGAGATATTGCAAGGTATTATTACCAAAGTGGACAAATGAAAGAGTTTGAACTTTATAAAGAAAAAATTGAAGCCTCTGATGTTAGAGATACAAGCTTTTATAAATTTTTAATTGAAGCAGCAACAAGCGATGACCAGTCTGAGTTGGTAATAAAGTATTCAGAAGAGTTAATTAAACTAAATCCGGGTGACTTAAATACAAGAATAAACCTTGGTACTTATTACTATGATATGGGAAAGTTTAAGGAGTCTTTATTTCAATTTGAAAAGGTAAAAAATAGGCTTCCAGCATATCCCAAGGTTAATTACTATTTAGCAAAAGTAAAGATTGCAATGGGTGATGTTGATGACGCCATTGAACTTGCAAAACTTGAAATTAAAAGTAATCCCACCTTAGAGCATGGATATTATATAATGGGAGCGGCATATAAAAAGAAAAAAGATTGGCAGAATGCTATTACTTATTTAGAAAAAGCAATTAGTCGAAACCCGAATTCGGTTGAAACTATGTCGGCCCTTGCGTGGATAAAATTAAAGCAAAATTACTTTGCTGCTGCCAGAGAGCTATATTTAAGGGCAATTAAAGAAGAAAATGCAAACGCAAGCCTTCATAAAGACATAGGATATGTATATAAAAAAATGGGCCAAAGCGGACTGGCCATTGAGTCATTTAATGTGTATTTACAGCTAAGTCCAGGGGCAAAAGATGAATCTGAAATCAAAAAAATTATTAAAACCCTAAGTGATTAGCAGGAGATAAAGTGCACGATATAAAGTTTTTTGAAGAAAATAAATTATATGTAGACTCAAACTTAAAAAAAAGGGGTTTCGATACTTCTGCTGTTGAAGAGTCGATTAGTTTAAACACTAAAAGAAAAGATCTTATCCAGATTGTTGAACAAAAAAGATCAGAAGTAAAATCTCTATCAAAAGAAATAGGACAGTTAAAAAAATCGGGAAAAGATGCTGAAAACTTAATGAATCAAGTTGCCCAAATTAAAACTAGCGTTGAGTCGGATATAATAAAATTAGAAGAGGCGCAAACGTTATTAAATAAATCACTTTCAGTCATACCAAACCTTGTAGCAGAAGAAGTTCCAGAAGGTTTAACAGAGGATGATAATAAAGAGATAGATAAATGGGGAGAGATTAAAAGCTTTAGCTTTAAACCTAAAGATCATGTTACCCTTGGAGAATCTCTTGAAATGCTTGATTTTGAAGCTGGAGCGAAGTTAACAGGTTCACGATTTGTAGTTTACAAAGGTATGGTTGCAAGATTAGAGAGGGCGCTAATAAACTATATGCTAGATCAACACACTGATAACGATTATACTGAGATAATACCTCCTTTTATTGTGAACAACGAAGCACTTTTTGGAACAGGGCAATTACCAAAATTTGAAGAAGATTTATTTAAGTTAGGTAATGATGATAAAAGCTGGTATTTAATTCCGACAGCTGAAGTTCCTTTAACTAATCTAAAAAAAGGCGAACTATTTTCAAAGAAAGAATTACCCTTAAAGTATGTTGCGTATACACCTTGTTTTAGAAGTGAAGCAGGGTCATATGGAAAAGATACGCGAGGCTTGATTAGGTTGCATCAGTTTAACAAAGTGGAATTAGTTAATATTGTTTCAGCAGAAGACTCAGAAAAAGCACATGAGGAAATGATTAATAGAGCTTGTTCCATTTTACAAGCATTAAAACTCCCCTATCGCTCCCTCCTACTTTGTGGTGGGGATATTGGTTTTGGCGCGAGAAAATGTATCGATTTAGAAGTTTGGTTACCTGGGCAAAATAAATATAGAGAAATTTCTTCACTTTCCAACTGTTGGGACTTTCAAGCACGCAGAGCGTCTATTAGGTACCGGGATAAAGACGGAAGGCCACAGTTTGCTCACACGCTTAACGGTTCAGGTTTGGCAGTCGGGAGAACAGTAGTTGCTATTTTAGAAAACTATCAAAGTGAGGATGGATCCATTGATGTTCCAGATGTACTCGTGCCGTATATGGGCGGAATTTCTAAAATCACAAGAAAATAAATTGTCATTATATATTATAGATATTAATATGCATCACGATATGGAGGATTGGCTGAGTGGTCGAAAGCGGCGGTTTTGAAAACCGTTGAGCCGAAAGGTTCCGCAGGTTCGAATCCTGTGTCCTCCGCCATATTCGGAGACGTGCCCGAGTGGCCGAAGGGAGCACCTTGCTAAGGTGTCGAGCGGGCAACTGCTCCGTGAGTTCGAATCTCACCGTCTCCGCCATTTTTTTATTGCAACCGTAGCTCAGCTGGATAGAGTACTTGACTACGAATCAAGTGGTCGCAGGTTCGACTCCTGCCGGTTGCGCCATTATATTATAAAAATTCTTTTCCTATGATAAAATATATTTATAAGAAAAGAGAGATATAGAGATGCCAATAAACTTAAAAAATTTAAAGATTAAAAAAGATATTGATAGAATTAATATTCTTCATTGGTCTCATTTTATTTTAATAATATTATCAATATTTATAAAATACTCACATGGAGAAGGTTTTTTAAACAGCTTGTTAAAAGCTTTAATTATTATTATTTATTATAAAATGTTTTATAAAACCTTAAAGCATCTTTACTATACTTTTTGGTCGTTCTTATTGGGGGTGTTTATTTACTTGTTAATAAGTTTGATTAATATTCCTGACTTTATTCAAAATACAGGTATTGCCTATCTTTATTTTTTAGCATTAGTTTTATTAATAAGTGAAGCATATATACTTTCCTCTCCTATTTATTACCCCATTGTTCGTTGGTGGGAGTTTGATTTTAGATATCGACACGATTTAACGATTTGGGTTGAATTAAAAAATAAAATGGAAGGAAGGTTAACAGACCTCAGAAGAGGTGCTGGTTGTGTATTATTATTTGAGAAATTAAACTCAGGGGAAATAGCGAAAATTGAATTACCAAAAGAATATGGTGAAGTTTCTTTAACAGCTGAAATAATGAGCAGTCGAGTTCACTCCGTTGGCCGAGAAATTAATTATGGAGTTAGGTTTATTTTTGAAAATAAAGAAGAGAAGGAAGCATTTAAAAAGTTAAGTAAGTTATGGAGATCAGAATTAAAAGATAAAAAGAAAATGAAATTTCAAACAGGGAGCAATGAAGTTGGAAAATCATAGGTGGTTTATGTCTCAAGCCTTAGAGCTAGCAGAAAAAGCATATGATCAAGATGAAGTTCCAGTTGGGGCAGTAATTACATACGGTAATGGAGAAGTTATAGCTCAGGCGTATAACACAAAGGAACAGACAAGAAATCCATGTGCCCATGCAGAAATATTGGCAATTGAACAAGCTTCAAAATATTTAGACAACTGGAGACTTTCAGATTGTATAATGTATGTAAGCTTAGAACCATGCCCAATGTGCTTAGGCGCTTTGGTTCAGTCTAGAGTAAAAAAATTAGTTTTTGGTGCATATGACTTTAAGGGAGGATCAATTAGTCTTGGTTATAACTTGTTTAATGATAAAAGACTAAATCATAACTTAAAAGTAGTTGGGGGTGTTATGCATTTTGAATGTTCCAGAATGATTTCAAACTTTTTTAGGGAAAAAAGATCAAAATATCAAAAAGATTTAACTTTTAGTAGTAAGTAGTAAATTGATAAGCCTCATTAATTATGTTAACAATTACTTACGGAGAATTGGCCGAGTGGTCGAAGGCGCACGCTTGGAAAGTGTGTGTACAGCAATGTACCGTGGGTTCGAATCCCATGTTCTCCGCCATTATTAGTTCTTTGGCCATTCATATTTTTAAAACCACTTAAAGTAACGGTAACAGTAATTTTAGATACTTACGAAATAATACTTAAGTATTTTGGTTTTATATCCGACATATACCTAGACGACTATGTTACTGAAATATTAGTGGAGCTTGTGTTGAATAGAAGAATGAATATCTTATTACTTTTGTGCTTAGGTTTAATTATTACCTCATGTAATTTTTTTGGAAAAGATGATGGTGGAGGCAGTAGTTCATCCACTGAAACAATTCAAACAGTAGACGGTTCAGAGTATGCCGGTAAAAGTTTTATATTACAGTTTGGCAGAAATACGATGAGTGACCATACTGCGTCCTATGAAAAGGATGAGTTTTCAGATGTTGCTATTGATGATGATGGTTATATTTATGCTGTCGGTTATACGCGAGGAAACTTATTTGAAACGAATGCTTTTTACAGAGAAAGTGATGCGATAGTTGTTAAAATGAAACCAAATAAAAGCATCGTTTGGGCAAAACAAATTGGTGGAGCATTATATGGTTGGTCCGCGGCTGGTGATGACTATGCAACTGCAGTTGCTGTTGACTCAAGTGGAAATGTTTACGTCGGAGGTCATACCTTTGGAGACCTAGCTGAAACTAATGCTGATCCAGGAGATGATGATGATCCGGAGCTTGTAAACAATTATAATAGATCAGAAGAAAGTGGTGGAACTTCAGATATCTTTATTGCTAAATTAGATTCATCGGGAAACTTAGAAGAAATTAGACAGTTTGGCCGTTCCACATCAACAAACTCTACAGAAGAAGGTATTTTTGAATCAGATGGTGAAGAATATTACCGCGCAAGAGATAATGAGCGCCTTACTGGAATGGATATCGATAGCGCGGGCAATATTTATATTGCAGGAACAACGGATGGATTTTTTATAGAGACAAGTGAAGAAGATTTGTCAGATCTTGAAAAAGTTAATACAGGAAATGATATTTATGCAATGAAACTTAATAGCTCTCTTGACGTACAATGGTCAACTCAAATAGGAGAAGGTAGCTTCGAGTTAGATTTACATGCTGATAATGAAGAAACGGTTGTAGGGTTAAAATTAAAAAGTGATGGAAATATAATTATTGCAGGCAGTACTGAAAGTGACTTGGGCGAGGAAACTGGAGGGGGGAAAGATATTTATATTTTAGAGCTAGTTGGTAGTACTGGAGAAGTAGAATATTTTAAACAATTAGGAGTAGAGACCATAGTTGACGATAATGATGATGCCCTTGATATTTCTGATGAAATGAGAGAAGAAAAATTTGAGGATATTATTGAAAATATTTCAGATGGAGATGATATAGTTTTAGGGTTCACTCTTGATAGTTCTGGAAATATCTACTTAACAGGATCAACTACAAGTACCTTGTCAGATAATTTAGCAGGGTCAGGAACAAATATATTTGTGGCAAAAATAAATACTTCTTCAGATGGTGATATTCAGTGGATTACTCAATTTGGTCAAGAAACAATTTATAATTTTGGATTTCATATTGGCGATGATAGTCAGAAAGGAATTGGAATTAGCGTAAATGAGAGTGAGGGTAGTGTTTGGATTAATGGATTAGTAACAAATCCACTTGGTGAAAGAGAAATGGATTACCCCGTAGTTGATCCAGATACAGATATATTTTTATCAGAGTTAAAGATTGATACGGGAGATATTGCATACATAAGGCAACTAGGAGATATCTCAATAGAGGAAACAGGAGATAAAGAGGATCACTCAGCAAGTAGAGAAAGTAGAACTGAAAGAAGTGATCATACAGCAGGAAAAATGATATTTAACGATGATGCACTTTATTTTGTTGGATATTCATATGGAAATTTTGCTGATGAAAATCTACAAGCAGACGAAGAAGATGATTATGCAGAATCTAGCGGAGATGGATCAAGCTTTTCTGATGCGTTGATATTTAAACTACATATCGATGATTTACGCCCCCATGCCCCTCATATTAAGTTTTAATGGTTTTAAATTTCTCTTTACAATGGTTTTATAGCTAATTATGATGCAGTTGGTGGTCAGGATGATGATGACTGTAGATAAGGTGAACTCCGCCAGGTCGGGAACGAAGCAACGGTAGCCATTGTCTCTTTGTGTCATTATTTCTGGCTGCCATTTCTAGTCAAAGAATTTCTTTTTATTTAGCTCTGATGTTGTTATTGTAATAGTCTCTATTTTCGCAAAGGGTTATCTATAATGGGGCATCTAGTATTAGCAAGAAAGTTACGGCCAAAGAAGTTTTCGGAAGTTATTGGCCAGGCACATATAACAACATCTCTGAAAAATGCTTTATTATCAGGCAAGGTTGGCCATGCATATTTATTTGCCGGAACAAGAGGAATAGGCAAAACGTCAGTTGCAAGATTATTTGCTAAAAGTTTAAGATGTGAAGATAGAACTCCTGAAGCAGATTCATGTGGTTCTTGCATGTCGTGTTTAGACTTTGAAACAACAAACCCGATGAATATTTTAGAAATAGATGGTGCTTCAAATAATAGTGTAGATAATATTAGAGAATTAGTAAGTAATGTTCAGTATCTACCAACTTCGGGTAAGTATAAAATATATATTATTGATGAAGTTCATATGCTTTCAGTAAGTGCATTTAATGCTTTACTTAAGACATTAGAAGAGCCTCCCGAGCATGTTATTTTTATGTTTGCAACAACGGCACCTGAAAAACTTTTAGGAACCGTTTTATCAAGATGCCAGCGTTTTGATTTTCGAAGTGCTACAGTTGCAGACTTGAGGGATCATATTAGTAATATCTCTAAGAGCGAGGAAATTACATTTGGAGATATTAAGATAATAGATCAGTTAGCACTACAAGGCAGAGGTTCTGTTAGGGATACACTTTCATTATTAGATCAGGTTTTAAGCTTTACAATTGATAAGCATATTTCAGAAGAAGTGATGGTTCAGGCATTAGGTTTGGCAAGAATGTCTGCCATTAAAAGAATGGGTACCGCAATTTTAGTTGGTGATAAACAAGAAGTATCTAAAATGTACCATACTATGGTGCATGAAAATGTACTTTTAACCAATATGTTGTCAGCATTATCAGATTTCTTTTTTAGGTTAATTGAAAATATTGATAATTTAGATAAATTAATTGATCGTGATTTAGCAGATGATGAGTTTATAAATTCAATTACAGCATCAGAGTTATTTTGGATTTTTGAGACCCTATCAAAAGATACTTCATGGATTTTTGATGCATTAAATACAGAAGTAATAGCGGAGGTGATTTTGCAAAAATTATCACTTCGTAGACAAATGATCGATGAGAGACTAGGTGAAACATCTCAAATAGAAAAAAAAACTAAAAACAAAGAAGAAGAACCAGTTGTAGAATCAAAAGAGTTAGTTGCAGAATCTATTGAATTAAAAGAAGAAAGAGTCGTAGCAAAAGAAGAGGTGGTAGTAATACAAGAAGAAAAAATAAAAGAAAAAGAAATATCTCTTCCTAAAAACTGGGATGGTTTTTTAGGCTTTTTGAGGGGGAAATCTCCTGCCTCTGCATCAAACCTTGAACAGGGCAATATAACTTCTCCAGTTATAGTTGAAAATGATGAACTTATAATTGATTTGGCATTTGGTCAATCGGCACAAGTTTTTAAGGAATATCTAGAAGATAAAGAAGTTAAAACACGCTTGATTAATAACCTATCTGAATTTTTTGAGATTAGTTTAGAAAAAGTAAGCCTTAACTTAAATTTATTAGATGATGTTTCTAAAAAAGAAATAAACTTTAGGTCTAAAGTAGAATTATCACAAGAGGTTGAAAAAAAGACAGAAGATAAAAAAAGAGAAGACCTATTAAGTAATCCAATAATAGTTGAAGCACAAAAAATATTTAATACCAATATAGATAAGGTAATTTTAGATAAGAAGGAGTGAGTAATGGCAAAAAATATGAATAATCTAATGAAGCAAGCACAGCAGATGCAGCAAAAAATGACCGTGTTGCAAAAGGAATTAGAAAAGAGAGAGCTTGAAACCTCTACAGGAGGAGGAGCATTAAAGATAACAATAAATGGTAAGCAAGAGATAATTAATATTTCAATTGACCCTGAATGTGTTGATTCTAATGATATTGAAATGCTTGAAGAGTTAGTTAAAAGTGGAGTTAATCAGGCAGTAAAAGATTCGCAAGATATGGTTTCAAATGCAATGTCTAAAGTGACTGGCGGACTAAGTATTCCGGGAATGTTTTAATTAGGAAAAGCAATGCACGAGTTACCAAAAATTTTACAAGATGCAATTGGCCAGTTCAGCAGGTTACCAGGAGTGGGAGAAAAAACAGCAACGAGACAAATACTTTTGATGTCAAATTGGAGTTATCAAGAAATTATAAACTTTAGCTTGGCAATGAAAGAGCTGACAGAGCTCAAAAAGTGCTTAGAGTGTGGAATGTTTGCAAATAGCGACAGGTGTGATGTTTGTTTATCACCTGAAAGGGCATTAACTAGATCAATTTGTGTTGTTGAAGATATAGTTGACTGTTTAGCAATTCAAAAAAGTGAGCAGTTTAATGGTTTATATCATGTTTTAGGAGGGGTTTTAAATCCTCTGCTTGGTATAGGCCCAGATGAACTTTTTTTAGACCAATTAATTCAAAGAGTAAAAAGATTAGGTTTAACTGAAGTAATTTTAGCATTAAATCCCTCTGTGGAAGGAGATGCAACTTGCTCTTATTTAAAGCAAGTATTGCCTAATGAGATAAAAGTAGAGAGAATTGGATTTGGCATACCAATCGGAGGTAGTTTAGAATATTTAGATTCAATGACAATTTCAAAAGCATTGGAAAATAAAAAAATGATGTAACTTCAAAAAGGAATTTGTGTTGCGCGATAATTTAATAACAGATTTAAAAAAATATTTTAATAAAAATAAACTGCACAAAACTCTGGCGGCCAATCAAGTTTTTATTTGTCGTGGAGATGGACAAGTCGTTTACAAAAATCAAAGCTATGAAAATGAATTAGACTCATTATCAATTGGCGCGTTAATTGGAGGAGTTTGGCAGGCATCATCTGCTTTAAGTGCATTTTTACCAGAGACTCCTACAGGAGATAACTTCAGGCTTAGTTTTGATACTTCTTCGCGTGGGATTTATATTTTGTCCTGCAAGATAGATGGGAAAGAGTATTATTTGGGATGTATTTTTACAGATACCGTTAACCCCGGACAACTGAAGTTAAGTATGAGAGAATTAAAAAAATATATAAATAATGAATTCAAAAATTCAAAACCAAAAACCAAAAAAGAAAATAATAAAAAACCAGATTTCTTATTCTCTAATATTTCAGATAAAGAAGTAGATGATATGTTTTCATCTGTGGGAGTTTAAATGTCATTCGTAAATTATCATACAAAAGAAGTTAACTGTAAGATTGTCTATTATGGGCCTGGACTAGGAGGAAAGACGACAAATATACAAGAAGTTTACAGAAGAACTAGCGGAGAAACACGTGGTAAAATGGTTACTCTGGACACGGAGAATGAAAGAACTTTGTTTTTTGATTTCTTGCCATTAGATCTAGGTGAAATTAGAGGTTTTAAAACTAGATTTCATTTATACACGGTACCTGGGCAGGTTTTTTATGAGGCCAGTAGGAAACTAATTTTAAGAGGGGTTGATGGAATAATATTTGTAGCAGATTCTCAAGTAGAACGAATGGAAGGAAATATTGAAAGCTTAAATGGTATGGTAAAAAACTTAACGGAACAAGGTTATGAAATAGATAGGGTTCCGATTGTTATGCAGTGGAACAAGAGGGACTTACCAAATGTTTCTTCTCAGGCAGATTTGCAGCGGCAGTTAAATAAATGGGATGTTCCAAGCTTTGATGCTGCAGCTGTAAATGGCGAAGGGGTTTTTGAAACTTTAAAAATGATGTCAAAATTAGTTTTGATGAATTTAAAAGGTGGATTAAACTAAATTATAATACTTCAAGAATATTATATGTGAGATAATTAATACCTCCTGAATATATGTACTAGATCTAGCGCCAACTAAGTGATGACCATTTACAACTCCAAGATTAATTGAATCAAAATACTTTGGAAAGACAGCATCTTGAGCATCAACAACACCATCGTTTATATTTTTACTATTAAAGAATATTTTGGCCAAAATCATGCCAATATGACTTTCGTACCATTCTGCTTTCAATGCGAGAGAGGTATAAAAAAGATTATTAGGTAATAGACTATAATTTTGTTGAAACCAAGGGCCTTGATGATTTTGCGATACAGATTTTTGAAATTCTTTTGCCAAGATATCGATTTTTTTATCTATTAGTTTATATAGTTTTGTTTGAGATAATTCATGTATAGAGTTAATTAGTTTTAATATATCGTGTTCAAGGTGCTGACTTCCTAAAATAGGGCTTGCAATAGTTGATAGGCCAACAATATTTTTACTAGACCAGTCTTTATGATCTTTTAAGAATCTTAATGAATCTATTCCACCCTTTGAATAAGCAATAATCCAAAGTTTTTCATCTGGGTTTTTTTCAACATAGTTAAATAATTTTTCTTGAATTAGTTCAACATTATGCTCTGAGCTCTTTAATCCATGAGTGTCGGCCACAAAGTATTTGATCCCAGAGATTTCTTCAAGGTGCTTCACTCCCCTTTCAAATGCGGCGGTTGAGTAAACTTCATTTAGCATTCCTGAAATGAGTACTACTGTTGGGAAAATCATTGGAATTTTTAGTTCACACTTATATTTTGGATTTTGAAATGAGTATTCTAGCTCATTGTAAATTGCTTGAAATATTTGCTCTGATGAATGCTGCGATGGGTCCAGCTTTATGTTTCTTGATACTTTATCAATGATAAATTGACCGTCTTTATCTTTAAGGTTTCCATATGTTTTTTTATTAAGTCCCGTCAGTGTGGTAATATATTTTAAATAAGAAGATCCAATCCAGGCAGATGATCCTAGTAATCCTCTCGTAAGCCCAGCGGCCTTTAGTGTAGATGGCCCATTTTTAAGATCGCGAATATTTTCAATAAATTCTCTGGTGGAGACTTTGACAGAGGTTGATAGTAAATTACCACTACGTTGAGTTCTTAGTAGATAATTATGAAATTCATTAGTTAGATGGTCTAATTTGTTCATGCTTTAAATAATGCCTTACAATAAAACAATATGACTAATGGATCATTTTATGCTTTGTTAGTTACTATTTCAACAAGATTAGAGTGGGGTAATCGTGAAAACATCTGAAATAGGCATTATTGGCGGTAGCGGCATTTATAATATGGAAAATGTTGAGATAATTAATGAACATAGTATTGATACACCATTTGGAGATCCCAGTTCAAAAATAGTTGAAGCAAAATTTGATGAAGTAACCTTCTTTTTTTTGCCAAGACATGGAATAAATCATTCGATACTTCCAAGTGAAGTTAATTATAGAGCAAATATATTTGCATTAAAAAAGATGGGAGTACGTTATTTAATTTCAGTATCAGCAGTAGGTTCACTCGAAGAAGATTGTCCTCCATCTAGCTTTGTTCTCCCAGATCAGTTCATTGATTGGACAAAAGGTAAAAGAGAAAGAACATTTTTTGGAAATGGGATTATAGGTCATGTTTCAGTAGCAAATCCAATTTGTAAAAAACTACAACAACATCTAGGAAAAGCATGTAGTGATCTTGATATAAAATATAAGTTAAACGGAAGTTATATTTGTATTGATGGTCCTCAGTTTTCAACAAAAGCAGAATCAACAATTTATCGCTCTTTTGGTGCCAGGGTAATCGGGATGACTAATGTTCCCGAGTCTTACTTAGCAAAAGAAGCAGGGATTTCATATGCTACAGTTGCTATGGTCACTGATTATGATTGCTGGAAAGAGGAACATTGTAATGTTAATGAGATACTAAAAATTATGAAAGGAAATAATGAAAAGGCGCAGGCACTGATAAAATCTGTTATTTCTTCTTTGTCAATGGATCGGTTTAAAGTTGAAACAGAAAATGAGGTTGGAATAATGACTCCGTATAATCAGCTTTCAGAAAAATCGAAAGAGATAGTAGATGTTTTGGTATTATAATGGATGAGCAAAATAAATATTATAAACATAAATCAGTGTTAAAAAAGGAATGTATTCAATTTTTATCAGAACCACACTCGAATGCCACTCAAGAAACTTATTTTGCAGACCTAACCTTTGGAGGTGGAGGTCATTCCATAACCCTTGTGAAAATGAATCCGTTATTTAAAGTATTATCTGTAGATCAAGACCCAGAAGCACTAGAAAACGGAGCAGATTTAATCGAAAAAAATAATGTTAAGGACTCACTAACTTTAATTGATAGCAATTTTGAAAATTTCCCAAAAAAATTTCAACAAATAATGAATGAAAATAATAATATTAAAGGATTAGATGGGATATTGATGGATCTTGGAGTATCTAGTCATCATTTTGATAGCGCAGGCAGAGGTTTTTCTTTTCGTTTTGATGGCCCTCTTGATATGAGGATGAATAACAGGGAGTCTAATACACTAACGGCAGAAACAATTGTTAATACTTTTTCTACGGAAGAATTAGAAAATATTTTCAGAGAATATGGTGAAGAAAAATTTTCAAAAAGAATTGCAGATAAAATTGTAGAAGTTAGGTCATCGAATGTATTAAAAACGACTAAGGACTTAGAAAATATTATTTTTCACTGTTATCCAAGAAAAATGAGATTTGGTAAAACACATCCGGCAACTAAATGTTTTCAGGCATTAAGAATATTCATCAATAGAGAGTTAGATGTTTTATCAGATATAATCCCTCAGTTAATGCCGATGCTAAACCCCGGGGGCCGAATTTGTATTATAAGCTTTCACTCCATGGAAGACAGAATTGTAAAAAATCAGTTTAAAATGCTTTCTAAAGCAGAAATAAGATGTAAAATATTAACAAAGAGGCCGATTGCGCCAACAAATGAGGAGATCAAGGAAAATCCAAGATCTAGAAGCGCCAAGCTTAGAGTTATTGAAAGACTTTAAGTTTTAATTATCACGGAGTGAAAATGGCATCAATAAGTGCAAGAAGCACAAACTCAATGAAAACTAGTGTTTTTACAAAAATGAAAAATATTATTTTCAGTACTCAGGGGCTACCACTTCTATTGGTAATCACGATTATTTCAATATTGTTTGTTCTTTTTAGAATGAAAAGCGTTGAGATAGATTATCAAATTAATGAAATAACCAATACTACAAAGAGGGTAAAAACAGAAAACAAAGAACTGCAAGCAAGAAAAGCGAGACTATTGTCTAACGAGAACCTAAGAAGACTTGCTAAAAAACATGGCCTTTCGGAGCCAAAACAAAGTCAAATTATAATAATTCCGGATAACATAAAATGAAGAAAGAATTAATCAATCGAATAACGTTAATTTTTATTTTATTTGGAGTCGCTTTCTTTGTAATATTGAGCAAAGCTTTTTATTTACAAGTTATTAATAATAAAAAACTAGTTAATTATTCAAACTCACAATTTTTTAGAAAAACAACAGTTTATCCAAATCGAGGAAATATATATGACAGAAATGGAGACCCCCTAGCAATTAATATTAAAACATATAGCATTTTTTCAATTCCTAAAAATATTAGTGATAAGAATACATATAGTAAGTTGTCAAAAATTGTTCCAGAGTTAAGCCCATCAATGCTTGAAAAGAAAACTAAAAATAGAAAAGTATATACTTGGTTGGCCCGAAAGATAAAGCTATCAGTTAAACAACTTTCTAGAATAAAAAAATTAAAAGGTATTCATATTGAGCAAGTGTCGAAGAGGTTTTATCCTAATAGCGAATTACTTTCACAAGCAATGGGTTTTGTTGGTGTAGATAACTCCGGCCTTTCGGGAGTTGAGTATTTATTTAATTCCAAGTTAAAAGGTGAATCAAAAGTTATAAAGTATATGAGAGATGCTAAAGGACGCCCGGTTAAGTTTGTGTCTCATCAAAATCAAAAAGAAGGTCAAGATATACACTTAACAATAGATAAGGGCCTACAGTCATTTGCCGAGAATGCGTTAGAAGAAGCAGTTAAGAATAGTAATTCAGACCAAGGCGGAATAGGAATTATAAACCCAACAACAGGTGAAATTCTTGCAATAGCAAACTACCCTAGTTTTGATCCTAATAATATCAAGTTTTCAATAACTCAGAATCATAAATTATCTTTTGTAACGGATCCATTTGAGCCAGGTTCAATTTTTAAAATTTTGACTGTCGCTTCTGCCTTGGAAAATAAGATAGCAAGATATGATACAAATTACTATTGTGAGCAGGGAAAACTAAGAGTCGAAGACCACACAATTAAAGAGGCAGAACAACATAAAGAATATGATTGGTTGTCTGTTGCCGATATTATAAAATACAGCTCTAATATTGGAACTACAAAAATAGCCTTTGACTTAACTTACCCTAAATTTGAAAAAACATTGATTAACTTTGGAATAGGTAAAAAAACAGGAGTAGAAATACCCGGTGAATCAAGGGGGATTTTTAATCCCTCAAAGAATGTAAGTCCCTTAAGGTTGAGCAATATGAGTTTTGGTCAAGGAATTGCAACAACGGGAATTCAAATGCTTTCTACTTATGCAACAATTGCGAACAATGGAGTATACGTACGCCCAACAATAATCAAGAATAAGAAATCAAAAGGAAAACGAGTATTATCAAAAGAAGTATCTGGACAGTTAAAACAAATGTTACAGGAAGCAGTGGAATATGGAACGGGAAAAAATGCCATAATTCCACACTTTCAAATTGCAGGAAAGACAAGTACAGCTCAAAGGCCAGATGAAAAAGGAGGATATACAGGACACGTTCCAGGATTTATTGGATTTCCATTGGGTATGGAAAATAACTTTGTAATCTATGTATATGTTGATAATCCAAAGGTGAGAAATTATTATGGTAATAGTATTGCTGCTCCAATTTTTAAAAAAGTAGCTCAATATTTAATTTACGGAGATAAGTCATTTAGTAAATATGCAAAAAATACTCTGGAAACTAAAAATAAATTTGATACAGTTAAAATGAGAAGATCTTCTACGAGACTAAAGGGCCATAAAATGGTGCCCGACTTGATCGGTTTAGATAAAAGAAGCGTATCCAAGCTCTTAAAAAGATTAAAATTAAAGTCTAAATCTGTTGGTATTGGAATGGTAGCATCTCAAACCCCACCTCCTGGAACAGCAACCTCTAGCAAAACGGTATTAAATTTAATATACTCACCGCCAAGCTATGAAGATTAAAGACTTACTCCATTTAATAGAAAAATTTATTTTATCAACATCAAAAATAATTAATAATAACTTTGATAATTTAGAAATTAACTTGCAAAATGCAACACCATCTACTTTGGTTTTTTATAACCTAAGTAGCGGAGAGGAAGCATTTGAGTTATTTAAAAAAAGGATAAAAGATAGTAGTTATGGTGCAATAATTGTTAATAGAGGTCACTCCGTACTGAGAAATTTTAATAACATCATCGAAGTAGATAATGATAACTTTCTAGTGGTGCAAAAAATTATCTCCGATATTTTATTCCCTATTCCTGAAAAATTAAAAATTATAGGAGTAACGGGGACAAATGGAAAAACGACAACTGTAAGCTTGGCAAATCAAATAGTTTGCAAAGCGGGTAGAAAGTCAATTGCAATAGGAACATTAGGAACGGACACAAGTAATAATAAAATTCAAAACACTCATGCAACTACTACCCCATCTTATATAGATCTAAGAAAAATTTTCTTTAAGGGAGGTAAAAATCTTGAGTTTGCCTTTATTGAGGTAAGTTCACATGCATTAGAACAAAATAGACTTTATGATTTGAGGATAGATCTTGCTGCTTGGACAAATTTTACTCAAGATCATCTAGACTATCATAAAAATATGGACACTTATTTTAAGTCTAAGATGAAAATATTCGAAATGGGCAAGGGAGATGACTTTAAGTTATTTGTTTCATCAAATGAAGTTGATTTGATTGATAAAATACCCCATAAACTTAAGTCCGTTGTAAAGGTTGTTGAAAATATATCAATTTCAAGTAAGCACCCTCTTTTTTTACAAGCGGATTATAATAAAATAAACTTAACGTTGGCCTATGAGTTATCTGTAAAATTATTAATTGATATTAGTGCAGTAGATTTAACAACATTAATACCACCAACAGGAAGATTTCAAGTATTTGATTATAACAAAAGTAAAATAATAATAGATTATGCTCATTCTCCAGATGGACTTAAGCAAGTTCTGAGAACAATAAAAAATGTTTTTCCCGGGTTTTTAATTAGGGTTATTTTTGGCTGTGGGGGCGACAGAGATACCTCTAAGAGAAAGTTAATGGGTGAAATAGCTGATCAATACTCAGACTTTGCGATAATAACTTCTGACAATCCAAGAACTGAAGATCCGGACTTAATTATTTCAGAAATAAAACAAGGAATAAAGAGCAGTAATTATTCAATAAATCCAGACAGAAGAGATGCAATCAAAGAAGGTATTGAAAGCTTAAAGGATAATACGGTCTTACTTATTGCAGGTAAAGGACATGAAACATATCAAGAAATTGGTAATGAAAAAACTTACTTTAGTGACATTGATGAAGTAAAAAAGTACTTAAGGAAATAAATGATTTTAAAAGAGACATTACTGTCATCAACATTGATTAACAAACTAAGTGGAGATCTTAGAGAGGACTATGCTGGAGTATCAATAGATACAAGATCAATGGTGCGTGGTGATATATTTGTTGCCATACACGGGGAAAGCTTTGATGGGTCCGATTTTGTAGATATTGCGGTTAATAAAAAAGCATCATTATTAATATTAAATACCAGAAGTAAGAAAAAAGTAAAACATAAAACTAAAATACCAATGATATTTGTTGAAAATACGATAAATTATTTACAAGAGATAGCAAAACATCATTTAAAACTGTGGAAAAGAAAGAAAAATAATTTAACAATTGGCATAACAGGATCAAATGGAAAAACAACCCAAAAAGAAATGTTATTTCATATACTAAATTTAACTTTTCCAGAAAAAATTCATAAAACGATAGGTAATTATAATAATCATATAGGTGTTCCATTAACACTATTGAAGTTAGAAGAAAAACATATTGTATCTATTGTGGAAATGGGTTCCAATCATCCGGGAGAAATTAAATATTTATGTGATATCGTTTCACCCGATGCAGGTTTGATCACCAATATAGGATTTGCACATCTTGAGTTTTTTAAGGATCTTGATGGTGTTTTTGATGAAAAAAGTTCTCTGTTTGACGCAGTAAAAGAAAAAAAACATGCTAAATTTGTTATTTGTGACGATGACCCCTACTTAGCGAAACTGGCACCCAATAATGTATTAACTAGTTTTGGCGAGAACTCTTTAGACATAAGGGTAAGATTACATGATAACTGTCTTGTTATTAATTTTGGTCAGAATCTAATCGAAATAGAGAATAAATATATTTTAGGGAAAAATAATTTAAAAAACTTGGCACAAGTTTTATTGTTGGCAATAAAATTATTCCCAGAGAAGCAACTCGAACTAATTGAAGCTTGTTCAAGTTTTAGACCATCTCAAAATCGTGGAGAGATTATCAAGAAAGATGGAAAAGTATTTTTTCTAGATGCATATAATGCCAATCCAAGTTCGATGCTTCACTCAATGGAATCTTTTATTGATCACCTTTTATCAATTAGTGCCAAGATAGATAATTGTTTATTTATCTTGGGAGATATGAATGAAATTGGTAGTCAAACAGAAAAAATGCATGCCCAAATAGGAGATTGGGCACGAACTAAAAATATTAAAAATATTGCATTCGTAGGAAGATATGCAAAGTACTACAAAGGTTTATCTTGGAATGGGCCCAAAATCTACGAGTCAGTTGATGAGCTAATTAAAGAAAAAGAAAAGTTGCTTCTTTCTTTTGAATATTTTTTTATTAAAGGCAGCAGAACAGTTCAATTAGAAAGATTTATTTTATAAAGTTTCAATACCAGATTTTTTGCAAAAGCTTAATTTTACTGATTTAATAATTCTAATGAACTTATTAAAGGCCTAAAATGCTATTTCATTTTTTATATCCACTTAGCGAGTCAATATCTGGCCTAAATATTTTTCGATATATTACACTTAGATCAGGGGTTTCATTTTTAATAGCAACAATCGTTTCAATTTTCTTAGGGAAAAGCTTTATAATCTTTATGAAAAAAAGACAGTTTGGGCAAACAATTAGAGAGCTAGGCCCTGAATCTCACTTTAAAAAATCAGGGACTCCAACAATGGGTGGTGTGGTAATAATGATCTCGATTACTGTAGCACTTGCAATTAGCGGAAACTTTAACTCATTGGGAGTTTGCCTTATATTCTTGGTTGCATTCTCTTATTTCATTCTAGGACATATTGATGATTATATAAAAGTAATAAGAAGAGATCCCAGAGGTATTTCAGCAAAAACAAAATTAATTTGGCAAATACTAACAGCAGTGGGTATTGGATTAATAATTAAAAAATTTTATATTGTTGATTCAAACCTTTATGTACCCTTCTTAAAAGATCCATTATTAGATTTAGGAGTTTTCTATATACCGTTTGTAGTATTAGTAATAGTAGGATCCAGTAATGCAGTGAATCTAACCGATGGCCTTGATGGGCTTGCAATAGGACCTATAATGACTAGCGCTATGACCCTTGGGGTTATTGCTTACTTAACTGGTCATGTAGAATTATCAAAATATTTATATCTACCTTACATTAATTTAGCAGGAGAAATTACAGTTTTTTGTGCGGCGATTGTAGGCGCAGGAGTTGGTTTTCTTTGGTATAATTCATATCCTGCACAAGTATTTATGGGAGATGTCGGTTCCTTACCCATTGGTGGTATCTTAGGAATAATTGCTGTTTTAACAAAACAGGAAGTCCTATTTATTCTAATAGGTGGTATTTTTGTTATTGAAGCCGTTTCAGTCATTATTCAGGTTACCTCATATAAATTAAGGCAAAAAAGAGTATTTAAAATGGCACCAATTCATCACCACTTTGAACTAAAAGGATGGCCAGAACCAAAAGTAATAGTAAGGTTTTGGATTATTAGCCTACTTTTTGCAATTCTTGCAATTGCAACACTAAAGATAAGGTAATATAGACGCTAGGCGACTTGACCACTCTGGTATACTACACATTTCTTAATTAATAAATAATTTTACTTGGCCAGGAGTAGGCATGAATCGTTTTAAAAATAAAAAGATATTAATAGTAGGAGTTGGTAAAACAGGCTTTGCATTAATTAATTTTTTTAATAAATTAGATTGCTCAATTAGGGTAACAGACATAAAGCCTATTTTTGACTTAAACAAAGCAATTAAAAAAATAAAAAAAATAAATCCAACACCTGGAATGACATTTGGAGAGCATCGAAATGAGGACATGCTAGAAGCAGATGTAATTGTCTATAGCTCCTCAATTGATCCCAATTTACCTCAGTTAGAGCTAGCAAGAAGAAGTGGACGAGAAGTGTATAGCGAATTTGCACTAGCAAATAAACTATGCCGAAAACCAATTATTGCTGTTTGTGGAAGCCATGGCAGAACAACTGTTGCTCATATGATAGGATACACATTAAAACTAGATGGGAAAAAAGTCTTTGTTGGTGGAAGAAGTAATAGTCCATTTATTCAATATTCAATGTTAGCAGATAAAGAAGAGATAGATTATGTTGTAGTCGAAGTTTCTGCAGTACAAATGAGAAGTTTAAAAGATTTTCACCCCAAAATGGTAGTGTTTACAAATATTGGGGAATCATACCCAGATAAACATTTTAATTCAGTTGGTGAGTATATTGAAACAAAATTAAGTATTATTAAAACATTATCCCCTGATGATACATTGGTTGTTAATTTTGATACTCTTTCAAATAATACATTCTTTAGAAATGCAGGATGCCAAACATACTGGTATTCTAGAAGATCTTTTTTGAAAATGGGAGTGATTAATGAGATTCAAGGAACTCATTTTCATGAAAGAAGAATTCATTCAAATATTCACTTTCATTCCGAGTTTATAGTCTCTAAGATGAGAATAATAGGCCAAGAAAATAGAGAAAACTTACTTGCGGCCATAACGGCATGTAAAGCACTCGATGTTTCTGATAAATCAATTCAAACATGTATTGAAAAATTTCCGGGAATACCTCACCGCCTTGAATTTCTAATAGAAAAAAACGGAGTAATGTTTTATAACGACTCAAAAGCGGAAAAGATGCCGGAACTAGTAAAGAGTATTGGAGCATTTAAAAAACCAGTAATATTAATAGCAGGGGGAAAGGACGACGAAGAAGTTCTTTTTGATAACTTTACAAGCGACATGATAAAACACTCTAGAATATTAGTGCTTGTAGGAGAATGCAAAGAGAGATTAAATAGGTCTCTTGAGCAGCACCCTCAAACTTATATTGTTGGATCATTTGAGGAATCAATATTATTTGCTTATCAAAAGTCGAGAACGGGTGACACAATAGTACTATCACCAGGAAACTCTAGCTCTGATTTTTTTAGGGACTATGAAGAAAGAGGTAATTACTTTAAAAAATTAGTATATCAACTATAAATCGCCTTTTTTGCAGATTATTTTTTCCTATGTTACGCTAATAATATAATCCAAGGATGGGTAATAATATGTTTTCGACAAATCAAGAGATCTATAAACTTCAATACAGATTTTTAGTTTCAATTGGCTTAATTCTTATTTTAGGCATTGTGATGGTATACTCTTCAAGTTATATCTATGCCAAAGATGTATTTGGCGGAGCAAACTATCTTTTATATAGACAATTAGTCTTTACATTCCTAGGAATAGGAATTTCTTATGTTGTCTCAAAAACAAAAATAAAATGTTGGATAAAATACGGCCATTATATTAACTATATTACGGTCTTATTTATTTTCTTAACATTAATACCAGGTTTGGGAATTAATGTTAAAGGTGCACATCGATGGGTGAGTTTTTTAGGGTTTAGTTTTCAACCCGGAGAATTATTAAAATATTCTATTATCCTATCTTCAATTTCTATTTTTGAATCTTTTAATGAACTGACACCAAAAGAAAAATTAATTAGAGTTTCAAGTATAATTTTCCCAATGGCCTTATTGATTCTTCAACCTGATTTTGGAACTTTTTCTATATGCTGCTTAGTGATATTTTTTATTTGCTATTTAAGCAATTTTGATAGAAAAAAATTCTACATTTTAACTGGAGCTGGAACAGTTACATTGATTTCAGTGATGTTAATGGCACCATATAGGGTTGAGAGATTGTTATCTTATTTAGACCCATGGAAAAATCCAAAAACAAGTGGTTTTCAAATTATTCAATCATACTTAGCATTTGCAAATGGATCACTATTTGGTCAAGGGCTTGGAAACAGTAATGAAAAACTATTTTATCTCCCTGAAGCACATAATGACTTTATTTTTAGTGTGATTGGAGAAGAACTTGGATTTACGGGGGTTTTTTTAACTGTAATGCTATTTATTTGTTTTATATATTTTGGACTTAAAATATGCTCCATGATACCGGAAAGAAAGCACGGAATTTTAGTAGCAGCTGTTACCTTCGTAATTGGATTACAAGCATTGCTAAATATGGGAGTAGTACTAGGACTTCTTCCAACGAAAGGACTAAACCTACCGTTTATTAGCTATGGTGGATCTTCCCTGGTTTCCAACTTATTTGGGATTGGACTTATCCTATCAGCATTAAAAAGTATTAAAACAAGAAATTCTCCTTACTTAAGTACGGAAACTTAAATCTTTTAGTCAAAGATCTAAGTTTTTCATGACAAAATAATGCAAATTGTACTATTGATATATTTTACATGGATAATATATGGCATATCTAAACAGGAAAGTTAAAGTTCATTTCATTGGCATTGGCGGGATCGGAATGAGCGGTCTTGCTGAAATTTTAATTCACCTAGGCCATGAAGTTTCAGGATCTGATCTTAATTCAAATCAAACAACTAAAAAATTGACAAACCTAGGAGCGGAAATATTCCTGGGACATAACACTGAAAACATAAAAGATGCAACAATAATTGTATTTAGCTCCGCAATTAATGATGACAACCCTGAAATAATAAATGCCAAAAGCAGAAATATTCCACTAATGAGAAGGGCAGAAATGCTCGCCGAAATCATGAGGCTAAAAAAAGGAATTGCTATTGCGGGAACACACGGAAAAACGACAACCACAAGCTTACTATCAACTATCCTAGAAGAAAGCAGCTATGATCCCACCTACTTAATAGGAGGAGTTGTTAGCAACCTTAAAGGGCATGCCAAAGTTGGAGATGGGGACTGGATTGTTGCTGAAGTAGATGAATCGGATGGAACTTTCTTACTGTTTGATCCAATAATGTCCGTGATTACAAATATTGACCTAGACCATATGGACTTCTATCAATCAGAAGAAAACTTAATTACTTCATTTAAAAAATTTGCAAACAGAATTCCATTTTATGGAATTTGTGCAATAAATGGAGAAGACGAAAGGCTTTGTTCAATCCTTTCCTCAATGAAGAGACCTTATTTAACTTTTGGGTTTAACGAGACTTTTGATTTTTGTGCAAGCAATATAACTTATGAACTTGGAAAAGCAACTTTTGACTTACTGTTAAGTGGAAAAAAAGTAATGAGTATTAAATTAAACTTACCAGGAGATCATAATATTTTAAATGCATTGGGAGCAATTTCAATTGCTCATTCTCTTGAAATAGGATTTGATCAAATTTCAAAAAGTATACAAAAATTTGAGGGAGTAGGAAGAAGATTTCAAACAATTTATACAAATAAAGAATTTCAAATAATAGATGATTACGCGCACCACCCAACTGCAATTGCTGCAACAATAAGTGCGGCAAGAAAAATAGCTCCCAAGAAGGACTTGCTAGTTTTATTTGAGCCCCATAGATATTCAAGAACAAAAGATTGCTGGGATAAGTTCCTGCACTGCTTTAATGATGGTGATAAACTATTTTTACTTGATGTATATCCCGCGAGTGAAAAACCCATTTTGGGAATAACCTCTGAAAGGTTAAAAGAAGATATTAATAAATTACATCCTTCCTTTACCGTGAACATAAAATCGGATAATGAGATAATAGATTTAATCAATCAATTCAAAGAGAAAAATGCAGTTTTGTTAACACTTGGGGCAGGAACAATCAGTAGTAGAATGAAAGAGATTGTCGAGTTGATTTGATCATGGAAAAATTTAAATTTTTAAGTGGTATTAATGGAGTTGAGGTTGAATTAAACAAAGACCTCTCCAGGTACTCTACAATGAGATTAAATGCTATTGGAGACTTGATAACGATTAAGGAGATAAAAAGCGCCGTACAAGTTATTCAAGTTTTAAAAAAAGAAAAGATAGGTTATTCAATCTTGGGTATGGGAGCGAACACATTATTAAAAGAAAAGAGTGAAGCTCCTTACTTACATCTTGACTTAGATTTTGATAATAATTATCTGTTAGAAGTAAAAGAATCTTACTTATTTCCGGCCTCGGTAAAATTAAGCGTGTTAACCGGACATGCAATTAAGTTTAACTTAGTAGGATGGGAAGTATTTACAGGTATTCCGGCAACAATTGGCGGTGCCATTTTCATGAATGCAGGAACAAAATTGGGAGAATTAAAAAAAATTGTTGAAGAGGTAACTTATATTAACCAAGAAGGACAAATAATAAATAGAAAAATTTCAGAAAAGGATTTGTCATATAGGAAGAATCATTTTTTAAAAGATGGAGAATTAATAGTTCAAGCTAAAATAAAAAACTTAGGAACAGACAGTAAAATTTCAAAAATAATAAAAGATTATTTAAAACTAAGAAAAGAAACCCAACCATTAAATAAATTAACCTGTGGATGTGTATTTAAAAATAAAATAGTCAACAACTCAGATCAAACTACTACAGTATATAGAGCAGGACATTATATTGACATAACGGGTCTTAAAGGGTTTCAATATAAGAAGCTTAGAATAAGTCCAGTTCATGCAAATTTCATTGAGAATCTTGGAGGAGCAACTTATTCTGATATAGTTGAATTTATTAAAATAATTCAACAAAAATTGGTTGAGAAACATGGGATATTCTTTGAGACAGAAGTTAGGCTTTAATAATATAAAAATTTCTTTTATATTATTATTTCTTTCTCTCTCCCTGACTTCGCTGGCATCAAATACAAAAGTAAAATATAGGACATCGTTTGGAAAGTGCCCATCAAGGACCGCAGGAGCACTAACGTTAAAACTTATCAAATTGTTTGAAGATACAGACAGTCTTAGATCGCTTAAAAAAAAGATAATTGATGAAAAGTTATTTAAACGTCACTTTTTATCTAAGTATGAGATAAAATTTGACCCAATGACTAGAATGCTCAATTTTAATTATGATTGCCCTGAGCCACTAATGAAGGTCCAGGTTTATAAAAATAAAGGACATGAGTCTTATAACGCTTTATTAGTTGAGGGAGGTAAAATATTTGATCCAACTTATGAAGTGCTTTTAAGAAATGAAAAGAAGTTGAATTATGAACTACCCTCCCTTGCAATACCTGTTAAAGACTTTAATGAACAAACTCAACAACGCCTTACTGATGTGGTCGGGATTGAGAATGTAAGCTTTAGAAAGAAAATTTCAGAAATTATACTAGACGAAGACCAGGCACTAACAATAATTCTTTCTATTCAGGGAAATCCTTCAAGTGTTTTTATTGGAAAGCATGAATGGAAAGAGAAAATAACAAAATTAAAGAAAATTATAAGCTATATGGAGTTAAAGAAAAAGATACCAGCAGTTATAAATTTAACAAATTCAAAAAAAGTAGTTGTCAAGTTTAACGACAACTTTTAGCATTTAATAATGAAGCAGATAGAATGAGTCTATCTTGAATGAGAAGGGAATCTCATGAATGAAAAAAATATCACCGTAGGTCTTGATATTGGAACAACGAAAGTATGTACAATAGTTGGTGCCAAAAATGAAAACTCAGAACTTGAAATTATTGGAATAGGAACTCATCCTAGTTATGGTTTGAAAAAAGGTTCTGTTGTTAATATTGATAAAACAGTTCATTCAATTCAAGGGTCCTTAGAAGAAGCTAGATTAATGTCTGGGGTTAATATTTCACATGCAACAATCGGGATTGCAGGTAGCCATATTTATAGCTTTAATAGTTCTGGAGTAGTTGCCGTTAAGGGCAAAGAGGTAGTTCAAGATGATATTGATAGAGTTATTGAAGCTGCCAAGGCAGTTGTTATTCCATCAGATAGAGAGATTCTCCACGTGATCCCTCAAGAGTATCGAGTCGATAATACAAGTGGTATAAAAAATCCAATAGGAATGTGTGGAATAAGGTTAGAGGTAAGAGTTCATATAGTTACAGGTGCAATAAGTTTAATACAAAACTTAGTAAAATGCGTTGAACAAACTGGAGTAATAGCAGAAAATATTACTTTGCAACCAATAGCCTCTTCAGCATCAGTATTATCATTGGAAGAAAAAGATATGGGTGTTGCGTTGATTGATATTGGTGGCGGGACAACAGATATTGCGATTTGGAAAGATGGAAGTTTAATTCATTCTCAAATAATTCCCGTTGGAGGAAATCATTTTACAAACGATTTAGCGGTGGCATTAAAGGCTCCACATACAGAGGCAGAAAGAGTAAAAATAAATCATGGAAGTGTCCTATTGGAGCAAATTAATCAATCTGCACATATCACAGTAAGATCACTAAGCAATAATAAATCTAGAGAAATTCCATTAAGTGAAATTGCTCAAGTTCTTGGCGCTAGAGCAGAAGAATTATTTGGAATTGTTAAGCAAATTGTTTCAGATCAAAAAATTGAACATGACCTTACAGGTGGGTATGTATTAACAGGTGGTGGGGCATTAATAAAAGGAATTAGTGAGCTAGCTGAGTATATTCTGGAACGCTCAACGAAGCTTGGATATCCCGTTCCATTTGGCGGAATGACAAATATTATGCAAAACCCTAAGTTTTCAACAGTTCTTGGATTGTTGTTAGAAAATAAAGATAGTGATGGAGTTGATATAAAACATTCAAAACAACAAAATGAGCAAAACGGCCATGAAAGAGATCTGATTTCAAGGCTTGGTGATTCACTTAAAACAGTTTTTAAAGAAATATTTTAATTTGGAGGAATATATGTTTGAAATTTCAGGAAGTAATGAAGCAACAGTGTCTGAGGGAGCAAAAATAAAAGTAATAGGTATTGGTGGAGGTGGTTGTAATGCTGTAAATACAATGATTAAAGCAGGTCTTTGTGGGGTTGAGTATATTGTCGCAAATACAGATGCGCAAGCACTGAATGCAAGTTTGGCACCGACAAAAGTTCAACTTGGCGCAGAGATAACAAAAGGTTTAGGAGCTGGTGCAAATCCCGAAGTCGGAAGAAAATCAGCTTTAGATGAGTACGAAAAATTAAGTGAAGTTCTAGAAGGTGCTGATATGGTTTTTGTAACCGCCGGAATGGGAGGAGGAACAGGAACTGGAGCAGCTCCGATAGTAGCAAAGTTATCTAGGGAGTTAGGAGCACTAACTGTTGGAGTGATTACAAAGCCTTTTACTTTTGAAGGTAAAAAACGTGCAAGGCAAGCAAAAGATGGAATTGTTTCACTTGAAGAAGTTGTTGATTCATTAATTACGATACCTAATCAAAGATTACTACAGTTGGCCGGTGAAGCATTATCTTTAATTGATACATTTAAAAAAGCAGATGATATTTTATTAAATGCAGTTAGGGGTATTTCTGATTTAATTAATAATACAGGACATATCAATGCGGATTTTGCTGATGTTAGAACAGTGATGGAAAATAAGGGTTTTGCTCTAATGGGAACAGGAATGTGCAATGGGCCAGATAGAGCAATTAAAGCTGCTAAGGAAGCAATTAGTTCACCATTATTAGAAGATATTTCAGTTGATGGTGCTACAGGAATTATAATTAATATTACAGGCAATGAATCATTAACGATGCATGAAACAAATGAAGCAGTAACACTAATTATGGAAGCGGCCGATGAAGAAGCAGAAATAATCTTTGGCACTGTTATTGATGATGCACAAGAAGATAATGTTAAGGTTACGGTTGTAGCAACAGGTCTTGGTGGAGTTGATAGAGTAACTACATCTGACTTAAATATAAACACACGACAACCAGAACCAAACACTCAGAGTGAGATACCGATAGTAGAAGAACAGGTTATTGAGTCAAAAGCAGATTTCGAAAAATTTGTTAATGATGAAGAAACCAACACAAATAGAGAAACTTTTGTAGAACCACAAGTACAATCATTGAGGCAATCTATTAAAGATGCAGCGGTTAATTACGGCAGAGAAACAAATAAACTACAAGAAGAAAAGAAACAAGCAGCAAAGACGAGAGCTCAATCAATTGCTGAAAAATTAGGATTTATGGATTTTGATGAAGAAGAATTAGATACCCCGACATATTTAAGAAAAGAGGAAAAGGGGCAAGAGCTTTTTGATCATAACAATTAAATAAATGAAATTGCCATTACAGGGGCATAGCCAATCTTTAGTTTAAAGAAATGCCCTGTGGCGGTTCGTAATAATTGTTCTTCGTGTTTAGGATTTCTAAATTTAAATGTTTTAATATTTTCTGTTATGATTTCATTGAAAGTATTGGTTTCATCTTTTGAGTTTAATTGAATTCCTTTTAACTCTAAATTAAATGTTCGGGATTTTTTACAAATATTAAGAATAACTAACCCTTTTGTTGCTAGCTTTCTTCTATTCGAAATCATTTCCTTTGATAAAATTCTACGATCACCATGGATTAAAATTGGTGGAATTGAGTCTCTTTCAAGCAATGTAACCTGTTTATCTGAGTTCACATGAAGTTCATCGTAGTTTGTCATGAATACTGATTTAGTTTCACTCCAGTTATTATCAATAAACTCGCAGTGTTTTTTCAGGAATAATGACTCGCCATGAATGGGAATTGAATAATTTGGCGCAAATGTTTCATACATTGTATTTAGGTCTTCTATTCCGGCATGTCCGGAAACATGAATTTCATGTTCATCGGCAAGAATGACATTTATTTTATTTTCAATTAATTGATTGATTGTTGCGGAGACTTGTTTTTCATTTCCAGGAATTGTTTTAGAGCTAAAAATAAAAGTATCACCTTCTTGAGGTTTTATGTTTGGGTGATCTAAACTAGCAATTCGTCGAAAAGAACTATTGAAATCACACTGACAACCGGAAGCAATAATAATAGCTTTAGATAAATTAGGACTTATCGAAAATTTAAAATCACCTTTGTTTAAGTAACCTAGCTTTGTTGCAGTTGTTATATATGACTGTAGTGATTTTCCTGAAATATATACTGTTCTGTTAAGTTGTTTTGCAATGCAGGCAATATTATTTAATCGTTCGATATTTGACGAAAAGCAAGTTAAGACAATCATGGACTTTGCTTCTGAAATAATATTATGTAGTGTTGGTATGATATCTTGCTCTGATTTTGTCTTCTTTATATTAGAGGTTATATTAGTACTATCGGGCATTAATAATTTTAATTCAGACTTTCTTGAAATTTCCTTTAGTCTTAAAAGCTCTTTTATAGTTTTTGGGTTATTACTTAATTTGAAATCAGAACAATAAAACATTGATAAACTCAGGGACTTAACTTCAATATGTATGCCAAAGGTGTCCGGAATAGAGTGTTCTAGTTCGATAGGGCTGATAATTAGATTCGCAATTTTTATTTGATCATATTTTTTATAAGTATTAATTTTGCAAGAGTGTTTTATGAAATTGAGTTTACTTGAGATTAGTTCACTTGCAAAAGGAGGAGACCAAATTGTTATGTTAGAAAAATATTTAACCAGCATTGGTATTGCGCCAATATGATCTTCATGTCCGTGAGTGATGATTAAATTACTTATTGGAAATTTTAACTTTGAGAAATCTGGAACTAAGTAATCAATACTAAAAAAATGCTCCCTCGGAAATAAAATACCACAGTCAATAACAATAGTTGTTTCTTCATTTTGAATGACGGTCATATTAGAACCAATTTGCCCAGCGCCACCAATCGGAATAATAGTTAAAAAAGGTTTAAGAGACATTTATATGGATGTTAAATGGCCACTCAACGTGGAGTCATTATTAATTTTTAGAAGTTGTATTATTTTTGCTGATAAAATTGAAGCTGCCGTATCTGTTTCTTCTCCAACAATAAAATCAGCATATTGTCTTTGAGGGTCAAGATATTTCTGATACATAGGTCTAACGGTGTCGTAATATTGATCAATAACAGACTCTAAGGAACGAGAACGTTCCTGTACATCTCTGTGTAACCTTCTTGTAAATCTAATATCGGAGTCAACGTGGAGGAAACATTTAATATCAAGCATATTACGAATTGTTTCATTATAAAGTGTAAAAATACCCTCAAAAATGATTACTTGTGCAGGGCCTATTTCAGTAGTTGTATTTGTTCTAGAGCTTGTCGAAAAATCGTAATTAGGTCCTTGAATACTTTTACCATTTTTAAGTTTGAGGATATGTTGAGTTAAAAGTTCCCAGTCGAAGGCATCTGGATGGTCAAAGTTTTGTCTACCTTTACTTGTTAAAATATGGTCGGGATGGTTATTTTTATAATATGCATCCATATGTATAATTGCAATATTATTAGGAACATGCTTTAGTACTTTTTCTGCAAAGCAAGTTTTTCCCGAACCAGATCCACCAGCAATACCAATGATATAGACCATGTTTTCCTCGTTTTTGTTAATACATCAGTTGATAACATGCAATAATTAAATTTTAAAGACTTATCTACAGATTTAGAAAGAATTACAAGGCGTAATTGCCTTAATTAATAAAAAAGTAGATAAGAAAACAAATAAATTGGAAATAAAAATGGAAAAGAATCAAAAGTCTTACTTTTGTTTTGAAATAAAAACACAAGACATGTCTCGATTAAATCAAATAAAAGAAGATGCAGTAACAAATTTTTACTGTGGAGGCATTGAGGAGTTAGTCTTAACAGAAAATGAATTAGATAAGATTAAAGAGAGTAATTTACTTTCAGGTGGTAATATTTCTGATGCCCTGGTGGATACGATAAATAATAGTCTAGAAAAAAATAATATATTTTCCTGTAAGTTTTTCTTTTATGGAGATGGACATAATGAACTCTCTGGTAGGTTCCATGATTATCTTGATCAGTTTAATGATGTAGAGGTCAGTTTAACCCATAAACAATATGAAGATTGGAATAATGAATGGAAAAGACACTATAAAAGAATAGATGTTTCAGATAGATTAAGTGTTGTTCCTGAATGGGAAATTACTAATAAAAAATTAGAGCATGAGATTTACATTAACCCTGGTGCTGGCTTTGGTACCGGAAATCATGAAACAACACTCCTGTGTTTAGAGATGATGGAAGAACTTTCAACTCAGGTTGATACATGCTTAGACTTTGGATGTGGGTCTGGAATACTTGGGATAGGTGCAATAAACAAATTTAATTCTGTGGTAGACTTTTGTGATATTGACAAGGATTCATTAGAGAATTGTTTATATAATCTCATGCTAAATCTACCAGAGGGAGAGAAAGTAAGTCATCGTCTTGCCATAAGAGATAAACTAGACTTAGGAAAAGTATATGATCTAGTATTTGCAAATATTTTACTAAATGTTCTACAGCTAGAAAAAGATCAAATCATCAAATCTATAAATACCAATGGTTACTTAATCGTTTCGGGAATACTTTTAGATCAGGTACAGGATTTAATAACAGAGTATCAATTAACTGATAGTAGATTAACTGTTTGTAAAATTTCAAAAAAAGATAATTGGGCCGCGGTCTTATTTCAAAAGAGGAGATAATGAGGGCTATTTATTTAGAAAATATAAACATCAACGATGAAAAAATAATTATTTCTAGCACTTCTTTCCATCATCTTGTAAACTCCGTACGGATTAAGGTTAATGAGAATGTACTCGTACTAGATGGTAAAGGACTATTAGTTCATACATTTGTAACAGAAATTTTAAAACGTGAACTACAGTTAAAAATTATTAAGAGTGAAAGAAAAGAAAAAAAATATTCTTGTAGTTTAGCGATTGGAATCACTGACCGAATTGCTATGGAAGAAATTATAAGGTTGGGAACTGAAATTGGGTTTGATTCAATCCAACCTATTATTACTGAATATTCAAAAAATAAGATGGTAAAACAAGAAAGAATAAATAAGATTATAGTTAGTGCAATGATTCAATCTAATAATCCTTTTTTTACAAATATTTTAGATCCAATCCATATCAATGAATTTTTAGATAATATTAACCCCCAAGAAGTATTATGTTTTAGTTCACAAAATATATTCAATGAACATGATCAAAAAAAAACATACGATATTATAAAAAATAAACCTACGATATTAATAGGGCCCGAAGGCGGTTTTTCCAAAAATGAAGAATCTGAAATATCGAGACGAGATATAATGAAGACCCACTTTAAAGGAAATATCCTAAGGGCACAAACTGCGGTTTCATTTGCTGCAGGATTTATTGGATTGAGTCAACAATATCTAGAAAAAGATTGATGCATTGTTTATCTTGTGAGATTCTTTTAAGTAGACTTTACAAAGGAAAAGAATGCAAACTTCTAATCATCAAAATTTGAAGAAAGAAATAAGTTCTATATTAAATAATGAACTATTGGATAACGATGAAGAGTTTAACTTTAAACCTATTACTCAAGGGTTAGGTTTCCACAAAGAAGCAAAAAGAAGACTACCAATATCTAAACCAAAATCAATACAAAAGACAAATATAAACACTCAAAAACCAAAAGTAGAATTAAGAACAAGTGAGAGAAAGGAAGTACCGAATGAGTTAATGGGTTTAGATGCTTTTTATTCAGGCTCAGAAGTAAGTATTTCTTCTCTGGAAGAGGAAAATCAACTGGGAGTAGGTGAAACAATAGGTAACAGTGACCAAGTATTAGCATGGGCCATTGACGTAGTTATAATATTGTCTGTCCAAATGGCTACAATGCTTTTACTAACAATTGTAGCAAAAACTAATGGTATTATTCTTGCCAATCTCATACAGTCAGCTGAAATGCTAATATTAACATCTGCATTATTTATTATTTATTTTTTACTTTATTTTTCTATTTTAGATGTATCTGCAAGTCCAGGTAAAACAATCAAAGGGGTTATGCTTGTTTGCAGTACGGGTGGCAGATTGGAGGTTAGGCATACATTTACTCGGGCACTAATTGTATTACTTTCTCCTTGTCTTTTATTTTTACCTTTATTATTTGATTGGCAAAGTAAATTATCAGATACAACACTAATTAGAAAACGAAATGTCACAGTTAAGTAACCAAGCAATAATATTTCTCAATGAAAATAAGGATAAAAAAGTAGTTTTTACTAATGGATGTTTTGATATTTTGCATCGTGGTCATTTAGAATATCTCAAAGAAGCAAAAGGACTTGGTGATTTATTATTTTTAGGATTAAATTCAGACTTAAGTATTAATAAATTAAAAGGCGATGGACGCCCTATCAACAAGGAAGATGACAGAAAATTTTTCCTTGAAAGTTTAAGGTATGTAGATTTTGTTGAAGTTTTTTCAGAAGAAACTCCATTAGAGCTTATAAAAAATATAAGGCCTCATATTTTAGTCAAAGGTGGAGACTGGGAAGTTAATCAAATTGTTGGACATGACGTTCTTTCCTCATACGGTGGTATTGTAAAAAGCCTCAGTTTCAAGCATGGATACTCGACAACAAATATAATAAAAGTACTGCAGGGAAAACAATAATACCCAACCCATCTGGTCGGCTATAAACATCTGAAATATATAATTTTTTACTCAAGTAAGTCAATATTAGTCCGAACCTTTAGTCAAGCATTATGGGGATGCAATTTAAAGAGCAAACATGGTTGTTTGCTACTTAACTTAAATCAAGGAGGTTTTCTATGTTTCGAGGAGGATGATATGTCTACAAGAATAAATACTAATGTTTCATCAATAGCTGCACAAAGATCTTTTTCTAATATTAATCGTCAAATGACGGAATCATTAGAAAAGTTAGGATCCGGAAGTAGAATTAATAAAGCGGCCGATGATGCAGCAGGTTTAGCAATTAGCGAAAAATTAAAGGCAAATATTAGAAGTAGTAAACAAGCAAACAGAAATGCAAATGATTCAATATCTTTGATACAAACTGCAGAAGGCGGACTAAATGAAGTGTCAAATATATTAACTCGATTAAGGGAGTTATCGGTGCAATCGTCATCAGACACAATTGGAGATAGGGAAAGATCATTTGTTGATCTTGAGTTTCAACAATTAACTCAAGAAATCGAGAGAATTACAAAGTCTACTTCTTTTAACGGCAATAACTTACTTGATGGTTCAAGCGGTGTGTTTGATTTTCAGGTAGGAATTCATGGAGAGCCATCTTCTAATAGAATTAGTTATGATTCAAATAATACAACAACTTCTCTTTCGGAGCTTGGACTTGAGGGATTAAACTCTCTTACCAAAGAACAATCCCAGGGAAATTTGGCAAGCTTGGATCAAGCAATAGAAAAGGTAAACTCCAACAGGGCAAGATTAGGATCAATACAGAATAGATTGCAATCTTCTATTCAGAACCTAGAGATAAGAACTGAAAACTTATCAAGTTCTAACTCTCGTATTAGGGATACTGACATAGCAGAGGAAAGTGCTAATCTGGCAAAAAATGAAATCCTAGGAGCGGCGAATGCTTCAGTTCTGGCCCAGGCCAATAGCTCAGGGTCAATGGCCTTAAAGTTAATAGCTAGTTAATAAATACACTTTAGCTTATTACGGTATAATTAAAAACTTATCGTAATAAGCTATTAATTTTATTCAAATACAATAAGTTTTTGAGAGTTAACAGATTAAATAACTCAAGTAAATCCAATCCTTGACGATAGGCCATATAACAGACCAAACTGGTCGGTGTTAATGAGGAGAGGATAATGGGTTTACGAATCGCAACAAACGTTGCATCGGAAGCAGTCCAGAAGCACATAAAGGACACTTCTAAGAAAACGGATAAAGAGCTTGAAAGACTCTCGTCCGGAAAAAGAATTACAAAAGCATCAGACGATGCGGCAGGGGCAGCAATTGCTAAAAATTTAGAAGCACAATATAGAAGCTTAAAGCAAGCTGCAAGAAATGCAAATGATGGGGTATCAATGGTACAAAGTGCAGAAGGAAGCTTAAATGAAGTTTCAAATGTACTTGTTAGATTAAGAGAGCTCTCTGTTCAGTCAGCATCAGACACAGTGGGAGAAACAGAAAGAGGTATGATGAATCTTGAATATCAACAACTCATTGAGGAAATTGATCGGATAGCAAGCTCAACAGAGTTTAATGGAGTTAATCTATTAAACGGAGAAGGAGATCAGCTAGATTTTCATGTAGGGTCAAAAGGAGGCGCTCAAAACAAAATTGTTTATGATATTTCTAAAACCAATGCAACAACTAGTGAAATTGGTGTAGATGGAACAAGCGTTGAAGACAAGGATGGAGCAGTAGATGCAATTGATTCAATTGACATGGCAATTCAGTCCATCAGTGGGCAAAGGGCAAGTCTAGGTGCTATCCAAACACGGCTAGAGTCATCTTCAACAACTTTAACAATTCAATCAGAAAACCAAAATATTGCTAGATCTGTAATTGAAGATGTAGATATAGCTCAGTCTGCAGCAGAATTAGCTTCTTCCAGCGTAATTAAGGAAGCTGGTATTGCAGCATTAGCTCAAGCAAATAATATTCCAAACTCAGCTTTAAAGTTGATATAGGATTTTAGGAAATGCAGTAGGATTACTGCGTTTATTAAACCCATTTCCCCCCTGGGGTTACCCAGGGGGGTTTTATAGGAATGATGTGGAAGCAAAATTACTAAGTACAATTAACCATGCGATTAAAAATAATTCATTAGTGGTATTATGGGTTGGGCATGATGATGCATTAGTTAAAGTACGTGGTAAAATTAAAACAATCAAAGAAAGAAGCAGGGCCGTGAGGATAGATATAGATCAGAGTGAATTGTCTATATGCAAAAATGAATTTACTAATTTTAAATTAATTAATATTTCACTAGTAGATGAAGCCTTGAGTTTTGTAACAGAATTGATTTTCCTGGGAGAAGATGGGAAATGCTTATTTAAGTTTCCGGAAAAATTTCGGTTTACAGACAGAAGAAATTCAAATCGATTTGTATTTAATCTACCAGTTGAAATTATTATCAACAAAGAAAACTCAATTATTAAACAATGTTATGATATTTCAGCAACGGGGATTTCAATTCTATTAGGTAGAAATGAAAAATTTTCTTTTATTGGGGGTGAATTAATTAAAGGAGCAATAATTAAGCTTAACGGTATAAATATTAAGTCAGACTTATTAGTAAAAAGAATTGATAAAATTAAGATTTTTGAAATTGAAAATAATCCATATGCCGGAGCAAAAGTATCCTTGCAGTTTCATAAATCAGGCGATATCGTAAGAAAAAGACTGGAGAAAGAAATTCAAAAAATAAATTTTGAAATGATTAAGAAGCATTAAGTAAGACGATGAAAATTTCAGCAATATCAGATGTCCACATCAAGGATCAAACAGACTATGCCACAAGCAAGTTTTTTGAGTTCTTAGATCACCCCCGGGTTAAAGAAAGTAATATTGTTTTTTTATTAGGAGATATTTTCGATTTAATGGTTGGCCCTTTTGATGAATATCTTAATCAGTTTGAATTGATATTTTTAAAGTTGCATCATCTGATAAAAAGAGGAGTGAAAATATACTACGTTGCAGGAAACCATGACTTTTTTTTAGAAGATGTATTTTCAAAATGGAAGAAATTAAACAATATTAACAATGAACAGTTCATTTATATTGAAGGGAAAGTAATTATTCAAAATAATAACAAGAGGATACACTTTTCACACGGGGATGATATTGAGATAGATAATTACAACTATGTTTTATACAAAAGATTTATTAATAGTTTTTTTATGAAATCAGTTATAAAGCATATATTTAAATATAAGTTAGTATTATTAATAGGAGACTTGGCATCAAGTAAGTCAAGAAGTCGAAATAAAAAGATAAGTGAATGTGATACGAGTGATAAAGTAAAACCGAAGTTTAGGAAATCGGCAGAATTGGTATTTGATCAAGAAAATATAGACACTGTTGTATGTGGACATTCACATTGTCTGGATAATTATACAATAACTGGAAAAAAATATTTAAACTCAGGTTACTTTATAAATGAATTATCTTTTACATACATTAATGATGATAATTTGGCAGAAATAATAAAGATATAAAACGTATTACTTCTTGTGATAAATCCCACCATGTTTAAATTTCTCTTTAAGGGTTTCAAAGTATTCTCTTTCCCTGTTTTTGATAATTTTTACCTTTTTATTTTTGTTGATTTTTATATTTACAATATCATCAGCATCAATACTTATAACTTCTTGGCCATCAAGAGTTAATGTTATGTTTTGTTCTTGTCCCGAATTACGTTTAAGTGTTATAAACGAGGTTGAAGAGATCACTACAGGCCTATGTGCAAGGCTATGTGGGCAAACGGGGTTAATAATTAAAGAATTAACTGAAGGATGGATAATTGGGCCACCTGCCGCAAGGGAGTATGCCGTTGAACCCAGAGGAGAACTAATAATAACACCATCTCCATAGATGTCAAAAATATGCTTGCCGTTTGTTGATACGGAAACAGAGAATATTCTGGATATATCTTGTTTATGTAGAACAATATCATTTAAGAAAATACCAGAATATTTAACTTTGTCATTTTTAGTAATAGTTACCTTGTATGTATCTAGAGTAGTTGTAAATATTTCTCCAGATAAAATCTTTTCAATCTCTTGATAAAGTTTTATCTTTGAAAACTCAGTTATGAATCCAAGATGACCTATGTTTATCCCCATAATGGGAGGATAATTAGATTTATATTTACGAGCAAGTCCCAAGAGAGTACCGTCACCTCCAAGTGTAAATATAAGGTCTGACTCACTGAACACTTGTGCTTCATTCCCAAAAACGAGATAACTAGGAATTTGAGAGAAAATAGCTTTAATTCTTGTTTGTTCTGTTTCAAGAAAAGATATAACTATTTTTCTTTTGTGTAACCATCGAACAAGCCTGGGTAAAAAAGGTATAAACTCTTTTAGTGAGTGCGGTTTTAAAACAATTGATATTTTCTGAATTTTATTCATTATTATGGCCATGGATAAGGTGGTTAATGACTTGATTAAGATCACTAAAGGGTTTCTTTATAATATAACAGTCATAAAGAGAAGCTTGTTCTAAAATGTTATCAGAGCTATATGCTGTCATTATAATAAACTTATCTTGAATTTTCTCTGTAGTATATTTTTTCTTAGATTCTTCAATTACTTCAAAGCCTGTAATATCTTTCAACATTAAATCACATAATATTCGATCATAGTCATTACTTAAAATCAGGTTGATAGCTTCTTTGCCAGAGCTACATCCATATGCCTCGACTCCCCTTTTTTGCAGAAGTATAATAATAGATTTTTGAATAAGTATTTCATCTTCAACTACTAGTATTTTCATTATCACTCTCTATCGGAAGTTCAATTGTAAATGTAGCACCATTGTGATTGTTTTCAGCAAATAAGTTTCCATTAATTTTTTTTATCAAGTTTTTGCAAATTGAAAGGCCAAGCCCTGTTCCTCTTTTTTTTGTTGTAAAAAATGGAGCAAAGATTTTATTGGTATCTTTTTCTTTAATACCCGTTCCTGAATCCTTAATATGAATAATGATAATTTTTTGATTTTGGTCAGTGGATAAATTGATATTGAGATAACTATCTTTATATGCAAAGATGTCATCTCCTAGCTTTTCTCTGATTGATTGAGCAGCATTTATAATTAAGTTGAAAATTATTTGTGTTAACCATGTCTGGTTAATATATAAAACTGGTAAGCTTTCTTGTTCTGAAAACACCGTTATGTTTATATTTCTTGTTTCACTTTTTGAGATTTTTATAATTTCATGAATGAGTTTATTTAAATCAGTCTTTTGAAAAATATTGTTTTCTTGATATAAAGTCGAAAAGTTTTCGATAATGTTTTGGCATCGATTTGCATTAAGGGATAAATCTACAAGCATTTGCCTCTGTTCATTTTGTGGCATAGCTTGTGACATAAGATCAGATAACATTTTTATTCCGAGTAATGGATTAACTAATTCATGTCTCAATGTATTTAACAACTCCCCAAGTATTTTTATCCTTTCAAAATGGTAAATATTGTGAGTGACAGCGGTACTAGGTACGCCATAGTCAACATAATGATGAGGAAGAGATTTTGATATTGAGCAAGTTTTATTATTGTTATTTTCAAAAAGTATTTTTTTAAATTTATCTGTAATCGAAAAGTAAAATGGAGCACTCTGTAGTATTTTGATCATTATTTCATGCTTGGTAGTTTTGGTACTTGAGTTTAATATAGATTCTAATAACGAACTAACTAAATGTGTAAGGCCATCAATTGTTTTAATTTCTTGTGTCGTGGGAGGCAAGAAGTCATTGTAAGTTAAAACTATAATACCATGATGTTTTTTTAACTTTACTTCTTGCGCCACAAAAGATCCTGTTTCTGCATGATAACCTTTTGGTAATATTTCATTATTGAAATATTTATTTTTACTCTTGCGAATAATTGTTACGAGGCTGTTGAATGTTGCAGAATTATTGTGTTCAATGGAATATTTATCTGAGTAACTGTGAATTGTTGATACCGAGCTACCTTTCGGGTGAATTATAAGTTGAATATTTTCAAAACTTTTTAAAATGGGTAGCCGTTTAATTGCTGTGAGTAAGTTTTCTAGGTTGGTTTTTTTTTGATCATTGAAAATTTTGGAATGAAGAAATGTTTTTTGAATGATACCGGAGGAACCATTGTTTACACTGGTTAATTTAATTATTTTTTGCTGAACTTCTGTTTTAGATCTTTGAAAAATGTCTAAATCTTTCTTATACTCAACAGGAGTAAGTTGGTTAACAGCCATTGATTCTAACTCAAAAATTGAATTTAATAACATTTTTAATGAATTACTCGAGAGGTTTTTTCTGAAAATTTCGGAATCTGTTTTATTTAAATATAAGCGACAGTTAAAACCATCTTTTTGTTCCGTAATATTTATTTTGATAACTGCTTTTTCTACGGCTCTTGTTAGCTTTATTTTGAATAAATTAAATAGGTTAAATCGCTGTAGGATTTTTTTCGTAGTATAATCAGAGAGAATAAAAAGATTTCTTACTTGTGATCGATTATCTTTAATTGAGGTAGTATTTTGAGTTTCCACTGTGTTAGATTATCTGTAAGCTCATATTCTAGCAAGTCATTAAGCATGATGTAATCGTTATTATTTTTAGCACTTTCAATACCTTTCATAATGGATAATAAGTGCATTTTTATATTATAGAGATCTTGCTTATATTTGTCATTGTCTTGGACAAAAGAATTGATAACTTTATTTATATTGTTAATACCTTGAATAAATAGCTCAATGGCATCAACGATCTTGATAATTTGTTGGTGATTACCACTTATGCTAATATCCGTTTGATAAATATAAGCAGGTAGTATATTGGTGATTTCAAACAATTGATTAATTATTTTGTCTGTTCCTTGCTTTTGTTTTTCATATTTAGATTCTATCATTACATACTTCCAGTTTGTTGTTCTTTACTTGGAAATGATTGTGTAGTTGATTGTTTTATTAAATCAAACAGGGAACTCGTGACGAGCAAAACATCTTCAAAATTTAGATAGTTTATCTGCATCATTGCAATTAAGTTCTTGTTATTTAGCCTTGTCTTGTTGGCATTATAGTAGTCAACGAGAGGTGATAAAAAATGGTATTTTAGGCGTAGATTATTCATCATTTGCTCGATTTCATCTATTTTTTTTGATAGTGTTGAAATTAATGTCAGGTTGCTGTCTGAGTCCTTGAATAGGTTGATTATTTCCTTTGAATAGGTTTTACCAAACTCAAATAATTCATGGAGTAATTCAATTCCCTGAACACTATCATTAAAACTTTTTTGAACATCTTCAGAGAATATTTGTACCGAAAGTTTTTCTTCACGAGAGTCAATTATATATAACCAAATAATTCGATATAGGGTTGACCAAGCAGTATTAATATCATTGATATATCTGTCATGGGTGGCATTAATTAATTTTAGATACGATAAATTAGTAAAAATAGGAAAGAAAATATCTTCATTTGAGAGTGATTTATTGGGAAGATCGTAATCTAAGTTCACAAAAGAGAAACATTTTAGTGCCTTCAGAATGGATTTTGAGTTAATATCATCAATATTAACTGGATGCTTAGGTGAAATCATCAGGCATTGATTACTGTAAGGGATTTCATCAGAAGAGTATGAAAGTAAAATATTGGGAGTTTTGTTGAGTGATGCATAATGAGAAATATTATTATTATGTGAAATTATGAGGTCAATATCACTTAAAAGATCATGAAACTGTAGTTCTTTTGAGTTCGTCAGTATAGGTAATATTGAATTTGTTTTATTATCAAATGGATAATCTAATATTTCAGAAATAAACTTTTGGCCCTGTAGATCAGGTAGTACAATTATTTCACATTGTTGTAAGTTTGTTAATATTCCTTGTATAATTTCTCGCCAAGATGAGACAGGTAGTTGTAGTTGATTTTTATTGGCCTGAGGTGCGATTAAAATTTTCCTCAATGACTTTTCACCAACATGTTTATGATTGTTTATGTTTGAAATATTTAGAATATTCTTGTAAAAATCAACAGAATGAAGAAAATTGAATTCCTTATTTTCATTTTGTGAATAAAATACTTGTGACCATGAATCATCAATGATTAAATTCAATTTTTGGTTAAAGTAACTACCTATTTTCTTTTCGGCCTTGACTAATCCTGCCAAGTGAAAAGAAAGGTGATCATTTGATAAGTTTATTAGTTTATTTGTATGCCCATTATTGATTTTTTTAATAAATGCTTTAAGGGTTAATAAAGAGTTTTCTTTACCTCTTGTTGAGTAGAGTGAATAAATTTCTTTTGGATTCAATTCGTGGCACATATTGAATAAATTATTTAATTCTTCGCTAAGTGATGGGTTATGAAATGAAATATAAACAATCTCAAATCCATGGTTAGGTATCGATGAAAGAGCACGGCAGGCATGTACAGTATTTACAATATCTTTCTCGTCACCAGTTTGAATAATCAGGGTTTTATTCATTTTGGTTAACCCTTTTTATTATTGTTGCTAAAAACATTTCTAGTAATTCATCTTCATTTAAGTTTTTTTCTTGATTGATTTTCTTTTCAATATCAAGAATTGACTGTATTAGCTTGTCATGTTCTTTGTTCATACTCACCTTTTTTGATAATGCTCGGAGGGGTAGTTTTTTCACTTAAAGATCTCAAACTATAATTAATTTCACGAGTTAGTTCTAACAGGTTGTTTATAATATTATTAATATTTATATGTTGATTAGATGCCTGGTTTATCTTGGCGTTAAAAATAAAAATTATGATGTCTTGCATCTCACTATTGTCAGAGATAAGTAAGTTTTGTAAAGCATGCGATTTTTCTTCGGGGTTTGTGGCAGCTTTGAATTGCTTTAATTCCTGTTGTTTAACTTTAATTCCTTGAGTCTGCACACTTGCCCATTCCTGCAGCAATGGGTTGTGGGGCTGATATATATTGATTAACTTAAAATTATTAAAAGCACTATCGAATATAGATAGGATCACCTTGCTTTTTTCAATGTCTTTACTTGTGCAAACATTTTCTTGCGAGGAGCCTGAAGCGATAAATGTATTAATGTCTTTATGTTCATTGGAATCTATTAACAAAATATTGCTATCTAAATAATATGGGAATGGGTCTGAGGTTTTGTTGATAATGATATCTAGGTTTAAATTAATATAATCGATAGATTTTGGTGTATAGGAAATTTTTATTAAATATTTAAAAAAAGAATGCTCTAATTTTATTTTAATGAAGTTTTTACAAATGATGGATGGGTAAATCAATACAGGGTAATAATTGGGATTATACAATAGATCTTCGACTGTTTGGTATAAGTTATCCCATTCTTCGTCGTTTTGAAGTGTTGTTTCATTAATAAATACCCCAGTAATATTTACCTTATTCTTTTGATCTTCTCTGGTTTTATTTTTGATTTTAGAAAATAAAACCTGGTATTGTTTATCGATTTCACGCTCTCCAGGTGGTTTATCTTTAGAGAGATTGATTAATACGTTGGAGTAATTAAAGTAGTACTTAACTTTTGAGTTAATTTGTGAGTCTAATAAACTAGACCAAATGGTTGAATAACACTTTGAGTTTCCGTTCAATGAAATACCTGAAATCTTGGTGTTGTTTTTATTTGCAATAAAAGATGAAATATACAGTGATAAATTATCATCGGAAAAATTATAAATACAATCCCAGTTTTTCTTGCTTACTTCATATAGTTCATCAAAAAGTAAGTTTAGTGCATATCCAGTATTAAAAATTTTACTTTTGGCCAATTTCTTAATATTTTTATGATCTAATATGTAGTTAGTGTAATGCAATTTACTCGTATAAGCGTCATTAGTTAAAATGGAAAAGTTTAAATGAGGAGATTCTGTCATTTTAAATTGAATAAACTCATCGATGCATTCAACCTTAATTTTTTCACTGAGGGCGATGATAAGTACATTATTCATTGATTGTCCTATTGTTAATTTCATTGAATGCCAATAACAAAAGTTGGTGCTTGCAAAGTTTCTTGTTCTGTCGATACTTAATTAAATCATCAATGGTTTCATGTTTTTTAGATTGCTCCCTTAGAAAATGTGCTAATTCACCATTTTTTATGATAGGAGCAATTGTTTCAAGGCGATTATCGATTCTCCAGCTCAATAGACTATCAAAATATTGTCTATACATATGAAACGATTGTGGATGTGCAATTACAAGAGGATGCTTTGCAAGTAAATTTAAAAATGTAACATTACGATAAAGGATTTTTATCTTTTGCCCATGGATAATATCAACATTTGAATTTGTAAATTTACCTGGGAAATTTTTTAAAAAGAGATGATAAACGGCAGAGTTTTGTTCAATTATTAATATTTTGTAATGATTCTGGTGATATTTTTTAAGTTCCGTAAGTATTTGGTCTACATGATAAGCAAAGCCTAACCCTAAAACTAAAATAAATTTATTATTTTTAATTTTTTCTACATATTTCAATTTTAGCGCACTTGCTTCTTTTTGAGGATCATATGTCGAATGAAGCTCTATGTTATCTACTTTAGGAACTAAGTGATTACTTTTAGACGTAATTATTTTTACGTTGTTTTTGTGAATCATATAAATACCACGAATATTAATTGGTGCATTTGAATCTTCCTCGTCCTAAGGGGGGCATTGAATACAACAATTCATTTGTTGTTATTTATATTTCCTCATGAATTGAGTTTTTTGTCAATGAGAGTGAGCTATTCAAGACCTATTCCATAGCTTTTTATTATTATTTTTTCTTTTTGATTAATCATTAATTCATTTTTTATTTTATTCTGTTTATTTTTAAGTAACCTTAGTAAATGTTTCTCAATAAGGATAATGCTATTGATTTCTCTTTGTGACTCCGGACTTAAATGTTTCAGTTGGTTATTGTTAGTTAAGGATTTATTTAAAATATTAATTAATCTTTGCCTGTTTTCAATTTGATGATCGTAATATTCCGGGGAGTACATTTCAGTTTGCAACTTATCTTTTAAACTAACTGTTTCTAAATATAATCTTTTAATAAGGCTTTTAATATCATCCATATTATTTATTTTTTAATGATTTGATAGCAGTATTCCAACCATTATATAAAGTGTTTAAGACATTTAAGCATCCTTCAAGTTCTTTTTTATTGAAGTGAATATTTGCTTGAGTACTTGAATGAATAATATAATCGTATAATGATGATAATTCCGTTGCAATATCATTATTGACCTTAAAGTCTAAGCTATTATCTAGTTCAAGAACAATATCTTGAAGCTTGCCAATATATATGCCTTTATCGTTAATATTATTTTCTTCAATTGCAGTCATTGCCCTTTTACAATTTTTTATAGCTGCTTGATATAGCATTAATAAAACCTGCTCTCTGCTTGCGGTCTCAACTGATGTTTTTTTGTACGCACCTACTCCATAATTCATTTTATCTCCATTTGTTTAGGTTTAGCCTAGTTGTTGAACGGGGTTATTTGCCTGCACTCCCAACGACGCAAGTCCAGAGCTTTGGTTTTTTAATTTTGCAATAGTAGATTCAAGTCTAGAGAATTTTGCTTTAAGGTTTTTTTCTTTTTGTGCAACCATTCGCTCTTTTTGAGCAATTCTTGAGTCAATTTGTTTTATCTTACTATTTAGATTATTGTTTCGTGAATATAATAGTCCGCTTGGAGTTTGTAATGTACTTTTGACGACTTTTTGAAGGTGTTCTATTGCACCTGGGATTCTTATTTCTTCCTCTTTGTCGAATCTACCAACTAAAACCTCAGCGACAACACCAAAGTTTTCAGCTGTCATTTTATTGAATTGTTTATCATCGAATTCTAATAGGCCAGATTTTTGAAATGTAATACCGAGGTCCCCTAGTCTTTTTGGCCCAGATGATGTTTGAATATCCTTAAAAAGAATATTTCTTATTCTACTTTCTAGTGATTGTAGTAAAAAATCACCGCCCAAAGTAGCACTGGTATCAGAATATTGAGTGATACTATTTTGTTTTTTTATAAATTTGAGAATATCGTTTATTCTGGTGGTCATATCTTTAACTTTTTCAGTGATAGCAACGCTATCTTCAGTTATGTTAATTGAGAATTCGTCACCAGGGCTTGCTTTTTTTAAGTCAATGACAGCACCAGGGATTAAGTTTTTAACCTTATTGGTTGGGACCTCCATTTCGTAACCATTAAATCTGATAGTTGCATCTTTCGCTTTTCTTTCATGCTCTAAATATAGATCTTCTTCTCCATCGATAAAATAAAATGAAGGAAATTCTGCTTTGTTATAGTCTCCTCCGTCCTTTAAGCTTAAATTAAGTCTCCATGGAGTACTTGATCCACTGCCATCATTAATCACTGTTGCCATAAGTCCCATGTCGGGATCTTTATTTAATAAATTTGCAATTGAAGTCAGGCTCGAGTTACCAGAGTCAATATAAACTTCTTTATTATCTCCATTTGGTAATTCATACTTAATATATCCAACACCAACATAACTGTTATCTTTATCTTCAAATCCAGTTGTAATTGCAGTTGATTTTTTTGCTAAATCAATAACTTCCATTTGATAACTACCAGGTATGGCTTCATTTTTATCAATTTCCACATTTATGATATCATTATTGGTATCTACCTTGAGTTCTCTGAGTGATCTTACGTCTTTATTACCTGTAACATTCTCTTTTAGGGATGAAACTAATGATGTTAATTCTCTAATAAGTTTTTGCTTATTTTCTATTTTTGCTCTTCTCTGTTCCATTTTTTTGATTGGAATTTTTTCTGCCTCAACTAGTTTCTGAACAATATCTTTTGGTAAACCTGTATTTATAGATCCAAATGATATACCCAAAGTTCACTCCTCATGAATGATAAAACGCTATATAATAGCCTTTTCCGTATTTATTTTATCATATGAGAGTACGAGGGCAATGCGTCATCTTGATGGGAATAATTTTCACAAATAATCATTCAAGTTCTTGATTATGGTCAATTTTAATTTAAAATGAAACAGGGACAGATGGGGCCATCCCTGTTCATTTCGGGTAAGATTTATTGATATATAATCTTATGTAAGAGATCGGATAAATAAATGAATACTGTAGCAAATAAGTCGTCAATCTTGAAAGAAAAAACCAAATTCTTTATATTTCGAATTGTTACATATTTTTCATTTTTGTTACTTCCTATTTATATTCAAAAAGGAAATCAGTTATCAAATTCTTTTCTTTTAACACTAATGGCTTTTTACTCAATGTTTATGATTGGTCAGTGGTATTTAATTGGTAAGGAGTTTGACTATAGATTTAAGATTTATTCTAGGGTTAATGCATCACTAGACAGAGTTTTAAGTAGAATATTTACAGGAATGGTTTTAATAATTTTTTATTTTTCTTTTCTGTCATTATTTTCGGCCAAGTGGATTAATAATTTTTTTTGGATCACTTGGATCGTGACGGGTATCTTTTATTCATGGCCGACAAGAGGTAAAATTATTCAAGAGTCGATGAGTTCAAATATTTCTGAATTCAAATTCCTAGATTCATTTGAGAGAACTTTATTATTATTAATTATTATTTTTTTTATTGTTTCGATGTACTCTATTCCCAGCGTAACAGGAATTCCTTCCTTAAAACTATTATTTGATCCATCATCTAATTTTGCAACACCCTTATGGAATTTTTTAACGGTTACCTATTATCCATTTCTAAAGTATGCGGTTTTATTTAAGATGGCCTGGTTTGTTCATTTTTATTTAGTAGGTTTATTTTTACTATTATTAACTTTTTATTCATTTTTAAGATTTTTTGTATCTCGCAGATTATCTCTTTTGGGAGTTTTTGCTCTAATTTCTTCCTGGTCTTTTTCATTAATATTAATGAAAGGAACTGGATCTGTTTTTATAACTTGTTTTTCAATTATTTGGGTCTGGTGTAATTTATTGATTTTAAAAAGTGGTACTTATAGATCAGGTATTTTATTTAGTTTTATTGGCGTATGGGGTTCGATAATAAATCAGAACTTTATAATAATTTTTTTACTTCAATTGGTTCTGATTTATTTCTACCTGATCAAAAATAAGCACTTATGGTTTAGAAAGCAATTTGTTAAATATACCATTCCTGGAATTATAGTTATGTTGGTACTATTCTTTAAGGGAGATTTTTCATTATTTACTTTTGCTGACATTGACGTGCTGCACAGGGCTTCAAAGTATATTGAGAGAAAAGCATTTTATATTTTATCTTGTTTTGGATTAATAATTTTAATGCTTAAACAAATTGTTCCTAAGCTTAGTTTTATTAATGGTTTTAAGCTAGATAAAGATAATTATAATAATCTATTTATTATATATCTTACATTTGTAATTAGTTCATTGTTCATTACCAATATTCAATTGGATAATTATACTATTATGTGGAATATTGTATTTTTGAGTTTGATTCCTTTAGAGTTAATTTTTCAGAGAATAGGAAGACTTAGGTCTAGTCGTAATATGATTTATTTAGTCTATATATTAATATGTTTACTCGACTCCCACTTTGAAGTACGTGTAAGAATTTTTTCAAATTTACTAAATTAGACCACTTTAAATTTAAATGTCAGATTAACCGAGTGCAGAGCTATGAAATTTGGGTTAATGTGGATAACTTACCATAAATTGTTAATAACTATAGACCTAATGCGCAATGGGCGCAGGGCACCAAGAGGCCCGCATGGGTAAACATCTGAAATTAAAGCAAAATATAAGATACCAATTTACTTTACTCATTCATGCAATTTTAGATGAAAAATGTGGATAACTACTAATAAAATGTGAATAACTCATTATGAAAATAAATCAAAATACGTCTATTAAGGGTGTTGGTAGGTTTACAGTATTCAAATATGAAAATAAAATGATTTCAGTGTAAGAATTTTTGAAAACTAAAATACTAAGTTATATTTAGTAATAAAAAACAAAGGTAGTTTTTATAAACATTGCACCTGTATACAAAAAAGCTCTAGGCCCTATATTAATCTTGGGTGAAACGGGTACAGGAAAATCTCTAATAGCAAAAAACATTCATAAGATTTCACCTATTTCAAATCATCAGTTTCTTACAGTTAACCTTGCGTCACTAAATGAAAACCTTATAGAGAGTGAATTATTTGGACATACTAAAGGTTCATTTACTGGTGCAATAAATGATTCTGTTGGTTTTTGTGAAAAAGTAGGCCAGGGAACATTATTTTTAGATGAGATAGGTGAATTATCTCCATCTTCTCAAAAAAAACTACTTTATCTACTTGAGGAAAAGGAATATTGTCAGGTGGGAGCAAGGCGGCCCAAACGCTTTCAAGGCAGGATTATTGCTGCAACAAACCTTTCATTGGAGGCACTAGTTTTAAAAGGGCATTTTAGAAAAGATCTATATTACCGATTATGTACATTTCAAATAGATATGCCTCCACTAAGAGAAAATAAAAAACTGATTGATGAGTTAATTCCAATATTAATTAAGAAGTACAAGAATGAATCAATGAATTTTGACTTTAGCTTAAGTGAAGATTGTATAAATTTTTTTTATAAATACCGTTGGCCGGGCAACATAAGAGAACTTAAAAGTTGTTTGCAGTATTTAATATATTCTTATAATAATGAAGTGACATTAAGAGAACTACCAAAGTGGATAGATATCTCAAAAAAAACAATTGTTTATGATGATTTAAGTTTTCATAATGCTAGGTCAATTTTTGAAAAGAAGTTATTAATATCAGCATTAAATAAATATGGTGGAAGAATTAATTTTACTGCTTTAAAATTAGGAATTTCTAAAGTAACACTAATTGCTAAAATAAAAAAGTATGATATTAATACCAGTGAAATAAAATATAAAGCAAGTTTGAGCAAAATAGGTAAAAATGAGTTTTAAAATTAAAGATCATTACTATAAAAAGGCAAAAAAAGACAATTATTTGGCCAGAAGTGTTTATAAGTTAGAAGAGCTTGATAATAAATATAATATTATAAAACAAGGTAATCATGTTATTGATTTAGGTTATCACCCTGGATCTTGGTCTCAGTATTGTGCAAAAAATGTAGGTAATGCAGGACAAGTGATTGGCATAGATATAAAGCCAGTAAACAAACAACTTCTAACATGTCAAAATATTACAATATTTCAAAAAGATATATTTGAAATATCATCTGTTGCAGACTTAGGACTAAATCAAAAAATAGATGTTGTAATTTCTGATATGGCACCTAATACAACAGGGATTAAATCTGTTGATCAAATAAAAAGTTTAAATTTAGTTGAAATGGTTTTTGAATTATTACCAAAATTACTAAAAGAAAATGGAAACTTTGTAATAAAAGTTTTTGATGGCAATGATGCTCAAAGTTTTTTAAAATCTCAAAAGAAACAGTTTAGTAATTTTAATTATTTTAGGCCAAAATCAACGAGAACTACGAGCAAAGAGTTTTTTGTGGTAGGTACCGGGTTTCAGGGTTAATGGTAACAGAATGAAAGCAATTCTTAAATATAAGTATTATATATTATATGTAATAATTTTTGCGTTCATTGCAATACAACAATCGATGGCATATCTATCCAAAATAGAAAGGAAAAAACAAAAAGAACTATTTGCAATAAAAATGAATACTAAAATTAAACAAGTATTTTTAAAGCAAAATCAAATTAAGGATACAATATTTGTATTAGAGAATAAAAAATATAAGATTTCTTATTCAATAAATAATCAATTACAGAAGTTTATAAAGCGCAGAATAAAAAGATATCGGCCTGATTACTCTGCTGTTGTTGTCATAGACAATAGAACTGGCCAAATAATTTCTGCAATAGATTATGCAAGAGATAATAACAAATTCAGTAAGAGTTTAGTATTTTCAAATACTCATCCATCGGCCAGTTTATTTAAAATTATCACATCTGCCGACTTGCTTGAAAGTGCAAGTCTTAATATTAATGATAAGTTTTTTTATCATGGAAAAGGATCAACTCTTTATAAATGGCAGCTTAAAAACAAAAAAACAAAATGGTCTAGATACCAAAGTTTGCAATCGGCATTTGCAATATCTAATAATGTAATTTTTGGCAAAGCAGCAATTCAAAGATTAAATTATGATAGCATATTTTCTATGGCATCCAGGTTTGGGTTTAATAATAATTTAATGACTGATGTACATTTGCCAAAATCTAAATTTCCAATGGCCGTTAATCAATATAACTTAGCAGAATTAGCAACAGGATTTAATAAGCAGACTACGATCGCTCCTGTTCATGCTGCTGTTTTATCTTCAGTTGTTGCAAATGATGGATATTTACTTAGTCCTAGAATTATTAATAAGGTTACCCGTCTTGATAATACAGAATCAGTTATTAATTACGAGCAAACAAAAAAAAGAGTGATTAGTAAACAAACAACGAAATCATTGCAGAAAATGATGCGCATGACAGTGGATAGGGGTACTGCGAGAAATAGCTTTAATAAATTAAGAAATTCATTGAGAAAGCACTTGTATATTGGTGGCAAAACAGGAAGTATAACAGGAGGTATTCCTTACGGTAAAAGAGACTGGTTTACTGCATTTGCTAAACCTTATCAGGATGCAGGAATATCGATTGCGGTAATGAATATTAATAAAAAGAAATGGTATATAAGGTCTTCTGAACTGGCGCAGCAAATAATAGAGTTTTATTTTACGAAGATAAACAAATTAAATTATGCTGTGAAGGGCATAGGACAATTAACAGAAAATAAAGTTAATACTAAAATGAGGTTATAATGTTGGAGAATGAGATAAAACAAGATCCAGTAATGGAACTTACCAAGAAACAAAAAATAATCAAAGAAGTTAAATCAATTTTTTGGATACTCGTGTTGGTTTTGACTTTTAGATCTGTTTTTTTTGAACCTTTTCGCATTCCATCAGGGTCAATGATTCCTACTTTGATGATTGGAGATTTTATTCTCGTAAATAAAATGTCATATGGATTTAAAGTTCCATTTAGTGATTATTGGACTGATCCAACATATTTATTTGGAAAATCTAACCCTGAAAGAGGTGATGTTGTTGTTTTTAAATATCCTAAGGATACATCAATAAATTATATAAAAAGGGTGGTTGGCCTACCGGGGGATACGATAGAGATTAAACGAAAAGTTATTTATATTAATGGAAAACCGTTAAATGTAACCAAGATAAATGGAACTGATGAAGCAAAAGAGATTATGGATGATATGGATGAAAAGTTTAAACGATATGATCTAGCAATTTATCGAGCTCAAACGGGAGAACACTCTCATATTATTCAACAAGATAAGGATAATTATTACAAAACTAGTTATGAAAAACGAGTGGTACCAAAGGGTAAGTTTTTTGTAATGGGTGACAACCGAGACTTTTCTTATGATTCTAGATTCTGGGGATTTGTACCACATGAATATATTAAAGGGAAAGCAATATTGGTTTGGTTTTCTTTAATACTTCCATTCAGCGACCACGATGTGAAGTTTAGGCCGTGGAGAATTGGTAATATGATAAAATAACGCTATAATGATTTTAAATTATCAATCATTAAAATATAATACCTCTAAATTAAATGAAGAACTTTTTAATAATAAAAAAGTTAAACCACAAATTCAAAAGATATATAGTACTCCACACTTTCTATGTTTAAAGGTAAGAACACCTTTAAATAATAATTGTATTTTATTGGGACGCGGAGGTGGATATGAAGGCATATGGTCTAGTCCTGATTTTCCAAAATCAAAGTATCGAGTAAAAGATAAATTTTTAGAATTTTCCCGGAAGCATTTAGCACCATCGAGAATTGCAGAAGTTATAATTGACATAGATAGAATAGTAGTCTTTAGAGTTTTTCAAAAGGGTACCGAAAAGTTCTTTGCAATATTTTGGAAAGGAAGAGATCTTTATTTTTTATTATTAACAGTAAATGATCTTGTTTTTAATGTATTTTGTAGCTGGAAGCAAAATGTAGAAAATGTAGACAGGACTAATTCACCACTTCTTAAAATAAGTGAGATTTTTGATGCGATAGGAAGAAAGCAAATACAAAGCTCAAAAATAGTTAATTCTAAATTTATATTTGATTACTCTGAATATTATAAAAAAATTGATTTAGCTTTAGTAAAAAAGAATGGCCAAGCAAAAAAGATGAAGTTTTTATTAAGAAAAAAATCAAAAATATCTTCGGATTTAATGAATATTAAATCATATAAAGAAATACAGAAATTATTATTAACTAATAAGATCGACTTATCAAAAGATAAAATAGAATTTAAAGGTTTAAAAGCAAACTTAGGATATTCAAGCAATATGTATCAAAAAAGAGATGTTTTGTTTAATAAAATAAAAAGCTGGAAAAAAGGTGAAGAAATTTTATTTGAGAGACTGATCTCAATAAATAAAGAATTAAAAATCTTAAAGAAGAAGGAAAGTATTGATTCGATTAACTCTATCAAGGTAATTGCTCCTCAATGGTACAAGCTTAAAGTTGAAAAAAAATACCCTGAAAATAAAACAGTCAGGTTTAATAAGTTTAAGTTTTCAGATGGATCCATCTTTTCAATTGGGCTTGATGCAATATCAAATGATTATTTAAGAAATACCTGGGCAAAGAAGACCGATATTTGGTTTCACCTAGAGGATGAGAAGGGCTCTCATGGAATATATAAATCAAGTATACCGCTAGATGTTAATAAAATAGAAATAATAGGATCTGCATTACTTACTTTTAGTAAAACGGGAAAGCTGTCAGGAAGTATACTTTATACTCAAATTAAAAATATTAAAGGGGTTAAAGGACGTGCAGGGGCAGTACTTCATAAACACTCAAAAAAATTATTAATATATTTTAAAAATGATTGGAATAAACTTGTTATATCAGTAGAATAATAATGTACATAACGGAAGGATAAATAATGTTTTCAGTCAAAATCAAGATAATATTATATTTTTTAATATTATCAACATTTAGCACTCAAGCTGCTCAAAAAGGAAGAGAGATAATTGAGCACTATGACATTACGTCATACCACGTTCAAGAGCTAGGACTGAAGGATTTAGTTTTTGAGGCACGGATTGATAGTTTAGTAAAATTATTAAATAGTAAGTTTTCCATTGGGAAATTAACAGATGTTTACTTTAAAATTTATTGGGTTGCTCCCGATATTTATCATATTGAAGTAAAAGGAATGCCAAAAGGGTTTAAAGAATTAAAAGGAGAGCTAAAGAAATTAATTGCACCAAGAATTGATTTTGTAATTGCAAATAGAGTATCACCACAAGTTAGAAGTTATGCACTTAAAACATCATTTAAAGGTGAAAAAACAATAGTTCGAGCAGTTGATGAAACTCACACACGCGGTATTTCTGAAATGCTTTTTACATTTGATCAAAAGGGAAAGCTAAGTGAATTTAAAACATCAGGCCCCGTAGGATCAAGTATTTCTAAGTTAAATTTAAAAAAACAGCCATGGAGTAAAAATAAATGGGTTTTAGACAGTATGTCGGTAAAAACATTTTCAGGAGTGCAGGTAGTGACAACTGATTCTAAGATCAGTTACACAAACGTATCAGGATTCGGATTTCCATCTGCGGTTTCTGTAAAGACAAAGCAATCTTTGAGCAACTCGAGTAGTTTAAAAGAGGTAAAGGATGCTAGAGTAATTGAAACAAGTTTACTATTTTCAAGCTATGAGGTTAATTCAGGAAAGGCATACAAGAGGATATCAAAAGTAAAAAAAGAAAAAAAGTAGATTATTTATTATAATAATTAATCGTAAATCAAAATAGTCCACTAACCATTATGTAATTTGCCTACTTTATCAATATATTTTTTCTATTAAAATAAAAAGAGACACACTTTTATTTGGGGAATAAATGAAAGAGAACTTAGTAGAAAAATTACATCAAGTATTAAATCAATCGAAAAAGTTTATTTTAGGTCAGGATGAATTACTAGAGTCAATTATCGCCGCCTTGGTTTGTGAGGGACATTTATTGATAGAGGGAATGCCCGGATTAGGAAAAACAATGAGCGTGGTTACAATGAGTAAGATTTGTAACCTTTCCTTTAAACGGATTCAATTTACGCCTGATTTATTACCGTCAGACTTAATAGGCACTATGATTTATTCTCAAAAGAAAGAAGAATTTACGACAAAGTTTGGGCCCATATTTACCCAACTTCTTCTCGCTGATGAGATAAACCGCTCACCAGCAAAAGTTCAAGCTGCTTTACTGGAAGCAATGGCAGAAAGACAAGTTACTATTGGTGACGAGACTCACAAACTAACATCGCCTTTTGTTGTACTTGCAACTCAAAACCCAATTGAGCAAGAAGGAACTTATACTTTACCAGAGGCACAACTTGATAGGTTTATGATGAAAGTATTTGTTGATTATCCTGGCCTGGAAGCAGAAAAAAATATTCTTACCTTGGAGCCTGATACTTTTCACAAGGTTGAATCGATACTCTCGAGTGATGACTTAAATCAGTCTAGGAAATATATTGAAAGTGTTTATGTCGATCCAAAAATTAATGATTATATTGTTAGATGTGTAGCTGCAACAAGACCAAGTAGTAGCTTATTTCTTAGTAAGTTTAATGGTGCTATTACAGCAGGGGCATCTCCTAGAGCAAGTTTATGGTTGAATAAATTATCTAGGTTTAACGCCTTTGTAAATAATAAGGAATTTGTAACACCAGAGGATGTTATAAAATATATTCCCTTTGTATTGGGCCATAGAGTGATTTTAAGCTATGAAGCACAAGTTGATAATATGAATTCAAGAGATATAACAGCTGAAATTGCTAACAGTCTGGTATGAGATGGATTTAAGTTTAGTAAAAAAAACGGTGTCCAGAATTAGATCCTCACTATTTAAAAATTCTAATTCATTTTCTATTGGAATGCTTAAATCTCATTTCAGAGGACAAGGTCTACAGTTTAAAGAGCATCAGGTTTATATTCCAGGTGATGACATAAGATTTATTGATTGGAAATTGATAGCAAAGACAAATAATTCATATATAAAAACATTTGAAGAAGAAAGAAATGTAGAAATTATGGTTTTGCTAGATGCATCCCCAACTATGTTAATGGGATATAATGGCATTTCCAAACTTCAAGCGGCCATTGAAGTTTGTTGTTTATTATATTTTTTATCTCATGAAACAAAAGATTACATTCATACAATTATAATACATGATGATGTTACTGTTCTTCCAAAAGCAACAGGGGAGTCAGGTGCGACACTTTTTATTTCTGAATTAATAGCATTAGGTATAATAACAAGTAAGGGAGAGGTTAATATTCAAAGACAGTTTAATTACATAGCTGATATGAAGTTCGATTATAATTTACTATTAAAGCATATATTAAAAAAAAGAGAAATTGTTATTTTGTCTGACTTGATTAACCTGTTTGATGAATCAGTGCTGAAGAGAATAATATATCAAAGACATATTCATTGTTTTAAACTACTTTCTCCATTAGATGAAGTAAGTCGAATTCCATATACGGTATCTGGGATTTTTAATGGGAAACATAATTATACAAGTGTTTATTCTGATGAATTAATTGATTTGGAAAGCAAGTTTGGTAAACGTGTAAAAAAATTAAGGGTCGATTCAAGGTATATAGAAGAGTTTGTAAAGGAAATGCTATAAAAATATTTCTGCTATTATTTATGGTGATTATCTTTAGTGATTTGTCTATCGCGGAAAGTTATAGAGTAAATATAAGACCTGAAACTAAGAGCATAGATAGTTTTTCTCGTGGAGATTTAATTGCTATAAAAATAGAGCTAGAGCTTCCTGGAAGTGATTATGATTTAAAAAAAATACTACCTAAATTTATAAAAAATACTAGAAATAAAGTAATAGGGCCTTTGTTTATAACAAATATAATTGAAGTAGGCCGTTCAGAATATAATAAATCAGTTTTTGTTATGGAAGCGACTGCCGTTATTTATAGTGATTCAAATCAGAGAAAAATAATAATTAACATAACGGGCCACAGCATATTAATAAATATAAATATTAAAAATAAAATAATTCCAACCATGATAGATAATAAAAGCAAAATTACAGTTTACGATATTGACTCCGTGAAGAACTCAAATGCTATATATGTGTTAGTCGTTTTAATAATGTTTGCAATTATAATTTTTGTTGTTTACAAAAAAAGAAAAGAGTTACTAGAAAGTCGAAAGGCTCTATATAATAAAAAACTTTTGATCGATTCTATCAGGTCTGCTCATTCTAGGTTTGACTTTGAATCATTGTATGCAAATCGAAGTGAAATTTTAGAAGCGTTACAGTTGAATGAAAGTTATTGTGATGACCTATTTATATTGATTAACGAGAAACAATACTTGAAAACATGGAATAAAGAATTATTAGAAGAAGTTTTAAGTAAAAAAAATTACGTATTACAAAAGATAAATAATGGTTGAGTACTTGTATACTTATAATTGGATATTTGGAATAGCTCCTCTGGTGATGTGGTCAGTACATTTTTGGGGCTTTTTAAGAAAAAGAGGTATTATCACTCCATTTAAACGACAAAGTAAATATATTATAAAGCATTTCGTATTCTGGCCCGGAGTAATTGGATGGTGCTATATTTCCTTCTCGCTAACATACCCACGAATCCCATCATCGATTGAGAAAAACAACATAGAGGTTAATGATATTTTCTTTGTTGTTGATGTATCGAGATCAATGCTTGCAAATGATTTTATTCCTAACAGATTAGAATCTTCTAAAAATAAAATAAAAGAGTTTGTTGATATGATGCCAACAGACAGAATTGGAATCATAATCTTTGCAGAGAAAGTTTATACATTACTTCCATTGACTACTGATTTAGATTTAATAAGTGAAACGATAAATCAAATTAAAGTTGGAATAATTGGAAATGGTACAAATATTGGGGATGCGTTGGGTGTTGCTGTTGGAAGAGCAATAAATTCAAGAGCAAAGAATAAAGTATTAATACTATTAACAGATGGTGTGAGTAATGTCGGTATGATGACACCTGTCCAAGCGGCACAAGAAGCAGCAAAAAATAATATTAAAATTCATACAATAGGAGTTGGTGGAAAGTCTGATGCATTAATACCAATAGGAAGTGGAGTAAGTGGATTTCAGAAAATCCCAGGAGGTAGCATTGACTTTCAAACACTTCGTGACGTTTCAAATATTACAAATGGTCAAAGTTATTCGGCCTCAAATCCCAAAGCATTGCGAGAGGTTCTAAGAACAATTGGTCAACTAGAAAAATCTAAAGTTGAAGTACATAGCAAGGTTACTTATAAAGAATTATATTTAAAATATTTAATAATTGGAGTGGTTTTATTATTAGTAAGTGATTTAGGTAAAAGAACGATCTTAAGGGAGGTCGTGTGACCTTAAATTATTTGAGATATTTTCCAGTTGTAATACTACTTATATTATTTATTATTATTTTTGTTATTAAACAGGATAAAAGTTATTTTAAGTTTATTAAAGATCATTGGTTTGTTAATCAAAGCAAAAGTCACAAAATAGGAACCTTTTTCTACTTTGTTGCCATAGGACTACTCTTGTTATCTCTGTTAGATTTTAGAGGGCCTGAAGAAATAATTGAAACATCGATTCCAAATCAAAAGACAATTATTCTGATAGACTCTTCTAGAAGTATGCTGGCAGAGGATGTCCTTCCAAATAGATATTTGAGATCTATTCTTTTGGCAAAGCATTTTGTTAAAAATTCTTATGGACACAATGTGATGATGTCAATTTTTAGTGATTATCAAAAAAGAATTGTACCATTCACTGATGATATAGACTTACTTGATGCCAGACTTGATGGACTTAAAGAACTCAAAAAGTTGAAAGGTGGAAGTAATATTGTTACAAGTATCCATGAGGCCATCAGCTACTTTAAACTTTCTAAAAATCCAACCGGTAATATAATAGTTTTAACAGACGGTGAGTATAATGATTCTGTAACTCAAAGCTTAAGTTTACCTGAAGGAATAAATATCGTATTTATAATTGTTGGAACGAGACAAGGTGCTAAGATTCCAATACGTGAAAAAGATGGAGGTTTGAGAAGGTACTTTAGACATAATAACAATGCAGTTATAACGAAGTCATCACCTAGTTGGGTAAAAGCATTAGTAGAAAGTAATAAATCTGCAAAAGTTTTTGAGATCAATAATAATAAAATACCGACTAAGGAGGTGATAGATTTCTTGAACGGACAGTTTAATAAATTTATATCAAATGGCCTAATTAGAAACAGACCGGTGTTAGCTCACTATATTGTCTTGTTATCATTCTTTTTTATGGTCTTGGCATTATTTTTAAAAAACAGAAATATTTATACTGCTTTTTCATTTATTATTTTAAGCTTTTTTAGTTCAGTCACGAATGGGGAAATAACGAGGGGGGAGGTAACCCAGATGGCATTAAATTATATTAAGGAGAATAAATACTCAGTAGAAAGTAAAAGAAATATGGCACAGTTATTATTGAGTAATAAAGTATATGATAAATCTTTAGTCGTATACAGGGAGTTAGATGAAATAAATATTATAAAGAATAAAAAAGATAGATTTAACTATGCAACTAGCTTGATGTTAAATTCAAAATATGAAGAGGGGGTTAATATTTTCAACGAACTAATGATAAGTGAAAAGATGCAACAGAAACCAAATGATGAATTCATTACGGCGATAAAAAAAAATATTTTGCTTTCTCTGAAAAATAATAAGAAACAACAAAAGCAATCTAAAAGCTCGCCAGATGAAGGTGACAGTGGAAAGTCAAAAGAAGGTAAGGGTAAATCAAGTAGTAACTCGGAGGATAATAATAACAGTAGTAAAGATCCAATTGATCTTTTAAAAAAACAACAGGAAAAAAGAAAGATAGAATCTAGAATGAAAAAAGTACCATCAATGATTAAACAACTTTTAAATGGTGATCGAGCACTACAGAGATCATTTCTTGATACAACAAGTAAAAAGATTAAAGCTGGCGGGATAAGAAGGGATTGGTAATGAGTAAACAATTATTTATTTTGTTATTTATTATAATGTTTGCAAGTAATGCATTTTGTAAAGGGAGGATTAATTTCAGCGTTGACACAAATTATGCAGTGTTGGGTGAGCCCTATAAAGTGCTAATAGAGGTAACAGATATTAATAAAATGCCAGTTTTAAGTTTTACTAATAGATATTCTGACATAATAAAAAAAGAATACCTCGGTATTAAGTTTAATAGGGTCATTGAAAGAAATAAGGTTAGAACAGTAAATAGTTACAGTTTTTTATATACATTTATCCCTAGGAAAACAGGTACATTATGGATTAAACAAATTAAAGCTACTAGTAATGGAGCTGTAATAAGGGGTAATAGTTTTAAGTTTTATGTTAGAACTAGGCCGGCAAAAAGACCTGACATATTTATGTTAATTGAACAATCAAAGACGGAAGCATATATTGGTGAAGGTATAGATATAAATTATTACTTATATTATGATGTTAATATCACATCAGTAACCACAGACAAATTCCCTAAGATTAGAAAGTTTTTTAAAAGATTCTATATGACAGACTCTAAAGTAGAAAGAGTCAAATATAAGAATAAAATTTATAATCGATCCTTGAGATACTCAGCACGCTTGTTTCCAGAGAAAGTCGGCAACTTAACAGTAGGTCCTTTAGAACTAACTGTTAAGTATTTTAAACGAAGAGGCCAGTTAGGTAACACATTTAGTAAGATATCAACCAAAAAAATTAAAAGTAAAAGAGTTAAAGTATTATCATTACCGCTCCCCCCAGAAACAAAACCAGGTAATTTTATAGGGCTGGTGGGTAAGCATCAAATAAGTATAGGCCAATTAGAAAATCAGCATAAAGCAAATACACCAATTGAATTTAAAGTAACGATACAAGGACCTGGACTGTTAGAAAACATGAAGGAAATTGAACTATATGATCATAAGTTCCTTGAAAAATTTGATGTGACTTATGACTTTATAGAAGTTAATAAACAAACAGGTAAGAAAACATTTAATTACTTAATGATTGGAAAAGATAGTCTGCATATTCCCGAAAGGTTAATGAGGTTTTCATATTTTGATCCAGCAACAGAAACATATAAAAATAATAAATTACTCATACCTGAAATTGAAATAGTGAACTCAAATCTAAGAGACAGTAGTAAAAAAAATAACTCGGGGCTAGATAAAAAACAACTAGAGGAATCGATATATTTATTGGCACCAAGGTTTGAGTTAAACAACTTCAAGTATAATATTTCAAAATGGATTAATATATTTATCTTTATTTTAATAATAATAGTGCTAATTGCTTACTATAGTCCGGCCAGAGGAAGCAGGCGGATAAAAGTTTTTAAACAAAACTATAGAAAAATTAAACAACAGGGTCTTAATTTTAACTTGTTGTATCAGACTTTGTGGTTAATAGGTCAACCAAGTGCAAATAAGTTAGTTACAGATGTAATAAATGAATCTAAGATGAAGCAAGACGCGAAGATCTATTTTAATATGATAATCAAGGAAGTGTCAGAGAAAACATACAACGGTAATCAACAGGTTAAGGTTTGTTCAGTAAACAAAAGTGCATTTATGGAACTACTTAAAGAGATCAAGAGACTAGATTATGAAAATAATAGAGCAGCTAAACGCAATCGATAAAAACATTGAAGTAGGTGTTGTGGTTGGAAACTTTGATGGTGTTCATGTCGGACACCAGAGGTTACTAAAATCTATTCTTGAAGATTGCAAGAAAGAAAAACTAGAGTTAGTAGTTGTTACTTTTGTTCCACACCCACTTCAAATATTATCGCCCGCAAATCATACTCTTTTAAATTCATATAAAGATCGGAGGGCATTATTGTCAGAGCAGGGAGTAAATTATTTGTGTGAGATTGACTTCACGCGTGACTTCAGCACCTTGTCACCGACGGAGTTTTTAGAGAGGTTTTTAAAGAATGCGAAGTCAGTAAAAAAGATTTACCTAGGTCATGACTTTCATTTTGGAGCGAATAAAGCAGGAGGTATTAAAATTATTGATAAGTTCTGCCAAGAAAATAAAATTAACTTCAAGCAAGAGAAAGAATTTAAGTTTAAAAATTCAAACGTATCCTCTACTGTGATTAGGAAAAAGATTTCACAAGGTGAAATTGAACAAGTAAGCGAGCTTCTAGGCAGAAATTTTTTTATAACAGGGAATATTATTAAAGGTGACGGGAGAGGTAAGAAAATCGGATTTCCGACAGCTAATATTGATTTTTTTCATGATCGACTTATACCCAAGAGAGGAGTGTATATTACCCAAACGATGTCTGATGGAATGATTTATAACTCTGTTACAAATATAGGCTTTCACCCTACATTTAATGAGTCAAAAAAGTTAATAATTGAAACCCATATACTCGACTTTGATCTAGATATCTACGGAGAAGATATAGTTGTTTATTTTATGAAGTATATTAGAGAGGAGAAAAAATTTACTTCCGTAAATGATCTAATTAAACAAATAAACTTAGATATTACGACAACTGAAAAGTACTATAAACAATGATAAGCTTAGGACTACTTGGAAAAGAGATCAAACACTCAAACTCGAAGATGGTTTATGAAAAACTTCTGAACTACTCTATTAATTACCAATTATTCGATTGTAGTAATTCATCAGAAATACCTTTGCTCGAAGATTTGTTTAGAAGTATTGTTGGACTTAGTATAACTTCACCTTACAAAGAGTACTTTTTAAACAATGTGATAATTGATAGTAAAGTAAAAAAATTACCCGCAATTAACTGCATAAAAAAAGAAGGCAACCAATTTATCGCAACCAATACGGATTATTTTGCTATTATTGATATACTAAATGATTTCAAATTAAATAATTCGAGGTCACGATTTCTAATTTTGGGCGACGGGGTGATGTCCGTCGTGACACAAATTATCTTAGAAGAACTTAAATTTAATTATGAGGTATTATCTAGAAAGAATACCAAAAACTTCTTATCGGTTAAATTTAATAAAAAAAACTTTGGCCCCAAGGAAACAATGATAGTAATAAATACTTGTGCTAGAGAGTACAACTTTACCAATGAAATAGACCAAAATTTTATATTCTGGGATTATAATTATAATCTGGCCCATCATTTAAATGGAGTTGCTGGCCGTGTAGACCACTATGTTGATGGAAGTAGTCTATTATTAAATCAAGCAAAATACGCATTGGGGTTCTGGGGTATATCTAAGTCATAGAGTCGAGTATTATAAATAATCAAGATCATATAAAAAAATCCGATAAGTTTATAGAACTACATAAGGAAAAATATGTTTCGTAAGGAATTTGTTGAAGTCATCAGTAAAACTGGGATGGTGCCAGTAAAAGATCTTCGACCATTATTACTAGATAGAAATAAACTAGAAGTTTCCGAGGCCAAACTTCTGGATTATTCCTTTTTTGATGATGTGAAATTTGCGAAAGTAGTTTCAGAAAAGTATAAGTTACCATTTTTAGATTTATCAAAAGCACAAGTAAAAGACGGAACCTTAGCACTGATTAAGAAAAAGGATGCGATTAAATATAGGTGTGTTCCAATCCAAAAAACTGCTAAGGCAGTAACAATAGCTGTTTATGATCCTTCTATACTAAATTTAAAAAAAGATCTCCAAACTTTATTTCAACATAATATTGAGTTAGTTCTTACAAATATCGCCTCTTGGTTAAAATTATTTACCAGGATAGAAGAATCGATAGATGATTTATTAGATACAATTCGAGAGATCAAAGCAGATAAAGACAGTGAAGATTCCGCATCGATTAAGAATGAAGATATAGGGCAAGATATAATTAGGTTTGTTAACAAGATACTTGCAGAAGCATTTATTAAAGCAGCGAGTGATATACATATTGAGCCATATGAAAATATTTTTCGTATTAGATTTAGGATTGATGGAACATTACAAGAGATGAGTCAGCCCAGTAAAAAGCTAATGGCACCAATAATTTCAAGAATGAAAATTTTGGCACAATTAGATATTTCAGAAAAAAGAAAACCACAAGATGGAAGGATAAAGTTAGAAATTGCAGGAAAACCTATTGATTATCGTGTTTCATCTTTACCGACATTGTTTGGTGAAAAAATATGTTTAAGACTTTTAGATTCATCTAACCTTCAATTAGATATGACTAAACTAGGGTTTGAAAAAAAGCAATTAGTAAACTTTCTCGATGCCATTCATAAACCTTTTGGGATGTGTTTAGTAACAGGCCCTACTGGGTCAGGGAAAACAACAACACTATATTCTGCTTTATCAGAATTAAATACTCTAGGAGTTAATATTTCAACAGCAGAAGATCCTTGTGAATTTAATCTCGAAGGAATCAACCAAGTTAATGTTAAGAAATCAGTCGGATTAACATTTGCTTCGGCCTTAAAATCTTTTTTAAGACAGGATCCAGATATTATAATGGTTGGTGAAATTAGAGATTATGAAACAGGTGAAATTGCCGTTGAGGCCGCACTGACAGGACATTTAGTGCTATCAACTCTTCATACGAATGATGCGCCCTCTACAGTAACAAGATTGGTAAATATGGGAGTTGAACCTTTTCTTATTACAGGTGCACTAAATGTTGTTGTAGCACAACGACTATGTAGGAAAATTTGTGAAGAATGTAAAATGGTTCATAATGTACCAATTCAAGATTTAATTACTTGTGGAATAGCCGAGGCATCGGCCAAAAAAATTAAAGTATATAAAGGAAAAGGATGTGCAACCTGCAATGGAACTGGTTATAAGGGCAGGGTTGCAATTTATGAAGTAATGACAATAACGCCAGGACTAAGAGAAGTAATAATCAAAAATGGAACAAACGATGATATCAAAATGCAGGCCATTAAAGATGGAATGAAAACATTAAGAATGGCAGCTTTAACAAAAGTAGCACAAGGTTTTACTACATTAGATGAAGCAATTAGTAATTCTGGTAGCGATAAGTTCTAACGGAGATAGAGATGACAGATGAAAGCACAAAAGCATTTTCTAAGGGTAGTAACTCAACACATGAAAACCTAAAGATTCAACAATTATTTAAACTGATGGTTGATAGTAAAGCATCTGATTTACATATTTCACCAGGGTCATCCCCCGCGATGAGAGTGAATGGTGATATCATAAGAGTTAAAATTGGTTCTTTATCAATCTCTGATACAAAAAATTTAATTTATCAAATATTAAGTGAAGAGCAAAAAAATCAATTTGAAAAAAATCTAGAATTAGATTTTTCTTTTGGAATAAAAGGATTAGCAAGATTTAGATCTAACGTATTTTTTTCAAAGGGAGGAGTTTCAGCAGTTTTTCGTCAAATTCCAAGCGTAATTCCTGATTTTAAAGCGCTGAATTTACCAAACGTATTGCTAACTATGACAGATGTTTCAAATGGATTAATCTTAGTTACAGGGCCTACTGGATCTGGTAAATCGACATCTCTGGCCGCAATGATAGATCGTTTAAATAAAAATGAAGCTGGTCATATTATTACACTAGAAGATCCGATTGAATTTGTTCATCCTCATAAAAACTGTCTTGTTAACCAACGTGAAATAGGGACTGACACACAAAATTTTCATAATGCTTTGAAAAGTTTACTTCGACAAGATCCTGATATTGTTCTTGTTGGAGAACTTAGGGATAGAGAAACAATTGAAGCAGCACTTGAAATTGCAGAGACTGGACACTTAGTTTTTGGAACCTTACATACAAATTCCTGTGTTCAAACTATAAATAGAATTATTAATGTTTTTCCATCAGATCAACAAGATCAAATTAGAACTTTATTATCATTTGTTTTACAAGGTGTTGTCGCTCAACAACTGGTTGCAAAGTCATTTGAGCCAGGCAGGTTTGCTGCACTAGAAATTTTAGTTCCTACTCCAGCAATAAGAAACTTGATTAGAGAGGATAAAATTCACCAGATTTATTCACAAATGCAAATTGGTCAAGACAAAACAGGAATGATGACAATGAATCAAAGCTTGCAAGGAGCAGTAGAAAAAGGGTTAATAAAACCAGATGTAGCAATGACATACTCCACAGCACCTGAGGAGTTAGCAGGTAAATTGGGAATTAAAGGCAAAGCATTATAGCAGTAAAAAGGTTAAGTGATGGGAAAATGGAAATGGGAAGGTTTAGGAAAAGATGGAAAACGTTCCCGAGGTGAGATCGAGGCCAATTCACAAAGGGAAGCTCGGAAATTATTGAGAGGTCAAGGAATAAGGCCAAAAAGAATTATGGCACCTTCAATTCTTGAGTTTGACTTTGGTGTTTGGATGGTTGACAAAGGGTTTGCTCAACCATTCACAACAAAAGAATTGATGTTTTTTACAAAACAATTATCAATTATGATTAATGCCGGTGTTCCAATTTTGCAATCGTTAGAAATTTTATATAAAGCTCAAAAAAACCCTGCATTAAAAAGAACTGTTAAGAGAATTGCAACTGATGTAGGTGAAGGGAAAACAATTGCAGAAAGCCTTGCTCTTCAAAAAGGCTTTACAACTTTATACTGCAACTTAGTAAAGGCAGGTGAAGCAGGTGGTATCCTTGATGAAATCCTAGATAAACTATCTATACATATGGAAAAACAAGAAAAGACAAAGTCACAAATAAAAAGTGCAATGACTTATCCCGCAATTGTAACAGTAGTTGGAGTTGGTGTTGTTTGGGGATTAATGGTTTTTATTGTTCCTCAGTTTCAGCAAATGTTGTCTGACACTGGACAAGAAACACCCTGGATTACTCAGTTTGTAGTGGATACGTCTAATTTTTTTCAAGAATATACCTTAATAATGGCACCTATAATATTTATACTAATAGTTGCTCTTAAGAGTTACATTTCGACAACTTCAGGAAAATTTATTTTTGATCGCGTAATGATGAAAATGCCTATTTTTGGTGGGATTGTAATTAAAGGAAACCTTACTTCTTTTACTAGAACTTTATCAACAATGTTAGCAGCGGGAGTTACATTGATTGACTCATTAGATATTTGTATTTCCACGATTGAGAATGGAGTAATGAGTAAAGATTTAGAGGAAGTAAAAAAAGCAGTTATTGAGGGTAAAACAATAACTGATCCCTTACTTAAAATTGATTATTTTCCAGACATGGTAGGACAAATGATAAAAATTGGTGAGCAAACAGGTAGCTTAGATTCAATGTTAGTAAAAGTCTCGGATGTATTCGAAGAAGAGGTAAATGAACTAGTGGAAAATATGACAAAATTAATAGAGCCAATTATTATTGTCATTCTGGGAGGATCAGTCGCAGTGATCATGGTAGCAATGTACTTGCCAATCTTCATGAGTGCAGGTGGAGCATAGTATAACTATATGGTTATACTATCAAATTGCTATACTATAATGTGCAATTTTTATCTTAAGATTTAATATTAATTAAAAATTTAAACCTATGATAAACTCTTCTAAGTAAGTATTTATTTTTAGTTTAATTCTTAATATTTAATTAAAAATATTGCTTATATAACTTTAATTTGGCCTATCTTAATTAGGCCTATAATCGAAGGAGTTTTTATGAAAATCTTAAAAAGTGACCAAGGTTTTACCTTGGTTGAATTGATGGTGGTTGTTGCTATTATTGGAGTTTTGGCAGCAGTAGCAATTCCAAACTTTAAAACTTATCAAGCAAAAGCAAAGACAACGGAATCAAAACTTCAGTTAGCTGCAGCTTATGCAGCTCAGGTATCATTTAATGCTGACTCCGATAGTTATGCAAACTGTTTATCCTCTATGGGGTATAATCCTTCTAATGAATCGGCTAGCAGGTATTATTCAGTTGGGATTAGTGCCGCTGATACTGCAACTAGAGATACAGGCGAAACCACAATTAATGGTGCCGCTTGTGGAGTATTAGCTGGGGGAGCCGGCGCGTCATATTTTCTTGGAGGTAAGTTGGCAAACTCAGATGGGACCCATGTTGTAGCAAATTTAAATAATGCAGGTTTTACGACAGCAGCAGATAAATCTACTTTTTTAGTTGGAGCTGCAGGATGGATAACGACTTCTGCGGCAGCTGATGGAGGCCAACTTGATGGTTGGAGTATTGATGAGAATAAAAACTTAAGACATACACAGGTTGGTTATTAGAATTTATTAATTTTAGAAGTACATAAGTAACTATTTACTTATGTACTTCTTTTTTATTCATATAGAACAAATTATTTCGTCCTTTTAAATATCGATTTCCAAATGGATCAATTTTATTACAGCGGTTAGTATTTATTTTTTTATCATTAAGACATTGTAAATCTTTAGTAATATATAAATTATTTAATCTGTCTTGATAGTATGTTCGTAAAATGCTGTATTCAGGAGCATCCTTTAGAGAAAGTTTAAGTAATTCAATATTATCATCAATATTTCTGATGCTATTAATTTTTAGTTTTTTTATGAGACTTGGCAGTTTAGGTGCCAGTTTTGTTAAATCATGGTGCTTTTCTAAAATATAATATCGTTCAAGGGCCATTAATGTGTCATTTAATTCAAAGTTATAGTGAAAGGCAGCGTTGTAATTTAATTTATAATCTAGTGGGTAGACATTTAACCCTTTATCATAAATAACTTTTGCTCCTAAATCATCATCTTTAATAACAGAAAGGTATTGCCCTCCATACAAATAAGCTTCATAGAACTTTGGGTCGAGAGAGACAATAGTATTAAAGCGTAAAAACATCCAGTTATTTGAATCATTTTTTTTATAGTGCTCGAGATCACTATCTAAAATAGTTTGAACCCAAAGAAGACTTGAAAGTAACTGCTTTTGTCCAGCACTGAACAGGTTAACAAAAGTCTGATTAATATTAATTGCGCTATCTTGCTTTGAAATATTTATTTTGGGGAATATTAAATCCTGTTTGATTAGAGATACACAAATAAAGCATAGGATAATAATACTTATTTCAATAAATATTTTAGTGTATTTTATTAACTTTTCTGTCATCATAACTTATCATAACTAAATTAATTATTTTTCAAAAGAGTTTAATATTTATGTTTGAATTTAATAAGGTTAATAAATCATTTAAAAATGACTTTTGGGCCCGCCCAATTCAAGTTTTAAAAGATTTATCTTTCGAATTAGAAAAGAACAAAATAGTCGGTTTTTTAGGTGCAAATGGAGCAGGAAAAACAACATCATTAAAAATTTTACTAAACTTTATTGAGTACGATAGTGGAAGTATTCATTTTCAAAGTGAAATGGGTACTTCATTTGTGGAAATTAGAAAACATATTGGTTACCTTCCCGAAAGACCGTATTTTTATAACTATTTGACTGGTAGAGAGTTTATTACCTATATGGGAAAATTATCAGATATTACCAATGAGCAATTAAAAGCAAGAATAAATAATTGGTCAGAAAGATTAAAAATCGATCACGCTTTAGACCAACAAATTAGAAGCTATTCAAAAGGAATGCTACAAAGGCTTGGATTTATTTCAGCAGTAATTCATGATCCAAAGTTACTTATTTTAGATGAACCTCTCTCTGGATTAGATCCAATGGGTAGAAAGGAGTTCAAGGATAGTTTATTACTATTAAAAAATGAAGGAAAAACGATCTTTTTCAGTAGCCATATAATTTCAGATGTAGAGGAAGTATGTGAAAAAGTAGTAGTAATCGACAAGGGACAACTAAAGTTTCAAGGGCCTATAGATACAATAATTGAAGAAAATATAGAGCAGAAGTACTCAGTTAAGGTTGCTGGTTCTTACTCAGAGATTATGAGTATAAAATCATCCTTTATTAAAGAAGATAGTGATCAATTAAAATACAGTTACTTTTTAATTTCTAAAGAAAAGAAGGATGATTTTTTCAAAGAGATGATTAATTGTAATATTCAAGTATTACAATTAGAGCAAGTTAGACCTTCCCTCGAAGAAGTAGTTTATAAAATTGAGACAAGTAATGGATAGTTTAAATAAGATTTTACTAGTAACCAGGTATACTTTTGTTGAGATAATAAAAAGTAAAATTATGATCTTGACCGCAGTGATAGGTATGGTTTTATTATTGGTTAGTTTTATAGGTAGTGAGTTTACATATGGTGTACCCGAAAGAGTTGCATTAGATTTTGGTATGGGAATGTTAACGATCTCAGCGGTGGCAATAGCAATATTTATGGGTGTGACATTAATTTCAAAGGAGATTGAAACAAGAACAGTTCATATGATTTTAGCAAGGCCTGTAACGAGGTGGAGCTTTTTACTCGGACGTATGCTTGGTATTTCAAGCGTTTTATTTCTAAATATTAGTATCTTAGGTATATTAACAATTGCATTTTATCTTTCTTTGGGAGGCAATTATTCATCACTCTTAATATGGTCGTTATTTTTTGCATTTTTAGAGTCCTTGTTAATGTTAATGATAGTAGTTTTCTTTTCTTTGTTAACCAATATGACAGCATCCGTAATTTATTCTGTAATTGTTTATTTTTCAGGACATGGAATATCTGAGTTAATGAACTTAACATTTGTTAAAGTAAACTCTTTGTTTCAAGTGCTCATTAGTGGATTTGGTGTAATTATTCCAGATTTATCCAAATTAAATATTAAAAATCATTTAGTATACAATGTCGATGTACCACTTAATTACTTGATAGGAACATCTATATATAGTCTTTTGTATTTCTGTACATTAATATTGATCACAGTATTTATTTTTAATAAAAAGAGCTTGGATTAATGGGTATTGGTACAGGATTATTTTATTTTTTATTTGGCATAATAGTAGGAAGCTTTTTAAATGTGCTAATTTTTAGATTGCCTCAGCAAAAAAGTATTGTATACCCACGGTCCTCCTGCCCTAAATGTGATAATTTAATTCCCTGGTATTTCAATATCCCAATACTGGGTTACCTCTTTCTGTTAGGTAAGTGTAAATATTGTTCAGAGAAAATTTCAGTTCAGTACCCCATTGTAGAACTATCAACAGGGATAGTGTCAATATTGCTAATGCCAAAAGCATCCGGTCTTGAAGGTTTAACTAATTATGCATTTTATTTCAGTACATTCTGCGTGTTTATTTGTCATTTTGTTATTGATCTAAAACATAAAATTCTACCTAACGTATTAAATATATATTTAGGTTTTTTATTTTTTACGTATTCATTTTTTTATTTCCCATGGACTTATTGGGGGATTGGCTTTCTTCTTGGTGGGATATTTCCTCTTGCTGTAACTGGAGTATTTTACTTAATAAAGGGGCAAATGGGCCTAGGAATGGGAGATATTAAATTATTTGCAGTACTTGGAATATATTTAGGCCCTGCAGGAATTTTACATAATATTTTCCTGAGTTGTTTTCTCGGAGCAATAGTAGGAATTTTATTAATTTTATTAAACAAGATGGACAAGAACAATCCTATTCCATTTGGGCCATATATAATTTCAGTAGCAGTAATACAGATATTTTTCACAACATCTTACAAAAGTTTTATAAGTTTATTGTTTTAATTTAGAATCAACGCATTACTTTCTTGATATCATTGGTGTGATAGCGTTATACTTAAATTAGTCTTTAATAAATAGAAGGAAAATTTTGGGCGCCCAAGAAATTTTAAATTCAATAACAGATAACATTAAAGGTCTTTTTAGCTCAGGATCAAAATCTTTAATCGGAATTGATATCGGTCTTAGTGCAGTAAAGATTGCGGAAATAAAGAAATCAGGGTCAAGTTATAAACTAGTTGGTTTTGCTAAGGTTGATTTACCTGAAGGCGCTCTCATAGATGACGAAATTCAAATTAGTTCAGAAATAGTATCTGCAATTGAAAAAGGTGTAAAAAAAATTAAAACTCAAACCTTAGATGTTTGCCTAGGGCTATCAGGCCCCAACACCGTTGCCAGAAAACTGCAATTAGCAGGTGGGAGCTTTGAGGATATTGAGGATCAAGTGCAGTGGGAATCAGAACAATACCTCCCTTTTCCTATCGATGATTCATCACTATCTTTTCATGTTTTTGGAGAAAATGAAGGTGGGGGGGTAGATGTTTTAGTTGCTGCAGCAAGAAATGATTTAGTAAAAAGTTTTAAAGAAGTTGTAGAGACAGCAAAACTAAAAGTAAAAGTAGTTGATTTAAATGTTGTGGCAATGATTAATGTTTTTGAAAATGTATATTTAAAAGACTTGGTTGATCCAAATGTGTCATGGTTAATTATTGATATTGGAGCACAGAGGACTGACTTCGTTATTTACAAACAAAACTCAATTGCCTTTACCAAAGAAATGAATATTGGTGGATCTATGATCACTGAAGAAATTCAGCGACAAATGGGTGTCAACTATAACGAAGCAGAAGACTTAAAAATGACAACAGATGAGGCGGGGAACTTACCGGAAGAAATTGTTGAAATTATCGATGATATTTTAGAGACATTTTTCGAAGAAATAAAAAAAACTGTTGATTTTTACGTAACTTCTACTTCAGATGATAATATTAGAGAGTGCGTATTAACTGGCGGAGGCGCATTAATCCCCGGTATCGTACATGGAGTAGAGAATTTAATTGGACTTCATGTAAGTATCTTAAATCCATTTAATACATTTTCTTACGACAAAAAGAAAATTCCAGAGGATCAAGTAGAAGATATTGCTTTTAGAGGTGTTGCGGCTTTAGGGCTTGCAATGAGGGAGTCTAGTAAATGATAGAGATTAACTTACTAGGTCAGAAAAAGCCATTTACAGTTCCCCTTATTCTAGGGGTTGATTTATCTAAAATAAACTGGAAATTAATTGTAATCGCTATTGTCTTTAATCAATTACCTGATTTTTTAATTTACCCAGAGTGGAATAATGAGTTGAAAATAAAACAAGGAAAAATATCCGAGTTTAGAAAAAAATTAACAGCGCTAGAAAAAGAGGTTAAAAGTCACTCCGGTGTGAGAAAAAAACTTGAGGCATTCAATCGTCAAGTGCGAAGGTTAAACGAGCGATCTACTCAGGTACAGAAAATTATACAAGAAAGAACAAATCCAGCAAGTCTGTTAGAAAAGATAGCTCGAGTCATACCCGGAGATCTTTGGTTGACTGCCTTAGAAATTAAAAATGATAATAAAATTAATCTGTTCGGTCAGTCTACTTCATATAAAAGTATCGGAAACTTTATAACATCTACAAATGAGTCAGCTTTTTTTGGAAGAAGTTTAAACTTAACTGATTCTAAAACAGTAGAGGATGCAACTCAAGGAAAAGGTAAGCGAGTTGAAAACTTTAGCATTGCAGGAAATATCACATCTTTTGACCCGTGGAGATAAAAGTATTTTATGGCATCATTAATATCAAAAATATATTTAATTATCATACTGTATACTTGTTGGTCAGTTTACGAAAAGTATGAAAATTATAATACTAAGGTAGCCTCTCTTGGATCCCAGGTACCAGTGTTAAAAGCAAGATTTAAAAAGAAGGAGAAAGAAAAGAAACAATTAGAATCATACTATGATGATATTGAAAATGCTAAACATAAAATAGAACGAGTAGCACAGGAAATTGAAAAAATTCAAAAGCAGTTGCCTTCAGAAATATCAGATACTGATAACCTTTCATTAATTTCCAAACTTGCAGAAGATTTAAATATTAAAAATATTTTCCTTGCACCTGGACAGGAAGAAGATAAAAGTTTTTATTTTACTAAATTATACAATATAAAAGGATCAGGAACCTTTTTACAATGGCTTGTATTTCTAGAGAAAATAGGAGCAAATGAAAGGTTGTTAAATATTCATAATATCAAAATGGTGCAGTCGACCATGAGGCAAAGAGGTCGGTTTCAGTTAATAAATGCAGAGATGAATGTTGAAGTTTATAGGTATAACCCTAACTTCAAAGAAGATAGGGGCATTACAGAAATTGAAGGTAAGTTTGTAACAGGAAAGAAAAAGTAATTTATTCTGGTAGTTAAATATGATAAAAAAAATAAAAAACTTAGTATTTATCGTTATAATAATTTCTTTGTTGTTACCTATTTTTGCCTTCGCAAATAACGAGCAAGATAAAAAATCATACAGATTTTTTAAAAAACAAAAAACCTCCATCGAAAACCCATTTGAACTTAGAGATCCATTTAAGAGAATAATTAAAAGAAGTAGGTCAAAACGAAAGAAGAAATTCGGTGGATTTGTTGAAGGGAATGTATTTTCTAACTTACCATCAATTGAAAATGTACCAGTTGAAAAAATTGTAATTACGGGAGTACTCCTAGGTAAAGATCGAAGGGCGATTGCTAAAGTTGAGGGTGGAAGTGATGTATTTATTTTAAGAGAAGGCATGAAGCTAGGAATGGATAATGCTGAATTGAAGGCAATTTTACCCGGAGGTATAGTCCTCGTCGAAAAAATTAGAAATGTTTATGACCATGATGAGTATTTAGAAACAGTAATTCCAATTATGGAAGAATAGTAGACAGTATAGATCAAATAAAACTTAATAGATAATCACAGGTAATTAGTGTTATAATTATATTGATGTTATACATCATGATAGTAACCCTTCAGGAAGAAGAGGACTTATGAGAACAGAAGTATTGTTATTAATATTATTAGTAGTTATCTTATCATCGTCAGCACTATCCACAGAGTTAAAAAATATAAATTTTTATCAAAGCGGCGAGACAAGTATTTTGGAAATTTTACTCGATAAAGAAGACATACCTGTCAAGAAGTTTCATGTAACCCAAGATAAGCAAATAATAATTGATTTAGAGGGAGTTACAGCGACAGAAAGAGCATTAAGATCATTTGATACTTCTGAATTTTCAGGAAGTGTTGTATTTGTATCTGCCTACCCAAAACCAAATGATGAAAAAAATCTTCGTGTTGCGGTTCAGCTACGAGATAATGCAAGGTCAGTACTAAAGAGAACAGATAAAAAGATACTATTAACAGTAGAAAATAGATTTGGTGTATTTGATCAAATGACAGTTGAAGACAATATGGCATATGAAGAAAAAATTAATGATTTAGATATGGGGAAAATTCATATTCCAAAATCAGAATCGGTTGAAGATATTTTAGAAAACTTAACTATGTCGGGTAAGAAAAAATATATTGGAAAAAAGATTACGTTAAATGTAAAAAATATGTTGGTAGAAGATATATTAAAAATGATCGCTGATGCTTCCGGTTTTAATATCATTATTCCAGAAGAGGTTAAGAAACTACCGCACTTAACTTTAAATTTAACTAAAATACCATGGGATCAAGCTTTAGATACTATTTTATCTTTAAACAAATTAATTGCTAAGAAAAATGGAATTATTTTAATGATAACAACCTTAGCAACAGCTACTGCAGAAAAAAAACTTGAAATTGAAGCAAGGAAAATTGCGCAAAAGGAAGAGCCTCTTGTTACAAAAATATTTCCAATTTCTTACGCAACAATTAGTGAAATGAGTCCTATTGTAAAAGAGTACTTAACGCCATCAAGGGGTTCAATCTCCTTGGATGCAAGAACAAACTCACTTATTGTAAGAGACACAATAGAGGTAATAGAAAAATTAAAGAAAATTATTGAAGTTCTTGATACGCAAACCCCACAGGTATTAATTCAGGCAAAAATTATTGAAGTGAGAGAGGAACACAGAAAAGAAATTGGTTTTACGAATGGATTATCGTTTGGATATGATCCTGTTGGAGCTGTAAGTGAAGCCACTGGCCCTGGTTTCTCATTTAGCTCTGCTCCTACTACTTTATCTCCATCAATGCTTGGATTAAATATTTCAAATTTTAGTAGATTATTTGATTTGGATTTCAGGTTGTCTATGATGGAGTCGGAATCGAAGGGTAAAATTATTTCAAGCCCAAAGGTGATAACTCAGGACAAAAAGGCAGCAACTATTGAAACGACTGATACCACGAGCTTTAAAGTTGAGTCTGGTACCGGAGAAAGTAAAACAACTTCATTTGAAGAAACAGCAGCTTCTTTATCATTAAAAGTAACACCACAGATTACGGCCGAGGGATCAATTTCACTTGAAATTAATTTATCAAAAGAAGCTTTTGGCGATCGACCTTCTCCAGAGGCCCCACCAGAGAAAGCTTCTAGAACGGTTAATACAAATGTTCTGGTTGACAATGGGTCTACAATTGTTATTGGTGGGATCTATAATTTTGAAAAAACTGAGTCTCATTCAGGGGTTCCGTTTTTACAGGACATCCCATTATTAGGTTGGTTATTTAGAACTCCATTTAATCCCTTGAACAAGAAGAATGAAATGATTATATTCTTAACTCCAAGAATTATTAATCAAGAGGAAGCAGGACTTTTGGCCAATAGTTCAATTTGAAACATGGTTATTTATTATGGTTAGTAAGAAGATAAAATCTCCCCTTCTCTCAAAATATATGAGTGCTTATAAAAAAGATCCTAGATCCCGCGTTTTTGCCCCTTTAGCAGAGTTATACAGAGAGCTAGGTGAAGTAGAGCAAGCATTAGAGATTCTTAAAAATGGAATTAAACTACATCCAACTTATAATATGGGATATCTTGGCATGGCCAAGTGCTACTTTGATCTTGGTGATTATAATCTTTCATATACAACCCTAAGGCCTTTAGTGGCATTAACAAGGGATAATATACATATACAAAAATTATTTGCAAAATCTTGTCTTGAGCTTGGGTATAAGGAAGAAGCACTTGAAACATATAAATTCTTACTTTTTTTGAACCCAAAGGATATTGAATCTGCTGAAAATGTAAAGGTTATTGAAACTAGTATTGAAAATATTTGTATCTTAGAAGAGGAATCAAAATTAAGCCAAAATGATTTAACTAATGATAAGATTGATAATGAGGAACTTAATATTGATGACTGGATTCAAGTTAGTTTTTCAGATAAAGAAGTTGAACATGAAAATAAAGAAGAAGAAAATTGGTCGGTAAGTAATCCCTCTGAAGAAATTTCAGTTATACCAACAAAGAGTCCAACTAAAGAGACTCCTGTCATAACTCATACCTTAGTAGATTTGTATTGTGCTCAAGGACATATTGACAAGGGAATTGAAATATTAAAAAAGATTTTAGAACTTAACCCCGAAGATCAACGTACCCAGCAAAAGTTAGTTGAAACTCAAAAGTTACTTTCCACAATAGAAAAAACAGAAAATTTAGAAGAAAATGTCAAAGATGACCATAGTAATTTAATGGATTTCTTTGATCAAGAAATTGGAAATAAAATTAAAAATGAGGAAGATAATAAAATCGTCAATGATATCGAGGCTTTGGCAGGAATCTTTTTGGAAAAAATAAAAGAAAAAGCATACCTATATAAAACATCATAGGTCATTCTGTGCATAGTGTTACTTTGACATAATATATTTACTAAGTGTATTTTCTATCAAAATCAGAGATCAAAATGAAAAAAAAATTTCTAGTGATAAATGGGCCTAATCTTAATAATTTAGGAATGAGAGAACCTGAAATTTATGGTCAATTATCATTACAGCAAATAATAGAGTATACAGAGATTAAATTGCAAAGTTTTGATCTTAATATTGAATGGTTTCAATCTAATCTTGAAGGTGAAATTGTTTCTAAAATTCAATCTTCAGGTTTAGAAAAATTTTCAGCACTTATCATTAATCCAGCTGGATATTCCCATACCAGTATCGCCATCTTAGACGCAATCAAGATGCTTAATATTCCAGTGATTGAAGTTCACCTTAGTAATACACATGCGAGAGAAGGGTTTAGAAAAGAAAGGCCAGTTGCAACAGGAGCAACCTCAATCATAGAGGGGCTTGGAAAAAATGTTTATCATACTGCTATTTATTCACAACTATAAAATACAAGAGGAAATAAAATGTATCAAACAACTGATTTAAAAAAAGGTCTTAAAATTGAAATGGATGGAAAGGTTTACGTTATTTTAAAGTCGGATCATACAAACCCAGGTAAAGGATCAGCCTTTGTAAAATGTAGAATAAAAAACTTGGAAACTAATGCCGTGATAGAGAGAACATTTAAATCAGGTGTATCTACCAATTTAACAAGACCCGATCTCCAGGAAAGAGAGGTTGAATATATGTATTCAGACCCAGATGGTTTTAACTTTATGGATCAAGATGACTATGAAACTATTCATGTATCAACAGAACAAGTAGGTGAGAGTAAAAATTTTTTACAAGAAGGAATAAAATTAGTTGTTCTATTTTGGAAAGGTCGTTCAATATCAATTGATTTGCCAAACTTTGTGGAATTGAAAGTTACTGAAACAGACCCTGGACTGAAGGGAGACACAGCATCTGGGGGATTGAAAAAAGCAGTCATGGAAACAGGTTTACAAATAAATGTTCCGTTATTTATTAAAACGGATGAGGTTTTAAAAATTGATACCAGAACATCTGAATATGTAGAGCGAGTAAAAAAATAGGATGCTTTATGAACTTTGAAAGATTAAAAACATTTATAAATTTAGCAAAAGAAACTGGAGCAACGGACCTTACGTATGAAAGTGGAAAGGAAAAATACTCAGTAAGTTTTCAACAAAATATTAAACAAGTTGAATGTGAGAAACAATTAGTTACCTTAACCGATGAAGAAAAACTACCAGGAATTCACGAAATAAAATCTCCATTTGTTGGAACTTTTTATCGATCATCTTCTCCTGATAGTGATCCATATATTACTGTAGGAGAAAAAGTAAGTGATGGTAAAGTTTTGTGTATTATTGAGGCAATGAAAATAATGAATGAAATTGAATCAGAAGTTTCAGGTGAGATACTCGAAATATGTGTGGAAAATGAAAACTATGTAGAGTTTGGACAAACTTTATTTAAAGTTAAGGTTTAGTTTGCCTATTAAAAAGAAATATAAAAAGATATTAATCGCAAATAGGGGAGAGATTGCAGTTCGCGTTTTAAGAACGTGCAAAGAATTAGGTATTAGTACAGTTGGAGTACATTCATCGGTGGATGAAACTAGCTTGCATGTAAAACTTTCTGATGAATCAGTTTGTATTGGGCCGGCCAAATCATCATTGAGTTATTTAAATATTTCTAATATTTTATCTGCCATTGAAATTACAGAATCAGATGCTATTCATCCTGGGTTTGGGTTTCTATCCGAAAGCTATACTTTTGCTGAATATTGCCTGAAGTATAATATAGACTTCATAGGGCCAAATATTGAATGTATAAAAAAAATGGGCGATAAAATTAGATCAAAACAAATTGCCCAAGATGCAGGTCTTAAAGTTTTAACTTCAGTGAAAATAGAAGAAAAAAATAAACAGGAAATTTTAGACGAAGTTAATAATTTAGGTCTTCCTGTATTAATTAAGGCATCTGCTGGCGGAGGTGGAAAGGGCATGGAAAGGATTGATAGTATATCCAAGATTATGCCAGCAATTAAAAGATTGAAAAAAGAAGCAAAAGATAGCTTTGGAGATGATACTCTTTTTATCGAGAAATACATTCAAAACCCAAGGCATATTGAAGTTCAAATACTAGCTGATAAATATGGAAATGTAATTCACTTAGGTGAAAGAGATTGCACAATTCAAAAAAACTATCAAAAAGTGATTGAGGAATCTCCTTGTCCTATTATTACAAATGAACTTAGAAATGAATTATGTAATTCTGCTGTTAAGTTAGCAAAATATGTTAATTATGATTCAGTAGGAACGGTAGAATTCTTGTTTGATCAAGATACTAGAGAATTTTACTTTATGGAAATGAACACTAGAATTCAAGTGGAACATCCAGTCACAGAAGTTTTGACTGGAGTAGACTTAATAGCAGAACAAATAAAAATATCACAAGGCCAAAAATTAAAAATAAAACAGTCAGATATTAACATTAATGGCCACGCAATAGAATGCCGTATTAATGCAGGAGATCCATACAGGTCTTTACCATCATCGGGGAAAATTAACTACTATTATCGTCCTGGTGGCGCAGGGATTAGGGTGGATGATTTTATATATACAGGTTATACAGTACTACCTTTTTATGACTCGATGTTATCAAAAGTAATTGCTTATTCTACCACTCGGGATGAAGCAATTAATAAAATGAAACGAGCTCTTGACGAAATTGTTATTGAGGGTATTTCTACCAATAAATCACTGCACCAAGAGATAATTTGTGATGATGATTTTAGAGGCAATAATTACTCAACTAACTTCCTACAAAATAAAATAAAGTAAAATATAAGTTACAACCTATTGTTTTTAATAGGTGTCCGTGAGTTATATTTGGAGACGTGGTGTCTGTTGAAAAAGCAATTGAAGCAATTAAAGTTCACAAGTATGAACATTCAATAAATATCTTTGAAAAAGTTTTATTGTCTAAATCGATTGAATTAAATGATTTAATTATTTGTTATGAAAATATTAATAAATTATTAATGATAAAAGATGACAAGAAAGTTTTAAATTTATTCTACGCATGCGGTGAACATTTAAAAGATCAAAATTTACATGAAGAGGCAATCGCTTGCTTTGAAACAATTCTTGAGTATGAATCCCTTGATAGGGGTACAGAAATACTTTATATGACCTGGGATTCACTTCTCCATATAGGAGAGCTAGAGCTTGCAAATCAATATTCATTTTTATATTTAAATTTTTGTATTGTAAAAAAACTTTTTCATAAAGGGTTAATCTATATTGAGAAACTTGAAGAAAGATATATAGAATCAAATAGCTTTATGAAGTATAAAATATCATTTTACTTTATGAATTTAGATAATAAAAGGATTACAGAAAATATCGACAATATTTTTCACCTATACTACACATATGATAAAAAAATATATATTGACGCATTAGAGTTAGTGACAGACATAAGAGAGATAACACCTCCAGAAGACAACGAGCTAAAGCAAATATATATATTAGCTTTATATGAAAAAATAAAGGAAGAGACAAATTTAGAAAGCAGAAAAAAGCTAAGAAATATATTTATTGAACATATGTATATATTAATAATACTAAACCCAGAAGAGTCTTATTTGTATATATTAATGACAGAATATTCTTTGCTCTTTAACAAAAAGGAGATGGGGCTTAAATCATTGCTTAATTCTGGTGAGCTACCGAGGTCACTAGAGGGGGCAAAAAAGACTTTAGAGTTGTTACCTGATGAGCAACTAAACGAAGATAATGATCCTGAAATCTTTGTGCAAACAACTAAGAATAAAACAGAAATAGTGCCTTCAACTGAAGATTCAGTTAAGATATTTAGTTATAAAAATATCATAAATAGAGACGATATAATTATACCGGAACAAGTTCTTAAAAACTCATTTAGATTAATAGATGATATGTCTGACAGTGATATTGATAGTGCTTATATAGACTTAACCACCTCATTGATAATGATGCGTCAATTTGAGGTAGTCGATTACTTATTACAAAGAGTTACCAGAAATCATATGGGTGAATTGTCTTCAGGTAAAATAATTAATATCCATTATTTAATTGTCGTAAATAAATTTAGAGCAAGAAAATACCATCAATGTTTATCGTTGTCAGAGGTAGCATTATTGCAACTACCATTAATGGATAAAGAAAAAGTACATTTTTTATATTTATTGGGTGACAGCTATTTTCATTTAAAGAAATACAAAAGTGCTTTAAGTGCGTTTAAAAAAGTGAAGGAGTTAAATTCTAATTATAGAAATATAAAAACAAGGATGAAATTTCTTGAGTCGCTTTAATCAAATTGTTACTCTGTTTCTAGGCCTGACAGCAGCGTTGGTGTTTGGGACTTATCAGTTTATCCAGTCAGAGTACTTTGCGAAAGTAATGGTTAAACATCTAGAAAAGGAAGTATTTAGTAAAGTAGAGGTCAATGCCAGCTTTAATAGAATTAAGGTTGGATTATTTCCACCTTCAACAACATTGTTAAATGCAAGTATCACAATCAAAAAAGTGAAAATTAAAGCAGAAGAGGTAGGTCTCTTTTTTGGGTGGTATGACCTTCTTACGCGAAGTAAATTAAAGGCAGAGAAAGTTTATATAAAAAATGGAAAAGTAGATCTAAGCACTTTGCCCGGGGGAGGTAAAAAGAAAAACTTCAATGAACTAAAAGATGAATTACTAAGGTTGATATCGAGAGAAAATGTTCATGAACAAATATACTATTTTTTCAAGAAAGTTTTTCCATTAGAAATTAGTAATATTCAGCTTGAGCATACAGTAGTGATAGACTCAAACAAGACATGGGATATATCTAGGCTGACATTAGGTATTTATAAAACAGCAATACTGGTTGATTTGCAACTTGAAAACCTTGAGCTTGCACCAACAGAAATTATTGAAAAAATCACATTGAATGCCCAGTTGACCAAGAAGGGTGTTAGACTTGTGGACTTTGACATCAGATATGAAAATGCAATACTTACGGGTATGCTGGAATTGATTCTGTCTAATAAGATCAAAATTGATGGTAAAGTAAAAATTTCGGCAAGAGATTTGAATTTATTAAATACTAAATTAAAAGTTAACAGCAAAATAAACTTAAAAGGGAAAGGATTATTTAAAGTTGATATAAAGGGAGACCTTGAAGACCCTACAATAAATATAAATGGATCAGTTGAAAACCTACAATCAATTTATCTTGATGCAAAAAATGTTACCTTTAATGTTTCAAAACAAGCAGGTGATATTAGGTTAAACAAGCTTGAAATTAGAAATAACGATGAATTTCTTCAGTTAATAGAAAGTGTTGATATTTATAGCATAAGAGAGAAAAAAGTTCATGACCTAAACTTAAGGCTATATATTGAAAGCCTCAAAACTAAAACAGCTTTTAAGTATTTTCCCGAGGTGACGTCATCATTGAGAGGGAGCATTAAAGGTAGAGTTGAAATTGCTTATCATAACGGATCATTGATTTTTATTCCCGATAGCGGAATGGAATTTAATAAAATGAGATTAGTTGATAACCTTGGGGACCCTATCCTTGAAGCATCAAAGGTAATATTTAATTCATCAAGGTTTAATTTAACCAAAGAAGGAGAATTAATAATTAACTATGACTTAGACTATCCCGGAGTAAGAATAGTAGGTGAAGGACAAATAGGGCGTGATATAATTAACTTTGATATAAATGAAACAACAATAAATTTTGATAAATTTGGAAAAATATCTGGCTTACCTATTACTGGAATAGGTCAAATAACATGTACTATCGGAGGTGAAAAGGGATCAGAGTCAATTGATTTAAAAATCGATATGGATGATTTATCACTTGTAAGCCTTAATTTTGGTGAGTTGCAATCTGAAATCTCATATGGAATTCACAATAAAGAATTAAAAATAGAAAATTTATTGGCAAAATATCCTAATACCACTTACAAGGGAGAAGGAATTTTAATTTTCTCAGATATACCCAGTATTGATGCTAAATTAAATTTTACGAATGGAACTTTTTATGAAGCAGAGAAAATTTTTGAAAAGATCCTAGGAGGAAAAAGAATTACCGATTATTTAACTGGAAGCTTTTCAAGCAGATTTAGGATAGAGGGAGGACTTAAAATTAATGACTTAATTATCACAGGTGATATTGAGTCAAACAATGGAGAAATTTTAAATGAAAAATATGATAGCTTAAATATAGGGTTTCTTTTTAAAAATAATATAATTAATATTATGGATCTTGGTGTGAGGTTATATGATGGACATATAATGGGGGGGATGCATTTAAACTTACTTGACGATAGTTTTGAGTATGATTTTAATATATCGAAAGTTAGATTAAGGAAAGTTAACCGTTACGCTAGATTAGGACTTGGTTTAAGTGGAGAAGTATTAGCATCGTTTTATGGAAGTGGAAACTTTAAGGATTATTCAACTCGTGCAGTTATATCTCTTGTTAATTCACAAATAGGTACAAAACAATATGAAAATACAAAAATCACAGTTTATAGTACACCTCAAGATTTATACATTAAATCAGTAATTGCTGGAGGATTGTCTAAAATAGATGCATTTATAAACTATGAATCAGTTAATAAAAAAGATTCGTTTATAAATATTTCAGTAAATTCAGAAGATTTGAGAGATCTTCTTGGATTTATTTCGGAGCATAATATTGCAAAAAGGACGACTTTTGGAAAATTGAACTTTGAGTTAGTATCTGAATTTAACTGGAATGATATTAATTCATTAGATGCAATTTTTACTATTAACCAATTTAGCTTTTATAATAAAGAGACAAAATTAATGTCGGTTGATGATAATAACTTTGCAATTATTAAAGATGGTCAAATAAAGGAGTGGAATTTATTTATTAATGGTGATGGCGAACATATAAAAAGCACTGTTGGCAGTACCAGTAAAAAAATGGCCAAAGTCATAACAGACTTTTCATTATCAGCTTCATTTTTAGAAATTTTTAGGCCAAGGCTTGAAAACTTGCAAGGGAAAATTGATGGAAAATGGGTTTTGGTAAGAGATAATAATAAGTTCATTCATCAATTAAATTTAATTGGATCTAGTTTAAAACTTAAACTAGATGAACTAGAAGGACATATAAATAACCTGAATTTTATAATGAATATAGAAGATAAAAATATCATTATATCTGATCTAAATGGCAGTTATGGTAAAGGTGATTTTTCTGGTAGTGGTACGATATTACTTAAGGCACCATATCCAGATGTAAATATGCAGTTTGATATAGAAAATATATATATCTCACAGTTTAAGCGTTCAGGAGTTCTCCTTACAGGTAAGGCCCTGGTGACGGGGCATAGTAAACCATATTTATTCAAAGGGGATTTTATTATTCCTTTTGGTGAGGTACTAGATGAAATTCGTGAATTTAAGTTTATTACAAAGACAACAGGATTTAAAAATAAGTTTATACCAGCAGGGAAAAAGAATAAGAAAGGTGCCTTTTTAAAATATAATATTAAATTTAATGCTTCAAATCCCATAACAGTTAGAAATTCATTTGTTGACATAAAAATAAAAGGTCACGGAAGGTTAGTAGGTGAAGATGACTCAAAAAATTTAAAGGCCGAATTTGAAATAATTCCAACCTATAGTAAATTCCTTTTGAAAGGTAATGAATTTATCCTATCTAAAGGAAAAGTTATTTTTGGAAATGATAATGGAAAACAAGTAGTTAATTTAGATGTAACAGGAAACACACAAATAGGAGATTATAATATAGGACTAGAAGTATCAGGACCTGTTGGTAATATCGCAATAAACTTTAGGTCAGACCCTGATTTGCCACAACAAGATATTCTTTCTTTGTTAACCCTTGGAATAACCACGAAGGAGTCAAAGGAGCTACAAGCAAATGATCTTCAGTCCATTACCTCTATAAGTATAGGCAATTTAATTGCAGAACAACTAGGTGTAAATAAAGAGTTGAATAAATCATTTGGTATTAAAATAAGTATATTGCCTGAATTTAGCACAAGTGAAATAACACCTATCACTGGAAGAACTCACGGGATAGATACTGGTGTAGGGAAAATAAAATCTGGATCTAAGATTAGGTTACAAAAAAGAATTAAAAAGGTAGATTTATCATTCTCGAGTACTATCGGGGGTTCAATTGAACAAAAACAAGAAATGAATGTAAATTATAACATTAATAAAGATGTTTCGATACAAGGTGTTTACGAAATTAACATAGGAGATGAAAACCAAACGGATGAAAACCCGAACTCATTAGGGGTTGACTTAATTTGGAAAAAAACATTTAAATGAAGATTTTATTACTATTTGTTGTACTATTTAATATCGGTGAAGCTATTGAACTACATGCTGCTACTATTCAAAAAGTCAATAGCATTACAGTGAAGTGTCGTCAAAGTAGAAAATGTATAAATTTTAAAAATAAGATCAAAGAAGAAGTATCCACAACGGATCCTTTTAAAATTATTATTAATAAAATAAAGTATTTATTAATTGATCCGTCTGTTCATACATTCAAATATTATTTTTCTAAACATAAGCAATCAAATTTAATCTTGGAAATTAGTTTTCGAAAGGTAGTGAAGGAAGTTTTATTTACAACAGACCTAAATATAAGTGAGCAAAGATTAAAACTATTGATACCTTTAAAAAAGTTCTCATACTATGGTCAGCAGCTTAATATTGATTCACAGAAAGTAATAGGGAAATACTTAATTGATAATGGTTATGGAGATAATATAATAAAGTTACACAAAAAAACTGATGAAGATTCCGTGATATTGAATTATCAATTGAGCTCAGGGAAAAAGATCAAGATTGAAGAAGTAAAATTGATCATGAATGAAAAAATCACTGATTACTCCCTAAACTCCATTTTTAACGAATTAAATGGAGAAAAATGGAGTAAGGTTTCATTTAATATATTTTTAGAGAAATTATCTAGTGATCTATTTGAGAATGGATATTTCTTTTCTAGAATTAACGTAGATAAAAAGGTTAATTCGAAAACAGGAAATATAATTATAAAAGTTATAATTGAGCATGGAGTTCGCTATAACTTTAGTTTTCATGGAAATAAAAAGATCAGCCGTACAGAACTAATTGAAAATATAAGAAGAGAGATTAGAAATAACTTAGGTGAATTCTCACCCGAATTAGTGAGATCAGGGATTAAGTCTTTATACGAAAATAAAGGTATTTATAACACAGAGACTAGCTTTTATACTCAAGAAGGTATCACTAGAGCAGGTTATAAGTTTATAAATTTTTACTTTGATATCAATGAAGGTTTAAAAATATTAGTTAAAGAGATTGTTTTTAAAGGTAATAAAGTTCTGACGTTAAAATATTTAGAAGATCTTTATAAAAAACATGCATCCGAGTTAGCGAGTACAGGACACTTTGATGAAAAATATTTTAAAAGTTTTGTGAATATCTTAAAGGAAGAATACCTGAAAGTTGGGGTCATGTTTCCGGAGATTATAATGAATTCAGTAATGATAACATCACAGACGAGAAAGGTTGTTATTGAAATAATTGAAAAGCAACAAACAACTTTACGCTCTTTCAAGTTAAACTTGCCGCATTTACTTAATGAATCAGAAGTTTTTTCATTAATTGACAATAAGGTAGGACAACCCTTGAATATTGTTTCGCTCGAAAAAGATTTCAATACAATTTTAGGTAGAGTTAAGGGGCAGGGTTTTTATTTTGCGAAAATAAACAATATTAATTCGAACAGCATTGTAAGTTATTCTGAAAATAATCAGTTTGCAGATATTAATTTAAAAATAAATTCAAAAAAGATTGTTACATATAATGATTTAAAAATAATTGGAAATACTAAGACTCAATATAAGGTTATAAGACGTGAAATTAAACTTAAAAAGAACGATGTTATTACACCAAAAATAATAAATACTATAAGGTCCAAGTTATTGAATCTGGGACTATTTACTCAAGTTCAAGTCAGTCCATTTATAATTAAAAGATTAAAAGATAAAGCAGTGAGTAATTTAATTATTCAATTAAAAGAAAAAGACTTTGGAGAAATAAAGATTGCACCTGGATACAGAACAGATCTAGGTTATAAAATATCATCAAGGATAAATTACAATAATATTAATGGTGAAAATGATACTGCAGGAATCAAATTGCAGTTTAACAAAAGAGATGATTTATCAGATCTTGACGAAAGAAGACGAGCAGATAATAAAAAAGTTATTGAAATGGATGGACGGTTAGAGTTCTCTATGCCTTATTTATTCAATAGATCAATTAACTTCGATTCAGTTATAAGTGGATCTAGAAAAAGATTTAATAGTTTTGATGCAGAAATTGTTCAAACATCATTATCTTTATCAAAATATTTTTATAAAAATTATAACTTTTCTTTAAAATATCAATTAGAAAATATAAAACAATATGATGCAAGTAAAGAAACAGATAATGGTTATTTTCGTATTGGAGGGATCACCCCAACAATTTCAATTGATTTTAGAGATAGTATGATAAACCCCAGAAATGGTTCTCTATTTAGTTTATCTTGTGAATATGCAGGGCCATTATTATTTTCGATGAATAATGAAAATATAGAAATTAATTTTATTAAATTAGTTTCTAGGAATAAAATGTATTTTAGTTGGAATAATTGGATGTTGGCAATATCTGCATCATTTGGTTATCAGAAAAATTTGGCCAGGGATTATGTTTATGATTCAGATGGTAATCCTATTTATAATATTAATGATGAACACCAGACATCTGGTTATATACCAAGCGTAAAAGTATTTAGATTAGATGGTGTAGATATAATACGTGGCTTTACAGACGATGAAGCAAATATTTTATCTAATGGTGAAGATATTGATGATTTAATAATTCAGGATAAAGCAATGTTTACTAATATAAAGATAGAACCCAGGTATTTCTTAGATGATACAGTCGCTATTGGTGTATTTTGGGATGCAGGCCGTATATTTTTAGATAGTTATACACCAACAAAGCTCAGGACGGCGATAGGTGCTAGCTTGAAATTACTTACCCCTGTCGGTGGACTTAATTTTGATTATGGAATTAAAACAAGCAGACATGATGACGCAGAGGGAAACAAGGAAAGCTTTGGGAGGTTTAACCTTTCTATTGGGTTTTTTTGATTATATAAATAATCTATTATCTTTTATATCTTGACTTGAGGCCATATTGTCTTATATAAGTTTCTGATCTTTAAAAAGATGATGTGAATCGTTATAAAAAATGCGGAAGGAAATTATGTACGTACAAAAGTCGTTTGTCTTAAAGCCAGCGGATGCACAAAAAAAATGGCACTTAATAGATGCAACAGATAAGATTGTTGGTCGATTAGCAACAGAAGTAGCAGACTTATTAAGAGGAAAAAATAATCCAACATACACGCCTAATACAGATTCTGGTGATTATGTAGTTATTGTAAATGCTGAAAAAGTTAAATTTACAGGCAAAAAATGGGATGATAAAAAATACTATCGTCACTCAAGCAGAATCGGTGGATTAAAAGTTAGGACCGCTAAAGAGCAATTAGAAAAGAAACCAGAAGATATTTTAATGAAAGCAGTTAAAGGAATGTTGCCAAAAAATAAATTGGCACATAAACAATTAACAAAATTAAAAGTATTTGCTGGAGCAGAACATAATTTAGAAGCACAAAAACCATCAGAATTTAAACTACAATGGTCATAAACATTATAAAAGGTAATAAAGATGTCAGTAGATAAAGGTAAATCATATATAGCACATGCAGTAGGTAGAAGAAAAAGTTCAGTAGCACGTGTTTATACTTCGGAAGGCTCAGGAAAAATCACAATAAATAAAAGAGATATAAAAGAGTATTTTTGCAAAGAGACTAATATATATGTTGCTAGGCAAGCATTGAATTTATTAAAAGTTCAAGATAAATATGATTTTAATGTTAATGTTTCAGGTGGAGGAACAACTGGTCAGGCAGGTGCAATTAGACTTGCAATGTCTAGAATTCTAGCTTCATTAGATGATTCATCTAGGCCAGAATTAAGAAAGGCAGGGTTTTTAACTAGAGACTCAAGAAAAGTAGAGCGTAAAAAAGCTGGTCTACGTGGAGCTAGGGCCAAATTTCAATTTTCTAAAAGATAGAATTTTATATTATGTATTTTTTAAAAAGGGCCGTTTAGAAAGCGGCCCTTTTTTTTGGCAAATATCTCTAAAATTAGATCGACTATATTACTTTAAATTGCTTGTAACTTACTGTTTCTTCGTAAGCTGATCAAATAAGTAAAGTATCATTTTAATATTCCGAATAAAATATAGTGTAGCGTTATTATTTGGAATTAATTGTATGGTATTTAATAAAGCAAAATTTATTCGATTTTTCTTTTTATCATATTTAATGATGTCTATATATACGGTCGCACAATCATCAGATATTTTTATGGAATCAAAACTAAAAAATTCTAATGGTGTTTTATTTGGGGTTTTGAATAATAAGACTTATAAAAAACTACCATCAGGAAAACTGGTAACTGAAGCATCATTTAAAATTCTTAAAGTTTCAGGAATCGATACATTTAAAATAATAAATAAAAATAATTTTAAGGTTTATTATCCAGGTGGAAAATGGCAAGGAGTTGATTACAAGGACTCGACATATCCAGAATTATCAAAAGGTGAAGAGTTAATAGTTTTACTTAAGAAAGATAAATATGGATTTATGTTACAAGATGGTATTGATAGTATTTTTGAAATAAAAAACTTGTCGAGAAAAAAATACTTAGTATCAAAGTTTAATTTAAGTAAAAAGATACTACTTGATAAGTTTAGATTAAATGTAGCATTAGTATTTAAAGAAGAGCTGCATGAGGTGATGCCAGACTTTTATTTCAAAAAAGAAAATAAAGTACAACGTTCGATCGCTTCAGTATCGGACTCCGAACATCAGTCATCGACAATCGAAAAACGATCATCGCTGTGGGGGATTATTTCAGTCTTTATATTTTTGATAGCAATGTCCTTAATGATTTCAAAGAAGAGAAGATGATAGATATTTTAAGACAAAGATTGTTAATTTTAATTATTTTTTTAATAAGTAGTAATCTTTGGGCATCAATAACATCTAAAAATATATATGGTAATTCAATGTCTTGGGATGCTACTGAAATAAGTTCTTTGACTTACTATTTTAACCCTAGAGGTGGTGGAGAGCTTAGCGACGAAGAGCTGATAGCAATTGTAGAGGAAGCTATTTCTGAGTGGAATAAAGTCTCAATATTTACATTAAAGCTTGTTATAATTGATGATTCACCACAGACAGATAGAAATGATATTTATTTTTCAAGTAGCTCAGAATATTTCTCAGAAGACTCCATTGCAGCAATTAGTAAAGTATCTTCAAGTTTATCAGGCATAATAAGTGAGGCAGATATTATTATTAATGGTAACTCTTTTCCTTATTCAAATGATAAAACAAAAAGTAATTATCTTGGAGGAGCTATTGCTCATGAAATTGGTCACACTCTAGGAATTGGCCATGGGCAAGTCAAAAATTCGACGATGTTTTACAAGCTTTCAGCTGGCCAATACCAGTTAGATGAAGATGATTTTAATGCTTACAGGTCAAAATACCATACAATTAGTAATGGTGAAATTACCAATGGAAAAGAAGGAAAAATATCAGGATGGGTAAAGGGATCGGATAATGTTCCAATTTTTGGAGCACAAGTACAAGCTATTTCTCTTTCGAGTGGAAAAGTAGTCGCAGCCTCTATATCAGATGACGATGGTTCCATTTTATTAGATGAATTAGATTATGATGATAATTATTTTTTATTTGTGTCACCAACTAAATATGTTTCTTCTTTGGATTATTATTTTCAATCAATAAGAGCGGATTTTTGTAGTGGAGGTGCAGATTATAAAGGTTCATTTTTTAAAACATGTTATGCAAGAGAAACGGGAAGACCACAATCGATTTCACTTAGAGATGGGTATGATGATCTTGAAATAACCTCTATTTCAATTGGTTGTAATATAGATGTATCAAATGACTACCTAAATGCTAGAAGTAGTAATAGTGAAATTTCATTAGAATTCTCAGAAGAAAAAGTTGAATATGCCCAAGTTGGATACTTTAATAGTAATGAACTGTCATCTGGTACGGCAGTAGACAAATATGAAATTGATTTAAGTAATTATGAATTAGCTGGTAGTGAGGTATATCTAGACATTAAAATAATTTCCAATCAACTTTATTTTCCACTCAAGTTAACTGCTTTAATTGAAAGGTCAGGACATGAGAATGAGAGTTACCCAGAAGTATCTGAAGAACATTTATTAAAGTTTAATGATGATAATTCGATTAATATGGATGTAAAAGCTCATATTAGTTTAAGTTCTTCTAACTCAGATCAAAATATAATTAAATTAACAGTTTCAGCTGAGTTAATGAGTAAATATTTAGAGGATAATTCAATAACAGATTATGCAATGGGGGATATTTTCCCCGATTATGAAAATTTTTTAGAAAATGGAAATTATTATTTTTTAATGATTAGTTTAAGCGAATTCAATGGTGATGAATATACAACGATAAATATACCTGACCACCCAATGGAAAATATTCAGGATAATGATAAATGTCTAGATGGCCCAGAATCTTATTCATTAAATTCACTATCTTCGTCCACCGATACTGATGATAGCAATTCTAGTAATAATGATAATGAAAAATCTATAATGTCATGCGGTACTATTAATGATATAGGAAATGGAGGTAACGGCCTTTTTAGTATCACCTTAGGACTTTTTCTAACTTGGTTTATGACTTTTGGCCTTAGGGCCAAGTTATATGCTTAATAATTATGCAAAAAAATATCCATGGTTTGTATTGAATATGATATAGTCGCCTTGCTAATGGTAATAGGAAGGCAAAAAAATGATTAAGATTTTTATATTATTAACATTTGTAATAGGTAATATTGCTTTTTCTCAAAGTTTACATAGTGAGAAAATTAGAGAAATTGTAACATCTAAAAAATCGATTTATTTGAAAAAAGGTATTTTTCATAAAAGTGGAATGAAAATTGACGGAAACTTAAGCTCAATACGTCACTCATTTACTGCTAATAATGGATATGAAAGAATGGTATTTGATTTTAGTGGTAAGACAGTACCAAGAATGTATGGATATATTTCATCTAAGAATAAAAAGTTATATATAGATTTATTTGATACGACACTATCTGAAAATCTGGGTGATTTTGGAAATAGTAAATTTATTCAGGCCGTAAATTTTTTTCCGGTTTCGAAAACTACAATTTCTCTAGAAGTCATTTTTAAAGAAATGGTCAAAGTTGATATTTTTCACCTTGAGTCACCAGGTCGTCTTGTGATCGATATCTTAAAATAATTAAGAGGGAGAATTTTAATGTCAGATTTTGATGAAGAACACAAAGTTACTGCAAAAATAAATACAGTTGATGATAATAATTATCCAAAGGAATCAGTGATTATTCCAATTATGAATAGCCCTATTTTTCCTGGAATGATAGCTCCAATTATTTTGTCTGAGGACAAATTTACACCCGAGCTAGATAAGCAAATTAGCAAAGCAGGATATGTTGCATTAAATTTAGTTAAGTTAAGTGATGAGCTTAATCATGATGAAATCGAAGAAGAGGAAGTTGAGGAGATTGAAATTGATAGCGGTGATATATATAAAGTTGGTGTTTTATGCAAAGTTGTAAAAAAACTTGTTCTTCCCGATGGATCTGTAAATGTTTTAGTTCATGGAATGAAAAGATATCGAGCTGTAGATATAATAACGGATCAGTCACTTTTAAAAACAAAGGTAGATGTTTTTAGCGATATTATTGAACCTGATGAGGAACTAGATGCATATACTAGGTCAGTAATTAATCAAGTAAAGAAACTGAGTGAAATAAATCCATATTTTAATGAAGAAATGAAATTGGCGATGCTTAATTCACCGTCTCCGGGTGCATTAGCTGATTTAGTTGCATTTGCAATTTCACTAGATATTTCAGAAGCACAAGATTTTCTAGAAACTTTAGTAGTAAAAAAACGATTTGCTAAGCTATTAGTTTATTTAAAAAGAGAAAAAGAAGTAGCAGATATTCAGAAAAAAATATCTGAAGAAGTAAATGATAAAGTTAACAAGTATCAAAGAGAGTATTTCCTTAGAGAGCAATTAAAAGTGATTCGTTCTGAATTGGGAATGGATGAAGATGAAAAAACTCGTGATATTAGAACGATGAATGAAAGGTTGGAAAGTTCAGGAATTCCAGAAGAGACCTTAAAGTCAATTCGTGATGAATTAAATCGTCTAGAGGTAATACCTGATAGCAGTCCAGAATATAATGTTGCAAGATCTTATATAAATTGGTTGCTAGATTTGCCATGGGAAAATAAGACAGAAGATAATATTGATATGAAGCAGGCAGAAAAAATACTTGAAAAAGAGCATTATGGATTAGAAAAGGCCAAAGAAAGAATTTTAGAATTTCTTGCTGTTAGAAAAATCAACCCTGACTACGATGGAACATTGCTATGTTTCTCTGGCCCTCCCGGCGTTGGTAAAACATCTTTAGGTCGTAGTGTTGCAAATTCATTAGGTCGAAAATTTTATAGATTCAGTTTAGGTGGAATGAGAGATGAAGCTGAAATAAAAGGACATAGAAGGACTTATGTAGGAGCAATGCCAGGTAAAATTATCCAAGCTTTAAAAAGAGTAGAAGTAAATAATCCCGTTATTATGTTAGATGAGATTGATAAGTTGGGAAAATCATTTCAAGGAGATCCTGCTTCTGCGTTACTAGAGGTTCTTGACCCTGAGCAGAATCATTCATTTATTGATAATTATTTGGATATTCCTTTTGATTTATCAAAGGTCGTTTTTATTGCCACTGCAAATTATATTAATGATATTCCAGAACCATTATTAGATAGGATGGAGATTATTGAATTAAGTGGATATTCGTTGGAGGAAAAAGTTGAAATTACAAATAAGTGGATTATCCCAAAACAATTAAAAAAACATGGACTATTTAAAAAGGATTTTAAGTTAAGCATAGGAACTATAAAAAAAATTATTTCGGATTATGCACGTGAGCCTGGGGTAAGAACGATAGAACAATATATTGCAAAATTATGCAGAAAAGCAGCATTGAAAAAGGTGAGTACTAGATCTATTAAAAAGTTTTCACCTAAAACAAATGACTTGGAAAAATTATTAGGAAGCCCACGTTTTCAAACAGAATTTGCAGACAAAAAATCTCAACCGGGAGTGGTCACGGGTCTTGCTTGGACTGCATATGGAGGAGATATACTTTCAATTGAAACAATACCATTAGAGGGAAAGGGTGGATTTAAATTAACAGGTCAGCTTGGTGATGTGATGAATGAATCTGCAAATTTGGCATATAGCTATATTAGAAAATTATTAGAATTAGAGAAGGATAATAAATCAGATTATTTATCAAAACACGAAGTTCATTTGCATTTACCAGCAGGTGCGACACCAAAAGATGGGCCTAGCGCAGGAATTACAATGGCATTAGCACTGTATAGTCTTGCAATGAATAAAAAAATCAAACCAGATATTGCGATGACAGGTGAATTGAGTTTGACAGGAAAAGTATTACCAGTAGGAGGAATAAAGGAAAAAGTACTGGCGGCAAAAAGGGCAGGAATTAAAACGATTATTTTACCTTCTCAAAATGAAAAAGACTTAAAAGAGGTACCTGAAAGACATCGCAAGGGATTAAAATTTTATCCGGTATCTCATTTTGATGATGTATTAAAAGTAGTATTACCTAATAAAAGAAAGAAATAGACAAAAAAAAAGGGAACTTATGTTCCCTTTTTAAAAAAAACTATAAAATATTTAAAACTCATCTGAGTCGTATTCGCTAACTGCTGCATGTTTAATTTTTCCTGCAGCAATTTCTCTAAGAGCAGTAACTACATCTTTGTTTTTACACTCAACGAGTGGATCTTCACTATCTCTTAATTGCTTAACTCTTCTAGTTGTAAGATGAACTAACTCATATCTATTATCAACTTTTTCAAGACAGTCTTCAATTGTAATTCTTGCCATTACTTCTCCACGATATACATTAATGATTTTGCAATATCTAAGATAAAGTAGTATTTGTCAATATTTTCGATTGCGCATTGCTTCAATCTCTTCCATATATTTATTATATATATTTTGACGTCTGAGTTTGAGAGAAGGGGTTAAATAACCTTTATTAATAGTAAATTCCTCTGGAGCAATAAAGGTATCATTGATTTTATTAGATTCGATTAATGTTTTATTTACTTTTATTATTTCATTATTTATTAAATCTAATATATCAGGGTTTTTCGATATTATTTCCATATTAGTGGTTTTATTAATTTTCATTTTGGCCATAAATGGTAAGAAGTTTACTTTTTCAATACCGATGACGCATGTCAGAAAGTCTTGATTATTCCCAATAACCATGCAGTGAGAAATATATGGAGAAATTTTAATCTTATTTTCTATAGATTGTGGGGAGATAATACTCTTATTATTTAATTTTATCATATTATCAATGCGGTCTATAATAATTAAATATCCTTGGTTGTTCATGTATCCAAGGTCTCCTGTGTGAAGCCAGCCATCTTGAATAGATTCATTTGTGGAGTAGGTATCTTTATAATATTCAGTAAAAATTGATTTTGTTTTTATTAAAATTTCTTTTTTGTTGTTAATTTTAATTTGAACATCTCCAATAGGGACCCCAACAGATCCCACCTCTTGGCGATGGATAGGGTTAACCGAGCATGGTGCCAAAGTTTCTGTAAGTCCATAGCCTTCTAATATTGGAATATTGGCATTTTGAAAGAATTGGATAATAGTATCAGACAATGAATTTCCTCCAGAAAGAAAAAATTTAACTCGTCCACCGAAAGCATTATTGATTTTTTTAAACGAAAAGTTATAAACAATTTTGCGCTTAATAATTTCATTAATATCTGGAGTTTGTTCTTCTGTTAATTTAGTAAAGTAACTGGATGATACCTTCTCTGAAAGATCAAATAGTATTTGTCCGATAATTCCTTTTTCATTAATTTGATTAATAATTTCAGTGTATATTTTTTCAAATATTCGAGGAACACCAAGGAAAACAGTTGGACGTGCAACTTTAAAGTCACTCATCAACCTTTCTCTTGATTCAGAGTAAATATTTATATTTCCAAATGGTATAATGAGTAATGAGTCCATTCGGCCCATAATATGGGATAAGGGAAGAAATGTAAGTATAGTATCATGTTCAGTGAAAATTCCAGCGAAGGAAGATTTTACATTCTTAAACATTTGGATAAATGCAGAGTGTTTTATTACAGCTCCTTTAGGATTCCCTGTTGTTCCAGATGTATAAATTATTGAAGCAATATTACTTGGGAGTTGAGCATCAATATTTTCAATAAATAGCTTTGAATTTGTCGTTTCGAATTTATTTCCATGGGTAATTAATTCTCGATATGAAAGCAAAGTAAAATGAGTTGTATTATTTGCTTTAGGTAATTTTTGAATTGATATAAAGGTTTTTAGATAATTTAATTCAGATTGATATTTACTTAATTCTTTAATTTCTTTGTAACTTTCTACAAAAGCCATTTTTGCTTCGGAATGTTTTAAAATATATATAATATCTTCAGTCGACAAGTCAGGGGAGATAGGGATAACAATAGCGTTACTGCATAAAATCCCAAGGTCGATTAAATGCCATTTTACTTTTGTATGTAAAATGATGGCAACTTTATCATTTTTATTTAAGCAGTTTTTAATTAGTCCTAAAGAAATACTCTTTACTAAATGTTGATAAGTACTATAATTAATAAATTTTAATATATTGTTATTAACCCAACCGATAGCATTTTTATTCGGGTCTTGTTGAGTTCTTGATAAGAACATTTTTGAAATGGTATTTTTATTACTATTCATTAATGCTTCAACGTTTATTTAATATGAATATCAACTAAATCACCAATAAGTATCGAGTTTATATCTAGAATGGTTAATTTATCTTGCTTATTTGTTTTATGTATTCGCGCAATAGAAGTTGATTCTTCGGTGTGGATAATTTTTAACTCACCAATTTTAACTTTATATTTATATCTCTTTTTGTTAGATAATGGGTTTATATGTGAGATATTTCTAAAAACATCAACAATTGTTCCGTTTTTTAATCCTTGGTGTCCTCCAAAATTGAGATAGTAATTCTTAAAAATCACTTCATTTGGTTCACCCATGGGTAGATTTTGATTAACTCCAAAAATAATATATTCGTTGGCACTAATAGAGCTGGAGATTAATGTGTATAAAATTAGATATAATAGTTTTTTCATCGCAGGATAATTCCTTTAAGTAGTAATATTATTTTTAAAGCAGGGTGTACTACTTATGAATTTAATCGGACATCACTGAATTAAAGAAAAATAAAGATATATATTAAAAATTAAGGGAATTTTATTCCGGTTATTTGTTGTTTCGAATACTCAGGTATTTCATATAGTTAGTGATTAAGTCTGATTGACGATAATTTTTAAGGTGTTGGTGATAAAGCGTATAAGATCTATTGTAGTATAGCATCCCCCATGGAATTTCTTGGTTAATTATATTTTCCATTTTTTGCATTAATATACTTTTCTCTTTTCCGTTAGGCATAATTTTTAGTTTTTCAAAATATTTGTCAAACGTAGCATCTGAAAACTTTGTTGCATTAGGTCCTGGTGGGTGATTTTTGGTGATAAGTAATTGTAGTATATTTTCAGCATCGGGATAGTCCATCGCCCAACCGCCTTTCCATAATTGTAATTTTCCTTGTCTTGCTTTTTCTAGAAATGCAGGAAAAGTATTAATTGATATTTGAATATCAATTCCTATTTTAGCTAATTCTCCTTTAAAAAACTCTGCTGTTTGTCTCGCGGTAGTGCTGTCAGATCTTGTGTCATAAACTAAGGTTGGTAGCCCTTTTCCTTTTGGGAATCCGGCCTGAGTTAATAATTTTTTTGCTTTTTCAATGCTGTAAGAATAGGGAAGTTGATTTGAAGGGTTATAGCCATTGATGCCAGGAGGATAAATGGAGTTAGCTTTTTGTCCTATACTATTTGTGAAAAGTTTAATATATCGATCGGTATTTATGGCGTGTAAAATAGCATTTCTTAATATTTTATTTTTTCCGAGATGTGAATCTTCCATGTTGAATGAAATCCACCAAAAGATAGTTGTTGGATTTTTCTGCAGTTGAATATTGTCTTTAATTAATTCATCGGTCAGGCTTCCATCTTTACCAATAGCAGATGAGTAGTTGTCTTTTGGGAGTGATAGTAGGTCAATTTTTTTGGCCCTGAAATTTAACCAACGTGTTTGGCCTTCTTTCATAATATTAAAATGTACTGCATTTAGGAATGGAATTTTTTTACCTGAATCTTGAAGTAGGTTCAGCTTATTAGAAAGTCTATCTCCTTGAGATGGATATTTTGCATCTCGATAACCTTCAAATCGAGAAATTTTAATGGAAGATAATTTCCTCCAGTGATCAAGTTTAAATGGCCCTGTGCCAATAGTATTTCGGTCCAGGTCATTTTTGTATTCATGAATTGCTTCGATAGGAATAGGGGAAGTAAAGCTCATTGCTAATGCAAATAACATTTGAGGGTATGGAATTGTTAATTTAATAATTAAGGTATGGTCATCTGGAGCAATTAAACCCTCAACTGAAGTAGTGTTGAATTTAGATAAATCACTACCAACCGTTTCTCTAAATTGATTAAGTCCTACTATCTTCTCATCAAAAAGCCACCACCCTCTACTTCGGGTAGGAGTAAAAGCAATTCTTTTAATTTGGTTAATAAAGTCATTAGATGTTACAAAACGTTTTTCTTCATTGAATGCTTTGTTTGGATGGTACTGGATATTTTTTTTAATTTTAATCGTGTAGGTTTTTTTATCATTTGAAATAATAGGCATTGATTCTGCGAGCAAGGGTTGAATTGTATATGGTCGTTTTAAGTAATGATATTCAAATAACTGTTCATAGATTTGATAAACGACGCTACTTGAAACCGTATCATACGACCTTGCAGGATCGAGGGTATCAACTTCAGCAGATAACGAAATATTTAATTCATTTTTGGAAATATTATTAGGTAATTTTCGACATCCCAAATTAATTAGTAATAGATTTGTAATTATTATTAATAATGTTTTCACATAATTCCTTAAGTTTATTTGGTGTTTTGTTTAATTATTTTTATTGTTTGTATTAAAAATGATTCTAAATCATTAGAGTCAACAGAGCCTTGTGCCATATTGTCTTTTCCTCCGCCACGACAGTTTAGCGTTTTAGATAGTTCCTTTAATATCTTACCGCATGAAATGGGGTTGTTTATGTTGGGCGATCTTATAATAACTTTTATTTTGTCATTCTCTTTTGTGTAGGCAACTAAAATACCTGATGGATACATATCTAAGTAATCATCTGAAATATTTTTAAGATTAGTTCCAGAGGGTAATTCAATAGTTTGTAATGTACATTGATTATTTAATATTTCTGGGGTTTGAAAAAGAGATTTATTATTTTCTCGTTGTGATTTCTCGTAGGTAAGTTTTATTTCTTTCTTCAAGTTTTTATTTTCTAATACTAACTTTGAAACCTTGGTAATAATTTCATTCTCTTTTTCTTGTAGATTAAGTTCAAGAGCACTAAGTACTCTGGATCTTTGATTTAGAAAATTTGCTGCAGAAGTTGAAGTGACTGCTTCTATTCTTCGAATGCCAGTGCTTAATGAACTTTCAGATATAATATGAAATACTCCAATCTCGCTTGTATTACAAACATGACTTCCTCCACATAATTCAGTTGAGAGATTGTTCATTTTAACAACTCTAACTTCATTTCCATATTTTTCACCAAAGATGGCCAGAGCTCCATTTTTTATTGCTTCTTCTTTGCTCATTATTGTGCAGTTAACCTGGGTTGATGAACCTATGTATTCATTAACTAGTTGTTCTACTTGTATTAGTTCATTCTTGGTAAGTGCTGCGGGGTGAGTAAAGTCAAAACGAAGACGATTAGGTGCTACATTTGATCCTGATTGTTTAATATGTTTACCAAGCGTTGCAATAAGAGCAGATTGTAAAAGGTGAGTAGCAGAATGATTTCGAGCAGTAAGGTTTCTTTTTTCTCGATGAACTTTTAATTTATATTTTTTATTAATAGAAAGTTTATGATTATTATTAGTGATATGGGCATGTAATTGTTCAACCGGTTTCAGTGTATCAATAATAGTTGCAACTACTTGGTCTCCATCATAAATTTCACCATTATCTCCATTTTGTCCACCAGATTCACCATAGAAAACTGTTTGGTCAAAAATTAAGACACTAGATTCTTCGCTTGTATCTATTGCAAGTAGAGTGGCCTCAGATTCTAATTTATCGTTTTCAATATATTTTGTATTTCCAAACTGTTCATGTAACTTGAAAAATAAATTATTATCAATTGCAATTGTTTCTTTTCTGCCTTGTTTTGATTTTTCCTTTTGATGTTGCATAGATGTTTTAAATCCATCAAGGTCAATTGAGTAATTGCTTTCATTTAATATTATTTCAGTGAGATCAATAGGGAAACCGTACGTGTCATAAAGTTTAAATGCACTTTGACCACTTAGTATGGTGTTGTTTTTGGATAGTTTTTCACTTTTGATAACATCTTTTAAAAATTTGAGTCCTTGACCTAACGTTTCAAGGAACTTTGTTTCTTCAAGTTTAATAAATTTTTCTGCAAGTTGTTGATTAAGGCCATTTTGAGGGTATTCTGAATTTAAAGTTTCAAGAACAGTAGGTACTAATTTAAAAAGAGTAGGTGTATTAATATTTAATAATTTTAGATGTCTAATTGCTCTTCTAATAATTCTTCGAAGTACGTATCCTCTCCCTTCGTTGGAGGGTAAAACACCATCAGTTATTAACATTGTGGCCGATCTAATATGATCTGCAATTACTCTGATACTATCAGCTTGCTCTAAATTACTATATTTTGAATTTGTTAACTGTTCAATTTGAGAAATTATTGTTTGAAAAATATCAATATCATAATTCCAATACTTACCTTGTACTACAGCTGCTAGTCTTTCAAGTCCGGCCCCGGTATCAATGGATGGAGATGGTAAGTTAAATTTTCCTTCAGGAGTTTTTTCATATTGCATGAATACAAGGTTCCAAATTTCTACATATCTTGATTCATCAACAAGAATATCTTGTCCTGGGTTAATAATTAAGTTTGTGGTTTTATATTGTTCTCCGTGATCATAGAAGATTTCGCTGCAAGGCCCACAAGGTCCGTATTGTCCCATTTCCCAGAAATTGTCTTTGTCACCCTTGCGAAATATATGTTTTGGATCGATGCCAATTTTAAGCCAAATTTGCTCAGCTTCATCATCGGTGTTATGAACTGTTATAAAAAGTTTATCCTTTGGTATTTTCAGTTCATTAGTCAAGAACTCCCAGGAAAATTTGATTGCATCTTTCTTAAAATAGTCTCCAAATGAAAAGTTTCCAAGCATTTCAAAAAATGTATGGTGTCTTGCAGTATGCCCCACATTCTCTAGATCATTATGTTTTCCACCTGCACGAACACATTTTTGAATTGTAACTGCTCTTTTATTATCTGGGGTAGCATTACCAGTAAAATAATCTTTAAATTGATTCATACCTGCATTAGCAAATAATAGTGTTGGATCATTTTCTGGAATGAGTGATGAGCTAGCAATTTCTTGGTGATTATATTTTTTAAAATATGATTTAAATAATTTTCTTATATCATTTGCTTTCATGTACTTGCCATTTTTTAAGTAATCTTAGGATCTATTTATATAACAAATTGGATTAATTTGTATGTATAAATTAGATTTTTTCTATTGTTCAGCTTGGTTTGTGCGGTGTTTCTTAATGTAGTGGTCGACATCGGAGATAAAATGCCCTCTTGAGTTAAGATATGATATTAATTTGTGTTTAATTTTGATTTCGTTTGAACTATTTATTAAGTTCAACTTCTTTGAGATTAACTTTAAAATTTGAATTTCGGAATTATATTCAAAATCCTTAAATACATTTGAAATCTGGCATATTTCAACAATCACGTTTTCATTTTTTAATTTTTGTTTTATGTATTGCAATGAGTAATTTTTTTTCATTAGATACTGAATTCTTAAATCTGCATATCTTTTTTCTGATAGTAGGTTTTCCGAAATAAGTTTATCAAGACAATGATCTATTTCTGATTTAGTAAGACCTCTTTTCATTAGTTTTATTCTTATTTTATGAACAGAGTACTCTTGCTTAGCGAGTATTTTAATAGCGTATTTATAAGCATCAGATTCTTTTTCATTAACGAGAGCCTGATTTTCAGGCCCTCGTGAGGATGATGTTAAGAAGTCCATTAACTACTGTAGAGTCTTAGATGCTTTAGATGGTTTTTTAGATTTAGTTTTATTAGCAGCAGTTTCCATAATTTCACCAGTATCTTCATTGACTAATGGATTTATTTGTTCAGAATCTTTTTCAATACCAAACTGTATTAAAAGTTGTGTTTTGATTTCCTCCATAATACTTGTATTTTCAGACAAATATATTTTAGAATTTTCCCGACCTTGGCCAATCTTCTCTCCTTTATAAGAATACCAAGCTCCAGCTTTATCCACTATTTTATTTTGTACAGCGAGATCTAGTAAATCTCCTGTTTTTGAAATTCCTGTACCATACATAATATCAAACTCAATAGTTTTAAATGGAGGTGCAACTTTATTTTTTACTACCTTTACTCTTGTCCGATTTCCTACTACTTCGTCACCATTTTTAATAGCTCCAATTCTTCTAATATCGATTCTTACTGATGAGTAGAATTTTAAGGCATTACCACCTGTCGTTGTTTCGGGATTACCAAACATTACACCAATTTTCATTCGTAATTGATTAATGAAAACTACAGTAGTATTGGACTTTGAGATTGAGCCAGTTAACTTTCTAAGTGCTTGTGACATTAATCTTGCTTGAAGGCCCATATGAGAATCTCCCATATCTCCGTCAAGTTCAGCTTTTGGTGTTAGAGCCGCTACAGAGTCAACAATTAATAAATTAATTGCACCGGACCTTACTAATGTATCAGCAATTTCTAATGCTTGTTCTCCACAATCTGGCTGAGAAATTAATGTATTTGGAATATCCACACCAAGCTCACTTGCATATGCAGTATCTAATGCATGTTCTGCATCAATAAAAGCAACTGTGCCACCTGCTTTCTGAGCTTCGGCAGCGATATGTAATGTGAGAGTAGTTTTACCTGAAGATTCAGGCCCATATATTTCAACAATTCTTCCCTGTGGGATTCCACCTATACCAAGGGCTAAGTCAAGCCCAAGACATGAAGTTGAGATTGATGGCATTTTTTCTCTTTCGCTGCCATCAAGCTTCATTATGGCACCTTTACCGAATTGTTTCTCTATTGTTGATAGAGCAAGGTTTAATGCTTTAGCTTTTTGATCATTTTTACTTGTTGTGTTTAACATTTTTTCGACTCCTTCTAGTGTGTAACACTCAATTATTGTTAAAATGCTTAATGCAATTTACTTTTAATTTTATTTCTAATAACAATTTGAAATTATGTATTAAAAAATAAAGCTTATCAATTTATTGCTTATTGTATAATTAAATATTATGCGTAAGTTTCGCGTAAGTCAAACGGTTGATTAATTATAATATTTAGATAAGTAATTTCAATAATAAAAACACAAGGCCTGCGTATATTCCACTTATAATATCGTCAAGAATAATTCCTGATCCATGATTAACTTTTTTGTCAAAATATGATGCCGGCCATAGTTTATAAATATCAAATGCCCTAAATAAAATAGTTATTAATATCAAGTCTATCCAGTTATTACTTTGCACAAAAAGCCAAGCAACTATAATTCCAAGAGATTCATCTACTACAATCCATGAAGGGTCATGAGTTTTATATTTTTTTTGTGCCCAATCTGATAAAAATGATGAAATAAGAGTGGTGATAACAATAAAGGGTATAATAAAAATTATTGGAATATTATATTTTCCAAGTGCATACAATATTGGAATAGTTGCAATTGTTCCAGCAGTTCCAGGCGCAAAAGGACAAAATCCGACTCCAAACAAGGACAAGAAAATAACATCGATATTTTTGAGACTTGGTGCGCTTTTATTTTTCATAAAATAGTTTATTGTAAGTATTATTATTAATCTATGATTATTTGTTGATTATGAAAAGACCTAATTATTTATCTCGATATTTGATTGACTGGGAAATGATGGAAGTTGTTATTGGTGGTAAATCAGTAATTGATGCAAAATATTTTCTTGGTGCAGGTACAATTAAAGAAGAAATAAATAATTTTCTATCTGGATATGGGCTTGAAAGTGATGACAAGGTAGCGCGAGCAGAGTTATTTGGTAATTTTCAAGAGTCGTTGCAATTTATCAAAAAGTACTTTTTAAAAGAAGGTGATCCCGATGGATTAGATCTTCAGATACCTAATTCTTTATTTATGATAACGGATGTAGATGAGTTATTTTTAATGGCATCTAAAAGTTCTAAAAAACATACCCATGAGGAAATGTGTTGGGCCGAAATCGTATTGAAAATTATGCATACAATTATGCATATCGATAAAGATTTAAGGTCAAACTATTTCCCTGCAATTCAAACACAAATCTTTGATAGGTTTTATAAATATTTATATCGTGATGATAATAATAATTTATTTTTAGGAGAAAGGGGGGATCCAAACTCAATTTCTCTTTGTGAGTTTGAAACAAAATCAAAGAAGTCTAGAGATAGTGTTATAATTAAGCTATTGCACAAGGTTGAATATGTGGCCGAAGAACTATTTGACCGTGTTGGAATCAGATTTGTAACAAATAGTAAGTTTGACATAATTCGAGTTATAAAATTTTTAACTGACAAAAATATTGTTATTCCACACAACATAAAACCTAGTCGTACATTTAATAATTTAATTTACTTTAAAAAATTTAAGACTGAATATATCAGAGTGATAAAAATGGCAATTCGTAACAACTTATCAGAAAGTCGCTTTTTACAAGCATTAGATCGAAGTTTGCAAGAGGTTATTTCAGGTAATGATGATAAGGACAAAAATCAACATTCATCTCAGGACTATCGATCAGTACAGTTTACGGGACGGCAATTAATTCGTTATCAAAATCCATTTATAAAAGAGTTTAACTTAGTCAAAAAGCTGGCAAGGGAAACAGAGGAAGTTAAAAGTAATACTTTAATTTCAAAGATTTTAAATTTAGATATATCTACTATTGATAGAGAAATAAGTTTTTTTTATCCTTTCGAGGTTCAAGTAATGGACAAAGAATCTCACACAATTAATAGTGATGGAGAGGCTTCTCACCAGGAGTATAAGCGATCTCAATTATTACATGCTAGAGATAGATTGTTTTATAAATTATTTTCTAATGAGCATTGATTTATAAAGAGTGTTATTCTTTCATTGATTAGTTCTGGAAAGTCTGCTTGAGGTACATGCGAGCCATCTTTAACAATATAAAGTTCTGCATTAGGTAGCATTTGTTCTAATGCAAATTGTGATTTATTGGGTATTATTTTATCTTTGTCACCACCAACGATGAGTATGGATGTCTTAATCTTTTCAAGGTGATTAATAATGTTGTGTTTTTTCATTTCATCCATGAGTTGATAAAATAACTCCGGAGGTAGTTCACCTATTTTCTTTATATAGCTAGTCACATACTCTTTAGGTACATTCTCTGTATGAAACCCCCCGTGGTGTACAACGGCCCTCAATGGTGGGATTAGGTAAGCATTTTTCCAAAGCAAATTATATGCTCTTGGAAGGAGTTTATTTATTTTCTTTAATTGTGGTATCACGATATCAGATAAGTTTGTATTCATAATTAAGTCGCATGGAGAAAAGACTGTTCCTGAAATTAATGCAAGACCTTTCACCAAAGAGGGGTGTTGGTAAGCAAACTCTAGCGCAATATTGACCCCCATACTATGGGAGATTAGTATTACATTTTTAGCATTTATCTCTTGGATTAACTCAAATAAATCTTGTGTCATATTTTTAAAAGTACAGCCTGTAATATCATTTTTTCCAGATGAACTAAAATGTCCTCTGAAGTCATGAATAAGTATTTTGTGTTTTTCGTTATCAAAATATGGAAGCTGATATGCCCATTGATTGTTTGAGCATACAAGACCATAAATAAATACTAAAACGGTGTCGTCTTCCTTAATTTCATTTCGTTTAAAGTTTGTATTATAGAAAATACGAATATTATTTGATGTATGCATATAAGAAGGGTTGTTTAATGGCATAATTTATTCTTTTTCCAATTCTATGTTAGCTAATTCTTGTTCCATTATATTTAATAACTGCATGATGTCTGGTCGGTTCTCATCTAAGTAGTTATGTTTTTCTGTTATGTCAATTGTTGTGATAGGAGAGCAATTAATTAATTGGATTTTAGTGTCTCCAATTTGAATATAGTCATTAATTTTATGATTTTTTGAACCAATTATCTTTTTATTATTAGACAGGTATGATTGATCTGATACTGAATGGCATAAAATATTAGGTGCATTGTTGTTAATGATTATATGGTATTTACTTATTCTTGCATCATTAACGATTAAGTCATTTTGATATGACCTGCCGATTTTAATTTCTTGTCTTTGAGAGACGTAGCTTCCAATAATTTCTTGATCGGGTGATTCAATTATTTTTAGTTCAATCATAGTTCTAGGTTATCAGATCCATTATTTTTTACAATATTATATTGTTTTGGAAACAAATTCCTGATTGGCAATATGTTCAAAATGGGATTTTATAAAAGAATGATTAGAATTAATTAGTTGAAGAAAATCTTCTCTCGCACTAATGAGTAATTTTTGATCAATGATTATATTTCCAATCTTTCTGTATGACGAACTTCCGGATTGAGATGTGCCAAATAAATTCCCTTCACCTCTAGAAATAAGATCCTCTTCAGCAATCTTGAAGCCATTTGTGTTTTTTTCTATAACCTTTAATCTTTTCAAACTACTTTCTGAAATTTGATTATCGCAGATTAAAAAACAAAACCCAGGTTTTTGACCTCTGCCGACTCGTCCTCTTAATTGATGAATCGCACTAAGACCAAATCGCTCAGGGTTCATGATCGCCATAATAGAAGCATTATGAACATCAATACCAACTTCAATAACTGATGTAGCAATTAAAATATCAACTTGTTGTTGTTTAAAACTTGTGAATATACTTTCTTTTTCTACAGAGCTCAGTTGCCCATGCATTGCTGCGATTTTTTTCTGGGGAAATAATTTTTTGAATTTTTCTAGTACTTGATTTACATACATTAAACTCGTATTATCATTTTCATTTATGACAGGAACGACAATATAGGCCTGTTCTCTAATGGAAAGCCTAGTATTTAAAAAAGTTAAAAACTTTTGAAAGAGGTCAGGTCGAATTATTTTAGTTTGAGTTCCTTTTCTTCCTTTTGGTATTGTTGTAATACTTGAAATATCTAAGTCTCCAAACTGGGTTAATCTTAATGACCGAGGTATAGGAGTTGCTGTCATTATTAGGCAGTTGCATCCTCTACTTTTGTTAACAAGTTCAATTCTTTGTCCAACACCAAATTTATGTTGTTCATCAATAATTGCAAGTGCTAAATTGGAAAACTTTATATTTTTCTGTATTAAAGAATGAGTACCTATAATGAGGTTTGTTTTATTATTTTTAATTTTACTTAAAATAGTCGCTTTTTCTTTCGCTTTCGTGCTTCCTAGTAATAATGATATGTTGTAAGAACTACTCTTTAATATCGTAGACAAAGTATGAAAGTGTTGATGTGCAAGTGCTTCGGTGGGACACATGATTGCAACTTGGTATCCATTTGCCATAGTTAAAATAGAGGAAACTAAAGCAACACTTGTTTTTCCACAACCAACGTCACCTTGTAAAAGTCTCATCATTGGAACCGGGGATCTTAGGTCAAGAATAATATCGTTGATAGCCTCTTTTTGACCTTTCGTTAATTGATAATCAAAAAGCTTAATCGCATTTTTGACTTCAGTGTCTGAGGAGTTGATAATAGGAGAAGGATATTGAG
>CAYRDP010000006.1:0-43042 GCA_964423165.1 uncultured Bacteriovoracaceae bacterium | reverse complement strand
TTTTTTTCTAAAATATAACCTTGCTTGCTCAATCATGAATTCTTCATAGATTAGCCTTGTTCTTGATTTTTTAAGGTCATCAATATTGTTAGACTTACCGTGAATAGTATTAAATGCTGACTGGTTAGTGATTAATGACCTTTTTTCTAATGTCTCTGGTGGGATTGATTCAGGTATTGATTCCCATAGATAACTAGGAATTCTATCAATAATATTTTCAATTATTTTCCCGGATACAGAACTTATTGTTGGGTATTTAATAATGTACTTTTTTCCACTTTTGTTTATTGGAGTGGAGTCAAATATAGGATTTATGATTTGTTGTTTTTCATTAAAATTTGACACTTCACCTTGGAAGTATATGTGATTAATCCCGGATATTTTTTTATAAATAGATGAGTAGGAGTTAAACCACTTAAGATTGATGGTATTACTTGATAGATCATCTCGTACTATAACGTTGACAGTATAAAGTAAAAACTTACCCTTTCGATGGTAGTTAGGTGTTTTGTGTTTTGAAATTATTTGGCCAGAACCATAAAACAGATTGCCTTCTTTTGTATTTTGAAAGGGTGCGATATCGGGAATACTTTGAATATTTAATGGCATAATCCAAAGAAGATCATTGAGGGTTTTGATTTGAGCTAGGCCAAGTTTTTCAGCAAACTTTGATTTGCCACCCTTAAATAAGTCTAGGATTAGAGAGTCCCAAGTTAATTCAGGTTTATTTTTAATAATGATCTCCTCAATTCACAAGTAAGATATTTCCTCTATCTCATACTCAAGATCACCCTTCGGGGCCTTAACTACGACGATATCCCCTTCTTCCTTGCCTAGCAATGCTTTACCTAGGGGACTATTGTATGAAATTTTATTTTTTTTTAAGTCTGCCTCATCCTTTCCTACAATTTGGTAAGTAACTTCTTTATCTTTTTCAATGTCAACTAACCTAATAGTTGCACCAAAGACGATATTATCAGAGCTAATTTTGGTTGTGTCGATTACATTGCAATGAGAAAGCACATTTTGCAAATACGCAATCTTACCCTCATTTAGTGCCTGTTTTTCTTTTGCTGAATGATATTCAGCATTTTCTTTTAAGTCACCCAGGGCCCTTGCTTCGGCAAGACTTACTTTGATTTGTTCTCTTTCTACCTTGATTAAACTGTCAAGCTGTTTATCGAGGTTTGCTTTTCCTTTCAAGGTAATTGGTTCGTCTGTATTGCTCATTTTAACTCTCTTTATCAATTATTTTTTGAATAGATTCATAGCGGCTTCAAGTTGTGTTTTCTTAATATCTTCGTAGTTATTTGATCTTCCTTCTAATTTAAAATAAGAACAAAAGTTAGCTTTTTCTTTATCAACAATTCTGTCTGCATTTGGTTCGCGACAATCATTGTATGAGTTTTTGTCATAAAATGTACACATACAACAACAATGCATCTGACAAGAGCAATATTCACATTCTTCATGCCTTAAGATTTTTGCATTTTTTTCATAATTTAATTTATGGTTGCATTTATAACAAGTTATTTCTGATTCACTTGATTCCATATTTAAAATCTCCAAGTTCGATTAATATAAAAGTTCCTTTCACCTGTCGTTGTTTTGTCATTTAAAATATTTGGATTAAAATAGATTCTGGGTAAGTGTCTTTTATTATATTCGTTAATAGCATTTTCTAAATTTGACTCATTAGCAATATTTAGTGTTTTTGTTATTAAGAAATTTAATGAAATGGTCGTTGCTCCACCAATTAGAAAATTGTCCCTAAGGCCAGAGGAGTTGCTCGAAATGATACCTGATAATAAAAATATGGTACCAATGCTCCCCAAAACAGTATTTATAGTTTTAATTTGAGTGCCGTCTTGATAAATATTAAGGTATTTTTTTGCAATTTCATCCCTTTCGAGATAGTAGCGCAATCCCTCTCCTTTATTTCCAGTATTTGTGTCAGTTAATATTTCTTGGTGATTTATAATAGCGACTCTGCTGCAAGTTTCAGTGGACTCAACGTATGACATTCGTACTATCATGATTAATATTAAAATTTTCAGTACTGTATTCATATAACCAATAACCTAATTTTTAACTAACTATTAGTTGTATCACTTTATACAAGCAGTGAAAAGCAGACTCTTTTAATTGATTAAGTGGGAATTTACTTCACTATTAGTATAAATTATTAAAAATAAAGTAAAATTAAATAAATTGGTGAATTATGGATATTATTAAAGCTGGCATAAGTATATCAAAAGCATTTAGAAATATTACTCGCTTACGAGAAATTGTTTCAATTTTTGCAAAAAATGGTTTTGAAGAATTCATCTCCATTGGAGTTACTTCTAAAATACCAAATTTTGTTTTACCTAAATCTAAAATTAAAATTAAAAAAGAACTAGACTCAACCTCTAAAGTAAGTTGGCAAGGAATAATTGGACTTAGGCTAAGAAAATGTTTTGAAGAATTAGGCCCTGCATTTATTAAAATTGGACAGTTATTAGGTTCCAGAGAAGATTTATTTAATGAAGACTTTATAAATGAAATGCATAAACTGAGAGACAAAGTTAAAGGAGTTGAATTTAGTGAAGCAAAAAGAGCAATAGAACAATCTCTTGGAGCACCATTAGATAAGATATTTTCGAGTTTTAATCAAGAGGCCATTGGTACGGCATCAATTGGAGTGGTTTATAAGGCCAGGTTGCTAGATGGAACTGATGTCGTTGTGAAAGTCAGAAGGCCAAATATAGAAAAGTTAATCGAAATAGATTTTTCCATAATGCTTTTCTTGATAGGACAAATTGAAAGGGCAAGCAATGAAATAAAATATTTAGGTATTTCAAAAGTAATGAATGACTTCTCATTGAGTTTACAAAATGAATTAAACTTTCATGTAGAAGCACTTAATTGTAACAGATTTAAAGAAAATTTATCTAAGCGTGATGAAAAAGATATCTTTCATATACCTGAAATTTACAAGGAGTATACAAGAGAGAATATTTTAGTAATGGAACACTTAGATGGAATTCCATTTAGTAATACGAAGAAGATTTTAGAGCACAAAAAAGAGCTCGAAGAAAAATTAACGTTGGGCCTAGCATTCTTTATGAGATCATTTCTGGAGGATGGTTTTTTTCATGCAGACTTACATGGTGGTAATTTTTTTCTATTAAGGAATGGAAAGATTGGACTTATTGATTATGGCCTAATGGGGTCTTTAAGCAGGAAAAGCCGCCAGAACTTAGTTGCAATTATATATGCACTATTAACATTTAATTATGAAAATTTAGTATATGAATTTATTGATGTCGCCGAATATGATACTGTCCCTGATATTGAGGATTTAATTAGAGATGTTCGTTCAACCTTATCTCCTTATGTCGGCCTAACAGTACAACAAACAAATTATTCTGAAGTATTCCAATCTATAATGTTGACTTTAAACAAACACAAAATGTTTCTACCTAGAGATTGGTTCCTAGTATTTAGAGCATTGATGACACTAGATGGAGTAGGAAGAACAATAGAAATGGATTTTGATTTATTTAATATTTTACAAGGAGATATTAAATCAATTCTAAAAGGAACAATTAGCAAAGACGATGTAATAGAAGAAGCAGTATGGGCCACAAGAGATATGTTGCCAATTCTTAGGATTTTACCTCGGCATCTAAAATGGTTTATAAAACAGTGGGCCAAGGATCAATACTCTTTTAAACTAGTCAATACTGGTTATGAAAAAGAACTATTAAAAATAAATTATTCGATTGGTTTTTTATCAAGGTCTATTCTAGCAGGTATATTTCTTTTTGTGGGTGCATTTATGCTTGAAACGACAAAGTTTAATCTCTGGATGAATGTTCCTATTCCGGTGTGGGTTTGTTGGTTTTTTTCTTTCATTCTTTTAATAAGAGTCTTTTTTCCAAAGAAAAAAAGATATTAGATGCTATCTGCTCCAGAAAAAAATGTTGGAGTAAATAGATAACTACTGAGCTCCGCGTGAAAACGAGGTGTCAAGATTGTATTTAGTAAATCAGATTCAGAAAGATCATATTGTTGATCTTTGAGCATTAAAGTGAATAGTTTTCTTGAGTGATCAATACTAACAATACTAACAGAGTGATTACTTACCTGTTGGATTAATTTATTTAATAATAGCGTATTGTTAATCTTAAATAATGCAAGAAATGAAACTTTATTAATATGATTTGTTTTATAATTAGATGGTAACCATTGAGTGAAATCCTTGTTTAAATTATGTTGCCTTAAGTTTCCAACGCTTTCATGAATAATATTATTTAAGTCTTCTCCCTTGCCTTTTAAAAAGTATGAATTAATAGAATTATTTTTCATTGTATAAAAGATATCCATAGATGTTATTTTAGTTATATTTTCCCATTCTTTTTGTCCTCTCGTGAAACTTAAATACTTACTATATTCACTATTATATAACTCAATGATTTCATCTTGATGATGAGGTGATAATAAATTAAATTTTGCTTGTTTGATGTCTGTCTGGGGAATAAAATTTTGATTACCGGACTGGATTTGTATACCGGCCTCAATAAATCCAAACTTTTTATATAATAAGTTAAGGTCAGACCATAATATAAAGAATAGATTATCCTGGTAATAACTTAATACCTTATTCATTAATAATGAAAAATAACCTTGCTCTTGAAATTTATCATTTATTACAATTCCACCAATCAAAATTACGGGATAAATATTTTCATTATAAGAAAGTTCTCTATTACATATACCAATATGACCAATAAGTTCTTTTGTAGACTTTTTAATTAAAATAATATTATTTTGAGAATTACTTAGTTTCAAAAGAGGATAAAAATCAACTTCAAATGAGTTTTCATCTTGATAATTATATGCAGACTCAATTAAAGAAATTAATTCACTTCGATAATATGGTGATTCTTTTAAGTTTGAAACAGCAATATCGTCCCGTAACATACTACTCCTAGCTTAGAAGTGAAAAAAATGCCGCTTTAAGTTTAAGTCTAATGATATCACTAGATAGTTCGAAATGTATACGAAGGCACTATTTCAATAGGCGTTTGAAATATGCAATTGCAGAAAGGATTTTTTGCATAAACCCGATTATCAAGGAGGATAGAATGGGACTTCGAATTAATACTAATGTCGCCTCTCTTAATGCCCAACGGAACCTGTCTGGTACAAGGTTGGCAATGGAGAAAACGCTTGAAAAGTTGTCATCAGGACAACGGATAAATAGAGCGGGTGACGATGCAGCGGGATTGGCCATCTCGGAAAATCTAAAGGCCGAAATTCGTGGATTAGGACAAGCAGAAAGAAATGCTCAAGATGGTGTTTCAATGGTTCAAATTGCTGAAGGGGCATTGTCTGAAGTGTCCAATATCTTAATTCGCTTGCGAGAACTTTCAGTTCAAGCAGCATCAGACACAATAGGGAATAAGGAAAGAGGATTTTTAAATCTAGAATTTGAGCAATTACTAAGCGAAGTTGATAGAATTGCTGATTCAACGGAATTTAATGGAGTCTCTTTACTAAATGGGACTGGAGCACAATTAGATATTCAAATAGGAACGAGCAATGATCCTATGAGTGATAGATTGTACTTTGATGCTTCAAATGCTGATATAAATATAGCATCCCTTGGATTAAACCTTGCTTCTGTTTCAGATAAAATATCATCACAAAATACCTTGTCTTCTTTAGACCAGGCTATTGATAGAGTATCAGGAATAAGAGCTGGATTTGGTGCACTCCAAAATAGATTGCAATCTACTATTAATAATATTGCAGTCAGTATTGAGAATATGTCAGCAGCTAACTCAAGAGTTAGGGACGCTGATGTTGCGGCAGAAACAGCAGAGTTAACAAAAAATAATATATTGGTAACAGCTGGAACATCTGTGTTAGCACAGGCAAATGCATCTTCCAAGAGTGCATTACAGTTAATCCAAGCAACGACACAAGGTTAATAGGAGTCAAAATGTTTATTAATGATGAGTAAATAATGTGTCAATTAACTTACTGCAAATGTTAATTGTAAAAAAACAAAATATTAAAAAAGAAAGAAAAGAAGTATTAAGTTTAATTTTATAACAGATAGGAAATCTGTAAATCACACAGGAGGTGAAAATGTTCAGAGGAGGATGATATGGGATTAAGAATAAATACTAATGTTAGTTCATTAGTGTCGCAAAGGTCTTTGGCCAGAAATTCAGAAAAGTTGAGTAAAAGTCTAACTAGACTTTCGACTGGTCAACGAATTAATACGGCCGCAGATGACGCTGCAGGATTAGCTATTAGTGAGAATTTAAAAGCAGATATTAGAGGTACGAGACAAGCAAAAAGAAATGCAGGTGATGCTATTTCTTTAATTCAAACTGCGGAGGGTGGTTTAAATGAAATTTCAAATATTCTCATTCGATTACGAGAATTATCTGTGCAAGCAGCATCAGATAGTATCGGCCAGAAAGAAAGAGAGTTTTCAGACGTTGAGTTTAAACAATTATCTGATGAAGTTGAAAGAATTGCTAGGTCAAGTGAGTTCAATGGTGTTAAATTACTCGACGGTAGTTCAGGACTACTTGAGTTTCAAATCGGAATCCACAACAATCCAGCATTGGATAGGTTGCGATACGACGGAGGAAAAGTTAATGCAACTTTATCCTCTCTTGGGGTTTCAGAAGCAGGAGTTGCATCAAAAGAGCTTGCCAGAGAATCAATGGACAAGATTGACAGCGCAATGGTCTTACTCAATGGTTCAAGAGCAGAACTGGGAGCAGTTCAAAATAGACTTACCTCTATTATTAATAATCATGGCATTACAGATGAAAATCTTAGTGCTGCAAACTCCAGGATTCGTGATGTCGACATTGCAAATGAATCGGCCGAACTCACGAAAAATAACATATTGGTTCAGTCTGGAATGTCAGTTTTGGCACAGGCAAATCAGTATCCTGCATTAGCGCAAAAATTATTGGGTTAAATTTCTTTCTTTTATTACCCTTGCTTTGAATAAAGCAAGGGTATTTTATTTATGGTATTTTAACATCTAATAGGTAGAATTAAATTAATGACACGCAAAAAGATATTAATTTTTGGAGTATCAACTTCTCTTGGTGCAAACCTGGCAAATTTTTTAAAGTCAGATTATCAAGTTGTTGGCACATACTCTAAAACGAGAGTTGAGATTGATGGAATACTTTCACTTGGTTGCGACCTAACTTATTCACATACTGTTCAGAGTATTATTCTTTCAACTTTACCAGATGTTATAATTTATTGCTCAGGACATTCATCAGCAGAAGAGTGTGCATCAGATCATGATCAAGCAAGTTTTTTTAATAGTGATGTACTAACTAGGATTTGTGAATATTCTCATTACCTAAATATTAAGATTTGCTATATTTCATCAATGTTTGTTTTCGGTGGACAAAATAAAGTCTACGCTGAGATGGATATCCCGGAACCCAACACGGTTGTAGGAAAAAGTTATTACTCAGGTGAATCATTTTTACAAAAAAATTATAATAATTATGTGATTTTTAGGACAAGTAAAATTTATAATAGAAGTATAAATGTTCTAAAACCTGAATTATTAGACATTTTACAAAGAAATTTATTTACTGAAAGTCCAACTAATTGTGATAATAAAGTCTTTATGGGCCATCTTGATGTCAGTTATCTATCGATGATTATCAAACTTTGTATTGAGAAAAACGCAACAAATAGATTATTTCAGGTTAGTTCAAGTAATATTATGTCTACTTATGAGTTTGCACTTGCTTACTGTGAACAGTTTAATGATAATAAATCTATAATTAATCCCAGAAATCAAAACTTTCCATTAATCAACAATAGTAATAAATCCCTTTATTTTCACCTTGATATTTCAAATATTGAAAGATTTTTAAATATAAAGCTTCCCTCAATAAATGAATCATTAAAATTTACTTTTGATAGACTTATATAGAGAATTCATTATCTGGCAGATTGTCTAATGAATTCAGAAAGATAATATCTGACCATTGTATCTATATCAACAGGCTCACCATTAAAGCGCCATGAAATATTATTAAAAGGCCCTATGTGAGCTCTGATATCATGTGTTTGATTTTTTGCCCCTCTACCTTCTTCTCTTGTTAATCGGGGAGCATATATATCTTTGCCATTAACTAAAAAACCAATGGAGATTAAGTCATTTGATTTCCGAGCAAAAACTAAGCGCAATGAATTTCGAAAAAGCATAAAATCATTTACTGTATTTGAAATTTTAAATATCTTAATTAAAGATCCAGAGTTGGCACCACCACGAAACTCATTAAATTTTGTAGTATAAATTTCAAATCGCTCTCTCAATAAATTCATGAACTCAATTGATGACTCTTCTAAAAATAATGATGGACCTAAATGGTCGTTGATGTTTACAACACCTGCTTCGTCCATATTTAATTCTTCAAGAGCAAGATTTTCAATCCACATAGTAGATAAAGGAGCGGGGTTTATTGATAGTTTTTCCATGCTTTTAATAATCTTATATTATTGTATAGCATGTCAAATTTAATAATGGGCCATACTTAATTATCTTCTCCGCCCGTACTGAAACAGGTGGACACAGTAGTTAATCACTTTAGGCTTCTCATTTATAATAAACGAGCATGCTCACCATGATCAGGGACCGCTTCCGATAATAAAAGTGTAGGACGAAAGTATTTATTAAGTATGGCCCAAATTTATTATAAACTATTTTGTTTTACTGGTCATTTAGGAAAATAGTTTTTACATCAGGGAGGCGGGCCTAGTGATTACAGGCATTTAGTGGGGTTAACACTGAATTGAAGCGTTGCAGCTAATGTGAACATGGGTTATAATAATTAATAGGTTAAAGGTATTATTTCTTAAAGGTTTTTGTTTAATAACCGATTTAACAATATCCTATAGAATTAATATTAAAGGAGTTCATTAATATGTTGAATAGATTATTTGACTACATTCGAGACGAAGATGGACAGACGTCTACAGAATACATTTTATTAGTTGCAGTTGTTGCTTTAATTGTTTTTAAATTCAAAGATGTTGCAACAAAAAGGCTGAACGACCTAACGGAAGGAATATTTGATAAAGCACAAAGTGACTTTGAGCTTTAATATTTTTTAGTCTGTCATATTTTTTTTCTTTGCTTAATATATTTATTAGACTTTTTTTAGGTTAGTAATAACCGATTAAGTTAATGTTTAAGGGATTAACTAATTTGTTGGGTGGATTATTTGATTATATCCGAATAAATACTAAATAAACTAATGCAAGGAATATTTACTAAAACACAAAACTGCTTTGTATTATAATCATTCTGGGACTGGAATAATTGTTCTAAACGTTGTTTTAATTGATAACTACTATTAATATTAAATAATGAATAAAAAAAGAAAATCTACTTTAGGTCAGGCCGTGGTAGAGTATTTAGTCTTATTTGGTTTTATGAGTGTGTTTGGTTTGAAACTAATTTCCACACTAAATATAGCGATTAATGATACAGTCACTAGTTTTGCTTTTGCTCTTACTCAACAGTTATCAGTTGGTGTCTGCAAGGAATCATGTTTTTTTTACGGGTTTCAAAATAAATGATCCCGTTGACTGTTTATATCTTTTTACTAATAGAGCTAATAGCAGTTTCTTATGTTGATATTTTACATAGGAAGATTTCAAATTACTGGGTAATAGTAAATGTTTTAACATTTGTTACATTGTTGATAATATCACCACAGATATACTTGTTAAGTATTTCAACATTTTTTTACTCTTTTGTATTTCTAGTTGTAGGTTTTATCTTGTTTATATTTAACATAATGGGAGGGGGAGACTCAAAGTTTTTATTTTCAGTATATCTTTTGATTCCGGTTTATTTACAAGAGTCAGCATTTTTAAATTTAATTTACTCAACTTTATTTATAGGAGGGATTCTATTAATAACCAATATTGTCAGGAACAGACAACAAATAAAGTTTGCAATTAAATACAAAGATATGGGAAAATTAAAAATTGTTATCGGGAGAAAATTTGCATTTTCTCCCGTGGTTTTAATCTCATGGATTGTTTTTGGATGGGAAAATTACAAATATTTTTTTTAAAACACAAAACTGAATCGGGTCAAGCAGCAGTAGAGTATATATTATTATTAGCGGTTGTAATATCATTAGTCGTAACAGTTGTTAATAGTGATACATTTAAAGATTTGCTTGGGCCTGATTCAAATGTATTTAAAAAATTAAAGGATAAAATAGAATATACCTACAGGCATGGCGGATATGGGGTTAAAGATACGACAAAAACCGACTACGGAGGGGACCATGATTCATACTATGATGGAAAATCAAAATTCTTTATGCCAACAGGTGCATACCCAGAAAACTAATGATTCAGGTCAATCAACCATAGAATTTTTATGTACGTTTGCATTTGTTCTTGCAACAATAATAATGTTTGTCAAAATATCTCTTAACTCAACAAATGGTTACTTAGTTCATTATGCAACTTACATGGCAAGTAGAGCGTACTTGGTAAACGATAAAGCTTCTGCTAGTCCATCAGGTGGGGATGGGAAAGCAGCATCTGTAGCAAAATCGATATTCAAGAAGATTGTACCCACCCTACCGGGCAATGGAAGCGTTAAAGTGGTGAATGGATCAAAACCAATTTTTCGTGGATTTGTAGCAACCTTTAAACAAAAATTTTCTTTTTCAAATATTATTGGAGGGAGAAATGATATGACTTTTATTGCAGAATCATTTCTTGGAAGAGAACCTACACAAGCAGAATGTGCAAAGCAAGTATGTAAAGCTCTTAATTCAGCATTAAGTTCGACTAGTGAATCTTGCCCAGATCACTCAACGGCATATGATAATGGTTGCTAAAAACAAATTTAAAAAGATAAAAGAACAAAATGGTCAAGCTATATTTGAATTTATAATATTTGTTCCATTTCTGTTGGCCATGATGGGGATATTTGTTTCAATATCGGGAGCGATTAGTGGATCAATAGTTCAGCAGAAGGCAACAAGGGGATATTTATTTCACATTTTAAAAGGCAACTCCATGGTGTTGAGTACAAGTGATGTTGCTCCCCTTGTAGAAGAGGGGATAATGAGAATGGAGTATAAAGCAATGGGATGGAGATATAAATTTTCAGGCAAGACATCATTTGCTACATGTTACAAAGTTCAATCTTTTTTAACAGCTGACAACTCTGAAACTTGTGATGGCCCAGAGATATCAGATGGGAAAAGTCAATTTATTCGAGTTTATACAGTATTTGGAGTTTGTGGCCCTAGTTATACTTATAATGGAAATGAATTTGTTGAAAATTTTCAACATTCCTCAACCCCTAGTTGCATAATAAGTAAATAGGATAAAAATTTCCATAGATGGTATGTTGAAAATCATTTGTTAAAATATAAAGAGGATAACTATATGATAATTCTTGTAGAGAATTAAAAGGAAAGTAAATGAATACACGTGCATTCACTTTGGCCATGATTATTGCATTTGGTGCAATGTTTATGGTGTATACATATATAGAAGATCAAAAGAATGTTTTGATTAAAAAATTCGGAAATGAAAGTTCCGTAGTTGTTGCGAAGGTAGATATTAAAGAATTAGATTTAATTGATGATAGTAAAGTGCAAGTTATTAGTGTTCCTAATAAGTTTAGAGCTCCAGGGCATTTTAAAACAATTAAAGCAGTTGAAAATACTGTAGCTGCAGTTCCCATATTAAAGGGTGAGCAAATTACAAAACCCCGGGTAATATTTCCAGGTGCAAGAACAGGACTATCTAGACAAATCAGTGTTGGAAAACGAGCTATTGCAATTTTAATAAATGCAAGGACTGCGATTAGTAAGTTAATCAAGCCCGGTGATAGAGTTGATATCATAGCAAAAATTTCTTATTCCGGCGGTGCTAGAATTGATTTAAATAAAATGCGAACAATCATGGAGGATGTACTAGTATTATCTACAGGTACGAGTATGACAAATTCAATTCCAATGGTTGGTATAAAAGTTCCAAAAGTAATCAGAACGATGAAATTAAATACCTATGCTGAATATAATGTAGTGACCTTAGAGCTTGATCCTTTAGACGCTCAAAAACTGGCATTTTTAGTTCAAAATATTGACCCACTACCTTATTTATCACTGAGAAATAATAATGATAAGGATATTCATAATTTTCCACCGACCAAACTTCTTGACTTACTAACAGATAGAACAAGAGCAGAAGCAAAGGATTATTTTAAAGAAAAATATAAAAAGTAATAAAGTATATTTGAGGTAACATTGCAAACAAAAATATTTATTATCATGGTATTCATTTCATTGTCATTATATGGAAAAGATATTGATGTGAAAGATGCAAAAAATATTGAAGTAATTATAGGGCAAGATAATGATCAAAAACTAGACTTTGCACCTCATACAAAAATAGAAATTGGAAATGAATCCATTTTAACTTATCAACTTATCCCCGCAAAGAGAGAGATTACATTTAAAGGATTGAAGCCAGGTAAAACAACAGTGAAAATTAGAAATACTGTTTATGATATCAAAGCGAGATTTAATGTTAATGTAGTTCAACATAGTCAGTCCAAAGTAGTACAAGATTTAAAAGAGTTCTTGGGAGATATCGAAGGTCTTACTATTGGAATAAAAGCTGATACTGTTGTTGTTGGTGGGCAAATTGTTGTTCCGAGTGATATTGGTCGGATTGTTACTGTTCTTGATAGATTTAAAGATGTATTATTTTTAGTTGAATTAAGCCCACAAACTCAAAGAATTATTGCCCAAAAGATGCAAGATGAAATAAAGGCTAATGTTAGTAAAGATGTTACTGTTAGAATTGTTAATGGTAGTTATTGGCTTGAGGGGACGGTGGAATCAGATGGCCTGCGTGCAAGGGCAGAATTAATAGCAGGTGCATATTTACCTGATAATATAGAAAACTTAGCAAGAAGAAATAAAGCAGTAAAAAAAGTTACGGGCAGAAATCCAATTGAAAATTTTATAACAGTTAATAAAAAAAAGAAAGAAGAACCTGTGCCAAAACTAGTAAAAATTACTGCTCAATTTGTTGAGTTAACAAGAGATTATAATCGAGTATTTGGATTTAAATGGATTCCTATGATGTCTGAAGGTGGTGGGCAAATAAATATTGGTAAAACTGAAAACTCAGGAGTAACAAGTCAAAGCAGCGGTACATTTGGAGCAGCTATAAGTAATTTATTTCCGAAATTAGCTTCTGCTAAAAGTGCAGGATATGCAAGGATTATTCAATCGGGTGTTGTTATTACAAAGGATAAGAAACAAGCAAAACTAAACAAGCAAACAGAAAAAAAGTTTTCGTTGGGTGCTGGTGAGTTTACTAAATCTGAAAGTTCGTCAGCAGGATTTAACCTTGAAGTAACGCCTCAAATTTTGGCACAAGAAAAAGTTGACCTTGCTGTTGGAATTGGCATCAGCTCTCTTGCTGGTTCTCCACCCGCAACAATCTCCAATAAAATCAGTACCTCCTTTGTTGTTAAATCAAAAGAATCGGCCGCAATCGGAGGTATTACTATTAATAAATCATATACTGACTATGACAGAGATCCACCCTTCGGTGAAAATGTAATTACTGAAGGTGAAACTGGAACTCCTTTATTTTCATTTCTAAGGTCTAAAAAATATTCTTCAACGAGAAGTCAATTTGTTGTGTTTATAACACCAGAAATTATTCAATCTGCATCGGAAGGAACAAAAGAAATACGTCAGAAGTTTAGACAGAGAAGGAGGTAAGTTTGGCAGGATACATAATAACTGTCATAGGAGGAAAAGGAGGAGTTGGAAAGTCACAATTTGCGGCTAACCTGGCTTTTGCTTTTGCGGCCGAGTCTCGTTCTAAAACATTATTACTAGATTTTGATCAAAAAGCGAGTGGTGATTTAAATATAATAACTGGTATTAAGGGAAAGAAAAATATAAAAGATTTATCAGAGTTTGCAGGTGCAATAGACCCGAAAACGATTGTCCAATTTGTTACACCCCACCCACAAAATGTTAATTATATTGGAATGCCAAACGATCCAATGCAGTCTGATTCTATTGATCCTGAAGGATTAGGGAAAACACTTAAAGCTGCAACTAATTTGTATCAGCTCACAGTGATTGATGGGGGTAATGAATTAAATTCATTAACACTTAAAGCTTTAGAGTTCTCTACGATGATTTTTGTTGTAGTATCTCCTGACATAATTGCAGTTAATCAAACGAGGCGTTTGTATTCTGATTTAATAACAATGCTCTTTCCAAAGGATTCTATTCAATTAGCAGTAACCCAGAATCAGAAAGGACACCCCGTAACTCCTGACGTAATTGGTAAGCAAATTGGAAAACCCGTTTTTGCAGCAATTCCAAGAGATGATCAAACATGTGTTCAAGCACTAAACTCGTCAAAGCCAATTATGGTAGCAGCAAAAAATAGTGCTTTTGCAAAAGGTATGACTGAATGTGTTCGGAAGTTGATCCAAAAAAATGTTTTAAAAACTTTAGCTAAATTAAAAAAACCAGAAGGTGCAGGGAAAAAGAAGGAAACTAAAAAAGTTGAATCTGGCGGCTCATCTAAAAATCCATGGACTGACTTGAAAGTCAGAATTCATAAATCTCTTGTTGAAGAAATGGATTTTAAAAAAGCTGATGATAATGATCCTAAAGCACAAATCATTCTCAAGGAACAAACAAAAAAATTGGTAGTTGAGTTATTAAACAAAGAAGATACTAAGGGGATACTAGACTCTAGAGACGATATGAATCAAATGGTGAAAGAAATTATCGATGAGGCATTAGGCTTAGGCCCGTTAGAGGATTTATTAAGAGACAGTGCGTGTACTGAAATTATGGTAGTAGGGCCAGATAAAATATTTTATGAACACGACGGGAAAATTAAGAAATCAGAAGTAGTATTTTCAAATGATAGACAAGTATTAAATGTTATTGAAAGGATAGTTGCTCCAATCGGTAGGAGAATAGATGAAAAAACACCATACGTTGATGCTCGTTTACAAGATGGATCAAGGGTACATGCCATCATCCCACCTTGTGCACTTGATGGTGGTACAATAACAATTAGAAAATTTCCTGAAAATAGATTAAATTATAAAGATCTTGTTAAATTTGATTCGATGACTCAAAACATGGCAGACTTTTTACGAATAGCAGTGGAAGGTCATAGAAATATTGTAATTAGTGGTGGAACAGGTTCTGGTAAAACAACATTGATTAACGTCTTAGGTGGATTCGTTCAAGCAAATGAAAGAATAATTACATGTGAAGACTCTGCCGAACTAGATTTCCCGCAAGATCATGTTGTCCGATTAGAAACCAAACCTCCTTCTTTAGAAGGAGAAGGTGCTGTTGATATCAGGTGTCTTGTAAAACAAACATTGAGAATGCGTCCTGATAGAATAGTTGTCGGTGAGTGTCGGGGAGGAGAAACACTAGATATGCTTCAGGCCATGGGAACAGGGCATGATGGCTCAATGACAACTGTGCATTCAAATAATCCTAGAGAGTGTATTGGCCGTTTAGAAACTTTAGTGCAATATGCAGGGGCAGGAATTAGTGCTAAAGCCATAAGAGAAATGATTGCAAATGCAGTTCATTTAATTGTTCAGCAGTCGAGATTGGATGATGGGTCGAGACGTGTTTTATATGTTACAGAAATAGGTGGAATGCAAGGTGAAGTTGTTACTTTACAAGATATTTTTACTTTTAATCAACAAGGGTTTGATAAGAGTGGGAAAATAAAAGGTGAGTTTCAAGCGAGTGGATTTATTCCCAAGTTTATTGAGATCTTAGAGAAGAAAGGATTTAATATTCCTAGAGGATTGTTTCAAAATTCATCGTCTGCACCAGTTAAGAAAAAAGCTCAACCTCCAGCACCACCGAAGCCAAAACCGAAAGCACCTCAAAAAAAATAGGAGTAATCATTGATTGATGGAATAGTAAGAATATTAGGTCCAAAGGGATTAATTGTTATAATTGGTTTTGCCATTTTTCTTTTTAGTTATAAACATAGTCAATCAATATTTGATTGGGTAGAAAAACAAACCTTTGGTACTAGAACATTTATTTTAGAACATCTTGAGCTTTTATTTATTGAATTTAAGCCAGATCATATTACATATTGTCTTTTATTTTTGTCCGTAGGTCTTAGTGTAATCACTTTAACCATTGTTGGAATTCTTGTAAACTGGACAGTGGGAGTTATTCTTGCGATTATTGTAGCTTTTATTGGGTTTAAGATACCAAAACCGATTATGCGGAAAATGGTTAAGGCCAGGCACAAGCAATACTCAGGTCAAATGGTGGATGGTTTAACATTACTATCTAACGGAATAAGGGCGGGTCTTTCATTACCTCAGTCTTTGGCAATGGTTGTTGATGAAATGCCTGCTCCAATATCGCAAGAGTTTGGACTTATATTACAGCAAAATAAAATTGGAGTTCCTCTTGAAGAATGTTTTGATAATTTAGCAAAAAGAGTTCCATTGCAAGATAATGATATGTTTGTCTCAAGTATTAATATATTAAGGGAGACAGGTGGTAACCTAGCAGAAACATTTGATACAATAGTAGGAGTAATTAGAGAACGAGTTCGGTTAAAACAGAAAATTGATCAATTAACGGCCAGTGGATTATTCCAAGGGTATGTAATTGCGGCGATGCCTTTTGCAATAGGCTTAATTTATTATGTTTCTGACCCTGAATCAATGATGCCTCTATTTACGACACCGTTAGGGTGGGTGGCAATGGGAGTGGCGTTTATGTTTGATATGGCAGGATTGTTCATTATTATGAAAATTGTTAAAATTGAAGCATAATATATTAAAGAATTGTACTTAATTGTCGATAAGACTCTTAGAATAACATAATATTATATAGCATTTTGTTCATATAATAATAGTAAACGAGGAATGAATTATGAGGATGAGCAACTTAATTTTACTAATAATTTTTTCATTAACAAGCGTCAGTTTTGCTGGAGTTAATTTAAAAAATGGAAATTTTTATATTGGTTATACTGATATTGTTGTCCCTGGCGGTGGTCATGATTTAGAAATAACTAGAACATATAACTCCTATACAACGACTAAGGGGTGGTTTGGACTTGGATGGGGTAGTCCTTATGAAACTAAGTTATCTACTTCTTCTGATGGATCAGTAGTTATTATTGAAAATGGATCAGGCGCAAAAACTCGTTTTACACCTCAAAAGAAAATTGATCCAAAGGCATCAGCTCAAAAAATAGTAGATGCGATGAGAAAGCAAAGTGATATTTCAGGTATGGCAGAGAAAAACATGTTAAAAAGGCTTGCTGGTGATGCAACTTTAAGGCAATCATGGGAAGCAAAGCTAGGGTTGAAAACAAAACTTGCTTCAGGTTCTGTTCTTTATTCAAATACGAGGGGTTTACAAGAGCTTCATAAAATTGAATCTGGGTATAAAAGAGTTCAAAATGATGGTAAGTTGCAGTTTTTTAATAATAAAGGTCAGTTAGTTAAAGTAAAAGATAAACATGGATATACTGTATCGTTAGATTATCAAAAAGGTGTTCTTAAGTCAGTGAAAGACTCACAGGCAAAGCAATTATTTTTTGATTGGTATGATACTGGTTTAGTAAAGTCAATCTGGTCTTCAGGGGAGAAAAAAGCAGGGTATAAGTATGACTCAAGTGGCAACTTAACATATGCTAAGGATGTAGAAGGAAATAGTTTCCAATATGAATATAATAAATCTCCATCTATTAATAAAATTTCTTATTCTGATAATTCAGTTATGGAAATTTCATATGTTCCTAAAACTTACTGGGTTTCATCAATAACTGATCGAAATGGATCTAAAACAAATTATAAGTATGAGTTTAATCCGAGCAATAAGGATAATCATTATTGGACAACTGTTTCTAAGAAAGGCTTTGATGGAAAAATGGTTAATAATCGATATGAGTATGAAATAAAAAAGAGACCTGATGGTTCAAGTTATACTTATCGCATATTAACAAATGTTAATGGATTAGAAACAGAAACAGTTTACTCTGAGTGTTGCTCACTTCCACTTAAAATTAAAAGAGGTAAACAAGTAACAACATTTGATTATAATGATAAGGGTTTACTGGTGAAAAAAGCTTCTACCAGAGGTGATTATGTTGAATTAAAGTACCACAAAAAACATAATAAAATTACAAGAGTTGTGAATAATAAAGGTTGGACAAACTTTGAATATGATAAAAAAGGTAATCTTTCCAAGGCGGTAGATAATAAGGGTAAATCTGTACTCTTGATCTACGATAGATCAGGTCGAATCAAAAAAATGGTTGATTATAGTAAAAAATTAAAAAAGAAAAGAACGCTAGCATTTAAATATAATGCACTTGGAAAACCAGTTGAAATTGTAATGGAAAAAGTAGGTAAAATTAATGTTGCTTACGATAATTATGGTGAAATTAAAAAAGTTGAATCCAAGTCAGGTCACAAGATGGCATTACAAGTAACTCAAGCTTTTCAATCATTACTTTCGATTGTGAAACCTGCAGGTGTAAATTTAAATATGTAAATAAAAAAGAGGTTAAATTATGAATCGTTTAATATTATTGCTTATGTTTTTATTACTTTCTATTAGTGTAGTTGCAGAGGATGAACCGGGACCTCCTTCTTCTCCTCCTGAAGGTACAGAATGCACTGTAAATACTGATTGTAGTGATGGTAAAGAATGTGACCTATCTGCAGGTGCGTGTTTTACTCCTGTTCAACAGCCTGAGGGAGAAACCTGTTCACAAGGTCAAGTTTGGAATAGAAGATCAGGTGAATGTGTAGCAGAGTCTGTATCTTCAGCTACTTCAGATTGTAATACCCAAGCTTCTGGTGTTAGGTCAACTCCTGATGCGACGGGGGGGCCAGATGGTGGTACAACTGGATCTTCGGCCGAATCTCAATAATTATATATTCTATAAAGGTTGATATTCGAAGTTTTTTTTATTCTAATGACTAATTAATATACAAATAGTAATTATTATACAGTTTAAAACAACTTTTAATGTCATAAGGTGTTAATTTTTCAATATAAAGAGTGGCACCTCCTGTGCATTGTAATAGGTAGAACTAATATAATAGGAGGGAATAATGAAAAGGTCATCAACAATAGTTTTAATAGTAGTATTTGTATTATCTTTACTTTCGTCTTTTACTTATGCAAGTGATTGTACTGCAGGAGTAGATGCTTCAATAAGTGAAGGAGCACAAGAAGTTGCTTCACCATCAGTTGAAGAGAGTGGTTCAGAAGAAGAACAATAAAAAAAAGTATAATATTGCAATATTATAAATTTAAAATAAGCCTCTATTTTAGAGGCTTATTTATTAATAAAGTGTCAAAAGTTTATACACATGATTAAATAAACTTATTATTTCTCTTATAACTAACTGAATATTTATTGATAGATATGGCACAGACACTGCAATTATAACCAAATAATTTAGTTCCATTAAGGAGGAAATAAATGAAAAATTTTTTGATATTATTATCATTACTCATCTTTGCAACAAGTGCATTTTCTGAAATTAAAGAAATTCACAAAGGTGATTGTACTGCTGGAAATCAAGATGAAATTAGTAGTGGTGTTGTTAGTGAGGACTCTACAGATCAAGATGATGTAGAATCGGGTACAATAGTACAGTAATTTATTTATAAGTTCGTTTAGTTATTTGCTTAAGCAGGTTCTTTTCATGATTAGTATAAGAATCCTGCTTAGTAGATAGCTTTTCTTGTTTTGAAACGCCTGAAAACTTTGATATTAGTTTATCTGAATATGATGTGCTTTTTTGTTTTATAATTTTTATTTCTTTATTAATACCCAATTTATTTAACTGTAATGAAAGATAACTGTAAACTTTAGTTGTTATTGGTGCTGTATGTTCATGCATTCGATCGAAAATGGTATCATTGTTAACGGGAAAAGCTAAGATTAGATAGCTAATAATAAAATATACAGAAAACTTCATTAAAAACATTTATAAACCTTATTGTTATAACAATTTTTCATGGGAATGGCTTAGTAATTTTGTTATTGATGCAATTAAAGTTCGTGGAGCAAATGGTTTCTGGATAAAGTCTTGGGCACCACTATTAATTGCATCCATAATGATTGTTTCTTCCGTAAGAGACGAAATCATTATTATCTTAGGGTCGGATGTAGAGTCTTTAATAATCCTTGCCAACTCGAGACCGCTTGTTTCAGGCATCACAATGTCAATAATAAAAAGATCACAATGATTATTTTTTAAAATTGATATTGCTTCTTCTGCAGATCCTGCTTCTGCTTTTACATTAAATCCATTATCTATTAAAATCTTTGCCATAGTCTTTTTTGAAAATTCAGAATCATCAATAATCATTATAGACTTATTTTTATAGTTAGTATTCATATTCCCTCTTAGATTCATTATACATTAATTTAATTTGAGAAAGAAGAGTATATTTAATACCAGTGTGACAAAGTCGGTTAGTGCTTATGCAGCAACGGAGGATATATTATCTTTCTTTTTATTCTTTTTACTTTTATTGTTTGTTTTTCTAATGGGTTCGACTAAAGCAATCTCTAAAACTTCGGAAAAGTTTTTGACTGGAATAAAATTGATATTATCACGGTACTCCTTAGGGATATCAACTAAGTCTTTTCTATTTTTCCAAGGTATAATAATAGTTTTTATTCCCATTCTCATAGCGGCTAAAGATTTCTCTTTTAGTCCTCCAATAGGTAGTACTTTTCCCGTGAGTGTTATTTCTCCTGTCATGGCAACAGTCCTATCGATAGGGGTATCAGTTAATAATGAAACAATTGCAGTGGCCAAGGTAATGCCAGCGCTAGGCCCATCTTTTGGTGTTGCACCTGCCGGAAGATGAATATGAATTTCATTTTGTTCAAAAACATCTTCAGATAAATTAAATAATTCTGTGTTACTTCTGATGTGACCTATGGCCGTTTTGGCCGACTCCTTCATGACATCACCCAGTTGGCCCGTTAGGGTTAATCCTGTTCCTTTCATTTTTGAGGTTTCTATATACAGGATTTGTCCACCAAATGTAGTCCATGCTAATCCTGTTGCTACACCAATTTCATCAAAGACTTTTTGATCTTCGTCAGTGTAATGTGATGGCCCGAGGAGTTTTTCAACAGATTTAGAAAGTATATTGGTTTTTTCTTTTTTACCTTGTGCAATTTTCATTGCCACCTTTCTACATAATGAACCAATTTGTCTTTCAAGATTTCTAAGGCCTGCTTCAGCTGTAAAGCTTTTTATAACCTTTGAAATGCTATCTTCACTAAACTCAATATGCTCACAAGTAATACCGTTTTCGAGCATTTGTTTAGGGATTAAATATTTTTTACTTATAGCTACTTTTTCTTCAAGAGTGTAACCAGATAAATTGATGATTTCCATTCTGTCACGTAAAGGGCCTGGAATATTTTCTAGCATATTTGCTGTTGCAATAAACATAACATTTGAAAGATCAAAGGGAACATTTAGATAGTGGTCTCTAAAAGAATTATTTTGTTCAGGATCAAGTACTTCAAGTAATGCGCTGGATGGATCTCCTTTGTAATCCCCTCCTAATTTATCAACTTCGTCTAAAAGAAAGACTGGATTATTTGTGCCCACTTGCTTAAGTGCTTGTATCACTCTTCCAGGCATTGATCCAACATAGGTTCGTCTATGTCCTCTTATTTCTGCTTCGTCTTTAACTCCGCCGAGACTCATCCTAACAAACTCTCTTCCTACTGCTTTTGCTATTGATTTGCCCAGAGATGTTTTTCCTACTCCAGGAGGGCCTGCAAAGCATAAAATAGGCCCTTTCATATCTTTTCCTCTGAGAGTTCTAACGGCCAAATATTCTAATATTCTTTCTTTTACTTTTTTTAGATCGAAATGATCTTCATCTAATGTGTTTTTTGCAAACTCTAAATCAATTTGTTCTTTAGATGATTTACTCCATGGAATATCCACAATCCACTCGAGGTAGTTTCTAAGAATACTTGCTTCAGATGAATCTGGGTGCATTTTCTCAAGACGGTTTAGCTGTTTAGTAGATTCTTTTTCTGCTTCTTCTGTCATTTTTGCGCTTGTGATTTTTCTTCGAATATCAGAGAATTCATCATCGCCATCTACAAATTCATCACCGAGTTCATTTTTAATGGCCTTAATTTGCTCTCGTAGAAAGTATTCTCTTTGTGATTTATTAATTTCATCTTTTGCAACATTTTTAATTTTTGTTTGCATTGTGATAATTTCGAGCTCTCGGGATAGTAAATCGTTAATTTTCTGAAGACGTTCAATAGGGTCTAATATTTCTAATATGATTTGTCCTTCAGATACATTGAGATTTAAATTTGAAGCAATTAAATCAGCAAGTCGACCTGGTTCTTCAATATCTTCTAGTACCATAAGAATATCAGGCGATAAAACTTTTCCTATTGTAATTACTCTTTCAAGTTGTTCTTTGATATTTCTCATTAATGCAGATACAGGAACAGCTTGATTTCCCGGAGTTACATCTTCTACCTTTTTGACTTTAACTTTATAAAAAGGTGTTGTTTGATAGAAATTACTAATCTTTGCTTTTGAAAGTCCCTGAACTAATATTTTGACTCTACCATCAGGTAGTTTTCTCATCCTCATTATCATTGCGATAGTGCCAATATTATATATTTCTGATGGCTCAGGTGCCTCTGCTGTTATATCTTTTTGGCTAGATAATAAGATAAGCCTCTCGCTATTTTCTAAGGCATGTTCTACTGCTTTAATGGATGTTTCTCTTCCGACAAAAAGAGGGAGTATCATAAAAGGGTATATTACAATATCTCTAACAGGCAATAAGGGTAGTTCTTCTTTAAAATCTATATTACCACCCTCAAAATTCATAACCATATAAATGCTCCTAAGTCAGTAAAGATGCTTTTGTTTTTGCGTCTTTATTAGGATTCGGGTCAAAGGTTCTAAGTCTTTAAAGTTTTTATGCAGTTAATGATCTTTTTTTTAATCAATTACAATTGAAATGTTTTAAATAAGTGAAAAGCAAGCTATAATCACACTTTTAATTGTTTGATAAAAAGTATCAGAAATAAAAAGGGTGGATATGATGGATCGATTTGGTATAGTAATTTTGGCCGCCGGTAAAGGTGAGCGTTTAAGATTGAGTCAGCCAAAACCACTTGCTCCAGTTCAGGGTAAGAAGCTTGTTGATTATCCGCTTCAAGCCTCTAAACGATTTCTTCAGAAGTCTAATGATTATGGAAACATTAGTGTTATTTTAGGTAATGGTAAGGATGAAGTTAAATCATACATAGAAACAGATACTAATCACTCAGATATTGAGTTTATTGTTCAAGAGGAGCAGTTAGGAACAGGAGATGCTGTCAAAACTTATATTAGCAAATCTAAATTTATAAAAGAAACTGATTATATTATCGTAATGTGTGCTGATACACCATTGATTACAGAAATAGAGTTATCAAGAATGTTTAAGTTGATGGGTCAAAATAATGTTAATGCAGTGGTGGCAAGCTTTACAACTGATAACCCTGTGGGTTATGGAAGAATTGTAAAAAGTGATAGTGATAGTGAGTTTGGGCTTACTATAGTTGAAGAAAAGGATGCTAATCTTGAAATAAAAAAAATTCAAGAAGTAAACTCTGGTCTTTATATATTTAAAACATCTTTCTTGATTGATCACATCGGAGCATTAAATTCAAACAATCAATCGAATGAGTTTTATTTAACTGATATTTTTACAAATGATTACAAGGTAATGAATATGAACTTTTCAGAAAAGGATACTTTTTTGGGTGTCAATAATTTGGAACAACTTGAAAAAGTATCAAAAATATTAAGAAAGAAAAAAATAGAGATGCTAAGAAGTGATGGAGTAAGGTTTATTGACTCAGACAGTGTTTATATTGATGACTCCGTTAATATTTGTGCCGGATCACTTATTTATCCCAATGTTGTAATAGAAGGAAATACTTCGATAGGGGAAAATGTAATAATTGATGTAGGTTGTGTTATTCGAAATTCAAAAATTAATAAAAATGTTTCTTTAAAAAGTTATTCACATTTAGAAGAAGTAATTGTACATGAAAATTGTTCTGTTGGCCCATTTGCAAGACTTCGACCTGGAAGTGAATTAAGTAAAGAGGTAAAAGTAGGAAATTTTGTTGAGATAAAAAAAACGTTATTAAAGGATGGTGCCAAAGTATCTCATTTAAGTTATGTAGGAGATGCAGAAATTGGAGAAGGAACCAATATTGGTTGTGGATTTATAACTTGTAACTATGATGGTGTAAAAAAACATAAGACTATAATTGGAAGTAATTGCTTTGTCGGCTCAGATACTCAAGTGGTTGCTCCAGTTGAAATTGGAAATGATAGTTTTGTCGCCAGTGGATCTACTATAAATCAATCAATGCCAGAAGGAAGCTTTGCGATTTCAAGAGGTCGTCAGACAACAAAAGAAGGTATGGCAAAAAAATTTTTAAAAAGTAAATAAGGACTTTATATGTGTGGAATTGTTGGCCATTTAGGAACAGGAAATTCAGCAGAACTTGTGATTCAAGGTTTAGAGCGTTTAGAGTATCGAGGATATGATTCATCAGGAATAAGCTTTGTTGATGATAATGATAATTTACAGATGTTTAAAAAAGCAGGTAAAATTACAGAGTTAAAAAAAATAACAAATAAAATTAAAATTCATTCTAAGTCATGCATTGGGCATACACGTTGGGCGACACATGGACTAGTGACAGATGAGAATGCACATCCCCATATGAGTGAAAATATTTCATTAGTTCATAACGGAATTATTGAAAACTCCACAGAATTAAAAAGTGAATTATTATCAAAAGGATATGAGTTTAAATCTGAAACAGACTCTGAAGTTTTTCTGTTTCTTTTGCAGGACTGCATTAAAGAAACTAATAATTTCACCCACTCAGTTTCAAATGCATTTAGTAAGATTACAGGAAATTCTGCATTCGTAATTTTAAATAAAGAAACTTCTGATATTATTGCAGTTAAGCGAGGAGCACCTTTAGTTTGCGGTATCAATAATATTAAAACAGACTGTCTTGTTGCTTCTGATGCATATGCTTTAATTGGGTTAGTAGATAAAATTTATTTCCCCGAGGATGATGTTGTTTGTCATATCAGTGCTCAAAATGAAAATGTTTTAAAATTTTATGAAGTGAAAGATTGGAGTATTTCAAAAAGGTATAAGTCCAAGGCACAAGATCGAGATTTTAAATTGGAGGGAAAAGGTAAGTTTGATCACTATATGCTCAAGGAAATCTATGAACAACCAACGCTAATTAGAGGGTTGTTAGATTATTATTTAAATGGAGATGGGTTAAGCGTATTAAAAGATTCTTTAAAAATAACTCCCAACAGAATTAATATAACTGCTTGTGGCACTGCTTATTATGCTGGCTTGGTGATTAAGGATTTTATTGAAACTAAAATGAGAATTCCTTGTTCTGCAGAACTAGCGAGTGAGTTTAGATATAAAAATCCGATTCTGAGGTCTGATGAAGTGGGATTATTTATTAGTCAATCGGGAGAGACGGCAGATACATTGGCCGCACAGACATTATGTAAGGAATCTGGTTTAGATTCCATCTCGATATTGAATGTTGATGGATCCACACTTTTCAGAGAAAGTACTAAGAATTTATTAATAAGGGCCGGTATTGAAATAGGAGTAGCTAGTACAAAAGCTTTTACTCAACAAGTTTTAACAGGTCATTTATATGCTTCAGGTTTACAAGGTGATCTAGAAGATACAAAAAAGTCTAAACAGTTAACAGATAAATATTCTTTACTCGCATCAAGAATGGATGATTTATTAGATAATACAGATGTAATTAAAAAAGTGGCAGAAGAAATATATAATTTTAATGGCTTTATTTTTACTGGCAGGGGTATTTATTTTCCAATAGCTTTAGAGGGGGCGTTGAAATTAAAAGAGATTGCTTATGTACATGCTGAAGGTTACGCCTCAGGAGAATTAAAGCATGGCCCTATTGCTTTAATTGATGAAAGTATGGTTAATATTGCTATTGTAGGTCCGGAGTTACTAGAAAAAACAGTTTCAAATATTGAAGAAGTAAGGGCTCGTAAAGGTAAAGTATTAATAATAGGGCCGAAGGAAAATAATAAATTACAAGATATTTCAGACTTCTTTATTCCCCTCGACTTTGATGGACTTGATGAACTGTCTCCATTATATGTTAATATTGTTAATCAACTATTATCATATTATATGGCCAAATTTAAGGGTACTGATATAGATAGGCCCAGAAATTTGGCCAAGTCAGTTACAGTAGAGTAGAGCAATGGTTGATATAAGTAATTTAAATAAAAATCAGAAAAAAGCAGTTGAACAAACTGATGGCCCTTTAATCGTTTTGGCGGGAGCAGGATCGGGAAAGACCAAAACATTAGTCACAAAAATACTGTACTTATTAGATGAAAAAAAAATAAGTCCATTTCGAGTACTGGCATTAACCTTTTCAAATAAAGCTGCTAGAGAAATGCGAGAAAGAGTATCTTCTCAAAATGATTCTGATCTTGGAGCATTACAAATAACTACATTTCACTCATTTTGTGCAAGAGTATTAAGATCGGAAGCAAACTATCTAGGTCTCAGTAGAAACTTTACTGTTTATGATACATCAGAGTCTAAGGCAATAGTAAAATCACTTCTTTCTCGTCGTGGTATTAGTACAAAAGAATTATCTCCCTATGAGATTTTATATTTTATTGATGAGGTGAAAAATGCAGGATACTTTTCTGGTATAAAAGAAGATCACTCAATTGATTTAGATGATCCTTTATTTTCATACTATGAAGAGTATGAGTCAGAACTTCATAAGGCAAATGCGGTAGATTTTGGTGGATTGATTACTGCAGTCCTGGAATTATTTGAAAAATTTCCCGAAGTGCTTCTAAGATATCAAGAAAGATTTTCATATTTATTAATTGATGAGTATCAAGATACAAATCGTGCACAATTTACATTGATGAGACAGTTAGCAACTATTAATAGAAATGTTTGTGTTGTAGGAGATGAGGATCAATCAATTTATTCTTGGCGAGGAGCTGACATAAGAAATATTTTAGATTTTGAAAAAATTTACCCTGATGCAAAAACTATTAAATTAGAGCAAAACTATAGATCATCTAAAAATATTATTGAAGCTGCTTCATATGTCATTTCTAGGAACGAACAGAGAAAAGGTAAGTCAATGTGGACTAATAACCCACAAGGTGAATCTATCAATGTAGTAGAGTGCCAGTCAGACAAAGATGAATCACAATATATTTCAGAGCAAATTATTTCTTTATCAGATGAGCAAGTATCGTTAAATGATATTGCAATTTTCTATAGGACTAATGCACAATCAAGGCAGATTGAGGATGGTCTTCGTAAATGTAATCTTCCCTACCGAGTAGTAGGTGGAGTAAAATTCTACGAGCGAAAGGAAATAAAAGATTTACTTGCTTATTTAAGAATAATTGTAAATGAGAAAGACTCATTAGCGCTATCAAGAATAATAAATGTTCCAGCAAGAGGAATTGGTGCTACTACTTTAAGAAAATTAGAACAAGAGGCAATTAGCTTAGGCTCTTCTTTGTGGGAAATGATAGGGAAAGTTATTTCAGACTTTTCACAATATAAACATTTACGTTTAATGGCGAAAGTCAAAAATGCATTAACTCATTTACATGAATTAATTTCAGAAACAAAGGTAATGATAGAAACAAACACTTTGCCAAGCCTGATAGTAGAAAAGATACTTTATGAGTCAGGGTATTGGGATTTTATAAAAGCGAGCAAAGATTATGAATCTCAAGCGAGACAGGAAAATATAGAAGAGTTTATCAATGCAATAAAACAGTTTGAGAAAAGTAATGAGAGACCATCATTGATTTCATTTTTAGAGAGTATTACGCTTGATGCTAGTGGTGACACTGAAGACTTAAATACTCGAGGAGAGATCTCTTTAATGACAATTCACGGAGCGAAAGGATTAGAATTTGGACATGTCTTTGTTGCTGGAGTGGAAGAAAATATCTTTCCTTCTTTTAAAAGTATGGACAATGGTGAATTAGGAATAGAGGAAGAAAGAAGGTTATTTTATGTCGCAATGACAAGAGCAATGGAAAAGTTGCATATAATATTTGCGCAAGGTCGAATGCTATTTGGGCAATTAAAATTCAATGGGCCCAGTCGGTTTATTAATGAAATTCCAAATAAGTATTATAATTGGGCCCAATATAGGACTTTAAAACAACAACCCAGTAATAAGTTTGATGATTTCGAGTTTTCGCAAGAAAATGAGTATCAGCAAGATATTGTTTATCGAGTGGAAGACAATCAATATCATCATAAGTTCCCGGAAGGGAGTAGAATTATTCATACGCTTTATGGAGAGGGAACTATTCTTGAAGCAAATGGGCAAGGAGCTGATGAGAAAGTAGTTATAAAATTTCTAACTGGAGAAAAGAAACGTTTCCTAGTTAAGTTTGCTCCATTGGCTCTTGTGTAAGGGAGACATTTTTGAAGAAGAAAATTTTAATTATATTAATTTTTATTTTACTGATTGTCATAGGTTTGGGCCGGTATTTAGTTCAGGAAAAATTAAACCCTGAGGAAATTAAAAAAATAGCTCAAAGTGAATTATCTAAAGTTTTCCCCAACGGAAAAGTTCAGCTAGGTGAGGTCGATATTTCGATAGGTTTAACTAGTGAAGTAAAGATATTAAAACTGTCGATAGAGACAAAAAATAAAAAAAGAAATATTTCCTTAATAAAGCTAAATAATATTTTGGTGAAAATTCCAGCGTGGTCAATTTTATTAGGTGAAGGAGCAATTGATATTGCTTTAGATTCTCCTTTAATTGTTTACGAAGAATTTAATAAAACTAATAATTGGCAATACGCAATTGGAAAAGAAAGCAAAAAAGAAAAACCAAATAGTAGCAAAGAAACTCTACCCGACGAATTTTTATCAAGGTTTAAACTTAACTTGATAATAAGTAAGCTTGATTTTTTTAAAAAAGAGACTAAAGGAAAAGAATTAAATTTAAAAATAAGTAGTCTGGAAATTGATGACTTTAACTTTATTAGGCCAATTAACTTTAAATTGGCATCAAAACTTAAACTTCCTGTTGAGAAATCGGATAATATTAGCTTTGGAACGATGCTTTATGGCACTCTGGATTTATCTCATTACTTTAAAAATAAAACTTTTTCAGGGGTTTGTAATTTTAATTTTGAAAATATTAAGGCCAGTCAATTAAAGGGACAAAATATTCCAGATATAAATGGGGAAGTTAAATTCTCTGCAGATTCAAACCTTCAAGTAAAAAAAGATATTCAAATAACAATAGGAGAAATGGCCACATTAAACCTTAATGTAAATATAGATAAAAATAGGATTAATATTAATAAAATTAAGGCAGAAGTAATACTTCTTAAATTATTAGATCTGCTTAAGATTCAAGATAAGCGATTAAACGTAGGTAAAAGTAAAGTCTTAATTACAGGTGATGCTAAGTTAGGCAAGGAAATAAGACCTAATATAAAGGTGAAAATTTCTAGTCCAATCGAATTTAGGCATAAAGCTAGTTTAAAAATTATGCAATTAAACTCACAGTTAAACAAAGGTCAATTATCAGTAAATACTGACGTTAAAGCAATGGATGGCCTACTTAAAATTGAATTAATGAATAAGTTAAATGTAAATTCATTACCAAAAGGATTGGGGCAATTAAAGAATATTTTTGTTAAGGTTAAAGCTAATGGAATTGATATAAACAAGAAGTTTATTGAAGGTTTTGCAACTAAACAGACTCGTAATACAAAAAAGATCAAGGCCAAATCAGAACAAATGGATTTGTTAAATCTACTTGCAGGCCTTCCTAAAGTAGATGTGAATATATCACTTGAAAAGAGTACCTTTCTCAGTGATAGATTAGAAGGTAAAATAAAAACCCAGATAATAAAGAATAAGATAAAGTCCGAGACAAATCTGAGAATTCTTAAAGGGAAAATAAATGTCGCAAATACAACTAGGGCCAAGAAAAAAAGGATAACTTCTAAGTTTAGCTTAGGAGTTGATCAACTGAAAATAAATGCGATTCAAGAGATGTTACCACCAAACCTTGGAAAGATTTCAGGGAATATCAATTTAAAAAGTTCAGGGACTCTATCATTTGATAGATATATAAATAACATACAACACAAAATAAATTTTGATTTTAATGCTAATAATGGAAAGGTCCAGCACTTTAATCTATCTAGATACTTAAATGATCTTTTAAAGAAAATACCTGTTTTACAGAAATCATTGAAAAATAAGCCTTACAAAATCAACCAAACATTTGAACGACTTAGTGTGAAGTCAACACTAGATACAATGAAATATAACTTTAAGAATATTTATTTTAAAGGGTTAAATAATAAAATAGAAATAAAATCAGCTGGGTTTATTTTTCCAAGCTCTAAAAAGAAACAAAGTAAAATTAATGTTTCATATTTTGATAATACTGGTCTTATTTCAAGACCATTAGTAAAACACTTTGACACAAAGGAATTACCCTTACGATTAATAGGGTATGGATTTTCTTTAAAACCCGATTACAAATATACAATTTCAAAACTGTCCAAAAAGAAATTAAAGAAGGTAAAGAAAAAACAAACAAAAAAGTTAAAAAAATCAATTAAAAAAGAAATTAATAAAAAGATAAAAAATAAAAATATAAAAAATTTACTTAATGGGTTTTTATAATGAGCACACTTGAATGGGCACCCATTAAATGGGACAAAGGAAGTCTTTTTGTATTAGATCAAAGAAAGCTACCCCATCAAGAAATTTACTTTGAAATTAAAACGATCAAAGATTGTTACTTCTCAATTAATTCAATGTTGGTTCGCGGAGCACCACTTATAGGTTTTACCGCTATCTTTGGAATTGCGATATGGTTAAAGCATAATGATAACAAAACAATTAAAGAGTTACTCTCTGCATGTGATTATTTAAAAACGGCAAGGCCTACTGCTGTAAACCTTGAGTTTGAAATAAATAATTGTATAACTTTTTCTGAAAAATATTACTCTGATACAGGATCTCTTAAAGGACTGAGTAAAGTGATCATTAATCGAGGTGAAGATTTAATTTTTTCTTTAGATAATGATAATAAAAAAATGGGCGAATATGCATCTTTAGAGCTAGAAGAAATCTATGGAGAAAAGCGATATAAATTAATGACAATTTGCAATACGGGACGTTTAGCTTGTGGAACAATGGGAACGGCTCTTGGAGTGATTACTCATTTAAACCTACAAAAAAAAATACAACAAGTATTTGCTTCTGAAACACGTCCATACTTACAAGGAAGTAGGTTGACTGCGTTTGAGTTATCTAAAAGTAAAATAGATTATAGGGTCGTGGTGGAGGGAGCATCTTCTTTTATACTAGCAAATAAAAAGATCGATGCAATATTTGTAGGAGCAGATCGTGTGGCCAATAACGGAGATACTGCAAACAAAATTGGAACATCCACGCTAGCAATTATTGCAAATTATTACAAGGTTCCTTTTTATGTAGTTGCTCCAATAAGTAGTTTTGATTTATCTATCGATACAGGTGCAGATATTCCAGTTGAAATAAGGGATGAGTTAGAAGTAATTAAGTATAACAATGAATTCATTTCGCCATCGAATGCGAGAGCATTTAATCCAAGTTTTGATATTACTCCTTCGGAATTAATTACTGGAATTATTTGTGAAAAAGGAGTTATAAAACCATTTGTAAATAATAATATTACGGATTACTTAAATGAAAAAAGCTAGTATTGATATAGGATCTAACACTGTTTTATTACTGATTGCTGAGATTACAGATGGGAAATTTTCTGAATTAGAAAATGAATCACGAGTGACAGCGCTAGGGAAAGGGATTGATAAAACAAAAGAATTTGCGGAACAATCAATGGAAGATACTTTCTCTGCTCTATCTGAATATAGAAAAATGATTAATATTAACAATGTTGCAAAAGAAAATATAACTGTAACTGCAACTGAGGCTTCTAGGGTTGTTAATAATTCAAAGATGTTTTTTGAACGAATAAGAAAAGAGCTTTCTTTTGATATACAATTAATTAATCCTGAAGGAGAAGCATACTACACATCACTAGGTGCACAATTTAACTTACTAAATGAAATGACTGAATGCCTTATCCTGGACATAGGAGGAGCATCAACTGAAATTATAGATATTGAATTAAACCCTTTTTTAATTAAGAATTTTGTAAGTATCCCATTTGGTTCAGTAAGAGCGACTGATTGGAAGAAAGATGGAATTTTTGATCCTGAAGTGGAAAAATGCTTTAGTTCTTTTAGTGTTGAGACGTATTCAGAAAGAAAGATTATTGGTGTAGCAGGCACAGTAACAAGTTTGGCAATGATGTTGTTAGGAGAGAGCAAATTTGACGCCTCACGGATTAACGGTTCAATTATTAAGAAAGGTGAACTGACCATGTTGATTAATGAGATCAAAAATATGTCTCTTATAAGATTGCAAGAGAGTTTTCCCTTCTTAGGTAAAAGGATCTCTACAATTCAAGGTGGTGCCTATATTTTATTAAAGTTATTTAACAGGTTAAAAATTGATGAATTAATTGTATCAACCTATGGACTTAGGTATGGAACTATTCTTTCTAATGGTATCAAGAAACAATATTTAGGGTAATATTTAATGTTGTTTCTTAATCTTAGATAATGTTTCTAAAATTTTATTTTGTGCTCTTTTGATATTTTGGTCTTGGTTTTTGAAAAATGTATTCATGGTGATAAAAGCTTCTTCCGCATATTTTTTGTCAATAATTGTTAATATTTTTCTTTGAGATTCAATAGGTAAGTTTTTTAATGCCATTCCTAAAATCGTTGGATGAATATATTTTGTTATATTAATTATTTCATTTGTTTCTAGCCTAGAAAAATCATTAAAGTTAACACTGTTTTGTGAGAGTTCATTTGCGAGCTGCGGGTTTTTTTTCTTTATTAAGTTAATTAGGTTCTTTCTTTCATTTATCTCCATTGACTGCAACATCTTTATCACTTGCGCTTTCCCATTTAAAAATATTCCTTCCTGCTTGTTGTCTTCCACAATAATCTCCTACTATTTATGCATCATATTTGTTTTTTTCTTGTAAGTATTTTTGCCTTGAGTTGTATAGGTTATCTTCATATGTATTTTTCATTTCAGATAAAGTAGAAAGATTTTTTTCTTCTAATTCAAGGATTTTATCTTTATGAATTTGTTGAATTTCATTTAGCTCTTGATCAAGTCTTGATTTTTCTGCTTCGTAATACTTGTTATGCTTTGCTTTTAGTTGGTTAATTTCATTGTTAAAATTAAGCTGCAGTTTTGATATTTTAGAATTATAGTATTTTTCTAAATTATTAACCTCGCGGTTATTATTTGTAGCAATTTTTTTATATTCTTTTTTATGCTTTCCTTTTAAATCTCTAATTTCTTTCTTTTGTTTATTTATTTCATTTGATCTATATTGTTCTATTCTTGCTTTTGATATGCTACTCATTGGCTTGTCCTTTGGCCTTAAGTTATAAAAGCCTTAATTTATCATATTTAAAATTCTATTTAGGTAATAGGAGGAAAATATGGCCTTAGTGTCATATGTGGATGAAAATATAGTGTTTTAATTATTATTATTATAGTATTTATCAATTTATTTGAGTTAAAATATCGTATAAATGATATTTATAGAGAATCGAATGGTAACAATTAGTGAAAATTATGTTGATTTAAATAACTTTCGTGCTTGGTTGCATTTGGATATCGATTCTTTGACTTGGCAAGGTAAGTTTATCGATGAGTTTGAGTCTTTTTGGCAGATATTATTCAACAAGAATTCAAGTCAGGAAATATTGTTTCGTATAGATGAAGTACTTAATGTCATAGAATCAGGGCCTTTGTCTTCTTGGTTTGTATGGTTGAGAAATAATTTTATTTCTTTTGTTTTTATTAATTCAAATATTAATATTAATGAGCTTTCATACTTGACAAGAATGAATTTAAATGAAGTTTCATTAATATTAAGAAATTTTTTTCTTTCAAAATTTCCTCACTTGGATAATTACTTTAGTGCAACTCTATTAATTTCGGATATTACTAATCCTAATAAAAATTTAACCTTTAATAAAATTTGTAATCAAATTAATATATCTGAGGAGATAGAGGGAATTGCAACGGATGAAATAATGTGCTCATTTGAAGTTACATTATATGATGAATGGTTTTCATTATTAAATCGTTTTAGGGCACAGTATGTAAAGAATAATATTAAAATCAAAGTCAAGGAAAAGAACTCATTATTTAAATTATCTCTGAAAGTAATTAGGGATATAGTATTAATTATTTCATTAATTTTCTTGTCACTATATGGAGTAAAGCAACTTAATTTATGGTACGAGAGCAAGATATCAAAAAGTATTAGAATCAATGAGCCATTTTTTTTAACGATTGATAAAAATTTAAAATTTAAATCGATTCTAGATGATAATGAGTTAATTTTACTTCAAAATAATATTGAAAAACTTGATAAAGTAGATAGTGCTCCTGAAATTTATATTGCAGGTAATATAAAGAATGAATTTGAAACGGAGTCGGAGGTAATATTAACATCTTGGGATACATTACCGAAGGATTTTTCTACTGCCGATTTAGAGTTATCTAATTATGAAGAATCAACAAAAGGTGGATTTCGTGATAATCGTTATGGCCATAAGAAAGTTTTTAGAATGATGTTAAAATCCGCTGACACAGTTGTTACAAAATTAGCCTTAAATAAATTAATTAAAAAATATACAGTTGAAAAAGGTGATAATGTAGTGCCTGGAACAGAAGTGCCAGGAGGTGTTTATTATAACTTATATGTACCAAGAAAGTATTTGAGAGAATTTTTAGCACAGGTTAGTGATCTGGGAGAATCGATGTTGTATGAAAGTAAAACAAAAGGAAGAAATCGAAAAGGTAAAAATAAAGTACTTGTATGGATAAAAAAACTATAGCTTAAATGTAGCTCTGACTTTCAAAACTAATATTCGATTTATTCCAAGGTGTTTCCACTCCTGAAAAAATCCAATTGCGAGTGCTACAATAAATCCATAAACAACACCAGAATGTATATGCCGACTAACGATGTTGTTATCATGTGCTGCACCTAAAAAGAAGGCAAGCATACCTAGAATAATTATCAAAATTGTCCATGGAATTACTTTTCTTTTGGAAATATCAGCACTTTGAAGAAAATGAGTTGTTGTTTTCCTGTACTTCTCAATGACTTCTAAAGGTTGATCATTTTCAAAAATGTTAGAAGGATTTTTATTATCCATAATAATTGAGTGGATATTATTAATAAATTTTTTTATTCCTATGAAATAAAACATAACTAAAGATTGAGAAAGAATTGTTAGAAGAAAAACAGGTATGGACAAAGAAATATGGTTCATATTGAAATCAATGAATTTTAGGGCCATTAAAGCCGTGACGATAATTCCTATTATTGAAAGTAAAATTAATGTTCTAAGTAGATATGCCATTATTGTCATCCTGAAGTTATTTTGTTATTTCTATACACATTAATTATTCGCAACGCAAGGCGCGTGGGTAAATTGATATATATATGTCTATTTATCTTTAATACAGGGTTTTATCAATTAAATATGAACGACTTATTTAAAGACAGTTTTAAAAAACAGGTAAATACTAGTTATTCAACTTTTGGTAATATAAAGGTTATTTTTGCCATAATTGTTCTAGGTATTTTAATAGTTTGGGGAATTAATAAAATTATTACAGTTGATAGAACTCATCGAGATCTTATCAGGGACTTGCAGTCGAGGTCATTTGGTAACAAATGGGTCGTTGCCTATGAACTATCAAAATATATTTCAGGAAATAAAATACCTGTTAATGATATGCCATGGGTTATCGAAAATTTGGTTTCTTTATATGAAAGTTCCAAAGATGAAAGAACTAGAGACTTTATTATTGTTGCACTGGGTGGACTAAGAACTAAATTGACATTTTCATTTTTAATTAAAGCTTTAGATGATCCTAGTGACAAAGTTAAACTTCATGCGCTTATCGCTTTGGGTAATAATAACGAGAATGATGATACTAAGTGGGATAAAGTTTTATTGTTTCTAGACAATGAGGATATTGGATTGAGGCAGTCTGCAATCTTTGTATTATCTACTCATAAAATATCTAATGCGGAGACAAGAATAGTAGAGTTGTTAAGTGATAATAATATTGGAGTCAGGTATGCTGCTGCTACAGGTTTAATTTATTATAGAAATATGCAGTCAATTCCAATATTAAAAGAGATATTAAAATTAAACTCATTTCCCAAAAAGGATTTTATATTTTCACGGGAAAAAGTAATAGCACTAAAACTAAATATATTATTTGCATTTCAGAAAGAAAAATGGAATCCAATAAAAGATTTTATCATAAGCTTAGGGCCTTCAGAAAAGAATATGAAAGTATTAACTGAAATAAAAAAACTACATTAGTTAAAATAAGGAATGGTGCCCCGCGGCTAAGTCTGATAAAAAAATAATTTTCTATATATTTTTTAATCAAAATAGTGTAATAATGGTGATCTATATCAATAAAATTTACCATTTTCTAGGGGCCCAATACTTATATAGAGAGAGGAATACGTATGGGAAATAATAATAGTTTAAATAGAAGAGAGTTTTTGAGTTTTCTTAGTGTAGGATGGATTGCTTTTTCTGCTGCTTGTGCTGGGTTGGCCAGTTTAGCATTAAGATTTGCTTATCCAAATGTAAACTTTGAACCTGAAATGGATTTTATTGCAGGCATCCCATCTGATTACGAAAATGGAGTAGATGAGAGATGGAAGAATGGTTATGGCGTTTGGATAGTCAAAAAAGAAGGGAGATTAGTAGCACTTTCCAATATCTGTACACACTTAGGTTGTATCCCAAACTGGTTAGCATCAGAACTTAAATTCAAATGTCCTTGTCATGGGTCAGGTTTTTATCAAAATGGTATTAACTTTGAGGGACCAGCACCAAGGCCCCTAGAGCGGTATAAAATATTTTTAAATATAGAAGGAAAAATTGTAGTTGATAAAACAAAAGTTTTTAGACAAGAAAAAGGACAATGGGATCACTTGGATTCTTATATAAGCGTGTAATTAGTATTAATACTTTAATGTGAGAAGTTATTATGTTCGGAAAAAGTTTAGTTCAATTAATTAGAGATACTCAAATTTGGAAATCTATATTTAGACATGGTCCTCCAGATAATGCAAGAAATCGCTCTGCTGTGGTTGCAGGTAATGTTTTTTTGCATCTACATCCAATTAAATTAAAAAGATCAGGGGTTGAATTAGGTTATACATGGTGCATGGGAGGACTAACATTTTTTATTTTTCTTGTTCTAACAGTAACAGGTGTTCTTTTAATGTTTTATTATAGGCCGACAGCAGAATATGCTTATAATGACATAATTGCTTTACGAGAACATATACCATTAGGAGTTATGAGAGAGATTCATAGATGGGGTGCCCATGCAATGGTTATAACAGTTTGGTTGCACATGTTTAGAGTTTTTATGACAGGTTCATATAAACCACCAAGAGAATTTAACTGGGGTGTTGGTGTTTTATTGCTGGTATTTACATTGCTACTATCTTTTACAGGTTATCTTTTACCCTGGGATCAATTGGCAATTTGGGCAATTACAGTAGGGTCCAATATGGCAAAGGCAACTCCCTTTTTGGGACACGGGGGGCCAGGGGCATCACTTGCTCAAATAGGGGACTTTATAATGGTGTCTGATAAGAATGATGTCAGGTTTCAGTTACTTGGAGGACGTTTTGTAGGAGAGCCTGCCTTGCTTAGGTTTTATATCCTTCATTGCGTGCTGATACCTCTAGTCGTAGGGGTTTTGATGGCCGTACATTTTTGGAGAATTAGAAAGGATGGTGGGATTTCCGCACCATTATAATTTAATTAATAAAAGTTAAGGACAAGAATGAAAGAGTTTATAAATTATATTGCGGATCCAATAAGGTCTTTTCCTATATTTACGATTTTGTTTTTCTTGATGTTACGTTATTACAAAATTGTGGGAACAAAGAAATTCTTAGGATGGGGAATAGTGTTTTCTATTCCGATATTAATTTGGAGTGCAATGGATCCAAATTTTTATGCGATTATTACTTGGCCTGACAATATTCCCATTAGTATTTTAATCTCAACAGTTACTTTTTTTACTTGGTTAACTTTTTATAAAGCGGCTGAAAATGATAAAAGAATCGAGGCTGGTGAATGTCCTATTGAAGCAACATCTTACAATAGAGAAAAAGTCTGGTGTTGGCCAAATTTAGTTTATATTGAGTTGATCGCATTAATTGCTTTCACTGTTTTTATTATTGCTTGGGCAATAATTTTCTCGGCCCCTCTTGAGGAACCAGCAAACGTAACATGGGCACCAAACCCGGCTAAAGCACCTTGGTATTTTCTAGGGCTTCAAGAAATGCTAGTTTATTTTGATCCTTGGATGGCAGGTGTTGTTTTGCCAGTGTTAATAATAGTAGGGTTGGTCGCGATTCCTTATATTGACACAAACCCAAAAGGAAATGGTTATTACACTTTTAAAGAACGCTGGATGTCCATATCTTTATTTTTATTTGGTTGGCTTGTTCTTTGGATTTACTTAATAATTGTAGGAACATTTTTACGGGGCCCTAACTGGACATATTATGGCCCATTTGAGTTTTGGGATTTTCATAAAGTACTTGCAGCTTATAATATTAATTTGTCAGAATTTATTTGGCTTAAGTGGTTAAATACTCCTATGCCAAATAATCTAATTGTTAGAGAGATATTCGGCATTATTCTAACTTTAGGCTATTTGTTGACTTTACCTGTTCTGATTGCAAAATCTGATTTTGGAAAAAAATTAATAAGCAATATCGGCAATATTCGTTACTACGTTTTTGTAATGTTATTTCTTGTTATGACAAGTTTACCAATTAAAATGGTACTAAGATGGTTGTTTGATTTAAAATATATAATTGCACTCCCAGAGTGGGAACTAAACTTATAAAGGTTTTTTTAAAAGGCATTTGATATGAGTAAAAAATTTGAGCCTGGAATGGCTTTTGATATTGAGAAACTAAATAAAGTATTTGCTTTTGTTTCTATATTATTATTAATGACAGTTTTTTGGTTTTTTTTAGATGATTATATAAAACCCTGGAAAAAAGTTCAAATAGATGCAATGGAAATTAAGAATAAAAAAATAACCCAAAATATTAAAGAAGAAAATGAAAAGATAACAAATGAACAAATAAGTGAAGTGAAAAATAAAATAGAAAAAGCAAAATCTATTGTAAAAGGAAGGTCGGAGATAATCGATCAAACTGAAAAAGAGATTGCAGAAATTATAAGAGATATTAAAAATGAAAATATTATAAATGGAATTTTAAATGCTAAAGTAGGAGAAGTTAATTTTTATTTTGGAAGTTCGAGTGCTGATAATTCAAAGGATTTGTATGTTAAGCTCAAGGGTTTAAAAGAAAAGTTTTCAGCTTCAAATAATAATTTAAAATTATTACGATCTCAAAAGAAGTCATTAAAAAATAAATTAAAAAATCTTCATAGCGAAATTAACTTGTCTGAAAAGGAAATGACTAAATTAATAAGTACCAGAGATAAGCTTTATGCGGCGCAGAGGAATACAGAAATTAATCCATTATATATACTACGAAATTCACCTATGATTGATTTTTTAGATCCAACATTGAAAATTAAACAGGTTGTCCTAGATAACATAACAGATGATCGTTTTTTTCGCCAGGTGCCCAAAGTGGATAGATGTATGACTTGTCATACTTTTATAAATACACCTGGAAATGAATCAATGGATAATCCTCATAAAACTCACCCAAACTTAGATTTAATTTTGGGGGAAAAATCTCCACATCCAATGAAAAAGATAGGGTGTACTGTTTGTCATGGAGGAGAGGGACACAGAGTCGTTGATTTTAATGCAGCTGCTCATACTCCTAGAAATAATAAACAAAAGCTTGAGTGGGAAAAGAAATATGACTGGCATGCTCCACATAAAGTAACTGATCCAATGGTAAAAGTTGGAATGACTGAGGGGCGATGTATAAAATGTCATTCAGATGTTGAATATGTTTCACAAGCACCTGTTTTAAACGAAGGTCGAAATAATATAGAAAAATTTGGTTGTTATGCTTGTCATAAAATAAAAGGTTGGGAGCATAAAAGGAAACCAGGCCCTAGCTTGCAAAAAATATCTTCTAAAGTGAGTAAAGATTTCTTTAAAAAATGGGTTTGGAATCCAAAATCATTTAATAAACATGCAAAGATGCCATCATTTTTTCTTCAGTCTAATAACAAAAATGAGGAATTTAAAAATAAAAACATGGCAGAAGTGGATTCAATGGCAGAATATATTTGGTCAATTTCAGAAAAGTATCAACCTTTTAAGAAATTTAAACCTGGTGATATTGAAAATGGTAAGGAATTAATAACCAAAGTGGGTTGTTTGGCCTGTCATGGCGTTAAGGGTTTGGAAGATGAATTTGATAAGATAAAAACGGCTAATATGGCAACAAAAAGTTTAGTTGGACCTTACTTATCAGGGTTGGGCTCTAAGGTGAATAAAGATTGGTTAGTTTCTTGGCTATTAAAACCATCTCATTATCAAGAAGATACTATAATGCCTTCATTTAGATTGAATACAAAAGAGGCAAGGGACATTGCTAGTTATTTATTATCACAGGTAAATGAAGATTTTGATAAAAGTTCTTTTGAAAATGTGAGTAAAGAACTTAGAGATGAGATGCTTGTAACTTATTTTTCAGCATTTGATACAACTGAATCGGCCAAAAATAAATTAAGTAAAATGACAGATAGGGAAAGAGTTTTAGAGCTTGGTAAAAGATCTGTTGGTAAATATGGGTGCTATTCCTGTCACAGTTTGAATGGATTTGAAGGAAGAAGTCCTATAGGCCCAGAATTATCTTATTTTGGCTCAAAGCCTTTGGCACAAATGAACTTTGGACATGAGCATGATATTGGACATTCTAGGTCCGCATGGACATCAGCTCATCTAGAAAACCCCAGAAGATGGGATGCAGGTACAGACAAGCCATTCAAAGACTTATTAAGAATGCCGCATTTTTCATTTAGTAAAAGAGAAATTGAAACTATTAATGTTGCCTTGCAGGGACAATTAGATCACTTTATTCCATTGGCCGGAATGAAACGATTAGATTCAAGGGAAAAAATAGTAGAGGATGGGAACAAGATAATTAACAAATTTAACTGTCAGGGTTGTCATAAGATTGATGGAGTAGGAGGCGATATTCTTGCCATATATGATGATGAAGGTGAAGCACCTCCATTTTTAATTGAAGAAGGGAGTCGAGTACAAACTGATTGGTTGTATCATTTTCTTAACAATGTAGACACCATAAGACCAAATTTAGAAGTAAGGATGCCTAGCTTTAAGTTTAGTGAAAAAGAGCGTGATTTAATTATTAATATGTTTAAAACTAAAGCACATCAAAATATTTTTGTTAAGGATCCTTTAAAAGTTTCATGGATTCCAGGTGAGAGAAAAGCAGCAATTAAGTTATTTAATTCTTTGGACTGCGTCTCTTGTCACACTCATACAGGAAGTGATCCGGAAGATGCTTCAGCTCCTGATTTAAGAAAAGCTTCAGCTAGGCTAAGGCCTCAGTGGATAAAAACTTGGCTCAGTGATCCGACTAAAATACTTCCTTACACAGTTATGCCTAATTTTTGGGAAGATGGTGAAAGTTTTGAACCTGATATTTTAGGAGGGGATAAAGAAAGGCAAATTAATGCTCTTGCAAAATATATAAAAGAGTTAGGTGGTAAACATTCTAGATAGTCTGTTATTTGGATGAGTAATTAGGGGATAAAGAAATTGATAAAATTTTATCTCCTTTTTTTATTTTAGATAGTATTTCTAATCCATTTACAACTTTTCCAAATATAGTATATTTTCCATTTAAATGAGGTAGCTCCTTCAAAGAGATAAAAAACTGTGAGTCGGCGCTGTCTAGGTTATTCTTGTAATGTGCCATGGATATAGTTCCAAGTTCATGTTTAAAATTATTTATTTCTGCTTTAATACTATTAATATTTTTTGATTTTCCGGTTTGAATAATAGATCCAGGAATAACTCTGTGAAATGTTAATCCATTATAAAATTCGTTTTTAATTAAATTTTGAATTCTTTTCACCGTATTCGGGGCTTTTTCTTTGAAAAATTTAATTACAAAATTACCATGGATTGTTCTTATGGTAGCAAAGTTATCGTTTTTATGTGGTTGTTTATAGTTTTTATTTATATTTGAATGCTGATTGCAGCCAAAAAAAATATTTATAAATACTAAGATAAGTAAAAACTTTGAGATAATCATTACATTATTTTAATACATAATTTATATTAGTGTTAGGTATTAATATTTGAAAAACAGTATTATTTTTTTCAAAAAGTTTGTTGACATAAACAAATAACTTACATAAATTCCTCTTCACCGAAAAAATTAACTTTTTAACTTTTTAAGTCATTAAAATAATTTTAAAGGTAGCTTGTTTGGTGAGGGGGTGTAGCTCAGTTGGGAGAGCACTTGCTTTGCACGCAAGGGGTCGCAGGTTCGACTCCTGTCATCTCCACCAAAGCTCTTTAACATTTTATATAAGAAAAATTTTTTTTGCTGCTTATGCAGTGAGAAAAGAGATGAGAAGAGAACCTTGATATATTTC
>CAYRDP010000005.1:0-217894 GCA_964423165.1 uncultured Bacteriovoracaceae bacterium | reverse complement strand
TTTTATTAGGAGACTTTAATATTGGAGGCCCGGTCAACTTAACAGAAAAGGAAAAACATATTGAGAACTCAGTCGATACTCCTTACAGAGGAAATATTGGGTATGAAAAGATGTTAACGTATATGCAACAACCAACTGATGCTTGGCTTGAGGTAAATAAAGATCTGCATTCAAGTCAAAGTTTTACTTTTGATTGTTATAGAAATCGAACAACCTATCAGTCTTGTAAAGACCGTTATCGTATTGATTTTATTTTTATTCCTAAAAGTTATCGCTATCAAAGTGGAAAGCATATTATAGAAGTGGAAAGCTCTGAAATTGTAAGATGGAAAACAGATTCAGGCCGAGATGTTTCAGATCATTATGGAGTTGAGGCCACATTAAAAATTTTTGAAACTCTTTATTAGTCTATTTATTTAGTTAGTTGGTAGCTTGGGTGATATTTCATTAGAAAATATATGTGAACATGATTCATCTGATGGGTTTTGCTCACACCAACAATTACTTTCTTCTTCCCAAAAACGTTTAGTACTGGAGATGAGTAGAGGAAGTGGGGTTATCCTTAGTGTACTTGGTTTTCCGGCCCATATTTTTCCTTCGATACCACTTTTCAGGTAAATCTTTCCACTTAATTGTTTTCTAAAATCAATAGTCACATCGGAGCCTGTATCTGACCATGCCAGATAAATAGCTTCTTCATCAAGGTCGCAAACAGCAAGTCCCCTCTGATAGTTTTCATTCATTGGCCCTAGCTGCATATCCGTGTGATCAAACTTGTAAATTACAACTCCCTTATATTCCTTGATTTCTTCAACGAGTTCTGCCCCAAATAATCCTTCTGTAATTCCTTTTAATTTATAGGGATACTCTTCGGGGACACTGCCTATTTCTCCTGCTTCCCACTTTCTGTGAGATTCCCAGTTAAAATTAAATGAAGATTGTCCAGGGTACTTTTCTTCCCACTCTTTATAAATCTCAACTAATTCTTTGTCGGTCACAAATTTAACTACTTGATTATTGTTCGATGTTTTCATATCGGCAAAGCTTTTAAAAAAGGTCAGTAGGTCAACCATGTGATCGTGGTGATCTGCATTTTGATCGGGGTGAGTCATAATCCCAAATGACCATATACGAGGTTGGTCCCCATTTCTTTCATGCTCTCTCCATTCTGCGAGTAACATCAAAAAATGTCTTTTGAGTTGTGAGACCTTTGCATAAATGGAGTGTAGACCTGACGGAGCAGATTTTCCAACCTGTCCTATTGATGCAACAGAAACAGGGTAGACTGAAAAGTCTTCAGTTGTTGCAGTGTCTTCTTTTCTTCGAAATGGATTCCATGGTTTAATATTCCACTTCGTGTATGAAAAATATTCACCAGAAGGTAAGATTGAAATATTATCGCTATGGTAATCATTGTTATAGTCTGCTCCACCAACAGCAGAATCGACTCTGATTACCTTTGATCCAAATGATACTAGTGCCTTGTTTACTTCGCCTACGTGATGGTTGTAAGTACTTTCACTCTTGTTTTCATCATCAGCGCTATTAAAAGGTTCCCAGAATTCAGAACCTTCAACCAGGTCATATCGGTGATAGTGAACACCACCGATATGATGTCCTTTTTTATGAATTTTAATGAGATGATCTAGGTCATTAGCAAGTCTAGCATCTCTAACGTATTCGCCATTTAGTTGATAATTCATTTTGGCATCAAATGACTCTGTCATTTGAGCAAGCCAAATAATTTCATTTTTATGTTTTGTATATAATGTTTGTTTCTGTTGTTCAAACTCACTTGTTTCAGTTTGTATACCATAGTTATGTCCATGAGCATTAATTGAAATATAAATAGGTGGATATTTTTGATCATTAAGTTTACTTTGGTCTTTCAGGAAGTCGTCCTCTAGTAACTTGGAGGTAAGGGGAGTAATATTCATATTTAGATAAAGTGCAGAGACTAAAATAATAATAAATATAACTAAAAATTGAAATTTATACTTCATTAGAAGAGATCGGTAATATAGGGAATAAAATTAAGTAATTAAAAGAAACTAACTCATTTATAAAGATTATATCTTAGAAGTTTTTAATATTGACTGTATGCCCGAAATCAATGTCTTATATATAAATATATGTTTTTACATGGATTTATCTTTTTCCTTAGTAATTTTTTATTGATTGCATCTAATATTTTTTAGCAACCTTTCCGATTCATTATAATTATTAAATAATTGAATGGGAGGATATGATGAAAAATTTCAAAATAAAAAAAATGATATTTTTACTTCAAGTTTTCTGTATTAGTTTAGGGTTAATCCTTCCAGCAGTTTCACTAGGGGGACAAGGTAATAAGGGAAAGAAATCTCATAAAATGAGAAAGTTAAAACGAAATAAAAAAATGGTTAAGAGTTTTTCAAATCCGCAAATGATGAATTCAGGAAAACAAAAAAATGCTATGAAAAGAGAGAGAAATCAATTAAACAAAGATAGAAGTTTAAAAAAACGTCTTATGAGCAAGTCTAATGATAAATCCACGGACAAAAGCAAAACAGAACAGAAATATAAACAACGTAAGAACGATGGAAATTCAGATAAACCATCCCTTGATGGAAAGCGTGATAATAAGTTTGCAGAAAGAATTAAAGATGGAATTAAAAGTAAAGAGATTAGTGAGGTAGAAGGAAAGGTATTAAAAGATGAAAAGAAAAAACTAAGTTCTTATATAGATCAGGCAAAAAAGGATGGAGAACTGAGCGTTGAAGAAAAAGTTAAGATCAGAAAAATGGAGGATAAGTATAGTTCTTTAATTTTTAAGTTTAAGCATAACGATGAAAGCCTAGCAGGTAATGATAGCAATAAAAGATCACCCGCTTCTGATGATGGTACTGTTAATATTCAAACAATAAAAGATTAGGATATATTTGTTTGTGTTTTGTTTTAGTGAGAAGAAAGCATATATGTAAATACTTATTGTTGATTGAACATATATCTTTTTAGCCTTCCAATGGCCCCAATATATTTCCTCGGAGGGAGTTGTTCTCCCGTACGAGGATCAGGCAGTACTTCGTATACTGAGTGGGCCCTAATCATTGCTCTGTTGGATACATTTCCTTCGATTGTGTATACTAATTTTCTTTTTTTATCATATGAGAAAAACATGAAAACGTGAGAGGGAGCTAAAAGCATATCCCCTAATCCTCCATTTTTAGGATTACTTAACTCTGGATCATAGAAAATATCTCCCCATTTCTTGCCTCTTCCATGGTCAAAAAACTGATTGTCAACACCAGGTATACGCTGTGCTGGATCTTCATGCCATAAGTCCCACATGCCATCTCTCTTTGGATCACGAAAATAACCTGGAACATTATTAGGATTAATATTTAGAAAGCCCTTTTCATTGCTTGATTTGATAGCAATCCAAGTCCAAAATTGATCACACCAAGTTTTGCCCTTTTTTGCGCCAAAACGTATTCCGTCAATTTCTTCAGTACCATTTACTCCAATTTTACCTAAGCTTGAGTCACCAACTTGAAAAAGTCCAAGAAGGCCCATCCTAAGTCGATAAGTTTCCAGTTTATTTAAAGGATTATATAAGTCACCACCTGTAATAGAATAGTGCTTGGCACTACGAATATACGGTGCAGATTCATTTATATTCTCATAAAAAGATAAATAGATTTTATAGGCCGTTAATCGTTTTAAGTTTGGATGAGTGAAATTATTAAAAAGAAGCAAAGTCTTTTTGGTAGCATTATAATAATTATTGTTTGTTTTATATTTCTCTAACCTTCCTGGTAGGGAAAATACTTTATCTCCAGTTAAAGGATGAAAAGTTATAGTATAATATACACTGCTATCATTTATTAATTTTAAATGAGTTTTTGAGTCATTAATTTTAATTTTTAGTTGATTTAAAGTAGGATAGTTTTGATTACTAGGTTGCTTTGAAGAGTATATAAACCTTGGTTCATCTATATTTTTGTCACAGTTATTGTCTTTTCCGTCCATTTTTTCAGGAGCATTTGGGTAAACGGTATTATCGTTAGGGGAACAATCACCCTTGATTCCAGGGCGATTGACGACACCTTTTTTCCACCAGCACTTTATTTTTGAGCTTGTATTTATAGTCTTAGCATTATCGCTAACAAATTTATCTTGATCTGGGTCTTCATAGCAAATAATTTGAGAAAAACTATTAAATGAGTAAATTAATGTGATTAATAATAATAATTTCTTCATAATGATGGACTTTAGCTTCCTTTATCATCGCGAAGTATATCAGTATTATAGAATTTTAAAAGAGTATTAAATAATTTTCACATGTTTGTTCAATTACACAATAAATTAATGACTTAGATTTATTTCATCTTATCTTATCGGATAATGAAAAAGTAAATTGTTTCCTAGAGGTTCATAAAAGGTAACTTAGAAAACTATTTATAGCTGGCAAAAAGGTCTTCGAAAAATTAGGTACCAGTAATACTTTGGAAAATGGACACTTGAGCTACTGCACATTAATGAGTCATTGGTACAACGACTTTTTCCAAAAAGTGTTCCATAAATTTGATCGTATTCATCATCAAGTCCTAACATATGGCCTAGCTCGTGAGCAAAGACTCTGTAGCTCCAGTTGATGGAATGTGTTTTAAGATAAGGCCCTCGAGTAGATTTAGAAGTCGCCTTAACTTTAAAGTCTGCTTCTTCTCGAGAATCAACAATAATCATTTCAACTTTAAAATGAGTTCCTTCCGGACGATGTTGGCCCCAGAGAGCAGCTCCTTCCCTTGTTCTACTTTGCAATTGCTCTTTTTGGTAATCTTCTAGTTTGTCCCAGTTTTTGTAGTAAAGTTTTACTGTGGCAATGAGTTCTCCATTTTCTTCTCTTAGTGTGTAGCGATATGGCAATGGAGCAATTCCAACATATCTAATACGTCCTTTTATATTTCCTTCCCATTTTGTTCTGGAAAAAACTTTTGCAACACTTGGTAAACATCTTTTGGTATCCCGAAGCATTCCTCTAAAAGCAAAAAAGCAATCCCAGTCATTTTGGTTGTTTGCTTTTAAAAGGTTTTTTCTAGTATGATAACGACAACGTCCTTTGTCGTTTAGTTCAACACCAAGTTCACCAATCCTTTTATAGTAAGGTTTAAATAGTTTTAAAAGTTTTTCATCTGAGTCAGTTAATTCCCGATCAAAAAACCAATTCCCAGGTACTGTATTTACTTCTTCTAGCTGTTCCGGTGAAATTGTTACTGTGGCATTTGTTGTTAATGAAATATTAAAAAGAAAAGTTAATAAAATCAGTTTTTTCAAAAAGAACCTCCATGATATAGAAGAATTCTATATCTCAAAATCCTATTTAGCAAAGGTCGTTATTTTAATAGGTATGAAAATCAATTACTGTATACTTAGACAAAACGAGGCCATAACTTTTTCCTACATTTTTGGACCATTGAGCTACTTTTTTACAAGGAACCCTATACTGATCTCCCCAGGTATTTAAAATCATATGGCAGGAACTTCCAGACCTTTCAATATCTACCGCGGTCACCCAGTGAAGTCCTTTTTTACTGTCAGGACTCTTGATGAGTAGCATAACCGGAGACTTTTTTCTCTTTTTACCATTTGATAACTGTCTTGTGACCATATTTCCATTTCTAGGAACTGAATTTAACTTAAATTCAATTCCTAAAATAAAATCAGACTGATATTTATAGTTTGTTTCATCCCAAAATCCAGTTGGGCACATATTGGGATCTTCATTAAATAATTTATCAAGCCCTTGATCTAAAGTACTAGGCTTGACCCCTGGCATAGCATCATTTAAATGAGTACCACAGTAATTAGGGGAGGCAATCATTTTACAATACATATGAAAAACATTAGAAGCCGCGGTTTGCCCACATTTTCCTTCATTATCAAAAAGACCTTGATTATCGGGCTGATCAAAAGAGGTAGTACCATCAGAGCATATTCTAATACCATAATGAAATAAAGGGTACTCATGCTCAAGGCCGTTATTACATGTTTCAACCTTATAGTTTGATAAAGAGTCATTACTTGCCTTAGATTTAAAATAGGCAACAAGTTTAGAATTTTTATTATTCCTACATCCTTGATAGCTATAATCATTATTTAGATACTCATCAGTGAAGCTTGCAAAAGCAAAATTAAGCAATAGCATTCCAAGAAGGAAAATCAACTTTAATAAAACCATTATATAATCCTAAATATTTATAAACTATAGTTAGCAAACTTAATGCCATTTCAATTAGGTAAAACACCGTTTTTATAGCTTTATAGGTTCTCAATTGGTCTAATTTTGTTATTCTGTAGAATGATTAAACATATTTTTGATAATAAATTGACGGAGAAGGTTTAATTGCTACAAATATTACAAGCACACAAAGAAAGTTTAGAATTAAGAACAAATAAGCCTATGTTTCGCTAAGCGCAATGTTAAGTATCTTAAGAAATTTCTCGTGTACTAATTGTAATGCATGTGTCAAATTTAAAGAATAATTACAACTTAAAGAAATACAAAGGAAATATTTTGAGATTAAAACGACTTGTAGTTCAAGGATTTAAATCTTTTAAAGATAGAACAACAATTAATTTCGATGAAGGAATTACTGGAATCGTAGGACCTAATGGATGCGGCAAGTCAAACATTGTAGATGCCTTGTTCTGGATAATGGGAGAGCAATCAGCGAAACATCTTCGCGGTAACTCAATGAAGGATGTTATCTTCGCTGGATCATCAAAATATCTACCTTCAAATTGGGCAGAGGCAACTCTAGTCCTAAGCAATGATGAAGGAAAGCATATTCATATTGGTAACAAAGTTTCAAATCCAACCGAAATTCAATTAACGAGAAAACTATATAAAAATGGTGAAACTGAATACAGAATCAATAATTCACCCTGCCGCTTGAAAGATATTCAAGAAGTGTTCATGGACACAGGGGCAGGTAGTAAATCTTATTCAATTATTGCACAAGGGGAAATTGAGAGATTAGTACAAGCAAAGCCACTGGATCGTAGAACAATCATTGAAGAAGTGGCAGGAATCACAAAATTTAAAGTTAGAAAAAAAGAGTCCCTTAGAAAAATTGAACATACTCAAATAAACTTGCATAGACTTTCTGATTTAAAGGATGAAATAGAAAAGAATTTAAAAGTGCTTGAATCACAAGCGGAAAAAGCATCAAGAGCAAGAACCTTAAAAGAAAAAATTAAGAAAGGGGACTTAGTAGTAAGTTCACATAAAGTATTTGATAACTTAAAAGCATTTAGAGATTTAAAGAATAAATTAAGTGAATTTATAATTACAATTGAAAACGCTAAAACAGAAAAAAGTAAACTAGAGATAGGCCTAGAACAGGAACAAATAGAAAAAGAAGAAAAAACAGAGCAGCTTAATAAATTTCAGTTTGAATATAATGAAATTTCTAAAAAACTTGCAACAGCAGAGGAAAGATTAAGCTCTTCTGCTAATAAACTTTCCGAGCGAGAAGTGCTAGTGGAAGGAAGAGAGAATGAATGTGGTGAGCTTGAAAATGACCTACGAGAAAGAAGAGAAAAACTAGAAAAACTACTTGCCCAAAAGAAAGATATCGAGGAATCAGAAAGTGAGTCCTTTGATTATGATGAATTTGAAGAACAGATTGCAATAGACAGAGATAACATAGAGTCTAAAAGTGATAATTTAGTTAAACTTAAAAATTACCTAGATACCGAAAAAGATGATTTGCACGAGTTGAAAAATACTTTATTTCAAAACAAATCAGAACTTGAGAAATACGGAGCATTACTGCAAGATCTATCTTCAGAAATCGAGGGGGTTGAGGATCAGTACTCAGGTGTTTCTAATCAGATCTCAAACTCCAGAAATAGAGTAGTTGAGTTAGAAAAAAACATCGAATCACTTTCCGTGGATAAAGAGAGCTCAAAAACTGCAAGTGAAGACCTGTCTAATCAAATAACTAGTAAAGTGAACCTACTGCAAGAAACGTCTAAGAAGCATATTCAACTAGAGTCGAGAAAAAGATCACTAGAAGAAATAAACAACTCACTAGATAGTATTGATAGTAATGCTGTAGAATTCCTAAGCACAGAAGAGGGAAAAAGTTATCAAATACTAGGTAACTTGATCCAATGTGATGATCAATACACTTTAGGAGCTCAAGAATTACTAAGTGATATTATAGAAGCGTTAGTTTTAACAAGTAATGATTCTACTTCAGTATTGAATTGGTGCCAAAGAAATAAAAAGAAGAGGATCGATTTCGTTATTCCATGCACTCAATCTCTCAGTAATCCGGAAACAATGGAAAGATTAAAAATAAATGGATTTAATAATATTGTCGCCCTAGGAGATATCATTAAAGTCCCCCCTCAATATGTCACTCAAATGAAATCTGTCCTTGAAGGAATGTATTTAGTTGAGAGTTTGGAGGCAACAAATAAAATTGAAGATATTAATGACTTAAACTTTAAGTCAATTGCAACATTTGATGGATCATTTATAGCAAAAGATATCGGTGGAGCGAAAGTATGGTCTCAAACAGGAGAAAGTAGTAAAGGAATAGGTGTTATCTCTAGAAATAATGAAATAAAAAAATTAGCTCTAGAAATTACTGAAATACAAAAAGATTCAACATTGCTCGAAGAAGAAGTCCAAACATTAAAAGATACACATACAGAAAAAGAAGAAAACTTTGAAGGTATTAGCAAAAAGCTTGCTCAATTACGAGAGGAGTATGCAGCAAAAAAGTCAGCGCTAGATTCAACGGTGAAAAGCTTTGAAGATAATTCAAGCCGCCTAACTATTCTTAAAAATAGAAAATCCGAAATTTCTAAAAAGAAACTATTGCTACTTGAGCAAGAAGAGAGCAATTCAAAAGAAATAGAAAAGAAAGAAGAAGGAATTGAGACTAGGTTTGAGGAATATGAAAACAAAAAAGAAGATATTGAACTCCTGAGAGATAAATATGAAGATGATCGCTCGATCTTTTTACAGAAACAGGCAGATAAAAAATCTTTTAAAGAAAGATTAAATACAGTCACCTCCCAGGTTGAAGATATTCAAAAGCAAATAACAAAACAAACAAGCCGGATTAATTCCAACAAAGAGATTGTAAGTAATTATCAAATGGAAATAAAAACTCTTGTTCTGGATTTAGAAAAACTAGAAAAAGGAAATGTGGAGTTAGCTTCAGACCTTTCATCTAGAGAGGAAGTGCTGGCACTTTCAAAAAGTAGGCTTGATGAACTTCTAGATGGAATGAGAGAGCGAGAAAATAGAATTAAAGAACTAAGCCAAATCATAAATAAAATCGAAAAAGATTCTATTGAATCAAAAATTAAAAAAGAACAAGTTGTTGAAGATGAAGAACAGATCACCCGAAATATATTTGAAAAATATCAAGTTGATTTAAGGTCTTGTGTTGGATTACATCTCGGGTATAAAGAGAATGATTATGAAGAATTAAATGATCTAAGCTCTATGAGATTAATGGAAACAGAGCGAGGCCCTGAAGAGGTATTGAGTGCGCCTTATGAGTTTATACGGAAATACGGGAATGACCTTAAAGATGCTTTCGGAAAACTCAGGTCAAATAAGGCAGAATTTACAAAGCTCGGAGAAATAAATTGGCAAGCAATAGAAGACTACGATCGACAAAAACTAAGATTTGATTTTCTAAAAGAACAAGAAGTGGAGCTTAAAGATTCTTTAGAGGATTTAGGAAATGCTATTATTCATATAGACAAAAAATCAAAAGAAAGATTTGATACCGCTTTTACTGAAGTTAATACTCGCTTTGAAAAAGTATTTCCTGTTATTTTTGGCGGTGGAAACGCACAACTAAAATTAACTGGCGGAGAAGAAGGTGAAGAGAAAGGAGTTGATATTATCGCGCAACCCCCAGGTAAGAAAATGCAAAATATTAACCTTATGTCTGGTGGCGAAAAAGCAATGACTGCTGTAAGCTTAATCTTTTCAATTTTTCTAGTTAAGCCATCTCCTTTTTGTCTACTTGATGAGGTCGATGCACCTTTAGATGATGCAAATATTGGAAGGTTTAGTGAATTACTGAAAGAGATGAGTCAAGACTCCCAGTTTATCCTAATCACTCACAATAAAAAGACTATGGAGTTAAATAACACACTCTACGGTGTGACAATGCAAGAGCCTGGAATTTCTAAAGCAGTTTCAGTTCAAATGCATTAAAGAATAGTAAAGATGAATAAGTTTTATTTTTTTTTAATAATGAGCTTCTCTGCCTTCAATTTATCGGCAAAACCCTTTGTTCCAGACTCATTTATAGCAACATTTGAACAAGTGTTTAAAAGTTCTGTCAGCGGAAAAATAAAAAAAAGCAAAGGAACAATTCAATATAAATACCCAGGTAATATTAGGATTGAAATAAAAAATTCCAAAGGTGAAATTATTTTCGTTAGTAATTCGAAAAAAAGCTGGTATTACCGATCTCCATTTTTACCAGGGTCTCCAGGTGAATTAAAAATAAAAGAAAATGGAGAGATGTTAGTTTCTTCTTTTTTAGATGCACTGAGGGCCGGAATAACTTCCAACAAAAACTATCAAGTAAAGACTGTTAGCAATAAGGAAGAATTAAAATTCAGAAGTCCCTTTTCAGAAAAGATTGGAGCAAGAAAAGCTAGTTTATTTTTTAAACCAAACACCAAGAAAACATTTGATATGTTATCTGTAATTGATATTATTGAAATAAATGGAAAGAAAATCACCATTAAGTTATTAAATATAGATAAAAGTATCAAGATTAATAAATCGAGGTTTACGTTTATCGCTCCTGAAAATACAAATATTTCAACTCATTAATCAATTATTACCTATCACAAAAAAACCACAATTATGCTATGTTAATAACTATGAAAAATATATTTTTATTATTCCTTATCATCACATTTTCCACTTATTCACTTGCGGGTGAGATTAGAAATTGTAAACAAAGAGATGACTATAAGAGTGCAGTATCTTCCTTGAAAAAAATCTCTTATAATAAATATGAAGATTCATTAACTTTAACTAAGGCAAAACAGGAGCACCAAGCAGTTTTATCCGTAGCAGAGTCATGTGGATTAAGTGAAAAAAACCTAACGAAATTAAAAAGAAGAATAAATAGAATTGCTAAAAAAAGATACAGGAAATTGGCAAGATTACTTGTCAAAAAAGTAAAGTATGTCAGTGACTTTAGATCTCCCCGTTCAGAGATTGATGAAATAAAAGCAGTTGAAGAAGAATTAGGTTTAAGTGAGTTTCATTTTTTACCAGAAACTAAAGAAAAACGTCTGCTTGAAACCGGAATTGTTTATGAGGGTTTAAGATCAAAAAGTTGTACCGAGGTTAATAATACCACTCCCGTGCTAAGCAAACCCAGGGATCAAGATAGTGTTGGCTGGTGTTATGCTTTTTCAGCGGCAGATCTTCTAAGTCATAAATTAAATAAAAAAATATCAGCAGTGCACTTAGCAACTCTCTATAACCATAATGATTTCTGGACAAATCTACGCAGAAATATAACTCCCGTTGTGGCAATCACGGAACTAGCAGGCCAAGGTAGGGTCCAGGTTGATAAAGAACTAGGAGAAATAACTTTAAGAGAAAGAGTAAGGTCTGAGTCTAGTATTGAAGGAGGGTTCACCGGAAATGCAATTAGGCATGGGCTCCAACATGGTATTTGTACAGAACATGAAATACCTTCCAACTACTCAATAGAAAGAAATATTTTTGAATTAGAAAGATTGGTAGCAAATTATCGCGAGATTTCAGTTCCCCTCCGGGCAGGAGAATGTAATTCAACCTCACAAGAAGAGATTTACAGTTATGTGGTTGATGGAACGAGAGTCAATTTAAAAAATGACTATTTTGGTGAACATCCCCAAAATGATTTACTACAAGAAATGTTTCCCAGCTTAGATTTTGAAACATTTTTTGAAGTAATTAATCAGACCAACAGACAAAATGCTTATCAACAATTACTTGCAGCAAGTTGCAAAGAAGAAGTTGCCATTACTGATAACATTAACGTTCATGAGGTTACAGCAAGGGGAAAAGATTTTTCAGATACCCTAGATCAACAGCTGGAGAACGGAAATGTTGCTGAGATAGGATATCATGCAGGAGTTTTATATAATCCAGACATGCCAAATCGGTCTTCAGGGCTTCATTCGTCGTTAATACTTGGGCGTAGATTTAACGCTGAAACAAATAAATGTGAATACTTACTTAGAAATTCCTGGGGTGAGGGGAGTCTATATCATAGTTCTTACGATACAGAAATTATGAAGGATACAGCATGGATATCAGAAGAAGCTTTAGGTAAGTCAGGGATAGATATTACCTATATTGAGTAATCTCTTTATATTCTACCTTGCTCTTTTAATAAGTAAGAAATTTCAACAAATGATTCATCTTTAAAATAGCATAATGATTTATTAGACCATCCGTTTCTGTTTAATTGAACCAAGCGTCCATTTCCGCCAATGATTCGGCATAACTTAAATCCTGGTGATCCAATAGTACCATGAGGGATAGCCTTAACCTTTGATACCTTCTTCTTGATTTGATTTTGACAGTCTTTTCCGCATTTTTTAGATATAATAAATTTCTTTGATTTTGTTAGGCAAATATTTTCAACTGACTGGTGTAATTTTGCGTCAGTTAACCATCGCAAGTTTCCTTGCTTACAAGTAGACGAAAAAGCAGTCGATGTTATAATTAAACTAATTAATATTACTAAATAATTCATAAGGTTAGCTCCTTAAATTGTTACAAAATTGAATATACGCCACTCTTGACTGTATGCGTAATAAAACTTCTTAAATAGTAAACTTTACATATCTTCCTACATGTTTTCCAGTAGTTATTTTTTCACTGGGCTTGAATCAATCATTTAACTTTGTTAATAAACCCAGATATTAAAATGGAGAAAGTATGCTTGAATCAAGTAAGAAAAATATTTATTTTACATCCTTGGGGTGCGAAAAGAACTTAGTGGACTCTCAGGTAATGCTTGGTTACTTGGGCCTAGGTGGATTTAAGGTAACTGATAGTCCTTCATCGGCGGAAGTAATCATTGTTAATACTTGTTCTTTTATCGAAGCTGCTAAACAAGAATCAATTGAAGTAATTCTAAGTAATGCTGATTATAAAAACAAGGATCAAGGAGTTTGTAAGGCATTAGTTGTCGCAGGCTGCATGGCACAGAGATATTCTATTGAATTAGAAAAAGAACTTCCTGAAGTAGACTTAATTATTGGAACTGGAGAATACCATAAAATTAATAAACTATTAGTAGCATTAGAGGATGGTAAATTAGAAAAAAAATCATTTGTGGAAATTCCTAAATTTATTCACACTGAGTTTGATCCAAGATTAAATACTTCTCCGTCATACATGGCATGGCTTAAGGTTTCAGAAGGATGTAATAGAAATTGCACCTTTTGCATTATTCCAACTCTGAGAGGGGAGTTAAGATCAAGGACAGTTGAATCCCTGGTTGTTGAAGCAAAGAAACTTGTAGAAACAGGAGTGAAAGAAATAAATATTATTTCCCAAGATCTTTCTAGTTACGGAGTTGATTTAGATGATTCAAATAATCTGCTTTCATTAATTGAAGGAATGGAATCAATTGAAGACCTGAATTGGGTTAGATTATTTTATTATTACCCTGACGAGTTAACAGATGAAATTATTCAAAAAATATCTCAATCAAAAAAGATTTGTCACTACCTCGATATGCCCGTTCAGCATTTTTCAAATTCAGTTTTAAAAAGAATGAATAGAAATATTACCGGAGATAGAATAACAGAGAGAGTTTCAAAACTTAAATCTGAAATTCCGGATATTGTTATTAGAACATCAATCATTGTGGGGTTTCCAGGTGAAACTGATGAAGATTTTCAAAAACTTTTAGAAGGTGTAAAAAAGGCAGAATTTGATCACTTGGGAATTTTTAGATACTCGGATGAAGAGGGAACTCCTGCATTCAAGCTGGAACCGAAAGTTGAACCAAGTATTATTGATCTTAGGTTTGATAAATTGTTTGAAGTTCAAAGTGAAATTGTAGAAAGTAAAAATCAAAATTATATTGGAAAAACCCTGGATGTTATCATTGAGGGAGAACATGAAGAAACAGAGCTATTAATCAAAGGAAGACATTCTCAACAAGCTCCCGATGTTGATGGATGTGTTATTGTTAACGATCTATCAAGTTCAGAAGTGCAAATTGGAGATATTGTTCAAGTAAGAATTAATGAAACACTAGGATTTGACCTCATTGGTGCAATCGTTCTACCTTCCTGACATTGGGTATGGATTGTGTCGATAAACGGTATATTCTGTTGCTGCGATCTCTATATCTAATGTCGTACTAAAGTAAAATGGAGTTGCAACAGTTAAGGTATCATTACCAACTGATATTACCATTCTTTGCTGACCGTCAACTTCAATAGTTTGACCAGTTTCAATTTTTAGAGAAAAGTCATTACTCTCATCACCATCACCATCAGTAATATTAATTTCCCTAGGGTTTGTAGCGTTAATAGTCACAGCGCCATCAGCGCCAGTCACCGTTTCAATTTCTTCGATAATATGGGTATTAGTACTTCCACTATTTCTAAAAAACCAAGTGTCTGTGCTTGCTGAATCCCATCGATCACTACTATCAGCATTATACCAGTAATCATCCCAGTCTGATTTATCATTCCATGGATCTGAAAATTCATCAGAGTTATTGTTGTCCATGTATATATTTGAACGGGAATCCCCTAATGAGTTACTAGTGTATTCATGATTAAAATACCTATCCAAGTCTTTCATATAGTCAAACTCGCGATCCCAGTCTTTAACGATAATATTAATTTTTGCAATAACGTCATAAGCGGAGTCCATACATGTAAATGTATAAAATGGAGAGTTGCTTGAAAATGGATGCTGGCTTGAGTAACTATCTCTTGAGTAGCGCTCAACGCTTTGGGTTTCGTAGCGGTAAGGATTATCACTTCCACAAGTATTTATATTTGAATAATTACTAAGTCTCATATTGGTGTGAAGACCTTGTGAAAATGGGTCACTAAATTGCCAGCTGCATCCCGAACTACTACAATCTCCCGAACCATCTGATTCAGTATTTAATCCATAACTAGATGGGAAAATAATAGAGTCAATCCCAGCACTAATAGAGTTATCTTCAAGTCCGATATCTTTAACTCCACCATCCATGCAACTTACCCTTGATCCACCACAGTCAACATTAGTTTCAGATGGTGCCTCAGCAACACAGTCTCCATCATCTGCCTCGTCGGCATAATTAGTTGTGATTAAAGTATAGGAACCATCATCACAATTAGGGAAGTGATTTGTATCATCACCTAGATTTGAATAATCAGACTGACAATAAGCACTGTCAGGGTCCAGTTGGCGCAAGCTTGTGCAAGTTTCTGTACCACAATTAATACATGTATCTTCATAGGTGTTGACATAAATGACAGTCCCTGGAGTAGGGTCATATCTCCAATGATAATATGCGTATGGCCTAAAAGAAGTCCATTCACACATTCCAGGCCCTACACTTAAATCCATTTGTATTCCAGAGTAGAATAAATCAAGTTCTCCCGCATTTAAAATGCAAGTCGCTTGTTTTGCCATTCTATTTCCAGAATTAATTTGATCATCAGAGATACTGCAATTAGTGAGATTATTATCTATTCCTTCTTTATGCATAATGTAGGAGGGTGCATTCTCTGTTGTATTTGTAATAGAAATGCTATCGTAAACTTTTATGAATATAGAGTGGTCTACGTAATTAATTGCATTTGCTGCTCGAATTACATATCTTGAGCGAATAGAAGGCTCAGTTGGGCTTCCTGTAATAAATCCAGTTTTATTATCAATTTCTAATCCGTCAGGTAGCTTAGGTGAAATTGTATAAAATAAATTATCACCTTTATAAGTATCAGGGTTAATGACTGTACTCTTTCCTCGCTCAATTATAAATGAGTTATCAAACGCAACACTTAATATTTGGTTTTGGTTGTCGTTTGGGATGTATATACTTTTCTGTATATCATCAGCAACAGTGACATCAACATTAAAGTCTAGTCCTTCCCCATCAACATGATTTTTCTTGACTGTTGCATAAGTCAATCCGGAGTTGAAAAATTCAAATATCTCGTGTACGGCATCATCGTCATCATTAGCAAATAAAACTTTTTGTCCTTTCAGGTTGTAGTCGATATTCAGAGAGTCTTGAAAAAAAATTACTTTTGTATCAGTTGTATTCTGTATGGTTAGGTTGTCTTTATCTGTAAATAAACTTGCAGTGACCCCTGTAAAGTTAATACCACCGTAATTAGCAGTTAGAGTTAGTTCAGTATCACTTTCAATGCTGTCAACTTCTAAAATAACAGGGCAAGGGCGGAGAACTTTACCCGTGAAGTCGTCTCCGGTTAAGGGAACTGTTGTTGCTGTGTCAGTCAAACCAGTGACGTCAATTTCGCCATAAATAAGAGGTAAGCTTCCAGTATTTGTTGAGTTAGGTTGAAAACATACTTGTGCCCCATTTTGTAGTTCGTCTATAAACTTAGTCCCTACTCCAGATAAAATACCCGAAGTAGAACTTACTGATCCAGTCAGTGGAATTCCATCAGTGTTAAAATGAATATATTGCCCAACACTTAATTGAGATTTAAACTTTGTGTTTTCTCCAATAACAGTATCGCTATTATACGTAAGGTTCATTTGACCTGAAAGTTCAAAGGCAATACCTTGGGGATTATTATTGTGTGCACCTGAGGCTACAGCAACATACATATCTGCATTTTCAAAGTCTACTCCTGAATCATTACTTATATCCAGCTCTAAACTTTCATCACTGTTAACTACCTTTACTGTAGAAATGTGAATTTCACCATTAACACCGCTACTAATAATTACTCTTTGCCCAGCAAGTAGTTCTGAAGCAAAATCTGTGTCTCCATCATTCCCCGTAACGGTAGCACTCTCATTGTTTAAGTTAACATCTTCATCTCCTATTTTCTTGAAAATAGTTCCTGTTAAGTTTTCTATTTCAAAAATATTTTGAGAGTTGAGAGTTGAAGGATAATTTAAGTCTTCACAATCTAAAGAGATACTATCTCCATCATACTGGCAAAATGTATTATCGCTAAAAAGAATATATTGGCCATCAAGGACTTCAAACTCTAAGAGATTCTTGTCAAGACCATCATTTTTCATGCTACCTTCAAAAACGGGAGTTTCATCATCGTTTGCGAAGACACCATCACCAAAAGTTAAGTTAAAGGTTCCTGACAATCTTTTTTCTGTAGAGTAAGAATTAAGGCCATGAATATTAACATATATTTTATTTAGATTGTCTGCTCCTGTTGCCATTACAGTTCCGCTGGCATTGGTTCCGTTGGAAGTAACTGGAATTCCTTTTTCAAAGTATGCACCATCTGCTAAATAAACAGGCCCAGTAAAATCTGCATCGAAAATATTTTTTTGTACTGCTTCACCATCTCCATTTAGTCTATACTGCATTTCCAGGGTGATATTATTGTCATCTGTCTTTGTTGCTACTTTTGCAAATGTTCCATCTCCAAATAGAAGCATTTCTCCGCCGTCATCTGAGAGTTCTAGTGCGAAGTCGTCACCATTACTGTCAGCAGTATCTTCAATATCGTCTGATCCACTAGTTGCTGTAATACCGTAAACTGTCCCATCGTTATCGTCATCACTTGTTAATTCATTATTAAGTGCCCTTTTGGAAATTGTCAGTGCTACATTGTCAGCATGATCGATAAATAAAATTGAGATTGCATCATCATTGCTAAATGAAACTTTACTAGTATCTAAAACATCACTAAATCCAACATTGTCAGCAGCACAATTAATTACTTCATATTGAGTAAACTGACCTACAATATATCTAATATATATTTGGTCATCATCTTGATATGTAATTTGTCCAATAGACCGAGGAGTATCATTATCAAAAATAAATCTTCCAGTTGGGCATTTATCATTTGTTCCTGGATTAGTACGATAAGGTAATTGAATCCTAAATGAATAGGGAATTACTTCTTCTACGGTTGTTCGTTCAGCTTCATAAGAAGCTACATTATCAATTTTAGAAGTTTCTTCATCGTCATCTGGAAGTTTAAATTCTCCTTGAGCAATTTTAATAGCAATAACAGGTGGGTCAGTATCGAGGACATCAATTACTTGTCCCGATCCACTACCACCAACTTCATTGGATGAAATTGCTTTACCTATACTAAAAAAACTATCATCATCAACTGTTAGTAATGCTCTTTTTGTATAACTTAACGCCGCGGGTGGTTCTGAAATATTAATTCTAATGTTAATTTCAAATGTTTCATCGATGGCATTTCTAGCAACTACAGTAAAAGTGGTTGACTCCATTGACTTTAGTTCTACTCCAGTTGTATCAAAGTCAAAATTTCCATTTTCTGATAATGTACTAGTAGAAGTGACAACATCATCGGTATGAAATTCTAAATAATTATCACTAGGAGGATCAGGTGATACGGCCCAGCTAATACTATTTAATTCCTCTGTGTTATCTCCAAGTCCTTCTTCTGGAAAAAGTTTAGGCTCCAGTGGCAACATGCTTGGAGATGAAGCATCGATAGCAAATGTTACTTCTGTAATTGTTGACTCTAGAATTACAAAAGATTCTGCATCATCAATTTCATCATCAACCCTAAAACCATAATCAGAACTTGCTGTAATTTCAATATAAAGTTCATAGTCATTTTCATTTACATAATTAACTGTTGCAATAGTTCCATCAATATTAGAAATCTTATCTCCCTTTTCAAATACTTCCAGGAATTCATCGGTATCATCAAAATTAGAGCTGTCTAATTGTAAAATTAATTTTGCTCCAACATCTTGAACGTATGCAATGTCTTCAATCGTGTGAGCAGTTGTAATCGTCAGAGGGTTACTACTACTGGTAGTGTCTTCTATGGGAAACCTGAACCACTTACCTGATTGCACGTGATACGCATAGATTAAAAATTCTTCAGAGGCATATTTGGTAGGAGTACCCGAAATAACACCAGTTGATTGATCAATTGTTAAACCTAATTCCTCAATAGATTTAAAGCCTGTTCCATTTTCTGGATCTGAATTGATATGATCGTAAGTACTAAAAACAAAGGTATCTTCGTCATCTGCACCAACAATAGTTGGTGTTATAGTGGTAATTGCGGTTCCAACATGAAAGCCATAACTTTCGGAGTCATAGTAAAGTTCAGTGGGAGCATCGTCTTCATCTTCTGTTGCTTTATCAACATTTAAGATATCTCCATTCGCATCCAGGACTTGTTCTTTCGTTGGATCAATTTCTAAGACAGTTTCCGTTTTAGTTGGTGATGTATTCCATTTCTCTAAACTATCTGGAAGACATCCAATAACTGTAAAGAGTAGAATTATGTTCCAAAATAGTATAAACGTCTTCATCATCAATCGGCTCTCTAGTTTATTAGTAAAAAACTAACTCCTCTATCTAAAGTTATCGGAAGGAGTGAATCTTTGTTGAGAATTATTAACAAGCCCTTTAAAAACAATGCCTTGTGGATTCTTTTGTTAACTGTAGAATTAAAAAACGCCAATTTTTGGTGGTTCTGTACTTGTTTTATCAGGCATTTATCTTTTGGAATTTTTACACTTTCAACCTTAATTGTTGTTTGAATTGATTAAAAGTTTTATTTATTTTTTATGGGGGAGTTAAATTTAAAAAATATTTCAGTCTTGGTTGTTGAGGATGATCCAATCTCTAGGATGTCATTGGTTAATGCCCTTCAAACAAAAAATATTAATGTCACTTCTTGCAGCTCTTCAATTCAAGCAAAAAAAATTATTCAACAAGAAAGAATGGACCTAGCTTTTATTGATTTAAACCTTGAAGATGATTTGGCCGGTCTTGGATTGATCGAACTTTGTAATGCCAGAATGATTTATGTTGTAGTCGTCAGTGGAGTAGAGGAAGATCACATAATTGATAAGTCGTATGATTATGGATGTAAGGATTTTCTATTAAAGCCTTTCTCTCCTGACAGTCTTAACCTGGTTCTCAAACGATACACTTACTCATTAGAAAGTAAATTTGTAGAAAAAATAATTTTTGAGCAATTTATAACTAATGACAAATTATTTCTATCAAAAATAAAATCTGTTATAAATAGCTCTCTGTCCGGAGGTACTATTTTAATTCAAGGAGAAACGGGAACAGGGAAAACAAAACTAGCAAAGTTAATTCATAAGATAACGTTAGGTGATGCTGCACCATTTGTGCATTTAAATTGTTCCGAATTATCTGAGAATTTACAGGAGTCAGAATTATTTGGGCATATTAAGGGTGCTTTTTCAGGAGCTACTTCAAACAAATGGGGAAAATTAAAACTAGCTGATGGAGGTACTTTATTCTTAGATGAATTAGGAAGTATGCCGACAAGTTTGCAACAAAAATTATTAAATGCAATAGAAGAGAAATCTTTTTTTCCTGTAGGTAGCGATCAAATTGTTTATTCAAATTTTAAAATCATTAGCGCTACCAGTGACAATCTCCAGTTAAACATTAAAGAGGGCATCTTTCGAGAGGATTTATATTATCGTTTAGAGGGGCATAATTTTATTTTAGCTCCACTTCGGGAAAGAAAAAAAGATTTAAGATATTTAGTAAAGCATTTTCTAAGTACGGGAATGAGAAGAGTAACAATTTCAGAAGACGTATCTCAAGCGTTTGAAAACTACCGATGGCCGGGAAATATTAGAGAGTTAAAAAAATTAATTTCAATATTGCAAATGAGCCATACTGGTAAAGTAACGATTGATGATTTACCAATTCATATTTTAAATACAGGCAAAACAGATGATTTTATGACTGATGGCCTTAATCAAAAAGCATTAGATTTAATTTCAGAAATTGGGCTTAAAAAGTATTTAAAGCAGGTTGAAAATGAAATTGTTCAACATTGTTTAAAGAAAAATAATTTTATGGTCCGAAAAACTATTTCAGAATTAAAATTATCAAATAATTCATATTATAAAATTTCATCAAACAAGGTTGAAAATGAAGCAAGAAATGAGTGAGATTGTTCATGACGTTAATTCATCGCTTCATGGCCTAAAGCAGGGAGTAGAAATAATTAATGACTCTAATTATGATCCTGAAACGATTAAAGTCATCCTACCTATGTTGAGTGAAAAAATTGATGGTTTGCAAAAGGTATGGCCATCAATAAAAAAAATGATCAAGTCTGATTGATTATCTCCACTAAATTTATCACTTCTTTATTTTGTCAGTCCATAATAGAATATTAAGAGTACTTATTTTGGGGGAGAATTGAAGAATTTAAAACTTTTAACAATCGTTATAATATTATGTTCGTTCACAAACTTGGCACAAGCAGAAAGTTTTCAAGAGAAAATGAAGCCTTACCTCGAAAAATTACGCCCTTACGTCTTAGAATACTTGGGTGAAGAGTGGGAAACAAAATTAATAGGCGCTAGGCCTGATACGGTAACTTTACCTGAAATTCCAAAGGTGATTAAAGATGCAACTTCCACAGAAGGCTTTGATCATGAAGAAGATCTAAATTTAAAGAAGATGGAAGATGAAGATATAGAACATTTTAATTACCTATTTATTAATGAATTATTTAATGTTGTCCGCAATATGTCACCTAATGAAAATGACCTAGCAAAATGGATGAACGTTATGAATCAAAATGCAACACGTGAAGGAGTGTATCGTGCCTTAGTCTTAGATAATTATTATGCACGGATGGAAAACTATGAAAAGCCGGTCAGTAATAAAGTAATTGAGTTAACTCAATTTTTACTTGAAGGTTATATGGGACAAACAATTAAGAAGGATACAATCTCACAGTTTAACTTCTATACCCTGAAAAGAATGATTGCGGAACGATCTTTAGAAATTATTGATGCTTTCAAAAAAAATAAAACGGATATGCATAGATGGTATGCAGTTCTTTCGGGAGATTTAGCAACAAAATATCCATATGTTTGGACAAATTCAATTCGTTTAAATAAAAGCAGGGAAAAGCATTTATCTTGGGCACAGTCAGTTCCAGTACAACATATAAAATCAGAAGTTATTATTAAAATTCACAAAGTTTATAATAAGGTGATGGAGCTTTAATCCCAAAATGGGTTATTCGTTTTTGTGATGGCCATAAATAATCGTTCAATTCCAAGAGCAATTCCAGCAGATTGGGGTAAACCCTTTTCCATTGTTTGATAAAAGGCGTTTGGTGTCGGTAATTGGTACTGGTATAAATTTTGTTTTTGCTTTTCTTGAATATTAAATCTTTCCCTAAGAGCATTTAAATCACATAGTTCATTAAATGAATTAGCAATTTCAGTACCATCAATATAAATTTCAAATCTTTCACAGACTCGAGAATCATTTTTTTTGATAGTTGATAGTGCTGCTAATTGATATGGGAATTCAAAAAGTATTAGGTAAGGATATTTTTTAAGCTGAGGTTCAACTTTATTTAGAAATAATAAAAAATAATAATCATCCCATCCCATTTTTTCAGTTGATTTTGGAAGAGGAACGTCAGGAAACTTTTCTTCTAGTAATTTTTTTATTTGATCTACTTCTAAAAAATTTAAAATATCAATATTTATAAACTCAAAAAATATTTCTTGAATCGTTTTGCGTACAAATACAGGTGACTCTTTCCCCATTTGTTGATAACAGTCAGCAATTAACAACTCACAATCATCCATGATTTTAGAGTAATGTTCATTTACTCGATACCATTCCAGCATTAGAAATTGAGATCGATGTTGGAATGAAGTAGGTTCATCCCGAAAACAATAACAAATGGTAAAAATTTTCGACATCCCTTCTGATAAAAGTTCTTTCATGCAAAATTCAGGAGAGGTATGTAAGAATAGATTAGATTCTTTTTTTTGTTCAAGCATCGATGAAATTTTAAATGGATGAATATGAGTTTCCATACCTGGGTTTTGAACAGCTGGGGGAGTTAAGACATCTATAAAGTTTTCTTTTGCAAAAAATTGTCTAATGGTTGCAGTTAGGGAAAATAATTGTAAGTGCTGTTTATTCATACTTAAAACTTATTTTAATTTGCAAGAATGATTTTGACATGTCATATATCAAACTTTCTAGCTTTACTATAGGAATTAGTCATTATGAATATTACTTTAGAAGTACTTGGTCAATTATATCAATCATTTGGCATTATAACTCCTCCTACCTACGGAGATTTGGCCGGAATTATATCTGTTTCAACCTTAGTGTTTTGCTCATTGATATTATTTTTCTTATCACCATCTATTGAGATAGATAAAGAATCAGTTGAGATAGAGGAGGAAAGCACTGAAAGAATTAAAGAACCTAAAACCCCAACAGTTTCATGGACAGAGAGACTAAAAAATGGACTATCTAGATCTAGAAATGAAGTGTGGGGGAAAATAGATTCTATTTTTTCAAGCTCAAAAGAAAACTCAGAAATAATTGAAGAACTAGAGGAACTACTTTACGGTGCTGACTTAGGCCCTGGAATGGTAGATGAGTTAATTAGCTCTCTAAATAATATGAATCATTCAGCTATTTCAGCTAATGATTTTAAAAAATTAATATTTGATTTCTTCACAGATAAGATGGGGCCAGTACAAAGTAAAGTAGATCACTCTCTCTATAATTTTGATAAGAAGCAATCACATAAAACAAAAGTAATTATGGTTGTAGGTGTTAATGGAGCAGGAAAAACAACTACTATTGGCAAGTTAGCTACTAAATTAACAAATCAAGGTGCAAAGGTAGTAGTTGGTGCATGTGATACTTTTAGAGCAGCAGCTGTGGATCAACTTGCAGTGTGGTGCGAAAGGTCTGGCGCCGAGATGGTTAGAGCAAAAGAAGGTAGTAATCCAAGTGGAGTTGGTTACTCCGCGTTAGAAAAAGCAATTAATGAAAAAGCAGATTATTGTATCCTAGATACAGCAGGTAGATTACATACTAAAGGAAAGTTAATGGATGAACTCTCTAAAAGTAAGAGAGTTTTGGCAAAATTAGACGAAGCAGCTCCCCATCACGTATTACTCGTAATAGATGCAATTACAGGAAATAATGCTGTTAGACAGGCGGAGGAATTTAACCGTGCGCTAAATTTAACCGGGCTTATTTTTACTAAATGTGATGGTAGCTCAAAAGCAGGATCAGCTGTAGGAATTGTTGACACACTGCAGGTTCCCATTGCATATGTTGGAGTAGGTGAAAGTGTTGAAGACCTAGATATTTTTAATCAAGATGAATACCTAAAAACATTACTAGATTACTCAGAAAACTTAGTATCAACAAATGCCGTGCATTGACGAAACCAGTCTATTGATTTAACCTAATCATGTATGGAAAAATTTAAAGAAGAACTAGAATTTGAAGTCTTAGGATATAAGTTAAAGATAAGACCAGAAGGTGATAGCGCAGTAACTGCTCAAGAGATAGTAGACTACGTGCGCAACGAAACCAATGAAGTAAGAACTAAATCACCTAATATTACTGAGGGGCAAGTAGCAATTCTGACTGCCTTGAAGATAACAAAAGAAAAATTAGAAATTGAACATGAGTATCAAGAAAATATTAATCAACTAAACCTAGTCGCTAAAGATGCTTTAGGACATGTTGAGCAAATTGATTCTAAGAATTCATAATATTCTAATAGTTCCTTCTTTAAATTAAAATAATGGGATCGTTATATGACGCTTTCCAAAGAAAGTACAAGAAGGGAAGTTCAATTGCACTTAGGTTCAATTGATAAAGATAAAAAATTGAAATGGAACAATGCCATTTCTAAAAATATCTCCCAACTTTTGTCAGAATTTTCATTAACCATACATGATCTTATTGGAGCATTTGCACCAATGAGCGATGAAATTGATTGGATATTTAATTTCCAGGATAAAGATTATAAATTTGCTTTTCCTGGTATTAAAGACAAAAAGATGAGTTTTTTTAAATCAAGGTATATTGACCTTGAGCTAAGAAATGATTTTGGAGCAAAAATAAAAGTACCTCCAGGAAACTCTCAAGAAGTTATTCCATCAATTTTGTTAATACCAGGGATTGCATTTTCAAAAGATGGAAATCGACTTGGTAGAGGAAAAGGGTTCTATGATCAATACTTAAGTGAGTTCACTGGTATCAGAATAGGACTATGTTACGAAGTGCAAATTAAAGAGAATCTACCAACTGAAGGTCATGATCAGCGAGTAGATTATATAATCACTCCAAACGGAATGATTAATTGTAAAGAAGAAGGATAAAAAATGAATATAACATTAATTATTATTGGAATAGTTGCTTTAGGATTAGGCTTTGGGGTTGGGTACTTAATTAGAAACTCTGCTGCTAAATCGGAGCTGAGAAGCAGAGAAGTAAAAGGTGATGAAATTATTGAAAAGGCAAAGCAGGATGCTTCAGACATTAAGTACAGGGCGAGAAAAGAGGCAAAAGAAATAACGAAAGAAGAAAAGCAAGAAGCAGAATCATATGTTCGAAATAGAAAAGATGAATTAAAAGATCAAGAAAAAGCACTTTCTAAAAAAGAAGGAATATTAGATCAAAAAATTAGTGAAAAAGATCGTGCTATGTCTGAAATAAATAAACGCGAAGAGGATTTAGATAACCATAAAAATAGAGTAATTAAAGAAGTTGAAAAGTATAAAGAGAAGCAAGTAGAGCTTTCAAATCAATTAAGCGTAATTAGTGGTCTCACAAAAGATGAAGCAAAAAGTATTTTAATGAAAGAGATGGAGGAAGATGCCAAAGTTACTTTTGCAAAGGAATTTAGAAGATTAGAGGAAGAGGCCAAGGAAGATTCTGAAAAAAATTCTAAAAAGATAGTAAGTGTCGCAATTCAAAGGTTTGCCGGTGAGTATGTCGCAGAAAAAACAATTGGATCAGTTGAAATACCTTCTGATGATGTTAAGGGACGCCTTATAGGTAGAGAAGGTAGAAATATCAGAGCATTTGAACAGATTTGTGGAGTTGATTTAATTATTGATGACACACCTGAAGTTGTCGTTATTTCTTCATTTAATGTTGTAAGAAAAGAAATTGCGAGACAAACACTGCACAAGTTAATTGCCGATGGAAGAATTCATCCAGCAAAGATTGAAGAATTTCACAATAAGTCTAAGCAAGAGCTTGAGCATGGATTAAGAGATCTAGGGGAAAAAGCACAAATGGAAATTGGTGTTCACGGAATCCACCCTGAAATTTTAAAACTTGTTGGTGCATTGAACTGGAGAACATCTTATACTCAAAATCAATATCAGCATGCCTTAGAAACTGCAATTATATGTGGAACAATGGCATCAGAATTAGGCTTAAATGTAAAACAAGCGAGAAGGGCAGGATTACTTCACGATATTGGTAAAGTGATTGATGCTTCAGCAGAGGGTTCTCACGCTCTGATTGGTGCTGCTTTTGCTAAAAAATATGGAGAATCAGAGGAAATAGTTCATGCAATTAGAGCTCACCATGATGACGAAAAACCAAATACAGTACTAGCTCACTTAGTAGCAGCATCAGATGCATTATCAGGTGCCAGGCCGGGAGCGAGAAAAGCAATGATGGAATCATATATTTCCAGATTGAGTGATATTGAGGACATTGTTAATGGATTTGATGGAGTTTCAAAAAGTTATGCAATTTCTGGTGGTAGAGAAGTCAGGGTTTTCGTGGAGCACGATCAAGTTTCTGATGAGGAGTCGGTTATTCTCTCAAGAGATATTGCTAAAAAAATTGAAGATGAAATGTCGTATCCAGGAACAATTAGAGTTACAGTCATCAGAGAAATGAGAGCAGTTGGCGTAGCAAGATAGTATAGTATTATTTTTTTTGACGTCCGTTTTTTTCGTATTTAAAATAAATACATAAGGAAAAGATGTGAATGATAAAAAAATAGCTCTTATCACTGGTTGCTCTTCATCACTAGGAGAGCAAGTAACACACTATTTATTAGATGAAGGATATATTGTAATTGGTGCAAGCTTAACTGGTGCAAATATTTCACATGGGTATTTTGTAGATGTTATTTGCGACTTAAGAGACGAGTCTTCAGTCGAAGACTTATTTGAAGTTGTTCGTGAAAATAGTACCAGCTTAGATTTAATTATCAATAACGCAAGTATTTGTCAGATGGATCCAATAATTGAAACCTCTACAAAAAGTTTTTTAAATCTTTTAAGAACAAATGTCTTGGGTGTTTTTCATATTTTAAAACATTCTCGACCTTTTTTAATTAGAGATAGATCTCATATTGTTTCTATCTCATCAATTGCATCCCAAAAAGGTATAGAAAACATAGGCGCTTTTTGTTCATCAATGTTTGCTTTTGAAGGTTTAATTTCTTCATGTAAGGAAGAATGGAAAGATTTAGGAGTTAAATTTACCAATTTACTACCTGATCAAATTCAAGAAAATGCTGAAACTCAACTAGAATTTAAGAAAGATAATAATGATGATTTTATAAAAGTATTAGATATGATTCTGAAATCACCGGCCAGTATTCAATTGCCAAATATAAGATTCAGTCAAAAAGAGGATTGTGCTTTTTGAGATACTATACAAGAAAAAATCATTATATTGTCAGCATAATACCCTTAATGTCTTTTTTACTTATTTCTTGGGTACTTAAACTAGATATTATGAATACCCTTTTTGTTACATTAGGGTTTTCATGGAATATGGTGATAGTTACTCCTGGGGTAGAAGAAAGATCCTCTGAAGGTAGATATAGGTTCTCATTTTTGAGATTTGTAATAACTATTAATAATTACCTTAAACAATTATTATCTCAGTGGGCCCCTAAGTATTTAATTCGAACAATTTCTCCATTGTTATTTTCATTTATATTGTCATTAATCACAAGTAAGGGTTATTTTGTTTTATCAATTGTAGGATCGTTATCTTTTGAGTCGATCTATTTTTTTTCAAAAGAGTATCTAGTGAGAGAAAGGTTTTTTCGAATATAAATGACTGTATGCTTTTTTAAACTTCACACTTTTGACTTTTTATCTTTCTGACAGAGAATTTCATAACATCATCCTCGGTAACGACTTTATTAAATTTTTTTAATTTCAGCTTTGCTCTAGGCCCTTTGCCTTCTTTTGTTACTGTTGCAGTGATTGATATATTTATAGGGTCATTTTTCATATGATAAATTGATAGATTTTTTCCTGTAATTGGCACTAAAAATTCCCGAGTGGTTTTCGGGTAAAGTTTTATAAAATATTTCTTTCTTTGGTATTTTTTTTGTGTAGGTCTAAGGTCTTTTTGAATAAGCTGTCCCTTGACAGTGTATTCACCGCAAGTAAACTTTTCAATTCCAGCAGCGAGAGGGCCATGATAATCATTAGCAAGTAACAAACGAGATATAAATACTAGAGTAATTAATGAAATTCTCATTGTTATGACCTTTATTAGTAACTAAAAAGTTCAGTTTGTTCACATTTTAATATTTTGTTATAGTCTTCCAATCGTTCTGTATCCATGTTTTCTAACATATGTTTTTTTGCCATGGAAGTTTTTAACATTTGGTCGAGCTTTCTTGTTTCGTTCAAATCTTCTTTTATATTTGAATAAGAACTAAAGCATCTTTTTATTTGAGGTATATTATTGTCTATTAACTCTTCAACATCATAGAGATCAGAGAACTTATTAACCTCTTCCTCTGTAATAGTAGAAGATTCGTTATTTAAATGATTATTTTCAAATCTTTCGATGCATTGCTTGATTCCTTGGGTGGAATCAGCTGTTGTATCTTCTTTTAAGTTATTTGTCATATTTTTTAAAATGCTTCTAACCGCAATAGATCGGCCTTCTTTGTTTTGTTCCATTTCCTCTAAGATTGCTGTATGTCGTTCCTCTAAATTATTACCAATCCTTTTGATTTCTGCATATTGTTCGCATACTGCTTGATCAACACATCCTTCCGGGTTTTGATTTATACTTTCAAATATTTCGTCTCTTCTTTCCAATTCTCTTGCTAATCTTGTGTGAAGTTCATCTTCTTCTTCCTCTGAAATATTATCTGAATTCATTCCTTCTTCAATCTCTTCTTCTTTTGCACTTATATCGTCGCAAGTAGGTTTAAATTGGGGTAGATTGCATATTTCATTTTTACTATCTTCTAGAGCGGAGTAATTATCATTAAGTTGATTATTAATATTAGTAATATCTTGAAATGGCCCATCAGCTAGTTGTTGTTTAGTTTCAACTATTGCGCTATCAACAATAGATCTGAGATTTTGTTGAAGCTGATTTACATCATTTGCTTGATTGCTAACTGCATCTAATGAAGTAAGTAAGTTTTGATCTGTAACATCTATACCTAGTCGTCTCGCAAGTGAAGTAATTCTATTATTTAATTGTTCTGATTCTTGTTTAAAATTAGTATCAGCAATTACACTGGCGATACTTTGGTATCTTTCTGTCTGGTCCTCTTCATAGCAACGATACCTTTCGTTATCTAATACTTCCGATCCTACAGTCAGACCACTGAAGTCTCCATGGGTATCATTAAAATAATCAAGCAGGAATTTTTGTGATGTTCTGATTGGTAAAGATGTTATTGCCTTTTTTGAGTGATAGTCACTTAATTCCGCCAGCGATATTTTACGATCATTATTGGTATCGTATTTTCTATAGTTTGCACGATAACTGCCATTTACACCTAAACTTAATTCATTAAGTGATTTGGCAATATTTTCGTGAGAGTAAGAAAGCTCTTCAGGAGAAGCGGCACTAATTCCACAAACATTTTCAATCGGTTTGCCGTCTTGGAAAAAAGCATTTTGCATGCCTCCACTATAGCAATGGTCAAAATTCATAATAAGTGGTGGCATCTCACAATCACAGTTATCAATATTCTCCTCTGTACAGCCACACAAGCTTTGTGCCTGGGTTCTTCTTGATTGAAGAATTATATCTCTCATTTCAGATTCTGTTATATTGTCATTTCCCATACTCACTTGGCTTTCTCTAGTACTTCCTGCTACTGTACAACCAGTGGAATTACAACTAGATTGACCAACATCAGGACTAATTTTGCTACCATGATCCGTTAATAATACAATGCTGGTATTATTTCCGTTCTGTAATGATTGTGTTAGTTGAGATGCAAAGTTTGCTTGAGTTCCTTCTATTCCTGTTTCAGTATAATATTGTGCTAAACCTCTGCAGTGACCACCAAGTATTGAGTCGGTTGTATTTGTGGGAGCTATTACTGTTCGGCAATTAGGGGTAGTTCGTATGGATCTTCTTGTTCTATATAAGTCTGTATAAAATTCACACTGGTCACTAGACCCTCCATGGTCACCATTTACTGTAATGATAGAAGTTCCATCACAGCTCTCCTGTCCATAATTAATGGCCGGTAAGAGGAATATGATAGTCAGTACGATATTGATCATAGTAATTATACTAATCGGTAATTTAATAAAAGAATTTAATTATCTGTTTAAGAGGTTAGATTTATTGTGAAGGATACTTTAGTTAAGGAAGTATTTAAGGTCTTTTGTTCGCATATATGTCTTTTTAACTTCTTCCGCATTTTCAAAGTCATCAAATAAATAGCGAGATACGGCCTTAAATCTTTTTAAAATATTTACTTCATCAAGTTGTTGTTCATGATATTGGTTATAAAGTTCAGAAAAGTATTTTGGCAATACTTTACGTCTGATTTGATTAAGCTGTTGTTGATCTTTGAGGTTGGGGTCTAATAAAGGTAGCCAAGGAGTCTTCATTGCTCCACGCGCAATCATTACGGAGTGGCATTTAGTTTCATTAAAAATTTTTGTAATATCACTTTGATTCCAAATATCACCATTTCCAATTACTGGAATGGATACAGTTTCCACTGCTTGTTTAATATATTTCCAATCTGCAATTCCTTTATATAATTGATCCCTTAGTCTGGCATGAATTGTAATTGCTTCCACTCCCTCCCCTTCTAATATTTTTAAGATAGCAGTGAAGTTTTTATCATCATGAAAACCAGTTCTTATTTTTGCCGTCAGAGTATTATGATGGAGTGACCTAATTTTCTTAACAATACTTTTTAATGAATTTATATCTTGTAATAAATATGCTCCCCCACCATGTTTGTTAACCGTTCTAGATGGGCATCCAAAGTTGAGATCAATATGTTTGATATTAAGTTCATTAATTAAATTGCAAGTATGTTCTATATTTCCATTATTAGTAACAAGTAACTGGAGTCCTGTTTTTTTATTGTTACCAAGGTGTGATTTAATTTTATTTTTGGAAATTAAACCAACAGAAGGAACTCGAATAAAATCTGTAAAAGAATAATCCCATTCTGGAAAAAGGTTATTAATTGCATTTCTGTAAGGAACGTTAGTTATTCCCTCCATTGGTGCAAAAATAATTGAATTCTTTGAAAATGGTAAGCTCATTCCTGAGATATAGTTTTTTAAATATAATTCGTCACTTTAAATTTAATGGTTATAGGGAATACAATTACTTAAATGACAATTTTTTATGGTTATATTAAATATTTGCTGATAATAGATATTAAGCTAATTAATCGAAATAACATCGAAATAGACATTGACTTTACTGCAGTGTACTATAATGATAGGGATAAATAGAAGATATTTATATCTTCATAAAGTAATTCTTTTAGAATTATTAACTAAACAAAGGACAAGCAGATAGAGCCTCCGTCAGAAGAATATTATTCTAGTTTCTTTACCTTCAGAAAAATAAACAAAATCATAAAAAGTCATAAAAAGGATGCTAATAGATGATATTATCAACCTTTGAAATTATTGCACTGCTTGTGTGCTTTATTGCATCTGCATTTTTTTCAGGATCTGAAGCAGTTTTACTTAGCATTGGAATTGATCGTGCTAAACAAATAATTGATTCAGGAGGACGCAAGGCAAGTGCCATGATTTTCATGTCTAAAAGACCTAGCGAACTACTTGCCACAATTCTAGTTGGTAATAATATTGCCAACGTACTAGCAGCATCACTCACAACAACAATTACTGCAAGAATATTTAAAGATGATGCAATTAGTATTAGTGTTGGTGTTACTACTTTTATTATCTTAATCTTTGGTGAAATTATTCCAAAAACATTTGCGCGAACTCACGCTGAGTCATTATCAACTGTTGTTATTAGAGTATTACAATTTTTTTATTACTTAACTTATCCTGTTATTAAAATTGTTGTTTGGATAATCAATAACGTCCTAGGAGATGCTGCACATTTGCAAGGTCGAATTATTACTAAAGATGATATTGAGTATATGATCAGTAAAGCAGAAAAAGAAAAGACAATGGATTCAAAGCAAATTGAATTAATTAACTCTGTTCTAGAATTTCCTGCAATCAAAGTAAAAGATATTATGCTTCCTCGAAATAAAGTCAAATATTTAAACAAGAGTATGACTTATGAAGAGATTATTAACCACGCTCAAGTAGATGCTTATACTCGTTATCCAGTTTGTGTAGGTGACTTAGATGAAACAGTTGGTTTTTTACATGTTAAGGATCTTGCTTTTATTCAAAATGGAGAGCGCGAGCATTTTAACATTGATAAATATTTGAAAGATCCATTTTTTGTTTATGAACATATGAAAATTAATATGTTGTTTGAACATATGAATAGAAAAAAATTACATTTAGCACTAGTTAAAGACGAGCTAGGAACTATTGTTGGAATTATTACTCTCGAAGATATTATTGAAGAAATTCTGGGTGAAATAATAGACGAACATGATGATACAGAAGAAGACAAAGGTGAAACTTTAACTGAAGAGGAAGGTATCTTAATTCCAGGTACAATGTCACTTCGCGACTTATATAATGAGTTTGACATAAAGATTCCACTCAATGATAATTATTCAACTATTGCAGGTTTTTTATTAGATATGCTTGGAAATAATTTTCCTGAAGATGGACAAATTATCGTATGGGAAGGTTTATCATTTGAATTAGAAAAAGTTGATGAGTATGAAATCAGACAGGTCAAAATCAAAGACGTCGATGGTGAAAAACATCTTTTTTCCAAAAAAGATGCAGTAGAGTTACAAGATGAAGAGGATGGTGAAGTTGACAATGTTCTGGCCGATAACGAGGCATAATAATTACAAGGAATAGTTTATGAATGAATCCGTTTACCCTATCGCTGTCATAGGTGGTGGAGCGGCAGGTGTTATGGCCGTACTTAGAGCAGTTCTCAATAATGATCAATGTTTATTTTTTCCTGGTAATAATAAGTATAGAAAAAGATCAAGAGAGTTTTGGGTAAGAAAAGTAGAAAATATTCCAGGATTTTCTAAATATCAAAAAGGAATTATAGATCCAAATAAAGAAACTTTAGATTGGATTAACGAAAGTAACTTTAAAGATAATTTAGTTCAAGTTGATAAATGCTCTGTTGTAGGAATTAAACAACTAGAGGATAATTTATTTGAGTTAACAGACGATAAAGAACGTTTATACAAAGTTAAATATGTAGTCTTAGCAACTGGAATTATGGATATTCAACCAGAAATTAATAGTTCTATCAGACCAATCTTAAGATATGCTAATTCTCAAGTCGCTGATTATTGTTTACGCTGTGATGGACATCATACCTTAAATAAAAATGTTACAGTGATCGGACATAATGCAGGAGCAGCTTGGACTTCTATCATGTTGCATGAAAGATATAAATGTCCTTCAATCTCTATAATAACAAATGGAGAAAAGTTTGAAATTGATGAAGAGACTAAAAAAATACTGGATTGTTATTCTGTAAAAATATTAGAAGAAAAAATTATTGAAGTACTAGGTGGTGAAAATAAAGGTGAATTAATTGGATATAAACTAGAAGGTAACCAAATAATTGATTCTAATTTTTCATTTATTTCACTAGGCTTTCTTGTCTACAATGAGTTAGCAAAATCCCTAGGAGCTAACTTAGATCCTCGGGGACTTGTTCTAACAGATTCAAAAGGAGAATCTAGTATTTCAGGACTATTTGCCATTGGAGATTTACGAGCAAATGCCAAAAAACAAATTTATACATCATGGGATCATGCAGTAGACTCCGTCGATGAAATCAATGCTAGAATAAGACGAGATTATCGCAATAAGTGCCTAGAAGGGTAGTGACACGGTGGGTATACTGTTTTTAGCTTACAGCTATTATAGTTGGCCGGATAGATCAAATGTTTAACTAAAGAAAATTTTCTTATTAAATTCAAGTGATTATCATTAAAAATTTTAATTGGGAGTAAATATGGTTAGTTTTGAGACTCTTTATTCAATGGGACATGAACAAGTTGTTTTTTTTAGTGATACCTCATGCGGACTTAAAGCAATCATTGCAATTCATAATACAATTTTAGGGCCTGCCTTAGGTGGGACTAGAATGTGGCCGTATAAATCAGAAGAAGATGCCTTAACTGATGTTTTAAGACTTTCTAAAGGGATGACATATAAAGCAGCAATTTCAGGACTTAATTTAGGTGGTGGAAAGGGAGTTATTATTGGCGACCCAAGTACTGATAAATCAGAAGCATTATTTCGATCGTATGGTAGATTTATTGAATCTTTAAATGGACGTTATATAACAGCTGAAGATGTAAATATGGGTGTTGCTGATATCGAACATATTTATACCGAAACAAGTAATGTTTGTGGTGTTGCAAAAACTCATGGAGGTTCTGGAAATCCCTCTCCATATACTGCTTTAGGTGTATTTAGAGGAATGGAAGCCAGTTGCGCAACCGTGTATGGTGATAGATCAGTCAAAGGAAAAACCGTTGCTCTACAAGGGGTTGGTTCGGTAGGTTTTCATCTAGGAGAAATCTTAACTCAAAATGGCGCAAAAATATTCTTCTCAGATATGAATGAAGCAAATGTTAAGAGATTTAAAGAAGTATCACCAAGTGCTGAGTTTGTTAATTTAGAGGAAATTTATGACGTTGATTGTGATATCTATGCTCCATGTGCTCTAGGAGCAACTGTTAATGACTCCACTATTGATCGCTTAAAATGCAAAATTGTTTCAGGTGGAGCAAATAATCAATTAGCAGAACCAAGACATGGTGAAATATTAAAAGATAAAGGAATTCTCTATGCTCCTGATTACTTAATTAATGCTGGTGGATTAATGAATGTAAGTATTGAGTTCGAAGGTTGGTCAGATGATAAGTCGAGAAGAATGGTAGATACTATTTATGATACAACACTGAGAATCTTTAAGGTTTCTAAAGAAAAAGATATACCAGTTTACCAAGCGACAGACTTACTTGCCGAAAATAGGTTGGAATCAATAAAAATGTTAAAAGGTCCTTATCTAGGTAATGTATCTCATCGTTTTCCTGGCAGAAAATCAAGGTATTAATAAGAAAAAGATGCTCCTATTTCCTTTATTTTTCTAATCGATTATAATGATTTAGTGAAGAGAATAAGCAAAAAAATTGTATTCAATCTATTTATTATAAATCTTTTTTGTACTAATGCATGGGCATTACTTAGTTTTGAAGACGCCACCTATCCAGAGCTAGCTCCTTCAGGTAGAGCACTTGCCATGGGAAATGCTTTTATTTGTAAAGTAGATGATGCTACTTCAGTTCTCTATAATCCCGCAGGGCTTGGAACTGTAAGATATCCCCATTTTCATTTAGCAAATTTTCAAGTTGAATTTAACCAAGACTGGGCCGGATTAAGTACTAGTGGCGAGTTAAGTGAATTTACAGATAAATTTACAAGCAGTTTAGATGTAGAAGGATTACGAAAATTAATGTTAGAAAGTCCAGGATTATTAACCCATTCGAGACTAAGTTTCTTGCCAAATTTTACAACTAGATACTTTAGTATGGGATATCTTTTCTCTACTAGCACCAGGGCAACACTAGGTACTGAAACCGGAGCTAAGTTTGAATTTGCAAATAGAAGAGATCAAGGGCCATACTTAGGATTAAACCTTTCTCTTTTTGGTGGAGTTATTAAGATAGGTGCCGCTGGGTTTTATCTCATGAGACAAGAAATGATTAAAGATGTAGATAAGGATACGGCCATAGAAGTAGGAAATGATGAATTTAACCGAGGCTCAGGAGTCATCGTGAATGGAGGACTAAAAGTTACTTTACCCTGGGCCGGATTACCGACAATTGCAGCAAGCATTCATAATGCTTTTGATCAAGACTTTAGTTCCGAGGGTGTAGGACCCCCTACAAAGATTAGGAAAAGTATTACTGCCGGAATATCAATAGCTCCTCATATCTCAAGAGGGATTCGGATGCATATAGAAGCAAATCTTAAAGATATTAACAATGCTCACCCAGAAGTAAACTCAAGAAGAAAATCGATGCTTGGAGTAGAATTTGATATTTATAGAATTTTATTTATTAGATTTGGTTACGGAGATGGATTTGGTACAGCAGGTGCCGGAGTTAAATCTAAAAACTTTGAAATAGATGTTTCTACTTATGCCCTTGATACAACATCAAATGAATTTCAAGGAGAACAAGATAGACGCTTTATATTTAGCTTTTCTACAGGTCTATAAATTTGCCGACCAGCGTTATCTTAGACATTATGATTATCTTTAGGTAATCTTTTCTCAATACGATCACAACTTAAAAAGCAAAGGTAAACTCCTGAATTCATAAAACTTATTGGTCTGAATAAAGGTATAATAATGATGGGTAAAGAAATTGAGTCACAAATAGATAATGAAAAAATGGTAAAAAGAATGACTAAGTATGATAAAAAATTAAAACTTGCTAAACAATATGGATTATCGAAAAGACAATTAACAGCATTTCTCAAAAATATATACCTTGCACGAAAAGTTGATGATGCTGAAATTGCGATGAAAAAACAAAATAAAGCGTTTTTTCAAATCTCAGGTGCAGGACATGAAGGAATTCAAACAGTCATTTCCTCAATCTTAAAACCTAGCTATGATTATTTTTTACCTTACTATCGTGGCAGAGCTTTGTGCTTAGGACTTGGAGTAACACCCTATGAAATGATGTGCCAAGCAAATGGAAATAGCGGGGATACCGCATCTGCAGGTCGGCAAATGCCAGCACACTGGGGAAATAAAAAGTTAAATATTATCAGTCAGTCTTCTTGCACTGGAACACAATTTTTACATGCTTGTGGAATTGCAGAGGCCGGTGAATATTTAGTTCAATTAGAAAATATTGGAAAATATCAAAAAGATATTTCTTATAATCACGATGAAATTGTTTATGTCTCCTCCGGAGAAGGAACAACTTCTCAAGGTGAATTTTGGGAAAGTCTACTAACAGCAAGCGTAAAAAAATTACCAGTAATGTATGTAATTGAAGATAATGGATACGCTATTTCAGTTCCAGTCAAAGATCAAACTCCCGGAGGGTCGATTTCAAAAACATTAAAAGAAGTACCAGGACTAAAAGTTTATGAAGTTGACGGTAATTGTCCTATAGAAAGTTATGCCGTCGTTTCTCAAGCAGCAAAAAGAATTAGAGAAAAAAAAGGCCCGGTATTAATTCATGCCCACGTAACCAGACCTTATTCTCATTCATTGTCCGACGATCACTCAATGTATCGGTCACAAGAAGAACTTAATACAGAAAAAGAAAATGATATCTTTTATTCTTATCCTAAAACATTAATTGAAGCTGGAATCATAACAAAGAAAGAAGCTGAAAAATTTCTTGAGGATGCAGGGATAGAAGCAAAAGAAGCAATGGGGAAAGCAATTGAAACCCCATGGCCGGAACAAGAAAAATCATTAGACCACCTATACTCAGATGAATTTAATATGGAATCAGATGAATTAAACCTTAAACCAAAACCAAATTCAGATGAACAAGTTCCTATGGCCGGAGCAATTAATAGAGTCCTAAAACAAGAAATACAACAAAATCCCTTAGCAGTAGTTTTTGGAGAAGATGTTGCTGACCTAAGTAACTATGATGAACTATTAGAGGACGGCCTTAAAGGTAAGGGGGGAGTATTTAAAGTTACAACTGGTGTGCAAAAAGCTGGTGTTGAAAATCAAGTTTTTAATTCACACTTAGCAGAAGCAAATATCATTGGAAGAGCAATTGGAATGGCAATTAGAGGACTTAGGCCCATTGTAGAGATTCAATTTTTTGATTATATTTGGACAGCATACATGCAACTAAAAAATGAAATGGCCACAATGAGGTATCGATCAGGTGGTGATTATAAATGTCCAATGGTAATCAGAGTTCCAAGTGGAGGATACTTAAGAGGTGGGGCTATCTTTCATTCTCAAAGTGGAGAATCATTTTTTACTCATATCCCAGGAATCAAGGTCGCCATGCCTTCAAACGCAGAAGACGCCGCAGGATTATTGAGAACGGCCATTAAAGGCGATGATCCAGTTTTATTTTTAGAACACAAACACCTTTATTATCAAGGTTACAATAGAGCTCCATACCCAGGTAATGAATTCATGATTCCATTCGGGAAAGCAAAAATTGTTCGTGTCGGTAGCGATTTAACAATAGTTACATGGGGAGCATTAGTTCAAAAATCAATTGAAGCAGCTAAGAAATTAGAACAAGATGGGTTTAGTGTTGAGGTTATTGATCTAAGAACTCTAGCTCCATTTGACATGGATTCAATTAAAATATCACTAAGTAAAACTAATCGGATTTTGATTGCCCATGAAGAAATTAAAACTTCAGGATTTGCAGGAGAAATTGCGGCCAGAATTAATGAGGAATGTTTTGAATCATTAGATGCACCAATCAAAAGAGTAACAGCTAAAGATTCTCATACTCCTTACTGTCCTCAGTCTGAAGATTATATTTTACCCCAAATTGATGATGTTTATAATGAAGCATTAGCATTACTAAAGTATTAAAGGTAAGACTTGCTTTTAATAAATTTACAACTTCTTGAATAAGAGTGAATGTAAATTTTAACTAAACACCTTCTTCCATTGTCATATACGACTTTATAACCTCGTCTAGTACGCTTTATATAATCAATGTTTATATGTTCCTCCCTTGGCATAAATGTATGCATGCTTTTTCCCTGAATGAAAGAGGTTCTAGGTAAATTGAGTATGGGTGAAGAATGCAGAAAGATTAAAATGAAAATTAATATTTTTTTACTTTTGAAGATAGAAAAATTCAAAATAATAATTGGAAGTAGTAACCATAAGCTTGGCTGGTAACTTCCAATAAATAAACTGATGTTCGCACAAAGTAATACGAATTGGTCATAAAAATTAACCAAGCTTAAGACAGGGGAAAAAAAATAGATCTTCCCTAACCAAAAACAAAAAAAGAATACGGGAAAAAGAAAACTGAAAATTGAAGTTAAGATAAAAGAAAATAAAAAACCTGCAATGGTTAAAGATTTAAATGTTAAAGAAGCAATGATGATTTGCCCCCCCAACAAATTAAATGGCAACCAGTGTATATTTGATTTGTTAGAAGACATGATAATCCCAAGGAATAAAAAACTATAAATAAAACTTACATGTGAATATTGATAAGTACCAAATAGAAAATCAACAAAAAAAGTCATTAGAAATACAATAAATGGATCAATTCTAATAATAGAAAGAGCTGTTTTAAAAAGTCCAATTCTCTTGAGAGAAAAAAAACCATCTAGTAAAAATGGTGAAAGTGATAGTGCTGTTTTTATTAATAAAAAAAGATAATAATTAAATCTTTTTATAAAAAAAAGAAAAGGTAATAAAGAAATCATAACAGAACTAAAGTGAATCCCTGATGGAACAAAAAGATGGTGCAATTGTAATGTCTTGTATTTTTTTAAGATATTTTTTTGAATTTGTTTTTTTTCACCAGTATTAAACGCTAATAGTAAACTCATAGCAGTTGAATCAATTGTCCTTGCAAATGAAGGTAGTTTAAAGGTACTTTTTTTGTGACGAGAGTATGGTAATTTCAGTTCTGAAATAAGCATTATTATTGCAATTAAATAAATAAAAGATAATTTTTTCACGGCCAACTATATGAAAACTGGAGTGTTTTTTTTTATTCTTAACTTATCAATTTTACTAAGGTAAATAAGTTTACCGAGTAATAGGAGGAAGATCATGCTATCAGAAAAAGCAATCACACAAGAAATTGCAAGATTTTTTGAAGAAGATGACCTGTATAAAAATTTTTATTATTTAAATAAACTACCCACTGATTTAGTAAATTGTAAGCTAAAATTAAAGTCAGATATGCTTATTTCAGGTATGCCAGCTTTTATCTCTTGCTTTAAATGGCTTGGATACAACCAAGTAGATCAACAGAAGTTATTAAGCTGGGAGGGTAGAGAGTTTATTTCAGAGGACTATCCTGAACTTTCCTTTGATCTACCTTTTTCGATAGCATTAACAGGTGAAAGAATTGCTTTAAACTTATTACAACATATGAGTAGTATTTCAACTTTTACACGTCAGTTTGTCGACAAAGCAGAGAAATTAAATATTTCAATTTTAGATACCAGAAAAACCACACCCGGACTTAGAGCATTTGAAAAATATGCAGTTCGCGTTGGTGGAGGGAGAAATCATCGATTTTCACAATGTGATACTTTTATGATTAAGGATAACCATAAAACATTTTTTGGGGGTATTGAAAAAGCAATTAACTTTTTCAAAAATGTAGGTTCGTTTTATACTCCAGTTGAAGTTGAAATTCATAATATTGATGAATTAAAAGTAGCAATGTCTTTAGGCGTTACTCATATAATGTTAGATAACTTTTCACCTGAACAAGTAAGAGAGTCAATACCTTTTAAAAAAGATGGTGTTACTTTTGAATTATCAGGTGGAATTAATTTAAGTAATATTGAAACTTATCTCATTCCAGGGATTGATGCTATTAGTGTTGGAGCTCTGACTTATAATGCCCCACATGTTGATATCTCCATGAAATACAATAGGCATGTGTAATGGACTCGTACTCATTTGATGTTTTAATCATTGGAACAGGAATTTCCGGATTATCTTCTGCCATTAAATTAGCAGAGTCTGGGATGAGTATTGGGATTGTTACCAAAGAAGAAAACCCAAATGAAACTAATACCTATTATGCCCAAGGTGGAATTATTTATTCTGAACCTAATGATCATAAATTAGTTAACGATATCGATAGCGCTAGTTCTTATACGACTAATAAAAATGCAGCAAAGATATTACTCAAGAGATCAGGTGAAATTCTTTCAGATATCTTATTGGATAAAGTTAAAACAAATTTTTCTAGAGATAACTCAGGAAACCTAAAGTTTACTCGAGAAGCGGCACATTCCTTAGATAGAATAATTTATCAAGGTGATTTTACAGGAAAAGAAATTCAAGTTTCATTATTAAATTATATAAATAATAAAGAAAGATTTCCCAATGTTTCAATTATTATGAATCATACCGCTATTGATTTATTAACTCCTCTCCACCATGGAATGGGATTACAGCAAAGGTATGAAGATAATAAAGTTGTAGGAGCTTATTTATTAAATCAAAAAACTAAAGATGTTATTAAGGTTATCGCCAGGAAAACAATTTTAGCAACCGGTGGAATCGGAGCTTTATATTTACATCACTCTAATTCTGAAGGCGCCAGAGGTGATGGACACGCCATGGCCAGAAGAGCTGGAGCACAACTGATCAATATGGAATTTGTCCAATTTCATCCCACAACGTTTTATGATAGTTCTTCAGGGCGACGATTTTTAATCAGTGAAGCAGTCAGAGGGGAAGGAGGAGTTTTAATTAACTCCAAAGGCAATTGTTTTATGCAGGAATATCATCCGGCCAAAGAATTAGCACCTAGGGATGTTGTAGCAAGAGGAATTGCGGGAGAAATGATTAAAAGTAAACACGAATGTGCTTATTTAGATATAAGCTCTAAAAATAAAGATTGGATCCAAGAAAGATTTCCAACAATTTTTAATCACTGTCTTAAAAATAATATTGATATTTCCAAAAATCCAATCCCTGTTGTTCCATCTGCTCATTATTCATGTGGTGGTGTTAAAACAGACTTAAAAGGAAAAACAACATTGGAAAACTTATATGCAGTAGGTGAAGTTGCTTGCAACGGCCTTCATGGTGCCAATCGACTAGCCTCAACTTCACTGTTGGAAGGTTTAACATGGGGACATATTGCAGCTGAGGATATTTTGCAAGATGATAAAAATAATCTTCTCGATGAAAGATATCCATCTCAGAAAATAAGAGATTGGGAAACTTGCAACGGCGAAAGTGATGTGGCACTGATTGAACAAGATTGGCAAACTTTAAAGCAAACAATGTGGAATTATGTAGGACTAATCAGAACAGCAAATCGATTAGATCGAGCAAGCTCCATGTTTAGAGAATTATTACTCCAAACAGAAGTATTTTATAAAGGAGCAAGGCTGCGTGACAGCTTAATTGGACTTAGAAATGCCTTGGAAGTGGGAATTTATGTTCTAAATGCCTCGAGAAGAAATAAAGAGTCTACCGGATGCTTTTTTAGAAAAAATTAAAACCAAGAAAGGAATAAGCCGGATTCTGTATTAAGAAATCATTTATCTAGGAATACAATTACTCATATTCTCATGCACCCTACCCGCCTATTCAAACTGGCCGTTTTAAAGCATAGGCCTATTTGGGCTTGCACCGCATAGAGTTTACCTGGTTTCACTACAGCAAAACAAAATAAATTTTATTTCCTGTACATACTTTCTGTTGCACTTGTCCTCACCTCACGATGGACGGGCGTTACCCGCTATGCTGCCATTTGGTGTCCGGACTTTCCTCTCGTACCATAAAGATACCAGCGATTTCATTCCCTTCTTGGTAAAGTATTAATGCAATACGTAATTCAAATAGTCAAATTTATTTTTCTATGTTAGAAAAATCACGTTATTAATAAAAACAAGGCAAATATTTTGTACAGAGTAATACCACTTATTTTCTTAATTACAGTTTCGATCAATCATTCAGAAGCAAGCTTTTCTAACTTAATGAAAGACTTTCTCATAAATAATCAAACGATCAAAGAAAATAGCTTATCTGTTAATCTTAAAAAGCTAGATCAAGATGGAGTAATTAATAAATTTGATTGGTATACCAATATCTCAGCTTATAATAATAATAATGAACTAGGTTCATCATCTAGCTTTAACTTTGCGGCCGGTCAACATTCAAACTTAAGTGTAAATATTAGTCGTGAAACCTCCTGGGGAGGAGCATTTTCAATTAGTAACTCTTTTACGAGGAACTCTCGAGATGCAGAAGACTCAACTGCATTTGGAGGTAGTGAGCTAGATTATGAATTTGAACAAGGTATCTCTTACAGTCAAGATTTAGGAATTAACCTGTTTGGACTTAGTCATAAAATTGATATTGAATTAGCAAATACAGAAGTAGAACTAAAACAAATAATTAACGATAATAGTAAAAATTATGCACTGATTGACTTGTACCGTAAATACCTAGCAGCATCTTTGAAAAAATCATTTATTTTCCTTCAAGAAAAAGCTTACGCCAGATCTCAAAAAAGAAAGTTATTAATTAAGCAAAGATATAATGATGGAATTAGCCTCAAGGTGGACTTGCTTCAAGCAAAGTCAGCTGAAGTCCTACAAAAAGAACAGCTCCATGGAAGCAATATTGAATTAGAAAATAGCTTGAAAGAACTTTCTCTTTTATTACATAGAGAAGTAAAGTCAGAAGAGATTTCAGAGATAGAATCTAATTTAGTTAAATTTACAGCACCAAAACATTTTGATTGGAATGCTCAACATAATATTAAATTAGTTGAGCAACAAAACTCTCTGTTAGACCTATCTCAGAAAAAAATAATAAGATCGATGAAACCTGATTTAAAATTATCTTTAGATTATAAAACTAATAATTACGACACTCAAGGTAGTAATGTATTAACAAATGGAAATATTGCTTCTTCAAATGAAAATGAAATCACAGTAGCGGTCTCACTCTTATGGCCGTTAGAAAAAACAGCACAGAAAGTTGCACTAGAAAAAGTTAAACAAAATAAAATTCTGACTGAGTATAAAAAAACTTCAACTATGAAAAACTTAAAAAATTCATGGATTACATTACAGAAAAATATTACACAATTAGAAAATAAAATAGAATCCGCTAGAAGAAGATTAAGTTTCTCAGAGCAAGTCCTAAATGAATATAATAAGTTGTTTCGACTAGGGAAAGTTCCATTAGATCAAGTGATAAGAGCAGAAGAAGGATTAATTATTACGGAAAAACAATTTCTAAGTTACTTGCTCGTAAAACAAATAAGTGAGGCCAGTGCTGCAAATATATTTGATAGTTTAAATAACTTTCTATTGGAGCATCCTTAGTGAAATATCTGATTGAATATTTTATAAAAAAATCACTGCTAGTTAATTTAGTAACAGTAATGATCATCGTTGTTGGCCTTATCACAGCATATCAACTTAAGAAAGAAATGTTTCCAAAAGTTGAGTTTGATGTCATTTTAGTAACAACTCAGTATCCAGGAACAACAGCTGAAGACGTAGAGAAACTTGTAACCATCGGAATTGAAAGAGAGTTAAAGTCAGTTGATGGTATCAAAAAAATGAATGCCATGTCAGCTGAAGGTACGTCCATCATTTATTTAACTTTGGAAGCAGGAGAAAATTTACAAGAAGTACTAGATGACGTTAAGAATGCAGTCAGCTCCGTTAGCGACTTACCTGAAGAGGCCACTGTCCCTAAAGTGAAATCACTGAGAAATAGAAGCCAATCAATCATGAAGGTTTCTCTATTTGGAGTTGATTATAATCAACTAAGGATTTATTCAAAAGAGTTACGAGATAGATTAGAAGAAAATACTAGTATCGCTAAGGCAAAACTTGAGGGTTACCAAAAAGATGAAATAAAAATTTCAGTGGATCCTGAGAAATTAAAAAAATATGACATGACTCTCTCGGAAGTAACAAATTCAGTAAAACAAAGAAGTATCAACCTTTCTGCAGGCAAAATTGAAACAAACTCAGGGGATATTTTAATAAGAACTGAATCAGAGTTAGAGACAATAAATGAGATTAATAATTTAATCGTAAGATCGAACTACTCAGGATTTAATGTCAGAGTTGGAGATATTGCAAAAGTAGTAAGAACATATCCACGTAATATTCAACTCCAACGCTCTAACGGACAAAGAGCAATCTTCTTACAAGTAACGAGTAAAGAAAATTCAGATATTATTAAAACGACAAAGTTAGTGAAAAATATCACCGAAGACTTTGTTAAAAAAACAAATAACTCAAAATTACAATTTAGATATACTGATGAGCTTGCTTTTTATGTTAAGCGTCGACTCAATATTTTAAAAAGAAATGGATTACTTGGTATCGTATTAGTTTTTGTTTGTTTACTTTTCTTTTTAAATAAAAGTACGTCATTTGTAACATCGATGGGTGCCCCCATTGCCTTCATGGCATCATTTATAATTATGGATGCTTTTGGCCTGACGATAAATTTGATTAGCATGTTTGCTCTAATTTTAGTGTTAGGAATGCTCGTGGATGATTCAATTATTGTATCAGAACATTTCTATCAAAAACTAGAAAAAGGAATGAAACCGTTTGATGCTGCAAGATTGGCGGCCATTGAAACAATTAAGCCTGTAACGGCAACGATTTTAACTACAATTGTTGCTTTTGGGTCCCTATTTTTCATGGGTGGGATAATGGGCAAGTTCCTATGGCAAGTTCCGGCCGTAGTTTTAATTTGCTTGATTGTTTCCTGGGTTGAGTGCTTTTTTATTCTTCCATCACATCTAAGTGATTTCTGTCGACTTCCCAAGCGGAAAACCGACAGGAAATGGTTTCAAACAATTAAGAAGATTTATTCTGCAACTTTAACAAAAGTTATTAATCATTATATTATATTTCTGATCTCATTTTTCGTTCTATTCTTAGGGACGACATGGGTTGCAAAGAATATGAGATTTGAACTTTTTCCTGGAGATGACGTCAGAATTGTCTTTATGCAAATTAAGGGAAAGGTTGGAGTTCCATTTTCTCAAACAGATGCTGCAACAAAAAAATTAGAAGAACTGGCAATGAAATTAGACAAAACAGAACTAGTTCAATTAAGAGCAAACGTCGGTACGATGATCGGACAACATAGTACTAAAAAAGGGTCTCATTATTCATCTGTTGTTCTTTACTTAACACCTCCGAATGAAAGAGAGAGAACTACTGATGAGATTATTGCTGCCCTTATTAAGCAATCAGAGTTACTTGTTCCAGACTACAAAGTAATAATCAAAAAAGTTCAAGGAGGGCCTCCAAAAGGAAAAGCAGTTGAAATCGAATTAACATCAACTAGTATTGATCAACTTAAACAGTCATCTATAAAAGCAGAAGAAATGCTAAAGGCCGTTGACGGAGTAACTAGTACTGAAATTGACTATGAAGAAGGAAAGCCACAAATAATAGTTAGTGTTAATAATAAAACTGCTAAAAAGCTTGGAGTAACAACTCAATCGATTGCATATGCCTTAAGACAAGCTTTTGCTAATGATCCTGCAACTAAACTTAGGGAGTCAGATGAAGATATTGATATTATTGTCCAACTGGACAAAGAAATAGTAAAAACCCAAGAGTATATGGAATCACTTTCCGTTTTAAATAATAAAGGCCAAAAGATTTTAGTAGGCCAAGTGGCAAGTTTTAAAACTGTTCCAGGTGCATTTGTGATTCGAAGACTAAATACAAAGAGAATTTTCTCCATAACAGCTTCAATTGATAAAGCTAAACAAACCCCCAAAGCAGTCGTTGAATTGATAACACCGAAAGTGAATCAAATTTTACTTAAGTTTCCAAAAGTGAATGCAAGTTTTGGTGGTGAAAATGAAGACACCAATGAATCAATAATGAGGTTAGCAAAATCAGGATTAATCTCAATGTTTTGTATTTTCCTAATCCTTGTGGCCATGTTTGGCAGCTTGGGACAGCCAATTGTAATTATGCTCGCAATTCCATTAGGGATGATCGGAGTAGTTTATAGCTTTAAAGCATTTGGACTTGCTTTAGGTTTTATGGCACTAATGGGAGTTGTCGGACTTATTGGAGTTGTTGTTAATGATTCTATTGTATTAGTTAATTTTATTAATATTGAACGAGAAAATACTGATAATATACTTGAAGCAATTAAGAATGCCTGCATTTCAAGATTGCGCCCTGTCTTATTAACTACTTTTACAACGGTGGCAGGACTGTTACCTGTTGCACATGCACCGGGCGGAGATCCGTTCCTGCGTCCCATGGCCCTAAGTTTTGCTTATGGATTACTTTTTGCAACATTTATTACTTTATTCTTTATCCCATCAGCATATTTATTTTACGATAATACAATTAGCTGGTTCCAAGGTTTTGGTAAAAGTAAATCAATAGAAGGTGCTAAACTCTCTATCGCAGATTAAGGTGTGGGACTAAAATTCTTCCACACCCTTCACAAGTTTGTAATAAAAAGTGTTGTTCTATCTCATTAAGAGTCATTTGATCTATAGAAAACCTACATTGCCCACAAGCACTATTTTTTATAAATGCAAGAGGATTATTAAACCTTAACTTTTTATTAATCTCAGTAAATACATTTGCAAACTCAGTGTTTGTTTCATTTAGTAGCAGTTCAATTCTTTGTTCATACTGCTTAATTTCTTTTTCTTCTTGGATTACAGTATTGTCAACTTCGCGAGTAATATCATCAATGGTTGAGCTAGCTCCATTAATAAAAGCAGAGTTAACAGAAATTTCTATTTCGATTTTTTCTATTTTATCCATTAATTCTAGTATTTCATTTTCAAGTTTTTCGATATTGTTTTGAGAAGTAGATATTTCTTGCTCTAGTAACTCTACTTGTTTTTGAGCAGTGGCACTTAGAAGATGCTTGTTTGATTTTTCTAGTTGGCACTCGGAAGCAAATAAGTCTTTTTCAAAAATATTTAATTGACTTTGAAAAGTAGTAAGCTGAGACTTTTTCTCAGTATTTTCATCAGATTTAGAATTAATCTGCTGTCTAACGGTTTTAATTCGATCCTGCTCAGATTTAATTTTATCTAGGTGATTTTTTATATATTTATCTATTGACTGAATTTCTACAAGGTTTTGAAAGTTAGCATTCGACATAATTAACCTATTATTAGTAAATTTAAAGTATATCTATTATAATACGATTTGAAAGGAATTCTATATGCGTGGAAATAAATTTGGTAAAATGTTTTCAGTTACTTCATTTGGGGAATCTCATGGTACGGCGCTAGGAGCTGTTATTGATGGAATGTTGCCCGGGGTCACGTTTTCCCTAGGTGATTTACAAAAAGAGTTAGATCGAAGGGCTCCTGGTAAGATAGCAGGTACAACCTCAAGGAAAGAACCTGATAAGGTTGAGATACTTTCAGGTATATTTGAAGGAAAAACTCTAGGAACACCAATCGCGGCAATTATTAGAAATAATGACCAGCGAAGTAGTGACTATAAAGAAATAAAAACTAATCCTCGTCCAGGTCATGCCGACCAAACTACCTTAGATAAATACGGAATTAAAGACCATCGTGGAGGCGGAAGAAGTAGCGGAAGAGAAACCATAGCAAGAGTGATAGCAGGTTATTTTGCGGGATTAATTATTCCAGAGATAAAAGTAAAAGCATATATTACCCAAATCGGAAATATTAAACTTGATGATTCAATTTCTGTTAATCTTAATGATGATTTTGGTGAGTATAGTTTTCCTGATTTTAGCAGAGACCAAGAAATTAGAGAATACTTAATTAACTTAAAAACAACAGGAGATTCTGTTGGTGGAAAAATCACTATCATAGTTCAAGGTAGTCCTAAAGGACTCGGGGAGCCAGTATTTGATAAGTTAAAATCAGATTTAGCAAAAGCATGCTTGTCGATTGGCGCATGCGTCTCATTTTCTTATGGACTAGGTGAGGAGATGATATCGGAACCAGGTAGCGAAATAAATAAGAAACGAGATAATTTTGGTGGAATTGAAGGTGGGATTTCCAACGGTGATACTATTAAATTAAATCTAAGTTTTAAACCGACATCTACAATTGGGAAAAGCGCCAAAGAGGGAAGACATGACCCTTGTATTGTTCCCAGGGTTATCCCAGTTGCAGAAGCAATGGTTAAAATTGTTTTAGCAGATCATTTCTTACGTCAAAATGCGTATTTAAACTTGTAGGTAAAAATGTTGAATTCAAATATTTTTTATTGCGACTTTCAAGAAATTATTCCTAAAATTAATGAACTTGAAACGAGTTCAATTCTACTCGTCGTAGATGAAAATATTTTGCAACTTTATAAAAATCAATTTGAAGAACTTAAAAACAATCTTCATTCAGAAAAAAAAATGATCACTTGGACTTGCATTTATGGTGAAACAACTAAAACAATTCCTGAATATGAAAGATGTATTGAATATTTTTTACAAGAGGGAGTGAATAGAAATTCTCACCTAATTGCTTGGGGAGGAGGAGCAACAAGTGACTTTGCCGGATTTGTTGCCGCAACTATTTTAAGGGGAATAAGCTGGTCTGTCATTCCTACTACGTTACTTTCAATTATTGATGCTTCTATCGGCGGAAAAGTTGCTGTTAATACCCGTTTGGGTAAAAACTTAATAGGTGCATTTCACTTACCAGAAAATATCTGGATTGACCTAAGTTTTATTAAGACTCTTTCCAAAAATGAACTAGCAAGTGGACAAGGTGAATTAATTAAGTATTTACTTCTAAGTGATCAGATTTACAAAAGGTTCAAAGAGACAAATCAATTAAATGAATTAATTTCAGATTGTATTAGTTTTAAAGAGAAAATTGTCGAGCAAGATCAACAAGAAAAATTAGAGATTAGAAAAATACTAAATTTTGGCCATACCTTTGGGCATGTGATGGAAGTGGATAGCTTTTTACCTCATGGAGTTGCTGTTACTTGGGGAATGATCTTAATAACCAAACTATATAGCTCAGACGAAGTATTTATAGAAGTATTAGAAATAATTAGAGATGCTCAATTGGACATTGGAAATGCTCCATGGATAAATAATTTTAATATCGATGAGGTAATAACAAGTATCTCTAAAGATAAAAAGTCACAAGGAGATGAAAAAATTGATTTAGTGGTTTTAAAAAAAATCGGAACCCCTATAATTATTTCCAAAAAAATCTCTGAAATTAAACAGGACATGAAGGAGAGAATGGATGACATCCAATCAATCATTCTTTGAAGTAATAAATGCTCCATTTGTAAAAAAAATAGAAGTTCCTACCTCCAAATCCTATGCTAATAGAATTTTAACCTTGAGCGCCATTTCGGATGAAGAAATCAAAGTCAAAAATCTTCCACATTCAACTGATGTTTTAACTCTAATTAATTGCTTAATGGAAATTGGTTTAGAGATTAAAAGAGAAGCAGATTCACTTTTAATTTCAAATTGTTTTCCTGCTTGTGAACAAAGTAAGAATCCACTGAGATTAAAAACCGGAGACGGAGGTACAACCAACAGATTTTTAATTCCCTTGCTAGCTTTGGGTGAAAATGAATATGAGATAGTTCCTGATGGACTAATTTCACAGCGCCCCATTGATGAGCTAGTTAAGCACTTACAGAAATTAGATGTAAAAATTGAATTTAATAACAGCGCGTACTGGCTGAAAGTTCAAGGCCCATTACGGAAGCAAACAGAAATAATTGAAGTTGATTGTAGTAAAACGACTCAAATAGCCTCCTCTTTATTAATGGTATTATCTAAATTAAATATTGAAGTAGAAGCTAATAATATCAAAAGTTCGCAAACTTATTTTCAACTAACTAAATATTTAATTGAACAGTTTAAGAAGAATCAAACGGAATTTACTGTTCCTGTTGATTTTAGTTCTGCCTCCTATCCCATTGCTCTTGCCGTAATTACAGGTGAATGTATTATTGATAATTGCAACAAAATAGATTCCTATCAATCTGACAGCGTATTTGTTGAATTACTTAATAATTCAGGAGCAAATATCAAGATTGATAATTCAGGGTTAATTGTCAGGCAATCCAAAACCCTAACTCCCATGGACGTTGATTGTTCACCTTGCCCCGATCTAGTTCCTGCTCTAGCATTTGTTTGTTCATATATTTCCGGAACAAGTTATTTAAGAAATTTAAGTGTTTTAAGATTTAAAGAGAGTGACCGGGTAGAAGAAATTATAAAAGTTTTGACTAAGTTTAATGTTAAATTTGAAGCGGATCAAGAAAATGAGACTTTGATAATTCATGGAAATAATAATGCTGAAAAAATTGAATTTACTCAATACTTACCACCTAAAGACCATAGAATAATAATGATGACTTACTTATTTATGCGCAGAAATTCAGGGGGTAAACTCTTTAACTTTCAGCATGCTGAAAAGTCATTTCCAGATTTTTTTGGTGTAATGAGCTAGTAAAAATAATCACAACAAAACCCTTTTATTCAAAGAAATTACAAATAATTGTTATGTGAAAACAGGTGGATACCAGCTGTTTAAAATAAAATAAACTAATAACTTTATTTTCAATACTTAATTGCCGAGAAGTTGACTATTGATAGGAAACGAAAATGTTTTATTGTTAGATTATTCTTATTAATTTTAATTTAAAGAGATTGGTAATTATGAGAAATAAAAAAAATGCTAGCGCACTTTTGTTGCAACATGAAAACTTCAAGCTTGAAAAAATAACATTTGTTTATTTTTTTGTTTTATTCATGCTTGTTTTACTTAATACAGTAGAGGCAAAAATATCTTGTAGGTATATTTGCTCGGCTCGCATAGGTTCAGGCACTAATGTATGCCCATCTGGTGGCAATAATAATATATACACTGTTACTATGGATGATGAGGATGCTACAGTACAGTCTACTACTAGAGAGTTACATCGAAGGCTTTATGACAAATATCCCGGCATAACGGCAGAATCTTTGCAGAGAAGAATTGATAATGGTAAATACGCTATGGAATGTAGAGAACCTGGAGATGGCAACCAATGGGTTAATAGAATATCAGGAGTAGGAGTACTACCAACAAGAGCACAGTTCTTAGCAGAAAACAATACTAGCAATGAAGCTACAGCGGTTGAAGCTCCAGTGGTAATAGCAGCGGAAGATAGAAATGAGTTAAGACAATTTGTATTTAATACAAAGGAAATAGAGGACGGAAATGAGGAATTAAATGAGAGAAGAAACAGAGTAAACCAAGTACCAGTAGATGCATCTAGCAGTACTTCCCTGCTTACCGGAGATGATGTTGCAAGAATTTCAGGCTTGGTTCCTGAGGCAGATGGAGATAATCCATACCCGGTAACAACCGGGCCTAGACCGCATACCGTAAAAGGAGTTTTTACACCAAAAGACATAGACGCACTAATGAGCTCATCAAGGGGTGCAGTACCGGATAGAGTTAGGGATATATTGGAGGAGAGGTGTGGAGGATCGCTGTGTAGTCCTCAGAAATACCAGGAACTCATAGCAGAAGATGAAAATTTTAGAGATGCTATTGGTTGTAATGACTTTGGTGATAATTGCTGGAACCCTATCAGCTGCATAGATGAAGATAGCTGTGGGGCATTTGAAGAAGCAGCAGAAAGAACAAAGGTTGCAATAGCGGCAGAATTAGTAAATATAACTACAGAGCAAGCCACTCTTAATGCAAGGAGTGAAAACTTAGAGCTAAAATTACAAGAGTTTTCAAATGCTCAAAGACCAGTAACCAGAGCAAAGTTAGCGGCTGAACTTTCATTAATGCAACTAGATAACATAGGCGAAACAAGTTCTAGTGATTTTATTGCAAAAATGGAAGAAGACAAAGCTGGAAATGGGCAAGCATTAATCGAGCAAATTAAACAATCAATCTTTAATGAATATTTACAAGGGAAGCTGGAGAGTCTGAGCGATGGAGAGGATGCATTAATAAAGTTTAATCAAGAATCATTCCAAAGTCTTTACAATGAATTATTTTCTTTAGTGAGTAATTGTGGTCATGATGATAAACCGGATCGACCAACAAAGGAATTCCTGTGTGGTGATTCAGATACTACTGGTGCCACTGTTGATACTCAAAGACAAGGAAGAATAATTACAATAAATGATATACTGGAAAGCGTAGGAGGTGAAGGCGCCGCCGCAGATCAATAATGAAAATACGATTATAAAAATATAAAACAAGGAAAAATAATGAATAAATTAAAAATCACTTTACTACTATTTGTCTTTACATCTCTTAATGGAGTTTATTCTAGTGATTCTAGTGACAGAGAGGATAAGCTTAATACAATCAGGGCAGAAATAACTTTATTTAATACTGAACATACAGATGTAACAGCTGAGATTGCTACAATAACTAATAGCCACCTTGTGAATCCAGTTACGGCAAGCTGGCAGAACCAAGAAAGCTCAGAAGGATCTACTGAGACTCATGCTATAGCTGCAGAAATTAAGAGATCTTGCGGCGCAGACTGTTCTGTTCTTGATGAACTTAAGCCTGATAGTCTAATTGAAACTTTTTCAAATAGAAGCTTTCATGATGTACCAGGCATTGATGGTAATCCAATGACTGAAGCTAGTCGAACTTGGTTTCAAGGTAAAGCAAGTTCTTGCGCAACTTATGAATGTATAAGAGAAATAACCAACTTACCAGATTATGCAAGAACAATGGGCTGCGGTTTTGCGCCGGATAATGGTTGCAAAGGAATAAGGAACTTATTTGAACGATATGATTCTGCAAGAGAAAAGCTTGGAACATTGGCAGCAGAAGCAACAACAGTAGTAACTGATAGAGTCGCTGCCCATAGTGCCAAAGCAGAAGAGATTGCAAAAAAATTACTTGATTTTAGCAACGAAACTGACCCTCTCAATGTTGCAACCCTTGCTTCTCAATTGATGCTATTAAAAGCAGATGTTCTTGAAGATAAAGTGGGTGGACTTAAAGATAAAATAAAAGAAATGATCCAAGATTCCATCATTGGAAAATATATAGATGCGCAGATAGCTGAAAGCAATGCTAGTCTCGTAGAAGCCTTTGGTAAAGCTGAACAAAGATGTGATCAAGCCGCGAAATTGGCGAAAGCTAGTAAAGCATTAGCATGTTCAAGCCAAGCTGATTTGGCAGGTAAGTGTCAAGAGCTCGAGAGGGAATTTGATGCATTATTTACCCCTGCTGATCCTGCTGGTACTGCTACTCCTGCTGCTAGTGAGTAATCAGTAGATGGGTAATCCCCCAATAGTCGCAACAGCACTGATTTGCTTAGTTTAATAGAGCACTTTACAATAAGTGAGATATCCAATTACAAGTAGTTAATATCAATCAGTCATGAATTTTTTTCAATGATTTCCTAATAACTATTATATAAATCAGTTTTTTGATAGTCATGACCAATGAAATCTATATTAATTATTCTTTTATTTTCCATAACTATCTCAAGCGTACAAGCTTATGATTACCCCGTATGGCCGTCAGTACTAACAAAGGATAGCCTGTTTTATCGAGGGCAAAATACTGGATATATTTCATTTAAACAACTTATTAAGATGCTTAAAGGTGAAAAAGATATCTTTATCAAAAGTAGATTTTTTAGAACAATTCAAAAGATTAAACCAGAATTAACCAATACCGAAATTTCCTTATTGATTGATCAGCAAGTAGAGCATTGGAAGAAACAAGGCATGATATGGCAGATCCTAGAGTGTCACGCTGATACATACGGTTGCTCCATGCCAACAGTTAAGTCATTGATGGGAGTAGTAATTAAAGCAAATGAACTTCCTTATGAAATTGATACTGTTTTTCAACGTCAAGAATCAGGGGGAAGAAACTATTTATCATTAGCTGAAACAAATAAAGTCCTAAGCTTTTTTGATCCCGTCGTCAGCACTTCTTATGATATTAAAATTGCCAAACGATTTATGCGAGATAGTGAAAAAAATCTAGGTTACGTTTTATACTTAAAAGATGTCAATCATCGTAATTGTTCTGAAAGACTAAAAAGGAAAGCTGATTGCTTTATTAATCATGAGGAATACCTCGAAGAACTAGAGGTCCCTTTTATGGGTTACGTAAATACTAGTGAATTATTTGGTTTTGAGTCACATGGAGTTATCGTTTCAAAAAAAGATAATGCCGTTTATGTTAAAAATATCAACACTAAGGAGCAGCTTAAATTACAAACTGAATTTACTGCAAAAGATCAATGCCAGCTGTATAATAAAAAGTTAAAACAAATTGTAAAGTTTGAAAAACTTGCAGACCAAATGGTTTCAACCTGTCACTAAATAATAATTTATTTTTTAATTATAATATCCTCCCAGAGTACATATAGGTAAGTTGTTTCTATGTAATTATCTTGATCAAAGATGCATCGATCTGAATCAATCCATTTATTATTCCAGTATTGAATAACTTGTCCTCTTCCTCCTAGTTCATGACATACCTTGAAAGCAGGAGTCCCATATTCAGAATAGAAACTTTCAATAATTAACGGTTTTCGAGGAGGAGCACATTTCAAGTCTTTGCACTTTTTTGAAACTAAAAATTTATCCTTATGCTTACTATCTGTAACGAGACAATAACTAGCAGCGGTTTCAATTCTTTTAGTTCCTTGGGTATAACGAATTTTTCCATCTATACAACTTTCTTTTGCCGTCGCAATATTTAAAATCATCCCTAACAATAGGAAACTATTCCAGCCATGTAGCTTCATATGCTGACTCCGATATAAGACTTTCAGGAACCCAAATCATTCCCTTGTTGCATCTATTATATTTTTTATACATCTTATCATACGGAGCACAATTAGGTCCGTAAGAATTTCTAACTAAGTACTCGCAATCTTCAGTTTTTTCGTTAAATCTTCTTCCCACAATTATTGATGAATGTCTTCCATTTAATTTATAGTTAGGTTCGAACAAAGTACTTGAAAAGTACAACATTTCTACAATATTATCGTTGTTGAGTTGTTTATCAAAAATATTAATTAGATCTTTTCCTCCACCTCCAATTTCGAGCTCCCATTTAACCTCAGGAGGCTTAGTCGGTCTTTTTCTTTTACAGGATACTGCAGACATTTCTTTATAAATCTTTTTCGTGGTTGAATTATGCAAAACATTCATAAACTGCTGAAAGGTTATGTTTGGAAATGCCTCCTGATACCTTTTTGATGTTGCATTACATGAAAAATAATTTTTATAAATCTCTCTGGAGGTTTTCTTTGACTTTTTTTTATTGTAATAAAAATATCCAGGAGTAGATAGTATCCCATGATCTGCTGGTACATAAGAATAGTTAATATATTCTAAGTAATTTTTAGACATTGTTTCAAGATCCTGAATTAACTTTAGTAAATTTGAGTCGGTGTAACCCTCAGAAGGAAGATCTTTCTCAAAGCAAACACCTTTCTTAATTGCATGTTCTAGCGCAGTAAATGCAAACCCACCTTCAATATTACTGGCACTATTTTCAAATAGAGATTCGACTTTTTTAGTAATATTGTTTTCATTAAAGGTGATTGCAATATCAACAGCTGATATTTTTTTATTGTATTTATAACTAAGTAGATCAGCGGAGGAGAAAGCAAAGCACCAACCAACACTATCCTGATGTCTTACTGTCTCAATTGGTGGTCTTACATTATTCTTGTATGTACAGCTTTTTTTTCTATTATTAGAAGCCGCCTTACCTTTCACTAATAGTTCACGAGTATCATCCTTATCTAAAATATCCTCTATGTCTAAACCCAATTCCTGAGTTAGATCAATTATTCGATAAAGCTCAGGTTGAGGAGATCTAAACTCTGCAATATTTTCAATTTGATCAACTAATCTCTTTAATTCACTTTCTCGTCCTGTTTTTTTAACTTCATCTATTATTTCAAAGAACTCTCTTTTATTTTTATTTTTTAGTCTACACCCACCATTATTTACTATTTTACGAAAATAGTTTACTAGTGAATCAACATTACCTCGCTCAGATTTCTCAACTACTTTGTCCCATAATTTTTGTGCATTTCCATTAGTACATTTATTGAGTTTCTTTGGAACTCTAGCAATGGCTGTTTCTGTAATATAAAAAATAAAAAATAATATAATTAGATAATTCATGTTTAAACTCAATAGTTTACATAAAGCTTATCGGTTTCTTTTTGTTCAGAATTAATGATTTAATGATCGTAAGTGGTTTATATCACCTAGTAAAACCTTTATCTATATAGTCTCTGTAGGAAAATACATAAATAAAGGTTTTAAGTGTGATGCTAAATTAATTTTTGGTCATATACTCACGGCCTGCATCTAATAATTCATCTTTATCAGTTTCTTTATTATAACGATACATTGGTGTGATTTTGTAGTTACCCAAATCATCACAACCAACTTGACATATTTCTGAAACTTTCCTTTTGCCGTTAGAGCAATATTCAAGATGAATAATAATTTCAAAAGCAGATGAAATAATTGATCTTATTTCAGTCAGGCCAAGACCGATTTGTGCACTTAATAACTTTAACTCAACTCTTTTTAAAGCATCCAAAGTATTTTCGGCACTGATTAAACTGATTAGACTATGCCCCTCTCTACTTAAGTTAAGACAATCTACAGTTTCGGATCCTAAAAGTTCATTAACAACAATATAATCTGCCCTCATCGTTTCTACTGCTTTCATAAGAATTTTCATTTCTCTAGGGTCATTATTTGGAGTCTCAAGCATAACCGTTCTTTTTCTATCATTAATATTAGTTGTTGCAGTCTTTTCTACTACAACTACACTCCAATCTTTTTGAATTGAACTAATTAATAAATTTAAGAACGTATTTCTTCCACTATTTACATTAGCTCCTAAAAGAATATCCTTACCTTGATGAACAAGCTTTTCAACAAGTTCTCTCCCTTCTTGAGAGATTGCATCATACTTAACTATATCATCCCAGCTCATAGTTTGATCAAACATTTTAAGCAGGTTAAATCCCGGCCCATTAAGTGAAATTTCTGGAAAAACCGCATTAAATCTTGTTCCATCGGGAAGACGACAATTGGCATGAGGTTGATTTAGATTATCACGTCCTGCAATTTTAAAAATATTTCGAATAGTATTTTCTAACTCTTCTTCAGATTTAAAACTTTTATCCAAACTTATCCCTTTTCCATTTTTTTCGTAGTAGATATCATTGGGTGAATATACAATAATTTCGTGAACACAAGGGTCTAGGTATATTTCTTCTAATGGCCCTAAAGTTTTTGCTATTTTCTCTTTCATTACTTTCTCCTTTTTTGTTTCTGTCATATTCAGATAATGGCATAATTAATTTTTTTTCGGTATTCGCAATTGCTGCAATTATTACTGTCATTTGCCACAGTATAACTGTTAACCTACTGTTTTTTTAAGGTGATATCCAGCCTTCTTTGATTCCTTGAACGACCGCTTCTGTCCTGGAGAATGTATTTGTTTTACTAAAAATTGATTTTATATGAAATTGAACAGTTCGGTCACTGATTTGTAATTGATATGCTATTTCCTTATTAGACAAACCTTTTGCCACTAAACATAATGTTTCCAATTCTCTCGGAGATAAAGGTCCTTCCTTTTCCTGAGAATCATTTTTCATTATTTGATGAATATCTTGTGCCTCATTAAGAGAATGAGTTGCAAGTTCCTTGAGGGAGCTCAGTGCCATAATTGCAGTAGTATTATCATTCGGAATAATATTTTCGTAAGCATTGCAATGAGAAACCATATTAGAAATATTTTTAATAAGAGATTCCAGCAATTCTTGAGAATTATTATTCATTTTATCCATTTTTTTTAAATACTAATTTATTATAAATTAAATATAATTTGATTGGTATTAAAAATAAAAGTGAATAGTGAATATATTAGCTCCATTATTATCATTGTTTTTTAATTAAGTTTATTTGAGTATCTATTAAAATCTACCGAAAGAGCACTAATTAATAAATGATAGTTGGTAAATGTTTAATAATTACATTTCAATAACTCAGTTACTATATTATGATTTGTTTCTTATTATTAAAGCAGTGGTGAAATTATTATTTTCAAGGAGAAAGCTTTATGTCTGTACTTATTAAAAATGGACACATAGTCACAGCAACTGACGACTATTTCGCAGATATCTTTATCGAGGATGAAAAAATTGATGTTATTGGAAAGGACCTAAATATAGAGGCAGATAAAATTATTGATGCGAGCGGAAGGCTTGTAATCCCAGGCGGGATTGATGCACATACCCATCTCGACATGCCGTTTGGTGGGACTGTCTCTGCAGATGATTTTAAGACAGGGACAATCGCTGCTGCGCATGGAGGAACAACAACAATAGTAGATTTTGCCATTCAAACAAAAGGTAAGTCCACTCTTGAAGGTTTAGATACATGGCATGAAAAAGCACATGGAAAAGCAACAATCGATTATGGTTTTCATATGATTGTTACTGATATGCCCGACGAACGCCTACCTGAAATGCGTCAATTAGCAGATTTAGGAGTAACAAGTTATAAATTATTCATGGCATATCCAGGAGTTCTTTACGTAGATGACGGTACTCTCTACCGAACATTTAGACAGGCAGGAGAAAATGGAACCCGAATTTGCATGCACGCAGAAAATGGAATTGTAATCGATGAAATTATAAAAAGAGCAGTTGCCGACGGAAATAAAGAACCAAAATGGCACGGACTCACAAGGCCAACAAGAATGGAAGCGGAAGGAGTTTATCGTTCAATTGCTATTGCTGAAGTAGCAAATGTTCCTCTCTATATCGTGCACCTTAGTTGTTATGATGCCCTAGAGCAAGTTCGTCTTGCCAGAGACAGAGGGCTGGATGTTATGGCCGAAACCTGTCCACAGTATTTATTTTTAGATGATAGCTACTACTTAAAAGAAAATTTTGAGGGCGCTAAGTGGGTTATGACTCCAGCATTAAGAGAAAAATGGAATCAAGATAAATTATGGGAAGGATTAAAAACAAATGATTTATCAACTGTTGCAACAGATCATTGTCCCTTTTGCTTTAAAGAACAAAAAGAACTAGGGCGAGACTGCTTTTCTAAAATACCTAACGGAGCACCAGGAATAGAAAACAGAATGAGCTTAATTTATCACGGAGGAGTAGTTCAAAAAAGAATGGATATTCATCGATTCGTTGATATTACCTCAACGACTCCAGCAAAAACTTTTGGACTATTTCCCAAAAAAGGTACAATTGCAGTAGGTTCAGATGCAGACATTGTTATTTTTAATGAAAATAGAAAAGAAACAATTAGCGTTGATAATCACTTCACTCACCATATGAACGTAGATTTTAGCTCTTACGAAGGTTTTGAAATCCAAGGATGGTCTGAAATTGTCTTAAGTAGAGGACGAGTTATAGTGGAGGATGGAGAACTAATAACCAAGGGTGGCGGAAACTTTTTAAAAAGATCTTTAGTAGGAGAAGTTAATCGCTAAATTTATCTAAAATAAATAGAGACGTTTGCATTATTAATAAATGAGAGTTGGTAAATGTTTAATAATTATAATAGTTGCCCTTGGGATAACTTTGAGCCTGCAACTGTAAGCTTCTGTGAACAACCCCTTTGTGCTTGGGTGTCACGCCCCGCTGAAACTTGGTCAAATATTGGTTTTATCATTTTCGGGATTTATGTCTTATATCTTGTGAAAAAAGAAAATAGACCTCATCTTCAAGAAATTGGATATACAGGGATTATTCTAGGAATAACTTCAGGTATTTTTCACGCTAATGGAGTTTTTTGGGGCGAATTTTTAGATGTATCCAGCATGTTTTTACTTGTATGCGTGGGAGCATCTTATAATTTAAAACGAATTTATAAATTAACTAATCTTCAAAGACGGCTTTACATGTTTCTTGCAACTCTATCTGCTATGACAATGCTGTGGTTTTTTAAACCAATTGGGATTACTCTATTTGGTATAATGTTTGCCTCAGTTGTTCTTATTGAAGTCTATATTTATAAAAGAATAAAACAAAGTGTAGATTATAAATATTTTAAAATGATGGTGGTTACCTTTTTAATTGCTTGGGGAATTTGGTGGCTTGATATTTTAAAGATCTTATGTAACCCCGATAATCATTTATTTACCGGACATTCTTTTTGGCATTTAGCATGCTCTTTATTAATTTATTATATTTATAAATTTTATGATCAGTTTGACGAGCTGGCTGACTAGAAATATCAATGTGGAATAATATTGGTGAATTTCAGTGAAAAGTATATTCTACTATCAAGTGAATATTTTTAAGGATTATAATATCGTCACCATATTGTTTATTTTATTTTTTGCATTTAAATTTATTTATGCCATTTTTGGAGCAAGTTTTAAACCATTTCACTGAGTTTTTCTTTACTATACAAGACCTTTGCCTACACTCTTTGGATTTATACTCACATTGAATAAAAACCTTCTTTTTCCTTGTTCGTTCTCTACCTCTTCTTGAACTTCTTCTTGATCCCCCCATATCCGTTATTGTTGCATCTCGGAGTATATGCTCAGTCGACGATGTTTTATTTTTTATTGAAGGAAAATATTTTAGGGTACCTCCTTTAATACTTTCTTGTATAGTTATAGAGTCTGGACAGCTTACCTTGTATACCTTAACTTTCTTCTTGCTTTTGGCACTAGCGCTGATAGAAATAGTTAATAAAATTATAAAAAAATTTATGTATAGTAAAAGTATTTTCATTTGAGAACCTTTTTTAAAAAATACACTTAATCAGTACTCTACGGCAAAATCGTTTAATAAAATTAGTGACTCATAACTTAAGTTTCCACATACAACCAAGTGAAGTGGTAAATAGCGTCAGCGAGGAGCCAGGATGGGATAATTAGAAATTAATAACCCGGGCCACTAGGTGGCGCCGGGTAAATATATTCATATAAATAAATTTAATGCACCTAGGGCTGAAGTTTACGGCTAATTATCCATCTATCTTTTAATTAGTGATTTTTCAAAGTCAGCTTCCTTAATTTTAGCTAGCATCTAATTCTAGAATCTCCTTAATGAGAGATAGCCTTCTAGATTCCATAGTCGTATGTTTAGCTGTTTCAACTTTTTTATTTTTGTTTTTGGAGCATTTAGGGAGGTACCAGTTACACCTAGGCAAGTTAGATATCATTATAATCAATTGTTAAAAAAAGCTGGATTAAACATAAGCGATTATCAGTCTATCACACATCTAGTTAGGCATACATCGGCTCAAATGGTTTATAACCTGACAGGAGATTTAAATGCGACACAGGCTAATACGGGTCACAGGAATAGAGGCATGGTAGAAAACTTGTATGCAGCTGAACATCCAAAAAAATTAGCAAGTAAAGCAATGTCAAAGCTGAGCGAAAGTTTTCTGGAGAATTAAGAGGTGCTTTTAAGAGCAGGTGGTGCCCAAGCAAAACCCAGGCACAAAAAAACCAATCATTACAACGGGTTTTAAAATAATGGTGGGACCAGCTGGATTCGAACCGGCGACCGCCCGGTTATGAGCCGGGAGCTCTAACCAACTGAGCTATGGTCCCACATTATTTGCAAATACTGAAAAATGTTATAGCTTTTAGATTTATTTATGGCAAACTGATTTTTTAACTACTAGCAGTAAAGAGATATGGATTTTTATAAATATTCTGGCACAGGTAATGATTTTATAGTTCTAGATAATAGATCTCGAAAATACTCATCGCTTAATAGTGAGGTTTGGACAAAGCTATGTCATCGCCGCACAGGAATCGGAGCTGATGGAGTTTTACTACTCGAAAGTTCAAATGATTATGATTTTAAAATGGTCTACCTAAACGCTGACGGAGATAAGGCAGAAATGTGCGGTAATGGCGCAAGATCTATTACTCATTTTTCTCATTTTATTCTTAAACTCAAAGCATCAACTAGCTATAGTTTTGAGGTTAATGAAGTTGCCTATCACTCGAAAATATTAAGTGAAAATTCAGTTGAAGTAGAAATGAAAGATATTAAGGATATTAACCAAATAGATTTATCTTCGTTAAGTAATTATAAGTATTGCAAATATTTAAACACAGGGGTTCCCCACTGCGTATTTGAAGTAGATGACCTGGATAATTTAAATGTAGCAATGATAGGTAAAAAAATTAGAAATAATAAATTATTTGAAAATGGCACAAATGTTAATTTCTTTGAAATTAAAGATGAAATAATCTCAATGAGAACTTTTGAAAGAGGAGTAGAAGATGAAACTCTCTCTTGCGGAACAGGAGCAGTTGCCACCGCAATTGCAATTTCTATGAAATATAACACGACAGGTAAATTAGAACTGATTACCAAAGGGGGCACCCTACAAGTAAGACATAATAAAGACTTTACTCAGGCTTATTTATTAGGTCCTGTTGAGCTTGTTTATTCAGGACAGTACTCTTTGCTCAATATATAAAAGAACTCGATTGTATTTAAGAGCTAATAAACCACCAGTAAAGCTACCAAGAATATTTGCCAGAATATCAAAATAATCAAAAAACCTTGTAGAAATTATCGGTTGCAGAATTTCAATAGAAATCCCAAGTATTACTCCTAAAATAACAATTATTTTTATTCGCTTACTAATTTGTAAAAAACTAAAAGCATGAATAAAGTAGATAATAAAATGCACCACTTTATCAATATGAGATATCGTCTCCATCCCTGTAAGAGGCAAGAAGCTGACAACCATAATTGATATTGTGTAGACAATACCTAGCGTCATCCAAATATTATAAAATCTTAATTTATTCATAAAAAACTATTATTTTAATAAACTTAATCATAATCTAATAATAATGAAGAATAAAATCTATTATTTATTGATAGTATTAATAACTTTCTCAGTTGAAGCATCAATTCGCTTGGATATTAGTGTTTTGCATCAAAGAGGAGTGGATAAAAACTTAATATTAGTTTCAGAACTTCATACTAAAGAGATTGTAAACGAATTAGAAGAATTAACTTTAGAAATGAGTAATGGTGTTAAATTAATTATTACACCAAAATTAATAGTAGAACATACAAACTACGGCCCTAACGTACTATTTCAACTATCAGGATTTATTCCAGAAAAAAATGATATAACGGTTGAAGTTTTTAACTTTGAAAAATTATACAAATTAGACAAAAAAATTGAAAAGAAAATTAAACCTAGCAAAGACCAAATTATTACTATTTCTATTCTACCATCACTACAGATTAATTAAACGGAAGAGGCCAGTTATTATCTTCTTCTCCTGTAACAGCAGCTCGTTGAACATACTCAAAATTTGCTAAAATTTCTTGATAGCTTTTCTTCTGTTCAAACAATGCTGTAATGACACTGATATTTGATCTTGCATTACTATAAAAATAACTAGGCATGGCATTAGTAATAATATCTAAATATTTATTAGGGCCAAAATCAGGATTAACTAATTGATGTGCCTTAGCTAAAGCATTATCAACATAAGCAAAAGTGTCACAACCGTTAATCAGAAAAATTTGATATTGATCTGGTAGAAAAGTACCCATCTTCGCCAACATTCTAATATTTGCACCAAGACCAGAATGTCCACTATAACTTATAAAATCAGAAACCTTAGTTCTTTCATTATACTTTTCTATGAAATCACTATTGCCATAAACTTGCCTAATACCAGTGATTAAAAATAAAGAGACATCAATAATTCCTTGATCTGTTTCAAATTCAAAGTGTAACTCTGGGTGTTTTAAACCATATCTGAAATGGGCAAATAATGAATCAGTCAACTCGATGTTAGAAGAAGAAGGCATACCGTAAGTAGAGAACAATATTCTGACTAATTTTTCATATGAAGTAACTCCTTCATCATATATCGAAACTGTCTGGTCATCCGCCATACCAAAGATGGCCGTAATAATAAGCTTTCCATCTTCCCAAATTTTATCATATTCAGGATATTTATTTTTGGAGTTTAATTCACTTCTTTTTAAATAGAGGTTAGTAGTAGTAGACAGATCACTTTCAAAATAACGATTACCTAACTCACAAGTATATTTATTAGGACGATAATAATACCAAAATATTCCACTCGTCACATCATGAGCAGAATTTCCCAGACATCTTTTACCTGTATTTTCATCATTACCAAACTTAGTGAAAAATTTATTTAAGTAATTATAACCACCACCACTAGGAAGTATTAATTTATATTTTTCAGGAATATGAATTTCAATAGGCCAAGAGATCAATAAATGTGCTCTGTAAATTACCTTAAACGTTGATTGACCTTCAAATGGTTGAACACTTTCAATAAAAATTTTAGATTTACTTAAATCAGGACTTCCACCATTTAAACCATTTAGTTGTCCAACAATAAATTGAAGTTGATTCTTAATTTCAGAAGTTATGATTTCTGTATTTGTAGTCTTAGTTAATAAACTACCTTGTTCAATTAAACCATCAAGAGCAATAGAGTGCGCTGAGTTAAATTTTTCAATATTACCGTGTGCATAACAACTAAATAGAAGTAAAAAAATAAAGTAAGATTTCATTATACTGTCCTTTTTTAGTCGTTTTTTTATCACTGTTCCTACTCGCCGTCTACTATTTGCTCTATTTATAATCAGTAACTTAAGTGAAAGCATCATAAATATTTTTTATTTTCTGTATATATTAAAAAATTTTTGAAATAGAAATTAATTCAGTTATAATCTTATGAATTATGTTTTATTCAAGGAGGAAATATGACAAAAGCAATAATATTTTTGCTTATTTTAGGGTCCATGATTTCATGTTCCAAAGTTGCCGATGAGGCATCTAAAGCAGCATCATCTGATTGTAGTGGTTCAAGCTCTGCTTTTCCAATGTGTTTTTCAGTGAGTTCATTAACAGCAGCGGACAGTAGTTCTAAAAGTAATATTTTAGAGCTAAAAGCATTTGTTTCTACACCGACAATTTCAGCAAAGTTGCCTGCATTAGTAAAAGCAAATATTTTAGGAGATATTGCATTGTCCATCGGCGGTGCTGATAGTACTGATTGTGATATTATTCTTCCTGATTTAGCAGAAACAGTTCCCGATCCAAGTTGCTATGGCCCTAATGTTTGTTACGACAATCATCCAGATGGTGAGGATGGTGGATCTGATGGGAATTCTTCATGCGAAGCTGGAGAAGGGTCACTCCCTGGGGGAGATCTTGGAATTTGGGATAATGTAATGTCTACCGGAGAGGCATGTGCTTCTACAAAGCAAAATGCAGATATGGAAGAAATGTCAATCAAGTTAGATTCTGTTATGGCAATTATGGCCAGCATGAGATGTTTAGCTGGAACTGAACCAGCTGCAGAGGAATCTATTGATTTAACTGGTACTGACTATAATATTGCTGATCATATAACGACTGATAAGACAATGACTTGGACTACGGCCACATTTTCTAGGATTGCTGATAGCACTGATTCAAAGCCTGTTTATCAATATTATATTGTAGTAACGGTAGGTGACCCGGGAACAGATGTTCAAATAAATATTAAACATAGCCCAACAGATGCTGATGCTGCAGGAACAACTTATGTTGGTTCACTTTTTGCTAAGTTTAATGGAGGTATGGACGGGGCTCCTTGTGGAGATAGTGGCAATTGTGACTCTGTTGGTTTAACTTTAGATTATTCAAATGATTCATCTAATAATGTTGCTTATAAACTTGTAAGCGCAGAATATATGGAAGCAAGTGATATTGGTACAGGGATATATGATAATGATGCTAGACTTATTTATAACGGAGATTGGGGAGCTAATTTTTCTCAATCAATTGTTAATATGAATATGAAAACAGTAACTGGCTCATCTGAATACTCATGGTCCGCCGGAAGAGGACCTACTGAGCAAGATCCAACAGAAGAGACTCGAGTTTTTAATATGAGAGTTTACACTGAGGACGATGCTTATAAAGCGGATGCTTTTTTTGGTTATGGAGAAAAAGTGGGAGCAGGCGCAGCTACAGGTTACAGTGATGATTATGGAGTTGGTGCAATAACTAAGTTTATTTGTAATTGGGCCGGACCTGAACATGGTCATGATGAGGAAGGTAAGTATCTAGCTAATCACGGACAGATTCAGTTAATGGAAAGAAGTGCGGCAACAGGTTATTACGTTCCTGTTACTGATGGAAATTTTACTGCCTATGCTCCAGTAAATGCTTGCGAAACTTCGGATGATGACTTTACTTATGATTATCAAAATAGTGAGACTGCTCCAGAAGATGAGCATGCATTACAAGATTTAACTGCTAGTTCTGCTTACTTAGGTTACACAGCACCAACTGCACCAACGGTACCATTTGCACCAGCGGAGTAGTTTAAATAGAAAATTTAGTTAGTATAAAGGGGTATCATTGATACCCCTTTTTAATTTACATCATTTTGGTGATACTTAAATCTAATCTCTTCAATTCTTTTTCGATTAACACCAAAATCATACATTCCAGTACGAGATGCAGATCTGATATAAATTTTCTTACTTGTTTTTGATAAATGAAATTCAACATCATCAACAAATTGAAAAACACTGGAAGTAAACTCAGTATAAATATAAGAAGGATTAAGTTTAATTATTTTTGCTTGCTTGTTTTTTAAAATTATTTTTGAAAGTTTCTCCTGTGCCACTTCAGTGGGCTCAATCATTTTAATAGGTTCAATAAAAGAAGGATCAGTTGAAGCATTAGTGGAGGAAACACAGTTTTTCTTATTACAAGAGTTTAAATGATTTAATTTGATTCCTAAGTTCTTAGGCCTTTCGGAGCTACAACCAGAAATAAAAATGGTTAGTAAAATAATAATTTTAAAGTTCATAAATATTTCCTATCCTTAGTCAGAATTAATTGTTGCTACCGCAATCTTTTCAAGCTGTTCTAGTTCATTTGTTATTTTTTCACTTATATCTTGATAATAATTCTTATGTAAACCAGGATCAACCATAATGGGGTCTCCATAAATTACAAAAATCTTTGTAAACGGCCTAGGAAGTCTAAATTGATCCCAACTATTAAATTGCCAATAATTTTTAGGAATTGCTGAATATGGAATAATCGGTTGTTGGGCCTGTCTGGCAATTTCAATAATTCCCATCTTGGGAACTTTTGCTGGGCCTCTCGGTCCATCAATGGTAATGGCAGCAGGATAAATATTATCATCCCTATTAAGCTGTTTTATTGTTTGATTCATTACTTCTTTGCCACCGCGACTTGAACTTCCCCTGACAGGAATAAAATTCATTTTACTAAGCAAAAAAGAAACGATTTCTCCATCTTTAGACCTACTTGTCATTGATAGATGAGATCTTCCTAAGCAAGCACAGAAGCATGAAAAAACATGTTGATGCCATGATCCAAAGATATAGGTTTTATTTTTAGTTAATGATTTTGCTTGTTCAAATTTTTCAAGTTGCAAATATTCAAAGCGATAAGTTGCATTTAGACTTCTAAAAATGAAATAAATTAAATAAGAAAGGACTTTTGACATAATTATAGTTTTTTACATTAAAATATGCCTAAGAAAAAGCTTGAATTAAATTATTTTGCGTAACTGCCTGATTTCACGAATGGGGAGGGAAGGACTGAGCAAATTTATTTGAAAAATCTTGACGGACGTGGTTAATAGACTCTACACGTTAATAAACTTAAGTTGGGTGTTTAATGAAAACTTTAATTTTACTACTTTTTATCTCCTTATCAACTGCGTATGCAAATACAAACAACTTTCAAATTAAAAGTGTTTGGAAAGCAAAAGGGCCATTATCAAGTAAGTCTTATCTTGCTGTCGTAAGGGATAAAGATAATATTTATAATGGGGATAAGGTTATTTTATTTGGTAAAAAGCAAGAATCAATAAAAGTAAGATATTTTTCATTATTTTCACTTAATTTTTATTCGAGTACTGGTAGTACTTTTGAATCTCAGGATGAGTATTACTTCTTAAAAGGAAACGTAGTTAGAAAAGATAAGATATTAAAAATTACTTTAACGAATCCTATGGGTGATATAAGTAATATTGTTTTTGAAAAAAATTATAGTGAACAATCAAAGTTATTTGCTAAAAGTGCAATTTCAGTGATTACACATCGTTTGCAAGAAACAGATGATTTAAATTCTCCTCAGCGTTTATATCAATTTAAAAGAATGATGATGAGGCTAAGAGATAGGATGGGTTATTTTTTGGTTGATGATGAACTTGAATATGATGTACCTGTTTATCCGTTACAAATAGAGCAAAATTGGCCTAGTACTAATGTTAGTAAAGAAATAAAAGAGACAGAGTTGAGAATGGATGGAACTGATGTGATATCAAAGAAATTCATGAAGGCATCTTCCTGGTCAAATGAGTCATCAGTGCCTGAGTATGGAAATAAAACATATTCATATTATAGAAAAGTAGCAAAAGGTTTTAACTCGAGAGCACTATTAAATGGTGCTGATTTGTTTGTTAAATATGAAATTACAAATGTTGATTTTTTTGAGTGTGGAGATTATATTAAAGAAAAAGTTGAAAGCTATGTTTGGGTTTTAAGTGATGGTTCAACTTTTGGTTATTCTCCTTATTTAGAATGTGACTAGATTTTCCAATTAAGTTTTAGCATAAGATTGAGAATACTTTTGTCTACTTCATAAGATTTATCCTTTAGAGAGTTATTAGTTAGTTCAGTCGTTGTTGTTGTGATTAATTGATTAATAGAGTGTAACTCACTTGTTAATCCAATATCCAAGTACTTTGAATATTGATAAGTAGCATTTAGTGATGCTTTGAACCCAAAAGAACTGTTGGCAGTATATTCTAAATCAATATCATCAATATCATAACTATCATTCACCGATGTAACTGCCTTGAGGTTAAGTTCTCCATTAAGTTAAAAACTTATCATTTAAGTTAAAAACTCCACCAATACCAAGTTCTGCTGTATAGTCCTCGAGTAAGTTTATTTCAACTTGGTTAAATTCAGATAGTAGTTCATCTTGATATTCATTTTCACCCATTGTTAGTAATAAAATAAAATATATATATTTATTTCCATTGTATTTCACACCAACTTTTTGTTGGAAATAACCTTGATCATAGTAATATAAATTTGCTTCCTCTCCATTGTATTGGGACATTTCCTCATATGAAAAATTGTACAATGTTAATCCCAGTATTGAGGTCCATTCATTATTCCATTTTTGTTGCCATGTTAAATCATATATGCTTCCAAGATTAGATTCAAAGTTTACTCCCAAATCTTTGTGTTTGAAATTTCTTTTTGTAAAACCGATACCAGCTGAAAAGTTATGTTGATTAATATTAAACCATGAACTTGGTATTATTGATTTTTTTGGGGGGGCAATTCTTTTAATACCTTTATTGAGCTCTTGTTGTAATTCAATTAATTTCTGGTCTTTTTTGTCAGTAATAATAAAGCCTTTTTGGGCATCTAGTTTCATTCCCTTAGGTGGAATATATTCCCCTGTTTTTTGATTTAGCTTTCCAATTTTTTTAGTTTCAAATATTTGTAACTTTTCATTGAACTTAGATCCTTCTGTGGGGGCAATGTATATTCCTGTAGCAAAATCAATGAACCCTCCAGGGAGAGTCTGGTTTTTAAAGTCATCTTTTGATTTAATAGCATCTGGTCTTACTATTTTGCTTACTTCTTTTTTTATTATGTTTTTATTCTTTAGTAATGAAAATTGCGCCGGTGATATCTTTATAGGCGCTGTAAGTTCTTTTTGTGATTCAGTTACTCCCAAATACTTCCCTTCTGAGACCACTGTACTTTCTTTTTCGATAGAGTTGACAATATTATTAAATGAAAGAGTTTCTTTTATCGACAAAACGTCTTTTTTCTTTATTAAAACTTCACCGTTGTAAGTGAGAAGAGTGGTTGCGTTATTTTTTTCATTATAAATAGTTTCGAATTCCGTTCCTCTAACACCGAGAGCTGCAGTTTTTGTGTTGACAATAAATTTAACTTTTTTCTTTTTAGTTTCGGTTTTCGGAGCTGTCCTTTAATCAAGTTAGCAATTTTGTGATTACTTTGATTATCAAATTGGGTAAGAATTAGCTTGGATTGAGATCCAATATTCATAACAGAGTTATCAGTGAACTTTATTTGTAAATAACTGTTCTTGTAGGTTAGGAGTGATGAATCTTCAAGTAGCTGATCTCCAACGGAAAGTTCTTCGGCTTCCTTGCTCTTTGGTAGTAAAACTGTTGCTCGTCCTTTTACCTTGATCACTTTTGCAATATAGGAGGCAAAGGTATTGGATGTAATAGTTAAAAGAGTAATTGCAATAAAAAATATTTTTTAATTATATTAATACTTTTTAAGTATATTTGAAATAAATTTTGTATTTTATTTTAGTTTGACTATTGAGAGTATTACTTCATGGATAGTTGAATTTTTTTATAATATCCTTTTCCTTTAGAGTCAGTTTTTACTTCATTGTCTTCACTGAAAAATTGATGAATAATTCTACGATCTTTAGGGCCTAGGGATTCAAACATATAACTTTTTTGGTCTTTTAAAACTCTGTCTTTTAATTTCTGAGCTGTTTCTTCCAATTTAACTTGTTTAGCATCTGAAATACCATTGCAGCTAAGCCTGACAATAAATCCTGGGAAAGTTACAACTCTTTTCGCTAAATATTTTTTAAGGCAAACTTCAATACTTTGTAGTAATTCAAAATAACTTTTAGTTAATAATTCTTCATCGTTGCCAACAAAGTCTATTAAAAGACTTTTTTCAGTAAGCTCAACGTTATAAGAAAGGTCAAGCTGTGCTAGTTTGAGCAAATTATCTAAAAAGTTTCTTGAAAGCAATTCTTGATTAGTACTAACAGTAAAGTTGTATGTAGTTTCTTTTGATCCTAGAAGGCCAAACAATTTTTTTCCGCCTTTATCAGTAACGGTATGATCAAGTAGTTTTTGGTCATCTACTTTTAAAAACTCCATTGCCTGGCTGACTGCATCTTGAAGGTTGTTGGAAGTAATTTCAATATTATTTCTTGATTTTGTTGGCTTTACTTCAATAGGAGTATTTCTTGGCCTAGAGTTGTTTCTTCTTGATTTATCTTTTGACCCGCTATGCCTGCGTCGACTATTTTGATTCAAATTCTTCTTTTCATTATAATTTGTATTATCATGAGTTGGTTCTTGTTTTAAGTTACCATTTACTTCTTTCATATTTCCTACTTTTGCTTCAGTTATAGGCCGTCGCCCAATATTTGTTTCTAATAATGACTCATCAATATGTTGTATCATTATTTTATTGTTTAAAAATTCTTCAATTAGCTCCAAGTTTTTACAATCATGGAATCCACAAAAACTAATTGCTTTCCCAGATAGTCCCGCTCGTCCAGTTCGTCCTATTCGATGAACATAGGAGGACGGGTCTTGTGGTAAGTCATAGTTAATTACTAAACTGATATTGTCAATATCTAGACCCCTTGCGGCAACGTCTGTTGAGACTAAAATATTAATTTTCTTTTCTTTAAAGTTTTTAACAATTCGGGTTCTTTTTTCTTGGGGCAACTTTCCTGAGATTCCCTTAATGTTAAATCCAAAGTTTATATTTTGAAGCCAAGTTGAGATTGTATGTGTTTCAGATTTTGTATTGCAGAAAATGATGCAATGTGGTTCAACTTCATTTTTTAAAATTCCAACAAGTAGTGGAACCTTCTCATTATCACCTACATGGATTACGCTTTGAGAGATAGAGTCTACAGTAATATTATCATCTGAAGTTAAGGCAATTTCCTCTGGACTGGAATTAAAATGATATGCCATATTTAATACGTCAAAATGATTCGTCGCGGAAAACATTAGTAATTGTCGTTTGGTAGGAATTTTTTCAAGGATAAATCTAATATCCTTTCTAAATCCCATGTCAAATAAACGGTCAGCCTCATCGAGGACAACTCCATGAATATGTTTAAAGTCTAAGGATTGTTGCTTGTAGAGGTCAATTAGCCTTCCTGGGGTTGCAATTACAATGTCGGTGCCATCTTCTAGCTTTTGTTTTTGTTGTTTGTATTCCTCTCCTCCGATTACGCTTAAAGTTTTAAGGTTAATCTTTGATCCAAAGTCTTGGAAGACACCTTCAATTTGTTGAGTTAATTCTCTTGTCGGAGTTAGGACTAAATAGAATGGGCCTTTGGTGTTATTATTTTTTAATTTTTTAGTAATAATATTGTTAATGATTGGAATTGCAAATGCGCCTGTTTTTCCACTTCCTGTTTTGGCCTGAGCAAAAATATCCTTACCTGCAAGAATCGATGGAATAGCTCGAATTTGTATATCTGTAGGTGTTATAAATTCTTGATTTATAAGTGTTGCTTGTAGTTCTTTTTCCAGTGAGAAATGATCGAATGAATTTATTGTTGCTTCTTGCATTAATTCCTAATTGTTTTTATTCATAAATTCTATTTATAGCTGGTCCTAGAGCGTGTCAAGTCAACACGTCTTTAAGTTATTGAAAGTACGAAAAGAAATACTATCGTTTTTTAGAGCATGATAAACTAATGATAATCTGAAAATCTAAAGACGATGTTTTTATTTATGCCGAGTGCCATACTGGTGTAATGATCACTTAATAATTCACCATATCCACTGTCATCTAAAATAATTTGCTTTGCGTTTAATTGTTTAATTAAATTGAGCAATCTGTGATCTAGTGAGTATTCATTTTCGAGATATACAGTAGGTAATATTTCAAAGTTATTCATTATGGGAAGGTCCTGAGGCATTAAATATTCAGATGGCATTACTTCTATTGAAGAGTTAGTAAGTTTGTTAACTCCAATGGCATCGTCTCCCCATGGGAAGTGTTTGATTGCAACAAAAGTTTTTTTGGTTTTTAATGCATTAAAAAAGTTGGCGTATCCAGGTCCAGGAAGTGCTTTGTTGTAAAAGGCAATATTGAAGTTGGTGTTAAACTTTTTTATAACTTTCATATGTCTTGGTAATGGATATTCTTTTTTTGTAATGTTAAACCTTAATGGAACTTTTATATTATTAAAGGCATTTACTTCTCCTAGAGTAGGAAAGTCACGGGAGAAAATTGTAATTAAGTTGATAGTGCTTTTATTAAGTACATTTATATCTGTGTTTGAAGGAAATACTTCATCTAGGATAATTGAATATTTGGTATTCAAAAACTCCAAAATATTAATCTGGTCTTGTGATGGAAAATGAGATGCTTTAACAATAAAGTGTTCAAGGTTTAGACCTTTTAGGCGTTTGGCCTGGTTCATAGTAGGAAACTCACAACAAACTTGTAGAGTGACACTTTGACTGTATTCCTTGACCTTGTCTGCTTCAAGCTGAGTAGGGTAATGATAGCTTTTTATTTCATAGGTTAACTGACCGTGTGCGAAGCTAAAGAAAGTTAAAGTTATTAATATTAATAAAGTTTTAATCATTATATTCCTCCGTGAAAACTAATTAATTTATATTAGTAGAAATAATTCATTTTGAAAAATTTTTAATTTAAGTCTGACTAAATTAATTAGAAATTTAAATGCTTGATTTTGCTAATTTGTTGTTTAAATAATATAGGGTCATTTGTAGGACGCAAACATTGCTTATTTTCACAAACATATGCAGTACTTTTATTTTTTATCATTGTTTTATCTTTTATTAATGGAAGAATATTTTTTTTATTAGGGTTATGATAGGAAATAACAGCATTTGGATAATATCCGTCCTGGAAAATTTTGACTAGATTATTACTTTCTCCACTGACCTCAGTGCCGATAATTGCAATTTCTTTTGGGTTATTATTATAATAATCTAAAGCTAATAAGAGTTGGCCATAACTGCGTGGATATTTGCGTGCTTTCGAAATATGGTTGTTAAGAATTTTTTTTGCAATTTGTTTGTATTTTGTCTCATAAGTAAATGCATACAGCTTTAATAAATTAAGAGCACTGACAGCATTGGCATTAGGTCTAGCATTATCACTTAAGTCGACACTCTTCACGATTAGGTCGCTTTGCTTTGCATAGTAAAAAGCATTTAGTTCTTCAGACCAAAAATTGTTAATTTGTAAATTTTGTAGACGTACAGCAAGTTCAATCCATTTCGAGTTAAATGAAATTTGGTAATAATCAATAAAAGCTTGAATGGTATATGCATAATCATCTAATGTGCCTAAATATTTTACTTCACCATCCTTAAACCTTCTGAAAAGTTGATTGTTTTTAATCATGTTTTTTTCAATAAAACTAATTGCTCCTGAAGCCGCGTAAAGGTAAGGCATATGTTTTGTTTGTATATGGCCTTTGATCATAGCACTTGCCATTAGCGCATTCCAGCTTGTAATATACTTTTCATCTCTCAGTGGCCTATTCCTTTTATTTCTTTGTTTTAATAATTTATTTTTAATCTCTGTCATGGGTTTTGAAAAAGATTTTTCTATTTGGGAGCTATCGAGTAAATTAATAATGGCCTCAAACTTATTATTGCTTGAGTTCTTGAAAATAGGGAAAGTGTTTGAAAATTGTTGAAATTCAGTGCTGGTTAAAACTTGTTTAATTTCTTCTTTTTTCCAAACATAAAATTTACCTTCAACTCCATCTGAATCTGCATCTTCCGCAGAATAAAAGCCACCTTCTTTGCCTCGCATTTCTTTGATAATATAATTTAAAATATCTCTGCCTACTTGGGAGTAAAGATTATTTTTCGTTACGGAAAAAGCATCAAAGTAAATGCTAGATAATAATGCATTTGAATAAAGCATTTTTTCAAAGTGAGGTGTGTGCCAGTTATAATCAGTGGCATAACGATGGAATCCACCTCCGAGGTGGTCGTAAATACCGCCTTTAAACATTTGAGTTAGGGTCGTATTGATAATGTTTAGCGCTGCCTGTTTTGTTTGGTCTTTATTTGACCTATGAACAATTCTAAGTAAAAGTTGAAGTGACATGGTAGGGGGAAATTTGGGAGCACCTCCAAATCCACCATTTATTTTATCAAAACTACTTTTTAATTTTTCAAAAGCATTCTTTAGTGAAAGGTCGTCGAGGTCCATAGGGGAGCTGTTCTTTTTTACTGATGACCTTAGTGCCGCTAATAATTTATTACTATTTTTGATGATTGTTTTCTTTCCAGATGAATCATTCCATACTTTATTTATTTTATTTAGGATTTGGATAAAGCTTTTCTTAGGGAAATATGTACCACCAAAAATGGGAACTAAATCAGGAGTTAGAAAGATATTTAATGGCCATCCACCACGACTACCCATCATGTTGAGAGCATTCATATAAATTTTATCTACATCAGGGCGCTCTTCTCTGTCCACTTTAATAGAGATGAAATGTTTATTTAAAATTTTTGCTACTTCAATATCCTCAAAAGATTCTTTCTCCATAACATGGCACCAATGACAGGTTGAATAGCCAATCGATAATAAAATAATTTTATTATTTTTCTTTGCTAATTTAAAAGCTTCTTCTCCCCAAGTATGCCACCAAACGGGGTTATTCTTATGTTGCAATAGGTATGGACTTTTCTCGTATTTTAATTTGTTTTCATTAATCGTTTTGCATCCAGGAGAAACTAATAGGAAAATAAAAATACAGTATTGTAAGTAATTATTAATTAAGTTCTTCATAAATAGTATTAAGCCATTGTGGAAACTGCTCAGAGATATGATCGATCAATTTTTCTGGGGTTATTGTTTTGTTATCCATGTAGTTATTTAAAAAATATATATAATTCCAAGTGCATGCTTTTAAAATATCATCTGAAAATTCTTGTGCACTAGTTCCTAAGTCATTAATTTCTAAATAATATTTAGCAGCTTTCATGCTTGTTTTTCGATTTTCACTGCTACAAATTGAGATAGCAATATCAATTGCGGGATGTCCATGGCCGATTGAACTCCAATTAAATAGAATGAGATCTTGTTTTTCATTGATGGCCCAATGTTTTGGACCAGGGTTTCCATTGATTATATATTTAGAATTAAATAAGTGTTGAGATTTAGATAAAATAGTATCAAGTTGATGTTTCATAGTTTTATGAAAAGTAGGATCAAAGCATGATAAAGCAATCTCAGTCATTTGATTGGTCCACTGAGGGTAAAAAGCACTTTCAATATTATGATTAATTTTATTTTTATGAATTCTAGCAAGGTAGGAAATCAATTTTTGATCAGCTTCCCAGCGTTCTTCTGGGAGTTTAAATGGAAAGTACTCAATAATTGCCCAAAAGTTATGATCTTCTTTGTAAAGGTAATATAACTTCGGGAGAAGTATACCTAAGTCCGTCAGCTTGTTGTGATAAGTTTGATAAAAGAATAGTTCATTTTTTGTTATTATTTTCTTAATAATTAAGGATTTACTACTGGTATTTATTTTAAAAGTTTGTTCGTCAACTTTTTTCATGCCCAAATATTGGGTAATATTTTTATTTATATATTCAATTAAAATACGGGGAATCATTTCCATAATTTATATTTTAATAAAATATTGATTGATAAGTCACTGATTAATCTCTTTATAGCTGGATAAAAATGCTCAAGTTTTGTTTTTGTGTACCGATACAGAAGAGTATTTGGAGAGTTATTATGAATCGGGATGAAGTTCTAATTGTTGAAGATGATGAGTTTTCTCAACTTTATTTTGAGAAAATTTTATCTAATGTGTTTTTAAAATGTGTATTTTCAAAAAGCATAGAGAAGACTATTTATTTATTAGATTCAAAAAAATTTACGGCAATTATTTTAGACTTAAACTTATCTGATGGAAAAGGATTTAAAATAATAGAGCACTTAGAGGCCACTTACTCTGGAATCAATTTTAAAACTCCATTAGTGGTTACTTCGGGTAATATTGATAATCAATTTATACGTTTATATTCTCATCGGGTAACTCAAAGCTTCTCTAAGCCAATAGTTAAGCAAGATATTATAAAGATTTTTGATAAGAGAGTTGTTTAATTACAAATTATTTGTAGCAACTGAGTTAAGCCAGTCGTTAATTTTTGTAGTGACATTCTTTAAAATATCTTTTTCAAAAGGAGAGTTAATATTTACTTCCTTGATAAGTTTTGTGAAGGGTAAACTACCGCCAAGTTTACATAACTTTAAATAGTCCTTCCAAGCAGACTTAGGGTTTTCTTGGAACTTTATCCAAAATTGAAAAGCACAGATTAATGCTAATGTGTAATCAATATAGTAAAATGGCGAATTAAATATGTGTCCTTGAGCTTGCCACATACCACCATCATTTAAAAATGAAATATCATCATTATCAAGGTCTGGCCGATAAAGTTTATCAAGCTCATTCCATTTTTCTTTTCTTTGCTTTGGAGTAGCCTCTATATTATCGTAAACCCAGTGCTGAAAGTGATCTACTTGTGCGCCATAAGGTAAGAAAGATAATGAATCAGACATATGCATGAATTTAAATTTTTCTGTATTCTCTCCAAAAAATAATTTCATCCACGGCCAAGTGATAAATTCCATGCTCATGGAATGAATTTCACATGCTTCATATGTAGGCATAAGATACTCTAAAAGAGGCAATTTTCGACTTTGATATGCTTGAAAAGCATGTCCTGCTTCATGAGTTAAAACAGTAATATCTCCTGCTGTTCCATTAAAGTTTGAAAAAATAAAGGGTAGTTCATATTTAGGAAAAGATGTGCAAAATCCCCCTCCTTGTTTTCCTTTTCGATTTACAAGATCCATTAATTCATTGTTTTTCATAACATCAAAAAACTCACCTGACTCAGGAGAAAGTTCATGATACATTTTAGATGCTTTTGAAACAAGCTCTTCTGGTGTTCCAATGGGCCTTGGATCTCCTTCCGGATAATTAATTTTGTCATAAACAAATAATTTATCTAATTTTAAGATTTCTTTTCTTTTGGTATTGAGCTTTCTCACTAGTGGCACAATATGCTTGACTATTTCCTCTCGGTAAAACTTTACTTCTTTTGCTGAATAGTCAGATCGTCCTAAATTTAAATAAGCGAGAGAAGTATAACTATCAAAATTTAGTTTTTCTGAAATTTGAGATCTTACCTTAACGAGTTGATCGTAAATATTATCTAGGGCATCTTTATTTTCTTGAAAAAAACTATATCTTGCCTTGACTGCTGATTTTCTGACCTTTCGTTCTGAGTCTATAATAAATTTACCTAGGCCTGTGAGGTTATAAGTTTCGTCCTGAAATTTAATTTCAGCAGATGAAAGTAAATTTGTGTATTCATTGCTTAACTTAGATTCTTCTGCCAGGAGTTCTTTGATTTCCGGGGTAAAAGTTTTTAGCCTCATTTCAAGTAAGTTAAAATAATGGTCTCCCCATTCTTCAATGATTCCATGCTTGTATTTTGAGTTATGGACAGCAGTAATAAATTTGTTATCTAGCTCTATTAGTGATGGTGAATTATCATCCCAGAATTTTTTTTCTGTTAGGTTATAGTCATTAGTAGTATCACAACTGTAATTAACATAAGCAATGGATTCATAAGAGTCCCAAGCAGACTTATGTTCATTATATTCTTTGATTAATTTGATTTGGGTTTTGGCCGAATCAGCAGAGTCAAATTTTTCAATGAGTGAACTCACAATACTTTCACACTTATTAATATCAGCTCGTTCATAATGCATTTCTGAATATTTCATAAAAAAACCTTTTTATTTGACGACAAAGTTACATATTTTACCAGGGATATATATTTCTTTTATAATGTTTTTTTCACCTATAAATTTGACAACCGTTGAATCGGCCTTTGCAGCACTTAAGAAATCTTCCTTTGAAATATCTATGGCAACCAGCAGTTTACTTCTTGTCTTACCATTAACTTGAATTGCAATTGTAATTAAATCATCCTTTGCTAATTGCTCATTATAAGAAGGCCAGGCATGATAAGAAAGAGTCTCTGAGTTTCCGAGGATTTCCCAAATTTCTTCTGCTGCATGAGGGGCAAAAGGAGAAAGGAGTTGAGAAAAAGTTTTTGCTGTCTTTAGCGTTACCTTTTTCTTTTTGAAGCAAAGATTAGTGAAAATCATCATTTGAGAAATTGCAGTATTAAATCTCATCTTTTCTATATCTTCACCAACTTTTTTAATTGTTTTATGTAGCATCTTTTCTATATCTACATCTTCTGCTTCATCTGAAATATTATTAGGTTCAGTTAAAAATTTAAATGAACGAGAAATAAAATTAAATACTCCCTTAACACCAGTAGTTTGCCATGGTTTAACTTTTTCCAGCGGCCCCATGAACATTTCATAGCATCTTAAAGAGTCAGCACCATATTGTTCGATTACGACATCGGGATTGATAACATTGCCTCGTGACTTACTCATTTTTTCGTTGTCTTCACCTAGAATCATTCCTTGGTTAATCAATTTTTGAAATGGCTCTTTTGTGGAGACAAGATCTAAATCAAATAAAACCTTATGCCAAAAACGAGCATAGAGTAGATGTAAGACTGCATGTTCTACTCCTCCAATATATAAATCAACAGGCATCCAATATTTTTCAATTTCTAAGTCCCATGCTTTTTGTTCATTTAATGGGTCACAAAATCTTAAATAATACCAACAGCTTCCGGCCCACTGAGGCATTGTGTTAGTTTCTCTTTTTGCTTTTTTGCCAGTTTTGGGATCTGTGAAATATAGCCACTCATCAATGGTTGCAAGAGGTGACTCACCTGTTCCTGAAGGCTCGTATGATCTAACATTAGGAAGTTCGACAGGTAGCTCATCATCATCAAGGCATCGAATAGTTCCATCTTCATATTTTATTATGGGGAAAGGTTCTCCCCAATATCTTTGACGTGAAAAAATCCAATCACGCAATTTATAATTAGTTGTTTTGTTGCCAACATTTTTTTCTTCAAGCCATGAAATCATTTTGTCGATTGCTTCTTCTTTTCCTAAAGAATCTAAAAAAACTGAATTTATATGAGTGCCATCCCCTGTAAATGCTTCCTCTTTAATATTTCCACCATCAAGTACTTGAACAATAGGAAGGTTAAATTCTTTAGCAAATTCCCAGTCTCTTTGATCATGTGCGGGGACCGCCATAATGGCACCTGTTCCATAAGTTGAGAGTACATAATCAGCAATCCAAACAGGGATTTTTTCTTTATTAACAGGATTAATGGCATATGTTCCAGTAAAGACACCAGTTTTTTCTTTGGCAAGTTCAGTTCTTTCTAAATCAGACTTTTTACCTGCTTGTTCGACATATTTTTTTACATTTTCTTTATGTTCATCAGTGGTAATTGAATTAACAATTTCATGCTCTGGAGCAATAACCATATAGGTTGCACCAAATAAAGTGTCTGCTCTCGTTGTGAAAACTTCGAGGTTAAGTTCAGAATCTTCTATTGTAAAGTTAACACTTGCACCTTCACTTTTTCCAATCCAGTTTCGTTGCATTTCTTTTATATTTTCAGGCCAGTCTAATGTATCGAGATCTTCTAGAAGCCTGTCTGCATATTCAGTGATTTTTAGCATCCATTGCTTCATAGGTTTTCTGATAACATCATGACCACCGCGCTCTGATTTTCCATCTACAATTTCTTCATTAGCTAAAACAGTTTTAAGTTCAGGGCACCAGTTAACTAATATTTCATCTTCATAAGCAAGTCCTTTATTGTATAGCTTAGTAAAGATCCATTGTGTCCATTTGTAATATTTGGAATCACTGGTAGAAATTTCTCTATCCCAGTCATAAGAAAATCCAAGAGCTTTTAATTGTCTTCTGAACGTTTCAATATTTTTTTGTGTAGTCTCGTTAGGATGAGTTCCAGTTTGAATTGCATAATTTTCAGCAGGGAGTCCAAAGCTATCAAAACCCATGGGGTGTAATACATTAAACCCTTTCATTCGTTTGTATCTTGAAACGATATCAGAAGCGGTGTAACCTTCTGGATGACCAACATGTAATCCACTTCCGGATGGATAAGGAAACATATCTAATGCATAGAATTTTGGGAGCTCTGATTTATTATCAGATTTAAAAGTTTTATTTTGATCCCAGAATTTTTGCCATTTAGTTTCAATTGAGGAGAAATTATATTCCATTATTTTTCCTGTAAATAAAATTAGTAACGAATGATATTAATAGTATTAAATGGTTATTAATTCAATTTAATTAGTTATTTAATGACTTTGCTTTGAGATATAAATTACTACCAGACTCTACGTGTTATCTTCTTGTAAAATAAAAAGTCTCTAGTGGCCCAGGAATGTGGTGAAATCTCCAAGGGTATTTAAATTATAATACTGGTGCTACTTGTATGACATTTCAGATATTTAAGTTATAGTATTTGTATGGAAAAGGAATATTTATCCGATACAGTACATGGTGAGAGAATAAAGCTAAAGCAGCATAAAGTAGAATTAGCTCAAAAGATGTTTGATTATGTTGTCGAGGATAAGGATAGACTTTTGGAGTTCCTGCCTTGGCCAAAACATATTCAGACAATTAATGATGAAATAAATTTTATTAATAGATGCATAAAGCAATTTGATAATTATGAGTCAGTTCATTATGGGATTTATAGAAACTCAGATGATGAATACATGGGTAATATTTCTGCTTTTAAGTTTGATTGGGACGATTTCCATTGTGAGATAGGTTACTGGATCCTTGGGAAATTTGAAGGTCGTGGATATATGTCTGAAGCTGTAAAACTTCTTGAAGAAGCATTATTTGCTATTGGATTTAATAGGCTAGTTATTAGATGTAATCCTAAAAACGAGCGCTCATACTCGATTCCAAAGAGGTTGAATTATCAATTGGAAGGTACCCAAAGACAGATTATGGTTTTAAAAGATGGATTTGCGGACCTTGATGTTTATTCAAAATTGAAAACAGATTAAAAACAAAAAAGCCTAGATGGGTTAAATCTAGGCCTAATTATAATAAACTTCCGAAGAAGGTTAAAATTTAAATGGGGTGGCCGATGGGGCTCGAACCCACGACAACCAGTACCACAAACTGGCGCTCTACCAACTGAACTACGGCCACCATTAAACTTTGATCATTATATATAGTTTTTTACTTATAAGAGGTCAATTACTTTGTGTTTACGCTCAGCGTTATTGCGTTGTTTTTTTTTGACGAGTTGCATTTTATATGAATACAATTAATAGTAACTTAACATTTCTTTATGCTGGAGAGCTTTATGAAACTAAATTTTTATCTTGTATTAATATCACTTTTTATTTGTAGTTACGCATATTCATATGGGATTGGTTATTCCAGTTTACCAATGTTGCCAAATAAAAAATTAATTGCAACAGAGCTTACAAGTATTGTTTCTTCTGGTGGAGGGATTGGTGTTCAAGCAAGATATATTCAAGCTTTAAAAGAGGATTCATCTATTGATGTTGGACTTGGAATAGCAGGTGGAGAGAATTCAAGTAGAGTTTTTGTTGGATACGATAGAGAAATTTTCCCTGATTATGGAAATCAACCAAAAGTTTCGGTAAAAGCTTCTTGGGAAAATACGAATAGAGATGACCATAGAGTTAATACATTTTCAATCTCTCCTATCGCTTCAAAGGGAATGAGCTTTTGGGGAAAAGAAGGGTATCCATTTGTATCAGTTCCTTTAGGCGTTACTCTAGATGGAAGTGATAACACTTATCAAACATCTTTAAGCTTAACGACTGGGATAACAGGAAGATTACCCGTTGAAGGTTATGACCATATTACGGCAAATATTGAGGCCAATATAGATCTTAAAAATAGCTGGTCAGGGCTATTTGTAGGATTTTCTTATCCAATTAATTAATCATCTAAAGAATGTTTCCTAGAATCGTCTTTAGTGATTTTGATGGGACCCTTACTCATGGATCGAGTTTGGGTTCTCTTTTTTTTGAAATCATTTCTGTTATCAATGAAAAACAATCGAGCTTAGTAATTGTTACAGGAAGGTCATTATCATGGGCACACTTTCTTTTAACTCACACTGAAATACAGACCGTTATCAGTGAGGGAGGAGGAATGATTTCATTTAAGCATGATGATGAAAGAATTGAAGATATTTGTCTTGTGACTGAAGCAGAATTAACTGACCTTCAAGCTTCCATCTCGGAGTTTCATGTTAAGTTTCCCCATGTTCCGTTGTCTATTGATTCTTTCGGCAGAAAAACAGATAGAGCAATTGAACTATATGAATTATCAGACTTAAAAAAAACAATTCAAGAATTTTTTGATTCTAATAAGATTAATCATTCATGTTCAAGTGTGCACCTTAATTTTTGGAAAGGAAACATTTCTAAATATAATGCAGTCAAATACTTTATGGATAACTTCATATCAGGAGTTACTGAAAAAGAGTGCATTTATTTTGGTGATTCCCTCAACGATGAATCAATGTTTCAATTTTTTCAAAATTCAGTAGGTGTCAGTAATATTCATCATGTCTTGAAAGATTTAAAATTTGCACCATCAATAATTCTCAATGGCCCTAAGAATATTGGGCCTGATGGTGTACTTAATCATTTATCATCTTTGATTTCTAGTTAGAGATCAAAGTATTGGTTGCAGCTAGATTTTAGCTTACTAATAATTGATTCATTGTTTAATTGAAGTTTGTTATTGATTAACATTAAAATATCTTCCGGAATATCGGAGAACAATCTGCAACTTTGTTTTTGGTAAGGAATTTCAATGGCAAATGCATGTAATGCGTGTCTTGGAATTTCCATTAAAGAGTGATCTTCTTCCGTTGCGAAGTTATCCTTAAAGCGTTGGAACATTTCAAAATTTCCTAGATATAGTTTATCTCCAACTAATGGTAGGCCAGCAGACATGGAATGAACTCTAATTTGATGCTGCCGTCCAGTTTGAGGAAATGCAAGCCCGACAGCATAGCTATTTTTAATGGAAATAATTTTGAAAAAGGTAGAAGCAACTTGTCCTAGATTAGAATTTTGTGGGTAGCTATTGATATATACTCTTTTTAAATCAGTTTCAGTCGTACCTAACCTTAAGTTAACTTCAAATTCAGTAGATCCATTATATGATTGTTGAACCTTTGCAATAAATAAATAACATTTTTTAATTAGAGAGTCTTCAAAAGCCTGAGTTAGAGTAGAAGTCGTTATTAATTCTTTGCCTAATAAAAGAATACCTGAGGTTTCTCTATCTAAACGATGTATTGAATGAATTGTTTTATGATAAATATTTTCATAAATAGTTGTAGCACAGTTAAATAGATGTTTTCCTGTTGGATGAGTACACATAAATGGAGGTTTATTAATTACTAGTAAATTATCATCTTCAAAAACAATTTGAGGAGTTGTATTAAGTTCTAATAACTTACCATGCCAGTACTCATCTTCATGAATAGTTCTATGAATAACCATCTGTACATTATCTTTTTCTAATAGCTTGGTACTAGGTCTATGTTTTCCCGGCCGATCTTGAATTGTTATTTCTCCTGATTTGATTTTCTCTTTTACTTGTTGCCGTGAGAAAGTTCTTAAATAAAGTTGCAAAAACTGGTCTAGCCTCATTCCGGCTTCATTCTGATCTACTCTATAGTCAACAGTGAATTTATTTTGTTCAAATTTTTTTTTTACAATTGGCATTTCAAATTTTCATTTTTAATATTTTTCTTTAATAATATATTTAATTAAAGTCAATGCCCCGGAATGACTATGTCCTTTCTGATCAATTAAGTTCTGTATAACAAGATGTATTTGATCACGGTCTTTATCCGAAAGTGATGAGTTTTTTGTGCCTTCATTGATTTCATATTCATAAAAAACGATATTTTGAGATATTTTCTGGATTAACTTTTTCTGTTCGGCCCTGAATGATTCTTGAAGTGCCATGGTGATATCAGGAAAAACATCACAATAAATAATATCCTTGCCGACATTTTCTAAAGAATACGCTCCAAGTTTAGAAATTAATTGAGACCTAAAGGTTTTGACAGATTCTTTTAAGTTAATACTTTGTTCAAACTCCTTAATGAAATAATCATCACATACTTCAAATTTTCCAGTGATGTCATTTCTGACTTTCTCACCTTTAAGTAGAGCGTTAATATTTAAGATATATTTCTTTAGGTAATCCTCATAAGACCTATTATCAATCATACCGAGGGACTCTCTTAAATTACGATCAAATTCATTTAATGAATATTCCTTCAAAAGAGCAATAAACCTAGCAGGGTGATGGAAGTCACCTTGAGCATTCATATTTAAAAAGTCATAATCATTTTTTTGCAATATTAAATCACTTAATTCATCCAAAATATCAATAAAAGTAATATTTTTTTCCGATGAAGATATCTTATAGATTAACTTTTTGATATCTCTTGGAGACAACCCAAACTTTCCTTCATAAAGATTATCATTTGAAAATTCTTCAATTATTTCTTCCATCCCTTGCGTGATAAATTGCTTAGATTCTAAATCTATTCTGTCGGGTAAAATTGCTTTATTAGATAATAATAAGGCTTTTTCCAGAGGGTTAAGTTCATTAACAATTTTAGATAGTTTTTTATTTGTATAATTTTTGGACTGGCAACATCTTAGGCGTGTCATTACAGCAAATAAACATAGAGTTCTGAGCGTGAGTGGTTCAAAATTTGTTTTATCTTTTAAGCTTTGAATCTGCTCTTCATATATTTTTTCTTCTTGAGTGTAGTCGAGTAAATAGGGAACCCGGATGAAATTAAATCTACCTCTGAATGAGTTATAGTCCGGATGTTGTTTGAATGCCGCAAGATGTATTTCATTACTGGTACCAATGAAAAATATATCTAACTCTGTTAAAATTCCGTTCAGGTTAATCTCAGCTGTTTCCATTGTCATCAATAAATATTTATAAGAGTCTAATGGCCTTTTTAATAAATCGGAATATTCAAGAATACCACGATTTGCTAAAATTATTTCTCCGTGCATTTGAAATAAATTTAATGACTGTAAGCTTGGTGGCAATGAAGCTAAACGCTTGTCCATGGTTATTTGTTGGAGTCTGGCATCAACATGTAATTGAGGCTCAATACTTACGGCACCATTAGAGTACCTTTTGGAAATAATAAATTTTTCTATGCGAATATACTTTAAAACTTCTGAATGATCTCCTTTAAAGCTTTTTAAAAGAGCATCGTATACCATTCTATTTTTTTTACTTAAATCACCACGATATAAATATGATTTTTTGATTGATTCAAATAAGTTAGGGTTATCAATAAGTTTTTCCTTTAATAATTGCTGTCTGTGTTCAACCGGGATAAGTAGTAATGGGTGATCTTTCAATTCAGATTGTAAAATTGCATTTATTTCATTGTCCTCGAGATGAGCATAAGACTTAATATCATTATCAATTTGTTTATTACTTAAACCTAATGTTCCTTTTACGAAGCTTTCAATTGGAAAAACCCAATTAAAAGTATATAGAGCTCCCTCATCTGTTTTGGAATATTCTTCTGCTCCTTTCATTAATTTTCGAACAATGCTTGATTTTGATGAACCGTTAGGCCCTACAAGTAATAAAAATTTATTATTAAACCCTTCCTCTTGGAAATTGATTAAATTTTGATAAACAGATTTTTGAACCTGCTTTTGTCCAAAAACAGGTCCTGCATCATTATGCTCTAACTGGAATAGATTAAAATAACCTTCATTGCTTTTTCCAAAATAGTCTAACATATCAATAAGATATTCAAATGTAGGCCTGCATTCCTTTAGTGGGTCTTGTTCAAAAGTATCCATGTACTCGCTAAAAGATAAAACTTCAGTAGAAGATTGTTTTTCATTCATCCAGTTCATAGTCTTTCCTTTATAAAGTGTAGAACTACATCTATAATTTTAGTCTGTAACACTGTTTAAGTCATTCAGGAAATATTTAAAAGTAATAAAGATGTTGACACGAAATAAATTGATCATATTAGTCTTGTTTGTTTTGTTTTTCTTTTCTACGTTGTTTTATTTTACAATGATGGAAGATAAAGATCGAAACTCAATTACAAGTAGGTATCAAGATGCATTAATTCTGGTAGCAGCTGCAACTAAGTTGCAGCGCATATGGATCGAAGGAGATCTTGAAAATATTTGGAATAAAAATTGTGAAGAATCACTAGGTAAGAAAAAAAATATTTCAGAATACTACACAAGATGTAATCCTAGCTTTTTGCAATGTTATTTCGGTAATATGAAGTTTATAAAAGTTGAATATAATGGAGATGAGTTTCAAATTAGTCCAGAAAGAATTAATAATAAAGTATATACCTATGATAAACTAGAAAAATCAATTCAGGTAAATTTAAGACATAAGTCAAATTCTGATCAAAGCCTTAATGTAATTTTACAAGATGCTTGTCACGAAACATATTTACCTCAGAGAGTTTATACTCATACTTCATTTGAAAATGATCAAGTTAGTTATTGGAAGTGGGATAATTTTAATCGTCATATTTTTGTTGATAAATTTCTAGTTACTAATCGCGATGTTTTGGATTGGTTAGATTTTGATGAGCAAAATAACTTCACTGAGTTTGAAAAAAAAAATCTTAGTAAAAGTAAAAAGGCCGCACCAGTCACAACATTAACTGTTGATAAGATGAAAAAATATTGTGAGTTTTTTGGAAAAAAAATCTTATCATCATATGTATTTGATGCCGCTACGTTTCATCCTGGGGATTATGATAATACTTCCCCGAGTGGATTCATTACCTCATATTTTCCATGGACAGATCGGTTTAAGGAAAGCTTTTTATATAAAAGTAAAAATGATGATTACCAATTGACAAAAAAAGACTGTGACTTAATTTTTACAAAAGAATGTACTTTTAAATATATGATGGAATTCTACTCCAGAAAATCTTCTAGTTGGATTGGAATATTTCAAGTTATGGGTGGTTATCCTCAATATTTAGAACCTGGTGTCTATAAATATGAAAACCTTTTCTTGTCCAGTAAATATTTTGATAATAGCTCTTTGTGGCACAGGTTAGGAAGGAGGTCGTATTGGAGTGGTAATGGGTTTCAAGATAAAGATTTCTTGAAGGATATTATGCCTGCTAATATTGAGGAAATGGGGGTCGGATTTAGGTGTATGAGGACGGTTTCAGTTGAAAAGTAATATTTTTGTAATTTTCGTTAGTATCTTGATGTTTAATTCTTGTGATTTATTACAAGACGATCAAATAGAAGTGTTTGAAGCAACATTAGGGTTGAAAGTAATTACTTCAAAGCAAATAGAAATTTTACATGGAGGAATTAATAGTAATAAAAGTATAGTTCGACCTCCTGGTGTTTGGGTGCCTTTATTTAAAATTATTGCAGATACAGAGCAGGCATTTTGTCTTATTTATAAAATCCCTAAAAAAGATTTGGGAGAGTTGAGGTTGGTGTCCGTTTCAGTGGTTGAAACCTGCAGGAAAAAATACGAAAGAGTACCAACGGAAACGATCAAGGAGATAGAAAAGTTTCATTTGTTTTTTTCGACAACTGACATTAGTAATAATAGTGCATTTACATTAAAACTTATTTTTTCTCAAAATCGTAAGGAATACGGTCTTGAGTTTCCAGTGTACAATTACTCTTTACCATATCAAAAAAACTTTGAAAGATATTCCGATGCTATAAAAATAAGTAAATCCCCAGGTATGAAATTATATTTTTCGAAAAAGAATAATTTATATAAAAATGTCTTTTGTCACAAAGTAGACGAGAAATGCAATAATATAAAACAGAATGTTTGTTATAAATGCAGTAATGGGTTTACGGAGGTTGTTAGTTTTCACTGTCCTCAAGGAGGCATGAAACTATGCGGTCAAATTGAGTGTGGAGTTAAGGGTAACCCCGCTTGTATAAGGGGAAGCAGTTATAACAATCAATCAAAAGCAAAAGTTTGTTCATCTGAAAGTACTGCAGGGTTTTGTATTGATGGAAGTAACTTATTTTGCAATGAAGAAAATGTATTAGTTTGTTTGTGACAAATTAACTTGTTTACCCAAAAAAAATGATGGCATGTATATTGGTTTAAAATCGTCATCTAGACTCAAATGCTCTAAGTTATCTGACCATAATTCAAATGGGTGACAATCATTAGTATCAACTAAAAATTGATGACAAAGCTTTGTTGCTTGGTATACCTTCGTCATTTCGGGGACGACCTTTTTAGTTTTTAGGTCCCAGTACAATTCGGCCATACTAAAAAATTTTCCATTCCCCTCATTTTGCAATATCGGAATTTTGTTAATCTTTTGATTTAAGAATAATTTTTCGGATGATACGATTAGATCGACTGTGTTTGGTGGGATACGTTTAATAATAGTGTTGATCATTGCCTGAGGACTGCAGAAACGATTCTGACATTTAGAATTAGTATGTGCCAGTAATACAATTAAATCGACATGTTTTTTTTGTAAGTTATAGCTAGAATTAAGAATTGTTGTTACAATATCTTTAAAGTAAACTCCTGAAAGTTTCTTCTTATCATTAAGTGAAATAGCTTGATAGTCTGTAACTCCGATGATTCCAATCTTTAAACCATTTCGAAAAATTATTTTAGATGGTAATATGTTTTTACTTTGAAATAACTCTTGTTCTTTTAGCTCAAGAATATTGCTGTTGATAAATGAGTAATTTATTTTAGTGGAATTAATGATTTCAATATCAAATAATTCTTTCTGCGTGAAAAGTACGGCATCATAGGATAACTTTTTATATAATGTTAATATTTCTAACTTGTTTTGTTGTGTTGTATATTCACCAAAAAGATGTCCCGCATCAAGCAAAACTAAGTTATCCTTATATTTATCATGTAGAATATCAAAATATCTTATCAGTGCTTCTTTACCTCCGACATTAAAGTTTAAAGTATGTTTATTGTTGGGGAGTGGAACAGTTTCAATCGATTTACTTAATTTACCTTCAAGATTGTTAGTGGTGACAACCACAATCTTTTTAATTTGTTTTACAGGAGTTGATTTTGTTTTATATGGAGTTGAGAAGTTATTTCTTACGGAAAATGGGCCACAGGCAGAAAAAAGAATAAGTATAACTAAGTTTTTATAGTAATTCATTAAAAGCTCTTAATTTCTGATAGTTTTAAATATGCTTTTTTAAGTGATTGATAAATTAATTCATAATCATCTTTAGTTGAGGAGGTACTAAGGCTGATTCTGATTGCAGATCTTCCCAGTTGATCATTTACTCCCATTGACTTGAGAACTTTTGAAGTCATGGGCTCATTATCAGAACAGGCAGATGAGGTAGTTATAAAAATATCATCTGATTCTAATTCTATTTGAATTGCTTGTCCGTGAATACCTGGGTGGCATAGATAAGTTGTTCCGGCCAGTCTCGGAGCATCTTCACCAATGATAACCAGCTGAGGGAAATCATTTTGTAATTTTTGTTCAAAAGAATTTCGGTATATTCTAAGTTGATCAAGTTTACCTAAGTTTTGATTAAAGTAGTTTAAGGCAACTGCTAATGTTTCATTTCCTAAGTAGTTTTGAGTTCCTCCACGTAGTCCATTCTCTTGACCTGAACCGATTATTATCGGCAGAAACTGATCAGGGTTTTTAATTAACATCAGGCCTGTTCCAGGTAGAGATCCTATTTTATGCCCTGATAGTACGGCATAATCAGCACTGGAATCTTTAAAGCTAAATGGAGCTTTTCCAACTAATTGAGTGCTATCACAAAAATATTCTATACTATGTTTATGGCATAAGCTTGAAATTTCTTGGTAAGGTTGCAGTACACCAGATTCATTATTTGCGGCCATTGCTGTTACGAGTGCAATCTTTCCATTATACTTTTCAATTAGATCATTCAGATGACCTAAATTAATAACTCCGTTTGTCTCTGTTTTTATTTCTTGAATTAAATAACCCTTTGATTCAAAATGTTTTAAATTATTATAAATAGAAGCATGCTCAATTCCTGAAACAATAATTATGTTTTTTTCATCTAATTGATTTTGATTTAAAACACTGTGGAAAATATTTGAAATTCCTTCTGTCGCTCCTGAAGTGAAAATTACTTGTTCTGGTTTAGCATCAAGAACTTCAGCGCAAATATTTCTTGCTTTGTTCATTGCTCCCATAATACTGACACCATGAAAATGTGACGAGTTAGGATTTCCGTATGGTCCATTCTTTTCTAGTCTATCTAATAAATATTGTTTGACTTCAGTATTTAATAAAGAACTTCCATTATAATCAGCGTAAATCATCTCAATCCTTGTTGTTACGATATTTCTAACATCGTCTGTAATGCCTTAAGTGAGTTTTTCTTAACTTCTTCACTCACGGTAATAATATTTATAGGACTTTTATTTTTGATTGCTTGGAAAGCAGAAAGAAGCCATCGAGGCCTAACTCGATACATGGTCGTACATAAACACTGATAAGGAGATAGAGAATAAATTGTCTTATCAGGAAACTGATTACTTAGTCTATTAACAAGGTTAATTTCAGTACCTACGGCAAATTTGCTTCCAGGGGGTGCATTTTCAATTGTATCTAGGATGTAAGAAGTAGACCCAGAAAGGTCTGCTGCTTGAACTACTTCAAAACTACATTCAGGGTGTACGATAACGGTAGTTTCGGGGGAATTACTTTTAATATTGTTTACTTGAGTAGGAGTAAATCCTTGGTGAACAGAACAATATCCATGCCATAATATAACTTTAGAATTGATAACTTCTTTTGGTGAGATGCCTCCATTTCTTTTTGTTGGATTATAAATATTCATCTTCTCCAGAGGAATACCCATTTTAAAACAAGTATTTCTTCCTAGGTGTTGGTCGGGAAAAAAAAGTAATTTTCCTCCTTGCTCTTGTGCCCATTTAATGACTTTCTCAGCATTGGAGGAAGTACAGATACTACCACCATGCTTACCAACAAAAGATTTTAATTCAGCAGAGCAGTTAATATAAGTTACAGGAATAATTTTTTCATCTGATGTAGCTGTTAAGTAATTCCAAGCTTGCTCTATATCTTTTAATTCTGCCATGTCCGCCATGGAGCATCCTGCATTTGGATCAGGGAGAATGATGCTTTGATTATTTTGAGATAAAATATCTGCTGTTTCGGCCATAAAATGAACACCGCAGAAAATAATATAAGGTTTGTTTAAGGTAATACCTTTTTTTGCCAATGCTAAGGAGTCACCAATATGATCTGCATATTTAATAATGTCATCTTGCTGATAATGATGACCTAAAACAACAACCTCATCTTTTAACTCTAGTTTGATTTTATCTAGTTCATGCAAGATATCTTGATCTGATAATTCATCTTTAGAAATTAAAGGAAGGTGCGACTTAGTACTTTGGCCAGTTTCATAAAGATCCAACATCATAATTCCTTGACTTATTCATGAGTAATAATGTCATGGCCTTCTTGTACCCATGCCATAATACCACCCTCTAAGTTTGACAGATTGGTGTATCCCTTTTCTTTTAAAATCATACAGGCGGACATACTTCTTTTACCACTTCTGCATTGAAAAATAATTTGTTGATCTTTAGAGTGATTGATTTCAAGTTGATGAGTTTCATTAAGTTTACTTAGTGGATAAAAATGTGCACCTTCAATACTACCTTGATTCCACTCAGGTAACTCGCGACAATCTACCAAAAGAAAATCTTCTTTTTGATCCATTTTTTCTATTAAATTTTTTATTGTAATTTTTTTAATACTCATTATTTATCACCTATTTTTTTTTGCTTAATCTTTATTAACACAAGATGCAATTTAATGGAATAGGTAATGCGGCGCGACGAAGAGGGAGATAAATGTCACTGAATTTTGACGAACCGTAATAATCTACTTAGAATTTTATACAAGGCGTTGATTAAAACCCAAAAACTATTTAAGAATGAATGGTTTTTCAAGGAGGCTTACATGGAAGTAATTACAGTTGCCAATAATAAAGGTGGCGTTGGGAAGACAATGCAGTGCTACCAACTCGCATGCCATCTCGCTAATAAAGGTAAAAAAATATTAGTTGTTGATCTGGATTCACAAGCAAATCTAAGTTCTACCTTCAATATTCACGTACAGAGAACATTAATCCCAGAATGGTTAATTGGAGATGTTGATTTAGATGGAGTGATTGTCGATAGTGAAGGTGAAGACGATTTTCATAAAAATATTAAAATTGTTCCCTCAAGTAGACACTTGGCAAATTTATCAAAACTATTAATTTTATCAGAATCTGAAATAAGAAAGGAAGCTGGTAGAAAGGAAAGATTACTTAGAATTAGGCTGGAGCAAGCAAGTGAAGAATTTGACTATGTTGTAATAGATACACCTCCAATGTTAGGAGATGAACTAATTATGGCATTAGTAGCATCTAAAAGAGTATTAATTCCAACTCAAGCACAAGATTATTCCATAGATGGACTCGAAGAGTTAATGGATACTTTTGAAATTATCAAAGAAACTGAAAATGTTGAAATGGAATTTTCTATTATTCCAAGCATGGTAAATACAAGAAGAAAAATAGAAAAACAAAGAATGGAAGAACTAGCTCAATCATTTAACATTACTCCACCAATTAGAAATTTAGTCCAAATGCAAGAATCAATTTCAACCGGAACCCCCATTTTTAATATGAAAGGTTCTAAAAATCGAGGAAAGGAAGATTATAAGTCATTGTGGAAAGCATTGGGTTATTAATTTAATAAAGTGGAGGCCGTAAAAAATGGCAAAAAAATTTGCACCAAGAGTTTCAAAAAAAAATAGAAAATCAATCGAATTTGATGAAAGCAAGTACAGAACAACAGATCATAAACTGCTATCTGATGCCAGATTAGATGAGGTCAAATTAATTGATATTCAAGTCAAAGAACAAGTAAGAACAAAATTTAATGATTCATCTTTAAAAGAGTTATCTACAAATATTGCGGCAAATGGGTTGATTCAACCACTTGTTCTTCATAGAAAAAATAGCAAATTAACGTTGATTTGTGGTGAAAGAAGATACAGAGCAATGAGCTTAATAAAGATGAAAAAATGTCCTTGCTTCATTCTTGAAAATAAAAATCCACAAGAACTAATGGCGATTCAATTTTCAGAAAACTCTTCTCGTGAGGAACTACATTATATTGACAGAGCAGATGGAATCTTAAACTATCAAAAAGCAACCAAAGCTTCTGAGAGAAAAATTACGGCAGCTCTTGGAATTTCAAAATCTGAAGTACACAGAAGTTTATTAATAGCCAAAATGACCTCTAAGATAAAAGAAGCTGCTAAAACCTACAATATTGAAAAGTATGTACTTTTAGAATTTTCGGCACTTGCAGCAGGCACATTTAAAAAAAAGATAGAACGACAAATTCTCATTGGAGAAGTCGTTAAAAGATCAGATATTAAAAGATTAATTAAAAGTGGAGGATTGATAGTTTCAAAATCCAAAACGGCGAAGAAGTCAACATTACCAAAAGGAATGACAGCAAATGCTTTTCTAAAAGCAATGACATCACGATCTAAAACAATGCAGCTAGATAAAAAGACAGAGAAGCTTTTAAAATCTCTAGTGAGTGACACTTGTGATATGTTAGATTAGGCACAGAACTTGCTTTTGTTTATTTGTTATCAGTAATACAAATTAATTATCTTTGTATTATTAGTTAATTAACATCTAAACGGAGAAAAGCTTGTTGAATAAGTGTATAAACTTTATACATCTGGCGAATATTAAATTAATTATTTGTATGGTTTTAATTGGACTGCTTCCTTTATGTGAGTCATATGGCCTAACATTGTCTGATCTTCAACATAAGCACTTTATTCCAATTCCTGATAATACATATGTTCCAATTAAAAGAATTCCAGCCAATTTTATCCCAGATGATGAACTTGAAATAATACCAATAGATACTTCAATTTGGATTGATGATTTAATGATTGAAGATGATGCAGGAGTAATGGAAAAAATTAAAAAAAATATGGCACAATGGAAACAACGGGAAGAGTATATTAAAATATGGGATATAGAGGAAATACTGATTTATGATTATCCTACAATCTTAGAACAAAGAAAATATTTATCTCGTAAAATGTTGAGATATTTAGACAAGAGATTATCTGGTGAGATAAAAAAAGCAGAAAAAGGAACTATGCTTGCCAGAGTTGGAAAAGTGCAAAAAGCATTAAAACCTAAAGCGGAAGCACAGCTGTCAGAGCAAGTTAAATTAAAGTTTAAAGCAAGAGTTCTAAGAGGTAGGGCCTATATGGTTGTTGATAATCCCTATGTCGACTACGAAACAATGGTTTCTGCGTCGGGTCATGTTGAAATGATAGTACAAAAAAAGTTTAAAGAGGTAGGGGTTAAAACAAAGCTTCAATATAATATTGATCGAGATGAATGGATTACAAGTCTAGATAAAAGAGTCGCTAGGCATGTAACAGCAAGAATAAGCTCTCTTCAAGACGATCGAACAATGATGTTTGAAAATGACGCAGATAAGACTATTGAGTTTTTATTTAATAGAAAATTTTAAACATACCTAATTATTCATAGAGATTTTATATTTAATCTGTTAACAATAACATAAAATTATTGATGGAGAATTATATGAGTTTAAGTGAAAGTTCTTTAATGAAAAATGCTATGAGTCAGCTTGAGCTGGCTTCTGGTATAATGAAACTTGATCCAAATATATTAGATCGATTAAGATACCCTAAAAGAGCACTGCAAGTATCAGTGCCTATTAGGCTTGATGATGGTTCAGTTAAAACATTCTTAGGATATCGTGTTCAGCATAATTTGACCTTAGGCCCCGGAAAAGGTGGAATCAGATTTCATCCCAATGTCACTCTCTCTGAAACTTCTGCACTTGCTATGCTTATGACTTTCAAGTCTGCACTTGTCGGGCTTCCATTAGGCGGAGCAAAAGGTGGAGTTGCAGTTGATCCATCTCAACTTTCAAGACAAGAATTACAATCTTTAACTAGAAGATATACTACTGAAATAAATATGATTGTAGGCCCCTCTATTGATATACCTGCTCCTGATATTGGAACAGATGGACAAACAATGGCGTGGTTTTTAGATACTTACTCTCAGTTAAAAGGTTATACCGTTCCAGGCGTAGTAACAGGAAAACCAATTAGTGTAGGAGGATCCCTGGGACGAGCAGAGGCAACAGGAAAAGGAGTATGCTTCTGTGTTAATTTTGCCGTTGAAAAGATAAAGAAAAAAATTGATAAAAATACTACTGTTGCAGTTCACGGTTTTGGGAAAGTTGGAATGCCTGCTGCAGAAGACCTGGCCTCCCAAGGTGCTAAAGTACTTGCAGTTAGTGATATGTCTGGAGCTGTATACGATGCCAAAGGGTTAGATGTGGACAAATGTATTCGTTGGGTAAAGGGAGGGGAATTATTGAAAGATCTTTCTGGTGTTAGTATTATTACAAATGAAGAATTGTTAGAATTAGATGTAGATATTTTAATTCCAGCTGCAATTGATGGTGTAATTACAAAAGATAATGCTCATAAAGTAAAAGCAAGAATAATTGCAGAAGGTGCCAATGGGCCATTAACAAATGAAGCAGTGGAAATATTGACGAAGAAAGGCGTATTTATTATTCCTGATATTCTATGTAATGCCGGTGGTGTAATCGTTTCATATTTTGAATGGGTACAAGGTCTACAAAACTTCTTTTGGGATTTGGATCAGATTAATAATAAACTCCATAATATATTAGAAAATGCTTTTAATGAGGTTTATCGTTGTCATAAAGAGTATAATGTAGATATGAAACAAGCAGCTTTAATTGGAGCTTTGAAAAGGCTTGAAAGTGCGATGAGGCTTAGAGGTTTATTTCCTTGTTAAAAATAAATAATTATTTATTTTTATTTTTATTTTTTAGTAATTCCCTTTATTCAAAAGTAATAAGTTTTGATGTTACTTCACCGAAGTATAAGAAATATTCATTTGAATCGACTTGTACGATTATGGGGCAGGGTAAAAAATTATTATTAATTGAAGCTCACAACCTTTCTAGTATCGATTGTATGGGAGAAGTGGTTAAAGTTTCTGAGTTTTGTTCAGAAGTATTAACAGAGAAAGATACTTTTCTTCGAGGGGTAGTAGATGAGGAAAAGCGACAGGTCATTTGCCACCTTGGAACAGCAGCAAAGCTAATAGTTAGTTGCAAGGGAAATACTTACTGCCAAAATAAAAATACAGGATGTAAAAAATTAAACTCTATTTTTGCATCAAGTCTAGATTATATTCATGGTTCAATCCAAGAGGATGAAAAAATATTATCATGTTATTTTTCTAGTAAGAATATTTTAAGTCTAGATCGCTAAAACCTGCAATAATTCTAGATCTTTATTTTTAAACTCTTTCTTTTCTTTAGTGCAATCAATTAAGGCAATGTCCTTAACCTTTCCCTTCGTATAAATAATGGCAGATGATTTTTTGCCTGAAAGAATAACCTCAATAGAATGAAATCCCATCTGTGATCCAATAAAACGATCAGTATGTGTTGGTCCTCCGCCTCTTTGTGTATGTCCTAAAATACAAACGTGAGCATCTAATTCAAAATTATTTTTTAGGGTGGCCTTAACCTCATAACTAAATCCCGGGGTATCAGATTCCGCAACTATTATAATTGATGAATTTTTTCCTCTGGCAATTCCTCTTTGAATATCATTAGTGATTTTTTGATAATCTATTTTATTACCCGGAATGATAATATTTTCAGCGCCCGTTGAAATTCCTACATGATGAGCAATGGCAGGTGACTTTCTTCCCATTACTTCAACGATAAAGGTTCTTTCATGGGATGAAGCAGTATCTCTAATCTTGTCAACTGCGTTGATGGCATTTTGAACAGCAGTATCAAAACCAATAGTATAATCAGTTCCTGCAATATCATTATCAATTGTTCCGGGAATGCCAACAATTGGCATTCCACATTCTTGCCCGAGAATATATGCACCCTTAAATGAGCCATTACCACCAATAACAATTAAAGCATCAATATAATTTTTTTTTAATTGTTGGATCGCAAGAGCTCGTCCCTCTTTTGTTTTAAATTGTTCAGACCTAGAAGTTTGAAGAATCGTGCCTCCATGATGGAGAATATTGCCAACCGAGGATAAGTTCATTTCATAAATATTACCTTCTATTAAACCCTCAAATCCTCTTTGGATTCCAAAAGCACGAACCCCATTTGAAATTGCAGATCTAACCACAGAACGAATAACACAGTTCATTCCAGAACTGTCACCACCACTACATAATAGGCCAATTGTTTTTATCATTGCTGAACCTTAGTTAAATATTGGTTTCCCTGTGAAGATTGCTGGTATATCTTCACCCATTCCATAACAAATAGTTGGAGCAACATCTTTTAATGACAAGTCAGAACTAGATGGTTCCAAATGAACTTCTTCCAGCTTGGGATGAATAATTGCGAAAGGTACCTTTGCTTTACTATGAGATGTATTAGGAGCCCCATTTTTATATCTCATTTGATCACTATTACCGTGATCTGCTGTAATTATTAAAGTTATGTTTTGTTCAAAGCAAGTTTTCTTTAATTGACCAAGACAAGTATCCAAAGTTTCGATTGCCTTAATAGCAGCAGAGTAATTTCCTGTATGCCCTACCATATCAGCATTGGCAAAATTTACTAAATAAAAATCAAATTTATCATTATTAAGTTCATTAATTAATGTTTTATTAACTTGAAATGCACTCATTTCTGGTTTTAAATCATAAGTTTCAATATCTCTCGGTGAAGGGATTAGGACTTGCCTCTCTCCAGCGAAGGATTTTTTTCTGCCACCATTAAAAAAATAAGTGACATGAGCATATTTTTCAGTCTCGGCAATTTTAAATTGTTTCTTGTTCCTAGCTGATAAAATACTTGTCAGACCATTACTGATAGGTTCTTTATCAAATAGAATAGGTAAATCAATTTCATCTTGAATATAAGGAGTCATACATAGAAAAAAAGAAGGTGTGATAGCTCTTTCAAATTCAGAGAAAGTAGGCATAGTAAAACATAAGCTTAATTGAACGGCCCTGTCTGGACGAAAATTTATAAAAAATATCGAATCATTACTTTGAATGGCATAATGTTTATCAAAAAGAGTAGGGGTGATAAACTCATCAAAAATATTTTGAGAGTATTGCTGTGAAATATATTTAGTAGGGTTTAAATCTGTGATATCCCCACATCCAGTTAATGTCTTATAAGATAATTCAATCTTTTCCCAACGTCGATCTCGATCCATTCCAAAAGATCTTCCTTGCATTGAGGCAAGTATAAAACCAGGTACATTCTTCATTTCTTCTATAAATTCTATACCTTTATTATTGAAAGTATCTCTTCCATCCATAAAAGCATGAAAGTAAATTTCAATATCTGGAACTTTAGATAAGTGATTTATAAGATACTTTAAATGTTCTAAATCCGAGTGAACTCCACCATCAGAAAAAAGTCCCATTAAGTGAATTCTCTTAGTTGTCATCTGAGCATTTTTAATTAATGCTTTAAATTGAGGCATTAGTTTTAAGGTATCATCATTAATTTTTCTATTGATCCGAACTAAGTCCTGTTCAATAGGCCTTCCCGCACCAAGATTCATATGGCCGACCTCGGAGTTACCTGCAATACCGCGAGGTAGCCCAACGGCCTGCCCCCCAGCTTCAAGTGTCGTAAAAGGAAAATTATTAAATAAATAGTCGATATTAGGAGTAGATGCATTAGTGATTGCATTAGAAGGAGAAGGTTCTGAAATTCCAAATCCATCGAGAATCACAAGTAATGCTTTTGATGATAAGTTTTTAATCGAATTCATACTTCGTATTTCCTCGAAATTGACCATTTTTTTAACAGTAGTATTGTTTTTGTTCAATTACTAGTCAAGCTCGCCTTGCAACTTGTTATTATTATATCTCTTGTTTGATGGCACTGCAATTGCATATTGTGTTGAAGAAATAGTCAAATAATATTTTTAAAATTGGCAGTTGATGTCAAATAAACGGAGGAAAAATAAATGAAAAAATCAACGTTATTATTAGTAATTATAACTGCCTTTATGTTGAGTGCTTGTGGTGGTGATGAAGCAGAGAGTACAAAAAGTACATCTAGTTCATCAAGTTCATCAAGTTCATCAAGTTCAGAAGATAAGAGTAGTACCAGTACAACGACAACAAGTACTTCTTTTTCTAGCTTTATTAAAAATGTTCAGGATAAAAAGTTTGCCGCAGTAGTTGGATATAATGAAATTTATCCAATTGGTACATGTAGCGTTAGTAGCGACTCTTGGTGGATATTTAATTATTCAACAAATTCGTGCTCACAAACAGATGTAAGGTCAATCTATGGAACAACTGTTGTTCACGAGTATGGTGACACAGTTAGTGACGTAGAGTCTAAGTTAATTGAAATTATTAACGCGGCTTCCACATCTTCTAACTCATACAAGGAAGTTTCTTCTAACTATTATCAATTTGTTAGTGGAGATTATGTCTATGGAATTAACCTTGGATATCCATCAGTAGCAAACCCAGTGTACAGAAAACATATTTCGACAGGAGAAAATTATTTTCTATTAGAAAATTCAGTCCAGTCATTTTCATTATAAAAAGTATAAATTTCAGATAAAATAAGGAGGTTAAATTAACCTCCTTTTTTTTTTCAATTTCTTTTCTTTTAAGTTATAATTTTATAAAAAAACAATAGGTAGGGATTTCTTATGGCCGTTTATAAAACTGATCTCAGGGATATAGAGTTTAATTTATTTGAAGACTTAAAAGTACAAGACTTAGGTCAATCTGAAGTTGATGAAATAAAGCAAATAATTTCTGAATATGATAAATTTGTAGAGAATGAAATATATCCGACTAGACAAGTAGCAGATGAAGAAGGAGTAACCTTCGTTGAAGGAAAAGTAAAAGTACCCCAGTGTTTTCATGGGGTAAAGCAAGCGGTTTATGAGAATGGATGGTTTGCTCTTGGGATTTCGGAAGAATTAGGAGGAATGCCTGCCCCTACTGCTGTTGAAGTTGCTGCAAGCTCCTTGTCATGCGGAGCAAATGTATCCTGGGAAATTTATCCTTCCTTATCTAAGTCCGCTTTTAGATTAATTAGTGAATTGGGCTCACCTGCTCAGAAAGAAAAATATTTAGAAAATATCTTGTCTGGTAGTTGGGGTGGTACAATGTGCTTAACTGAACCGGGAGCAGGTAGTGACGTAGGAGCGTTAACTACAAAAGCAACCCCCATTAGTGATGGAAAGTATAAAATTAGTGGAGTTAAAATCTTTATCACTTCAGGTGAAAGTGATTTGTATGATAATAATGTTCATTTAGTATTAGCAAGAACACCTGATTCTGAAGAAGGTATTCAAGGAATTTCATTATTTGTAATACCTAGATTTAGAATTAATGAAGATGGGTCCGTTGGTGATAGCAATGATGTTGTTTGTCATAAAATTGAGCACAAAATGGGACTACATGCATCAGCAACATGTGAATTAACATTTGGAGAGAATGATAACTGTATTGGTGAATTAATCGGAAAGGAAGGTGAAGGAATTCAAAATATGTTTTTCATGATGAATGAAGTGAGGCTTATGTGTGGTATGCAAAGCCAGTCCCAGGGATGTTTAGCTTATGAGCTTACAAGGCAATATACCAAAGAAAGAGTTCAGTTCGGAACAGAGATAGCCAATTTGCCCGATGTGAGGACTACTCTTTTAAAAATGAGGTCAATTGCACGCTCTATGAGATCAATAACATTATATATAGCATATTTAATAGATTTATTTGAAAAAGAAAAGAACTCAGAAATAGAAGATGAAATTTCTTTGTTAACACCAGTTTGTAAAGCATGGTGCACAGATGAAGGATTTAATATATCAGTAGATGCAGTTCAAATGCATGGTGGATACGGATATTGTTCTGAATACGGTATTGAGCAATTTGTAAGAGATACTAAAATTGCAACAATCTATGAAGGGACTAATGGAATTCAATCAATTGATTTAGTTACCAGAAAGATTTTGAAAGACAAAGGTAGGTCTATTGGAATGTTCTTGAAAAAAATGAAAGGTGATTTAAAGGCATCTAGCTTAACTTCTCATTCAGAAACAATTAATCACCAAATTGAAAAATTAGAAAAAGTATTAGAATATTTTTCTAAACAGCAAGATATTAATATTGTGCTACAACATACAACACAATTTTTACAAATGTTTGGAAACTTAGTTGCTTCATGGAGATTATTTGTTGGTGCCAGTATGGCAGCAGAAAAAATATCTAGTGTTGATAAGCAAGATCAAGAATTTTATCAAAGTAAGATTGATGATCTGGAGGTGTTCTCTCACTTAAAACTTTCTGAAAACTCAGGAATTCATGATTCAATATTAAATTCAAAGTTTAATATAACAAAAATGGAGCTTTAAGAAAAAGAGTGTTACTCTCTACTGTAAATTTAATTTACTGAGTATTTAAATGGATAAAGATCAGATAAAACAAATAGTAGACGAATATAATCAGACCGCACATGGTTCATCAGATGATTATAAAGATGTTTTTTTTATCCAAGGTCCTCGAGATACCGAGTTTGTTCCTCTTTCTTTTTTACAGAAAAAGGTCGAGAGCTTAACTAGCGTTGATGATTTATTTTCACAAGGGTTTGTATCTAACTCTATTGATTTGTTTCCAAATAAGAATTTTAATCAATGGTATGAAAAATGTTTTTCGAGAAAACTAAGCCGCAGGTACATTAAGAAAATGTCACTTGTAATGTTAGCAAATAATAAATTTGTGTTTAATACGATCGGTACAGTAAATCAATGTTTTGAACATTTAAGAGAGGCAAATATTATTCTCAATGGAAAGAACTTACCAGTTCAGCTGGGAGAGTGGTATGTCAAAAGTATTTTTGGGCTTGAGCAATTGAAATCTACTTCTCAGCGAGGTTTTGATTTCTTTAGAGAAGGTAAGAGGGTCGAAGTAAAAGTAGACTGGGGAAATGTATCATCACCGAAAGGAATCAAGGTCAAAAAATCCTTGGTTGAACTATCAGAGAATTGTATTTTGGTTTATTTAACTAAAAGTTTCTTGATTAGAGAAATTTCATACCTAGATTCAAGTTTTATCATGAGAAAATTTGGAGGAAAAGGACATACAATCTTTCTAAAAGATTCAGATGTTTCTCAATATTTTTTTAGTAAATCAACTCATCACCGGGAAAAAGTCATCAATAGCAATGCCTTACTTAGTTACTGTTCACCTAAACTAGCTGCTAATTTAGCAGACTGGTTCTAAAATAATTTATATTCTAATAAACGGCATTCTAATGGACCATTGTATAACTTAATTCTTTTAGATGTTTGGAGTGATATTTTTTTTCTTAAACCAGGGGTTGAGGTAATAATATATGCAGTAAACCCTTTGAAGTGTTTTTTCAGGTTTTCTCCGAAATTATGATAAAGGTTTTCTAATTCAGTTAAATTATCTGATTCCAGCCTTTCTCCATAAGGAGGATTGCAGATAATAACACCATCATTTAGAGCAGGTGGTAGGACAGAGATGCAATCTTCTGATTTTATTTTGATAAAATCATTTAGTCTGGCCGCTCGTAAGTTTGCTTGAGTTACCTTAACCGAATCAGGTGAAAGATCACTCCCAAAAATTTTGATTTCAGAAGTTTCTTCAGATAAAATATTTTCGATATCAGAATAAGTTCGGTCAAAAAGCGAGAAAACCTCTCTTTGGAGCTCTCTGTTTTCCATAAACCAAATATGATTTAAGAATGCAAAAGGAGATGATTTATTTTCTTTGTAATCAATGATTTTTAAATAAGAACCAGGAAGTTTCAAATCGATCATGGCAGCCTCTGTCAAAATTGTACCAGAGCCACACATTGGATCATAAATAATTTGATGCGTACTGCTCCAGTTAGACAGCAAAATAAGCCCTGCTGCCAGATTCTCTCTTAATGGAGCAATATGGTTTTGAACTCTATATCCTCTGTTACTTAAAGGGCGACCACATAAATCGACAAGAATATTTGCTTTAAACTTTCTCTCATCTTTAATAATTCTAGTTAAAAATGAAATATCAGGGTTTTTCAGATTAATATCAGGTCTATTTTTGGTTTTTCTTCTGAAATTATCAACAATAGCATCCTTTACAACTAACGCTAAGTGATGAGAGTTTTTAAAGAAATTCTGTGCTTCTCTATCAAGTAACACATTATTTTTAAACGTTTGCTTTAAAGTAAAGTATTTGTTCCAATTAATATTACTGGCAAAATGATAAAGATCTTTTTCATTTGAAAGAGAGAATGACTCTAAATATAGAAAAACTCTACTTGCTATTCTTGAGTTAATTAGAATTTCAATTGCTTGGATCGAGCTACAAAATAAGTCCACACCACCATTTTCAACTGATAATTTTTTTATATTAGTAATTGTTTTTATTTCACTGAGTAAAATTTCTTCAAGTCCAGCAGGACATGATGCAAAAAAATGACTGTTTTTATCTTTTAACATACCAATTTCTCTTGTTAACAGGCCTATAAATACGTCTTGTGATATATAAAGGCCAGTGTTATATTGTCACGAATGAATAATTAATAATTGGGGGAGAAATGGACTACAAGGTAAAAGATATCTCATTAGCAGAATGGGGAAGAAAAGAAATTGAAATAGCAGAATCAGAAATGCCAGGTCTAATGTCGTTAAGAAAAGAATTTGGGCCCTCAAAACCATTAAAAGGTGCAAAAATAGCAGGTTGTCTACATATGACAATTCAAACTGCCGTGTTAATTGAAACTCTAACTGAACTAGGAGCAGAAGTTAGATGGTCATCATGTAATATTTTCTCTACTCAAGATCAAGCAGCAGCGGCAATTGCAGCAACAAATGTTCCTGTCTTTGCTTGGAAAGGGATGAATGAAGAAGAGTTTGATTGGTGTATTGAACAAACTCTTAAATGGCCTGATGGTACTCCTCTAAATATGATTTTAGACGATGGAGGTGATTTAACTAATATGCTTCATGATAAGTACCCTGAGCTCATGAAAGATGTAAGAGGTTTATCTGAAGAAACCACCACTGGTGTTCATAGACTGTATGAAAGAGTTGAAAAAGGAACTTTAAAAGTTCCGGCCATTAATGTTAACGACTCAGTAACAAAATCAAAATTTGATAATTTATACGGATGTAGAGAATCATTAGTTGATGGAATTAAAAGAGCAACAGATGTTATGATTGCTGGAAAAACGTGTGTTGTCGCGGGTTATGGAGATGTAGGAAAAGGGTCTGCTCAAGCTTTTAAGGGATTAGGTGGAAGAATTATAGTTACTGAAATTGATCCGATTTGTGCTTTACAAGCAGCAATGGAAGGATTTGAAGTAATGTCGATGAATGATGCTGCTAAATTAGGAGATATATTTGTTACAACAACAGGATGTGTAGATGTAATTAATAAAAACCACCTAGATTCAATGAAAGATGGATCTATTGTTTGTAATATTGGACATTTTGATTCAGAAATTAACGTTGGACATTTACATAATAATTATTCAGAAACAAATATTAAACCTCAAGTAGATATGTATACTTCCAAAGAAGGTAAGAGAGTTATTCTTCTTGCTCAAGGTCGTTTAGTAAACTTAGGATGTGCGACAGGTCACCCATCATTTGTAATGTCCAATTCATTTACAAATCAAGTAATGGCACAATTAGAACTTTGGGAAAATTCATCAAAGTATGACAACGATGTTTACATGTTACCAAAAATTCTAGATGAAAAAGTTGCAAAACTTCACTTGGGAAATATTGGAGTTAAGCTTGATACATTGACAGCTCAACAGTCTGAATATTTAAATATAAAAGTTGAAGGTCCGTATAAGCCGGAACATTATAGATATTAATTATAGGTTTATTTAATGAAAGTTTTTATTGCTTCTGATCATGCTGCTTTTGAATGTAAAAATCAATTAATTGATCATCTGATGAGTCACGGCCATAAAGTAGATGATTTAGGCCCGCTTAATTCTGAAAGATGTAATTATCCTGATTATGCAAAGTTCGTGGCAGAAGAAGTAGTTAGAAATAATACAAAAGGAATTTTATTATGCGGTTCAGGCATTGGAGTTTCAATTGTTGCAAATAGGTTTGCAGGAATTCGAGCGGCACTTTGTCGCTCGACAGAAGATGCCAAGCTTTCTAGAGAGCACAATGATTCTAATATTATTTGTTTTGGAGCAAGAATTTCTACTCTAGAAGCAATAAAAGAAATGACTAATATCTGGTTTGCTACTGAATTTAGTAAAGGTCGGCATTCTGAACGTATTGAATTATTCAATAATCTTGGTGAAAAGATTTAACAATTAGGACACTTTTCTATAATCTTTTTTCTCTGGCCTTGGACTGATTCATAAAAAACTTCGAGTGCTTTTTTTCCCATTCCTTTTTCTATTAACCATGAAAATTTTGATATTTTAGGAAAGTACTTTGTTAAGTAGACAATGACATCAGCTCCTTTATAAATTTTTAAGTCGTTACTAATTAAGTGCACAGTTTTATTACACTCTTCAAATGTTAAGCTTGGAAAAGATTGATACAACTCCTGTTGATGCAATGAAACGGATTGAATTTTGTCACTATTAGGTAACCTTTGAATTGTTTGGATAAAACGACAGCAGAGGTGACACTTATGATCATAAATTAATATTGGGAACTTAGATTTATCAATCACTTTATTCTTTGATTTCAACATTTTTCCATCCTGAAATTTGATATCTTCGTGAAATGATTTGAAATATATTTTTTTCCGGCCTTTGAGAAATTTGAGCACTTTGTTGTGCCTTTTCTGCGTAACTCAAAATATTACCTTTTTTCGATGTTATTTTTTGTGCTTTATTTCTTTTCTTTTTCCTTCTTTTGTCTGATGATAAATTTCCTCGTAACCCACTTCCTCCAGATAGACGAATTGTCCTATTCTTTTTCTTTCTAAATCGATTTGGGTTAAACTTGCCACTTCCAATTTGATTTTTAAATTTTTTAGCAAACTTTTTTGCCCCAGGAGGTGTTTTGATTGATGCGGCCAGTGCTGCGAGTCTTGGGTGAACACCGGTTTCAGCAATTTCCCTTGCAATAGACTTATTTCTTGAATTTAAACTTTTTGATTTAGGTAATTTATTAATAATACTTTTACTTTTTCGGAGAACTTTTTTAAATGCGTTTTGAGCACCTGTTTCGCCTGAAGCGATTAATGCTCCAACATTTCCACGAGATAATTCAGCTATATTTTTTCCTGCTACTTTTTCTGCAGAGTTTCCAAAAGTAACACCACCACCAAGCATATTCATATATGTTTTATCGTAACAGTTGTTGGATGTTAAGCAGTGACAATTAGGATCAGCTTGCCCCCTACTATTAACACAAGCAACTCTTTTTCCCTGGGCAATTTGTCTTTGTCTTATATTTGCTGCACAGTGGTCTGGGTCATTCATAGTTTCAGGTTGAGCACAGAAACAATGATTCTCTGTAATTGGGTTACATTCCCCTTTTTTGGGCATGTCTTTAATAATATCATTTATTGCGTCAGCATACGTGTTATGTCTGGAAATTGATCTTATATAAAAAGCGGTAGCAAATATTGAGAGTCCTAGTTTTGCTGCCATGATTACAATATCCATTGCTTTAACCATACTTGAAGCATTCATGGCAATCTGGCCTGTGTAGCAAGCAGCAGTAAATCCCCATCCTATCGCTTGAATTTTTGAAGTATTTGCTCTTGATGTATGAGATTCTCTAGTTCGATACAATGCTTCAACTTGAGAAGTATCATCTGTATCATCCATTTTATTAGTAGCTTGATCTATTTGTTGCTTGGCCATTGCAACTGCTTCTGTGGCCATTGCAATATAGCGACAATTGTCATCTTGCTTCTCTTCTTTTTCTGTTGGTTTTCCACCTGCTTCTACTGGAGGCGTAGTTGTTTTTACTTTATAACTGCTACCCATTTGAAAAATCATGGCGACTGCCTTCATCATGATTTCTGCCGTCTGGGGTGTGATTCCCCACATGACATCAATTTTGTCAGCGCTTTGTTCACATGGATTTATACTTTCTGTTTCATCAGTCGTATTGTACCATTCATTAGTTTTACCATGCTGGGCCTTATCACATAGTTCTTCTTTTGCCCGATCAGTATAACCTTGGTGTTCATATGTTTCAGATAATGTCTTATCTCCATCACTTAAGTTATCAGGGTCATAGACAGAATCACGCGTAAATCCTTCTTTTGCATGTAGGTTTGAAGTCATGAGACTCAAAGTCATAATAAATATTTTAATCATTTTGAAACTTAGGGAATTATTCATTAGTTTTTTATTTCCATAATTAATAATTAAGTTATATTTTATCATGTAATTAATTTTCACATAGATGTGCAATAATTTCTCTAGTAATGTACTTAATTTCAATGAATTGGAGCAATGTAGGGGATTAGTTAATAGCAAATAATTAGAGGTGCATTCAAAGAAATAGGAATATATTAATGATATTAAGTAAAATCAAAAATATCTTGTCTGAAATTAACCAACTGGGCCCATCAAGCAAGAAGAATATTTTATTTGTGGGATTATCCATCTTTTCAATTTTATTTTCTTATCCAATTGTTAGGTCAACAACAACTGCAATCTTTCTTGATAGTTTTGGTGCTAAGAGTTCTCCACTGGTATGGTTATTGTCAGTTATTATTCTGAGTTTTGTTATTGGAGTTTTTAGTCGTTGGCAAACTCGCTTAAGTATTCATAAATTATACTTTTATACTTCAATATTTTCATTTGTGTTTTTTCTATTGGGAATAATAATTTATATTTCAGGGTTTAAACATTTTGCTTATCTTTTATTTGTTTGGAAAGAAGCTTATATAGTTTTATTACTACATATGGTATTAGGATATTTTAATACTTCTATAACCGTCTCTCAGGCAAAAGTACTTTATGGGCCGTTGGGGGCGGTGGGTAGTATTGGTGGAGTGCTAGGTGGATTGTGTACAACTCAGTTAACATTCCTATTTAGTTCAACTATAATTCTTCCAATTGGAGGATTATTTATTTTAATTTCTGGATTATTCTTTGTTAAAACTGATAGATCAATTTGTTTATCCAAAAGTCTAGATTCTGAAGATAAAATGACTCCATTAAAATCGGTACAGGAGATAAAAAAATATGTCTTTTGGTTTGCTATAATTATTGCATTATCACAATTTACAATTAGTATTGCCAATTTTAAATTTAATCTCTTATTTGACCAAATTGTTACGGATAAACTACTAAAAGTAAGATATTTAGGTAAGTTATATTCTGCTGTAAACTTCACTAGTTTCATTATTCAAATATTGTTTATACCAATTTGTTATAAATATATAAAAAATAAGCATATTCATTTTTTTCTTCCATTATTTTACCTTTTCATGACAATTATTGGCTTCAATCTTGGAGGAAATTTTTTACTTCCAGTGGCATCAACCTTTGTTTTATTTAAAGGATTAGATTACTCATTATTTAATGTTGCAAAAGAATTGATCTATTTTCCATTAAATAATTTTCAGAAATATGGAGCTAAATATCTTTGTGATATCTTGGTTTACCGTTCTTCCAAGGGACTGGTTTCTTTTCTGCTAATTTTTTTTCAATCAGATAAAATCATAATGACTGCTTTATATATATTTTTAGGATTATGGTTTGTGTCTGTTTTTCCGCTATTTCGGGAGCAAAAAAAACTAGCAGGATGAATAAAGTTTTCTACTTCCAGTTGTCATTAAATTAACAGTAGTAATAATTAAAGTAGAAAAGGCAATGAAATTAAGTAACTCAAATGCTGAAAAAATATTTCCAACAATCATTACTAAAATACTGCCCAAAATATTAGGTATAATAAATGCAAGATTAAGAACACTGTGGATCCTCGATAGGTATGATTTTTCGATTGTATTGGAGATTAAATTAAGTTGAGATGGAATTCTAATAAAAACCAGAGTACCCCAAATGGTCATGAAAATAATATTTACAAGAAAGATTGATGACCAAAGCCAAATAGGCATTAAAATTGATTCAAGTATGAAAATTATTATTATTATTTTTCCTATTTTAAATTTATTACCGAGATAATGACTGACAATGCCACCAATAATTCCTCCAGCTCCAAATGATCCTAAAAGGTAAGCATAGTGTTGCTCAGTCAGTTTTAAAAAATTTAAAGTATACGGAAGTAAGAGTGGAATTAAAATTCCGATACAAAGACCTCTGATAGAAGTATTAATTAATAGTGATTTAATATCTTTTCTTTTATTTAGGTATTTCATGCCTGATCTAAAGCTACTAACCATATTGACTTTAGGCGTAGTTTTTTTAGTTGATTTAATTCGTGATAAAATTAATATTGCAAAAAAGTACGTACAAGCATCAATCACTGAAATTTCAATAATTCCATGAAAGTGATTATAAAGTAAAACTCCAATAAAAGGACAGATTAAATAGAGGGTCGCCAAGGTGGCTCCATATAGTGCATTTGCTTGTTTGATATTTGTTTTACTGACAACCAGGTTGATATAGGCTTGACGTGTTGGATTAAAAATTCCAGTAAAAAAAGCAATTGTGGCATTGATAACAAGAATGACTGTAATTGATTGGGTGAAAATTAATAAGAAGATAGCGATCAGTCTAGTGAATTCACAAAAAATTAAAGTAATCTTTTTATGAGGTAACTCACCGATAGGGCCTCCCAGTAGGCTTCCAAGCGTAACGAAAACGAGAAAGACACCCCGGCTAAGTCCTAAATATGAATTATTATTTCCACTGAGATTAAACAGTAATAGCATTATTGCCGTCTCTGTTACAAGCGATCCAAACTCAGAGATACTGCCAGATAGATAGAGTCTAAAAAAATCCTTATTCTTTAGGAGATTAAAATGATTGGTCATGGTAAAAACTTTATTTAATCTATTAATTAGATACACACTATCTTAAATTATATTAAAGTTAAAATTTTGACATCTGGCCGTAAGAAAGTTTTAGATGTTTTGCAATTGTATTTCTATCTTAATAAACTAATAATTATTAAAAGCTTCATGGAAGATTGCTTATGCCAACGGAGGGCAAAAATGACAATAAATCAAATTGTTTTACTAATTTTATGTTTATTATTTTCAAATTTGGGGCTTGCAGCAACCAAATGGATTTCATTAGACTCTGATGCAGTTAAAGTAATTAATGATTCATTAGGAAAAAGTATTAGCGCAACAGAAGTTGGAAAAGATATTGCAATTATTGAAGTAGATGAAAGTAAATTATTATTAATTTCTGAAATAATGCACGAAAAGTTTAATCGATGTGGTGGATTTATAGTTCATGATGATCACAAAGAAGCATTTGAAAATTTAGATGCAATATATGTAAGAGAGCATGCAAATAAAGGAATTTTTGCTGACTATACTATTAATCAAAATGAATTAGTTCAAGAAGCGATTAATCAAGTAGATCAAGATAAAATTAAATCAACTATTGAAAAACTTTCTAGCTTTCATAATAGATATTATAAAAGTAAAACAGGTGTTGAATCTCAAGCATGGTTAAAGTCAAAATGGGAAGATCTTACTAAGGGCAGAGATGATGCCTCTGTTGATTACTTTAATCATTCTGACTGGCCACAACCGTCCGTTATTTTAACAATCAAAGGAAATGAAAATCCAGATGAAATAGTTGTGATTGGAGGACATGCAGACTCAATCGCTGGTTATTGGGATAGAGCTCATGCAAGAGCTCCAGGAGCAGATGATAATGCTTCAGGAATTGCAACAGTTACAGAAATAATTAGAGTTTTAGTTGAGACATCTTTTAAGCCAGCAAAAACTATAATGTTCATGGGATATGCAGCAGAAGAAGTGGGCCTTTTAGGTTCTCGAGCAATCGCAAGACAATTTAGAAGCAATAATAAAACTGTTGTTGGTGTTCTTCAACTTGATATGACAAATTTCAATGGATCAGATTTAGATATTGTTATGATGACTGATTATACAAATAGAGATCAAAATGCATTTCTAGGAACATTAATTGATGAATACATAAAAGTTCCATGGGGTTATGATAAATGTGGGTATGGTTGCTCCGATCACGCATCTTGGCATAACTCTGGGTACCCGGCGTCAATTCCATTCGAAGCAAAAATGAGAGAGATGAATAGAGCTATTCATACTTCAAGAGATACACTAGAAGTTTCTAGAAACTCAGCATTTCATGCTTCTAATTTTGCCAAGCTAGGACTAGCTTATATGATTGAACTGGATAGATAAAAATATTATTTTACTTGTTCTTGATAAGGTTGCAGTATAAGTGAAAATGCAAATTCCAAGGAATAACAACTAAGTGCAACAAGAAAATATTTCTAAACTACCTGATTATCATAGTATTTATAATCTTCTAGAATCCGAACGAAAAATAATAGTTAAAGTAAACTCTTTCTCAGAGGATTGCTTTATAAGAGAAATAGAGGATGCAGGCAAAGTATTACTGGCATTCCAAAAAATTCAAGAGAACTTATATGATAGTTTTGATAAGTCTCCATCCTTAAAGTCTATTTTTAAAAAAGAATTTATGCCTTTTCATGAATTTATTCAAAGAGAATATATTTTAGAAACTTGCTTTTTAGATGATCATTTTGTTTCTGATAAACAACTTTTTGAATACGTAAATGAAGATGGGGATATTTCTGATGAACTACTTTCTCAGGCAGTGGATGAATTCTCTAAATGGGTAGAGGAAAAAGAAACAAACCACAAAGAAACAAATAAGTTTTTAACAGAAAATTTTAATCAAGACATTTCACTAAAAGAATTAAAATGTCATTGTAATAATTGTGAAAGTATTTATCGAGGCAAGTTAAGAGACTCTATTTATGATTCTTGCGTTGACACCATCGAACGATACACTAAAACTATTGAAAGTAGCATGGAAGATGGTCTAGATGTAATCACTTCTCTCTATCAAGATCTACAAAAGAAATTAGATAAAACTTTTTATAAAATTAGGTATAGGCTTAAAAGATCCGTTATTAACAGGCTAGAAACAAGAGTAAAAGATATAGTAAAATCAACTTTTATTTTTCCTTCATCTATTGCAGTTAAACATATTGAATTAAATTTACGTCCATTGTTTGATGGTTACCTGAAAGGACAGGGATTAAGAACAGACTTAATAACAGAAGATGAATACGACAGGTTTTATCTTAACCTTTCTCGAAATATATGGCGTAGAGAAAGATACTTAGAAACAGAATTTAAAAAAATAGTTAGATCTATTTTAACTCTTAAAAGAAAAGATATTTCAGCAAATATTTTAAATAAATATCTAGGTGAATTTTGGGTTCACTCAGATGCGAGAAAATTAAAGCGTAAAATTATTTATCATATGGGCCCTACAAACTCTGGTAAAACTTATCATGCAATCCAAAATTTATGTAATGCCAAAACTGGTTGCTATTTGGCCCCTTTAAGATTACTGGCGGCAGAGTTGTACGATACAATGAATAGTAAATCAGTAAAAACAAACTTGCTGACAGGTGAGGAAGTAATTGAGACCGAAGGGGCAACTCACTTTTCATCAACTATTGAAATGGCACAATTGCATGAAAATTTTGATATATGTGTTATCGATGAGATTCAAATGATTTCCGACCCTCAAAGAGGGTGGGCATGGACTAGAGCTCTTGTTAATTTACAAACGAATGAACTACATTTGTGCGGAGATTCTAGTGTGTTGGAGTTGGTTCAACAAATAGTCAATTTATGTGGTGATACGCTTGAAATTAAAAATTATGAACGTATGACGAAGCTAGAGGTGGAAAAACGTCCAATTCGTGCAGGGGAATTGCAAAAATCAGATGCTCTGATTGTGTTTTCTAGGAAAAATGCACTAAAATATAAATATGAACTTGAACAAATTGGATTAAAGGTATCAATCGTTTACGGTAGATTAAGTCCAGAGGTAAGAAGAGAGCAGGCACGAAAGTTTGATCACCAAGAAACAGACGTAATTGTAGCAACAGATGCAATTGCTATGGGAATGAATCTCCCAATAAGAAGAATAGTTTTTTCTACATTATCTAAGTTTTTTAATTCTCAAGAGTACCAATTATCTCATAGCGAAATCAAACAAATAGCAGGTAGGGCCGGAAGATTTCAGCGATTTCCAATTGGTTATGTAACATGTCTAAGTAAAGTAGAGAACGGGTTAGAAGATATTGAGCATTCAATTCATCATAATCTCGAACAGAAATTAAACTGTATGGTGGGGCCTGATTTAGAGATTTATAATCAGGTTAATAATGCTTTAGAGTCGAATAGTTTACCTATATTGAAGTTATCTGAGTTTTTAAGATTGTTTAATACAATGGTATTTAAAAAACCATTTTTTTGTGTCCAGCTAAATGAAATGATTGAAATTTCAGAAATGGTAGAAGAAGCTGATTATAATGATTTGCTTTCTCCGGCCGAGCAATTTGGTTTTGTATGTGCTCCAGTTAATTTAGGTCTATTAGAACATGTTCAATACTTCGTTTGGATTTTAAATCATTTTGTCAGGCATGAGAATATTAACTATGAGCCAATTAATTCAAAGTCAAATAATATAGATTACTTAGAAACATCAATCAAATGCATTGAGTTGTATCAGTGGCTATCAAGACATTTTAATAACAAGAACTTTGAATTTAATTTAGATGAATTAATGGGTAATAAAAATTTAGCAGTAGATAAATTAAATAAGCTTTTGTCTAATAAAATTGTTAAATCATGCTCAAGCTGTGGTGAAAACCTAGAAGAAGGTAGTAAATTTGGTATTTGTGAAGTTTGTTTTAAGTCAAGAAGGTTCACTCGTAAACGTCCCTACTCGCGTTCTAAATCAACAGGTAAAAAGAAAAGTAATCAGAAGTCCTCACAGAGAAACGCTTTCAAGAAAAGAGTTAAAAAGAAGAAAAAGTATTCCAAATAATATGATAGTTCTTTTGAGTATTGTGATTTTTATAATATAATAAAAGTAGTTATTTGATTCCTCGTGGGTAGTAATAATGCTTGATGATATTTTGAAAAAATTAGCTCCCCTAATTGATAAGTTGCCTCCTAAACTTAAAGAGTTGATAAATAAAAATAAATCTCTAAATGAAAATGAAGATGAAGATGAGGATGGGGATTATGATGATGATAAAACGGCTGAAATAGATATTACAAAAACAAATTTAGATATTGATGATGATGAGGAAGAAGAGGAAGATGAGGAAGATGAAGAAGATGAAGAAGATGAAAAGCAGGTAAAAAGAAAGGCAATTATAAAAAAAATTGTCACATATGGTCTTGCTCTTTATATCTTAGCTGAATTTTTATTTCCAGAAGAGGAAGAAAAGGTTAAACCCAAAACAGCGAAGTCCCAAAAAGGCATTAATAAAAAGAAAGTTGTTGGTAAAGATCTCGGAAAGATAGTAGCAAAACCAGTCGCAAAAAAAGAAATAGTAAGTAAAGAGATAGAACAAACTATCACTAAAAAGATAGAAGTAAAGAGGCCTGTTAAGAAAATTAAAAAATCAGAAGCTGTAAAAGAAATTACTAAACTTAAACCGGTTAAACTTGAAACCGTTGATCTTGATCTAGATTTGAATCTTGATAAAAAGAAAGTAGAACCGAAAAAGGTAGTGGATACTAAAAAAGCTGATAAAGGTCTTGGAAATGCATTGGAGAAAGTTGTCCAAAAAGTAATGGAAGAAAGTATTGATACTAAAATTGGCCCTCCGGATTATCGAATCTTTGGGAGAGGTCTTGTTTATAACTGTAAATATAAGTTTTGGGCATGTATAGATCAGACAAACTATTATAAGTGCCAACAAAATATGAAATTGAATACTAAGGATGGAACGAAAAAAGAATGCAATATAGTTGCTGTTTATTCATCCAATAAAGATTGTAGAATAGTACAATCTCATAATGTAAATACTTCTGTGCAAACTCCATTTTGTAAATAGAAGTTATTAGGTGAAATTATTATGAGTGGCAATATATCATTTTTATCCTTCATCGGAGAGCAGGACACATTAGAAATAAAAAATGGACTTGAAGGTTACTTCAAAGAGAGAAAAATTTCATTTAATTATTTAGATAAACTGAATGAGTTAGAGAATGATAATGTTCTAATTATTTTACTAAATAGTAATTCATATGATTTATTAAAAAAAATAAATACATATACTGAAAACATCGTGTTGGTCGTTGATATAGAAGATATTCCCTTAGAAGTAAGTATCGATAATGATAATTTAATATATTTATCAAACCCCAATAAATCATTTGAGTTACTTGTTCCACTTCTAGGGATCATTGTCGGAAAAATGGTAGCAGAAGGTCTTGAAAGTTTTGATACACTAAATGAAAATTTAAATTCTGTAATGTTAAAAAGTTTGAAAAAACTTGAAGAGATTAAAACACTTCACAAGCAGATCGTTCCCATTCGCTATGAACAGATTAAAGGTGTTCATTTTACAAGTAAATATTATGCAGGGCTGTCGTCAGGTAGTGAGTTCTTGGATATTATTAATAAAAAAAATAGAACGATATTGGTTCTAACTTCATCTAGTTCTTATACAGTGACGAGCTTTATGTTAACCAAGTTTACCAAACTAAGGCTTGAGAAAAATATATCACAGGATAATTTAGAAAACTTTATTATTGAACTATTTAATAAGTTAGATCAAGAACCTATACCGACAAATGGAAAAAATCGTTTAGAGGTTCTGTTATTGGATTTTGATTACAAGAACATGCTGGTAAGTGGTTATAATATTGGAGATAGCAAATTAATAAGTTCCAACATAGACCTTACATTTAATAATCTGGAGTTTGATAAAGAGAGTATTTCAAGTCATAGTTTCAAATTTGACTTAACTAGAGGTGATCAATTATTAATTCTTTCTCCTGGGTTTAGTCTGAACTCAAAAGGGATTATTGACGGACAAAGTCAGGGGAAATATATTAGATCTTTAATGAAAAATGATTCTTATGAAATATTAAATGAGTTATTTTTTCAAATTAAAAAAGATTTAGATGACGAGTTTTTAAAATTTGATTCTACATTAGTGGATATAAGGGTGGCACCAAATGCAATTATTGAAATATAATTTTTTTACTATTTTATTTCTGTTAATATCATTCAATACATATTCTATGTTTACAGATATGGAATGTCTGCAAAGCTCATATACAACGACAGTAAAACATAAAACTAGTCCATTTGGTCTTTTAGAGAATGTTTTATTATTAGATAAAAAGGGATGTTTTATGTCAGTAAAATATTCAAAGTATAAATTCCTACACGATAAATGGGTGGTTGATGTATGCCGAGGGCCTATACATATAAAAAAAGGTGACAGTTCTATTGATGTAATTAAAAAAGAATCAAAATGTTTGAGTAATTCAAGCCATAATGATTTTTGTAACTCAATGAATGAGATATCAAAAATACTCCAAGACGATGGTTTAATTTTTGCTGTAGGTGAAAAAGAAAATATAAATATAGATCATGGGCAAGTCTACTGTTTTCATCTATTATTACAGGCATACCTTAGTAGAGATATAATATTCAGTAGACATAAAGAATATACAAATATACTAGAGGTAGATTTTCCTAAAGCAAAAGAGAAGGTAACTAAAATAACTGAAAAAGAAACTTCGAGTGATGTTGATAGTGCAAGCAGTGATGGACTGGCCGATTTTTAACTTTTGTAAGTTTTTCTGAATGCATATTCAAGATCATTAATTAAATCATTTGAGTCTTCAATTCCAACTGAAATTCTAATTAAATTGTCAGTAATCCCTAGCTCTTGTCTGACCCTCTTAGGGACTGAAGCGTGAGTCATTATTGCAGGGTGTTCAATTAAACTTTCAACCCCTCCTAAGCTTTCTGCAAGGTAAAATAACTTTAAAGATTTTAAAAACTTTCTAGATTCCTTAATTCCACCTTTAATTTTAAAGGTTATCATTCCTCCAAAGCCAGACATCTGAGATTTTGCTAGCTTGTGCTGTGGATGAGATTTAAGGCCGGGGTAAAAGACAGCATTAACTTTTTTATTGCTTTCAAGCCACCTTGAAATCTTAAATGCATTTTGTTCATGTGCTTGCATTCTAATTGCAAGAGTTTTGATTCCTCTGAGAACAAGCCATGAATCAAATGGAGAAGGGCTTGGACCTAAAGTTTTTTGAAGGAAAAATAGTTTATCGTATATTTTTTTATTATTTAAAACTAATGCGCCTCCAATAACGTCACTGTGGCCATTTATATACTTTGTTAGAGAGTGCATTACAATATCAGCGCCTAATAAAAGTGGGTTTTGAAAATATGGAGACATAAAAGTATTATCTACGACAACAAGGCATTTATTATTCTTTGCTATCTCAGATATTTTTTTTATATTTGAAATTTTCAACAGTGGATTAGTTGGAGTTTCAAGCCAGATGAGCTTTGGTTTACATTTTGTGATTTTTTCTTTGACCTCGGCAAGATTAGTTGTGTCAATAAAATTTATATTATGTGAATCATTAAAAACATTTGTAAGCATTCTGTAGGTTCCGCCGTAAACATCATCGCCACATAATACATTTGATCCATTTGGTAGCATATGCATTACAAGCATTGCCGCAGAAAGACCTGAGGCTGTTGTTAGTGCAAACTTTCCTTGCTCTGCTGAAGCTAGACATTCCTCAAGTCTACTACGGGTTGGATTTCCACACCTTGTGTAATCATATCCTTTATGCTCACCAGGTGATGATTGAGCATATGTTGTGGTCTGATAAATTGGAGGAATTATTGCTCCAAAGTTTCCATCAGGTTTATTTCCTTCATGGATAACTTTTGTAGAGAGGTTATTGGATAATTTTTTTCCCATATTAATACTCACCTTTAGTCGAGATAAAATGAAGAATGTCAATATCTGTTAGTATGTTTGTAATCTCAGAATCGTTTTTAATAAAGACAATTTCTTTTTTAAGTAATGCTTGCGTTACGTTAGACAATAATTCATTTTCGTGTATTAGGTGAAATTTGTCATGATATGCCAGTGAAATAGAATCTTCTAGTTTGATTTTGCCTTGAAATAGTGGTTTGAGTAATAACTCTTCAGAGACAACCCCTTTAATAGTTTTATCTTCAAACACTGGAATTTGAGAAATATTATGTTTGTCCATTAGTTCAACTGCGTCTCCAACAGTAGCAGTATCTTGAAGTTGGAGAATGTTTTTTGTTTTTTTATGAAGTTTAGATATAACATCCTTGATGATTACATTAAAAGATGAATCTACATAACCATTATCACTCATCCAGTCATCATTATAAATTTTAGAAGCATATCTGTTTCCTGAATCAGGTAGTAGAACTAAAATTTTCTCTGGAGATTTCAAGGTTTTTGCATAATTGATTGCTCCTATTACTGCAGCTCCGGAACTTCCCCCAGCATAAATTCCTTCACTCGAAAGAAGTTTTCTCGTGGTGATAAAGCTTTCTTTGTCACCGACTACTTCCCAATCATCAATAACATCAAAATCATAATTTTTTGGAATAAAGTCTTCTCCCAGTCCTTCGAGTACATAGCTTTTTGCTTCTGTCATTTCCCCTGTCTTTGCATAATGAGCAACAATTGAACCTTCACAGTCAACACCAATAATTTTTACTTTTGGCATAACTGTTTTTAAATATTTTCCAATACCTGAAACAGTTCCACCTGTTCCAACACCAGCAATAAAAGTATCAAATTCACCATTGGTTTGGTTATAAATCTCAGGCCCTGTTTGGTGAAAGTGGGTCTCTCTATTCCATAAGTTTGCATACTGATTTACATAATAGCTATCAGGAATAGTTTTAGCGAGCCTTTCAGATACGCTGTAATATGACCTTGGATCCTCTGGTTCTACATTAGTGGGACATACTACTACCTTAGCACCAAAAGCTCTTAAATTATCTATTTTTTCTTTAGATTGTTTATCGGCCAGAACAAAAATGCATTTGTGTCCATGTACGGCAGCATACATAGCAAGTCCTACTCCTGTATTACCAGAGGTTCCTTCTATGATGGTTCCGCCTGGTTTTAGTTCTCCATTCTTGATAGCTTGTTCTAAAATATATGATCCAATTCGATCCTTACTTGATCCTCCAGGATTCATAAATTCTAGCTTAACATAAATCTCAGAATCAACTCCTGTAAATTTATTGGAAAGTTTAACAATAGGGGTATTGCCTATTGCTTGTAATACGTTTGTTACACTACCTTTAATCATTATTCATTCCTTGTTTTAAAGCGCCTGCTAATTCAAAAGTACTTGCTAGGGTTGAAAGCCTTGCAACTATTGAATAAACTGCTTCCTTTAAGTTATGATCTTCACCTTCTCTTATTTCACTAATACAGTATTTTTTAAAGATCATTCCTCTTGAGTTTAGGTTACAAGAAGCTGTCTTCTCGGGGTTTGCTCTCATGAATCCCCCTACAGGATGTCCATTAACTAAGTAAATAGTAATCTCTGCTGGAATATCATCATATTTGATTATGGTGTCAATTCCTTCTTGGATCAGAACATCTTTAAATTTAATTTTATTTTTTCCAATATCCATTTTATTTCTTTTTTTTCTGTTCATTGAGACGACTTCTTCTCCACTGTTGACAACAGATATCCCCATTCCATACGTTCCCTTGGATGCTTTTATAAAGATCTTTTGCTCTGATGATAATTGTTGCTTAAGTTCATCAACGCCAGAGCTAAGTTTATCTAATCCTTCTTTCGTAGAGAAATCAATATGGTTAACAGACTTAAATTTGGCCTGAATTAAATCGGGATTAATGGAGAAATATTCACAGAAGTCATTGACTACATTTCTGTAATAAGAAAAATGATGGTTCTTTTCTCTTTGGTACCATCCCACTGTTGGTGACGGGTGGACGGGAGTTTGTATTTCATTGAAGTCTATATTAATTTTTTGAGATTGGTCATTATTCATAATAATGAAATCAATTTCTTGATTATTAATAAAGGTTCCTGAATTTTGTGACGTTGCTTTATGGATGGTTATCGGAAGCTTTGATTGTGATGTAAGAGTTAGTGAATCACCATTAGTAAAAAGAGAGTTATCAAAGGAGATATATTTAATGTCATAATCCTCATCGATTAAGCAATTACCCAAACTAATTAAGTGGTCTAAATAAAATAAATTTTTTGTATGTGACTCTGTTAAAATACCAACAGTCTTGACCTCCGGTGCATTAGTTTTAATAAAGTCGTTAAAATATTTTCCCGTATTATTTAGGTCGAGGTTACATAAATTATTGAAACCAGCAGGGTAGAAGTTATGATCAACAGGTGCAAACTTATTAACTCCCTCTCTAATGTCAACGCTTGAATAAATAGGAGTTGGCATTTGGTTGAATTTATCATCTAAGTATTTATTGAGCTCGTTCCAGTGATTACTGACAAATGATTCTAATTGGTCTTTAGTTGAAGTTTTAAATATGCTCATTTGCTAGCTCCAATATGTTGCTAAAATATCAACATGATTCTCAGGGAAGGCATCAAATACTTCAGGAAATTCAACTACCTTTGAAAAATTTTCCTTGGCATATTTGCATAGATTTTGCTCTCTCTCAAGCATGGTAGATCTAAGTTTATCAAATTTTGTATATTTTTCTGTTTGCCATGATAAGAGATCTTTTTGTAAACATTTATTTATCGCAAGATAGTTATCACTATGCATGAAGTCTTTGGCCTCAGAGTGTAAGGTACTAGCTTCTGTTATTTTTTGTTGTTCGACAGAAGCGACAAGAAACCAATTTGAAAAATCTTGAGACTTTAAGTTTTCCTGAAAGGTCAGAGCTTCAAGAAAGGAATCTTTATTAGCATAAAGAACTGCAATGGCCTCAATGAAGGTATTAACAAAGTCCTTGCCTGTAACTTTTTCTAGGTATGATAGTAATTTTTTTATGCCTGTAGAAACAATGTTGTTAATTATTCTCTTAGGCATAAAACTTGTAGTTTTATCTACTTGCTTGCCAATAAACTTAAATATTTCAACAAATGACTTATCAAAAAAATTTTGAATTTTATGTGTTGATTCTAGAAAATCAATAAAGTGCTTACCAGGAGGAGTGTCAAGGATAACAGTATCATAGTTATTCATTTGTAAATGGTGTTGAACTTCTACAATGGCCATAATTTCATTCATTCCACTATTAGGCCTTGCCAGTATTTTCAGTATTGGATTTGTGAAATCTTCAACTTGATTGTTGTTCTTTGCCATTCTTTGTAATGTAGCATGGGGTGACATTAATAGCGCATCAAAGCTAAAGTTCTTATCTTGAAAATGCTTAAATATATGTGAGCTAATATTAGAGATACGTCCTGAGTCATCATCATCAAGTGATAAAATTTGCTTAAGTCTTTTAGCAGGATCAATTGTAATTAATAGCACTTTTAAGTTATTTGATGCTAAAAATAATGCTCTTGATGTCGCAAGCGTCGTTTTTCCAACGCCTCCAGTACCACAAAAAATTTCAATAGGTTTGTGTTTGATTTCAGAACTCATATTATTCAACTTCTTTAATATATGGAATTAGGTTTTTAATTAAATCCGTGTCATGCATTTCTGAAATATGAGGAATTATTACATCAAGCTGGTCTTGATAGCTTTTTACTATTTCATATTCTAGTTTTATTTTTTGGTTCATAAAATCTGGCAGTTCTTCCCATTGAGATTGATCCTCTCCAACAATGGGATACTTAGTATCATTAACAATTAAAGTAGTTCTTTCTATTCCAAGGCTTTTTATCTCTTCTCCAAGTTCAATTCCTTCATTAATTGCCATTTTATGAGCAAGGCAACTAATGACGGCTTTTGTATTATTGGGGTTTAATAAAAATGATTTCATCTTTTTGATATCATCAACAATAATACCATCTCCAAACATTTCTTGAAAATGGTTGGCCGCTTCAAGCATTGCCATTGTGTGTCCTGAGGAAGGAGAGTCTAAAACAATTATTAATGTAGGGTCTTTAACTAATAATTCGAGCAAATGACCTAGAAGGATCATTGAAGATAATCCTGGTAACATGTTTAGCATAGAAGTAAAAAACGGAGTTTTCATAATCCATGAAGCAATAGTTTCAGAGCCGACCTTTTTTGCAATATAGGTTTGAGCACTCTCATCAGTTGGATGATAAATAAATGGAATATTTACTTTCTTACATAATAATGTGTTTGGTACATGATCAAATGTATTGTATACGACATTTTTTCCAGCAAGGTAAAGATGTTTTGTTAATGCCATGGAAAGACATGTTTTACCTACTCCACCTTTTCCTGTGATGATATAAAGTCTTGTCGTTTGTGGCTTAGAATGAATAGAGGGTTGTGATAAGGAGTTTACAGTACGATCCTTCAACTTTTGGGTTTGGGCTTTTCTTTACATCGAAAGGGTCATGGTAATGTAATAAGAGTCCTAGTGTAAACTTATTATTTAATTTTAATTCAGCTCCACCACCTAAGTGATATCCAAAAACTAATTTTTTTTCACTGGTTGTTGTTCTTGGCATATAAAAACCAAGTCCAGCTAAAGCAACAGGTACAAAGGAATCAACTTGATATAGTTTGGCCTTCATTCCAACTGCCGTGCCAAAAAGTGTTGTTGATTTTGTGTTTTGTTCATGCCTCGAATAGTGTGCATTCACAGCTAAATCAAAAGAGTGACTTGCGCTGTAGTTATAAAAAAGATCAGCAGTAATACTATCGTCACCATTATCTTCAAAGTCATCGAAGAGAAAAGTTTGTCCCACTCCAATACCAATTGAATGAACTTTGAGTTTTGAATTGGTAACAGAAAGCCAATTATTACTTGTTGCTCGCTGCTCATTTTCCTGAGAAGTTAGCTTTCCAATTTTAGATTTAGGGCCTGCTGCAATAACAGTCTTAACCTGCACCATCGAAATAATGCAGATTAAGATACTATATTTTATTTTGGGACTACATTTCATAAAAATTCAACTAGTTTAAAGTAGTAGGTGTTTCTAAAGTAGTATTTAATTCAGTTGTTTGCATAAATGGTTTAAATGCATCAACTTCAACAGTTTCTTCTTTTGTTTCAGGAGCAGTTGTTCCTTCAAGACCTCTAATGTATCCTGTAAAAGTACCTTCTTCCGCTCTAATTACTCTTTTTAATAATTCAACATCTCCAACTTTAGTTGATTTTCTTTCTTGATCAAATAAAAGTTGAATTTGCGTCATGTAAGTGATGTCATTTTTAGTTTTATTATCAATTACTTGAATTTCATGCCCTTCTCTAATAATTTGGGAGATTTCCTCAAGTGTTACGTAACAACTTTGGTGTGTGTCATAAAGTTTACGATTTTGGTACCTTTTAATAATTCTTACATCATTCATTTGTATTCCCCTAGTGATTTTCCGATGTTTACATTAAAGTTAATTCTTTAACGTATATAGCTCGTATTTACTATTTTGATAACACATAGTGTAGTATTTTCACTAAATATTTATACTTATCTCTAATCGAAGTTAAACCTTCTGAAAATCAGATAGTTATAATGATTAAATACTATTTTAGTCATCTGGAAACATGAATTAACAGCTTTTGTTTCACCTTGTCAAGCATGATTTGTCACATGGTGGTAAAGATTTATATCTGCTTATAGTAGTCATTGCTCTTATTTATTTAAGTTACTAAAATCATTATGTATTAGGGCCAGTTTAATGGAAAAATATGCCTAAGATTAATCAAAGACACGATAATCAAAATTATTTTAATTAATAAAATATATTACACGAAACGTATATTAGAGGGATCTTAATGCTGTTTTGATCCTACTAGAATAGGTTTTTCTAAATATAGGAAGTATTAGATATGAGAGTATTAGTTATTTTATCTTTAGTTGTTTTATTATCATCTTGTTCTACTTTATTTTATAAAAGTAATAAGAATCAAGAAAGTAACAAAAACCAAGTGGAAAATATGGAGCAAGAAATATTAGATGCTCTGTCTGAAGCAACTCAAAAATTAGATTTACTAGTAAAGCAAGCGGAAGAAGGCGGAGAAGGATCCAAGAAGTTTCTTGCAGGTGACCTATATCTAAAAGCAACAGATGCATCGTTACGAGGAGACTCTCATACTGCGGTATTTTTATATCAATATGTAATCAAATTATTTCCAGATGATTTATATGCAAGGAAAAAGTACGCAGTGGAGCTAATTAGAACGGGTAAAATGGAAGAAGCAGAAAAAGAATTGCTTTCTCTGCAAAAAAGTGATGACTCTGAAACTATTAATTTATTACTGGCAGGTATTTATACAGTATTAAATAAAAGTGACAAGGCAACATTAAATTATAAAAAAGTTCTAAGCAGTAATCCTGGAAATGAGGAAGCTTGCGTATTTTTATCAAAACTGTACTCTCAGAATCAGCAAATAAAAAAAGCATATAGCTTATTAGACAAGTGTGAGAGAGAAAATAAAGGTAATGGTCTTTTTTCTTATTTTAAAGGCAAGATTTCGGTTAATCAAAATGATAAAGTAAATGCTAAAAAGTTTTTTCAGCAATCTCTGAAAGAGGATTCATCATATTATCAATCAGTCTTGGCAATTGGTTTTTTAAGTGAAGAAAAAGAAAAGTTCGAAGAAGCAGCAAAAGTATATAAGGATTTTTTAGAAAAAAAACCAGATCACTTCATCGTGCTCTCTCGCTTTGTACAAGTTTTATTTGTTTTACAAAAATATGAAGAGGTATTGGTCTATGCTGAAAGATTAAGCCTATTAGACCCCGAAGATATAAGTCTTAAAGTTAAGTTAGGGGTTCTTTATACAGATGCGGCAAGGTATCAAGAAGCAAAAAAAATATTTGAACATGTACTTGAGAAACATCCTGATTCAGAGAAAGTATTATATTACCTCGGAGCTTTAAACCAACAAACTGGATTTTTTGTTCAATCAATTGATTATTATATGAAAATTGAACCAGATAGCTCCTTGTTTCATGATAGCAATCTTCAAATTAGTAAGATGCTTCAGGTTCAGGCCCTTACTGGTAATCAAGAAAAGATAAATAATTATTTCAGCTTTATAAAAGAAAGAACTAATGAGTTTTCACAATTAAAAGTCAGTCTTAAGTTATCCCTTGCAAACTATTACGAATTAACTGAAAGAAATGATCTTGCAATTAATGAGTTACTATCAGTTCAACATGATCAAGGTTTTAAGATTGCCCATATCTTTTACCTAGCTTCTCTTTACGAAAAAAGTAAGATTTTTTCCAAATCAATCCCTTTAGTAAAAGCAATTCTCGACAAGGACCCTGAAAATGCTCAAGCTCTAAACTTTATTGGGTACTCATTGCTAGATCGGGGAATAGAGCTAGATAAAGCATTTAATTATATTTCAAAAGCAGTTAAACTAAGTCCTGAAGATGGGTATATAAGAGATTCTCTGGGATGGTATTACTATAAGGTTGGAGAATTAAAGAAAGCAAAGGAAGAAATAGAAAAAGCATTAGAGACAGCAAAGGATGATGTTGTCATCATAAAACATCTTGCCATTATCCATCAAGAGTTGAAAAATTATGCAAAGGCAAAAGAATATTTAGTGGAGGCACTTAAACATTGCGATATAGAATCAGAGAAAAGGTCAGTATTAGATGCGATGAAGTCCTTAGAGGCAGTTCGTCTTCCAGCGTCTGGGGGACCCGAAAAAACGACTCCTTAATTTATTTTATGATGGCCCTTTTATTATTAGGTGGATGCTCTACATCCATAACAACAAGTAATGATACTTTTACCAACGAGTTATTAACCCCCGTTTGTTTATCTGGAGGGGGGCGTGGCAGATTGGCGTTTAACGATGAAAAATATAGTTTTGAATTTGAGTCACTTTTGAATTTAAGAAAGCATGCCTGGACTATAGGAGTAGAAATTCCTTTTAGGGGAGAAGAATTACTCATTCTTAATTATCTTAGAAAGACGTTAAAGTTAAACAATAAAAGGATTAAGATAAATCATAACCAATTAAATAAACTGAATAAGAGAAAAATGTTAGGATTATTTATTGATAAATTAATCTTATTTCTTAATCTATATGAAAAACTAAATGAGAAAAAGGTAACGACGCGCAGCGAGGGCAGTGAAAAAATTACATGGAAGCATGAACAAGATGAACTGCATATTTTATTTCCGATAGACAAAAATTTATCTATGAAGGTAACCTTTGCTAAATTAAGTAATAATTACTATCAACAAATATTTTGGGCCCTAAGTGATAAGAACAACTACGGATTTCATCATTATCCATTTAAATTAGATTTATACTTAGATGGATGCGCTGCGCATGAAACTAGTAACTAATTTACTCCTTAAATAGTATCCTGATACAGGATATTTTTATTTTTATTCATTCCACTAGCAAAAGGGTGTTTTATTTTATATATTTCACGAGTTTATTTCCAATTAAAGAATTCTGAATAAGGGATCATAGATGAAAAGTATATTAAATGCAGCATTACTTATTTTAATAATAATAAATATGGCTTCGTGTACAAAAAAAGTTGATACTTCTGAAAAAGTATTAAATTTAGCTGTACGATCAAAAGTAAAAGGCATGGATCCGATTTATGCTAATGACATGTATTCAAGTAACGAAGTTGCTAGGGTATATGAAGGACTTTTAGAGTATCATTATTTAACTCGACCTTACACACTTGTTCCAAACTTAGCAGAAAGCTTACCTGCTGTATCTAAAAATGGAATGGTTTATACTTTTAAAATTAAAAAAGGTGTTCTTTTCCATGATGATAAGGCATTTGAAGGCGGACTAGGCAGAGAGTTAACTGCAGAAGATTTTGTTTATTCAATAAAAAGATTAGCAGACCCTAAATTGCAATCACTTGGATGGTGGATTCTTGATGGAAAAATTAAGGGCTTAAATGAATGGAGAGATAAGTACGCAGACTTACCAAAAGTTGATTATACAGAAGAGGTTGAGGGAGTAAAAGCAGTAGATAAGTATACTTTGCAGTTTACGTTAGAAAAAAGTTTTCCACAGTTTCTTTATTCACTAGCAATGCCTTTTACTTTTGCTGTGCCGAAAGAGGCAGTTGATCTTTATGGAAAAGAATTTTTAAATCATCCCGTAGGTACAGGGCCGTTTATTTTACCAATGTTTAAGCAATCTAATAAAATTGTTTATACAAAAAATACAAAATTCAGAAAAAAGTATTACCCTTCTACTGCTTCTGAAGAATTTAAAAAAGCGGGTTTTTTAGAAGATGCAGGTAAAGAGTTACCTTTAGTAGACAAAATTGTAGTTAATATTATTATTGAAGATCAACCTAGATGGCTTAATTTTCAAAAAGGAAAAATAGAATATTTAGGTATTCCTAAAGATAATTTTGATTCTGCAATTACTCCAAGTCGAGATTTGTCTCCCGATTTCATCGCCAAGGGAATTAATTTACTTGTATCCCCATCGCTTGATGTTACTTATACGGCTTTTAATCATGACAATAAATTATTTTCGAATGTTAATCTAAGAAGAGCAATGTCACTTGCATTTGATATCAATAAAGCAAATAACTTATTTTATAATAATAATGCAATGCCTGCTCAGTCGATTGTTCCTCCCGGGATTGCTGGAAATATTAAGGGATATGTAAATCCTTATAGAGGGCCTAATGTTGAAAAAGCGAAGCAAGTATTAGTCGAAGCTGGTTACCCAAATGGTGAAGGACTTCCGGAGATTACTTATGATTGTCCAAGCTCAACTGTATCTCGCCAAATTGGAGAGTACTTCAAAAAGCAAATGGCACAAATTGGTATTACTATTAAAGTAGTTCAAAACCCATGGCCGGAACTTCAGAAGAAAATTTTAAATAGAACTGTTATGACTTATGGAATTGCGTGGGGAGCAGATTATCCGGATGCTGAAAACTTTTTACAATTACTTTATGGCCCTAATAAATCTCCGGGAGCAAATGGGTCAGGATATAACAATGAAGAATTTAATCAATTATATAAATCAGCCTCTGTCATGCAAGATTCTCCACAGAGAACAGCACTATATGAGAAAATGAATAGAATAGCAGCTGAACAAGTACCTTGGATCTATGGGGTGCATAGACAAGGGTTTGTTCTTCATCATGCTTGGTTAAAAAATTATATCAATGCTGATTTTAATTCTGGGCAAGCTCAATATTTAAATGTTGATTTGAAAGAAAAAGAAAAATTTATAAAAAAATTATAATAAGGCGTTTTAGGTGAATTTATATATTTATGTAATTAGGCGTCTGTTATATGTCATACCAGTACTTTTAGGAGTATGTTTAATTATTTTTATTTTATTTAATGTTGTATCCCCTGATCCGACATTTATGATGTTAGGTAAGCATGCATCATTAAAACAAATGGAAGAGTTAAGAAGAGAGTTAGGTTTAGATCGTCACTGGTTTCTGCAATATCTTGATATTGTAAAATCAGCATTTACAATGGACTTTGGTAGGTCATGGTCTACAAAACAAGATATTTTAGAAATGATTAAGATTGGTTCTATTCCATCTTTAACACTTTCAGTGCCTGCGTTTGTACTTTCCACAATCATTTCAATAAGTATTTCATTACTGGTTGCCTTTTATCGTGGATCAGGACTGGATAAATTTGTAGTTTTTTTATGTGTATTTTTAATGAGCGTTTCCAGTTTAGCTTATATTCTCTTTGGCCAAAAAATATTAGCGTTTGATTTTGGCCTTTTTGAAATATCGGGATATGAACCAGGCTTTCCTTATTTTATTCCTTTTATAATGTTACCAATGATTATTTGGATTATTTTGGGGTTAGGCCCTGATGTGAGATTTTATCGTACTGTTATCTTGGATGAGGTTTATCAAGACTATGTTAGAACTGCAAGATCTAAAGGGCTCACTGAAAGAGCAGTGCTATTTAAGCATATATTAAAAAATGCGATGATTCCGATTATAACATATGTAATTATAAGGATTCCTTTTTTAATTCTGGGAGCACTTTTATTAGAAAGTTTTTTTGGTATACCTGGGTTAGGTGGAATAACTTTAAATGCAATTAATTCATCTGATTTTCCAGTCATTAGAGCAATGACAATTTTGAGTGCAGTAGCTTATATTATCTTTAGTGTTTTAACGGATATACTTTATACGGTAGTCGATCCTAGAGTAAGGTTAAAATAGGTATTAATAAATGAATAATGTAGTACATTTAAATAAAACAAATATAGCAGTAAATAAACTGGATGAAGATAAACATAAGTCAAAATCTTTATGGCAGCATGCTTTTAATCAAATAATAAGAGATAAACTTGCTTTAGCTTCACTTATTGTAATTGCAATATACGTATTAATTGCCGTGTTAACAGCTTTGGGAGTGATTGCTGGAGATTGGTCAAAAGAAGTAGGGCCTTCCTATGCAAGTCCTAGCTTAGAATATTTATTTGGTACTGATATCTTTGGCCGGAGCGTGTTTGCTAAAACTCTCAAGGGAGCAGAGGTTGCAATTTCAGTGGGGCTTGTTACTGCAGTTATTGCAATTTCCATTGGTGTCACTTTAGGTTGCTTTGCTGGGTACTTTGGCGGCAAGATTGATGAAATTATTGTCTGGTTTTATACAACCTTTTCTTCTATTCCTTCCATTATGCTTTTAGTTGCAATTACTTTTATCTTGGGGAAGGGGCTGATTGCAGTTTATCTAGCTCTTGGACTTACTAGCTGGGTAAATTTATGTCGGCTTATAAGAGGTGAAGTAATTAAGCATAAAAATAGAGAATATGTCCATGCGGCTTCCGCAATTGGGGGGGGGCATATGAGAAAACTATTTCGACATATTTTACCTAATGTATTTCATTTGGTTATTATAAATTTTTCTTTACAGTTTCAATTTGCAATTAAGTCAGAAGTTATTCTTTCTTATTTAGGTCTTGGAGTTCAAGGTCAGCCCAGTTGGGGAACTATGATAGATGATGCAAAATTAGAGTTAGCGAGAGGAGTTTGGTGGCAACTTGGTGCTGCAACAGTCGCAATGTTAATAGTAGTTTTATCTTTTAATTTACTTGGAGATGCTTTGCGAGATGCACTTGATCCGAAGTTGAAAGGGAAATAACTTTTTGGGGAAAATATAATGGCAGAAAAGATACTTGAAGTAAAAGATCTAGTTGTTCAGTTTAATACCGATCGAGGACTTGTTACTGCTGTGAATGGAGTTAACTTTGAGGTTCACAAAGGTAAAACAATTGGTATTGTTGGGGAGTCTGGATCAGGTAAATCAGTTTCAGCTTTAGCGATTATGCAATTAATTCCAAGTCCTCCGGGTAAGATTGCCGGAGGACAAATAGAGTATAAAGGTGAAAGCCTTCTAGATAAGTCAGATGCAGAAATGAGAAAAATTAGAGGTAATAAAATTGCCATGATTTTTCAGGAACCAATGACTTCCTTGAATCCTGTTTTTACTGTCGGGAACCAGATCGAAGAAGTACTTACTCTTCACCAGTCTGAACTCTCAAAAGATGATCGAAGAAAGAAGGCTGTTGATTTATTAGGATTGGTTGGAATTCCTTCCCCTGATCGACGATATAAAGAGTATCCTCATCAACTTTCAGGAGGAATGAGACAGAGGGTAATGATTGCAATGTCTCTGGCCTGTGAACCTGATATCTTAATTGCAGATGAGCCTACAACAGCACTGGATGTAACAATTCAAGCTCAGATTTTAGAATTGATGAATAAACTACAAAAAGAACTAGGAATGGGTATTATCATGATTACTCATGATCTAGGAGTTGTGGCAGAAACTTGTGATGATGTTGCTGTAATGTATTGTGGTAAAATTGTTGAAAAGTCTGATGTAAAAACAATATTTAATAATCCTAAACATCCATATACAATCGGATTATTAAACTCTATTCCTTCTTTTGATTCTACTTCACTGGAAGAAAAGTCTCGATTACCAACAATTGAAGGAATGGTACCATCCTTATTTGATTTACCTAAAGGTTGTAGTTTTCAAGATAGATGTGACTATAGCTCTGATAAATGTACCAATGATCAACACTTACAATCGGTTGCTGAAAGTCACATGGTTAGTTGTTGTCACCCTCAATAATATATAAGGAATAATATGAGTAGTGAAAACTTATTAGAAGTAAAAAATTTAGTTAAAAAGTTTCCTATAACGGGAGGACTTCTAGGAAGAGAAGTTACTTCTGTAAAAGCAGTGAATGACGTTTCTTTTTCAATTAAAAAAGGTGAAACTTTAGGGCTTGTAGGAGAGTCAGGATGTGGAAAAACTACATTAGGTCGCTCAATTCTACGTTTGATTGAACCAACTTCTGGGAATGTGTTTTTCAACGGAGTAGATGTAACAACTTTAAATGATCAGGATATGAGAGAAATGAGAAGAAAGATGCAAATTATCTTTCAAGATCCTTATGCTTCCTTAAATCCTAGAATGACTGTAGGTAATATTTTAACAGAACCCATGAAAATTCATGATTTATATCCAGGTAAAGATGAAAGAAAGAAAAGATTATATCAATTACTTGATTATGTACAATTACCAAAAGATGCATTAAATAAATATCCTCATGAGTTTTCAGGAGGACAAAGACAAAGAGTTTGTATCGCTAGAGCACTTGCTGTAGAACCAGAGTTTATTGTTTGTGATGAGCCAGTTTCTGCATTAGATGTTTCAGTTCAAGCACAAGTTGTAAATTTATTAATGGATCTACAAAAAGAACTAGGGCTTACGTACCTTTTTATTGCTCATGACTTAAAAGTAGTTGAGTATATTTCATCTAGAGTCGCTGTAATGTATCTTGGTAATGTTGTGGAATTAGCGGAATCATCAGAACTATATGGAAACTCTAGGCATCCATATACAACAGCACTTTTTTCAGCTATTCCCAACCCAAACCCTAATATTGAAAAAGACCGTATAATTTTAGAAGGTGATATTCCTTCACCGATGAGTCCTCCATCAGGATGTCATTTCAATCCAAGGTGTTGGAACGTAAAGGATGAGTGTAAGGTCAATTATCCAGGTGTAACAAATGAAAGTGATACACATCAATATAAATGCTTTAATCCAATTAATCACTAATAGTATTATAATATTTCTTGTCAAAATAAAGCTAAAGCAGTAAAAATATTCTCATGCCCAGGTGGTGAAATTGGTAGACACGCTAGACTTAGGATCTAGTGCCTTTGGCGTGGAGGTTCAAGTCCTCTCCTGGGCACCATCTTTTAGAATTTAAAAAAGCTTCTCTTTTGAGAAGCTTTTTTTTTGCCAACTCCTCAAAATTACATACCTCCGCCAGAACTTCAAAGGGTTTATGCAACGTAGTTTCAAGTACTTTGCCATTTAGGGTCTGGTTCGAGAGTACCGTTTTTAAGAGATCAACTCGTTCTTCACTGTTTCGTGATTTCCATAATAATTTTATGGACTTGGCTAGTTCGAGAATAGAATCACTTTTTAGCTGAAATCCATCAAGGAAGTTTGCTTGAACTCGATTATTCTGGTCTGCCAAATGCTGCTTATCACTTTTTAGAGCATCTCTTTTGTTCTGATATGTTTCTCTATCAATTGTTTGATTTAGTAGTAACTCCAGTAGTTCATCTTCTTTCTGTTCAAGTGCTATGATCCTCTGTTGGTTTTGCTGAACTTGTTTTTTTTGGGTGGCAACACTCTTGTCATGTTCTTTTTGTAGATAAAAAGATATTTGCTTTGCTGCCTCCTCACTAATCGAAAAGCGATCAAGCATCATTTCAAATTGTTCAAAAATCTTCTTTTCAGAAATATTGACCTGTTTTTCACCAGCTTGTTTGTGCTCTCTTTTTCCATCTGAACAGTGATAGTATTCAAACTTTTTTACTTCACCAGTACTTTTAATGTTTTTCTTCTTTGGATCATAAAGAATGGCACAACCGCAAGTTGAACAAGTCAAAAAATTGCTAAAAGTACCTTTGGCCCTAATAGAGTGTTTTCCTCTCTCAATATTAAAAACGATATCTAAATACTTTTTTGGTATAATTATTTTGTGTGTTCCTTTACACCATTCTCCCTGCCATTGGTATTCTCCTCTATAAAAAGGATGATGAAGTATTTTCTCAACTCCAGTTTTTGAAAATGACTTGGTTTTGTTTGGGGGAAGTAGTCCTTCTTCCAAAATTTTATTCCTAATCAGCTCATAGGAACAACCATTAGCTCTAAGTTCAAATATTCTAATAACGGCATTAACACATCGCTTATCAGGGTCAACTGTAATTATCGCATCACCTCTTTTATTTCTGCTTCCTTCTACCATGATGCGAACATTTTTATATCCAAGTGGTGCTCTACCGGGGAAAATGCCACTTCTTGCTTTTTCCAACATACCTTTTTGAGATTCTCTACCAATATTAGCAGCAGCATACTTTGCTACTGCAGTTTGAATATCGTCATTAAAGATATCGGCTGGAGTTGAGTTCTCGTCAAAGATTCTATTATCCTTATAGTAGTGGATTCTAAGCATTCCGGCCTTTGCCAGTTTTTGAAGCGTCTCTTTACTGGTGAAATCACGGCTCAATCGATCTGTTTTTTCTACAATCAAATTAATTGGCCCAGAGGATATAGTTGCTAATTTGGTTATATCGGCAACCATATTATCAAAATTTTTCCGTAAATGTTTTTTGGAAGCAGTCTCAGCAAAAGAGTATTCACTAATGAGGGTGAAATGATGATTGTTAATGTAGATCATTCCATGTCGATGTTGAGCACCTAAACTAAAACCATCTTTTTGAGACTCATCAGAAACTCTATTTAATAAAAGAGCACAATTAACTCCAAGAAGTTTTTTCTTACTCAGTCCTTTCAAATCTATATGGTGAACAACATCAATACTTTTCTTTTTCATAACTAAATTCCTTCTATCAAATTTCCCATTCTATTAAAAGAGTGGAAAGAGTCAAAATAAATCGAGTTCGAGAATGACCTCTAAGGGGTCAAGAAGCTTCATCCAGCTCCTCTTGATTACCAACTCTTTCTTGGAATTGTTGCTGCCATTCAAATAGAAGCTTGAAAATTTCAGCTCCTCTTTGAATCTCAGTTATTGTTAGTTCATCATTTTTACAAGTAACGTTTGTTTGGTTCTCTTTTTCAAAACCCATCTCACATCCATTAACTTCCCCCAAAGTGAAGACATAGAAATACCTGCTCTCATATTTGAGAGTTAAAGCTTCACTCAGTCAGAAGATTGGTCATGTGAGGGTATAAACGCCACTCGGTTGACGATTGACTGATTAATAAAATGCTGTGATCATTTAAAAAGAGTTTCTAGTTCAATCTATCTGATCACAACTTTACGATATTATTTCAAAATATCTTCTGTATACCGTTGTAAGATAATTACAGAATTTAAAATATACAGATTTTATCTGTCATACTTTCGGTAAACATCTCTTTGGAAGCTTTAAAATAACTAGTAGCCTCTTTTCCATCTAAAACAAGAAATAATGCTCCTAGGTTAACTACAATGACGTCGTGTTCTACAAGTCTGACAATAAGCTCCGTTATTATTGCCTCGGTGATAATAGTCAGATCCAGAATACAGGATAGCTGTTCATAGGTTAAAATGACTCCTTGCTTACTATTTTTCTTGTGAGCAGCTCCAATAAGAAGTCTAAGTCTTGCACTGATAAAATCTAATTCTCTAGGTTCAAAATAATACATTTCCATCTCCTTGGAAAAAATTAACGTTGTTTATACTACTGGTGGAATAAATAAAACTGTCGGATTATTTAAAATAAAATAATCATTTTTATTTCCTCCATTTAGATACTATTGAGAAAGTTAAATTTATTAAAAAATATATTTCAATATTTTTTCTATTACTGACGGTGGAACGTTTCGGTATCCTTCAAGAATTGAGAACTCTATTACGGCGTAGGAAGATCCAATATCAATAACGATAAACCCAATGTCTAGGCCATCAAGGAAAAGTTGATCTAAAAAGGCATTTGGAAACACCTTGTACCCAGATATCTTTAAAAGATGCTTTCTGGATATTTGATATCTTCCAGATAGTTTTCCTCCAAATTTAATGTTAAATAGTTTGTTCAATAGTTGTGCTGTTTCCAGTGATGTACGTTTTTGCATCATGTCCTCCTGTTTATAGAGGGCGATTAGTAGATAATGATGACATTGGGATGGTAATTAGGTGTAAAGAGATAACTTGTTGGTGTTACTGCAATTTGGGGCCGATAGAAAGCATGGTAATTGAGGAGCAATTTTCGATTACCATAATTGCCAAAAAAACAACGAAAATCACTATAAATAAAGGATTCTAGCAATATATGTCGTTAAATAGTTACATGAACTATCGCAGGAAAGAGTTGGTAATTCTCTTCTAAACTGTAGTTATAGGATAAAATACTTAATCTATAGCTGTGTTTTTCAATTCTGTTTTATAAATGAAATTACCATGTATCTTTAGATGGGAATTCTGTTTTTATATCCCTTTTAATGGTAGTTTATAATTTTTAAGTCTTTCTGTGGGAGTTATGAGAACTTTATCCTTTGCAGAAAAATGACCACCATAAATCAGATCAAAATCAAGGGAGAGAATATTTTTAATATTGGTGTGGTTTGCCATGTTGAGAATCATTGCATCAGAGTATCCCATGCCAGTCTCTCCACAAATCTGTGTAGCAAGACGCCACTGCACCTCTTTTTCAGTAAAATATTTCTGAGATACCTTGTCTCTCGTGGTTAGATAATGACACAATTCATCCAATAATTTTTCTGTCAGATGAAGTCTTTCTAGGAGGACTGATTCACAAAACTTAATCCATCCAGTTTCTTTGTCAACGTCTCTCGCTCTGAAGGATTTTTTAATATTTTTAATTTCAGAATCTTTGAAATAGTTGGAGTCGATAGAAAACTCTTCAATCTCAAGTTCTGTCGTATCTATCTGTTGAGCCTCCAGTTCTTTTTCTATTTTTTCTTGCTTTTGAACTTCTCTGGCCTGCCTTAAATTTCTTGCTCTGATTTGGTTCTCAATGGTCTGTTTGACTCTATCAGGAATAATCTTTCCTTCTTTGTTTTTTTGATACAGTTTGAAGATAGCTATAGTTAAAAATTTTCGGCGATAATATTCGAGGAACTCTGCTTTGGTAGTAACGCTGGTAAAGAGGGTTACGTTTGAAGTGATGTCGCTTAGTGAGTTGAAAAAATCTCTGATAATCCTATGATCTTTGTGTCTGTCATCTCTTGAAGCAATAATGATATTGGAGTCAACTATTAATTGAACTTCCTTTTCTTGATCTAAATTTTTAAGAAACTCTTTAAATCCTATCCGATTTGCCATGGTCTTGATTATCCTTAGCGGCAATTACCACATGGTCAGATGTGCCAATTGCTACCTTTTCATCTGGTACAATTTCTTGCTCAATCTCATCTTTAAATTCATCTTTAATAGAGTTAATCAGCTCATCAGAAATTTCGATTTCTTCTAATCGATCCATATCCTCTAATATTTCCGAAATTTTTCTACTCATGCTATCCTCCTGTTTAGAGATAACATACCATATTTAATTTGTTAGCTATCTTTGTGAAATTATTACGTTTTCTTGTGCAGTTCTACGGCTCCAAAATGTAAAATTTCAAAAGCTACTATACCATAAAAGATATCAAGCCAGCATTTTTTTGTTTGATAACCTGTAAGATATTTCGATTGTGAAACAGGGGTTAATTATTAAAGCTGGTTAGTGTTTTTAACTCTATAATCTGCTCTTCTTGTTCTTTCACTTTAAAAATCAAATTTTTATATTCTTGCTCATCAACCATTATCTTCCTTCTCTCTCCGGATGGCATCTTTAAAACTCCGGCCCGTTGGAGACGATGTACATAATGGTTGAACGCCGTTTGAATTTGATTGGCAGTATACGATTCACGACTTACTCTTCTGGTGTGCAGAGCAAGAGTTGCAGAATCATCAAAATCTGAAAGATCTCTTTTTCTATCTAGAACAGAACTGACGATTTTTTTGACATGTTTTGCAGCGAAGCCTGTTTTACTATTAGAGTACAGTACCATTAGCACTTTAAACGCATGGCTTAAAGAAGGTCCTTGAACTCCATTTAGAGAAGCTGCATTCTTTCTTCCTGTTCTTGAACCCAGAAAAACTTTTTTTGAGTTAGCGGCATTGTATAGTTCAGATCGATATAACTCTTTATATTCCTCAATCTGTTTACCAACATCAGCAGGAATGTCGAGAGTTACATGAGGGTTTTTGAGGATTTCGGGTCTTTTTAGTTCATCTCTAAATATTCTAAGCTTCCATCCATCATTTACTTTAAACAGGTGTTTATCAAATTCCATTTTTGAGTAGTGATCAATTCTTAACTCAAAAAGAAACAGCAACAGGGTTAGAAGATAGTCTCTCTGTTTCATTGCCTTGTCGTGTGGACCTTGACCTTTTATATTTGCATCATTTTTAATCCATAAGAGTATTTCTTTGATTTCTCCCAAGATATCAGTTTCAATAATATCTTCTACAGGTTTGAAGTCGTCAACAAGTGGTTCAAACTTAGATGAACTAATTTTCTTTCTTAGGAATCTATGAGTGTTATCACTAATTTGATCCCAGGCATTTTTCCACTCTGATTCATTGCTTATGTTTTGATAAGGGTACTCAAAATTACCATCTTCTTTAATTAGAAAAAAGTTTTTTCCAACGTCACTCATCTGTCTGATATATCCAAACTCTGGTTGGGAAAATGCTTTTAGATCGAGAAGGATTCTTTCTACTCCGGTGGTAAGTTTTTTGGTTCTTAGCATTCTAAATTGGATGTACTTGTCGATAAAGTCAGGATTAAACAGGCAAGCCATACTAAGTTTATCTCGAGGAATGCCTAATCCTCTTTGTATTTCACAAGGATGATCAACAGGAGATGATAAGAAACCAAGGAAATCACAGATATCCCCCGTGACAAGTTCCCCTTTGCCACATCGATTGGCCTTTATACTCCAAAAATGTTTATCGTGTCTTGTAAGGTCAGTATGAACACCTGACAGATATGAAGTTGTGTAAAATGTAATCAGGTCATCAATCTCTGATTTTACTCTACGAGGAAGATCTGATTCTGGAATTGTATAAGGATATTGCCTTAAGTGTTGCGTCAGTAAACCAATTTCAGTTCGTTCACGTTGGGCATATAGCTTTCCTTTTTGCCCTTTAGCAACTCTGGCCATTTTGCTTCTGAGAAGTCCTTTGGGTATTTCTAAAATTATTTCAATTTGATTAACTATCTCAAGATATTGGTAAGATGGTAGTGTTTTGGCCGAGGCCCAACTTGTTACAGTTGCTACTTTAACGCCAATTTGTTTGGCAAGGTCTGCTTTAGTGATATTTCTTTTATTTAATGCAAATTCTAAAGTTTCATGAAATGGAAGGTTATGAACTTTATTATTGAATCCAAGTTTAATGGCATATTCTCTGATCTTTTTTAGCTTAGATTTCATTCCGGGAATAGAGCTTTTACTATAATTGCTCGAAAGAGACTCAAAAAACAGACCTAGATTTTCCTCATCATATATTTCATCACCAACTTTATCATTTAGTAAAAGCCCATAGAAAATTAGAAATTTATTTAGGATTGACTGATAAACAGGGAGGAGCTTATCTCGTTTTTCCTTAGGGATCTCATTGTCTACAAATGACTTTAAAAGGGTTGAATAATACATTTTTAACATTTGTTACCTCCAAAAATGAGCAGTTTTATTACTGCTCCTATTAGAAGCGGCCATATCAATACATTATTAGACTCACTAAAATTTAATCCATAATGAAGCGTAGGGATTGGCTAAGATATTCAAATCTACCAACCTCTCCAGTTTGAAATCCCATTGTAATACGTCCAAATCGATGCATCTGTATCTGCATAGGGAATCGTCCCTTTGGAAGCTTCATTGCTGTTATTCCAACACCTTCACGATCAGAGATTCTAAATTGCTCCATTTCTCCTCTGATAACGATTCGATCATCTACAAAAAGAGATGAACTTTTCCCTCTGGTTTCATATGCTTCTTTTGAAATGATGTCCTTTATTGCTGCTGGACAGTCCTCTCTAGTAAAACAAGACTGACCTGCCTTGATGATATTTTTACCATCAGACCAAACTTGGTCATAGAAATAGTCATCAGGTGATGGTTGATCGATTAAAAGTTTAAGTTCTTTATCAACAACCTTAAACCAATAAATATTACTCATAGAACAAGAAACGATGCATTTATCCTTAACACCGGTAATCTTATGCATCTGTTTTATCTTTCTTCCAGGCAAAAATTTGATCTCATTTATAATTCTATTTTCGACTAAGGAAATATATTGAATCGTTGAACCATTTTCATCATCTCCATGAGCAATAACAATAGTTCCATCTTCCAAATCACAAATAGAGGTAATCTCCTGTCGGCGTTCTAAAAGGATAGGATTTATTTTGATATCCTTGTTTATCAGCAATAATTCTCCACTACGAGTCCCCACTAGTAACAGCTTCTCACTATTTTGAGATACCATTGCTGAAGCTGTAAGTTTTGAATTTGCGATATTGTCGTTTTTCTCAACTTCGAGAGTTTCTGAATCAATAATGGCAATTGAACTGTCTTCAGATACAGAGATGAATTTTCTCCCATCTTGAAAGTGCTCATGAAGTCCTATCACCACATCCTCATGTACTGGAAAAATATTGCCTATTACCTTTTTTGATTTAAAAATGTCGTTATTAATTTTATTCATTACCGACCTCCAACTCTTCCAAGATCACGTTTGATCTCATGTTTTAATGTTGAAGTTGGATGAAACATACCACTAGCAATAGCGGTTAAAGTCATATCATCTTCAAGAATTCTGGCGACCTCTTCTTCAGTCCATCCTTCTCCGCCATCAGTTCGTGCAAGATGTCTAGTATGAATTATGGCATCAGCAAGCGTTAATTCATAACTACTATGAACAGCTCGTCTAATGACTTTCACTTCAGTGCTGCTTGAGACATTCAGTTTATTTTTCCAAAATTTAGTTACCGCATGGATTAATCTAAAGTCGGCATTAATAAATAGGGTATTAGTGCTCATAACATATCGACCAATACGATCTTCCATATCTCCTTCATCCCTGATTCCAATATTTGAATCCTCTGGATTTCTGGAGAGCCAAATTATTTGGGGGTAATCTTTTCCACGCCCATCTTCTGTCGCTTTATTGGAGCCTCCTTCCTTACAGTAGTAAGTGTTATCAACTTCTCCACCTGTTCCACCTTCTCCGCTTGGGTTTGTAACATGCCCACCTCCTGGTCTCCATTCATTATCTCCGGGATTAGGTCCAGGCCCATCTCCTTCTCCATCAACGTAGGAGTATTCATTTTCAATTTCTGCAAATAAATCACCTTTTTTATTTTTGCGAAACCTTGGTATTTTGATTCTATCCATTAACTGTCTTAATCTTTGCTTAAAGCTCTTGGAATTATCCTCTCCTAGTTTTGATTCCATAAACTCGCTTATTGCTTTGGGCATTTTTATCTTAAATTCAGCTGCAATTTGCTCGAGAGGTAGATCTTTTCCATTAATTTTCAAACCACTTCTTGTGATATCGGCTCGGACATCATTACTTAATGGTTCAATATAGAGGAAAATCTGACTTCCACCTGCAAGAATGGAAAACTTTTGGAGCCAAAGGTTGCTAGGACTTGGTCGCATATAAATCTCTCCATCATAGATAACAGCAATATGTCCTTTGGCACCTCCGTCACCACCTAGAAGAGTGCCGTTATTTTTGGCAAAATCTTCAGGCATAACTCTCCAATGAATGTTGACTTCAGATAATCGAAGTTTTCCTTTCTCGATTGCATTTTTATCAAGGAAACCCTTCATTCCAATAATAGTTCTATTTTTAGTTCCCCCTTGGGCATCGTTACTATCATCGGCTGTGATTGTTATGCCTGATGGGATTTTATAGAACTTCTTATTCAAGTTCTGAATAAGAGCTTTAAATCCAACATCACTTCTTTTTACTGCAGTTGTCATCTGTTCCTCCTAGTTATCAAAGTTTTTTCTTCTGGCAGTATTTTCATTCTTATTTTTGCCAAGAAGAGTTACAGAAGTGCCGCTTTTGGCATTTCTTAGAATTTCAGGAACATCCTTGTTTGATATCTTTACAGGTCCGTTGATTAGATAGAGTCCATTTTTACTGGATATGGTCATCTGGTAGCACTTGCCATTCTTTTTTGATTTATAGATGACTCCACAGGGATTTTGCTTTAGAGCAGATATTTTTCCACCGACTCCAAAGTTCCCTGATTCTCCATGGTTTTTATTTCCACCTTCTACTGCGAGAGTACCAAGGTGAGATTCCATTTCTTGAGGAGTCATGCCATCACCGTTATCGGAGATCATGAGTTTCTCAACGCCGAATTTCTTTTTGTGGATAGGATCGATTCCCCAGTGAATTTTGCCCTTTTTAACCTTGGCCCGGTTAATGGCCTCTATAGAATTCATTGTTAATTCACGAGCGAATTGGTCAGGAGAGACACCATTTGCCATGATATTTAAAAGACGACTTACATTTTCAACTCTTAGTTCTTTCATAGTTTCCTCCAAAAGCTATTGCTGCATTGAGTAAATATTAGCAGGTTTTTAATTATTGTCAAGCAATATCTGTTAGCAATAAATATTTACAGAATTTGCTCTCGAATATTGCTTGCTAGTATTGCTATAAAAACCTAAAATTATTGATGTTAATTCCAATCAAATAAAAGACGGCAGGGAGTGCTTTCATGAGAAAAAAAGGTAAAAAACCATCGGATTATCCCCAATTTGCGTTTCGGATCAGCTCAGAACTTAAGGAAAAACTAAATACCATGGTTGAGGAAGTCACCGACCTCTACAACAAGCATTTAGAAGATGGCGAATATCTTTACAGGAAAAATGACATAATAGCGGAAGCTTTAGAAATCGGACTAGTTGAAATGAAGAAGGGCCCAGCAAAGAAAAGGAGGAATAAATAAATGGCCACCAAAACGCGTAGTTATTATAAATGTGTAAAACAAATCCGGAGGCGATGCTTATAAAGCTTCAAATTCTATCGTATATTTTTTTATTTCTAATCACTTCCTGTAGTACTACAACCAAGGAAAGTCCTACTGAGAACGAAAACTTCTGTGAGTCACATCCAGTTCTAAGTAGTTTTATTCCTAGATCAATAATTAATTTCTTTGACAATAGTAAAAAATGCAAACACCCTCTAAGGTTTAGTACTCATCCCAAAAGACCTGACTTTCAAGAGACTACTGCCCCAAGCAATATGAAGTTAATAAGATATTGGAGGGGTAATCCTGCATATATCAGTAACAGAGGAAAAATAATTGATATATATAACGAGAATAAGGAAGCAATAAGTTATTTGAAATCAATCAAGAATCTTGATAGTTTCAAATATCATTTAATAATAGTTCCTGGCTACGCTGAAAAACATCAAGAAGAAATAGTGAATATTAGAATGAAAGAAAGATTAGATGCTGCTGTTTATGCATTCAAGAATTCAAATATACCACTCCTTTTACTTAGTGGAGGCAATGTCTCTCCAAATGGAACTAGGTTTAATGAAGCAATGGAGATGAAAAGAATTCTCTTAATCAAATACAAGATACCCGAACATCATATAATAATAGAGCCGTATGCAAGAAATTCAATCACAAACCTACGCAATGCTGGTAGATTTATGCTTTCATATAACTTGAAGAAAGCTATTATCATCACTTCACCTGCACAAAACATATATTTTGGAATGTCTGAAGAAAGTAGTTTTAAGCAGAGAAGCATCACGCTGCTAGGTTATGAGGTAGGTGACATCATTTTACTTTCAAAATATACAAGTGAATTTAAACCATCTTCCAAAGTGGTAAGAAAAGGAAATGACTTTAAAGACCCATAATCATAGTTGTTGCCATAAGGGACCCCGCAATCCTCTCTTCCTTAAAAAATTTAACATTTTAGGATTAAAATTGATTCCAAGTTCAGGGACAATCCAATTAGGATGCTTTGTACAAATAATCTCCAAGTAGTTTGTAATATCATTTTTTAGCTTTAACCTATCAGAATTTATATTTCCCGTAACTGAGTCATGATCATCTTGCCAAATCATGAAAATTGCAGAATGAACATTCAGAGTTGAAACAAATTCTAATGTTTTTATAACATCAGACATGTTTTCATTTTCTGTTCCCAGAACAAAGGTATGACAGTCTAGTATTCCAACTTCATGACATATTCTTGTTGCTTCCAATATATCATCTGTCGTAAACCCCTTTTTTAAGTCTGTCAAAACTGAGTCAACGCCACTATCTGATCCAAGCTCACACCCTTTGCATCCAGCTTTTTTCATCAGGATGGCCAGCTCTCGATTAAATTTTTTCGGAGAAATATAACAGGTCCAATCACAGTTGATATTCTTTTCAATTATTTGATTACAAACTGCCTTCGCATGGAAAATAGGATGATTAAAAACAGAATCCACTATAAAGAAGTGACTTACTTGAGGATTGGTTCTTAATACTTCCTGCATTTCAACAGCAACTTCCCCAGGATCTCTTATTCTATATTTCCGACCTTCAATCTGAGGGTAGGTACAATAATCACATAGAAACGGGCATCCTCGCTTGGTTTGAACTGAGTCAACACCAGTTAAATCGTAATACTCTTTGCCATAACTTTTTTTCAAAGGAGCTAGAGTTTTAATATCTAAGAACTGATCTGAATGACCATTGAAAACAAGCTTTAGATTTTTTAAAAAAAATAAGTTTTTAATATGGTCAAAGTTATTAGTGTTAGTCGACAAAGCTTCTAAAAGCTGAAGAAAACTAAATTCTCCTTCCCTTGTAATTCCGAAATCTGGTCTTAGTTGATTCATCAATTCAACAGGTATCACACTAAAGCCGCTCCCTCCAACTACGATAGGCTTATTCGTCAAAGATCTTAATAATTGAACAATTCCTTTTGCAAATTCAACGTTTGTGGAAACTGAGGTATAATCGTTATTTTGGATATTTCTAATACCAATTGCAATTACATCAGGGGCAAATGAATCAACCTTGCTCTGGATAAATTCTGTGTAATTATCAATAAAACAAATATCCCACAGCTCTTTTTCGTAATGATCAGGCAAAGCTCCCATTAAGTAGTATAGCCCTAATGGCACTACTGGGTCAGGAAGAGTCTCTTTATTTAGAGATAAAAATGCGACTTTCATCAATATCGTCTCTTGTGATTGCTTTAAGTAGAATTTCTTTTTCTTGTAAACTTCTAATAAAATAGGCCAATGTATCCATAAAAATTGTTTTTCTGTTACCACTATGTGAATCATGGAGCAAAATTATACTTCCATTTTTTATATTCTTTATTGCCCTATCGGCACGACTCTTGCTCCACATAAAGGAAGTATCATAAAAACGAATATTCCAGTGAATCAAGGGGATATTCAATTCATCGAGGACCTGCAATAAAACTGGAGTTACCACACCAGCAGGAGATCGAAATCCAACCGTTGAAGAACCTATTATATCCTCCAATTGCTCCTCGGACTTTCTTACCCACTCCTTTAAAATAGTTCTAGATCGGAAAAAATAGCGATAGCGATGATCCAGTGAATGATTACCAATGGAATGTCCTCTTAATTTTATATCTCTAACTAATTCTTTATTTTTTTTGGCAAAATCTGATATGCAAAAAAATGTACCCTTAACGTTAAACGTATCCAAGCAATCTAAAACATCAGATGTACATAACATATTGGGACCATCATCAAAGGTTAGGTAAGACTGTGTATACGAATTATTAGGATAAAGCCTGAAAAAACACCTCTTCCTTTGTTTTGATGTTAAAAAGATCAACAGGAAGCCTCACTTATATATTCAAGTTCTACGACAGAACTGCATCCATCTGGCTTGCTTGAATTGATTAAGTATTCTTCTCGTAAGCTCGCATCTAGAATTAGACTAATAATATTAGTATCAAAATAATCACTGTTTTCAACCTGATCTATTTTTTGTTCATATTTCTTATTTACATTTTTTAACAAAATACGTTTTTCTGCATTGAAACTATTTTTTATTCCAAGATGAGCATTGGCGATGACCAGTACTCCTGCCCCCTGAGAAAGATTTACTCCTTTGGGATACATCATACTCATACTCTCTTTAAAATCTGGTACGATGGAATTAACTCCTATAACAATGGCAAGATCACATTCCTCCAATGAAATATAGTCCATAGCTACACAAATAGCATCTTCACCACTAAAGTACTTATCAGAGAAAGTAACTCCTATACCATCAAAATTAAAAGTATTTGAAACAAAGCCCAATATAGAATTATGCAGGCTATTTTGAAAAGCAATCGGACTAGGCTTTGAATCTATATGTACTCCCTTTAAAAAGGATTTTGTTGATTCAAGCTCCCCATGTCCACTTGCCACAAATAATGCAATCTTTGTAGATGGAATTTTTTCCACTTCGTTATTAATGCCATCAAGTGCCTTCTGTAGAGCACAATAAGAAAGCTTCATATTTACGGTAGCTTTTCTAAACTTGCGATCTCCTGAAAGATTAACTATGTCTTCAATTTTAGATTCGCCAATTCCAATAATTTCACATGTCATGTCTAAATTTTTCCATAAATAACAGCACCATTTGTACCACCAAACCCAAGTGTTGTTTTGAGTATGTAGTTAATATTATTTGTGCAATGCCCATCTTTTTCGCAAATAACATTGACGTTTATTTTAGAATCAATGTCCTCAAGATTTCTTGTATTCAATAATAAATTTTCCTCTAAAGCTTTGATCGATATTATTGATTCTAAAACTCCTGAAAGTGCCAACATGTGACCATGTACCGACTTGGTTGAACACACAATTGGTGACTTTTTACATTCTCTGAATGCATTAGCTATTGCACTTCCTTCAGCTAAATCGTTTAGAGCCGATCCAGTACCATGGGCATGCACAAAGCTTATTTCTTCAGGAGATAGCTTAGCTTGCCTTAATGCCATCTGTATTGAATTGTAACATCCTTTCCCTTCAGGATGAGGAGATGTCATATGATAGGAATCACATGAAACGCCAGTTCCCATAAGTCTGGCTAACGGTGGCTTCATACTTTCACTAGGATTTTCTAAACATATAAAAGCCGATCCTTCTGAGAGATTAATCCCACACCTGTCTTTATCAAAAGGCTTTGATGGACTGCTTGATATTAAATTGAGAGATTTAAAACCATCTACCGTTAACGAGCTAAGCACCTCACTTCCGCCTACAAGACATCGCTTTACCTTTCCAGCTTTTAACCAATTATAGGCAACTCCCATTGCTTGGGTCGATGCAGCACAAGCTGTTGTTACGAGGGTTCTACGTCCTTGGAAATTTATCGCCAAGCAAAGCTGTTCTAATAGGGAACCAAGAGGTTCATACTTAAACGTTTCAAAAAAGGAATCTACAGTTTTTCTCTGGGCCAAATATTTTACGAGATCTTGTTCCCATAATTCAATAAGACCAGTAGTTGTGGTTAAGATAATTCCGTCCGATTCAGTTAAGCAAGACCATTCTGCCTGCGTCATCGCCTCATCAAGAGCTTTGACTAGCATTGAAAAAGCTTTTGATTGGTTAATTTGTGAAGAAATATTTGAATATGTAGATGGTATCTCTTTTATTGATACATTTCCAAGCCCATCTTTTATGCATGTATCATTCCGTTTAACTGCTTTCCATAGTGAGTCTACCCCAGTACCAAACGGGGAAACCGCTCCAGCCCCTGTTACATATATGTTTTCATGATTAAACTTATTGGACTCATTCACCACTATCCTCTTTTCTTTTCAATCAACTCTTTAATTTTCCCTAAGGATAGAAAATACTCACGCCCTTCTTCTGCATCTGAAATCTTCACATTATAAAATGATTCTATTGCAACAACAGCTTCGAGCAAATCAACAGAATCCAATTCAAGCCCACCATCCATCAAGGTAGTCTCAGGTGTTAGGCTTTCAGGGTCAATATCAGTCAAATTTACGGCATCAAGAATAACCTTACCTATCTCTTTAATATCAATCACATCTTCTCCAATTATTTTTAACAGACGATACACACAAGAATATGTATAATATTATCAATATTTTGAATAATTAGGCAAAGATTTTTCACAGCATGTTAAACATGTTGCTCGGAGTTAGACATAATGAGGCCACCCTTCATACATACATATTTGATCATCATATTTTTCCTGTCAACACAAAGTGCTTTTGGACAAAATGACTCTAAATGCATTCAGCTAGACAAAAAGCAAATTACTGCTTTTTTTGCAAAATACCAAACTTTAAAAACAGTACATGCAGAATTTGAGCAGATAAAAACTATAAAAGAGTTTGGGATCCAAATTACATCTACTGGAGTATTAACCATTAAGAAACCCAACTATTTTCAATGGGAAGTTCGTTCTCCTTCAGCTCTTGTATTCACCGTAAATGACAATCATATAAAAATAATTACAACTCAACATAACGGGCAAAGAATAACAACAGAGTACAATACACAATCTTTAGAAAAGGCCTCACTAAATACAGGCATCGAAAATCTCGTCGATTTAGTAAACTTAAATATTGAGTCTTTACGGAGTAAGTATAGTTTTTGCAAAAATTCTGATATTTTTTTTCTAACCCCTAGACAAACGAATAGTGATTTTTTCAAAAACATCAAATTTAAACTACATAACAATAATTTTATGTCCAAAATAGAAATTGAAGAACATTCTGGAGATACTATCAAGATTAGTTTTTCAAAAATTAATAGTAGCAAAAAGTGAAACAAAAACTACTGATAATATTTATCATGATTGTCGCCCCTCTCAATGCAATTAGCGGAGAGAGAAGCTTTATTGATGAATCACCACAAGTCTTTTTACCAAATAAGCTGGGGGGCACACTTGAAAGCTACAATTCGTTTCCTGCAACTTGGTGGAATTTCATTGTGGTTTCGTATAAAAAAACACCATCAGACCTACAGTTGGATCAAGGTTGTAAGGATATAAGCAAAATACTGAAATTTGACACCTCTTTTGTTGTATGTGGTACATCTATTAATCAGTACCATAGCGTTATTTTAGAATGGTCACGAAATTCAATATATAGGGAACCTGCTCCATCTCTTGATGCAATAAAGTATAGCTTTAATTCTGCAATAACTAAATTTGCATACGCTACAGGAGATATGGGAAGTGTTCTAAAGGATATTTTTAAGGAATGACCCTCTTGAAACATATCTAGATTACATATTGATTCTATCTAAACAAGGAAAAGGAGATCAAAAAAAACAATTCAGCTTATTTCACAAAGAAACAAACCGATATATTATTCCTGTTTTAATGAATTACCCTCCTTCTTTGACACAAAAAACAAAAAACTTATCTGAGAAACTGAAAAGTAATCACCAGTTAACAATAATAGGTCCTCATCAATCAACCTTAACCAATAAGGCCATTGTGATGAAAGATCTAGAATTTGTATCCATTATAACCACAATTATCATTACCCTTTTGGTCATCTTCGCCGTCGTAAGCAAAAAATCTAGAATATTGCTTCTCTTTCCTCCTGTGATGCTATCTATTTTTTTCAGTGCCATGCTGACTATTTTATTTTGGGGATCAATTCATGGACTAACTCTCTCACTTGGATCTGGCATCATTGGGCTATCACTTGACTATGGCTTTCATGCTCTAATAATACAAAACAAATCAAAAGCCTGGAGAAGCAATACCATAGGACTTATAACAACTGTTATCGTTCTTATTAATCTAGCATTTAGTGACATCCCTCTGGTTCAACAAATGATGTTCTTTTCTATTTTTGGACTCTTTTTATCTTTTTTGATGTTTTATTTTGTAACGTTCTTTTCTAAGGATTACGGTGAAAACCTTAAACTTCAGCTATCATTCTTGCCAAGACTCGCTCAGAAAACAAAAATAATCATATTCTCAGTAATTTTATTGGGAATTATAGTAAATGCCATTACAACCAAGATTGATTTATCGTTAAAGCAGTTTGATTATCAAACACAAACAGAGAAAAACACCCGAAACTGGCTCTTCAGATACACGCAAAAACGAGCACCTCTTTTCTTGATACATGAAGAAGAAAATATAAAAAAATCACTTACTAAAAGCAATGACGAAAAAACATGGTCAAAGAAGAAAAATATTACCTATGAAGGACTGTCCAACTATATCGTTTCTCAAGAGGAAAGAGTTCACAACTTCAAAAGTTGGCACCATAAAATTTGCAGTAGTGAATTTAAGAACTTCTTGAGCATGAATTATGTTAAAATTTTTTCTCCCTTCTTAAATAACATTGATTGTCAAAAACAAGAAGAGCATACTGTGCTTCAAAGTAATCCAACTTACACCTCACACTTAATATCTGGCACCAAGACTCTTTCTTTCTGGTTTCCAGAGAATGAAGAGCAAGAAAAAGACATAAAGTCTCAATGGCCACAAAGTCAATCACTATATGAACTTGTTTCCTTGTTTCCTCAGATACTATTTAAAGAATTATCTATACTAGTACCGCTTTCACTACTAATGGTTTTTGCAATAACATTCTTATATTACAGAAATTTAAAGATAACACTAAAAACTCAAATTCCTTTTTTAACAGGAATGGGATTAGTTTCTTGGGGATTAATCTTATTTGATATGAATATTAATTTCATCAGCATCATTGCAGCACTAATAGTCTATGGTCTCAGCATTGATTATGGCGTTTTTTCTTGTGATTCATTAACTGCTAATTCAAATCGAATCAACAGTGCACTTACATTATCTGCACTAACTACCATTAGTGGATTTCTTCCACTTGTTTTTTGTAAGCATCCAGTGCTACTTAATCTTGGTTTTGTCCTTACACTGGGAACCATCGGGGCACTTTTAGGATCACTCCTCCTTATTCCTAAAGCAAGTGAGGTGTCTAAATGAAAAAACTTTTCTGGATTTGCTTCCCAATACTGCTTACATTAACGTGGTCAGTCAACACCTATCATCTTGGAGTGCTATTTCCTCCATCTATAGGCACATCCAACAAAGCACCCGATGGAATATGGATGTCAAAAAAAGATATTGGTATAAACCAAATCATTTTATTTGGCCCAGCCTATCAAAGAGGGCGAGAATTTGGTCGTTTAACACAAAAACTCATATATGAAGAAGAGCAAAATTTAATTAAAATATTTAATGATTTTTTCCCAACATCACTAACAAGGCACTTGGTCGTCCTTACTCTCATTAGATGGTTTAAAGGAACTGAAAATCTTATTCCTCAAAAACTTCTTGAGGAAATCTATGGGGTTTCTGAATTTACGACTAATGAATTTAATTATCTAGCTTCACCCTTTGTAAGGCAGATTGCATATCACGGGATACATGACGTTGGACAATTTTTTATGGACCACCAAAGAGATGACCTTGGGTGTACAGTTATTGCATCTAAAAAGCATAACAATTGGATCATAGGTAGGAACTTCGACTTTGAAGCAGGAAGGATTTTTGATGATGAAAAAATTATGAAGTGGGTATTCCCAGATCTTGGAAATCCTTATCTTTCAGTAACATGGGCTGGCATGGTTGGAACAGTTACGGGAGTAAATAACAAGGGATTATACATTTCACTAAATGCAGCGGGCAGTACAGACTTTAGAAGACTGGGGGCTCCAACAACATTGTTAATTACCGAAGTTCTACAATTTGCCAACAACACAGAAGAAGCAATAGAAATGATTAAAAAATCTAAAGTTTTTATTACTGATATATTTGTTCTTGTTGATCAAAAAAGCGGAAGAGCTTTTCGCATCGAGAAAACACCGTTAAGATTTGACATCAAAGAAGAAAAAAATAACTTTGTCGTAACGAACCATCTTCTATCAGATTTATTTAAAACGGATACATTGAATAATAAAAGAAAAAAAGAATTAACAACTCTATCTAGATATAAAAGAGCAAAACTTCTTGTTGACTCTATGCCGAGAGATAATCACTCTAATGACACAACGTTAATTCTAAGCTACTTGAGAGACAAGAATGACATTAGCGGACATCCTCTACTGGGTGCAAATATTCTTGAGAACTACAACGTAAAATCAATACCTTCCTCAATCATTTCCATCACGCTGGTTCGATAATCGACCACTAGTGGGCACCATTATAATTCTCAAATTTCAACAACAAGTTATTCATCAATAAAATCATTTAGTTACACTGTTTAAACTGATCAGATAATGAGTTTACCTGTAATGAAAAAAATAAACGAAAAGAAATTATTGCACCCTTGCCTCATCCTCTTACTCATCGGATTCGGTGTGCTGTCGGGACTTAACTTTATTATCTTTCCTATCGTAACGTTCTCATCTCGTTAGTCGTGGCGTTCCGCAAGAGATTTCTGGGCTTCACTTTAATCGGAATTGGGACCGGTTACTATAAAAGTGCTAAAAACTAAAATAGATCAATAAACGTTTACGTTGAGATCGCACATAATGGCACTTTGTTTTTTAAGTACATGCAAGTAAATTCCTTACTGGACTGATATGTTTTATTTATTATCCTTTATAAGGATTCCTCACTTCAATATCTTTGATAAATTTAACGGATATTATGTGAAGGTTTTTACTATATTTTCCTTGAGATAATTTATATTAACAGTAAAATAGATAGGATATGGCATAACAGAAAAAATATGTGAATAATCCGAAAGTTTTTAGATTTAGTGATATAACTATGAAGGAAATACATCAGTTATGATACCAATATCAAAACCATTTTTAGGAAAAGAAGAATATCATTGCCTAAAGGAAGTAATTTTATCAGGTTGGGTCACTCAGGGCCCTAAGGTAAAACAGTTTGAAGAATCTTATGCTGATTACGTGGGAGCAAAGCATGCTTGTGCTGTTTCAAATTGTACTACAGCACTTCATTTAGCATTGTTAGCCGTTGGGGTGAAGCCAGGGGATATATTTTTAACGGTAAGCCACTCATATATTGCAACTAGTAATTGTATACGTCATTGTGGAGCTGAGCCCGTCTTTGTTGACGTTATGCAGAATAACTATAATATGTGTCCAGATAATTTAGCTCAAGTTATCACTAATGATTTTGAACAAAGAGACGGGGAATTGTACTATAAAGATATTGATAATTTAGTTGAAGTAAATTCAGAAAGTCCCCTAAAATATCATAACAGAAAAAATAATTTCGGACGTTTGGCAGGAGTTTTAGTTGTTCATCAAATGGGGATGCCATGTGATATTTCTAAACTATTAAAAATTGCAAATAAATATAGCTTACCTGTAGTTGAAGATGCTGCCTGTGCTATTGGTAGTGAAATTTTTCTTGATGGAAGTTGGGATAAAATTGGAAAAGGCCATGGTGATATTGTTTGTTTTTCATTACATCCTAGAAAAGTTCTCACAACTGGTGAAGGTGGGATGTTAACAACTAATAATAAAAATTATGATGATTATTTTAGACTGTTGCGTCAGCATGGTATGAATCTAAGTGATTTACTAAGGCATAGTTCATCAAAGATTTTAATTGAAGATCATATCACAACAGGATTTAACTATAGAATGACCGATATTCAAGCAGCAATTGGAATAGAACAATTAAAAAAAGCTCAAACTATAGTCGATGAAAGAAATGAAATACATGAAAAATATATTGAATTATTAAGTGATATAACTTGGCTTGAGCTACCAAACTTGGAAGAGAATAAAAAAACAAACTGGCAAAGTTATCCCCTAAGAGTAAAAGATAATGCTCCTGTCTCTAGGGATGAATTAATGCAAATTTTAAAAGATAATGGAATATCATCAAAGCCTGGTGTAATGAATGCACATATGGAAAAACCTTATAGTGGTTATCAGTGGGATTTACCAAACTCTGAAAAGGCAAGACAAACAACAATTCTATTACCAATGTATAATGGATTAAACAATACTGAAATAGAGTTGATAATAAAGGTGATTAAAAAAACATGAATAAATGTAAGCTACTTTCTATTGTCATACCAGCGTTTAATGAATCTGAAAATTTGCTTTCAGTTATAGAGTTAGTCAAGAAATCATGTTCTAATAGTCAATGTATAGAAGATTTTGAGATCATCATCGTTGATGATCACTCCAGTGATAATTCTTTTCATACAATTTCTTCTCTGAAAATTGAAAAAGTTAAAATAATCAGGCTTTCTCGAAATTCAGGAAGTCATACCGCAATCAGAGCAGGAATTAGCTGTGCAAGAGGTGATGCTTTGGTATTTTTGTCCGCTGACGGTCAGGATGATCCCAGTGTGATTCCAGATTTAATTAACAAATGGCAAAAAGGGGTGAAAACAGTATGGGCAGTTAGAGAAAGCAGAGAAAAAGAAAGTTTGAGAGTAAGAATTCCTGCTGCTATTTTTTATTTTTTCATGAAGGCTTTAATTAGAAACAATATTCAGATGAGTAAAATGAAAAATGCTGATTTCTGCCTAGTGGATAAAATAGTTTATAGTAATTTAAAAAATATAAAGGAACGAAATATTAACTTATTTTATTTAATATGTTGGATGGGGTTTAGAGAAGAGTCAGTTGTATATAAAAGAAAGAATCGGCAGGAGGGAGAGTCAAAGTGGACACTCTTTAAAAAGATTGAGCTTGCATTAAATTCTATTTTTGCAAGTTCTGTTTTGCCTATTAAATTACTAACAATATTTGGTTTTGTTATGGTTAGTATTTCTTTTGTGGTGTCGTTAGTATTAACGATTTTCATGTTAAATGGTAAATTGATTGTGGTTCATTTTATTTATTTAATTGTTTTATCATTTATGTTTGGTTTACAAATGATGGCATTAGGTATTCTCGGAGAATATCTGTGGAGAAATTTTGATGTTTCTCGGAACCATCCATTGTTTATTGTAGAAGATAGTAATTTCCAGATAGATTATTAGTTATGCTAAAAAAGATTTTACTATATGGTTGTAGCGGGAATGCGTTTGAGGCATTATCTATTATAAGAGATATTAATATCATTGAAAGTAAATGGAAGGTAGTAGGCTTGTTGGATGACAACATATTAAAGCATGGAAAAAAATATTATGGAGTGCCCGTTCTGGGAGGAAAGAGAGAAATTTATTCTAGGCCTGACTGTGAAATTCTAGTAGTATGGGGATCGCCGAGTAGTTACTTAAACAAAAAAAAAGTAATTGAAGAATTACAAATTCCAAAAGAGCGTTTTGCAACAATTATACACCCTTCTGTTGTCTTAGGTGATTGTGTTTCTGTCGGTTTTAATACTTTGCTGATGCCTGGGGTAGTTTGTACAACAAGTATACAGATTTCAGATCATGTGGTAATTTTACCAAATACAGTTATAAGTCATGACTCAATTATTGGAAGCTATTCTTGTATCGGGTCCAATGTCAGTATATCTGGCACTGTTAACATCCAAGAGCAGGTTTATATTGGTTCCGGGACAAGAATTATTAATAATATTGAAATTGGTAAAAGAAGCCTAATTGGATTGGGAAGTGTAGTTATTAGTTCATGTGATAGCGATAGCGTTTATGTGGGTAACCCTGCTAGAAAAATATCTGATATTAAATAAAGTAATATGAATTTAATTTAAAGATATTCCTCAATTTGCTTTGGGTTGATATTTGAAGCAAATCTTTTAACGGGATTACCTTTTTCGTCAAATAAAAACTTAGTAAAGTTCCATTTAATTTTTTCAGTACCAAGTAGTCCAGGTAATGCATTTTTGATAAATACAAATAGTGGTATTGCATTTTTTCCATTGACTTCAATTTTACTGGAAATAGGAAAACTAATATTAAAGTTTAAAGAACAAAACTCAGCAATTTTATTATCATCACCAGGCTCCTGACCTCCAAATTGGTTGCAAGGAAATGCAATGATTTCTAGTTTACTTTTATTTTGTTGATATAGTTGTTCTAGTTCATCGTATTGTTTTGTAAAACCACATTTGCTTGCTGTATTTACAATTAGTATTTTTTTTCCTTTTAGTGAATTTAATTTTAACTCACTATTATTATTTAAATTCACCGTAAAATCATAGATATGACTCATACTCTCTTCCCTATAATATGCACTTAACTTGTTGATCTACGGTAATACCCTTATTATTCAATTTGCATTTATATGCTAGAATATTAACTCCTTTTAATTGGGCCTGTTTTAGGAGTGAAGTGTATATAGGGTCTATTTCTTTTGCGGGTAAAAAATTAATAATATCTTCTCTTTGAATAATAAATAATAATGTAGCTTTGTGACCTTGCTCCACTAATGAAATTAACTCTTGTAAATGTTTTTGTCCTCGTTTTGTAATACTATCAGGAAAAGAGGCATTTCCATTGTTATTTTTTAGAGTTACATTTTTTACTTCAATAAAATGTTTTGTTGATTCTTGGCTTAATAAAATATCAAGTCTTGAATCGCCTGTGCTTACCTCTGTTTCGAGTTGATCAAAAGTAGCTAGTTGATTAATCTTACCATTTTTAATAGCCTCAACGGCCAATTTATTTGTTCTTGAAGTATTAACACCAATCCAGGATTCTCCATTAAAAGTCATTTCTAATGAAAAAGGATATTTTCTTTTCGTATTATTATGTCGGCTCAATAGCACTGGCCAGTTGGGTTGCCAACATCCAGTCATACTTCCAGTATTTGCCACATGAGCCGTAATGGTTTCATTACCATCAAGTATAATATCAGCAAGAAAACGCTTATATCGATTGATTATAATTCCCTCAACTAGTGGATTTTCAAAATTCATTGTATTTCCTCAAGTTGAGGGAGAGTGATCTATTAGTATTTTTTTGATAAATAAGAAGCAACTCCATCTGCACTAGGAGTCATTGCATCTTCACCTTTTTTCCAGTTAGCAGGACAAACTTCTCCATGTTCTTCTGTATATTGTAAAGCATCAACAACCCTAAGAGCTTCATCAACACTTCGGCCTAAAGGTAAATCGTTAACCACAGAATGTCTGATCATTCCTTTTGTATCAATTAGAAATAGGCCTCTTAAAGCTACGGAGTCATTCAATAAAACCCCATAATCTTTTGCAATAGATTTTGTTACATCTGCGATAAGAGGGTATTGAATATTTCCAATTCCGCCCTTATTTACATCTGTATTCTTCCAAGCAAGGTGAGTGAAATGTGAGTCAATAGAAACTCCTAATACTTCACAGTTTCTTTCTTTAAATTCTTGTAATCGGTCATTAAATGCTAAAATTTCAGAAGGGCAAACAAAAGTAAAATCTAATGGATAGAAAAATAATAAAGTATACTTACCTTTATAGTCATTAAGGCAAATTTCTTTAAATGTATTATCATCCATTACTGCATTGGCTTTAAAGTCTGGGGCTTGTTGTGTAACTAGTGTACTCATTATATATCTCCTCGTTTAAATTAATAATTATTCAAAGCAAGGATATATCAATTATTACTGTTGATAAATAGTTTACTTGTATCTTTTAAGTCATAATCTTAACTTTTAGTTAAGCTACTAGTTTAATAGCGCTTGCCTCAGGATGGAGAGTTGCATTAATTTTTGATACTATTTGTTGACACATTTCTGTCTCTTCTTTTGCTAGATTAAATACAACTTTGCATTGGTTGCTAGTTTTTTTAATAATATGGTATAGAAATACAACAGTATCGAGGATCCATCCAGGTACTGGATGATCATTGACTGTTATATTTTTTTCAATGATATTTTGACGCCTAACGTTAATGCCGTCCTTGCTTTTAAATATATTAGGCTTACTACTTTCACGCCCTATATATAGAACTTCCTTGTTAGAATGTCTTTCGATGATTTTAGCATAGTTTGAAATAGTAGAATCCCATTTTTGGGTTTCATGAATATAGTCATTCTTAAAAAGGTTATTAAGTTCACGATTAGATTTTTCTTCGCATAACTTTAATAGTATTTGCCTTATATCATCATTAATAATCTGATCTATATTTTGACCTGTTACTCCCTCTACTATTAACATATTACAGCTCATCTTAATCTCCCTTACTTGCTAATACAATATAGTAAGCAAACTTAATGCCATCAAAGTTGAATGTATTTCCAGTTACATAGTCTATTATTAATAAATACTGCAACTTAAGAAGTCATAATTGACACATCAATGTGTCTTAATGAAACATCGTATAAATAAAATCTCCATATATTAACGAGCTGTGTTGTTATTTTGGGAATGAATTTATCTGCAATTAAGATTCTGAGAATTAGTTTTGCTAGATAAGCTTAATTAATGGAATAATAATGCAGGGAGTTGATAAAAAATTCATACTATATTTTTATTATCTTTAAACAGCCTCTTTTTCTTTTCAGTTATTATTTAATTTGCTATCTGTTAAATAACAATTATTTGTATCTTATCCTAGGTGTTTTATATGCATTTTATTATCTGTTCACTCGTTTATTTAATTAGTTCAACAATTTTAATAGCTTCAGAAGTGAATCCCAATTGGGAACTCAAAGGAGTTGATGATGGAGTAGAGGTATTTTCTGCAGATATTCCAGGTAGTCAAGTCGTTGCATTTCGTGGCGTTGCTACAATAAAGTCTTCCATTCAGAAATTAGTTACTGCCATGTATGATATGGAAAGAAAAAAAGAGTGGATGTATGAATTAGAAGAAATAAAAGTATTAAGATATCTAAATAAAAATGAAAGAGTTGAATATTATCATTCAGGAACTCCTTGGCCTCTTGATGATAGGGATTTTGTTTATAAATCAAAATTTCAGCTAAAGGATAATAATCGCATTTTTACTCTCAAGTTGGAAGGTACCTCTGATACTAAAGCTCCGGAGAAAAAGGGAATAGTAAGAGGTAAATTACAACATAGCTCTTATGTCTTTACATCACTTGGAGAGAATTTAACAAAAGTTGAGGTTGAAATACTGGCAGATCCAAAGGGTTTAGTTCCAAAATGGATTGTTAATTTATTTCAAAAAAGCTGGCCGTCTAACACTATTGGTGGTCTGAGGAATTTAGTTACATCATCTAATTTTGTAGTAGTAGATGAGGTTAAGCAGTTTTTTAAGAGAAATAAATAATATAAAAGTTTTATTAAGGAGATTATATGAATTTGAAAACAAGATTACCACTATTAGTTTTAATTTGTAGTTTAATGGTAAGTTGTGCAACTAAAAGAATTGCAGGATGGAATAAAGAAACAACGAGTACTACGTTAAGCAGCAAAGATGAAAAAGCATTATTTAAATCAGCAATGAAAAATTGGGAAAAAAGAGATTATAAAGATCAATTAGTAAAATCCCTAAAAGCTCTAGAGACTTTGGCCATATCAAATCCTCGTAACTACGAGTACTTGGTATATCTTTGTCGAGGTAAGTATATTTTAGCGGATGGACATATTGAGGATATGGAAGAAAAAAAACGACTCTGGGAAGAAGGTGTCACTTGGGGTGAAAAAGCAATGGCGACAAATCCAGACTTTGCTGAAAAAATTAAGTTAGTAGAGGGTAAAGTGGAGGCGGCTTTAGATACATTAACAAAAAATGAAATCGAATCTATTTACTGGACTGCTGTTAATTTAGGTAAATGGGGAAAAAACTCAGGAATAGCAACTATTTTAAAATATAAAACAAGAATCAAGAAAATGATCAATAAAGTTGGAGAATTAGATAAAGATTTTTTCCACGGCGCATTTCATCGGTACTGGGGAGCTTATTATGCTGCAGCTCCAAGTTTCGCTGGTGGAGATATCAATAAAAGCTTTGAGAGTTTTACTAAAGCAATAAAAGCAGAAAAAAATTATTTGGGTAGTTATGTTCTCTTTGCTTCATACTATGCTACGAAAAAAGGTAATAAGAAATTATTTCAAGAAAAATTAAACTATGTTTTAAATGCTAAGTCTGATGCTATAGCTGATATTACTCCTGAGAATAATATAGAAAAAAATAAAGCAAAAAAACTTTTATCTAATATTGATGAGCTATTTTAAAGTAACTAGAGGTTAAAATGAAATTATATAAATTATTATTGTTAAGTGTTTTATTTTTGATGGCAAATGGATATGCAAAAAATATTGTAGTTAGATTTGGAACAGTTGCACCGGCTGGAACTCCTTGGGCCGATTCTTTAGATCAAATAAAAAAACGAGTTGAAAAAGATAGCAATAAAACAATAAAAATTAACAACTTTTTAGGTGGACAACTTGGAGGAGAGTTAGAAATTTTAAATGGAATTAGAAGAGGTCGTATCCAAGGTGGTGGTATAACTTCTGCTGCAATTGGTAGTGTCATCCCAGAAATGAACGTATTGGAGATTCCATTCATCTTCGACAGCTATGAAGAAGCTGATTTTATTTTAGATAATTATCTTTTAGAACCTTTTAAAAAATTATTTCTTAAAAAAGGAATGATTTTTGTTTCATGGGCCGAGAATGGTTGGCGAAACATAGGTCTCAAAGATAAGAATGTTAAATTAGTATCTGATTTAAAGGGTGCAAAAGTTAGATCTCAAGAAAGTAAGTCACATTTAGCTTTTTGGAAAAAAATAAATGTTAATGCTGTTCCAATTGCCGTGCCCGAAGTTCTATCAGCACTACAAACTGGCGTTGTTGATGGTTTTGATAATACAGCATTATTTACACTTGCAGCAGAATGGCATACAGGAATTAAATACTACACCGTTACTAAGCATATTTATCAACCAGCGGCCATAATTTACAGTAAGAAGTTTTGGAAAAAGCTAGAAGATAAGGAAAAGAAAATCCTCATGGGCCCAGGTAATGGTATGGCAGCGCCTTCACGTGAAAGTGTTCGAGTATTAGGTTCGGAATTACTCGAAGTTTTGAAATCCTCAGGCATAAAAGTTTATGAGTTAACAAAAAACGAAAGAAGTGCTTTCAAGTCATCGATTAATGGCCTTGAACAAGAGATAGTGACTCTTCTTGGAGGGAAATCTCAAATGATTTATGATTTAATCCGAAAAGGTCGTGTTGAATTTAAAAAAATAAAGAAGTAATTAGTATAAGTAGATTAGATGTTAAAAAAAATATTAGATTGTTTATATATAATAGAAAAAGTAATTGCCGTAATTAGCATTGGTCTTATGTCAGCATTTGTTATTATTGATATAGGTTCAAGAGAGATTTTTTCAACGGGAATTCCTGGGGCACAAAAACTAGCCGTTTACTTAATGATTTGGGCCGGGTTTTTAGGAGCTTCATTGACAGCACATAAGGGAACTCACCTTCGTCCAGAGATTGCAGATGGACTTTGGCCCAAAAAATTACTTCCAGTTTTTCATCGATTAAGGCATTTCCTCACAGGTATATTTTCTATCTTTTTTGCCTATTATGGATATTTATATGTCATTGAATCTATGGAGTTAGGTGATGTAAGTCCAGTTTTAAATATTTCAATTTGGATAGTTCAGATAATTATTCCTATGACTTTTATTTTAATTGGCATAAAAAGTTTTGTCTTTTCTTTTTGCACTAACTTAATGCCACCGACAACTAGAGGACAGCATTAATGATTGCATTAGGTCTAATTCTATTAATTATTTTTTTAGTAATAGTAGGACAACCATTATTTGTCATTGTGGGATCAATTTCTGCTTATTGTTTTCATTTTTTTGCTGAAGAAGAAATACAAGTTATTATTGGTGATATTTTTTATGCTGGAGATAAAGAAATATTATTAGCAATACCTTTATTTGTACTTGCGGGGAATATTATGACTCAAGGTGAGATTGCTAAAAGACTAATTAGATTAGCAACAGCAATAACAATGCCGATCCCATCAGGCTTAGCAATTGCAGCAGTATTATCATGTGCAATATTTGCAGCAATCTCGGGATCATCACCGGTGACATTAATTGCAGTTGGAAGTATTTTATACCCTGCACTTTTAAAAGAAGGTTACTCAAAGGATGTTTCCATGGGAATGCTATCCGCGGGGGGAACCCTAGGAATTATTATACCTCCTAGTATACCAATGATTATTTTTGCAATTATGGCGAGCGTTTCAGTAACCGACTTATTTAAGGCAGGTATTGGGCCAGGGGTAGTATTAACAATTTTATTAATCTTTTATGCAATATTACGACGTCCAATTAATACTAGTAAAAAGAAACTGGACTTGGCAGAATTATTGAGTGCATTTAAAGAAGGTATTTTATCACTGGCAATGCCAGGAGTAATTTTAGGTGGAATCTATACAGGTTTTTTCACTGCAACTGAGTCAGCAGCAGTTGCTGTAGCATATGCCTTTATTGTTGAGCTACTTTTTCATCGAGAGCTAAGCATAAAAAAAATACCAGCTTTATTAGTTGATACAGCAGAGATGCTGGGAACTTTATTTCTTATTTTAGTATTAGCAGTCAGCCTTAATAAATTTATGACTTACCAAATGATTCCTCAATCCTTAGTTGAATTATTATCAAATATGATAACAAGCAAGCTTGGGTTTTTATTAGGAGTAAATGTATTATTACTTTTAGTTGGATGCATCATGGATATTATGAGTGCTATTTTAGTTCTAGCACCATTATTAACTCCAATGGCGGTACACTATGGAGTTAATCCAATTCATTTTGGAATCGTGATGATTGTCAATTTAGAAATTGGCTATTTAACTCCACCAGTTGGAATAAATCTATTTGTCGCTTCAGGTATATTTAATGAAAGCATAGGGCGCGTAATCAAGTCTATTGTTCCCTTGGTCTTATTACTATTACTAGGGCTTGGTATAATAACTTTTATTCCTGAGATTTCCTTATTTCTAGTTGAGTAATTTTTTTTTAATAAAAACAATCCAATTTATCAGAAATTTTAATTTCCCAAGCTTAAAACATATATTGATAGCAAGAGGGTTATAGTGACATTTTGTTAATACACTTCTCGCATTTTCTAATTCCTCTTGGTTGGCCGCAAGGCTAGAAATTCTGATTAATTTATACCAAGGGTGCTCTTTGTGAAGAGATTTAAAATAATATTTTTGATTTTCTTTCTTAATTATTGTGCTGATTAATAATAAGTAACCATTGAAGTCAATCATAAGCCTTTTGTAATTTGTTTCATGGAAACTATCGTTTTCTAATCGACACTGTACGAGAGGGATATTAATATACTTTAAAATTCCTCCATCATTTATTACCGATAATAATTTATATACATGTATATAAGATGATTTTAGGTAGGGGGTTGTATTTGTATATTGATCCCATTTAGATTTTTTAAACGCCATGCTGCTCATATAGCTAAATATTGCTCCTATGGAATTTGTATTATTAAAGTAATTTATAAGGTCAACTTGTTTAGAAAAATCAAAAGCACGACTGTTAATCGATGAGGAAAGCCATTTCTTTTCTGAGATTGGAATTAGGTTTGCATTACATTCAACTCGATTAAATAGGAAAATATCAATATTACTATCATTAATTTCATTAATTAAATTATTTATTGTGTTTGCATTTATGGCATCGTCTGCACCAAGAAGTATGCAGTATTCTCCTGTCGCAAGTTCTATGGCCTGTAGGAAATTCGCCTCAGGGCCAATATTTTTTTTATTTTGATGATAAGTAAAATTTAATTCAGACTTTTTATACTTTAAAATCATTTCTTTAGTATTATCAGTAGAGGCATTGTCAGATACACATACTTCAATGAATGGTAGATTTTCTTGTGATGTATTTATTACAATACTTTCTATACATTCTTTTAGAAATGGAGACATGTTGAATGTAGGTATACATATGGAAAGTTTGATCACTGATTAATCACTCCAGCTTGAACATTTCTCTTTTGCTAAGTTGGTATAGTAGTCTAGTTGCTCATATGTAAATTTTTCAATATTGTTATTGTTAGAATAAAATTGTTTATACCAATTAACTGTTAAAGAGATAGACTGATAAACGTCAAGAACAGGGTTCCAATTTAATTTTTGTTTAGCTTTGCCAATATCAAGCTGTAGTAAATTTGCTTCATGAACATGAGTTTCTTTACTTGTCTTAAATCCACCTGAGCCCCATAGGTTAATAATTTCTTGGGTAACTTCTCCCACTTCTTTTACTTGATCATTTTCAGGGCCGAAATTCCAACCTTCATTAAATGATTTTTTATTTTCCCACATTTCTGCACCGAGATGGAGATAACCAGATAATGGTTCAAGTACAAATTGCCATGGCCTAACAGCATATGGAAATCTGATTAAAATATCTTTATTATTATTAAGTGATTCAATACAGTCAGGAACTAAGCGATCAGTTGACCAATCTCCACCTCCGATAACATTCCCAGCTCTTGCTGTCGCTATAGCTATCTCAGAGTTTTTAAAAAATGAATTCCGGTAAGAATTAGTTACAATTTCAGAACAGGCCTTACTGGCACTGTAGGGGTCAAGTCCACCTAGTTTATCATTCTCTTTATAAGCATAGTTTTTTTCTTGATTTTCATAGCATTTATCAGTGGTAATATTTACTAATACTTTACAATTATTAATTGTACGGCAAATATTTAATAAATTACTAGTCCCTGTAATATTTGTTGCCATTGTCTCAATGGGAAAGTCATAGGAGTACCTGACGAGAGCTTGTGCCGCCATATGAAAAATAAAATCAGGTTGATATTTTTTGATACTACTTTCTAGTAAACTATAGTCACAAATATTTCCTTCAATATGTGTTATTTTTTTACTTAGATTGAGAACGTTGAATAATCCTTGTTTTGGTGCTGGTAATGAGTATCCAATAACATTTGCACCTAAGTTTTCGAGCCATATAGAAAGCCAACTTCCTTTGAAACCGGTATGCCCTGTGACAAAAACTGTTTTACCTTTATAGATATTCTTAAACATTATATTTCACCTCATTATTTATTGTTAACTTTAATCCTTCCTCTAGTGTATATGATGGTGACCAATTAAAGTCCTCTTGTAGTTTTGAAATGTTTGCAACTGATATCATTATTTCATTTTGGCGATATTCTTTTTTTCCAAAAATTGGATTTGTTCTTGTATTGTTTGTGATTTTTTTTATTGTATTTACGACTGTCTTGATAGAATGAGTATTACCTGTTCCAACATCATATTGATGAAATCCATTATTTATATGATCCGATTTAGTAATAATTGAGTGTAGTAAGATTGCAATATCTTTTGCATAAATGAAATCACGCTCTTGATCTCCTGCCGTTAAATCAATCGTAGGAACTTCTTTTATAAAACTATTTATAATAAATGGAATGAATTTATCATCTGAATCTTTTTCTCCATAAGGATGCTGAAGAATTAGATTAAAGACTTTGATCTCAGGCAAGTTTTCTAACCATTTGTTTAATTGTTTTTTTGAAAGAGAATAGGAGAATAGTTCGTTATAGGACTCAGATAGGAATGTATCTGTATTAATAAAGCATTTTATTTGGTGTTTAACACATTGCTCTGCTAGCTTTATAGGAAGAGATAGATTGCAATCAATTACTTCTCCCCACCGGTCATTATTTCTGTCATAGCATGTGGCCAAATGAATAACACAATCAATTTTATGCTTGGAAAATATATTAGACAAATTATTTTCTTCTAGATTATAAAATTGAACTTTTTCTTGGATATTAACTAAACGATCAAGGTTGCTCGTCTTTCTTTTTACGGCAATTACATTAATTTTTTTTTTTATACAGTAATCAACAATATGATAACCAAGAAATCCACTGGCACCTGTGATTAAAACTGTTTTAGTCATTCCATGTTCTCCATGGGGCGTTATTGCTTTCCCATAAACGACACAATTCATTTTTATCACGTAAGGTATCCATTGGTTTCCAAAAACCATGATGTTTAAATGAGTTTAACTGGGAGTCGTTTGTGATTTTTTCTAAAGGTGATTTTTCAAACATATCTGAGTCTGAATCGATATAATCTAATACTTTAGGTTCTAAGACAAAAAAACCGCCATTGATCCATGCTGCTTGATCTTTTGGCTTTTCTTGAAAGTTAAGTACATTTCCATTGCTGTCAATATCAAGGTTTCCAAATCTTCCTGGAGGCTGAACTGCTGTAATGGTGGCAAGTCTTCCACTATTTTGATGGCATTGTATTAATTGAGTAATATCTACGTTTCCAACTCCATCACCATAGGTCATGCAAAAAGTTTCATTATCTAGCTGTTCTTTTATATGTTTTAATCTTCCTCCAGTCATTGTATGCAAACCTGTATCGATACACGTGATTTTCCAGGGCTCAGATAAATTTTTGTGAATTATTGTTTGATTTTCACTTAGGTCAAAAGTGATATCTGAATTATACATACGATAGTTAGCAAAATACTCTTTAATAAGGTTTCCCTTGTACCCTAAGCAAATAATAAAATCATTAAGGCCAAAAGATGAATAAATTTTCAAAATATGCCATAGTATAGGCATTCCACCTATTTCCACCATTGGCTTAGGTTTCAAGCTAGTCTCTTCACTTAATCTGGTTCCAAGTCCCCCAGCTAATATAACTACCTTCAATTATTCATCCTTATTTCTGTTTGAGCATTATAAAAAATTATATCTCGGTTTTGAATTTCGGTCTATAGGGTATTTTTATTTTAAATATCAAACATATAGGATAAGATTGAATTAATGATTTAGTTATAGAGTATGATATGAAGACTGTTATTTTCACAGGAGGAGGTAGTGGAGGGCATGTAATGCCAGCGATTACATTAATTAAAGAATTGAAGCAATATGAAAATCTTAGTTTATTCTATATTGGTAGTAGAAAAGGAATTGAACGCTCATTGTTACCTGTCTTAGTTGATCGATACCATCCAATATATACGGGTAAACTGAGGAGGTATCTTTCTTTAGAAAACTTTTTTGATTTATTCAGGGTTTTGATTGGATTTTTTCAGTCGGTTTTTATATTGTTGAAATATAAGTCAAGAGATACTCTAATTTTTTCTACTGGTGGTTTTGTTTCTTTGCCTGTAGTTTATGCGGCGAAATTGACAGGGAAAAAAGTTTTTGTTCATGAACAAACATCTGTTTCAGGTCTAGCAAATAAATTAGCGTCCTTTATTGCAGATAAAATATTTATCAGCTTTGAATCATCTAAAAAATATTTCCCAGCAGAAAAAACATTTTATAGTGGGTATCCATTAAGAGATGAATGTTTCACAAGAGAAGTCACTGAAGTTATTATTGATGGTATTGTATTAAAAGATATATTAAAACCAATTTTATTTATTACAGGCGGAGGAAATGGATCTAAGTTATTAAATAAACTTTTATTAGATAATATGGAGTTGTTATCTAAGGAATATTTTATTGTCCATCAGGTTGGAAAACTTTTTATTAATATTTTTCAGAAATATACCAACGATAGTTATAAACCTGTTGCATTTATTGATAATGAAATGATTGATTTATTTAAATTATCCTCTGTCATAATCTCAAGGTCCGGTGCTGGAACTATTGCTGAGTTACTCGCATTAAGAAAAAAAACAATTTTAATACCTCTTAAAAACTCAGCAAAGAATGAACAATATTTAAATGCGAAGGAAGCTGAAAAGTATTTAGGATCAATTATAGTAGAGGAAGATAATCTTGGATCAGTAAATATAGTTGAGCTTTGCAGTGTTATATTACAGAGTGAATTGCTTTATAGTACTTCAAGTGAAACAGTTAGAGCGAAGGATGTATTAATTGATGAAATAGCAGGGTATGTCTTAAATGAGTGAAGTGATTGATATTTCGGAAATAAAACAAAGGTTAATTGAGTTTGCTCAAGAGAGAGATTGGGAGAAGTTTCATACACCAAAAAATTTGGCAATGGCCTTAAATGTTGAAGCAGGAGAACTGTTAGAGATTTTTCAATGGATAACTGCTGAAGAGTCTAAATTATTAAATAAGACTAATTATGATATGGAGAAAATCGAAGATGAAATAGCAGATATCTTCTTGTATCTCATTAGGATTTGTACCGTGTTAGATATCGATTTATTGAAGTCGAGCTTAAGTAAAATAAAAAAAAATAGTGAAAAATACCCCCCAAGTTTAGTTAGGGGGTCTTCCAAAAAATATACAGACTATTAATTACTTGTAAATATTTCTGCTGCTTTGAGTGATTTTTCTAAATCAATTCGTCCGCCTGAGACAAGCCTTGAAGACATTGAACTTATTTTTGTAACGGAGTTCATAATTATTTTTTTAAGTTCAAACGGTGTTAAGTTTGGAAAATGTGATAGAATTTCAGCTGCTAAACCTGCCGTATTAGGTGAGGCCATTGAAGTTCCAGACATGCTGCTATATCTACTTCCCGGATAAGTAGAATATATTCCTGATCCAGGTGCTGCAACATCAACTCCCTTTTGACCATAGTTTGAAAAATAGGATAAGCCTCCATACTTAGAAGTTGAAGCGACAACTAATAAACTGTCATTTGTAAATGAAGCAGGGTAACTCGGAGTTGTATCAATATTTCGGGAAGAGTTTCCAGCAGCTGCAACAACTAAAACTCCAAACTCTTCACCAATATATTCAATGGCCTCTGAAACGGCCAATCCTCCTTCATTATGAGATTTTCCAAAAGAACAATTTATAATTTTAGCACCATTTTTAGCAGCATAAATAAATGCTTCAATAACATCTACATCCAATTCGTCAGAACGATTAGGGACAGTTCTAATTCCCATAATTTTTACGTTTGAAGCAACACCAACAACACCAATATTATTATTTTGGATTGCACCAATTGAACCTGATACATGAGTACCATGTCCATGAGCATCTGAAGTATTCATCGTTGCATTTCCATCCTGATCTCTGACTAATGTATTGATGCCATAGATATCATCGATATAACCATTTCCGTCATCATCAATTCCATTATTCGGAATTTCATTTTCATTGGACCATATAGGTAAATCTGGATGTGAGTAATCAACTCCTGTATCAACGACTGCAACAACAATTTCTTCACGAGGCATTGTTCTTCTATTTACAAATGCTCTCTTCACAGATATTCCATTTACCTCGGAATCAAGTAGGGTCCATTGTTTGTTTACATATTGATCATTAAATGGGTTTGTGGAATCAGATGAATCAGACTTGAAATCTATTAATTCTATTTTTTCTAATTTGTCTCTTGAACCGTAGTAATCTTTTTCGATATATATGATGTCTTGGTTACTTGCTAATTCTTTTTCCAGCGTAATAATATCTTTACTATAAATAGTATAAATTGATTTAAATAGATGTTGTACCTTAATGATATTAGGTAATGCAGGAGGAGTTATTCCATCTTTCATTTTAATGATTAATCTTTCAGGAGAATATTTTTTTATATTATTGGCGTATGCAGAGAATAATATAAATGTAGTTAGTATAATGAATAAAATTGACCTTAAACAGTTGCTCATAACAAATCCTTTTGTATAGTTGAGAATAAATTATAATATTGAATATTTTATATAAGAGGAACTATTTAAAACTGACTTTATTGTAAGGCAAGGTAACTTTGTTGGAGCAAAATAGTTAAGTGCTAGGTTCTTGTACGAAAATATTTATATATTTTAGTACCGGCCATTAATAGTATGGAAATTACAATTAACCCGAGTACTCCATAAGTAAGGCCCATAATGTCTTTGAGTACTACTAAGAAAACAATACTGATTAAAAACAAAGTAGCCACTTCATTAAATAATCTTAATTGATCAGAGGTAATATTAGTTGTGTGATTTTGTATTTTTTTTACTAAATTTCCGCAAATAAGATGATAAATGAATAAGCAAGCTACAAAAATTAATTTTACTATCAGCCATGGATGGTCAGTTAATGGTAAAAACTCAGTCAGCATAAATCCACCGAAGGTAATAGTTAAACAAGCTGATGGCCATGTAATACCAAACCATAGTCTTTTTTCCATAATTGTAAATTGTTTATGTAAAATATTTTTTTCTACTTCTGTGAGCTCTTTACTTTCAGTATGGTAAATCAGTAGTCTTACTATATAGAACAAACCTGCAAACCAGGTGACAACAAAAATAATATGTAATGCCTTGAAGTATAAGTAATCCATTAATCAATAAACTTTATATTTAAATTATTAAAATATTTATTTAATTCTGCAAGTGTATCTTTTATTTTAGATAGGTCTTGTTCACTTGCTGCTAATTCAATTTCCTTTCCCAGTTCTCCCATTTTCTTAAATCCATAACTACCTGAACTTCCGGCCATCTTATGAGCAATATGTTTAATTTGATCAAAATTAGAACTGACAATTAACTCTTGAAGAGTGTCTATATCTGATTTTCTGTTCTGAAGAAATTTAGGAATAATTTCTTTTAAATCAGAATTAATTAAAATATTATTATTGTCTTTACTCATTTTATTCCTAGAAATATAATTGATTTAAGGCATAAGAAAAATATATTTCTTTTACTGGTGGCCTGGGCGAGACTTGAACTCGCACACCCGAAGATAGCAGATTTTGAATCTACCGTGTCTACCATTCCACCACCAGGCCGTTTTTTGATATTAGAAAAAGTGATAAATCATGTCAAATTAATAAGCTAACTCTACCTAATGTCTTTTTTATTATAAATACCTATTTTCTAAATGTGCTTTAAAATATTTAGTATTTAAAGGTTCTCCTGTTGCCTCAATTATTAGGTTTTCGGTACTTAAAGAGCTGGCTTTTTTCCAAATATTTTCATCCAGCCAATTGAAAATGAGAGAAAAATCACCAGATTTAATTAGATTACTAGAATTCATTTTTTTATTTACTGTTGCCATAAATTGAGCAGCATACATTGCTCCAAGTGTATATGATGGAAAATAACCAAATGATCCATTTGTCCAGTGAATATCTTGCATGCAGCCATCTTTGTAATTGCCTTGAGTCGAAACTCCTAGGTAAGATTGCATTTTTTGATCCCATAGCTCTGGAATATCTTGATAGCGAATTTTTTTATTAATTAAATCTCTTTCTATCTCATAGCGCAGGATAATATGTGCAGGGTATGTAATTTCATCAGCATCTACTCTGATAAAGTCTGCTTTAACCAAAGTGTAAAGTTTTCTTAAATTACCATGAGTGAAAGCAGGATCTTTTTCTGTATTAAATACTTTATTTATGAATGGAGTAATAAGTTGAATAAATTCAGAACTTCGGCCCATTTGCATTTCAAAAAATAGGCTTTGAGATTCATGAATTCCCATAGATCGAGCATGTCCCACTGGTAAATCCGAAAAATCCCTAGGTAGGCCTTGTTCGTAACGGGCGTGTCCTGTTTCATGCACAACTCCCATTAATGATTGCATAAAATCATTTTTATCATAGCGAGTTGTAATTCGGACATCAGTTGGAACTCCTCCGCAAAATGGATGGATACTTTCATCTAAACGGCCGTGATTGAAATCGAATCCTAGTAGAGTCATTATCTTATGGCATAATTTTTGTTGTTGTTTAATATCAAATGGGCCTTTTGGAGTAATATGATTTTCTAATGATTGTTTTTCTTTTACTTCTTTTAGCAAGAGAGGTAGCCAAGATATTATATCTTCAAAAAGCAAGTTAAGTTTTTTTGTTTCGGCACCAGGTTCATAGAGGTTTAGCATGGAATCATATGGGGTAACTTCACTTAAGTCCGAACGTATTTGGGCCTCTTCTTGTGCTAATAAAACAACTTCAGCAAAGTTTTTACTAAATCCTTTCCAATCATTTTCTGCTCTCTGAGTTCTCCAGGCATGCTCACATTTAGATCCAGCAAGAGATTGTGCTTCTACTAATTTTTCAGGAAGTGCTGTAGCTTGCTCCCATTGGGACGTCATTTCATTTAAGCTTGCTTTTGTAATATTTGATAATGATTCATTACTTGCTTTATTAAACCATTCTTTTAGATGAGGGGCAGACTTAAGTTGATGAATATAAATAGCAAGCTCTGCCATTGATTCTGATCTTGCTAGGTTTCCCCCTGATGGCATTAGCGCAGCTTGGTCCCATCCGCAAATTTTATATAAGTGTGAGAACTTAGAAAGTTTATGGAAGTGTTGAACTAATTTATTGTAATATTGCATTTTTACCCTTGAGTACATTTAATGAAGTTTAATAAGATCTAATGCTTCTCTAGTTGAAAATCTAAAAAAATTTTCAGGTAAATATTGTTTAATTTCCTGATTTGAAAGTATACAAGGATACTTAAGATAGTCAATGAGGTAATTGGGGACACTCCACATAGTTTTATTAATAATTTTTGCAGTTTGCTCTAGTAAGAAAATAGGGATGGGGACAACAGGTTGATCAACATAACGTTTTGCTTCTTTGATTGAAATAGATTCATTTGTAGCTACATTGAAAATTCCTGTAGGAAATTTGAAAAGACTTTCTTTAATAATATTTGCCATGTCAAATTCATGAATACACTGAATCATAGGGTTAAAATCGATTGGTAACGGAGCATATGGAGTGGTAAAATAATTGCTCATAGTGTTGTTGATTTGAGGCCCTATAATATTACATGGCCTAAGAAGAACTGTTTCCATTTCATGTTGGTATTTCCACATCCAGCTACTTGTTATTTGATCCATTTCAACAACATCTCTTAATTCTGGATATTTAATACTTGCTTTTAATAAAGAGTTTTCTTTTATAAAGACAGGATTATCTGGATATGCACCGTATACATGAAAAGTACTTAGAAGAACTATTTTTTTTATTTTGAATTTAAGTGAAAGTTCTAAAATTCTGTTTGTTCCCATTACATTTAAATCTAGTCTTTTTGCTAAGCTAGCTCTTGGATTGGCATTAGCGTGACTCATTCGACCAAGGTGTAAGACAGCATCAAAATTATGATTTCTAAAAAGCCTTTCAAAGTTATTTCTAGTATATTTAAATTGAATATATTGCATGTTTTTATTTTTTATGAAGTGTTTAGTTGACCTAGAATCGACCCCTATAATTTTCATATTGGGATATTCTCTGGAAATAATTCCAGTAACAATCTGAGCAAGACCACCTGATATTCCTATAACTAAAATTGATTTTATGTTTTCTGTTTCCATTTAACCTTTTGCATTTTGTTCTGGTTTGTATTTTGAAATAAATGGAGTTCCCCAAAACTCTCTTCTTTGTTTGAGACCTGTTGTGATTAAATCTTTTACTATTTGTTCTATCTTATACACATGCTCATCTATTTCATTATCTGGAGCATCAGGAGAAAGATCTTCTGGGATAGTGTATGGTTTTCCGATATGGATATCAACTGGTGAAGGCATAGGTATTAATCCGAGAGGGCCTAGTAATGGAAATGTAGGAGTGACTGGTAGTGCAGGTAGCTTTAATAGTTTTGCAATCATTTTTGCTTGATGAACATAAGGATAAAATTCTTCAGCTCCAATAACTGCGATGGGGAGAATATCCTTCTTGGCCCTAAGAGCAAGTCTAAAGAACCCTCGAGTAAAATTTTTAATTTGATAATATTCAGAAGTACTTTTTGCAATCCCCTTTACCCCCTCGGGAAAAACTAAAATAGATTCACCTCGATTTAGAAGGTGGTAACAGTTGGATCTGTCACCGAGAACAGCACCATTTTCCATAAAGAATTGTCCGCAAAAAGGTAGTGAAGTAATAAATCGTTCAACCATCGTTCTTAGTAATTTAGGGTGAGGAGTATCTAATAAAAATGCTGCAGTAATAAGCATTCCGTCAATCGCAATTTGACCAGTATGATTTGAGACCATCATATATTGTTTTTTTTCTAGATATTGAGTGCCAAAAACTTGAACTTTGAAGTATGACTTGTACAGTGGATAGGCGAGCTTGATAGTTTTCATAAGCTGCTCAATGCTTAATCCCCAAGGGTCTTCCTTATCTTTATACTGTTCTTGCAGTACTTTATAAAGTTCATCATACTTTTCCTGAGGAATCGTTGATGGCATTAATTTTTTTAAGTAATCGAGCATTTATCCTGGCCATATTATGTAAAATTATCTCTTTATATATTATGATTAAAAAATATTTAATTCACAAGAAATGAACATATTTGTATGATAATATACCTATTGACAGATAATTTTATTGAGTTTGAGGCATATATGGAAAATCAATCACCGTGGAAAACAAGAGTTCAAGAAATACTAAATGTATGCCAGGATGAGCTAAAGAGAACAACCCAAATAGGTAAAAAAATGATTTCGGCCTCGAAAACAAATACTTCCCTACATGAGTCATATGAAGAATTAGGGCAATTATTGGTTAAGGCATTAGAGAAAGGTGAAGTTCAATGGGATAACTTAAGGGTTCAGAGCTTAATAAAAAAAGTAAAAGAGTGTGAGAAAAATCTCGACTCTATTGAGAGTGAGTTGAATAAAATAAAGTTCTCAGAATCTGTGTCAGATGAAGATAAAGTAGATTAGCTATTCTTGAAAATTTATCATTAGCATCATTCTTGAAATCAATGAATCATGTAAAGAATTAACCCCGGTATTTTTTTCTGCTGAGACAAAATGAATTTGCTTTACCCATTTGTATTGCTTAAACAAGCTTGGCTTTTGTTTGTTGAGTGCTGATCTTAGCTTTTGTGTTTTTAATTTATCAAGCTTATTAAAAACAAGAAATGTCTCACATAGGTTAGATTGTAAGTATTGATGAAAAGCAACATCTGATTTTTGGTTTGGATGTCTGGCGTCTTGGATGTTTATTAATGTAAGTCCAAGAGGATACTTATTAAATAATGTTCCCAAAAGTTCTTCCCAGTTTTGTGACATTTTATGTGAAACAGCGGCATGGCCGTAACCAGGTAAGTCTAAACAATAGAATTTAGGAAGTTTTGCTGTTTCTTCTTGATTATTGGATGCCAGTTTGAAGCTAAATATATTAATTTGTCTTGTTCTGCCTGGAGTTTTTGATGTCCTGGCAGTAGAGTTTCCAAATAATGAATTTATCAAGCTTGATTTTCCAACATTTGACCTTCCCACAAAGCATGCTCCAATAGCATTAGGGTTTTTTTCAAGCCAGACCTTCATTTGTTCGGGTGAGTCAATTCCATATTCAAATTCTGTGCTAGATCTATCAATTAATAAACTCATATTTAATTCACTTTGTTAAAAACGGTTTTGTTATTGTACCATAGTAAGTTTCGTTTTTGTTTCATCTAACTACTTATAAAAAAAATATCTATATTTCAAATCATTATCTACCTTTTATTTGGCATTTGATTTGAATGCTTTGTATTAACAAGGAGAATCGATGATTAATAATCAAATAGAGAGAAATGGTGTGAGAATTGGAGATATTATTACTCTACATCCCTTAAGGGGAAATAAGAGAAATATTAAACTAATGAGATCTAAATATGAATTGTATAATAGCTTAAGTGGTAATTGTAATCATCATGGTACTAGAATTTGCTTACCGACAATCGATGCTCATCCAATAGTCATTTTGTTATTCACGTTTAAGTTATACAAAGACCAGTCTCGTGATGATGATTGTCGCTTTGTTATTAAAAGTGAAAATGATGAAACAATAAAGATAAATGGAGTATTTACAAGAGAAGCATATTTACAAAGAGGTGATATTGTTGACATTGGACATAATAGATTAATTTTTTCACGGCCATCAATTGATTGTAGAATTGATAATGTCTACCCGATGTTAATAACTCCCCATTTTATTATTTCAAAATTAAATATCCTATTACTAGGAGAGACTGGGGTAGGGAAAACATACTGGGCACAAAAAATATATGATCAGGGAGGTCACAAGGGTAGATTTGTTCATTTAAATATTTCAGCATTATCACCAACCCTAGTAGAATCTGAGTTATTTGGGCATGTTAAAGGAGCATTTACTGGTGCTAGTATAAATAAAAAAGGAGCATTATATGAAGCTGATAAGGGAGTATTATTTTTAGATGAAATAGACTCGCTTTCACTTAATTTGCAAGCGAAACTGTTACTTTTTCTTGATAATTATGAGGTCAGGCCTGTGGGGGGGGATTTTTCAAGGAGAGTTGATGTAAAGGTTATGTTTGCGGCCAATAGAGATTTAAGATCGATGGTGAAACAAAAAGAAATGAGACAGGATTTTTATTTTAGAATAAGTAGTGGAATATCAATTAAGTTGCTACCTTTAAGAAAGCAAAAAGATATTATAACAAATATTATTAATAAATTTGAACTTGAAAACTTAATAATAGTGGATAGTAATTTGCGTAAGTTTTATTTAAAATTGCCATGGTATGGAAATATTCGTCAATTAAAGGGGCATTTAGAAAAGAAGAAATTTTTCTCTAATTCTAATAGATTAAATTTTGATGATTTAGATAGAGAGATATTACAAGATGATTTTATTGAGAACCGAGATGAATTAATAGAGTCCTGGCCATCATTGAGCATTTTAAGGGAGCAATATATAAAGGAGGTTTATTATCAATTTGATAATAATATTCACACAAGTTCTAAGGTATTAGGAATATCTTCAAATACCCTAAGGAAAGTAGTTGATGCTTAACTTTTCGACTTATCCTGCAAGTATATTTTGAATAGTAACTTCTTTGATCTCACCTCTGATATTAAGTTGTGTTATCATTTGGTTAAGAATATTAAGTATTTTTTTCCTTAATATATTTTTTCCTTCAGGCTTTAAAGGAAAGGATTTCATTACTGTCTGTAAATTACTATTGATATGATTTCGTACTATATGTTCATTGTTATAAATATAGTGAGCAATATATCGATTGCTGGCAATTACGGATATATCAATACTGAGAGACTCCACTTTTAACTTATTAGTAATTGGAAGAGGCAAGAATATACTATCTAGTGAAACAGTCTTTTTTGATAAGTTAAAATATTTAGTATTTCTTGGTATTAAATCTTCAGATGATAAGGCAGTAATAGTTGGTATATCATTCTTTAATTCTTTCGTAATTAAATTTATATTTTGATAAAAGATGAATGAAGAAATGACAATAACAGATCCTAAAATAGTAAAAGATATTTTATTATTTTTTAGATTATCAAATATAGTTACTTGAAATTTTAAACTCGTGGTCTTAAATCTTTGAAATAAAAAATTTAGTTTATTAGTTTTGAGATTATAAATAATTTTTGCCGTAAAAGTGGTTACCTCTCTTAGTATCCATATGCATCTATGTTTGCACATGAGTAGAATATTAACAAAAATCTTATTGTAATCAATTTGTTGTATTTGTTTAAAAACAATAAGTTTGCTTTTAAGATAAGCAGACAATTTTTCAGTGAAATTAAGTACTATTTTAGGAGTTAATTTTTTAAATACATTAGATATGATAGTAACTAAAATACTTAAAAAGTGATTAATTATTTCCTCAAATTTTCCCCACAGACCTAACAATTTGTTTCTCCAATATGAGTAATAGTTCTTTTAATCATATCGTAATAACTGAGTATAACATTAGGGTATTATGGGAGATCTAAGTAATTATTTCCCTTCTAAAAAGAATAATTACATTAAATCAAATAGTTAAATATTTACCCCGATAAATATTTAAGTGAACAAAATGGAGATAAACATGTTTAATTTTACCGCTAATACATTGATTTTATTAATTCTATCTAGTTGTGCCAATTTTTCAGAAAGAAGCTTTTCAGATGTAATGGATAAAAATCAATCAAGTTTCTTTAGCCCCGGTGATGATTTTCAAGTAGTTGGAGGTGATAGAAGTTTACATATTAGTCAGGTATCTCGATATCCAGCATCTAGGTCCACGCTTGCTGTTAGAAGGAGAAATAAATCTTTAGTTGATGAGTTAAATGGAAAAATCGAGCAGCTCTCAGATCGTGAATATCTTAGTTTTCAGAGATATACTCCATATTTTTCAGGTATTTCAGAACAGTTATACTATTTAAGTTTAAGTAAAAGAGAGAAAAGTAAATATTTAGATCAATTTAAGGTTAAAGTAAGCAGCAAGCAACGAAAAAATAGTAGGACAATTTATCAAAGTATGACCAAAAGAGATGTACTTAGATTATGGGGACGTCCGGGAGAAGTTCATTTTTCAGGGAATCCTAAAAATGAAAATGAAAAATGGGTATTTCTCAAAGAGGGAAAAAAGCAATTAATATATTTTGAATCAGGCAAAGTTGAAGGATGGTCTATAGATTATTAATTAGTAATAACGAAATAGTAAAATCATAAGTTGTGGTGTATTGGATATAGATTACACTGGGAAATATTAATGAGTAGTTCTGGAGATAAATTTATTTTAGACTTTGAGCAGCCTCTTAGGGAGCTTGAAGGACAAATAGAAAAATTGGAAGCAGTGTCTAATAAAACTGAAATTAAAAAAATTAAAGAACAAATATTGAGTTTAGAAAAAGAAATTTATCCAAACTTAACTTCTTGGGAAAGGGTTTTACTTGCAAGACATCCTAAAAGACCCCATGCTATCGATTATATCGATAATATATTTACTGATTTTTTTGAGTTGTCTGGTGATAGATACTTTGCAAATGATAAGTCTATTATTACAGGCTTTGGTTATTTATCTAAAAGAAAGGTCGCCGTTATAGCTATTGAAAAGGGTAGTAAAACTAAGGAGAAAATTCTCCGGAATTTTGGTATGCCTCGACCTGAAGGCTATAGGAAGGCATTAAGAGTAATGAAGTTAGCAGATAGATTTAAGATTCCAATAATTACCTTGATAGATACTCCGGGAGCATATCCGGGGATAGGTGCAGAGGAAAGAGGCCAATCTTTAGCAATCGCTAATAATTTATTAGAAATGTTTCAACTACAAACACCAATTATTTCTTTAGTGATAGGTGAGGGTGGTTCAGGAGGAGCATTAGGTATAGGGATTGGTGATAGAGTATTAATGATGGAATATTCAACATACTCTGTAATCTCACCCGAATCTTGCGCTTCTATTTTGTGGGCGGACCCTCAAAAAGCAAACATAGCAGCAAATAGTCTTCAGTTAGGGCCACGGATGGCAAAAGAATTAGGAGTCATCGATGAGATTATTTTAGAGCCTACTGGTGGTGCTCATCGCAATAAAGAAAAATCTTTTATTTCTGTTAAAAATGCCTTGAGTAAAAATTTAATTGAAATAGATAGTCAGTGCCAGAAAACTTTAACAGAGTTACGGTTTAAAAAGTTTAGAGAAATGGGTAATTTAACTTTAGTAAAGAAGTAATGGAGATTATTAATAATGAATAGTATATATTCCATGACAGGATTTGGAAAAGGAAACTCATCTGATGATGAATATGAAGTAACCGTTGAAATTAAAAGTGTTAATCATCGTTTTAAGGACTTTAGGTTCAAGATGGGCAGTTTATTCAACAGTCTTGAAATAGAGTTAAGAAAAATAATTGTAAATAATTTCAAGAGAGGATCTTTTGATATTCATGTGAATTATAAAAGTGAAAAAAATAATGATTTAATAGATGATTTAGATAAAGATAAAGTACAAACATATTTAACAAAGATGAAAGAAATTGCAAAAGAGACAGGAGTAGAATTAAATATTAATCCTGTTGATTTCCTGAGAAAAGAATTTATTAAAGAGAGTGATAGCACCAGAGATGAGAAAATAAAAAAACTGGCACTAGATTCTTTAAGTGGTGCCATTAGTAACTTATCTCAGACGAGGTTAGAAGAGGGAGCGCGACTAGTGAAGTTTTTGAGAGGGCACTTAGAAGAGTTTAATAACGCATTTTCTGTGGTTGAAAAACATACGCCTGAAATAAAACAAAATATAGAAAAGAAAATACTATCTAGCTTTGAAGATAGAAAAGATAGTTTGCAAATAGAAGAAAATAGATTTCTACAAGAAGTGATTTTTTATTTAGATAAATTAGATGTGAGTGAGGAGATTAATCGTATCAAATCACATTTAGAAAAATTTAATACTTTATTGAAAAATGGTGGAGAGATTGGACGACAAGTGGACTTTCTTGTGCAAGAGTTAAACCGAGAAACCAATACTCTTGGCTCTAAGTCTTCTCAAATGGAAGTTTCAAATCAAATTATAATTATGAAAAATCAATTAGAAAAAATTAGAGAGCAAGGTTTAAATTTAGAGTGAGGATGTTTTGGAAGTAAACGGTAAAATTATTATTATTGTTGCACCATCAGGAACGGGTAAGTCTACTTTGATTTCTCGTCTCAAAGAGGACTTTCCATCTTTGCATGAATCAGTTTCTTATACTACCCGCAAAAGAAGACCAAAAGAGATACATGGTGTTCATTATTTTTTTATTAACAAGGATGAATTTCTGATAAAAAAAGATCAGAATGAATTTCTTGAGTGGGCGCTAGTGCATCAAGATTATAAAGGAACATCAAAAGAGTTTGTAGAGTCTAAAGTAAGTGAAGGGAAAAGCTTATTGTTTGACTTGGATGTTCAAGGTGCGGATAGTTTTAAGAAATATTTTAGAAGTAATGCAATCGTTATTTTCATTGAGCCACCTTCTTTAAAAGAACTTGAAGTAAGGTTGAGGTCGAGGGGGACGGAAAGTGATGACGTTATTTTGTTAAGATTAGAAAATGCACGTAAGGAATTATCAAGGAAAAATGATTACGATTATTGTATTAAAAATGATGAATTAGAAAAAGCCTATCGTGATTTGAATTTAATTGTAACCGAAATATTAGGAGATTAAAATTGTATCAGCAGTTAGACTTTTCACATGAGCGTTCTATATCTTTAGATGAAATCGTTCAAAGAGTTAAAGGGTACTATCCTGATGCTGATTTTACCCTTTTAAGAAAAGCTTTTCATTATGCAACGAAGTCTCATGAAGGGCAAACAAGGAGGTCAGGCGAAGAGTATATTATTCATCCATTAAATGTTGCAGTGACTTTAATTAAGCTTAAGATGGATTTGGATAGTATCATTGCAGGTATTTTACATGATGTGGTTGAGGATTGTGATGTTTCACCTACTGAAATAAATGATGAATTTTCACCTCAGATTGCTCAGTTAGTAGTTGGTTTAACTAAAATTTCTAAAATTAAATTCAAAACCAAAGAAGAGTCACAGGCAGAAAATTTTAGAAAAATGGTTGTTGCAATGGCAAAAGATATACGGGTTATTATAGTAAAGCTTGCTGATCGAATGCATAATATGAGAACCTTACAGTATGTTTTGGTCGAGAAACAAAAAAAAATAGCACAGGAAACATTAGATATTTATATTCCATTGGCAAGTCGGTTGGGAATTCACTCAGTAAAAGGGGAGTTAGAAGATTTGTCATTGAGGTTTTTACGTCCTGAGATCTACTATAGACTTGCAGAGAAAGTAGCAATGAAGAAACAGGATAGAGAAAGTTATATAGGGCAAGTGGTAAGTCTAATTAAAGAAAAAATTTCAGAGTATAGTGTCAAAGCAGAAGTGAAAGGAAGACCAAAGCACTTTTATTCTATTTACAAAAAAATGATGTCACGAGGGGTCGACTTTGAGCAGATTCAAGATATTTTAGCATTTAGATTAATTGTAAATAATATAACTGAGTGTTATAAAGTTTTAGGAGTAATTCATTCTACATGGACTCCAGTGCCAGGAAGGTTTAAAGATTATATAGCGATTCCCAAGGTAAATAATTATCAAAGTTTACATACAACAGTAATTGGGCCTATGGCAGAAAGGATAGAAATTCAAATTAGAACTCATGAAATGGATGAGATTGCAGAAACTGGAGTAGCTGCTCATTGGAAATATAAAGAAGGTATTTCAAGTGGAATTGCAAAATTAGATTGGGTGCAAGAATTACTAGAGTTCAATCAAAATGTTGCTAGCAATTCAGAATTCATGAGTGTGGTTAAAAATGACTTAGATGTCACAGGTGTTTTTGTTTTTACTCCCCAAGGTGATGTACGAGAGTTGCGTCTAGGAGCAACCCCTCTAGATTTAGCATATGCAATTCACACTGAAATTGGGCATTCTTGTGTTGGAGCAAAGATTAATGGAAAAATAGTTCCATTGAGATATACATTAAAAAATGGCGACACAGTTGAAATACTTACAGGTAAAGGACAAGCTCCATCTAAAGATTGGCTTAATATAGTTAGAACAGGTAGAGCAAAAAGCAAGATAAAACAGTGGATACTAAAGGTTGAAAGAGATAATAACAAAGAAGTAGGCCGAGAGGTTTTAGAGAAGGCCTTACGAGTAGTTGGAACTTCTATTAAATCATTAAAGAAAAAGAGTTTACTAGAAGGTTTGTTAAAATCATTTAATGCTAGTAATGAAGATGAATTATTTATCTTCCTTGGTTCAGGTAAAAATACAGCAAAACAAGTTATTGAGGCATTACCAGGTGAAGAAAAAGAGACAATTAATGAAAAAATTGAAGAAATAGAATCACTTTCAAAGCAATTATCAAAAACAGTTCGACATAAGTCGAATAAAGATAATGCAGTGATTGTAGATGGAATGGATGATATTGTAGTTAGGATTGCAAAATGTTGTAATCCTATACCAGGAGATCCAATTTCTGGATATATAACAAGAGGTAGAGGGATAACAGTTCATACTGAAAGTTGTTCCCGCATCAATGCAGGAGAACTTGGAAGGACAGTTAACGTAGAGTGGAATGCAGATTTTGCTTTCAAACACCCTGTGAGTATTAGAGTTATTACTCATGATAGGCCGGGTATTCTTTCGAATATTTCGAAAAAAATTAATAATATCGGAGTTAATATCAGGAGTGCAATGGCAAAATCATTACCTGATAGAAAAGGAAGTTTTATTTTTGAAGTAGAAGTTCAAGATTATAGTGAGTTGCTTAAAGCAATAGGAGCAATAGAATCAGCAGAAGAAGTTATTAGTGTAGAAAGAGTTTAGAGGGGGGATGATCCATTCTCCCAAAGAGTTAAAAATGCAGATGCTCTAATTATTTTAAAAACTTCTTTGTAGAGTATTTTAATTGATCTCCATGAAAAATAATTACTACTTACTCCCAAATAATAATAATTTATTTTATCATTAGGGTCTTTAATAGTTTCGAGGATTAATTTAGTTCTTAATAAGTGATAGTCATGTGTGATAATTAATACATTTTTCAAATTATTTTGAGATTTTGTAAATCGAAGAATAGATAAAACATTTTCAACAGTATTTCTCGCATGGTCTATTTCAATTGAGTTGATATCAATGGAAAGGTTGTTATATTTTTTTAATAATAGTTCAGTTGTATTTTTTGAATACACTCCTGTGATAAATACCTTTGTCCCATGATATTCATTTGCCTTCTTTAGACCGTAGGGAATTCTTCCTGCATCACCTGTAAGTATTGTGATTAAGTCAGGTTGTCTTTTGTAGAAGTAACTAGATGAGTTTTCACTTTCATGCTGAGAAAACATTGCAAGTATAATACATAAGAGTGAATAAAGACAAAAAATACTTATGGCCAGTTGTAAAGAAATCTTAAGGAAACGAACATTCCGGGTAGTATTTGTTTCAAAAAGATATTTTTTTTTAAACATAGCTTAGCAGTCCGATGCAATAACCTCTATTTCAACTAATGAGTCTTTAGGTAGCCTTGAAACTTCAACACAGCTTCTTGCTGGGTATGGGGCTGAAAAGAAGTCTTCATAATACTTATTTAACATAGGAAAGTTTTCTAAATCTGTAAGAAAGATAGTCGTTTTAATAATATTTTCTCTCGTTAAATTTTGAGATTCTAATAATCCGTCAATATTATTTAGAATTTGTTTTAATTGATGGCCAAAATCTGGTTTTAGTTCCATCGTCGTTGGGCAGAGCCCTATTTGGCCAGAAAAATAGTAGCAATGATCAAGCTTTACACCTTGAGAGTATGTTCCTACCGCTGCAGGAGCTTTCTCTGTTGAAATAATTTCTTTTTTCATTGTTTTATCCTTGCTTGTGCCCCATTAGAGCAGTTATGACAGTCATATTAACAATTTCTGAAACTGTGCTTGTTCTTGCTAGTGTATTTACACTGTTATTCATTGGGATAAGTAATGGCCCAATTGCAGTAGCTTCACTTAGTTGAGTAAGTAATTTATAGCTTATGTTGGAAGAGTTCAAGTCTGGGAATATTAAAATATCTGCTGGCCCTTGAATTTGAGAAAAATCAAATAAATTATTTAAGATATTTTCATTCATTGCTACGTCTGCTTGCATTTCTCCATCGCAATTTAAATCAGGGAATTGTTCTTTACAGAGAGCAACCGCATTGCTGACTTTTTTAGCATTAGGATGTCTATTTGAGCCAAAATTAGAAAAACTTAAAAATGAAATCTGTGGTTCTTTATTAAGCATTTCTTTGTAGAGTTCAGCTGTACTTGCTGCAATTTCACATAAGTCTTGTGCCGAAGGATTTATTTGGACGGTGCAGTCTGCTAAAAAAATAGTTTTTTGTTTGAAAATTAAAATATAAATACCAGCAGCTTTTATATTACCTCTTGTTGAAATAACATTATTAAGCGGTATAAAGCACTCTGGATAGTTCTGGGTTGGCCCATTTAAAAATGTATCAACATGACCTTCTCTTGCCAACATTGCTCCAAAGTAATTTCTTTGTGCCATCAGTTCCATTGCCCTTGCAATGGTTACTCCTTCTCGTTGTTTAAGTTTATGATACTTTAGGAAAAATTCTTCATATCGGTGGTCCATAGACGGAGTGATTATTTCAATAGAGTCATGTTGATTAAAATTTACTTTTTCCATTTCTTCTGAAATTCGATCTTTATATCCAAGTAAAACAGGTTCGACTAGGTCGTGTTCAAGTAGCATTTTTACTGCATTTAACACTCTTCCATTTGATCCTTCAGCAAAAGCTACTCTTAATTTTTTTTTATTTTTTCTGTTTGAAAATTTTAAATTATCTCTAATCGATTTCATGAATATTGCTGATGTACCTAATTTTGCTTCAAGCTCAGAGGAGTATTCATTAAGGTCATTTATTTGAACTTGAGCAACATTACTATCCATTGCTGCTTGGGCCACTGCTGGTGCAACTGCAGTTAATACTCTAGTGTCAAATGGTTTAGGAATTAAATAATCACGTCCAAATGAGAAACTTTCATTTTGATATGCTAGTTTTACTTCATCAGGAACTTCTTCTTTTGCCAGGTTTGCAAGAGCATAAACGGCCGCTAATTTCATTTCTAAATTAATTTCAGTTGCTCTAACATCTAAAGCACCTCTGAATATAAAAGGAAATCCTAGAACATTATTTACCTGATTGGGGTAATCAGATCTACCCGTTGCGACGATTGCATTTTTATTTGCGGATATAACTTCTTCTGGGAAGATTTCAGGAGTTGGATTTGACATAGCAAAAACAATTGGTGTTTCAGACATCAATTTAATCATTTCTTGATCTAGGATATTTGGCCCTGATAGTCCCATGAAGACTTCTGCATTTTTAATTGCATCCTTTAAAGTTCTATTTTTAGTTTCAATAGCAAACTTTTCTTTATATTTATTCATTCCATCTTGACGTCCTTTGAATATAACCCCTTTGGAATCACACATCACAATATTGTCAGGGATGGCACCAAGTTCAATAAGGAGATTCGCCGTTGCCATGGCCGCAGCACCAGCTCCGCTAAAAACAATTTTTATTTTTTTTATAGACTTCTTTGTTAAAGTTAGTGCATTTAGTAATGCGGCAGAAGCGATTATGGCTGTTCCATGTTGGTCATCATGGAACACTGGAATATTTAACTCCTTAGTTAACTGTTCCTCAACTTCAAAACACTCCGGTGCCTTAATATCTTCGAGATTAATCCCTCCGAAAGTAGGTTCGAGTGCTTTAATTATTTTGACCATTCCATCAACCGTAGATTCATTAATTTCAAGGTCGAAGACATCAATATCAGCAAAGCGTTTAAATAGAATTCCTTTTCCTTCCATGACAGGCTTTCCGGCCAATGGGCCAATATTGCCTAGGCCCAAGACAGCACTACCATTAGAGATAACACCTACAAGGTTTCCTTTACTTGTATACTTATAAGCATCTTCAGGGTTTTTAGAAATCTCCATGCATGGAGCAGCAACCCCAGGTGTATATGCCAAAGAAAGCTCTGAAGCTGTAACACATGGTTTTGTTGAAGTAACTTCAATTTTTCCAGGCCTATTTCTGGAATGATATTTTAATGCTTCTTTTGTTCTATTATCGTGGGGTTTATTCATATGGGCTCATTTTGTTATTTTAAAAGTTCTTTTTACTATAGGATATATAATTAGGGAAAGAAAAGTACAGAAACAACCAATATATATTTCATCAATATTTTTCCAGGTTCCAACTCTATCTATTTGGCGCCAGTATGTTGTTGAGATTACGCCGATAATAGATGCTGAAAAAAACTGATTGTCTGTTACTTTTCCTGGCCTTAAATATCCCCAAATCATAGGCAGCAATAAGCATGAGGCAGAATAGCTTCCTAGGGTTTTCCATACAGCTTTAATATTTCCATTGAAAAGCAGTGCCATTAATATTGAAATTACTCCAACTAAAATAATTCCTAAATAATGAGTTTTCTTTTTATTTTTCAGTTCTTTTGGCGCCAAGTCATAAGAAAGGGTCGTTCCGGCCAGAAATAAATAAGAGTCTAAAGTGGATAAAATAGTTGCAAGAATTCCGGCCAAGAAAAATCCTCTCAATCCATTTGGTAATAATTGAAGAGCATAAATTATATACGCTTGATTGGATTTAGCATGAGGGATAATTGCTTTTGCATACATTGCCCCTGCTGTTGTGCAAATATCAAAAACAACCCAAATCATTGTTGAATAAATAATTCCTCTTTTTGCAATGATTGTACTTTTAGCAGCAAAACATCTTTGATAAAAATTAGGATCTACTAAGGTTGATAATGCAATTAGGCCCCATAATATAGTGTTGGCCATTGATTCACTTCCTGTTAAAGAGAAATATGATTTTGGTAAATTGGATTGTAAAAAACTTATTCCCCCAAAACTATAATATGATAAACCTAAGACAATAAATACAGCTAAGCACATTACAAAAAATTGGATTAAATCAGAAAAAACAACTGCTCTAAACCCTCCTATTAATGAATATAAAACAACAAAGGTTGTTCCGGCAAAAATATTAATCCATAATGCACCTCCAAACATTACTTGTAAAAAGAGTCCAATACTGATCGAATAGGCTATGGGGAGGACATTAAAAAAATTAAATATAGCACTTAATTTGCTAGACTTTGGCCCAAACATTTTATTGACTAGATCTGGAAGAGTAACTGCCTTGTAAGGACTGATTTTATTTATAATAAAAAATGCAAATATTAAGTATGATATATACCAGAAAAAACCTTGGGTAATAAAATTAAAAACTCCTTGTTCAAAAGCAATTTTAGTTACTCCAAATATTCCTCCGTACCAAGTTGCAACAAGAGTTGCAACAAACATTGGTAGTGTAAGTTGACGTCCCATAAGTAGAATTTCAATAGTAGATGTTTTGTGATCCTTTTTTTTTAACTTATGGCCCCATAATATTGATAGGACGGTAATTATTAATATAAGTATAAAAATTATCCAATCTAGTTTAGAAAATATTTGCGTGTAATTAATGTGGTCTTTAAATATATACTGGCCCATGTAATGAGTTTACTGAGCACTTCCCTTATTGTCATTTTCAAAATAGACACCGAGACCCATTTTTATTTTTGATTTCGGGTTTTTAGGGTTTAATACTTTGATAATAACTCTACGATTAATTTTTAAGTTGGCGGGTATTGGATTTCCTTTTTCATCGTCATTGGGAACTAATGGTTTAGTATCAGCTAGTCCAATGGCGACTAAATTTCTCGGATCAAAACCAAAATATTCAAATCTATGGACGACAGAGGCCGCTCTTGCTCCACTTAATGCCCAGTTTGATGAAAATGGTCCATCCTTAGCAATTGGTTGATTATCTGTATGGCCTTCAATTAAAACTCTGAAGTTTGAATCTTTAACTTTAATTAAGTCAATTAATGCATCGAGAACAAATTTGGTATCTTCTGAAATTTCATATTGCCCACGGTTAAACAATGCGCTTCCACTAAAGCCAATAATGAGTTTATCATCAACTATTGATGTCTTTAACATTTTAATGAGCTCAGGGTGAGATGCTATCTCTTCTTGAAGTTGCGTCATTTTAGTTTCAGAATGTTTATATTTATCTTTATTAAAATGCTTAGAAACCTCAATGGTTTTTTTTGTAAAACCAACAGGGTCATAATTGGCGAAGGCCATCATTAAAATAAAAAAACAAGCAATCAAGGTCATCATATCTGCATAGGAGATGAGCCATCCAGCACTCCCTGAAGAACTTTCTGATGAGTTTTTGCCTAATTTGGACATTTTATTTTCCTATAACTTCTTTCCAATCTAATCTTTGACTAGGTATTAAAAATGAATTTAGTTCTTCTGCAACAATGACAGGATTGGTTTTTTCAAGTAGTAATTTAAGTCCTTCAATTATAATCAAATTTTTCAGATGAACTTCTTTAGAGCTTTCAATTAAATTTTCAGCAACGGGTATAAATCCTAGGTTTGCCAGTATAACACCATATAGAGTTGTAATAAGACAAACTCCCATTGCAGGGCCAATCATTTTCAAGGCATCGGCCCCCCCGAGGTTTGCTAGAAGGACAATCATACCTATGGTTGTTCCCATCATTCCAAATGCAGGAGGAAATTGAGATAAAGTTTTTATTTTACTTGAATCTTCCATGTATACGTAGTGCATGTTTCCAGCTCTTTCTTCTAGAATTCTAATGAGATGCTCTTTTTCAAGGATACCATCATTAATAAGTTCAAGCCCCTCTCTTAAAAATGGTTCATCTCCAGTTGAATTTATATGCTTATCAAGACCCTCTCCTTTTCTATATGATTCACCAATTTTCATAATGCGGGAGATTAAAGCGGCATAGTCCATTTTGCCACCAGCGAAGATATGTCTAAGGAAAATTTTGAATAATGTTATTATGCGTGTAATTTGAAATGTAATTGATGAAGCAGCAAATGTACCTCCGATAACAATAAACAAGCTGGTCCAATCTATGAAAATACTCATATCATCTGATGACAGTTTTAGTCCCATAAACAATACAAATAATGCTATTACAAAACCAACGACAGATGCAACATTCATTTTGCTTTCCTTTTTGTTAATGAATATGATTACTTATCGGATACCAACTAATAAAATTAAGTACATTTATTGATATGTATACTTGATCAAGTAACTTCTTGGGTACAAATAGGCTTCATTGTAAAAAATTGACTATTAAAATAAAATATATGTATTTAATTGAGATGAACTACGTGCATATATTTCAGATCAAAATAGTAATTTTTCTTTTTACATTCATGTTTTCTTCTGGGGTGATGTCTATGGGCAGTTGGTTCAGTAGTGATACCAAAGAAGAGAAAAAAATTATAGAGACTGTAAGCGATAAGAAAATTGATTCTCAGAGAGGAGATCTATTATTGGATATCTCTGATATAGAGCAATCGAGAATGATTATAAATGAGCCACGTTTTATTGGGGGAGATTCACCTCGAAAAGTGAGTATCTTAAAGTTGGCAATAGATGAATTAGTGTCGAGCGATAATTATAAAATAATACTAAGTAAGGATAAAGTATTAGGTAAGGTGAAATATGCGCATTTTAGTATTTTCATGGATGCATATTTTGTTCATTGGGGTGAAAATTCAGGATATAATTTGAATTTTTATATAAAAGATGGCGCTAATAGTAAAATACTAAGAAAGGTTTCAAAGAGTTTAGTTCCAGAGCGTCGTTTGCTATATGAGTCCCAGGTATTGTTGTATCGTTTGATTTATAGCGAAGATTTTGTTTTAACGAGTGAAAGAAAAAAGAAATTGTCTCTATTGAAAAAAAAAATAGTTAAAGTGGATAGCTTACCTTTGGATATCAAAAAAATAGATGATTTTAAAGTCGAGCTAAAAAAACGAAGGAAAATTTCAAAAATAAATCCTATCAAAAATGAGGAGAATGAAAGGAGTAAAAAGAGAAAGAAAAAGGACAGAATTAGAGTTCCAATTGTTACTCCAGTAATTCTTCCCCCTGGTTCTAGCTTGAAGTCCCCAGAAGTATCAACAGAAGATGAGGAAGCAGAAGATCAGGAAACTCCTAGTTTTATTTCAAAATCGAAAAATAAAAAACAAGATGAAGAGATCGACACACCAGAGATTAAGAAATCTGATGTGGCAAGAACCAAAGATGAAGATATCTTAACTCCAGAAGAAATCAGCGCAAAGCTTAATAAATCTTTGTCTAAAGAAATACTTGCAATAGAGGAGCAACTAGATCAAGAAGAAGATAATGATATCAAGGAAGCAGAAAAGGTTGAAAAAGAAAATAAATCTAAAAAACGTAGTAAGACAGTTAAAAGTAATATTGATGCTAAAGATTTAAAAAAAATAGATGAGCTTGGAAGTTTGTTTGGTGTTAAGTTTAGAAAAAGTTATAGTGTTGGTGTTGGAGTTCTTGTTGAAACGATTGAGTCAACTGACATAATTTCAGTTACTAATAATTTTAAACATTTTAGTGTTAATGCTATTGGCGATATTAAATTTATTGAAAAAAACCCTACTGAGTTAAAATTAAATATCAAATTGACAAAAACATTTGATAGTGGTGAATTTAACATTCCAGGAATAACTCATATAGGATTTTTGTATTTAAAGCGATATGGAAATAGTCTAGTTAGGCCTATTTTGGGTTTTGATTATGAAACACAAACTTTTGTTAATCTATCCTATCAGGGTGAGGGTTTGCAGGTAAATCAAAATAGTTTGTTTTGGTATAAAGTGGGTTTATTGATAGATTTTAAGTTATTGAGCAAGACAATTGCACTTGGTGGTGCTTTATCTAAGATTTGGATAGGTACAACAGACTATATTGGTCAGGGGAATTCATTAACGATTGATGGTAATAAAATTGAAGCATTCTTTTCAACGCAAATCTGGAAAGAAACACAACTAACTTACTCCATTGCTTCGGAAAGAATGACTTCACCTGGGTTAAGAAATTTAGTGAATGTTCATACTTCGAGTCAATTTTCTTTTATTTATCCAATTAAATAAATTGATAATCGGCATATATTGACCGTTAGATTCCCTTATGACTTAGTGTGATAATATATTTGAGTAGGAGGCAGGATGCCCAACGATAACAGTATGATTAAGAATGAAGTTACTTCAAATCAAGATTTACTTTCAAAGTTTGAAACGGCAGAAAGTACAGTTATAGAGTTAGAAGTTGAAAAAAAACCTAAAGAACAACCTGAAGAATTAAAGTTATCCCCCGCCACAAATCAAGATCAGGTAATCAAAGATAAGAAGCATTGTATTGAAGAGATTGTGCTGTGGAAAAGCATTAATAAAGAAACAAAAAATGATGAGAGAGATAGAGAAAATCATAAAAATATTTTTCTAAAGGAATTCGAAGATAGGGTTAGGGAGTTAAAGAGAGGAATTTCTATTTACTTTAATTATTGTCCCAAAATTACTCATATGAGAATAGACGACAACCTCAATTTCTTTATTGGTCTAATGAGACAGTTTTGGGGATTTATGCCGGTCAAATTACATCGTGACTATTGTTGTGATATTTCGGCCGATGCAAATAATAATATTGTAATGGTTTTAAGATGGGATATTGCCAAAAAAAACCTTGTAAATAAAAAAGATATAATGAGATTGATTTATAGACTTAAGAGTAAGAATGAAAAAAATAATATTAATATTGCAGTATATTCAAATATGAATAGAGTTGAAAGGTCATCAGAAATTGGATTTAAAGTTATTTTTATGAATAAAGACTTAAAATTGCCCCCTATACCATTGATGAGTATGGCATCGTAGGAAGTATATATTTAATGAAAGTGATAAAAAAGATTAATAAAGTATTAGTTCCTTCCTTATGGGCCGCAAGCTTTTTTGTGCTTGTGTTTTCTGTTATATCTTTAAAGTTAAAAGACATAGAGATAGAGGATAAAATAACTTCTATTAATAAATATAGAGATTATGTAGAGAGAATAAAAAACAATAATTTATTTGATATAAAAGCAGTATCAGTTAAGAATTTAAGAAAGAATATCGACAAGTTTTCCGCTGAACATCGTATAACTTTAAACAATAGAAACAATAAAGAATTTGATGATTTTCTGTCTAGGAGAGGTGCTCCTATTAAGCTTAATGAAATCTTGACTAAAATACAAGATACGTTTGAATACAATATGAATAGATATACGTTAGTTTCTCCAGATCTTAAAAATGAAATTTTAAACTTTAATAAGGTGATACAGACTCACTCAACCTATTCTTACTTGGTAAATAGAGCGGACTCATTAAGTGAAGCTCAGCTTAGTTTAAAAAAGATAATCAAAAGATTTGCAATATTGCCTGCAAGTGAAATGAAAACATCAGAGTTAACAAATTCCTTATTTGACGTTGCTGCCAACATTAAGCTTTATATATTAAAAGCAGACTATTACATATCTCAATTTAAAACAGTAAAAAACATGGAACACTACCTAGAGGGATTGAGCGGGTTAATGCTTGATGGGATGATTAACTATATAGAAAATAGAAAACTGATCATGAGTTCAATCTTAACTTTTAGTATGTTGATTTTATTTATGATCCTACTTCCTTTTATATATTTTTCAACTAAAAGATTCAAGCGAGAAGAGCTTAATACAAGGGTTATCAAAGAGAAAATAAAAATAAGAGATCCCGCATTAATCAAGGAAAAACAGTATTTAGAAACAGAAATAGATAATTTGAAAAAAATGTTAGATATCGTTCAGTCAGAATCTAGGACCCCATTAGCATTTATTAACAATAAAGGGGTAATTACTTGGGCCACAAACAGTTTTTATACAAATGTGGGAGATAATAACAATTGGAATGATTTATCTAGGGCCAATATATTACATGCAGGAGGATCTCATCATATTAAAAATTCAGTGAAGTTAAAAAATGATGTTAAAAATGATTATCTTTTATTTATAAAGGAAGTTGAAGATTTGAAGTATGTTGAAATGCCTAAAATGTATAGTTTTGCTAAAGAAATGGAGAAGAGCTTAACACATTTAACAAATGGAGTACTATCAAATAGTAACTTAAATGATATGGGTGCTCTGATTGAAAATTCTTTGGCAGAAATGAGTTATTTATTTCAGGTTTCTAGGTTAAGAATAAATATTATACCTTCTAATATATTATTAGTTTCCTTCGATGAAAAAAGAATAAAGAAAGGTTTAAGTACATTACTTAGCGGCCTGGTTTTATATCTCAATAGTGTTGATGGAGAAATTGATGTACAGATAGAGTATTCAAAGATTTCATCAAATATTTTTATTAAGTTCAATATTCCAACAGTGAAAGTACAAGATGTTTCATCTCCAATGAGATTTAGAAAGAAAGTGTATCCTTCTCTTGCTACATACTTGATGAAAGTTGAGTCGATTCTCGAAGAAAATAGAGCTGAAATTTCAGTTAGAAATATATACAATGGTTCTAATGATATGGTAGAAGGTCAGGTATCCATAAAGCTATTAGAAGATTTAGCGGATAAATCAGGGAAAGAAAACTTGAAAGATAATGATAAAAAATCAAGTGCGATAAGAAAAGTATCAAAAGAATTAGATTTTCACTAATGAATAATAAGTTTAAATTATTTATGTTAACAGTCATTATTGGCATATGTAATCATGTTGTAGTAGCAAGTAATATGCATCAAGTTTTATCAACTAGTATGGGAATGGCCAATTTTAATGTTACTGAAAATGCTTCAGTTTTGACCGCGTCTGGATCTGAATCAAATGCGCCAGATGAACCGAGCGCCTCTGCAATCTCCTTAATTGCTTTAAATGTTGTATATGAATTTATGAATTACCCTAAAAAAAGTTATTTTTTGAAAACCACCTTACCTCTAATGTCATCTGATGGGAGTGGAGCATTCCTTGCCGGTGCTGGCATGAATTTTTATATTTCATCCATGAGCTCAAAATTTTCTATAAATGATTCTGGTAATAGTTTAATCTTTACTCCCACTTTAAGATATTACTGGGGCCCAAGCCTAGGGGTAGGATATTTAATATATAATACAGAAACAGCAAAGAAGTCTGATATTATATTTGACTTAGAAGTTCATGGAGGACTGATTTACACTATTAAAAAAATATGGGGAATCAGAGCAGAACTAGCTGCCAGTAGAGGTACTGGAGTGGCATCGTCCACCATTGGCGTTAAGTTTTTTGTTGGAATGACATACTTTTTAGAGAAATAGGAAATAATTTCCCCAAAAGATCAAGTTTTATATCAGATTATGATTTTAGTTTTATTTGTCGAAATATGAACTAGGAGATCATAATTTGTTGATGAAAAAGATATTTTTATTATTGTTAATTGGAACTATAGACTTTGCGTTGGGTGAAGAATTATCCATTGTCAGTAACCCTGAAAAAGCAGTCATCTTTGTTAAAAATAATACAACAAAAAAGATGGTTAAGATTGGTTTGACTCCTTTGAAAATAAGTATGAATGAAGTTGCAAATAATTACGCTAATGGTGATGTATTTATTTTGGAGCTTAAAAAAAATGGATTTGATCCATATCGTGTATTGCTAGCAAGATCGGGGTCAAATGATGTTGAATTAAATGTGAACCTTGAAGTTAATAAAGATATTCAGTTAGTAAAGGATGTTGATACTTTGATTACCAAATTATTTGAAGTACAGAGAAGAATTAGAGTGAAGGATTATTCCGGAGCAATAAAGATGTTAACGGAAGAGGAAAAGAAATTCCCGCATTTTTCAATAATTTATGAGCTGAAGGCCAGTGCATATTATTTAGATAAGAAATTTACACAAGCATTAAACTTTTACAGGAAAGCATTTAGTGTCAATCCTGAAAATAGAGATGCTTATGTCATGAAGTTATATTTAGAAAAGAAATTTAAATTAGAAGGTGCGTAATTTAAAATGATTAAAAAGTATTTGATATTTACCTTTTTGTTTTTCTTGTATGTGACAAGTGTATTTCCTGTTACAACTCAACAGACTGAGGGTGATGTAAGTGGTAGAGTCACAATTTTACCATCTCTGGATTGGCAAAAAGTTCAATTAGAAAAGACAATATTATCTAAAGTGCAAAATGGATTATCTAAAATAATTAAATCTAATGAATATGTAGTTAATGTTGAGCTCAACGCCACTCCTGCTGTTAAACCTAAGTTCACACCTCCAAGCGATAAGGATGGTAAGGAATCTAAGGATAATAAAAATAAAAATAAAATAAGATTAAACGATGTTTTGCCAGATAAGATGCCCAAGGATTATATTGTTTTTTCAAAATTAGGATTAGAAGTACCATTAATTGATGATTTTAAAGATGAGGATACTGAAGCCAAGGACGGGGAAGGTAATCCACTTGAAAGAAAAAAATTACCTCCATTTGAACAGCTTTGGAAGTTTAACAATAGCTTAGATATTTTCACTAACTTAGAGAATATTAAAATCCATGTTCAATTAAGTGAAAAACTGCATGAAAATACAAGGAAATCAATTAAAACAATGTTGGATTCAATGAAATTTAACTTGAATGATATTGTTCCTAGTATCGAGGTTACATATATTAATATGGAAGAAAAACTTTTATCACCGTTTCCAAGTTCTTTCAAAGAAGTAATTGCTCTACTTTCAAAGTTTAGTAATATGATAGGGTTATTATTAGCGGCTACTCTTCTTGGAATTATTGCATTTATGTTATTTTCTAAATGGGAAAAAATGGAAAAAGGGGGAGATGGTGAAGCTCCAGCTGTTGCTGCGGCACCTCCTGATAGTTCAGGAGAAGATGATGAGGATAAAGAAAAAGAAGTAGATGAATTATCATCATTAGATTCATCAGCAGAGCAAGATCATGTCAGTTCACTAAATGGCGTAGAAAGATTCCAAACGTTTTTAAAGTTTTCTCGAGTTGAGGCAATTGTTTTATTAAAAAAATGGATAAATGCAGGAGAAGATGCAGAGAAGAATGCCTTGAGATCCTTGGTTCAACAACTTGATAATGAATTGTTAATTAGCCTTTTTAAAGACTTAACAACAGAAGAAAGAGAGCGTTGGAAATCTTTTCTTGGAGGTAAGCTAGCATCCAATGATTTAATGGAAGCAAATGCATTTATTTCTAATCAGATAGTTGAAGATATTCTTGTACCATCAGTTATTGTAGATACCGAAATATGTGATCTACTATTAAGACTTACACCTGAAAGTGGTGCTAAGTTAGTAAAAGACCACCCTGACTCCGGAAAAATTTTAATGAATGTAATGAATGTGAAGTTTGTATCAAAGGTAATTGAGCAATTGGATAAAGAGGTTATTGATACGACTCTTGATAATAGCATGCAATTTAAAAATGATGATGTTGAATCTCAATTGGATACTTTTAAAGAGAAATTATCTGAATATCAGGTTAGTGAAGATAAAGCACCATTTCTGGAAAAGTTAATTAGTTTAATTCCAGAGTCTGCTCCTCAGGTTGAAAATTCACTTTTTGCGAGTTTAGCAAAAAATAGTCCAGACGCAGAACAGATAAAAGAAATTGCTCAGACATATTTTCCGGCCTTGCTAATTCCAGTATTACCATTAAATATTTTAAAAAATATTCTTCAAACCTACCCCATGGATCAAAAAATTGAATTAATATCTTCAATAGATGAGGAAATGAGAGAAAAGTTTGTTGATATTTTTGCTCCAAAAGGAAGTAAAGCAAGTGATGTACTTGATTTAGAAATGGAGAAAATTGATACAGATATTGTTGCACAGAAAAAAATTAGAGAAAAACCAGAAGAGATATGGAAAGAATTTGTACTCTATTCAAGGAAGCTATTAAAAAATGAAAAAGAAGGCGCGGGTGATTTAGAAAAGATGATTACTCAATGGTCTGAGTCAATTATGTCAGGTAAAAGCCCTGAGGAGGCAGTAAGTTCAATTAACCTTGATGAAGATGATCCAGCTACGGAGACAGCGGCTTAAAATCAATGTTATTTATTTGGCCTATAAAACATATTTTCCTTTCTATGAATAAATACAATATCTATTATAATATTAGTAGGTTAACGGTACTGTTTACATGAAAGATGAGTCAAATACATTCTCTGTTATTTATGCTTTAGATTTTAATTATGTAAGTTTCTTGAAAGTATCTCTCAAGTCATTGGAGTATCATTATAAATCAAATAAAAAACTAAAAATTTATATTATTGACTTAGGATTATTTGAATATCACAAAAAAGAAATTGTTAATATTATTCAAAATGAAAATATCGAAATTCATTGGATCATACCGGACATTAGAGAAATATCAAGAAAAATCCCTAATGATAAATCAATATATGAAACAAGTGTGTATTACTGGTTGTTTCTAAGCTTGTACCTACCGGAAGATATAGACAAGGTCATTATGATAGATTGTGACACTATTATAAAAACAGATATTTCCAAATTGGGAGAAACTAAACTAGATGAATTTGGTGTTTGTGCTGTTGTTGACTCATTACGACCTCGTTTCAAGGACGGGGGAGTTAACAATTACCAAAATTTAAATATTGATGGAGATACGCCTTATTTTAATTCAGGTGTTCTCTTATTAAGTATGAGATATTGGAATGAAAATGATCTTACAGAGAAATTTTCAAAATGTATAAATGAATATAAAGAAAATTTATTATTACTGCCAGATCAGTATCCATTTAATGTAGTCTTACATAGCAAAATAGGCAAGCTAGATCCCAAATGGAATCAATATGCCTTTGATGATAATATCGGCGAGGCATTTATCATTCATTATGCAGGAGAAAAATCTGTTCGATACTTAAATCAGTTTAAAAATGAATTTCGTTTTTTTGAACAGTTGAGTTCGTCTGATAGTTTTATTAAAAAAGCAATCTTTTGGAACGAGGGGTTTTCAGAAGATTTCCCCGAGATGCTTCCATCATTTAAAGATGATAGTAAAAAGAATGAATATAGTTTTATAGAAGGAAAGCTTCCTGACAGTCTTTATAAAAAAATAGAGCATAAATGTGAGCTTTTTGATGTGACACGCCAGGAATTTTTTCTCGGTATTTATTTATTATCAGCACATCAGTTTTCAGTTAATTCCAATGATGTGGTCGTAGGAAAAGTGATAAAAGAGTTAGAGATACCTGGCAGTAACTATACTCCGTTATGGGTTAAAATGGATCCATTTATGTATGGTGATGACCTAAAATCTTTTTTTGAGCAAATGAAGTATAACTTGCTTAAGTTGCATAAGAACTGGATGCCATATGGGCAAATTACTTCAAGCTTTATAGAGAATTCATATAATAAGACTTCAGGATTTGATTTTATGTTTTTGTATAACTTAGGTAAATACGAAAACGATAAATCCTTAAGTGAACTCGTAACTCCAACAGACAATAAATATCCAATAAAAATAAAAACTGGGTTAATTATTGAAGATGATGACAGCCAACTTAATTGGAAGGTGTACTATAAATCGATAGGATCCTACAGCAATGATATGTTGAAATTATCGATGATATTTACTACGTTGATAAAAGGAATTGTCGATGATGATTTAAGTGATTTATCCTTGGTCAAGAATTTACTATTAGATAATTCTATTAAGTTATATGATAATACAAATCAAACAGATAAAGAAATAAATTTTTCTGGATTATTAGATTCCTTTGAGTCTTTTGCAATGAAATCTCCAGAGAAAGTGGCGTTTATCCAGGGTGAATCTAAGGTTACATATGGAGAATTAAAACTTAAGTCAGATTACCTAGCGACTATTTTACAGAAAAGAAATATTGGCCAGGAAGATGTGGTTGGCTTAGCGATATCCAGAAATGTGAATGCAGTAATTGGGCTACTTGGTATTATAAAGTCAGGGGCAGCTTTTTGTTACCTTGACCAGGCTTTACCTAAAGATCGTTTAGATTATATGATTAGCTTAACTAACTTAAAGATGACTATTATAGATAATGATTCTAGAATCAAATTTGAATCTCAGCATATAATAAATTTATCAGAAGATTTAAATGGGGTTAATGATGTTGATATTTGTGATGTCGATTTAAAAAGTGACAGATTATCATATATTATTTTTACCTCTGGGACTACTGGACTGCCTAAGGGGGTTCTAATTGAGAATGAACAAGTAGTAAACTTGTTGTTTTCAATGATAAATAAAATTGGTATTCAAGATAAAGATAAGTTTCTTGCAGTGACTTCATTTACATTTGATATATCAATCTTAGAAATCTTATTGCCTTTAAGTGTTGGAGCTCAGCTGGTATTAACAAAAGAAGGTCAATCAATTATCCCTCATGACATGATTGAATTGCTTGAAGATGAATCGATTACTTTTATTCAAGCAACTCCGACACTACTAAATTCATTAATCATATCTGGCTGGAAGGGTAGCAAATACATGACCGTTATAAGCGGTGGAGAGCCCTTGAAGAAAGATTTAGCAAGAAATCTATTTGATAGTAATAAAAGATTAATTAATGTTTATGGCCCTACTGAAACAACAATTTGGTCCAGCATGCATACTGTATCATTACTAGATTTTTCTGATGTTTATAATTATATTTCTATCGGTCAACCCATTTTTAATACTAAGTTTTTTGTTAGTTCTTCGGAAGATCTGTGCCTTCCACTCCGAAGGGAGGGAGAACTTCTGATCTCAGGAAAAGGTGTTGGAAGGGGGTACTTAAAAAGTAAAGAGCAAACCAAGAGTTCATTTGTTCAAAAGTCCGTTAAAGGTAAAGAACTTTATTTTTATAAAACAGGAGATTATGTTGTAAGGGATGATTCAGGTGGATTTCATTTTAGATATCGTAAAGATGATCAAGTTAAAATAAGAGGTTTTAGAATTGAATTGCCTGAGATAGAGTCAGTTTCAAAAAGCTTTGAAGGAATTGTTGATTCAGTATGCGTACTAGATAATGCAAATAATAATTATCCGAAATTAATTTTATTTTATATTTCTATTTATAGTGATATTTCTAATGATGCTATTAAAGGTTATTTAAAAACTAAACTTCCTGAGTACATGATTCCGTCATTATTGTATCAAGTTAAAACATTTCCCACTCTTGTTAATGGTAAAATAAATAAGAAACAATTGATCAGTGAGTATAAAAGTGATGAAGGGTTAACCTTAAGTAAACTTAGTACTAATTTAGAAATAGAATTATTCAAGGCATGGTCAGAAGTTTTAGGGGTAAATAATTTTTCCAATACTTCAAACTTTTTCAAACTTGGAGGAGATTCCTTAATGTTGCTTCAGGTCTGGCTGGATATTACGAAGATTTTCCAGTTATCAATTAAAGTATCTGATTTAATATCTAATCCAACTTTTAGTCAGATGACTATTTTTCTTGAAAATTGCATATTGAACAGTAATAAGCGAGAAGAAACAAATACAAAGATCAATATCATTAAAAATAAAAATAACCCAGTGTTGATTATATTAGGTACTAGGATTTTGGCAGAGAATCTAAGGGAATCTATCCCTTCATTAAATATTTTATTTTGGGATATATTTTCTATAAAAGATGAAATTATCAACCTCGGTAGAGTAAATCATGCCTTAATTGTAAAACAATATGTAACAAAAATACTGGATGTATACCCACCTGGCCCTTGCTCGTTAATGTTTTATTGTCGTCATGCTGCTTTATTTCAAGAAACAAGTTCGCAGTTGGAAGCTCTTGGTTATAAAGTTGAAAATATTTTTTTATTTGATGGCCCATTGATCATAAAAAATAAATTATCTCAAATCAGTTTTAGTCTTATGGAGAAAGTAAGATTAAACAAAGAGGTATATCTTGCAAAGCAACAATTCGAAAACTTAAATGTCAAATATTCAAATTATTCACAATCTGTGATTATTAGAAATAAATTGTCCTGGGCATTGTATAATTTAGGCTTGCAAAATAAAATTAATAAGGAAAAAGTTCAATCAAAAATAACTTTGATGATCACGCCGGAATTTATTTTGAAACATAGTTATGACTACTTATATTTTGCAACAACGAGTGAGTTTCATGTTCATCATTTTTCCTCCGGGCATGATTTATATTCGGATGAAGGTGTTTTAGATGAAAAATTATATATAGAGATTGCCAGTACTATAAATTCTACTTTAAAGCTTTAATACTTCATGTTAAACATAAAATGACTAGAGTTATATGTAAAGTAAGTTAACTACCTGAAAAGAAAAAGCCTTTCAAAAGAAAGGCTTTAATATAAAATTGGTACTCCCAAGGGGATTTGAACCCCTGTTACCGCCGTGAAAAGGCGGTGTCCTAGACCAGGCTAGACGATGGGAGCAATTTTTAGTAAAAATGGTGATCTCTCTGCGACTCGAACGCAGGACCCTCTCCTTAAAAGGGAGATGCTCTAACCAACTGAGCTAAGAGACCACTTCTTTTTATTGAAACGCGAAGTTGAAGATAAGTATTTTTCGGGTTTTTGTCAATTCTAAAAATGAAATATTGGGTGTTAAATTACCATTTTGATAATTACTCTTGAAATATTTATATTTTTTAACTAGGGTGGCCATATTAATAAATAAGGTACTTGGGGCAGTATTGGAAAAATCAGTTTGTTTACATACTATTGGCTGTCGTTTGAATTTCTCAGAGACCGCCAGTATTGCTCAAAAATTTCAGGATAGGGGTTATTCTATTGTTGAATTTGGAAGTCAGGCAGATGTGACAGTTTTAAATACTTGTACTGTAACTGATGGGGCAGATTCAACTTGTCGTAACCTTATTAGGAAGTCACATAGAATTTCTCCTGAGGGGAAGATCGTAGTAGTGGGGTGCTATGCTCAGATGGAACCTGATAGTATTGCTGATATGAAGGGAGTTGATTTAGTTTTAGGTACTAATGAAAAGCAAAATATTTTCAAATATTTAGATGAAGAGCATGCTAATAAAGTACAGGTGGAGCTTACTAATGAATTTTGGGGAGCTGCTACAACGAAAGCTGATTCTCATACAAGGGCATTTTTAAAGATTCAAGATGGTTGTAATTATATTTGTTCATTTTGCATCATTCCAAGAGCGAGAGGTCGGTCACGTGCCATAAGCATTTCAGAGGCAGTAATTCAGGCAAAAAAATTAATAGAGAATGGTTTTAAGGAGATTGTGTTAACGGGTGTTAATATTGGTGAATATGAGAAGTCTACAGGAGTTCCTTTTTATAAATTAGTTGATAAACTCTTATCGTTAGATGGCATAAAGAGATTAAGATTATCTTCTGTGGAGCCAAATACATTTTCAGAAAACTTACTATCAGTTTTAAAAAGTTCCGATAAAGTTATGAATCATTTTCATATTCCTATGCAAAGTGGCGATGATGAAATTCTATCTAGAATGAGACGAAGGTATACAGTAGCTGAATATATTAAAGTTATTGATCGTGTGAAAAACTTATTTCCTGATGCGGGAATTGGCGCTGATATAATTTTAGGCCATCCAGGCGAAAGTAAAAAACATTTTGATAATACATTTAATTTACTACGTGATTTACCCATTACTCATTTTCACCCTTTTCCTTTTTCTAAAAGAAAAGGGACGATGTCAGCGTCAATGGAAGATCAAGTACATAGTAGTACTAAAAAAGAGAGAGTCAAAAAAATTATTGATTTAGGAAATAAAAAATTAGATTTTTTTTCAAAGCAATTAGTTGGAAAAACAAATTTTGTATTATTTGAAAAGAAAAATTTAGATGGTTTATACGAAGGTTACTCGACAAATTTTGCTAGAGTATTTGTGAAGTCAGAACAAGACTTATCGAATATGATTTTACCAGTCTCGATATCAGATTATCAAAATAATAAATTGCTAGGGGAAATACTTAATTAAAGTAATCTTTCCGAAATTGAATTTCATTTCTCTCTGGTCCGTAGGCAATAATCCCAACAGGAATACCAACATATTCTTCAATCATTTTTATATAATTTGAAAGTGCAGGGCTAAGTTGCTCTGATTCAAAGTTATCAAAAAATGGTTCTACTTTTTTATATATTGGGGTTACCTTACTTAAGTCAATTCCAGGGTAGGCACAGTCTATTGTTTTTCCTTGATATTCATAAGAGTGACAGACATTCAGTTCTTCAATACCGCACAGTACATCTAATTTAGTTAGTGCAATTGAAGTAATATTGGATGCTTTAACAGTATATTTTAGTAAAGGAAGATCAAGCCAGCCGCATCTACGAGTTCTTCCTGTTGTTGCCCCTATCTCACCACCAATCTTTTGAATCTTTTCTCCTAACTCGTTGTGGAGTTCAGTAGGAAAAGGTCCTTCTCCTACTCTTGTCGTATATGCTTTTGTTATTCCAAGAACTTCATTTATTTTTGCACCAGGTACTCCAGCACCGGTATAAACTCCTCCTTGAGAAGTATTTGAAGAAGTCACAAATGGATATGTTCCATAGTCAATGTCTAATAAAACACCTTGAGCACCTTCATATAGTACTTTTTTATTATTTTGAATTGCTTGATCGATTAGTCCAAAAGTATCAGCGATATATGGCTGAATTAATTTCCCTAATTCAAATAATTGATTTGTTTCTTCTTCAATGGATGGATATTCTATTTCATATAAGTGGTTAAATAATACTTCTTTTTCACTTAAATTTGCTATGAGTTTTTCTTTAAGAATATTTTTATCTAGTAAATCTTTAAGTTTGATTCCTTTTCTACTTGTTTTATCTTCATAAGCTGGCCCAATTCCTTTTCCAGTAGTTCCAATTTGAATAGGTCCTTTTTGCTCTCTGACAGCATCTAGTATTTTATTATAGGAAGTTATAACTGAGCAATTTTGAGATATTTTTAGATTTTTTGGAGAGACAATAGTATTTGATGAATTAATGGTTGCTAATTCTTTTTCAAAAGCAATGGGATCAAATACAACCCCATGGCCAATTACCGATGTACAGTGATCGTGTAGTATACCTGAGGGAATTAAGTGTAAAATTATTTTTTTTTCTCCAACGATGATAGTATGACCTGCATTATTACCTCCTTGATATCTAACAACTAGGTCACACTTTTGTCCTAGAAGGTCTGTGATTTTACCTTTGCCTTCATCTCCCCATTGGGATCCTACAATTACCATTGTTTGCATTATATTCTTACCTCATTTAAAAGATTATTCTTTAAAAATAGTTCTTCTAGTTGGTTAATAACCATTTGTCCAACTCTAATCTGAGCTTCTTCAGTACTTGCACCTAGATGAGGGGTAAGTACTACATTATCTAAACTTCTAAGAGGTGAGTCTTTTTCTAGAGGTTCTGTACTGAAGACATCAAGCCCTGCTCCTCGAATATTTCTATTTGATAATATTTTGTGTAAGTCTTCTTCATTCACGATGCCGCCCCTAGCAGCATTGATTAAAATAGCACTTGGTTTCATTAATTGAAGTAGTGACATATTAATTATATTTTTTGTTTCAGGTAATAATGGTGTATGAATTGTTATAATATCAGATTGTTTAAAGATATCTTCTAGATTATTAATCTTTTCATATTTACCAATTTTTTCTTCTTGGATGAATGGATCGTAAAAAACTACTTCAGGATCAAAGCCAGATATTCTTTTGGCAACAATTTGTCCAATTCTTCCAAAACCAACAAAACCAACCGTTTTATTTGCAAGTTCATTTCCAAGAAATTTTGATTTGTCCCAATTCCCTGAACTCATTGAACTATGTGCCCATGCCGTTTTTCTAAGAACCGTCATCATAAGAGAAACGGCATGTTCTGCTGCAGAGTTACTATTAGCCCCAGGCGTATTAGATACTTTTATATTTTTTTGTTGGCATAATTTTTTATTAATATTGTCAGTTCCTTCTCCGGCCCTAATTACATATTTTAAATTAGGAGATTCTTCTAATAATTGATCATCGACAGTAGTTGCTGACCGAATGACAAGTCCATTTATTTTTGGAAGTAGAACATTAAGTTCTTCTTGAGTTAATTTAGGCTTAGGATGAATATTTAACTTGGGGTGATTTTTTAGTTGATTAAATAATATTTCATTGAAACCATCAGAGATTACAATAAAGGGTTTAGTCATGATAATTTCCTTTTAATTTGAAAACATTCTAAGAATGGGATTATAATAATCAATTACACAATTAGTAATTATATTTATATATTATTTTTTACTAGGTGCGCAAAGGGGTAGGGATGGAAACTAAATTAAAAGATTTTATATCAGGGCATGGACATTTACTGGTGCAACAGGTCAAGGAGTGGGGAGAGATACTTATTAACCTTGAAACTAAGAATAAATATAAAATATTAGATAGTAATCAAAATGAAGTTGCTTTTATGGCAGAGCAAGGTGGAGGATTTTTTTCATTTATTGTAAGAAATATTTTAAGGAATCATAGGCCTATGAAAATTAGTATTTGGAATAATGCACAAGAAGTTTTACTTAGATTAGAACGTCCGTTTCACTGGTTTTTCTCAGATTTAATAGTTAAAGATTCATCAGGACAAATCCAAGGCCATGTTTTGCGACAATTTAGTATTTTAAAGAAAAAATATGACTTATGCGATCAGCATAAAAGAGTATTTGCAAGAATTGAATCTCCAATTTGGAAACTATGGAAGTTTCCAGTATTTAATTTACAGGGGATTGAAATTGGTCTTATTGAAAAAAAATGGGGTGGTTTTTTAAAGGAGGCGTTAACTGATGCAGATAAATTCCAGATTAACTTTCCTGATTTTACAGTTGAGGAAAAGGTCGTATTTTTTGCAGCTGCAGTTAGTGTTGACTTAGATTTCTTTGAAGGAAATGTTAAGGGAAGTTAGTTAAAATAATTGATCATTTTTAGCCGGAAATATTTGCCGCTTATCCTAATGCGTCTTTAATCATACAGATCTAGTTCTATTATATTTATAAGTTAAATATTTAATATTTAGGAGGAATCAAGTGAAAATCTGGGTGAATTTTTTAATTTTATTAATGCTTGTTATTAATATTGTTCACGCTAAGAGTGAGCAAAAGTTCGTTAAAGGTGAATTGATTGTAAAATTTACTGGAGAAAAAAAGATCAATAAGATGATTAGAGATCTCTCTAGAAATTTAATTAATTACCAAAAAGCCTTAACTGCTACAGGATTTCATAAAGTAACTTTTGATGTAGATAAGGATATCAAATCAGTAATTAAAACTGTAGAAACAATCTCTGGAATTGAATACGCTGAGCCTAATTATATTTATTCAATAGAGGAGTTTGATTCATCTCTAGATGCAGATTATATTCCTCATGATGATAAATTTAGTAAGCAATGGGGACTAATTAATATTGGTCAAAAACTAGATACTAAATATAAAATGACTCCAGGTTCAGATATTAAAATGTTGCAAGCATGGGCCGCAAACCCTGACTCTATAAATGCTGCTGAAGATGTAGTAGTAGCTGTTATTGATACTGGAATTAATTTAAAACATAGAGATCTGACTTCTAATTTATGGGACAATGCAGGTGAATATGGAGCTTGGTCTCCTCAGAATCAAGATGATGTAGATAGGGCCCCTGGCTGTTGGGATAAATCTTGCAATAAGTTAGACGATGATAATAACGGATATATAGATGATCTCCATGGATGGAACTGGGTAAAATCATCAAGCAATATGACTGATGATCAAGGACATGGTTCACATTGTGCTGGTATAATTGGAGCTTCTCATAATAACTACGACATAGCTGGTATTAATTCAAAAGTTCAACTGATGGGGCTCAAGTTTTTATCTAAAAAAGGAGAAGGAACTCTCGAAGGAGCAATCGAAGCAATTAATTACGCGATGAAGATGGAAGCTGATGTTATTAACGCAAGTTGGGGAGGGACAACTCGTTCAGATGCTCTGGGTGAAGTAATTGGGCGAGCTACAGAATCAGGCATCTTATTTGTAGCAGCCTCAGGGAATGCTGCGTTAAATAATGATTACTATGGAAGCTATCCTGCTAACTATGAATATGATGGTGTTATTAGTGTTGCAGCTAGTGACTTTAACGATAATAGAGCATTCTTTTCAAATTATGGTAAGAGAAGTGTCGATATAGCAGCTCCAGGTCATATCATTTTATCTACTACGTTAGGTAAAAAAGGATATGCATATATGAGCGGAACATCAATGGCCGCTCCACATGTTGCAGGAGTAGCGGCAATGATTCTTGGCTTACAAAGAGATAAGTTTGATAGAGCTCCAGAAAAGCTTCGTAAATTTTTAATGAATACAAGTGATAGAAAAGTTTCACTAAATTGGGCGATTATTTCAGGTGGAAGACTAAATGCCTTAAATGCAGTTAATGAATTTATTCCAGTTGGCCATACAGCGCCAGGAAGACGAAGTATTTGGAGTGCAAAAGATATCTCCATTGAATCTGCACATCCATATCAAAATTTGACCTCTCAAGAATATATAATTCATGAGCCAGGAGCAAAATGGATTAAAGTGGATTTTGGAAGACATCATTTAGAAACAGGTAAAGATAATGTTGAACTTTATGATAGCGAAGGTAACTTATTTGATACATTAACAGGTTTTGGAATTAAGGCCACAAGTCGAGCTGTTAAAGGCGATACTATTAAGATGGTTTTAAAAACAGATAAAACTGTTACGGAGTGGGGATTTGAAGTTTCAGGTTATTCATTTACAAAATAATTGATAGGGAGATATAGATGAGATTAATAAATACAATAAAACTTTTTTCATTATTGGGAGTAATTACAATTTTCATTTTAGCAAATGCTAGAGCAACAGAAGAGATAGATTATTCAAATTTTTCACCCGGTGCGAGTGCTTTTGACCGACCTTTCTTTGAAAAATCTAAGGGCTATCAAATAAAAATGATCGGTAAAAAATTTGCAGCAGTTGCCACTGACACTGGAATGCCTGTAGCCGTTTTTGATCTGACCCTAAATCATTTAACATTTACACAAATTGTTTTGGGTGGTTTTAAAATAACGGATCTAGGTTTAAAGGGTGTTCTTAAACATCGAAAATGTGCAAAAAAAGCTAAAAAAGAAAATCGAAAGTTTAACAATGGTAAAAAAACTAAGGATATTAACTTAGATAAATGTTCAGCAAAATCATCTCGAACTGCAAATAAGTTTTGGGATAATTTAAAGATGAATGAATCTTGGGCCATAAGAAATGAGCAACTTCTTTCTGGTAATAATTTAGATGGTTATAAATTTACTCATAGTGATTTTAATTTATCTGAACTTAGTTTAAGCAGTCCAGACGAAACTAAAGAAATTACAAAACCATTTATTAAGTTAGCAAATATACTTTACCCAAATAGTTCATGGAATGAGACAAATATACAGGAGTTCATGAAAGAATTTGAAATGAAATTTCATAAAAAAGATCAAAAGTATGATCTAGTTTGGAATAGAGAAGTTAGAGAGAAAAAGAAAGGGCCAAAGTTACCTGGATTTGTCGTTAACTACTTAAACCCTGCTGCAAATGTTATTTATCGAAATAAATTAATGCAAATTGACCAACTTGCTGAGATTATGAAATATCGCTTTTGGCCTTACGGTTCACTCGTTACAATGTTTGTATATCGAGTTGTTGATAAATTAGTCGATAGATTAAACTATCACGAGAGCCAATTTATTTCATTATTGGAAGCAAGTCGTAGATTTGAATATGATTTGATTTTACCTCATGAATTAAATGAACTGACATTAGACTTAGTTTACCTAGGCAGAAGTAAACCAATTCACTATAGAAGTGGTGCTGAGTATAGAAAAAAAATTAGAGCGTATCAAGAAGCAAGTAAATTAAAAGTGTTAAAAAGACTGGATAAAAAATCAAAGAAACAAGATTTTAATTATCAGTTGGCCGGAGGAGGAAGGTTTGTAGTCGCACGGAATAAAGATGACAATACTTTTAAAGGTATTTATTCTGCAGGAATTAAACCTCACATATTAACAAAACAAGTTAGTATGCATGTAAATGCAAAAACTCCAGCATTCAAAATAACTGAAAGGTTAGTTACTGATGCAGCAGGATTATTGGCAAAAACTTTTGTTAAAACTTATTTTAGAGTGCCAATTCCTAAAATAAACTTTGTAATTCAAATTCCTCGAGATACTTGGGACAGATTAGTACGAGGAAGAATGAAAAAAGAAATTAATATGGAGGGAGAGTTAGTGGGACTAATTGATGAGTCACTTAATGGTAAAATAGATATTGGTCTAGATAAGGATGAATTACAATTAGTGAGAAAGAGGTTACGTTCTGTTTATTTGAACCCTTACGAGGTTGCATTAAGTGAAGAGGAAGCAGTAATCAATAAAAATTTAGAATTATTGAAAAAAGCCATTTCAGAAGGAAGTTCCAAAGAAATCTTTTCTTCTAAGTCAATGGTACCATTTGTTCTTTAAAGATAATAAATTGAGGGCCTAAATAATAGGCCCTTTGTTTTAAGCAATAGCAGAAAGTTCAAAGTTCATTTGTAAACAATCTAAGGTTTGCTGAAATTCAGAAAGTGTTGGCAAATTACCAAAATGTGTATTTTCATAAATGTTTTGTGATATAAAATCAAATACTTCAATTTGTTTAGAGCATTCGCTCTCAGATAAAAATGCTCTCCAGTTTGATTGATTAGTTTCTTGGTAATTTTTAAATAGACTTTCAATGAGTTTTTCCTTAGAACATACTCCGATATTAATGACTTCTTTTAAATCATTAAGTTCTAGGTACCAAACTTTGTAATTATTTCTATTGTTAGGGTTTTTTGAAGAGTTTTCTACTGCAATTGCCATAAACATAAACATCTCCTTTGCTGTGTGTCGTAACGAAAGTATGTCTCAACTTACTTTCCATAAAACAATGTTATCTATTTATTCATTAGGTGACATTTAATTAAGTATAACTATTAATTTCTGGATTTTTAGAGAATGTAAGTTTTTTGGAATTTAAATGAAACTGATTAATTTATTCAGTGTTATATTGAGACCAGATATTATTTTATTTAAGTTTTTTATAAATTATCTATTAATTGATTAAAATGTAAGTTCAGTTTTGTAAATAATTTCTGAGATGGTACTAGGTTTTTGTATTTGACATTAGATAATTCAAATAATTTTTTTGCCATTCGGGGTCCTTCGGATTCTCTATATTTGTCAGAGAGGTAGATTACTTCTTTTACTTTTTTACTAACAATCAGTTTTGCACATTCGTTACAAGGAAAGAGAGTAACGTATATTTTACAGTTTTCTAAGGATTTAGATGTGTGTAAAATTGCATTTGCTTCGCTGTGAACCACATAGCCATATTTCTGAAACTCTAAAGGAACATCAGTATTTTTGCCCCAAGGTAATTTAGATTCATCAATCCCTGCCAGCATACCATTGTAGCCCATAGAAACTTGGTGATTATTTTCATCGACAATAACACAACCTACTTTCGTAGCAGGGTCTTTGCTTTTAAAGCTTGCAATCATTGCTTGAAGCATAAAGTATTCATCCCAGTTAAGAGATGATTTAACATCAATAAAGTTAATATTTTCCTCTGTCATATACTTTCCTTCTCAATAAAAAGGGCCTGAATAATTCAGGCCCCATATTATTGTATTCTTTTTTTATATTATGCTAATAAAGGGGCAATAACTAAGGATACGATTGACATAAGCTTAATTAAAATATTCATTGCCGGCCCTGAAGTATCTTTAAATGGATCACCTACTGTATCACCAGTAACTGCTGCTTTATGTGCTTCTGTTCCCTTCTTTTCACCTTCGACATGTCCTTGCTCAATTGCTTTTTTAGCATTATCCCAAGCACCTCCAGCATTTGCCATAAATAATGCAAGTAGAACACCTGTAACTGTTGCACCTGCTAAAGTTCCACCAAGAGCTTCTTTCCCTAAAAAGAAACCAACTATAATTGGAACAAGAATTGATGTTATTCCAGGGATAATCATTTCTTTTAGGGATGCGTTTGTTGCTATTTCAATACAACGTTCAGTATCAGGTTTACCAGTTCCTTCCATAATTCCTGGAATTTCCCTAAATTGACGCCTAACTTCTTCCACCATTTGTTGAGCTGCTTTTCCAACAGAGTTTAATGTATTAGCACCAACAAAGAAAGGTAGAGTACCTCCAATGAATAATCCAATAACTACACCTGGAGTCATAATATTAATTGTTGTAAGTCCTACTGCTGTTGCGTATGCGGAAAACATTGCTAAAGCTGTTAAAGCAGCTGATCCGATAGCAAACCCTTTTCCAATTGCTGCTGTTGTATTTCCAATTGAATCAAGTCCATCTGTTATTGCTCTAACTTCTGGCCCTAGCTCACTCATTTCTGCAATACCACCTGCATTATCGGAAATTGGCCCATAAGCATCAACAGTCATTGTCACACCTGTTGTAGCAAGCATTCCAACTGCAGCAATTCCAATTCCGTATAGTCCTGAAAAATAATTAGCAAAATAGATTCCAAGACAAATTAAAAGAACTGGAGGAATACAAGAGTACATTCCGACAGCAAGTCCTGCGATAATATTTGTTGCAGGCCCTGTTTTTCCAGCAAGAGCTACTTTTTTTACTGGATTAAATTCTCCTGCAGTAAAGTATTCAGTAACAAGTCCAATAAAAAGACCTACTAATGCTCCAAGCACCATTGCATAGAATGGCCCCATGGCAAATGGAAAAGCAGTAAAATTCATAGCATCTACTGTTACATAAGTTCCTATAAACAATCCAAGTAAACCAATCATCGGAGAAAGTCTCAATGCCCAAGCTGGATCGCTATTTTTTAGAACATTCATTGATAGAATTCCTAAAACGGATGCAAGTAAACCAATAGTAATAATAACGATTGGAAGAATAATAGCACTAGTTGCATTTACAGAAAGAGATGCTCCAATAAACATTGTAGCAATCACTGACCCACAATATGATTCAAATATATCAGCTCCCATTCCTGCTGTATCACCAACATTATCACCAACATTATCTGCGATTGTTGCAGGGTTTCTTGGATCATCTTCAGGAATACCTGCCTCAACTTTTCCAACTAAGTCAGCACCAACATCTGCAGCCTTTGTATAAATACCACCACCAACTCTAGCAAAAAGAGCAATAGATGATGCACCCATAGCAAAGCCATTAATAGCAGTAATTGAAGCTTCTCCCGATAGATATTTGTATAGTAATGCAATTCCAACAAGTCCAATAGAAGCAACTGACATTCCCATTACTGATCCACCAAAAAATGCAACTGTTAGTGCTTTTCCTTGACCATTTTGAGCAGCTGCTTGTGCTGTTCTTACATTTGCTTTTGTTGCTGCTTTCATCCCAAGAAAGCCACAAAGCATAGATGAGAAAGCACCAATTAGGTAACAAATTGCTGTGTCAGTTCCTAGGTTCATTCCCAGTAATACTGTAACAAGAAATAAAAATCCTAATAATAACAGATATTCTTTTTTCAAGAAAGTCATTGAACCGCTCTCGATTAAAGTAGCAATTCCTGTCATTTTAGCATTTCCTGCAGGTTGTTTTAGAACCCATGCATATGTGGCCATCGCAAACATAAAGCCTGCGGCACCAATCCATGGACTAAATGTTAAAAAACTTGAAACTGATTCCATTTGATAAAGCTCCTTGATTATAATTAATTTTATTAAATAAACTTGTTATTTCATTTCTTTTCTTATCAACATTTTAATTTTACTATTATCCAGAGCTATCATATTTGTATTTGTGCGTAAAATAAATAAATACATTTTTTGTAGGGTAATTAGTGAACGCTTTGCAGCAGAAAAAACAAGTTTTATTTTCATCGATAAAGATGGGAGTAGCAACATTTATTAGTAGAATCCTTGGCTTGATTCGGGAGCAGTCTATTGCTGCTATGTTTGGAGCATCTGGAATTACAGATGCATTTTGGGTGGCTTATAGAATTCCAAATATGTTAAGAGACCTATTTGCTGAGGGTGCATTTTCGGCCGCATTTGTTCCTGTTTTTACAGAGTTAAGACAAAAAAGTGATTCTGAGGCAAGGAGCCTTCTTTGGTCTTTATTTATCTTATTAAGCTCGGTGACAATGCTAATCTCAGCAATTGTTATCTTTTTTGCTCCCGAGATTGTTGGATTAATTTCACCCTCATTTATTGATTCACCAACTAAGTTTGAATTAACTATTAATCTAACAAGAGTAATGGCCCCATTCTTAGTTATAATTTCTATTGCAGCTTTATTTATGGGAGCGTTAAATTCAATGAAGGTATTTTTTATACCAGCACTTGCACCTGCTTTATTTAATATTTCAATGATATTTTCAATTCTATTTCTACCAAGTATTTTACATTACTATGAAATAAAAAGTATTTATGCTTTGGCAATTGGAGTAATGGTTGGAGGTGTTTTACAGGCATTGCTACAGTTTCCATTATTAATTAAGTATTCTTATGGCCCAACAAGAAAAGCAATTAAATTAATATCCAATGATACAAAAAAAGTTATGAATCGAGTAGGTATTGGGACTATTGGAATTGCAGCTACTCAAATTAATATTCTAGTTAACACGATTTTGGCCACTGGAACTGTTGTTGGTGCGGTCTCATGGCTTACTTATGCTTTTCGGCTTTTTCAATTTCCTGTTGGAATATTAGGAGTTTCTATTGCAGGGTCTAACTTAGTTTATTTTAGTGATGCATGGAAATCTGGTCAAAAAGAAAATGCGATCTCATTTTTAAACTCTAGTGTCTTTTTATCTTTTTTAATATTGTTACCCGCTGCAGTATTTTCTTTTGTAATTTCGGATGAATTGGTCAGTATTGTCTTTCAAAGGGGAGAGTTTCTTGTCAAGGATGTCAGGAATACTTCATTGGCCTTACAGTATTATATGTTGGGTCTTCCTTGTTACGGGATATATAAAATTTTTGTTCCTGTGTTTTACGCTATAGACAAACCCAGAATCCCTGTTTTTATTTCAGTATTTTCAATATGTATTAATATTATCTTTTGTATTGTATTGACCCCGCGTTATGGCTTCAAGGTCCTCGCACTCGGCACCTCTGTATCAATGTTGATAAATGCTTTTCTTCAAGGGGTGTTCATAAGTAAGTCATTAAATATTTCTAGTAAATATTTCTTTAATATTAAAATAGTTAAAGTTTTTATAGCTTCAGCAATAATTTTTATTTTAACGAGAGAATTAAAATTATTATTTTTTACTGCTGAAATTGCATTATTCAAAAAAATATTATTTATAGTAACCATTTTCTTGCTAGTGGTTTTAAGTTATGTAATTATACTGATTATACTAGGCGAGCAGAAGATCTTATTTAAATTTATTGAAAAGATTAAAAATAAATATTTGAATTAAGTTCAGTTCTCGCTTGTGTGGTCGTCGTCGATTGATGTAGACTTCAATCGCTTATTAGTAAAAAAGACTTACAGAAGGTTTAAGGAATGAAAACAGACTTTGAAACACTTATGGCTTTAGCAAGTTATACAATTAATCATTTAAGTGAAAAAGGATTAATTGAGCTTGATATAACAAAAAGAATTGAATTAATTGAAGCAATGGCAACAGAGTTTGGTGTTAGCTTTGCAACAGATGATGACATTAAGCAGCAGGCTATTGATGAAGTAGAAGATAAGGTTGGGGAAAATAATGTTCCCGATGATGTTACAGAAACTGAAATTTTTAATCACGCAAGAAAAGAGATAATTAAATCGTTTAACGGTGAAAATATTAGTGGGTTGTATTTGGTAGAGTCATTACATAAAATTTCTAATAGAATAACTCAATTTTTATTAAGCTCAGATCATGTCGAAGATGTATTTGGTACAGATGAAGAGTTGTCTGCCTTTTTAATTAGTAAAATTAGAACATTTTCAATTAAACGTGCTTAGTTTCAGGTAAATGAATACTTTTTATTAGTTCTTCAAAGTATGGGCCTTCTACACCTCCATCTAGAACGGGGCTTAGACTTTTAGTAATTACATAATAATTTGGTTCTTTTTTATGTAGGATGATTGCTATCTGGAGGTAGATTCTTCTCGAGTCATTTTCTGTTCCAGTACCTTCTTTAAAAGTGAAATTTAAGTTATTATTTTCTTCTTGATAAGTGGTATTTCCTGGTAGCTCGTTTTTATATGTAATATGGCCATGATCGAATGTAATTTTCATTTTTTCGATTTTTTTATCTAATATAGTCTCAGGCGGGAGGTCATCATCTCCTGATTTAATAACTTCAACAGAAGAATACCAAACTTCTTGTGAGCTTTTACTTGTAAATTTTATTTCATTATTATTTCTTACTGGTTCCCACCAGCTTGGTACAAAAAAATTGAATTTTCTTAGTTTGAAAAGTTTTTTATTTTGTGAGTAGTTTTTAAATTCATTTTTTATTTTATAGCTTATATAAAGTAAAAATAGGATTAATATTAAAACAAATATCCATTGTATGATTTGGTTAATATTTGACATATTTCATTTCTCTTCTTCCGGTGAAATATGTCAAGTACTTTTTACTTGTTCTAAATAAAACAGTTATTTAGATAGTAGGTTTGAATAAATTTTCCTCCATTAAATTAGATTAAAGTTTTATGTAAGTAGTTCCGATCTGTTAGCTAGGTTATGGCCCAATTGGAAGTTGGGTTTTTGAATAAATAGGTAAATAAATGGAGAAACCTATGAGAACAAGACTAGTTAAAGCGAGTAGATTAAAATTACTATTATTAATTTCTTTTTTGCTCAGTATTCAAACAGTGCATGCAGGAAAATATACAGAGTGTTCAGAAATAAACCAGGATGCTTATTCAGACGGATATCAGGATTGTATAGATGCTGTAAATCGTGTTTCTTTGGCCGGGGATGTTGATTGTGTTGAATGTTTATTAAATAAACCAGAGGCTCCACATTGGGGGGTTCAGTTAGCAGGGGTTTTAGCAGGTCCACTAGCGATGGTTGGTTCTACTTGGATTGGTTCTCATTATGCAAATAGAAGTCAGGAAGCTTGGGCAAGTGCTTATGCAACAGGACATACTGAATGTACAAATCGATACGATAATTACTTAGCTTATAACACTTTAAGGGGAGCAACTCCTATTTTACCAGAAGATGGATTGAGTGCGGCATTAGCATGTAATGGTGTTGGCATGGGAAATTATGCTGGAATGGGAGGAATGATGGGGAATGGATATGGGGGGTTTGGAAACCCGTATTTGTCTGCAGGATATAGCCCTGGATTTCTCGGTGGAATGGGTGGACCGTACCCTGGAATGGGAATGGGAATGGGAATGGGTGGTTATCCAGGTATGGGTGGCGGCATGGGAATAAATTTAGGTTTTGGCGGAGGTATGGGAGGCTATCCAGGAATGGGTGGTGGTTTAGGATTTAATTTAGGTCTTGGTGGCGGTATGGGAATGCCAGGAATGGGCATGGGAATGGGCGGCTATCCAGGAATGGGAATGGGATACGGAATGGG
>CAYRDP010000004.1:98368-229407 GCA_964423165.1 uncultured Bacteriovoracaceae bacterium | reverse complement strand
TCTTTATACCTTTAATCAGCTTCCAGTTGCGAAAGATAGAACGAATAAAAACAAAAGGAAAAAGTATAAAAAAGATCTTCAAAAGAACTTATGACGGAGTAAAAAAGACATCCTGGAAATTGGGTGACTCTTATCTTCAAGAGCCTCAATATATTAGAGGAAGCAATTAATTATTAATTATAAATTATAAACTATGACTAAAGCAACAGTTTTTCTATTTAAATTATTTTTCATTCTAGACAAACCTTTCATCCATTTTTTATAGTATTAGAGTTTTAAAATTATTAACGGCCCAATTAGAAAGGAATTCATATGACTAAACTGATCATACTGCTGGTTATTTTCGGTAACCTATTCGGATGTACAACCGTCTCTCCACTCAATGGACACATTTATTCCGAAGTAACCGCTGGCCTGACCGGTAAAGGTAAAATGGGAACAAAAAAAGGTGAATCTTGTCTGAAGTCAGTAGCGGGTGTTGCTATTGGTGATGTTAGTATTGCGAAGGCAGCAAAAGATGGTGGTATTTCTAAAATCAGTCATGTGGATAATAAATTCAGAAATATTCTCGGTGTCTACACAGAGTATTGCACCATTGTTTACGGATTCTAAACAAATATTGCGTTTAATGTGCAAGTAAACATATTTGCCTCTCTAAGTTTTTCTTTAATTAATATAATAACTCTTTAAGCTTTATTTTAGCTTCAGGAAAATAATAGCTGACCTTTATTCCAAAAGTACTACTACCTTCAACTGTTCCACCAAGATCATTACTAGAAAATTGCGAGAAAGCGTCATTCCAAATACTTTCGTTGTAGTAAAAGCTTCTAAAAAATATTTTCAAATTAATTCTATTTTGAGTATAAAATGAATAACCAATCTCTAATCCCGGCCGAAAAGAAATAAGAGACGAACCATCTGTCTCCCAACTAATACGATCATAGGCAAATGCCCCTACTAATCGTAAAGAAGGATAACCAAAAGGTGATTCCAAACCAACTTCTATTCCATAACCGAGAACTAAAGAATACCAATTAAAAGAAGTACTACCAATGCGATCATTTTGGCCACCGGTGGAAGTAAATTGCTCTTGACGATATCGAAAGGCAACATCGGGAAAGCTTCTATAAATAAATTTATAATGTTCTGATAATTTTGGACTTTTTATATTGGTAATACTAACGCCATTAAAATAACGAGTCAGAAAATTAAGGCCAGAATAATCCGTCTCATATTTTTCACTTCCTGGCCCTGTTACAACTAGGCTGACCGGGGCCGTAATACCTTCCGCAGACACAGCATTTGGAAAAAAATGCATATACAGTAAAACATTATCTAAAATTTCGGATTGATTGAATTTATACAATTTTTCTTTTGGATACTCATTTGCGAACGAATCTATTGCACTTTCAGAGAAGACATCATAAAGACTAGTATCCAACTTGAATGTATTTTCAAACACCCGAACATTCGACTTTGCAATATGGTTTGCCTTTAATTCAAATTCTAATTTTGTTAAATAAAGGGATAATGGTTTTCTTAGATTTGTATAGGAGTAGTTCGTGAATATCTGCTCCGTTTTTTTATAAGGAAGAATTTTTGCATCAGGGTAGCGCTGTTTAAGAATCTTCTCCAACTTTGCCCCCATCTTATCAGAGAGTAATTCGGATTCAGATTGGGGTGGAGCGATGGCAATCACCTTTTGAAGTGGAGGTTCTGTTATTTTTTCGCTTTTCGGATTAAGGAATGTGCGTTGTAATGATTCATATTCCCAAGCCGCTCCAGTAAAAAGATCTACGGCCCAACCAATCGGCGCGCCAACCAAAAAAACCATATTGGCAAAAAAACTATCATTCCAACGATATTTTTTTTGCAGCCAAACATTTTTGGGATAGTAACCTTCCTTTTCAAAACCAATCCGTGAAAGAAATTTTCTTTTAACTTCCATAAAAGAAGGAGTTTCGCCAAGATAACGGCCTTCCTCCAACCCTAAAAATGACCCTTTGAAATAAACTTTCGTCCTGCCAGGTGTAGAGGAAACCTTGATTAACTGTTTAGGTTCCCGCATGGTTGCACACGAAAAGAGTTGGAATAACAACAACAAAAACAGCAGTTTTTTGACCATAATTATATGATTATACAGTCAAAACAATTGAATGTTGAATAAACTTATCTTGGTATATAAAATATTTTCTTTAATTAGGCTGATTACATCGATAGGCTTGTCCGTGGAAAGTTTGTCTCATCGTCCAATAATGTGGTTTGCCTTCTCCCAGTACTAGGTGAGTCGCTTCTCTTTCTCCTGCTTGATTGATTAAATCATTTTTTGCGTTCTTAATACCATTCCATTTCATAAGTCCTGATTGTGTTGAAGTTCCTTCAAGGTTTACCAGAAATTTACAGGCCTTTACTTCTTCTTTGGTTACAATCTGAATCCGACGCCCTTGTTCGGTTAAGGTCGTGGAACAACCATGCAAAAAAATGATTAAAAGAAAAACATAAAAATACTTTGAAAGGCCCATCCTCATATCCTAATCTTAAAATGTATAAACCAAAGTTCCACCGACGGATTTGTCTTTTTCTGTCACAATTAAATTTGGCATAAAAAAAGTATCTTGTCAATTTGTTTGCGGTTTTGAAAAATTTTCTGATCTGGCCTTCGTTTTATTGTTATAGGCAACGCCAATGCCTGCGAAAACCAACCCAGGAATGATGGCCAACCATTTCTGAGTCTTACACTCTGATTGTGCAGCAGTATTTCCGTAGTACAAATCATAATCATAACAATCAACAGTGAAAGTATTAATGAGTCCAAGTACGCCAAGTACTCCCCCGGCGATAGAAAAGCCATTACGATGGGCCATAGTTTTTATATCCTTCCTGGCCACTTTTACATGTTTAAGGTAAACAGTTTCTGAATCACTATGGGTAATCTTACCTTTAATCTTGCTGCCATCATTTTTTAATATCGTAGATGTAGAACAGCCGACATAAGCAGGAGCGGATGTCTGTGGTCAGCTGCCCGCTGCCAGCTACCAGGAACAGTATCAGCTAATCTGTTTTCAGTATCGGTTATTAGTTTTTCAGTGTCACTGTTTTCAAAAAAAAGCTTTATCCCGTAAACTGACTAACCGTTTTTCTGCAAACTGTTACCAGGACCAGTAAAACTGAAAACGGTCTCTGTTCCCGGCAGCTGGTAGCTGGCAACCGATACCTGAATTTGGCTTTTCTGTCCTGCGTAGGCCAAAATTTCGAGAAAAAGCCAATCGAAAGCCAAATAAAAGCCAACGACAGACAGGCAAGGACATTTTTAGACAGGTTTAAAAATAAAACCATAACCTAAATACTAGAAACTTCATTCAAAAGTTTCAAAAACTTAGAATTTAGAAAAAAAATTTTGAAAAATACTGAGCGGAAATTTGGAGGAGACGGCCGGATTTGAACCGGCGGCTGTACAGTTTTGCAAACTGTCCCTTTGGACCACTCAGGCACGTCTCCTCACCTGCAGTGTGAATATTCAAGGAATTTGACTTAAATGTCAACTAATTGATTTTTATGCTTCGCGAATAACGTATTTATCCTTGCCCTCATCTACTTTTTCTTTTAATTCTTTTCCTACTTTAAAAAATGGAACTTTCTTAGGAGGGACTTTTACTACATTTCCAGTTTTAGGATTTCTCCCTTCATACGCTTTGTAGTTTCTATTAGCAAATGAACCAAAACCTCTGATTTCAATTCTTTCATCAGAATATAAGGATTTAATCATACTATCAAATGCAATATTAATTATTGCTTCAGCTTGTTTATGGGTTAAATTATTTTGCTTTTCTAACTTTACAATTAAATCTGCTTTTGTCATGACTGCTCCTTATAAGCACTTTAAGTTAATTAATTTTATCATAAGTAATGATCTTTTAATGTCTTACCTATCGGCTTAGGAAAAAAATTCCTTAAGTAATATTCATCATTTATCTAAAAAAAAATGACAAATTTAATTGGCATTATATTAATAATATCTCATTATTTTTAGATTTATAACTACATAAATTTACTTAATAACGGACTCTTTAAGTTTTATCATTCTGAAAACTTAAATAATAAATATAGAATTAAAATAATATATTCTAGTTCTTTTCAAGGTTACTCTAAAGAACTAGGCAAAATATTCGATTAGTACAGTGGTAACGCTAAGTGGAAAGTTAATAGTGATGAGCAGTTTAAAACGATTTACTATACTATTTTTAATCATTTGTATGAATGGTTGCCTTGAGGATCAATCAGGCCGTTCTGGCCGACCATTAATTGTAGACTTTTCAACCATTGAAGAAGAGGAAAGTTCTGGATGTACAGATTTTATGAATGAAACACTTACGGAGTGTTTAGAATCTTGCCCTTCGGACCACCACTCTGCTAGTAGCGAAGAGTTAGAAACTCTAATATCAGAACTTGCGGAAACGACAGATACTTCAAATTTAGAATTAGAAGAAGGACAAACAATAGAAACTTACTTAACTGCTCTAATTGCTCAGTCTAAAGGTATTTGTTTATTAAATATTGTAAGGCCATCCAATGCTGTTTATGTCAATAGTAACTATTGCGCCTGCAAAGATGCAACCCCTATCATCCTTAATAATTGTTTAAATTATTGTTATGGAAAAAGTACTTCTGGTGAAGAATCATTATTTGTTACAACATCCTTAGGAGATGAAATAACCCTAAATGAAGAATTAGGTTCATTAACAAACTGGTGCAATAAAGAAATTGGAGATGGCAATGTTCAACCTTCATGTATATTAGAGCTCTATGATGGTTCATCTACTCAAGAGTTACCAATTGTTATTACGGGCACAACTTCTTTTAAAGTCAATATTCAAACTTTGCCTAATGATGTTACGTACGTAGCAAAACTAAAGGAAAAAACTTCTGAAGCCTCTTCTGATACTTTTCAAATTAGAAAATATGAACATCAATCTGAATCTGAAGTTGCGTTAGGGCCATTAAAAATTATGTCTGTCTCACAATATTCATGTATGAGTCGAATGGGTGATTCAGTGAATGGTAGTTTTAATGCTACACATGCCTTAAGGTACCATTTTTATTTTGCAGCAAATAAAACACCTCCATCATTACCTCCAATTAATAATACTGTAATTTATTGTCATGATATAGAAACTTATGGAATCAATGACAGCCCTCTTTATCCAAGATTAGAACTTATTCCTCAACAATTTGCAGTTTGGGATGAAAGTGACAACCGTTTTGTTGATTCTGATGGAAATGGAATTGAAGATATTAGTGATACTATGTCAAAAAGACTACTGGATGAATTTGGAATAACGACGACTTTAGATGTTTTTGATACTCGGTTATGGCCCAATGTCATTACATATGGAGATGATAATACAATTCAAAACTTAGGATTTATTATGACTCCTTGGCTTGATGATAACGGAAGAGGATTTTGTCCAACACAAGAGCATTATAATGGAGATCAGCCTGTTTTTAAGGTTATGAAAGAGGAAGTAGGAGTTGATACTGAAGGACTGTATATTGGTTTAAGACAAACACTAAACTTGATTGGTGAAGACGGTTCTTTTACACAAGCACCTCACGATATATTATTAATCAGAGAAAACTTGCTGAAAAAGATTTGGTTTTATTATGAAAATAGCAAGCATTATACACCAGATGATGTAACGGCAGGACAAAAAACAATAATGTTTTACTGGCCACCTGATACAGAGCACCCACACGTAAGAAAATCTACTCAGTATATCTATACAGTAACTGCTCCAACTCAAGTAGACACGACTGCGGCACCAGATGGCGCCTTAGCGACAAGTGTTGTTCCTCCTGATAAAAGATTAGGGTGCATTCCTTCTTTAGGTGATGACTAAAAAATAATCATATAAATAATATATTTATGGTTAATAGAAATATTACTTTTTATTAAAAAGTTTTAATAAATTCTGATATCCTTTATTTTTTAAATCTTCCTTTTTTATAAATCTTAACGATGCTGAGTTTATACAATATCTTAACCCAGATGGTTCAGGCCCATCATTAAAGACATGTCCAAGGTGAGAGTTTGCTTTCACAGACCTTATTTCAATCCTAGTACTAAACAAAGAATTGTCTTCTCGTTCTATTATCTTGTTAATAAAGATTGGTTTTGTAAAAGACGGCCATCCGGTACCAGATTTATATTTATCAGTAGAACTAAAAAGTGGGTCACCTGAGATAATATCAACGTATATACCTTCTTCCTCGTTATTCCAGTATTTATTTTTGAAAGGAGCTTCAGTTCCATTTTCTTGAGTAACAGTATATTGTAATGGAGTTAATATCTTTTTTAGTTCCTCATCACTAGGTTTAAGATAAGGTCTTACTTTAGGCTGACTAGTATTAAATAAGAATGAATGTTTATCACTCCAAACTTTATTTAAGAAATTATCTCTGCCTGAGACTGCCCTATAATACTTATATTTAGCAATTGTTAAAATATTCTTCTTATAATAATCTTGATGATAGTCCTCTGCTGGGTAAAAAACCATAAACTTTCTAATTGGAGTAATAACCTGTTTCTTAAATATATTGGATTGTTCTAATATTTCTTTTGAACTTATTGCCGATTGTTTCTGAATATCGTTATGGTAAAAAATAGCAGTCGTATATTGGTGACCTCTGTCAACAAATTGCCCTCCGCTATCAGTTGGATTAATATTTTTCCAAAATATCTCTAATAGTTTTTGATAACTAACTTTCTGTGGATCATATTTAATTTGTACAACCTCTATATGCTTAGTTTTTCCAGAAGAAACTAAGTCATAACTAGGATTTTTAATAATGCCTCCAGAAAATCCAGAAATAACAGATTCAACTCCCTCCAATTTTTCGAAAGGTGGCTCCATGCACCAAAAACAACCTCCTGCAAAAGTTGCAAGTTCAGCTTTTAGATTAAAATTCATAATCACTAAAAGAACGATAAACAATTTATTCATCTTTTTATTATATGTATTTGAAATACGTATGGCCATAAAGATTAGAATGCCAGAGAATATTGATTAGATTAATTAACTTACGATAAAGTCATTCTTGTAATATGACCCACAAAATACATCTCATATTTACAAGTAAAAAAATAAGACATAGGAGCAATATAAAATGCTAGTCATTAACAAATTAGTACTAACCATTCTCATTTGTATTTTTGTTACCAACATAGAAAATGCTCATTCTAAGCAATTTGTATTAAAGGTTATGAACTATAATGTAAAAGGTGTTCCTGTATTTTGGTATTGGCATTTTCGCCATAAGTATATTGGCCATCACCTGTCCAAATTAAAAGAATTAGGTAAAGGTGCCAATATTATTGCCTTCCAAGAAATGATGTCTAGAAGAACAAGAAAAATTCATAAAATTACAAAATACCCACATCGAGATCGAGGGCCTAAAGGAAAATGGTTTAAAACAAATTCTGGTTTAGAGATTCTATCCGAGTACCCCTTTATTGAAACTAGTCATGATATTGTTTTTAAAAAGTGTAAGGACTCAGATTGTTTATCAAGAAAAGGAGTTCAACATGTCAAAATTGATATTCCAGGTCTTCCATTTCCAATTGACTTTTATAATACTCACCTAAATGCAGGAGGAAAGGAAAATACCGAAATTAGATATTCACAAATAAAACAATTAAATGATTTTATCGCAAAAACCCACAATCCAACTATTCCCATGATAATAACAGGAGATTTTAACTTTAAACAAAATCACAAAGAGTACCCTTTCTTTACAAGCAAACATAATTCTAAAAATGCAGCTCAAGAATGTGGATTAAGTCAATCATGTGAGGGACATCCTAACCCTTATGATATTTGGCTTCATAACTTAATCGATCACCAGTTTTATCATCCAGGCAGTAGCAATAAAATTACAATTACTCCGATTTATTACAATCATTATTTCACCGATGTCACAGTTGGGAAATATATGAAAGTTGAGCTTTCAGACCACCCTGCTGTCATGGTTCATTATTTAATTGAATATTAAACTAATTACCAAGACTCTAAAGCTAATTTAAAAATCCTTGAAAAAAACTCTCCAAACAAAACAAGAAATGAGGTGAGTCTAACTCCCCAAATAACAAAGAATCTTTTTATTGATCCCATAAATCTTTTAAGAATAAAGGAAGATAAAAATGTTCCTATAAAAATCCCAAAAAATATTTTTATTCTCTTTTTGTTTTTTCGTTCATACATTTTTGCAATTTTCGGAAGCGCTGTCTTATCTTGTAATGATTTCCTCATGAAAGTAACTAGTTTGGGTGAATTATTAATATAACTTCCGACATTGCCATTTGAGAATGTACTTTTAATTAGAGCTTCCAATTTTTTTGGTTTTTGAGATCGAAAAGAAACCAGCATATCGGAAATAAGTTCAGAATAATCTATTTCAGGTGAACTATCATCATTTGAACTAATTAATTCTGTGAAAAGTTTACTAGGAGAAATATTTTGAATGGACTTTAATTGCGAATTTAAATCTACTTTAGAAATATCTTTCAACTGATTTTGCATTAAGCTAGGATTTTCTTTTAACTTTTTAATTAAATCTTTATGTTCTGACTGAAAATTATTTAAAAGTTGCTCTAAGTCTTCTTTGTCTTTTATAGTTTGTGGTTCAGCAGATGCGACACCACAAAATAGTAATAAACATACAATTAATAAAAACTTATTTTGCATGCTGAGCAGTAAGCTTTTTATTTTTTTCTTTATTCCATTTATCAAAAAACAAAGTTACTGGAGCAGCAACAAAGATAGACGAATAAGTACCAATAATAACACCAAGTGAAATTGCTAAGAAGAAATCTTTAATTGCTCCTCCACCAAAAAAGAACATAGTTAAAGAAATAAATAATGTTGTTCCTGAAGTTAATATTGTTCGAGACAATGTTTCATTGATAGCATTATTAATATGATCTCTTAACTCTAGTCCAGCATATTTATCTTCATGCTCTCTAACTCTATCATAAACAATAACAGTATCGTTAACTGAATAACCAATTACAGCAAGTAGTGCTGCAACTGTCTGTAATGTAAACTCAGTTCCAGTGAGTGAAAATACTCCTAAGATAATACTAACATCATGAAAAAGAGCTACAATTGCTCCAGGAGAATATTTAAAATCAAAACGAAGACCTACATAAATCATAATAGCAATTAATGCCCATGCCATTGCTTGAAACCCTGAAACCCTTAACTGAGCACCTGCTTTCGGACCTACAATGTCCACTTTTCTAACCTCTGCACCGTATGATGCAAATGAATTTACCAGCGTTTCATGTACTTTTTGTGTGATACTATTAAGATTCTTTTCATCTCCTGGTAATTTTATTAATAGTTCATTATCACTAGCTTCACCTAATGATTGAACAATGATTCCACTAAAGCCTGACTTTATTAAGGTTGACCTAACTTCAGATAAGGATACTGATTGTGAAAACTTTACTTGCACCTCAGCCCCACCCCTAAAATCCACTCCATATTGCAGCTTTGTAAATAATAAAGTTAAGGATGCAACAACAATAATAAAAGAAAGAATAGAACTTGTTCCAAACTTTCCAACAAAATCATATTTAATATTACTCTTAATTAATTCTCTCATTTTTATCTCCACTTAGACACTTAGGTCTTGCCCTTCAACTTTATTCATATAAAACTCAAATAATAAACTGCCAATAAAATAAGAAGTATAAACGGTTGCCATAATACCAATTAATAATGTTACGGCAAAACCTCTGATTGGCCCTGTACCAAAGTTTAATAAACAAAGGCCTGCTAAAGCAGTTGTGATATTAGCATCAATAATTGTCCAAAATGCATTAGCAAATCCTTCTTCTACTGCTTTATAGAAACCTATTCCCTTCCTAACCTCTTCTCTTATTCTCTCGTAGATAATTATATTTGCATCAACGGCCATACCAATAGTTAAAGCAATTCCAGCGATCCCCGGTAATGTTAATGTTGCTTCTAACCCTACTAAAGCGGCCAGAACAAATAATATATTAAGTGCTAAAGTAGAAATGGCAATCACACCTGAAATTCTGTAATAAAACATAATAAAAATAAAAACAAGAATAGCTCCGATCATTGCAGCAATTCTTGCTTTATCAATGGAATCTTGCCCTAAACTAGGGCCAACAGTTCTTTGTTCTAAAAAATCTAATTGCACAGGAAGAGCACCAGCTCTTAAGACAAGAGCAATATCCCTTGCTTGCTTCATCAAAGTATTGAAATTTCCGCTTCCTAATGTAATTTGAGCTCTGCCACCGGAAATTTGTTGTTGAATATTTGGAGCAGTATAGACATTTCCATCTAAAATAACTGCTAATCTTTTTCCAATGTTTTTTCCTGTAACTTCCTCAAACCTTTTACCTCCACTCGATTTAAAATCCATTGAAACATAAGGTTCATTTTTTCTTTGATCGATTTGAACTCTAGCATCTTGTAGATCATCACCTGTTAGGCGAGGGCTTGAGTCTACTAGATAAGGTAATTCTAGACTAACTTCATTTGTTGCCTTATTCACTTTTCTTTCAAAAGCTAAGATATAACCTTTAGGAAGTTCCTTTGCTAGGAATGTATTTAATTTTTCTATGTAGCTTGAAAATCTTGTTCCTTTTTTAAAAACGATATTTTCTTTTTTTGCTTTCTCAAGCCAATCATTAATTTCAGAAGGAGTTACGGTGTCGTTAACTAACTTAAATTCTAATTTTGCCGTTTTCCCAATTAACTCTTTTGCCCGAGCAATATCTTTAACTCCAGGAAGTTGAATGATAATTCTATTGCTTCCCTGTGAGATAATTTCTGGTTCAGTAACTCCGAACTCATCAATTCTATTTCTGATAACCTCAATTGATTTTGAAACAGATTGCTCCTCAATTCTTGTTTTAATTACTTTAGTCAAACCATATTGAAGTTCTTTTCCCTTGACGGAGGTCAAACGGACAATGCTAGGAAAATAACTTTTGATTTTTTCCTGAGCTTTTTCTAAGTTTGTAATATTATCTAAGACTATCGAATATTTTGGATCTTCTTTATCATTTCCATCAGGGTTTCCAATAGTTGCTTTAATGTCCTCATCCTGTAAGACATACTCCATTTTTTTTATATACCCTCTAATTTCATCACTATAAACTTTATTAAAGTCGATTCCAAGAACCATATAAAGTCCACCTTGCAAATCCAGACCAAGGTTAATTTTTGATTTAATGGGATAACTTCCATCTTCGTCATAATTAAAAGCAGTTGGTAAAATTGTTAGAACTGAAATCACAACAATAACCAACATAAAAGTAAACCGATACCACCAGCTTCGTTTCATTCAAATACCTCTTAGTTTTACAAAAGTGAGTTTAAAGTAATTTAGGGAAATTATATTGGATATCGTTACGAAATTGCAAGGTCTTTAGCATTAGATCGTGGCAAAATAAATATTAGTTAACTAGTTGGATGTTCTGATTTTTGAGATTGGTCTTCCGCTGTCTGACCAGTTTCTAACTTTTGGTCATTGTTATTTGGTTTATGAACTTCTTGGAGAAAGTCATTTTTTGTATTTTGAAACTCTCTAATTGCCTTACCTAGCCCTCTTGCAAGCTCAGGTAGTTTTTTAGGGCCTATCAAGATAAGCGCTAAAGCAAAAATTACAAATAATTCACCTGCTCCAAGTCCAAACATCTTTACCTACTTTTTAGTTTCTTTTGTTTCAAATAAAACATCAGATTTACCAGCGATGTTGGCCCTTAGTACCTTCATCTTTACACCTTGGGCAACTTCAAGAGTAACAAGTTTCTCAGTTAGGCCATAGATTGTTCCTAAAATACCCGATTTTGTATAAACTTCATCGCCTTTTGTGAGTGCTTTTAACATCACTTGCTCTTCTTGGAGCTTCTTTTTTTGTGGTTTAATCATTAGAAAATAAAAGATAAAAAATATAAAAACAAATGGTAAAAAACTCATCATAGGGTTAGGTTGTTGAGCCCCTGCAGCAGTTTCCTGAGCAAAACTTGAATTAATTAGTAGATCTAGCATATTTAGTCCTTATTAAATGGTTGTTTTTGCAGCGAAAAAAACTAATTACTTAGCTGCTCCCCACTGATTTGATTTGTACTTCTTATAAAAGATATCGTAGAATTCGTCAAACTTACCTTGTAAAATTGCCACTCTTGCGTCGCGCATCATTTGTAGATAGAAATGCACGTTATGGTAACTTACCAATTGACCACCGAGGTACTCCCCTACTGTAACTAAGTGCCTAATATATGACCTAGAATACCTGTCACAGACTTGACATGTACAATCTGGATCAGGAGGTAAATTATCTTCTTTAAATCTTTCGTTTTTGATATTTAAAGGGCCGTCTGCAGTTAAAAATTGTCCATTTCGAGCGTTTCTAGTAGGTAAAACACAATCAAACATATCGAGACCATTTTTAACACCCATTAATATATCTAAAGGTGTTCCAACTCCCATTAAATACCTTGGCATTTCTTGCGGCATTGTAGGAACAAAGTTTTGGCAAAACTCAACCATTTCTTCATTTTTTTCACCTACTGATAATCCACCAAGAGCTAATCCCTCAAAATTCATTTCCTTCAATCTTTCCATACATTCAGTTCTCAAATCAAGATGCAGACCACCCTGAATAATTCCAAATAAAGATTGATAATCTCGCAAAGGAAAATTGCGAGACCTATTCGCCCAGCGCAATGTTAATTCCATGCTTTGACTTAATCTTTCCTTAGTCGCAGGCAATGCTGGACATTCATCGAATGCCATTACAATATCGCTACCAAGAGATTTTTGAATATCCATTGATTCTTCAGGGCCAATCAAATGTTTCGATCCATCGAGATGAGATCTAAAAATAACACCTTCCTCCGATACCTTGTTTAAGGTTGTTAAGCTAAAAACTTGAAAACCTCCAGAGTCTGTTAAGATAGGCTTTTTCCAAGACATAAACCCGTGCAAGTCTCCTCCGACCTTTTCTATTAATTTATGACCAGGGCGTAAAAACAAATGATACGTGTTTCCAAGTATTATACTGGCATCAAGACTTTCCAGGTCATTTTGAGTCAAAGACTTAACTGTTCCCCTTGTGCCAACAGGCATAAAAACAGGAGTTTGAATTTCTCCATGTTCTGTTACAACAGTACCAGCTCTCGCATTTCCGTCTTGGCCTTCAAGCTTAAAAATTTTTTTTTGCATTTTTACTTCCGGTTAGGGCAATAGCAGCATCGCATCACCGTATGAAAAAAATCGATACTCTTTCTCGATGGCATGCTTATAGATTTCTAATACTTTTTCTCTTCCTATTAAAGAGCTAACTAACATCAAAAGTGTAGATTTTGGCAAATGAAAATTTGTAATTAATCCATTAATTGACTTAATTTCTTTACCAGGATGTAAAAAAATATTTGTTGTATTGATAACATCAGGTGAAAATTTACCGCTATTGATTTTTTCAAATGAACTTTCTAACACTCTAAGAGAAGTTGTACCAACTGCTATTATTTGTTTGTTATTAACGTATGCATTAGAAATCTTTGTTAGTTGACTTTGTTCAATAAAGTATTTTTCAGAGTGCATTTTATGATCATTAATATTTTGATCTTTTACGGTTGCAAAAGTTCCCATCCCTACATGTAAAGAAACAAATCCCTTATCTATATTTTTTCTTTTCAATGAGGAGAGCACTTCTGGCGTAAAATGCAGCCCTGCAGTTGGAGCTGCTACTGAGCCAAGATGCTTAGCGTAAATAGTTTGGTAATCATTGATATCCTGCTTATCCGAATTCCCTTCTCGAATATATGGAGGCAAAGGAATTTTACCAAACTTTTCTAAGTAGTTTTCAAGATTATCACCTTCGAACTCTAAATTAAATGTCCCATCTCCATTGATACCTGAGATTGATGCAATAAAAGTTTTATTATTAAATAAATATTTATCGTTTATACGTTTTTTTCCGTTAGTATTAATCAGGCAATGGTAACTATTATCCTTTCTCTCAAGAGATAAAATAAATACCTCACACTTTCCCCCAGTTTTTTTCTGTCCAACTAATCTACATGGAAATACTTTAGTTTGATTAGCAATCAACATTGAATTTTCTGGTAAATATTTATCCAAATCAAAAAAAATAGTATCTATTAATCTATCTTCGGACTTCTTATACACTAAGAGACGGGAAGTATCGCGCCTTGGTGATGGTCTATTTGCAATTAAGTGAGTTGGTAAATCGTAATTATAAGAATCCGATAATAAATCTAAATTATTCATGTTAGGGAATTATACGTTTCGGAATTTATTGTCAATTATTGTCTCGCTTAGACTTTTCATGTCAGAAACTCGTATGATAATATATTGAAATATGAACAAATACATAAATATAGAGAAGATTATTAGAGAATTCGTTACTCAAAAGATTAGTAAAATGATTACCTCAATATAAACTGATCGAACAAGGTATATTCAATGTTATCTAACTTTTTTTCAGACATCACTCAAAAAGAAATCACTTTTGGAAAATTTCAAGGTAAGTCACCAATGTTCATTTATGATGCAAATATTTCGGGTGGAATATTTCTAGCTGACTATGAGTCAGTTCTATCTCAGGTACCAAAAGAATTTTCAATTATAAAGCTACCATTTAATAAAACAATGCTTGGGATTTATTGTATTGAGTACATAGATACAGATATTGGGCCGTATTTTGAGATTGCAATTGCTGCAATTATCCATCCTCCAACTGGCATTTTACCCGGCCCAATAAAATCAATATATTCATCCCTAAACTTAAACTTTAATGCTTATGTCCTGCATCTTCCTGTTAGCACTCAAATTTCTTATGAAGGGGGTACTAAAATATTAAATTTTCCTAAAACATTAATGGATATTAGTGTTCGAAATACAGGAGATCATCGAATTTTTACTCTAAGAGACCCAAGTAACCTTGAAATGGTCATTGAAGTTCAGTTTAAAAACCTAAAGACAAAACATTGCAAACAAAATTCAAAATTAAATAAATTAGACATATCACTTTATATCAATCCAAATGATTATTCTAATAAAGCAGTCCTTAAACTAAACCAAGTAGAGAAAGGAATGGGCTTACTTTGGCCATCTATGAATATTAGATATGGCAACCACCAACTTGCAACTCAAATCAAACAACTAAATATAAAACAACAACTACATGCTTTATCCACTCCTCATTGCGAGGGAGTGTTGAAACTTGAAGGATAGTTTATGACAAAAAACATTGCTATTATTGGTGGTGGGATAGCAGGGCTGACCTGTGGTTATTACCTCAATCGTAAACATAATATTAAATTATTTGAAAAAGAGAATCGTTTAGGAGGAAATGCATACAGTATTGATACATCTGATGGAAATGAAGCTGATATTGCTGTCGCAGCATTTGGTAAAGAAGGTTATGGTGATTTTTTTGCTCTATTAGACGAACTAAATTTAAAAACACATTTAAGCTCGAATACGTTTATGAGCATGCATAATTTAGATACTAATGAAGGGCTTTACCTAACTCCAAGTATCAAAGCCGGTCTTACACAAGGCTTTGATATGATGAAAATGAAAAATTTAAAAAGCTTATATGATTTATTCAAGGGCATTAAGGAGGCCGAAAAGCTCCTTGATCAAGGAAAGCTTAAGGGATTAACTCTAAATGATTGTATTAATCAGATTAGTCATATTAAAGGTAATTCTAAATTATTTTTAATATTTTCATTATGCTTACTATCTTCAATGTCGGCAGAAGAAGTATTATCTACACCTGCTGAATTCTTTATTAATAAGTTAAAAGTCCATAATGATGTAATTTCACCTAAATCAATTTTTTCTGTTGTTACGGTTGAAAAAGGGACAAAGTCATATATTAATGCAATGGCAAATACTTTTAAAAATAAAATTCAACTTAATTCAACAATCCAAACTGTAATCAGAAACGATGATTACGTTATTGTTAAAATGCATAATGGAGAAGAAGAAAAATTTGATGCGGTTATTTTTGCCTGTAATGCAGACCATGCTCTTGCTTTACTTGAATCCCCTACTGAGAAAGAACAAGAACTCTTAGGAGTTTGGAAGTATAAAGAAGGCAAAATACTAGTCCACCGAGATCATTCTCATTTCCCTGCTAGAGATTTAATTCAAGCTTATACCTATCTTTATACGATTAATGATAATGGAAAAATAGACACATCTGTAAATGGTGCTATTCGATTTGAGCCACAAGTCTCTGACGATTGTGATTTAATTAGTTCTCAACATCCAAACTTTGAAGTTAGAGAAGATTTAATTGAATTTGAAACAACACTTAGAACACCGATGTTTACTTTTGATTCGACTAAAATATCTCAAGAAATGCCAACTCTGAATGGGATTAAAAATTCTTATTATTGTGGTAGTCACTTTGGCTACGGGCTTCATAATGATGCCATTTATTCAGCAATGCAAATTGTAAAATTATTTGATATAAAAACACCTGAACCAAAGAAAACAAATATAAAAGAATCATTAAAAGATGTAATTAAAGTAATGGGAATATTCAAATGAGCAATCAACAATTTGTTGCAATAACTGGTTCCGCAGGTGGATTGGGAGTTGAGTTTACTACTCAGTTTATCAAAAAAGGATTTCAAGTAATTGGCATTGACATTAATCAAGATAAGCTTTCAAAAATGGAAGATCATTATAAAGGACACTTCCATAGCTACACTTGTGATATTTCAAAACAAGATAATTTGTTAAAAGTTTGTAATGAGATCTATCAACATTTTGGAGTCCCTAAGTACTGGTTTAATAATGCTGGTATTGCCTATATGAAAAGCTTTTCTCAAATTTCCCCAGAAGAGTTTGACGAAACGATTAATATCAATCTTATGGCACTTGTCAATGCTACTCGTTTTTGGATTGAAAAAATGGAAGAGAAAAAAGAAGGTACTATTGTTAATCTTTCATCAATTGCAGGGCATGTTCCCTCCCCTGTCTTAACTTCATATACTACTAGCAAGTTTGCTATCGTTGGTTTTACTCAATCAGTTCAACTTGAACTAGAAATGAAAAAGTCGACTGTCAAACTAGTACTTGTATCACCTGGTCTTGTTGAAACAAACATCATGAAAGCAGGAGAAAAAGATGGGTGTCCCGAGTATCTAGTAAGAATAGCAACACCCCCTGAAAAATGCGTATCAAACACTATCGCTGCATTAGAGCAAGGGAAAACTGAAATCTGGCCAACTGTAAATGGAAATGCACTTTACGTATTAAAAAAGTTCACTCCTAAAATTTCAAAAAAAGTCTCAAAGTTTATTATAGACAAAACTTTTAAAATTGGTAAGTAATTTTCAAAATGGATAATTATATTCATTTTTAAATATATATGTAATGCTGACTCATAAGGATAAATCTATGAAAGTGACAATACTTATCTTAACACTTTTTTTTTCAATTAATTCTAAAGCCACAGAAAAAGAAGCCATGAATCATATTAAAAAGCTTGGGGAAAATTTAAAGTCCGAACTAATCAAAGCGATGAAGATCAATCCGCAAGAAGCTGTTAAAGTCTGCAATACTAAAGCTACAAAAATAACATCTAAGATTTCAAATAAAATTATCCAAGTTGGTAGAGTAAGTAGAAGACTAAGAAACCCCAATAACAAGATCCAAAGATGGATGGAAAAATATATTCAAGAATTTGAAACAAAAAAAATTAAAAATAAATTTATAGCAGTAAATATTTCAGACACGAAACGAGGCATATTAATGCCTATAAAAACTCAAGGTGTATGCTTAAAATGCCATGGGCAAAATATTTCAAAGAATTTACACAGTACAATTAATGAACTCTATCCCTCTGACCAGGCCATTGGATATAAAACAGGAGAAATTAGAGGGTACTTTTGGGCACAATATGAATCACTTTAATAAAATTGCAAACGACTGGGATTCACCAGAGAAAATTAAGTTTATGCAGATTTTAGCAAAAAAAACGATTGACCAAATATCAATCAAGAATAAAGTAAGTATCCTTGATTTTGGTTGCGGAACAGGTTTGTTTGGACTGGAGTTTTCCCATCTAGCAAGCAATTTAGTCGGAGTAGATACTTCAGAAGGAATGATAGAAGTTTTTAATCAAAAGACAAAAGACAAATCAAATATTTTTTCATTTAATGGTGATATTAAAGATTTCAAAACTAATTTAAAATTTGACTTAATTATTAGCTCAATGACTTTTCATCACCTGGAAAAGCCTGAGTTCACTTTAGGATTACTCAAAAAACATTTAACAACAAAAGGTCAAATCCTGATTGTAGACTTAACTACAGAAGATGGAACATTTCACCCAAACAGTAAAGAAATGGGGGTTCATCACCATGGTTTTTCAAAACAAGAAATAAAACTATGGGCCAGTGAAAATAACCTTAATTCAACTTATACAATTATTAATTCTATTGAAAAAAATGATAAGAGGTTTGACCAATTCCTATCTGTTTTTACTCCTTAGTTTCAGATAAAACTACATCTACAGCAAAATAATTATCTTCTTGATACTTCCCTTCAGATAAATTAAATTTATTTTCTTTGAGGTTTGCAGCTAAACAAATATTAGAATGACTGTAATTAATAGTTAAATTACTCAAATAATTCTGGATTCAAAATATACCTTCTAGAAATTACTTTAAAGATAGATAATTCTCTCCTTGTTTCAATATCAAGACCTTTAAAGTCATAATGCTCCTCTGCTTTAACCTCTATACCTTGAATATCCTTTCTTTCTTTATCAATGCCTGAAATGACGTCATTTTGTGTCTCTACGCTAGGTACTATATTTTTTATATCTTCTTCTGTTTGTTTACCTCTTGGTGCTTTATTTGTAGTTACAGGTGTTTTTCTATTTGAAAATATTTCTTCTAACGAAATATTATTCTTTTTTAAGTAATTTTTTGCTTTAGATACAAGTCCTCCAATGAATGATTTATGAAGTTTTTCAAAATCAAGTTGTTTTTCTCCTAGCTGACGTTTTTTACGATTAACTACCTTTTCTAACTTTTTGTTAACTTGTTTTAAGTGATCTGTTTTTGTTCCAAGATCTGCAATCATATAACCTACTTGATCACTAATACCTTTTTTATTTGAAATTCCTTTTCCTATTTTAGCAACTAAATCAATATCTTTTTTAATTAATGAGTAATTAGAATACCTCATAGGCCCTAACATATTTCTCATGGCACGATCTGTGGGATAACATCTTTTATTACCTCGTAATTCTTTTGTAATACAAGGGATTTTATAATCAACTCCAAAAGAAAGACTACTTGCAAAGGCATCATTAATAATATTAAAACTAAAAATTGAATTAATTACTAATTTGTCCTCACTTGTAAAACTTTCAAGGAAAATACTCTGATCAATTAACGATGTTGAATCTTCTTGCTCTACACTTTCCTCATTAGTATCAAGTATTGGGGTACCTTCACCTTCTTTTTTTGCATTTATCAGCGAGTCTTTAATAGATTGTACATTTTTCAAATTTTCTTTTGATTTAACGAGAATAGCGGACATAGAAGCTATTGATGTAGCAGTAAGGCCGGAAATAGCTCCAAACATTATCATTCTTCCTTTGGGATTATAAATCCACTTCTCAATTACCTCTCCAAACATTTTAGAAAGTGCCATCATTAGTAAAGCACCGCCTGCTATTTTTGCTCCTGATTTCAATAAAGTGTTACCTGAAAACCCTCCATCTTCAGCATAAGCAGGTAATATAGGATTTGTTATTTCCGCAATCCAACTATTATTATTTTTATGTTGGAAGTTATTCTGATAAGAGTAAAAACTTACTACTTCTTCTTGAATTTCAGCGATAGAAAATACTTCTTCAGCATCATAATCTAAATTTGAAACAAGACTACAGTTCATTGGTCTTAAATATAAATAACCTTCATCTCCATTTTTTAATAAACCTTTATAGCGACATGCATTTTGAATATCTAAAATCATTCCAAAAACTGGATCAAGGTAATAATATGTGTTCCTCATAGTACTACTCATTTGTCTCCTACCTACAGAGGTTGTATGTAAGAATTTTAAGATTCCATATATATCTCTCAGGGTAAAATAAACACTAATTGCCGCAAACGGAATGGCCCATACAGATAATGCTAAAGCACCTGATGCTGCTGCCCTAGCAATTAATATTCCAACTTTCGTTGCCGCTTTTTTAGCAGCAGCTTTTGCTGCTTGTTTTGCTATGACTTTTTGTGCTCTTGAGCATGCTGATGCCATAACTTTTTTAGCAGCAGCTTCTCCTAGCTCTTCATGCATCTCCTTCCAAATAGTTTTCCCGATAATAGTTGCTTCTACACTTACTGCACCATTTGATCCCATTACGGAGTCAACTCCTGATGCAGCTTTTCCATACATTTGTGAAACACCACCTGATAACGATTTCCCAACTGACATTGCAAATTTTTCCAACATTGCATCAGGTACTCCTGGACATCCAGCAGCAGCATTTGCATCAGAAAGAACTAAATTATCAAATTCAATTATAAATTTATGATAAAAATATGTATAAAAAGTATCCTCTAGCTTGCTTTGATCAAAAAAGGTACTTGGATCAGTAGGTATGACAGGAGGAGGGTCAGGAATCATAAAGGGGCAATAATCGTCACCTAGACGACAAGTTTGATCTGCACTCTTATTTAATATTTCTCTTTCAAGTTGTTCTTGAACTTCAGTTGAAGGTACCGTCATCATTTCTTCTTGACTACAAACTTGTCTGAAAGCTGCAGTCGATTGCATTAAGTCTGCTTTTACCAACGCAACTTTTTCGTAACATAAGGCCTTACATTTTGCTAGCTCCCAGTTTTCAGGTTTTTTACATGCAAAGTTATTTTGTAAAGGATCAAAAGCTCGTGGAGCATTCTCATGCTGTGGATCCTCTCTGACTATTAATCCATCACAACTAGCTCTCAATTTTTCTGGCTCACTAAGAGCAGCTGTCACAAATGGTCTTCCTTGAGCTGTACAGCGCTTCTTAACTTCAATATATTGCATAATACTTAACCCAGTTGCAGCTAAGAAAGCTGCTTCAGCTGCTAATTGAAACCCTAATTTCCAAGTTGCAATTTTAACAATTTCACCACTAGTTCTTTCTTGCTCTTCAATTGCAGCTATTGTGATATCTCTCTGGGATAAATCATCAGGGTCATACTCAAATGTCTTATTATCGCTAATATCACTAAAGGTTTTTAATTCAGAAATAAAATATAAAACCCCTCCTATAATAAACAAGTAAGTATCAGGGCTTGCTTGTCTTAAATTTTTAACTAAAACTTTTGTAACAAGACCAATTGCTAAAAGAATTGCAGTGGATAAATAATTTTCAGTTACACTTTGAGCACCTTCAGTATCATTTGGATTAAAGACTTGAGGAGCTGCACTTGCTTGATTAAATAATGTCCAATTAATTGGAGTAATATACTTATTATCAAATTGATTTACCAATGGACCTAGGCTTAGTTGAAACATCACTATGATTAATAATAATTTAGATAAAAAATTCATGTACAATGTTTCGGTAAGTTTATAAGATATAATTAGTTAAATAGACCATGTAAGCGGCTGTTATTACACCTATTACAGTCTGGATTGCAAAGTAAGTATTATTTCTGGGATATAATATGAATCACTTTAATAAAATTGCAAATAGCTGGGATTCACCAGAAAAAATCAAGTTAATGAAGGTTTTAGCAAAAAAAACTATTGAACAAATTTCAATCAAAAATAAAGTAAATATTCTTGATTTTGGCTGCGGAACTGGGTTATTTGGTCTGGAGTTTTCCCATCTAGCAAGCAATTTAGTTGGAGTAGATACATCAGTTGGAATGATAGAAGTTTTTAACCAAAAGACCAAAGCTAAATCAAATATTAGTTCATTTAATGGTGATATTAAAGATTTCACAACTGATTTAAAGTTTGATCTAATTATTAGCTCTATGACTTTTCATCATCTAGAAAAGCCTGAGTTAACTTTAGGATTTCTCACAAAACTTCTATCCAAAGAAGGTCAAATACTTATTGTGGATTTAACAAAAGAAGATGGTACATTTCATTCAGATAGTAACAAAATAGGGGTTCATCACCATGGTTTTTCAGAACAAGAAATAAAATGCTGGGGCAGTCAGAATAACCTTAACTCAACTTATACAATTATTAATTCTATTGAGAAAGACAATAAAAAGTTTGATCAATTTCTAGCTGTTTTTAATTTTTATCTTTAGTTTTATTTTAGCAACAAATTTAAAATTATTTTAATAATTTTAAATTTGTTTTTTAAGATTTTTTATTTGTTGGCCTATTGAAATTCTTCTTTTTCCATTTGATTGACTATAAAAACGACCAAAACCACCTCTCAATAAATTATTTATTTTTTTATATATTGGAAAATCTCGTTTTTCAGGAGGTATACTACTTTTTTTCTTTTTTAAATAAGACTGAATGTTGGTTAGGTATTTTAATCTTAAAGATGCTACCATGCTTAAGTCACTCGATATACGACCTGTACCATCTGATGATCTACTGTTTCGAGTGGAATATGCATATATAGACTCATCAATCATTGCATCTGCATCTAATATATTTCCATTCTTTAGTGCATTATAAATAGCTACTTTAGTATCTTGATCTACAATAGAGATTGGGTAATCTTCAACAATAATTTTAATTTGAGGAGCAGCTTTGTGCCAAAGTGCACCATCAATGAATTCTAGCCCTTTTTCTTCTTGCTCCCATTCATAGGTAAGCCTACCGAGTTTATCTAATGGTGATGATCCTATACTTGAAGCATCACCCCAAATATACTTAGTACCCATAGGGAACTTTGCTTCCTGATATAAACTTAGTAGAGGAGCTCCCTTTCCTTTAAATAGCCATTTAATGGTAGAACGATCTTCCTTTTTAAGAATATCTAATTTTGATACGAGAAAGGCAATTTTGTCTTCAAGGCATTCATAATGTTTTGGAATATGTAAGTAACCTTTATATTTTTTTTCAATAACTTTAGATAACCTAATTAATTCTTCTAGTGACGTTTTTCGATCAAGAATATTTCTTCCTGCTTTATTTGGTTGATAGCAATTAACTCCATTCTTTCTTTTTATATTGTTAAAAGAAGAAAATAAAGATGTGATTTGTTGTATTTCTGTCTGTCTTATTTCTTGAGAACACTCAACATAGTTGTCAGGTTCACCTTGACTATCCTAGGCAATTGCTAATTTTATAGAGAATAATAATATAGTTAATATCTTCCGTCCTGATGACATAAATGACCTTTCCATTAGTAAGCTCACATGCTCTTTCATATCGACATATACACCTATTATAATTATATCATTAAGTAACTGATTTCATTCTTTAATTTAATGTTTTATTACTCATTGTTTTTTAGAGTATTAATATTAGTAAGATATATTTAATAGCAAAGAAAAGTAACTATTGCGAAAAACAAATTGCAATGATCAACTCTGTAAATAAAAACTATAAGAATTTTAACAAATTTCTCGCTGCATTTACTCTTTAGTTTCAGATAAAACTATATCTACGGCAAAATAATTATCTTCTTCTGGTTTCTTTTCAGATAAATTAAATTGATTATTTTTAAGATTCGCAGCTAAACAAATATCAGGCATTAAAGTTTCAAGTAAACTTAAATTATTTTTCTCTCCTGCAATATTCAAACTTTCAACCGGCCATTTAAGTGATTTCTGAGCAGTGGTCTTCTCTCCTCTAATTTTACCTAATACTTCTTTTGCTAATTCAAACTCACAACTAACTCCGTCTAATTTAATATCATTAAATTCTTCTACCGACGGCCATTTGGATAAATGGACAGTTGAATTAAAATGCCAAGACCAAACTTCTTCTGTAACAAATGGCAAAAATGGTGCAAACAATCTTAAAAAACATGACAATGATAATTCTAGGGTTGCAAGAGCAGATTTACCATCAGGGGTATCTCTCAATTTATATGCTCTTCCTTTAACTAGCTCTAAGTAATGATCACAAAAGTTCCAAAAGCAACTTTCTACATCCATTAATACTGTAGCATAGTCCAGACCTTGAAAGTCTTTTCCAGCTTTTTCAACGACACTAGATAATTGCTTTAACATTGCTAAGTCTAATGGGTTAGTAATGTCTGATTTACGATACTCACCTGACTTAATTTGCATCATGACAAACTTAGAAGCATTAAAGATCTTCATACAAAGTCGTTTACCTACTTTGAAAACAGATTCATCATAAATAGTATCCACTCCAAGCTTTGCCTTTCCGGCCCAGTATCTAATTGCGTCAGCTGAATACTCAGAAATTAAGGTTTCGGGGGTAACTGTTTTACCTTTCGACTTACTCATTTTTTTCTTATCTGGATTTACAATCCATCCACTTATTGCCGCTTTTTCCCAAGGAATAACACCTTCGTGATAATAAGATTTAACAATAGTGTAAAATGCCCATGTTCTTATTATTTCATGCGCCTGTGGACGTAAATTCGCTGGAAATAATTTTTTATGTCTTTCAAAATCAATTCCCCATTTGGAAGAAACTTGTGGTGAAACTGATGATGTGGCCCAAGTATCCATTACATTTTGATCACCCATAAACCCATTTGGCATTCCTCTCTGACTTTCTGAATAACCAGAAGGTACTTGAGACATGGGATCAATTGGCAGATCCTTTTTATCAGCAATCATTGGTTCATCATATTTAGGATTTCCAGATTGATCCAAGGGATACCAAACTGGAAAAGGAACACCAAAGTATCTCTGTCTTGAAATACACCAATCTTGATTTACTCCTTTTACCCATTGATCATATTTATTTTTCATATGTGAAGGGTGCCATTGTACCTTATTGCCTTGTTCTAATAATTCATTTTTATGATCTAAAATCTTAATAAACCATTGACGAGTTGGAACAAATTCTAAAGGAAGGTCCCCTTTTTCGTAAAATTTTACTGCTTGTTGTGTTTCCCTTGGTTCACCTATTAAAGCTGAACCTTTGTTGAGAAAACATGCTCTTTTATCGGTAAGCATTTCCACAACAGTATTTTTTAATTTATAAAGAAACTTACCTTCTAGCTTAGAATAAAATTCTTGAGCAAGTTCGGGGTTTTTACTAGAAAAATTTCCTTTGCCAAAATGGACTGGTAGTATTTTCCCATCACGGCCCACAATTTGCTTAATTGGTAGTTTAGACTGCTTCCACCAATCAACATCACTTGAATCACCAAATGTACAGATCATTAATATTCCTGTGCCCTTTTCAGGATCAGCATGTTCAGATGCAAGAATTGGAACTTCGGCATGAAATAATGGGGTAACGGCATTTTTACCAAACAAATGTTGATATCTTATATCATCAGGGTGAGCAACTACAGCAATACAAGCTGGTAGTAATTCAGGACGGGTTGTAGCAATAATTAATTCTTCTCCACCATCTACGGCAAATCTAATATCAAAAAAACGGCCAGTTTTTTCTCGATCTTCAACTTCAGCTTGAGCGACAGCCGTCTGAAAAGTTATATCCCACATAGTAGGGCTTTCTGTACTATAAACTTTTTCTTTATCAACTAAATCCAAAAATGAATATTGAGAAATTAACTGAGACTCTTTACTGATTGTTTCATATTGCTGATCCCAATCAACAGAAACTCCCATTGATCTCCAAAGATTTTCATATTTTAGTTCGTCTTCTTTTGTTTGGTCACTACAAAGCTCTATAAAGTTTTGTCTAGAAATATCTATTTGATCTTTTTTGAGTTTTTCAGTTTTTATACCCTTCCAAGAGGAATCATATGAAATACTTGGGTTACATTTAACTCCATATAAATTCTGAACTCGTCTTTCTGTTGGAAGTCCATTATCGTCCCACCCCATAGGATAAAAAATATTTTTTCCAGACATACGTTGAAATCGAACTATAATATCAGTTTGAGTATAACTAAAAACATGTCCAATATGTAGTGAACCAGAGACGGTTGGAGGTGGAGTATCTACAATAAAAGTATTATCTTTTGAAGTATTTGGGTCATATTTATAAATTAATTTTTCTTCCCAGTCATTTTTCCATTTAACTTCAATATCTAAAAATTTCATTTTTTTAGGTAGGTCTTCGACATTCACTAGTTAAGTCCCTTGCTTTATTTGTATTTTATTCTAATAACATAATAAATTTGCTAAATCTATCATTTCTTATGATCAATAAATTGACTAATCCATAAGAATAAGATCTTTATGTGATTTTTAATATAAATAATTACAAAATTATTTATTTTTATCTATTTTGTAAACTTGAATAAGGTTTCCGGTATAATTATCAACTAGTTCATGAACTTTTATATAACCATTAATTCCTTCGGTAAATACATTTAATAATTCAGGATTCAATTGCTTAACTGCTTCCTGATAAAAAATAACCCATTTTACATTATTTTCTATTAAATAATTTTCTAGTTCGAATAAAGAGTCCATCCATGGTCTTACCTTATGTAATCTATTTGAGTAAAATCCAGTATATTTTGCATAACCATATCCATCTCCAAAAAATTTTTCATTCTTTGATAAATTATTTTTAACCCAATTCGAAAGCTCTAACTGAAATCCAAGTTTTTTACTCATTCTCCGATTTTGATAAATAGCAACAGATAAAGAACTTACTATTACTAAGGTAATAAAAATAGATTTTAAATTAACACTTTTCATTTTTGAACTTATCGAATCCAAATTTAAAAACTTTTCTAAACCAACAGCACCAATAACAATAGCAGGAAAGATAGCAATAAATAAATAACGTGGTTCAACCCAAAAGAAAGAGAAAAGTAAAAAAGGCCAGATAAATGAAATATAAAGAGGCATTAAAAGTAAGTCATAACTCTTATGTTTTTTGCTCCAATAGAGATAGTATAACATAAAAAGAAAAAGTGGGTTAAGTACTACTTTAAATAAAAATATTTTAATAGAGGAATATAAACCTTGTCTAAAAAAGAAACTAATATAATTAATTATTATTTTTGATAAGTTAGTGGTTTTTTGTTCTTTTACAGACTTATCTTTAGTAAAAGTTGCTTTATAAAAGTCTGATTTTAGATTTCCAATATCCGAATAAGTCGTATGATTAATTGAAAAATTTCCTCCTTTTGACAATACGTTATAATCTTTTATTAAATAATTTGTAATTGTAAGAAATGATAAATAGGAGAATGAAAATGAAACGACTGGAAGTAAAACAAAATAATTAACAAGTTTTTTATTAGATTGTCCATTCAAGAAAGGAATTTTGTATTTAAAAAAGATAAAGATAACAGAAGTAAAAACTAACATAATAAACAAGGTTGAAGTTTCAGTTCTACTTGAAAATAATAACCCAAATGCCAAACCAAATATAACAGCATACTTAATCTTTAATTCTTTATAGCTTAAAATTAATGAACTAATACCTATGATTGCTAATAATAGGTAAAAAGATGATGGGTAAGCATTTGCTGCATATTCCACCATTCTCGGATGCACCGCAAATGAAATTCCAATTAGCCATAATGCTTTTTCCGAAACAACTTTTTTGAGCATAATATATACAAAAAAAACGATTAATAAAGATGGTATTAAACTCGAGATATTACATGACAACATTATATCCGATGGAATAACCTTATGAATTAAAGCAATCCAATAGTAATGAATTCCAAACCAAAAAGGATTTATTAGATCTGACATTCCTGTTGCTAATAATTTACTTTCCGTGCAATAAGTAACCGCATCACCTACTATCAATGGATTAAAATACAAGTAAAGTAATCTCGATATTAAAGAAATTATTAATAAAACTATCAATTGTATATGTTTGTTAAAATAACTTATTAAACTACTAATCAACTCTTTTCTCCATTATTCAGTAAATCGTATTATATCATATGTGAAAAGAAGTACAACAAAACACAATTATTCAGCTTATGTTAATGAGGTTTTTAATGTACACAAAAGGTCGAGAACTCTAAAGGAGATTTCTTAATAAGAGAGCAAATGGTTTAACAAGATAATACGCTAATACTTTTTTAAACTTAATTTTTTTAAATTTATATTTATTGATATCTTTCCTGCTACTAAGATTATTACTTTTTTCTATCTTTTGCTGAAACATAGTAAGCATTTCGTCTAATAATTTAGGGGAGCCATCGCAAAATATTGCCAACTCCATATCATATAAACTTGAACGAGGATCAAAGTTATAACTGCCAACTAAAAAACTATTATCAAAGATAAAACTTTTAGAATGAGTCCCCCATCTTGCATTTTTAATTTCATCAGATAAAACAGGATAATCATCAGGAAGAAATCCTTGATAAGTATTTACATCGAGACCTTTTTTGATCCATTTTAAGATTGAAGAATTAAATACAGCGTTAACATAGATTGCATCAGTTGAGAATAGACCATTTGTAATCAGTCTTAATTTTTTATCTTTAGAAAAACTTCTTTTTAAGACTTTTTTTGATTCTCTATCAGTAATAAAGTAAGGTGAATCAATATAAAGTCTTTGCTTAGACTCTTCCATTCTTTTAAATATTTCATATTTTAATTTCCTTCTTTTTCTCGACCGTTTACCCCACTCAGGTAAGTCTGAAATAAAAGTGATTTCTTGGCAACTGCCTGTGGTAATTTTTGAGAGCAATGGTTCTGAAAAGTTTGCTACTTTTTCTCTTAATGCCAAATCATCACTATTAACATCTAGGAATTGCCTTGCTTCTAAATCTCGTTGCTCCCACCTTTTTAAGTCTTGATTTAATGCCTTCATACTTCTCTTGAGTAATTTATCATTAAATCTTATCTGTTCATCCGCTAGCATTCCACTAGTGTAAACTCGATATTTAATATCACTTAAACGAGGTTTGCGAGGCCATTTGCCTTTGACTGACAGTTTCGCTTCCCAAAAAACATCAAAAGTACGCATAATATTTGCAACAATTGGGCCTTTTACCCATAACTCTTGATCTACAAAGTTAAAGTCTTCCCTCAAATCAAAGTACTCATCAGCAATATTTCTACCACCTATAATTGCTTCAGTGTTATCAATTGCTAATAGTTTTCTGTGATTTCGATACTGAACTTTAATTACCCTTATCACCGGTGCCGTATTGAAAAATTTTATTTCAACCCCTGCTAGTTCAAGTTCACGTAAATGAAATGGATCAATTTGAGGTTTTGTCATAAAAGCATCAAGAAGCACTCTAACTTTTACACCTTCTTTCGCTTTTTTTGCCAAAGCCTGATTAAACAATCTACTTGAAGGATCTGTGTCATAAATAAAGTATTCTGCTACAATTGATTCGTTTGCCCTTTCTATCATCTGTAAACGCAACTCTAAAGAAGGTAGACCTTGATTTAGAATTTTAACCTGGTGATCCTCTTTCGATTTTACGAAAAAATCTGATTGAGCAATTGTTGATACTGAAAAAAGAAAAGAAACTAGTACTAAAATTCGCATAATTAGTTAATAACACATTGACCTTTTTTTCTCAATGATATTAAAAAGATTACACTTTTATAAGTTGTTGATTTATTTTAGGAAGCTTTAAGATTAGAGCAATCGGAATGAATAAGAATAATGCTCCTAAGTAATATGGAAAACTTGTTCCATAATACCAATATATAATCGATGCTAATATTGGCCCTATTACTCTTGCTAATGCTCCCAGAGAACGAAATATTCCAATTCCTCTACCCTGCTCTTCTGCGGGTAGATATAATGATACCAGTGCTGTTAGACAGGGGATAGTCATTGAAGAACCAACAGCTAAAAAGAACAGCCCTAGATATAGCATTTGTGAATTAAATGCATTTGCAATAATTATTAGCCCTGGGATTGTAGAAAATATTCCCCAGGTTGCCATTTTTTTCTCACCAACTTTAGATGCCTTTCTTTGAACAATTCCACCCTGAACTAATGCTAATACAATACCAATAAAAATAAACATAAATGCATTATCTATGGGAGTATAATTAAGTCGTTCTACTGCAAGAAAAGTCAACGTAAATTCAATGCCCGAAAAGGAAGATAAAAATACAAAATAACTAAAGTTAGTTAGATTAACTCCCTTAAACGGCAATGGTCTTATTAAATAAAAGAGATTAGAGCTTCGAAATGTTTTTCCCTTACCTCTTTTTTCAAGAGGTAAGCTTTCAGAAAAGTTGGTTTTTAATAAGTATAAATTAATTAAGGACAGTAGCATTGCTAAAATAGCAGGAGTTGAAAATGGATTTATTCCAATTTTTACTAACTCAGGATACATGATAGTTAAATCAATCTTACTTAATAAACCACCTAAAGCAGGCCCTAAAATAAAACCTAAGGCAAATGCAATTCCGATAAAGGCCATTCCCTTAGATCTCGTTTTAGCATTGGTTATATCTGCTATAACTGCTGTTGCCGTAGAGATATTGCCCCCCATAATTCCGCCAATAAACCTTGCTGCAATTAATAGAGTAAAGGATGCTGAAAATATCCAAAGAAGGTAGCTAACGGCAAGGCCAAATACTGAAATTAATAATACTGGCTTTCTCCCAATTCTATCTGAAATTATTCCCCATAAAGGAGCTGCTATAAATTGTAACAATGAATACAATGCTCCTAAAGCACCTCCAAACAAGACGATTCCACTTAATTTATCAACAGGAGCCCCTGTTGTTGCAATAAGAGAAGTCATAGAATCAAAGATCAAATTAAGAAAGAAATTATTACCATCAACTTCTAAGTAATGTTTTGCTAGATCAGGAAAAAGTGGAAAAATGATTGAAAAACCGATTAGATCTAAAAATAAAGTTAAAAATATTATTTTAATTGTCTTTTTCGCAGTAGGAGTTAGTTTGCTCGGATCTTCTTCTTGCATATTTTCTCTTTTGGCAATTGGATAAACTATATTTTTATCTAGTTGATCTTTCTTTATTTCAACTTGTCGTTCTATTAATTCAGCAAAGCTATCTACCCAGCTATTTTTTGTATTCAAGCAAGGAATTAAGGTGCATTCACTACTTTTACTTGTTATTTTAGCTTTGAGCTCATAACCAATTTCATCTAAAGTTTCAAGGCAATCACTGACAAAACTAGGACAATAAATTGCAATATGGGTTTTATTTTTAGTTAAAGAATCAACAACATTATTGGTGTAAGGGCCAAGCCATTCTTGCCTACCTAAGCGAGACTGAAATGATATATGAATATTTTCATGCTTAATACTCTTAACTCTTTCCTTGATTAAAGAAAATGTATCTAAGCAATGTTGGTAGTAAGGATCATTAAATTTTGTTACTGATTTTTTGGGTATTCCATGGAATGAAAGAATAAGATGCTCAGATGGATTTCTCTTCAGCCCTTCTTCAATCAATTCAACACTGTTATTAATAAAAGCTACACTGTGATAAAAGTGATTTATAATTATTGGGTTGATCTTTAAATTATTTTTCAGTAATATTTTTTTTATATCATCGATGATAAGACCAGTTGTACTATTTGAGTATTGTGGAAACAACGGAAATATAAACACTTTCTCATTCTTTTCAAATGTTTGATTAAGAAAGTAGTTATCCAAGCTCACTCTGGGAACTGAAAATACAATTTGAATGTCAAACTTATGCCCTAACTGTTCATTTAACTTTTCACAAAAATCATTTGAATGTTTTATTAATGGAAAGCTACTTCCATCCCAAATTCTTTCGTACATTTTGGCCGACTGTTTGGGACGAAATGGCAAAATAAAACAATGTAAGATTATTTTCCAAATTAGTGGATTAATATTTACAATTTTGGGATTTTCCAGAAATTCACGTAGGTAGGATTTTACGTCCTCAACGGCAGGTGATTTAGGTGATCCTAAATTTACTAATAAAATCTTTGTTTTATAACTCATTTACAAAAAACCAATAACATGTTGCACAGATATTTTTTTTGCGCTAAAAGCTCATGTAACCTAACAAAGTTTTCAATAAAGAGACAGAGAAAATGGCAAGCAATTATACAAAAAGATCACCTAAAGAACTAAAAGATTTAAAATTAGGAGAATCAAGAACCCTATATCCAGAGGATTATAATCCAAAGATATTAGAAGCTTTTCCTAATAAGAACCCAAAAGACGTTGCATGGACTACATTTGTTTGTACTGAGTTTACTTCACTTTGCCCTAAAACTAACCAGCCAGATTTCGCACGTGTTTATATTAATTATATCGCTGATAAGAAAATGGTTGAGTCTAAGTCATTAAAACTTTATTTATTTAGCTTTAGAAACCATGGTGATTTCCATGAAGATTGCATTCAAACAATTTGTAATGATCTAAATAAAGTTATGAAACCTAAGTATATTGAAGTAATTGGTGAATTTACTCCTCGCGGAGGGATAACAATCTATCCATTTTGCAGTAAATCTAATAGCTCTTCTAAATACTCAAAACTTAAAGAAAATCGTTTTTTAAATTATGCACCTGGTAAATATTCAATTTCACTCTCTCGAATTTACTAACTTCCCTTCTTGACTTGCAGCGTCGCTGTGATACAAGAAAAATGCAAAGTAAAAGGAGAATTTATGTTTGGTTTAGGAATTGGGGAATTACTAATCATTTTATTTGTTGTATTAATGCTCTTTGGAGGAAAAAGACTCCCTCTCCTAGGGAGTGCATTAGGACGATCAATACAAAACTTTAAAAATGGTTTAAGCAATTCATCCGTTGACGATGAATCAAAAAAGTAAATTATTCCTTAAAATAATCTACGACTTTCAAAACGATTGACTCATCATCTTTTATTTCTTGCTTTAATAGAAAACAAGCTTCAGTAATTTCAATATAAGTTTTTTTTATTCCATTTTGATCTAATAACATTTGTATATACCTAATCGATCTATCTATTAATTTATTATTACTAGGCCGAACCCAAGTCATAATATTATTTTGATATCTATCATTAATTCCCATAATTAAAGTAGAGTGAATATTTAAGATCATTTTTAACAAAGTCTGTTTTCCCAAGAAGCTAAGATTATTCATTTTCAGGTTAACTTCATTTTCTTTCCAATTTAAATTTATTAAATCATGATTCATTGAGCATTGAATTAATTCGCATTTTATTTTTCTACTCTTTTTTATTGTTTCACTAATATCAAAACCATATAGTCGTTCCAAAGATGTTTCTTTTTTTGTCTTATCCCACTCCACTGCTCTTGGAGTTCTATTAAGTAATAATTTCCATGCTTCGAGTGAGTCATGTGTACCATTTATAAATAAATAACTTAAGGATAAATCAGTTGAATCATCCTGTTGGTTTTCAAAGGGTAATAAACTAAACGTTGGTGATCTCTCCGTGGTATCAGTTAAAATAGTGATCCCTAGATTATTATCGGATTGATAAAATAAGTGTTTTTCACTTTTAATTAAATCTGCTTCCCACTCTACTAATTTTTTTATATTAATTAGATCAAATTCTTTATACCAATTTATTAACTTCGAAAGCTCTTCCTTCATCATTTTTTGTTCTTCTTGAAAAAAAAGGAGAGGTAAACCAATCGCTAGTTGTAAGATCGTTGATGCTTGCATTCTGGTACTGCCGGCCAATGCCATAGGCCCTATCTCAAAATTAATTTTTCCAATCCTAGAATTTTCAATAACTCTTTTTGATCTTTTTGCGACATTACATAATATTTTATCTGGATTGCAATACAAAAAAAATGGTTTAACAGAACTAAGCTCGACTGCTTTTTCCGTTGCTCCGATGACAAATGGAGTTTCACCTCCCTCCGTACAAGCGATTAATAAGTCACCTTCTTGAAATCCTAACTCTGTTAATTGTTGTGCCCCATATTCAGGAAAATCTTCAAACTTTTCAATGGATTTAATTAAAGCAGTATCACCTCCGGCCATAAAGCTAACAACCTTCTCTTCCAAGTTTGTACCTGCAAACTTTCGTCTCCAAAAAGTTTCTAGTGAAAGTGATAACCTTCCTGTGGCGCCACAACCACAAAGATAAACTTTATGATTGTTTTTAATGGTTTTAGATATTGATTGATGTAGTAAATCTAGTTTATTAATTTCATTATTTAATACATCCAATGCATGTAGATCAACAACTTTTAATACTTCAAGTGCTTGGGATAAATTATTATTAGCTAGAAATGATAAGTTTTTAGTTAGTTTATTAAAAGTTTCAGTAGGAAGATCACCGAGCTGAAACTCTTTTGCTAGCGCTAGAAATTGTTTAGAAGTATTAACCATTTATACAAGTATACTAGAAAGCTATGCATAAAAAAAGGGAAGTAAGTTCACTTCCCTTTTATAATTTTTTTTTATTTAATATTTATTCTAAAATTTCAAGAACACTTCTTTTTTTCAATTTTGTCGAGGCAGCATTTAAAATTGTTCTCAATGCTCTTGCTGTACGTCCTTGCTTTCCAATTACTTTACCTAAGTCAGTTTTATCTACTTTAAGTTCAATAACTGTTGTTTGTTCACCTTCAATTTCATTAACTGATACCTCTTCTGGCATATCAACTAAAGATTTACTAATATACTGCATTAATTCTTGTAATTCGCTCATCGCTACAACTCCAACTTTATAAATAATAATTTAATAAATAGAAAATAATATAAATTATTATAATTTAATATTATTTTTTTTCAATAGAGATCTAACTGTATCAGTTAAAACAGCACCTTTTGCAATCCAAGCTGACATTGCATCTGTTTTTAATCCAATTAAAACACTTTCTTTTGCATTTGGATCATATTGTCCTAAATCATCCAAATATTTACCATCTCTAGGGCTTCTTGCATCTGCTGCAACAATTTTATAGATAGGTTTATGAATTCTACCCATTCTTGCTAATCTAATCTTAACCATTTACTACTCCTACTTAGCGACATTTTTTTAAAGTAAATTAATAATTCAAACCTTTACATAAGTCAATAATATGGATTTTATTACAGTGATAAGACCTCCTGCGTTATTTGAAAAATCCTCCGCCCCATTGACTCTTCCTCTTACCTTTCTTTTTAAGTTGCTTTTCTTGCCTTGCCCCAGGCATTGCGGGCATTCCTGGCATGCCTCCACCTTTCATCATATTCATCATTCCGCCCATCATTTTTTCCATTTGACGAAACTTACTTATAAAGTCTTCCACACTTTTGATTGTACTGCCTGAACCTCTCGCAATTCTTTTTAATCTAGATTCTTTAATAATTTTATAATTGTCTTTTTCTTCTTTTGTCATGGAGTGAATAATAATTTTCATCCGTTTCATTTCGTCTTCTGCCGGAGTTAAATCTCCTGCATTTCTCAACATTCCCCCCATGCCAGGAATCATTTTCATTATTGACGACATTGAGCCTAATTTGGACATCATATCCATTTGTTTCATAAAATCAGTGACGGTAAATTTTCCTTTTTCAAGGTTTTTCATCATACTTTCAGCTTCTTGCTGGTCAATCTCCTCTTCAGCTTTTTCAACTAAAGAAACAATATCTCCCATATCAAGAATTCTTCCGGCCAGACGGTCTGGATGAAAGAGTTCAAGATCCTTCATCTTTTCACCTGTTGAAATATATTTAATTGGAACTCCGGTTACGTGGCGAATAGATAATGCTGCTCCACCTTTTGCATCCGAGTCCATTTTAGAAAGAACAATTCCAGTTAAATCAACTGCTTCATGAAATGTCTTTGCAACGTTAACTGCTTCTTGACCTGTCATGGCATCGGCAACCATCAAAACTTCTGGTTTATATTGTGATAAGGAGGTTCTGACATTTGATAATTGCCCCATTAATTCATCATCAACGTGCAATCGACCTGCAGTATCAATGATTACTACATCTTTATTATTTTCCTTTGCCCAATTCATTGCTTCTGTCGCAATTTTATCAGGAGTTAAAGATAAGTCAGAATCAAAGTAATCCATCTGCATACTTTTAGCTAAGGTAATTAACTGATCTTTTGCGGCCGGACGAAAGGTATCTGCAGGAACGAGTAGGACATTTTTCTGTTTCTTTTCTCTTAAATGAAGAGATAGTTTCCCTGAAAATGTTGTTTTACCTTGTCCGTTTAACCCTACTACTAAAACAGGAACGGGCCCTGATCGCTCTAGGTCAATTTCTTCATTTGCCTGGCCCATTACTGCTGCTAATTCATCGTGAACAATTTTTACAAATTGCTCTTCTGGGTTAACCCCCCTAATAACCTTGTCACCAAGGGACTTTTCTTTAACTGCATTAATAAATTCTTTAACGACCTTAAAGTTAACATCAGCTTCAAGAAGTGCCGAACGAACTTGTTTTAAAGTATCTTCTATATTTGCTTCGGTAATTTTGCCTTTGCCTTTCAAATTTTTAAAAGCATCTGAAAATTTATTACTTAAAGTATCAAACATTTTTTTTCCTTATTTATTCTTAAATATTTTTTTGATTATTTCTAAACATTCACTTGGTTTTTTTGCAAACTTACTTGTTTTATATTTTTTTAAAGAAGAAAGATCAATTCCATCTCCCCAAGTTGCAGCAATGGAGTGACAACCAAATACTTCAGCTCCCTTTAAATCCATCTCACTATCACCTATTACTACTACCAAATCCTTATCAATGTCGCCAACCATTAATTTTAGTCCCTCTGGATAAGGTTTTGGTGCTGGATCATCACCACAACAAAAATTTAAAAAGTAGTGAATAATATTTTCTTTTTTTAAAATTTCTATAGTTGAAGATCTATCTCTTGCTGTCCAGATATGTAAATGAAAACCATCGTTAATAAGCTGCTCTAAAAAATTCACCATTCCAGGGAAAACATTATAAATATGATTTCCTTGTGATGCAATTGCCCACCATTTTTTTCTGAGCTGATCACCTTCTTCTAAGCTAAGTCCCCAATTTGAGTAAAAAGTTTTATAATCTGCTGAGAACTTCTCTTTAATCTCATCAACTGAAATATCTTGTTGAAAATGATCAGAAAGCACCTGTTTTGTGACACTTAGTACATTCTGATAACTTGAAATTAAAGTTTCGTCACAGTCAAAAACAATATGCCCCTTTGGGACTTCAGCAAACATTCGATTCTCCTAAAAATAAGTTATGGAGTAATACTATAAATAAATTCATCATTTTTGCTAGTTAAAAATTTTTCCTACAATATTTACAGTTGGACACAAGTTCAGTTATATGACTCTATGCTAGAATTATTTTCAAAATCACTACAGACTAAAATTGACCTATTAAAGAAGAGGCAAAAACCAATTTTTATTGGAAATGTTCATTTTAAATCAAATTTAATTCTTGCTCCTTTATCTGCGATATGTACCTCTCCTTATAGATTACTAATGGAGAATTTAGGTGCAGGAGGAACTGTTAGCGAACTAATTTCATGTCATGGAATTAACTACCAGAATGAGAAAACCTTAGAAATGCTTAAAATTCATGAGAGAGAAGAATCTGTTGGAATTCAACTTTTCGGTGAAGATCAGCAAGCAATGGCAAAATCTATAAAAATTGTTGAAACATATAATCCCAAATTTATTGATATTAATATGGGCTGCCCTGTTAGAAAAGTTGTTACTAAGGGCGGTGGTTCCGCATTACTAAGAGATATTAATAAGCTTGATCAATTTTTTACTACTATTAATAAATCAACAGATATTCCTGTTTCAATTAAAATCAGAACAGGGTGGGATGAAAACTCCTTAAATGCTGATCAGGTTACTCAAATTGCTGCTAATTGCGGTATTGAGTTTGTTGCTATTCATGGCAGAACGAGAACGCAACAATATAAAGGAACTGCAGATTGGGACTATATTGAGCAAATTGCAATAAAATCGACTTTACCAATTATTGGTAATGGTGACCTTCATTCTTCTATTAAAATTAATGAAAGGTTAAATATTACTAATTGTACTGCTTTAATGTTAGGAAGAGGGCCTTTAAGAAATCCATTTATATTTTTAGAAACATTAATAAGAGAAGATGATGATATTATCTTCACACCAAGAGATCATTTTGAAGTTATAGAGAAATTTCTTCTCTATATGAAACAATCAATATCTCGAGAAAGAGTTTTATTTATTCAACTAAGAAAACATGTTGTTTGGATTGCGGCAGGTTACCCAGGGGCGTCAAAGTTTAGAGATGATCTTTTTAAGCATAAAACAGTAGAAGAAATCTTGAAAACATCTGAGCAGTTCTTTTACTCTCTTGAAAATATCAGTAAACAAATAAATTCACATGCCTCATTTATGGCCGGTGGTCATGGGTAAACTCTGTCTTTAAAAACAGGCGTTTAGACTGTCCTAAATAAAATATTTAACTAATAACAGAAATTGTCGATTAGAATAGTCAGAGACGTCTCAACTAGAGTTAGATTATGATAAAACAATTTTTACCTGCACTGTTAAGCTTGTTATTAGTAAATTCAAGTTTTGCAACAACTCCAACAGCATCCTGCTCTACTCTGCAAAGTGATATTAGAAATATTCAAGAAGCTCAATACAAACTTAAAAATCCTCCTGAAACAAAAAATTTAAAAGAGTTAAAAAGAGAGCTTTCTGCCCTTCAAGCTCAGCATGCTATTTATTCAGATATTGAAGATATGAAAACAGCTTTTGCAGAGCAAATAGGAAGTATTAATGAAACTAGTGTAACAGATCAACTAACAAATTTATTTGAAGGAGATAATAGCCTCGAAAGATCACTTCAAAATACTGCTAGTATCATGTCTACGCATTTTATTTTGAAACAACTTGCAAATGATCCAAGTTTTAATTTTGAAGCAGGAAATGCTGATGTAACCCTAAAAGAAAAAATTAATGAAAGTTGTACAAAAAGCACTCTCAATGAATCCACTACAGCAATTTGCAGTAAGGTATTAACTTCAGGAAACTTAAATACAACTATTTCAAACTTTATGAAGACCTTTAAATTGGCCTCCAAAGGTCAAATTCCAGAAGAAAAAAATAATGAAATTGAACAATATAATCAGCAACTAGGTAGTTGGGTTGATAATTTAAGTTGCCAAGGACCTGGTTGCTCAGGAGATTCTACTGCTGGCACCACTACTGGACTTGCTGTCCTTGCAAGCTTTCATGACTCAGCTAATAACATTTACCATCTTAAACTAAAAGTTGAATCTAGTAAGTCAACAAATCTAACAAGTTATTTTTCATGCCTAAAAGAAATTGATCAATCCTTAAGTTCTTCAGGTGGAGGCTTGGAAAAAAAAAGGTTAACTTGCAATAATCACTTAGGAGAAAATACAACCCTTAAGCAATTAATTACTCAAACAAAAGGAAAGATTGATGAAATCAAATCCTTTGCAACAACAATGGACACTCAGTCTCCTGCATTAAGCATTCAAAAACAAAAACTTAATACACAAGTAGGTCATCTTCAGACTTTTCTTGCATTTGAAAGCTCACTTGATCAAAAAATTGAAGCAAAAGAGGCAATCAGGGAAAATCCTAAGAAAACTCATTTTAAGTTATGGTCAAATCCAGACGAGAAAAAAGCATTCATTGATAAATTTTTATGCAAAAGAAATAAATGGGTAACTCAAAAGGGGGCGCTAGCAGGAGAGAAAGTTTCCGACTTAAATCTGCTAACAAGAGAAGGACTTATCAAGCACAATGATGGCTATAGAAGTACAGTTAATCAAACTGACTTATATCGACAAATTTTTAAAGATATGCTTAATAATGGAATAGACTTAGGAGATAAGTGCAACCCGATTAAGCTATTTGATGTAGAACATACCGCAAGTGATGATGAAGTTGAGGAGGGTTTTCAAAAATGTATTTCTTTTCTTAACTCTGACCCTACAGCACTTAATATAAAAAAATCCGCGTTAGAAGGTAGGATCGAAATTGTACATGATAAAATTAAACAAATTACAGACAAGGAAGAGTATGGTATTTATGATAAATTCAAAAGGACATTAGCAAAACATATCGCACTAACTTGTACCGAAGAAGGAAGTGTTGACCTGCAAGTATCTCACTGTAGTGGATTTAAGGACCCAACAGATAAGTTAATAGCACTGGTTGGCGAAAGCGGAAATATCCTAGCTGAACTTGCACCTAATAATATTACAAATATTGAAAGTATGAAAGCTTTAAGTACTTTAGAGCTACAGTCTCAATGCTTAGAATATAGGCTTTTAACCGAAGCATATGATACCTGTAGAGAATTAGTGCCGGAACCAACTGTAACTTCAGCTCAAAGAGAGTATAGGCAATTTGTTTCTAGATCTCAAAGAAATGCCTCTGCTAGAAAAGGTCATTACTGCGTATATGGAAGAGATAATGTTAGTTGTACAGAAAAGAGACCTGGAGTTGGAGAAACTGTTGTCCTTCCATTTGCTCGAGTTGCCGCTCCTGCTGCAGCAAATATGTATATGCAAAATATGTCTTTTCAAAATAACTTAAATTACGGTGTTATGTATGGACAAAATATGATCACACAACAAGCTTATTATGATCAATATATGCAGCAACAAATGTATTTCCCCGGCGCATTTGGATTTAACCCTATGTATGGTGGCTACATGCCATTTACTTATGGAAGTACACAATCTTCTTACTATAGCTTTTAACTAACAATTATTCTTGGCACTCAAATTAATAATGATTATTAAGTTATTATTAAATTTATAATTTTCATTTTATAAAACCCTACTTCCGTTCTTAAAAATCAGCTAGTTAGAAATACTCTGCTATTTTATTTTTTTTTGCTTGATTTAATCAATCAGGATGGGACGGCAAAAAGTTACAATTAAAGTATAAGACAAGGTTTGGCCTAAGATCACTTGTGGTTAGACCGATATGGCTTACTGAGGAGTAAAGAAAATAATGAGCAAATCCACTATTTTTCCGTTTATATTTTGCTTAGTCTTAGTTGCATGTGTTCCTACAACTACATTAAACAATAGTCGCCGTACTGTTAGTAGTACATCTTCTAGTACAACAGATTCCACTGATTCCTCTACTTCGACTGATGAAACAGTTAGTTTTGGTGAAGACATCCACTGGTATAGTGGAGAAGCAATTGATGGTGCCCTTACTATCAACCAGACAGGTAAGTCGATCGTGTATTTACGAGGTGACTCCCTTCATAGCTTTTTAGATTATAGTAATAATAAAGAAAGCGTTTACTGTGTTGTTTTAACCTATAGTACTTCTCCTGCTAAGAAGCAAGTTCGAGCTCGTGCTGTACCTATTAGTTTTCATAATTATTCCACTTATAGCAAGGAACAATTATTAAGAATTGATCTACCGAGTGAATCAGAAAATAAATCATATTGCCAGGGTTCTATCAATGGAGTTTCTAGCTCTAGTGATGATGTTACTTTTGATACTGAGAATTTCTGTACCGAATGTACAGGTAATACTATTTCTTCTACGAAAGTAGAGTTATTTATGACCGAAAATAGTGCTATTTCAGATGCTAGCCTTGTTCCTAATTCGACATTAGATATTGAAGGATTAGAAGTTAGGATTGATACAATCTCAGGCTCAATCTCTGCAACAAGCTCCTGTAGTGATAGTTCATGCAATAGTAAGGGCTACGATTGTTGCCTTTATGGCCAATGTGTTAATGACGGATCTTTAAAACCAGGTGCAACTTCTCATGAAGATTATTTACAGGCCTTGGCGGATGTAGATGTAAACTCTTTAAATTTTACCAATTGGCCAAATATTTATTATATCTGCACAAATCATAATGTTGTTGAAGATCCTGAAGTAGAGGAAATTAATGCTGAAGAAGTTGCGGATGCAGAATTTGAATTAATGAAAAAAGAATATTTATGTTTAGAAGAAGGAAAAAACGAAGAACCAAATTACGGGGCCGGATATTGTACAGATAGCTCTTATACTGGAATTACAACTTGTGAAGGAAATGGAGTTTGTAGCGATACTACTTATGAAAGCGAAAATACTTGTGAAAATGCGGGTAAAGTTTGGACTGATAATTCTTGGACATATTACTGCTACCCCAGTGGAGATATTACTTCTTACCAAGAAATTCAATCTTCAGTCTGGAATAAATGTGGTTGTGAAGCAGATCCATTTCCTAGTGACCCCGATGAACCTCAATGTCCAGATTTTGGACTTCAAGCAGAACTTAATGACGATGATGAAATAACAGAAGTCACGTGCGATATTCCAGAGTTAATACTTGAACCGGAACCATTTCAAAACTTAGACTTAATTATCTCTACAAGGTCTATTCCTCATAGATTTTATCGGAGTGACACAGGTGAAAGTATTGATGACTTAACAACTATTGATACTGAAGCAGAAGAAGATGAAGTGATGCCAGAGGGAGTAGAATTCAAATATGAAGATGACTCTAGCAAACAAGATCCACAAAATACTGATAATTTTAACCATAATGCTATCTTAGGCCAAATGAAAGTTGATCTAACAGGAGCAATTCCAGCTAAAATGATCGATATTGAATATGCTCAAACTTATATTATTTCAGCGACCTCTGGGTATTATTACCCTTGTACAATTTGCGCTAAAGATAGCTGGTTTACCACCTTCACTGCTCTTCCTCCTTCTCAGAGTGGAAGAGGTCTTGAGGCCATAGGTCATACCACTGAAAGAGATAATTATATTACTAATATTACGATGGGAAATTATGAGGATACAATTTTTGGTAGAGCTTGCTGGGTTCCACTAACTATGATTCCATTTTCTCACCAAGATAATACAGAAACTTCAAATAATTTTGCGGCACAAAGAGAAAATAGACTTGCAACCCAAACTGCTCTCTACGTAAATGGATACCAAAGAGATTGGTTTGGATTTAATCTTGGCGCATTAATAGGATCTTTTGATGGAATAACTTGGTTTGCAATTGGAACTGGACGTAGAGTGCAGGCCACCAGTAATAAATTATACCTCGCAATCAATGCTCCTTTCGCTGACCTTGCTGAAAACTCATCATTTAATGTTTCGATAGTACTTGATCAAGGAAACAATATTGCGGCAGACTATGACTACGAGCCATCCTTAGCTGAAAATGATGCTCGTCAAAATATTGCAGGCACATGCCAAAAGTATCATCAATGTGAAACAGATGCTGATTGTGTAACTCAACTTGGTTGGGAGTATATGTGTGCCAAAACATCAGGATACGCATCATACGTACCTAACTTTGATATTGATGCTAATGAAAGTAGTGATGAAATTGAGGCCAGTGGTTTTACAAAGATATTGCAAGGCACTCAGCCAAGTGGAACAAAGAACAGATGTGTTTACAGAGGAGCTGGCGCACCTTGTACTGTAGATTACTTTAATAATAATTTATATAAAGATGACTGCGAAGATAACGATGGAGATTCAACATATGGTACACAAGATTGTAAAATGGATAGAATCAAACTACTTACTTGTGCACCTAATTTCTACTGTGCTCCATTAAGCAGTAGTAAATTCAATAATGCAATTAAAAGAGAACCTAATAATTTATTCACTATTCTCTACGGACAAGACGCCAATGTCATGGGACGACCTAAAGATTATATTACAGCGAATGAAAGTTTAGATGAAGCAATTATTGAAAACCTCCAGCATAACTTTGCTTTAATGGTGGATGATTCTTCAACTACTGAAGTTGGACTATGTCGTCCAGGAAAGTCATTAAGTGCTGAAACTTACTTAGCTCAACACGGTGATAGTGACTCTTCTAAGAGAACTGACTTTATTTCACAAGTTGCTTCATGTGACTCAGATGAAGTTGGAGATGAAAGAATCAACACTTGCCCGGCTTTTGATATGAGGGAAAAATACAATGATAAAGATAATAAAAACTTTATGAACTATGTTTTTCCTACTGATACCGATACTAATGATGATGAATACCCATTTGTACGCTCTGCTCAAAATTCTTGCGGACAGGAATCTCAGAATGAAGATAAAGTATCTGTCTTTGCAGCAATTGAACTTTCAGAAGACCCAAATAATATACTTATTCCTTCGATTGTTCAAAATGCTTGTTTCCGGAGAGCAGGATCAGTTTGTCATACTAACTTAGACTGTAGCCCCAATAAAATGCATGCGGCTGAAGCAAAAACATTTAATGAAGAATATTTCGGCAATACACTTGCTGAGCAAATGTACTGGGAAGAAGAGTTAATTTGTGGACAAAAAGAATCACTTCCATTTATTACCTCTGATGATTTTTCAACATATGACTTAAAACTTAATCGTTGTTGTCGAGAAATTGGTAATACACTTACAATGTTTACTAGTACTGATAGTGCCATAATTGTCGAATCACTTTCTAATTACACTGAGCCACTCACTCCTCCAGATGATAACCCTAATGATTTATCTGCATTTAGTACTGCAACTTTCCCTAAAGATGAACCAAGTGCTGATGGAAGATACTCTCGATATCAAGTTCTAGGAAGTTTTGAAGCTACTAGTGGATCTCATTATTTTGATGAGATTCATGATAAAGACTTTGTTGCTCCTTTTATTCAACCACATGTAATAGAGGGAGAAACTCCATACGCCTATCAATGGAAATCTATTAATGAAACAGGAAAGTTGTCTTGTTGTGGAGGAGGATTTATTAGAAAGTTTGCTGATGGAACAAATGACTGGACCATAAGAAATAGACTTTCAATTGATCTCGATGAGTTTAAATGCTTAAACTTTGAATCTGAAATACCATTCACTGAAAATCCTGAATTTTTCTTAGGAGATGGTGAAGGTAACTATGAACATGATTATCTTAATTACTGCCGCTCTCCAGGAAGAGGTTTAGACACACCTGATACTTCTGATGATATGTTTGGTGCCACTTCCTTTGATAATAATATTACAGATAAATTAACAGGAAGGGGCTGTGCTCAAGTAGAAATTGCTGAAACTGAAGGTTATGAAATAATCCCCCCTTCAGAAAAATATGATGGAAATGAATCTGACTCCCTGAGGACTGTTTATGTTCATCCATTTCATCATTTATATTCTTCCGATGATTCTGATCCTGCCGTACAGGGTCTGGTTGACAATGGCTATTCAGACTCCCCCTTTGCTCCCATTCCTTATGATCATGGCGAACCTCCTGACCCTGATGCAGATGTCCTTTTTTGGTCATTTATGTTATTAATGGATCCAAGCGGTCTTAATTATGGAGGAACTTTCTTTTATTTACCTAGTTATATTTTTGCCAATGATGATAATAATGGAATAATAGATGGTGATAGCAATATCAAAGAAATTCGTCTTATTTATTACTGTATACCAGATGATTCAGACTTAGATTCAGATGATTCAAGTCTCCCACCCTGCAGTACTACTACTGAAGACTTTGGTGGAACTCTCTCATCAAGCAGTACTGGAGTTTTAGGACATATAACACTTTATTCTAAAGATAGAACTGATGCACAAAATGACGTATATTATTTTGACGATTGTGACGTTGATGCATGGGATACTCCCGAAACGGTAATGGCCGGGTCGCTCCATTATGCTGTGACGTCAGAAAATGGCAACAAGTGGTGCTTAAAAAATGATGATGACAGACAAATTGTTATTATCAAAGCAGAGGTTTCAGCTTCAGGTACTGCAGAATGGCATCCAATATATGCTGGAATTGAAATTGATTACTATCCATTTAATTCACCTCATGCAAAATATCAAGATGCTGATGAGGTTTGTCCTGTTGTATCAGAGGATGATGATGATAATGCCGAAGATAAAACCGAAAATGGGCACTGTGATGGAATGCACGCAGCAAATAATAATTATTACTTAACAAAACTAGGTCGATTAGAATTATTAGGAATTCCACAAATCTTTTATGAACCATTATTTTGTAATGCTAACAAAGATAAAGTTGTTAAAGGTTATATTGATGAAGACCTAATTAATTCAGATGAAGGTGATGACAATATTATTTCAAGAGAAGAATTTAATGCTCATGGGAAAGTTTTTGAGTATTCCACTGCAAAAAACATGCGCACCTATGACGGAGTCAGTTCTAATACGAGTCTGGCAGATATCTATAATGAGGATAGTGTTCCCACCGATCCACATGGAAATAGTGACAAGAATATATTTTTCAAAGATCTTGTCAAACAGGATGATATTTTTTCCGAACATGAATTTATGTGTTGTATACAATTAGGTCTTAGTACTACAGAAGCAGGACTGTGCTGTAGTAGTTATGCAATCCAAGACCCAAGTACAGCGACTGATTCAAGTTCAAGCTCAAGCTCAAGTTCAAATACAGACCTAATCTGTGCTTTACCACATGGTGCTAATTTAAATGTTTATTTCAATCGTTTTGTTTCAAATGAAGGAGTAGGAGAAGAGCAACCTGATGGAGGATTTCTTGACAGTGACTTTATTCCAGAAACAGGAGAAATTAAATTAACAGAAAGCGCTTATGATAAACTTTTTGCAATGGGAGAAAAATACTGCGAATACAACGAAGTTAAACCAGGAGGAGCTTTTGGATACTTTCCTGCAGAGCCTCATAGTGGTGGCGTCTATACATCTTTAACAGGTAGTCCTCAAGAAGGGTTAGAAACAACGGAGAACTTTCGGCACTCAATTGTTGATTCAAACAAGGACTGGACAGACAACGCAGGCACATGGCCGTCAGGGCACTTTGTATTTGAATCAGGATACAGGTGGAATCACCACCTGTATTGTGGACCTAGTGATGATTAACTAAGAGCATCCTGTAGTTGCTCCACAAGAATCACATTTTAAGCAAGATCCATTTCTTAGCATTGTCATAGCACCGCAATCGGGGCATGCATCCCCTTCATATCCTTTTAATTTTGCCTGTTGCCTTTTTCTTTGTTCTGCAATCATCTGAGAGTTAGTTTCCCTAGAGTAAACACTGGGTGTTGCACTTTTTATCACCGATCCATCTGCATGTGCTTCTTCCTTCTCATCCATTATTACAAGTAAGGGACTTTCTTCTTTTGCTTCACCATGAACTGCTCCAGGGTTTAAATCTTCAGGTGCAACATGTACTAAATCATGACGTCCTAAATATTTCATTGCAAGATCTCTGAAAATGCAATCAATTACAGAAGTAGACATTTTAATATTGTCATGACCAATTACCATTCCATTAGGTTCAAACCTAGTAAAAGTAAATGCATCAACAAATTCTTCTAATGGAACTCCGTATTGTAAACCAAGGGAAATTGCAATTGAAAAACAGTTCATTAATGATCTAAAAGCAGCTCCTTCCTTATGCATATCAACAAAAATTTCGCCTAAACTACCATCTGTATATTCTCCTGTTCTTAAATATACTTTATGTCCTCCAATTTTTGCTTTTTGAGTATAACCTCTTCTTCTGTTTGGGAGGATTTTTCTTTTAGATACTTCTCGGTGAATAATTTTTTCTATAATTTTCTCTGTTACTTTTTCAATTTTTTCTGTTTGTGGCAATTCATCGAAATCAGAAAGAGCAAGGTCTTCAAAAGCTTGAGCATTCAAAGGTTGGGATAATTTTGATCCATCTCTATAGATTGCATTTGCTTTTGTCATTAACTGCCAGGACAAACGATATACATCGGCAACTTCTTCAACGGTTGATTCCGCTGGCATATTAATTGTTTTAGAAATTGCTCCTGAAATATAAGGCTGAACAGCGGCCATCATTTTAACATGCCCTTTCGCATCTATTACTCTGATACCATACTTCCCACATTTGTTTGCGCAATCAAATACGGCCAAATGTTTATTTTTTAAAGTCTGTGATTTTTCAACTGTCATCACACCACAAATATAATCATTTGCCTCTTGAATTTGTTCTTGAGAAAAACCAACGATAGATAAAATATCTAAGTTAAAGTCTGCAATTTGAGTTTCAGTTAACTTTAATTTAGATTTTAAAAACTCTTCCCCTATAATGTGAGCAGAGAAAGCAAATTTAATATCAAAGGCACCACTAAGAGAGGACTCTATTTTATTAATAATCTCTTTGGTAAATCCAACCTTTTCTAAAGACTTATAATTAATATGTGGACAACCGACTAAACTACCTCTACCAACAGCTTCATCTACAATTTCCGAAATTTGCTTTTTGGTATAACCTAAAGTTTTCAGTGCCCTTGGAACAGATTGGTTAATAATTTTAAAATAACCTCCTCCTGCCAACTTTTTAAACTTTACTAATGAGAAGTCAGGTTCAATTCCAGTCGTATCACAGTCCATTACAAGTCCAATTGTGCCAGTTGGTGCAACTACTGTTGTTTGAGCATTTCGATAGCCGTACTTCTCTCCTAAAGTTAAAGCTTCCTCCCAAGATTTAATAGCAGCATCTTGCAAGTACTGCTCAATATATTTCCCGTTTAAAGGTACAGGTTTTACTGTTATACCTTTGTAGCCAGCACTCTCCCCTTTTGATGCGTTTAAATGATTTTTAATAACTCTTAACATATGTTTTTTATTCTTTTCATATTTAACAAATGGGCCATGCTCTTTTGCGAGCATTGCTGAAACTTTATATGCAGTTCCTCCCATGATTGCAGAAATAGCAGCTGCCATATTTCTACCTTTTTCTGAATCATAAGGAATACCTTGCACCATTAATAATGCACCAATATTAGCAAAGCCCAGGCCTAAAGTTCTAAATTGAAAAGACCTTTCTGCAATTTCTTTTGATGGAAATTGTGCCATTAATACAGAGATCTCTAAAACAACCGTCCACAGAGAACAAGCATGAGTAAAGCTTTCAATATCAAACAACTCTGTAACAGGATCAACAAACTTCAATAAGTTTAATGAAGCTAAATTACATGCAGTATTGTCTAAGAACATATATTCAGAGCAAGGGTTACTAGCATTAATTCTTCCATCTTCGGGACAGGTATGCCATTCATTAATAGTGTCATCAAACTGAAGTCCTGGATCAGCGCAGTTCCAAGCAGCTTGAGATATCTGGCCCCATAGTTCTCTGGCCTTAATGACTTTATTTACTTTTCCATTAGTTCTATTAACTAACTCCCAATCTTCATCATTGTCTAATTTATTAAAAAAACTATTTGGAATTCTAACTGAATTATTTGAATTTTGCCCTGAAACAGTTTCATATGCTTCTGAGTTCCAATCAGTATCATATTCTTCAAATTCAATATCTGTATACCCTTGCTTTGCAAGTTCAATTATTCTAGCAACGTAGTTCATAGGAACTAAATCTTTATTTGCATTACTTACAGCAATTCTTAATTTTTTATTAGTCTTTGCTGAAAACCTATTCTCCCCTTCCATTGACCCTAATGCCTCTGAAATATGATTTAAATGTTTTTTACAAAGCTTTGAACCTGATACAAGTGCTGCTACTTTTCTTTCTTCTTTTGCCTTCCAGTTAATAAATTCTAAAATGTCTGGGTGATCTAAATCTAAACAAACCATTTTTGCAGCTCTTCTGGTGGTTCCTCCTGATTTAATTGCTCCCGCAGCTCTGTCACCAATTTTTAAAAATGACATTAGTCCCGACGATTCTCCTCCACCTGATAATGGTTCTCCGAACCCTCTTAAGTTTGAATAATTTGTACCTGTTCCTGAACCATATTTAAATAATCTCGCTTCTCGAGACCATAAATCCATTATTCCACCTGGATTAACTAAATCATCATCAATCGATTGGATGAAGCAAGCATGTGGTTGAGGTCTTTCGTAAGCAGATGTAGATTTTTGCGTTTTTCCATTATCTGGATTTACATAAAAATGGCCTTGAGGACTACCGTCAATCCCATATGAAGAATACAACCCTGTATTAAACCACTGAGGTGAGTTTGGAGCGGCCATTTGATTTGCCAACATAAATTCTAACTCTGCTTGAAAATTGTCAGCATCAGCTCTTGTATCAAAATATTTATATTGCTCTCCCCAAGACCTCCAACAATTTGCAAGACGATTAAACACCTGTCTCGCATCGGTCTCTGCTCCTAAGATTACATTTCCTTTTTCATCTTTTATTAATTCCCCTGCTGTATTTATGGCAGGCACTCCTGTTTTACGACAATATTTTTGAACTAATATATCTGAAGCAACTTCTGACCAGGATGTAGGTACATTAATTTCTAACGCATTTGTTCCTTTCCCATCAACATGCTTAATAGTACTAACTCTTTTTTCGAATTCCATTTCTTGATATGGCGATTTACCCTTCTTAGTAAATAAACGTCTAAACTTCATTGTTTCTCCTAATTTTTTATGAATCAAACTCTTTGATAAGATAATAATAAAGATTCCAGAACAGAATTACAAAACAAAAAACACTATATATTGTGTCTTTTTTTATAAGCATCGCATAATGGCACTATATATTGTGCCACTGCATATACGGATATCCAAAAAAATATGTCTAATTATTGACTTGTTGAAAATTTTCTTGGCAATCGTTTCATCAAACTCTTAAAATTGCTTAAACAAACAAACGGAGATCTATATCATTTTACTAAAGTATTTATCAGCTATTGCTAAGAGCGTCTCAATAATTATTGTCATTACACCTTGCGTTTTATTTGCTGCTAAAATCAAGTCATTTGATCGTAATATCCTTAATCATAAATATCCAGGTTGCCCTGATAACTCAATTTGCTCCACTTATCTAGGTACCAAATATCAAAAATGGCAATCTGCAATTAATACAGATGATTCAAATGAAAAGAAATGGATTAAATTATTAAATAAATCAATTCAATCAAATGGATTCCCTGTTCCTGTCTGGTCCTTTCCTCCAGCAAAAGAAAATAAATTAATCACACTTTGGGACTCCCATTGCAAAAGACATAGAATTCCAACGAGATCTGTCTATCAAGGTGAAATATTTTTAAAAAATTTAAGTAAAAATACATTAAAAAAATCAAATGAAGAAACTAATTCAAACTTTTTTGTTGAACACGCAATACGAGTAACCAAAGATGGAAACATTCTTTATCCCATCTTAAAAAATGAAGCTCCTATTTTATTTTTTGATGACGGTCTTATTTTCTCTATGGAAAATGAAGGAGTTTATTTTCATCTTTTAATTTCTACAACGGGTAAAATAAAAGTTATTCCTTTCAAAAAAATAATAAAATTTCCAGAGGATATCACCTGCTCTCCTGAACTCTTAAGCAAAGTAACGAAGGAAATCATAGACCCTATTATCCACCTAAAACCTAAGTGTAAAAGGCTATGGAATCCGACTGCTCAACAAAGCATTGAAATCTTGTTACCCCTAAGTTGTTATTAATATAATTATTTCCTTACGATTGACATTAATCTAATTAAATTGGACAATCTTTCTCTATTAACTTAATGACTTAGAGGTATAAGTGAATAAAAAAATAATATTCATATTAAGCATATTTTTTTCAATTAATATTCACGCTGCCCCAATAGTCCAAGAAGCTTATCTCATTTCTGCAGCAAGTACTTATTTAAATAAATTAATTTCCAGTCATCGAGATTTAGTGATTGACCATAAAACAAGAAATACATTTGAGCTCTACGGCCCTAAAGGGCTAGGAAAATGGCTCAAAAATATTGGTAGTGATTTTGTTCCAATTAATCACTTTAATGAACTCAAGTCAATTGATTCTTACCCAACACCAGCTCAAATTGAAATTAAGCTTAAAGAGATAGTTAAAAAATACTCAAATATAATGACAATTGAAAGCATAGGAAAAACAATTCAAAATAATGATATTTGGGCCATAAAGATTTCAGATAATCCATCCTCAGATGAAGTTGAGCCAGAAGTAAAATATATTGCGAATATGCATGGAAATGAAATTGTTGGCCGTGAGCTAATGGTTTTTTTAATTAATGATCTTGGTAAAATGTATCAAGATAAAAATCAACAAGTTCTAGATTTAATTAATAATACTGAAATTTATATTATTCCATCAATGAACCCTGATGGTGCAGCATTAAGAAGAAGAGGCAACTACAAATATGCTGACCTTAATAGAGATTTTCCTGACTTTTCAACGAGAGATAACCAAAATGACCCCACGAGGAGAGAGCTTGAAACACAGGCTGTTATGAAACTTCAAAAACAAAGAAATTTTTCTCTATCAATTAATTTTCATGGAGGAGCAGAAGTTGTTAACTACCCTTGGGATACATTACCAGACGATCACCCATTTCTTGAGCTTGTTAAAGATATTTCCACTAGCTATGCCGACTTAGTTCCAGGTATGAGAAACTCCAGTGAGTTTCCAGGAGGCATAGTAAATGGGTATGAATGGTATGAAGTAAATGGAGGTATGCAAGACTGGAGTTACTATTGGCATAATGATTTACAGCTAACAGTAGAATTATCAAATAATAAATGGCCTGATTACTCTAGAGTTTTTGCTTACTATAATGACAATAAGCAACCCTTAATAAACTTTTTAGAAGATGTTCACCAAGGTGCTGGATTTATCACAAAAGAGACAAATGGAGGAGAAGTGCAAATCACTGATCTTGATAATCAAAGAAACTTAGGTAATTTTTCATATTTTAAAAATGAATTCTACAAAGTCTTACCAGAAGGAAATTATCAATTTAATATTACAACAACGGCAAATAAAAAATATTCTAGATCCTTAAAAGTTGATGCAACAAATTCAAAAGAGAACGGCAATTTTATCAAAGTGGATTAATCCGGTATTTTTTTCTCCTTAATCTTAAATTACTATTATTCTCATAGTCGCTAAAGTACGACCGATAGGAGCTATAGAGGTTAATCGGAGAACAAAATGAGAATAAAATCCTTACATACTATCAATTCAATCATTCTTGCAATATCAATCTGCTCTTGCTCATCTTATTATAGAAGTCCTGAGTCATTTAAAGATAAAATGTCCCGGTTTAGGCCCAACAAAACAACTAATAATATTCCTAGTATTCCTGTTGTAAATGCCGCTGTTTCAAAAGCCAGAAAACCTGCTTCAAAAGAAAATTATTCAACTCAATACAATTATTCTAATAAACGATTATACTTTTTAACATTGTTTGATCAATACTCTACAATTGGGCAATTTACAAAAAATAAACCACCGATACTGAAGTCTTGTCCCCATTTTCATTCAAGCATGGTTGATCATAAAGAAAAATTTAACTCAACAAATATATATAAACAAATCAATAACTCATATTTAGATAATATCTCTCTTAACTCAAGTGAGAGTATTGCTAAATATCCAATTCTAGCACTTCCTGTTACGGAAGAAAATAATCACCCTCAGGCAATCGATTTAATGAAGGATAGTAGACTAGAAAGTAGATCAAAAATATTAAGCAAAGCTATTAATATTCACCTGGTTAAAACGTACCAAGAATTAACCGAACTGTGTGAATATGGAACAAGTGATAACTATTATAGTTATATAAACTTAATGAACTCTATTAAAGTAAATCCTTTCCCTGCGACAGATGAAAATATGGCCGTACTTTTAAAAACTTCATTAATATCAAACTATGCATTACAGGAGTCATTAAAGAAGATTTCAATTAATAAAAATAATAGATCCCCAGCTTCTTCAGTAAATAGCCCGAAGTACGAACAAGAGATTTTTAATCGAATGAATATCAATTGGGCAGATAACTATGTTACTAATACCATTGGACGTTAGTTAAACTACTGAAAAACATATAATCTGTTTCTGGCCGACAGTAAAGCAAGCTTACCTTCCCCGACACTCAAGGTCCCAAAAATAGCGGAGGATGAGTGGCCTAAATATTTTGAATGTAAAAGATTTAATGAGTTTGAATCTAAAATATTCAAAGTACCATTAACACTAGAAGTAACTAATCGACCTTTCCAAAAAACAATCGAGCTTATATTGCTTTCTAAGTTAACTTTCTTTATTTCTTTGAAATACTGATCCAGCCAAACAAGATTTCCTTGAACTGTTCCTAGCAACAAACCATTTTTAAAAATAACGGGCGCTCTTGAAATGTTATAATTAATAGTTCTTAATATCTTACCTGTTTTAATATCAAGCTCGACTACAGGGCCAGAGATAGATCCTATTAATAGCTTTTTATTAAATATTACTGGAGTAGCATCAACATCTACAAACTTACTACCAGAAACTATTTTTTGCTCCCACAAAATCATTCCATCTTCAATTGACATTGCCGCGACATAACCGTCTGCAAAACCAACATAGATCTTATTATTATATATTAAAGGGGTTGATGATCTTTGAATCGTTGTCGCAAAAGGAACAGACCGTTTATATGCCCATAATATTTTACCTGTTTGAACATCCAAAGTAATAATTTTATGATTTCTTAAATGAAATACAATTCTTCCTTTACTAAGGGTGGGACTTGCTTCTACTGAAGCTCCTAAGTCAACACTATAGATTAATTTCCCGGATAAATAATCTCTCGCAAATATTCTGCCTTCTGTTGTTCCATAAATGATCATATCATTATGAAACACTGGAGGTGCATGAAATGAGCCCTTTTCCTCCTGAGTCCAAAGCTCTCTGCCTGTTTTAAGCTCGTAAGCAATCATCCCTTTTTCATTGCTGCCATTAAATACAAATCCTTTGGCTATTAATGGGGAGTTAAGTGCTACTGGTAAATTACCTGTTTCATAACTTGGATCAATATTTTTAATCCAAACTGAGCTTAAGTAGGGTCGATCGGACTTAATTGGCATGGGGGTTGTTCCCAAGTATTTACTTATTGAAGAGCAACTCGTCAGGATCGATAATAATAATAATATTTTCATTTTATTTCCATAATTATTTAAGTGTCGTAAGGTAAATTTTTGCGATTTTAGAAAATTCAGGTTCATTAAAATTCTCAACAACATACTCGAAGCTAACTTTTGCTTTCTCTCGATCTCCTGATTTTTTATATAATCGTCCTAAATCGATATAGACCTTAGGGCCTAACAATTTAACTGAAGAGTTATTAATTTCTTCAAGCACTTTAATTGCATCGGCGTTTCTATTCATGTTTTCATAAACAACAGCAAGTCTTGTTCCTACAAAATATTTAATATAAGAGTTTTTTCCTGAAAATTTTGTATAGATCTTTTCCAATGTTGGCAATGCTTCCTTATTATTTTCTCTTTCTATTAACAAATCAGTACTTTCAATAATTAAAGGTACAACCCCCTTAAATGAACCTATTTCATCGGACAACTTTGTTAACTCTTGTACAAACTCTTCTACTGGAATCTTTTTTTCTCTAAAATCTTTCAAGGCCGATTGTTGAAATGTATAAACTTGATTACCGATTTCTAAATCCTTATCAGAAGAGTAAGTTGAATACCCCCCCCAAGCTAGAACCGAAACTAAGATAATTATAATCAAAAAGATTATTAAATTCTTATTCTCACTTACAAAGTTTGATTGACTATTTGCCACTGAGTTTTTCGTCATTGTTGCCATAAATATCTCCAATAGTGCCGCATGATGTAGTGCGACATTTATGTATTCAAATAAAAATGATTTTAGAAACCTTATAGTAAGTTGTCAAAAATCTATTAACAGGTTTAAAATATAAATACATATAAAGTTGAAAATAAAGGAAAAAATATGATTATCGCTAAAACTAATATTAAAGCTCTCTTCTTTTTCCTCTTTCTGGTCACGCTCTGCGCAGCGTCACCTCAAGCAAAGTCACGTGAAATGTTTCGAAGACTTGGGCTTGGATTTACAGATCAATCAGCAACAGATCTCACATCTCTCTCAATTAAAATGCAAACCAGCAAGTACTTCTCCTTTGGAGGTGTTTTTGGAATTGATACAAGTGATAACGGAGGACAAATGGCCGGCATTAAAATCTATCAAAATTTAATAACTGAGCCGCACCTTACATTCTATACATCTACTTTAATAGCGTATCTAAATAAAAAAACATCTAATGTTGGCCAGTCAGGATTTCAAACTGATATAACTATAGGTTCTGAGTTTTCTATTCCCAAACTAGAAAGTATTGGACTAAGTTTTGAGTTTGGAGTTTCTATTATCAATCTAGATGATTTAACCTTTAAAACAACAGGAAACAGTATCATTAGCTCCGCCATTCACTTCTATTTATAAATAGGCATACAAAATGAATAAACGTCACATAATTATATTTCTACTTTCAAGCTTGATCATGAATTTTGCTTTTTCTCAGTCTGAAGAAATTTTAGATGGGGAAAGTGACTTGAATATTGGTGGTGATATTTTTTCTGACTTTAATGAGGACATCGTTGGTGTTCATATGGCAGAAGATGAACGGTATTATCGATATGGTAGATTTTTTTCTTTTTCCATTGGAGTCGGCTTAACAACATTTAACGGTAATAGAGGAGTTGCTTATATTAATGAGCCACCTAGCTTTATTTTAAATATGAATTATTTCATGGATTTTTTCACTTCATTTGGTATTGGTTTTGAATTTTCTAAACACCACTTCTTTATTGATGATGTAGTCAATGCATACCGAGCAAATGCCCCTGGACTTATTAGAGTTAATGCATTTCGTATTTTCTTCAACTATCGCTACTATATTGAAACTTCTAATCTTGGAACTGCTATTACCTATTCTAACCCTTATGTTACAGGGAGAATGGAATACTGGTATTTAACGAATAAATTTGAAGACCAGTCTGATCTAGATAATGACTCCGGAGGAGGACTTGGGTTTGGACTAGGAGGTGGACTTGAATTTCCCATCAAACTCAAAGAGTCATATATTGGCGTTGAAATTCTTTATCACACAGTCAACTTTCATGATAAATACACCCAAGACTACCGTGCAATTGAAGAAGGAGGTTTTGGATTCGATGATTTAACCGGTAACGTATTTACAACAATGGTTTCTTACGTTCTCTCCTGGTAATTTTTTCGTCTCTTTTCTAAATCAGCACCAGTCCTAAATATTAAATGAATAGGACAGTTTCTTAAACCAAATTCCCTTCTTAATGAGTTTTGCAAATACCGTCGATAATTATCTGGAATTCCCTTAGACTTATTACTAAAAAACAAGAAAGTAGGAGGACCACTTTTTACCATAGAGGTATACCTTACTTTCAATAAAGTTCTAGAAGATTTTACTACCACTAAAGGATTTTTATCTAATAAATCCATCACAGAACGATTCAGCTTCGCTGTAGGTACCTTCGTATTTCTAATTAAGATTGTTTTTTTAACAGCTTGTTTCAGTGCTTTTATTGATTTATTATATTTTGCTGAAATCGTCAGTAAATCACAATGCTCAAGCCATGGAATATCAAAACGTTGATCTAATATCCACTCTCTTCTGTCTTTGTCCGTTTTTAACTTATCTCTTAATAAGTCCATTTTGTTAAAACAAAGAATTACTGATTTTCCTTTATCTAAAGCAATATCAAGCAATCTTCTATCATGATGACCTATCCCTTTTGTGGCATCAATCATATATAAAACAATATCTGATTCTGTAATACACCTTAAAGATCTAAAAACTGACTGCGCTTCAATTTGACTTTTAATTAGTTTTTGCTTTCTTATTCCTGCTGTATCAACTAAATGAATTGAGCGCCAATAATTTTGTGATGTATCTTCCACATCCTCTTCTTCAACTGAATCCGTTAATATCTTTTTTTCCAAATCTACAAGATCACTTTCTGATACAGTCATCTCAGTGTCATCAAGCAATTCATCAAGTTCACTTACTTTTAACTCTTCATATTTAGACAATAGTAATTGATGTACTTCCTTATTATTTTGCCTGAAGTCCTCATATTGCCTCATCAACATATCATTAGAGTAATTTTTGGTATTGTCCTCTCGCAATTTATCTGCATCTGTACCAAAATATAAGTCAAAATACCCCTCAATCGGATCAACTGTAGTTCCTGGGATATTACTGACAAGTGCTCTTTTTGCCCCTATTAACTGATTTAATAATGTTGACTTCCCCACATTAGGAGCACCGATTAATGCAACTCGAGCAACAACCTCATCTTTAGGAGTTACTCCTAATTGTAAATCTTTTTGATTCCCACTTGAAAAATTTGCAATTTCTTTTTCCAAACGCATTCTTAAAGTATTTATTCCAAGGCCATGTGCCGCAGAAACAGTCATCATGTCCTGTGGATCAATTCCCAAAGCATAAAATTCAGCATCGTCACCCATCTGCTTGTCTGAATCATACTTATTCACAATAACCCAAAATGGTTTTTTCTTTATTCTAATATAATCAGCAATAATATTATCAAAAGGCAATAGTCCCTCTCTTACATCGACAACAAATAGAACTAGATCAGATTCTTCAATCGCGATCTTTGCCTGATCAGTCATAATATTAAAAAAATGATTATCTACTTCTGATTGTTTTGTTTGTTTAGAGTTTTCATCAACTCTTTCAGGATAAAACCCTCCAGTATCAACTAAAATAGCATCAGAATTATCACTTAATTTTTCATTATAGTCCTCTGACCTAAAAATTCCGTAATGGCGATCACGAGTTACTCCTGGCATATCATAAGTTAATGCTTTATTAGCTCGTTTCAATAAACGATTAAATAATGAACTTTTTCCAACATTTGGCCTTCCTATTAAGGAAACTACCATTGATCGACTCATTTTTGCCTCCAGACTCTATTGGAATCAACGGCACGCGGAAGACCTATCTCTTCTAAAATGAAATTATTTTTAAACCACTTAGGAGAAACTTTTACATGTAAATTTAAATTGATCTGACCTCCTACTAAGTTTTCAATTTTTGCACGTGCGGCCATACCTACTTTTTTAATCATACTTCCACGCGAACCAATAACAATTGCCCTTTGTGACGGACGATTCACATGGATTGAAGCTGCAATTTGAGCAACAATAGTTGGGTGCACTCCTTCAATCTTATTTTTTTCTTTTCTTAGGTCTACATACTCATCGATTGTAACTGCGACCTGATAAGGCAACTCATCTTTTAATAACTCAAATAATTGTTCTCGGACATACTCTGTAACAAAAAATCTTGTATGCTTATTAGATGCTTGATTTTTGTTATACATATGCGGTCCAGGTGCTGCAACATCACATATTGCGCCAGTCAGAATATGCATATTATCACCATCTTTAGAACTTATATATAGATAACGATCTAGATCACCAAGAATCTCTTTTGCTTTTTCGAAAATTTCATCTAGAGGCAATGACTTAATATTAGAGATTAAGTCTGTTTTTGTAAAAACTAACCAAGTTTTACCTAGCTCATTATTTCTAATATTTTCTTTAAAATCTACAATTTGCTGTAATACCTCTTTTGATAAATCAATCATTAATAGATTTAAATCTGCACCAAAAACACCTTCTCTTGCTTGCTGATTCATTCTTTTATTGAACTCTTGATTTGACTTATGTAAACCAGGAGTATCAACTAGGATCACTTCTGTTTTATCAATTGTAAAAACACAATGAAACTTATTTCTTGTTGTCTGGGGCAACCTTGTAACAATACTTAAATCCATTCCCGTTAAATAATTAATCATAGAGCTTTTACCAACGTTTGGTGCACCCAATACTGCCACCATGATTGATTTGTTATCTGGATGTTGATGTTCAATTAGCATGTCATGATCCTTTATTTAATAAGTAAATTACTTTTAAGTGTTCTTTCAGCAAGCAAGTGCTCCGCTTTCTTTTTTGAATTATGTTCACATTGATCAATTAATTTATTTTCAATTATTAACTTAACTACGAATTGATTACCTTCTATTTGTTCCGATTGATAGACAGGCAACGACTTATACAAAGACATTGTTTTTTCTTGTAATAAACTTTTATAATCAAAAGTTATAATTTTACTTAAGTTATAAAACTCATCTTCTCCAAATTGCTTAATTATCTTTGCTATCACTTTTTCACATTCGATCTGACCACCATCTAAGAGCACTCCAGCAATTAATGCTTCAAAACAATTTGCAAGAATACTATCCTGAGGAGGTTGACCTAACTTTAATTCACCTTTACCAAGTAAAATTGCTTTATCTAAAGAAATACCTAAAGCTAGCTTTGCCCAAGATCCTGTATTTACTAATGCTCCTTTTAACTTAGATAGCTCACCTTCTTTTAGATCAGGAAATTTACGAAACAACTCTAAAGAAATATACTGGCCTAAAATAGCATCACCTAAAAATTCTAATCTCTCATTATGTAATACATACTTAGGCTTTACTTCGTTAACAAAAGACTTATGGGATAAACATTGTACTAATAATTTTTTATTAACAAAGTGATAACCAACTAAGCTTTCTAAACTATTGATAACTGGATGGTTTAAAATAATTTCAAAAATAGAACCGTGGATATTATTTAAGACTTCCAATGATAAACATCTAGAATTACTACTACTATTCATAGAAAAAAAGGTCGTCTTACTCATAATATCCACTAATATAAATTGTGAAATAATACATAGCACCGCGTTTAACTAAACGCAAGTACACTATTAATAGTTGTGTAATTATTTTCCACCAAGTAAACTCTCCAAACAATCATAGAACTGAGATTCAAAAAATGAATAATGTTAGTATTGAGTTAGAAAATCAATCTCTTGAAACAAATAAAATTAATTATAACAAAATTCTTCAACAAGAATTTTTAAGTGAATTAGAGCTAAAAGGCAGAAGCAAAAATACCCTAAAAAATTATCGTACAGATCTAGAATGCTTTAATCAATACTTACTCAAAAAACAAAAATCTACTAATATTGCACAATTCACAGAATCAGAGATGGTTGAATATGGAAAATACCTGCAAGTAAAATACACTTCTGATAACTCCAGGCGAAGAAGAGTTCAGGCCTTAAGAATATTTTTTGATTTTTTAGTAGAGAAAAAAATATTCTCTACTAATCCCGTATTAAAAATTCCAATTTCACCAAAATTTGTAGATATCCCACGACCAGCTACTCTTGTTGAAATAAAAACTTTATGGTCATATCTACTCGAAGAATCAAAATCTACAAATAAAATAATTTCACTTAGTGCTAAAAGAAATCAAATTATTATACTTTTAATTTATGGTTCTGCCTTAAAAGTCTCAGATCTTGAAAAGTTAACAATCGATCATATCTTTATAGAAAATAATCCAAGAGTATTAATTACGACAACCAAAAGAGACCCATACTCTATTCCTCTGCCTCCCATTTTCCCTATTATATATAAAGACTACCTAACCTCACTAGAAGAACTAAAAAGCATCGCTAATTTGGAGTTTAATAAATTATTGTACAATGCAAACCCATACCGCATTCTTTCCGGTGGACTTTCATCCAGAGGTATTGAAACTATTTTTGTCGAATTAAGAAAAAAACTATTATTGAATATTACTGCAAAATCATTAAGGCAAGCTTGCTTTTTCAAATGGATCCAGCAAAAACACTCTGATTCATTAATAAAAGAATGGCTTGGAGTTGCTCCGTCATATGGACTTCGACCTTATAAAATAAATCAATTTAAATTCTCCTATCATGATAATTTTATAGAAGAGCTATTCAAAAAACATATTAATTAAACCTATGCTTATCATGTAAGTTTTTAAGTAATATTTCCTTTTGAGGTCTTTGCCCTACAGGAAGACCTAAATAATGATCCATATTCCATCTATCCTGCAAAAGCTCAACTTTTTCGACTCTGTAATATTCAATATCTCGATCTAAGATATCAAGGCGATAATTTAATTCTTTTTGTAAATGTAGACTGTCTCTTTTTTTAACAAGCAAAAATTCTAATGCTTTTTCCTTCTCTAGCTCAATCTCTGCAATACGCTTATCAAATTTTGAAACTAAATTTACTTGCTCTTGATTATAAGACCAAACAAAATGATTAATTTGGTTCATTTGCCTCATAAAATCTCTTTTTCTTTTCAGAAGCACCATACGGTACACGCTCGCATCTTTAACTCGCTTTGCTAAAATATCTGCATTAAAGCTTAATTGTGTACCTCTTCTAAAATACTCTTCATCGCCCCAGCAAGGTTCAAAATCCTTAACAAATAAAATAAAATACCCTGGTTCAACATCCCTAATATAACCAGTACAATATTCTTTTTTAGTTAATCTTGCGACTTTAAACATAACAGTATCACCCGCTTTAAAAAACTTCGCATTTTTATTTTCTGTTGAAATTTTAATTATACTCTCTGTATCTCCCTTATCTGTAACTCTCCCTGGAAATAATGCATAATTAATATTTTTGTCATAAAAAGCATCTACGTATTTAAAAAACTCCTTATCATCATATAAATTACCTACCTCTCTTGAGAAAATGGGATTACTGCACATAAATATTATTATTAAAAATACTTTCATAATAATATTATGACATTTATTTAAATTATATTCGAGTGCTAGATAAATTAACCAACAATATCATAGTGATAAACTATGATACTTTACTAAACTATAAATGGCCGTTAGGTTAATTAAAACAAATTATGAGGAGATAATAATGGAATTTTTTCTAGATACGGGAATAATTGAAGAAATTGAAGAAGCAGTTGATCTAAAGATAATTGATGGAGTAACTACAAATCCAAGCCTCATAGCTAAAACCGGAAAAAAACAAGAAGACGTTATTACTGAAATTGCAGCAATTGTTGATGGCCCTATTTCAGCAGAAGTGATCTCATTAAAAGCACATGAAATGGTTGAAGAGGCCAAACCATTAGCAAAAATTAACAACAATGTAGTTATTAAATTACCACTAACTCCAGATGGGCTCACTGCGTGTAAAATACTATCAGCAGAAGAAATAAAAACAAATGTCACCCTTTGCTTTAGCCCTAATCAAGCACTCCTTGCTGCAAAATGTGGAGCAACCTATATATCACCTTTTATTGGAAGATTAGATGATAACGGCCATGATGGAATATCACTAATTGGTGAAATTAAATCCATTTATGATAATTACTGTTTTCAAACAAAAGTTTTAGCAGCTTCAATTCGTCATGCAACTCATGTTAGGGATGCAGCTCTGATTGGATCAGATGTTGCGACTATGCCCTTAAAAGTCTTAAAGTCCCTTTATAATCACCCATTGACAGATAAAGGAATTGAAACTTTTCTCAAAGATCATGCTAAAGCAAATCTATAGCCAATAATTTAAGCCATCCAGATTCAAAGAACTTAAACTACAAAGATGTAATTACAGTTAGTTAACCACATCAGCAGCTCCGCACATTTTACTCAAGTACCATTAGAAGTAACCGATAGTTTCAGTAAGGAACTTTGACACGGAATTTTAATGAAATTATTAGCCCATATAATATTTTCTAGTTTGATAATAATGTCCTGTAATCAGCAAGATCAAACTACAACCACGATGCCTAGTGGCCTTACTAGTGGCCTTAAAAGTATAACGATTAATTCTAATAGTAAAAGTAATAACAAATGGAGTAATACTTCCCTCGAAAATGGGCTTGAACTAAAAACAACAACGAATGTTTTGTCCTTATTTTCAGATAGTGATTATATGAATGGGCACAGCCCCATTGACCAAATGGCATTAAACTGGAATGAAAGCATTTCTGAAATTATATTATTTAAACTCCCAATAGGAATTACTTCAAATAAAAGATATAACACTTTAGTAGAGTACAGAGATAATGAAATGGGTGTTTACTTAATTGATGATTGGTTTAATGAATTAAGTCCTGCAGCTCTTGCTATAACCCAGTTTTTTGGAATTACAAAAAATAAAGGTGCAGATGATGAGTACCTTGAATTAATTCATGCCGATATACTAATCAATACTGAAGAACATTACTTTTCCAACGACCCTTACGATGAAACTTCATATGATATTCAATCAGTTATTTTACATGAAATGGGACATCTTATCGGACTACAACACAATCTAAAAGATCCTTCAGTAATGGCACCACACCTTGCAATTAATCAAGCAGAGAGAAATATTTATCCAGCTGATGCTAATAACATTTTAGATAGATACCAAGGCACACCAAGTAATTCAATAGAAACTCCCACTATTCTGGCAGCAATCAAGTCTAAAGAAAGAATTGAAATTCAAAGAGGAATTATCGAACTAAGAAGCAATGGAAAATGTTATCATTATTTAAATAACGAACTAAAAAAAATACATTAAAAAAAAGGGCCTAGTTTGGCCCTTTAGAATTAATAGTTTTTTCATTATTTTATTTAGCTACTTGAAGGATTGCTTTGAAACCATCCATATCTGTTGCTGCGATCTCTGAAAGCATTTTTCTATTAAGCTCAACATTGCTTGACTTTAAACTACCCATTAAGCGTGAATATGATGTACCAAAAAACTTAGCAGCTGCACTTATTCTAGTCACCCAAAGTTTTCTCATTTCTCTTTTAAGTAATCTTCTTCCAACATAGCTGTAATACATCGCTCTTTTAACTGTCTCTGATGTATATCGATATTTAGTTCTCCGATCAAAGTGAAAACCTTTTGCTTGTTTTAAAACTTTGTTTCTTCTTCTTCTGGCCTTAAAACCTCTTCTTACTCTTGACACTTATTACTCCTTATTTAACGAAACCAAGGGGGATAAATAATCTCTTAAGTCCCTTCTTTCGGTTATTAATTACTATGCGTATGGCAACATTCTTTCAACTTGCGCCTGGTTTGCATCTGAAACATAATCAGTTTTTACTGCTCTCTTTTTTCTTTGATGAGTCTTATTTTCTAAATTATGTCTTAAGCCTGCTCTTTTTCTTTTAAACCTTCCTGTGGCGGTTGCTGAAAATCTTTTTGCTGCTGCTTTTCTTGTCTTCATCTTTGGCATATCATGCACCCCGTAATATATTTAATTCATTCTTACTTCATATAAAAAAGAATAGTTATCAAAAAATAGATACCTTGTAAAAGCTTATCTTTAAATATCTAACAAATTAGTAATTATTATTTACTCTACTTAGGATAAAACTATTTTCTTTCCTGTTTTAGCACTTCTTTTTATTGGAGCTAAAATACAAATTGCTCTGTAACCTGCCATTTTCATAGGGGATTCAATCGTGGCCCCCATCTCCTCTACTTTTTCAATAATAGATTTAAATTTATCTAGTCCTTGTTCTTTATAGGCCATTTCACGACCTCTAAATTGCATTACCATTTTGACCTTATCACTTTGACTTAAAAACTTCTCGGCTCTTTTTAATTTTGTCTCTAGGTCATGTAATTCTATATTTGGTCGAAATTGAACTTCCTTAAGTTGAGTAACTACTTGTTTTTTCTTAATTTCACTCGCTTTTTTCTGTTTATCATACTTAAACTTTCCGTAATCAATAATTTTAACGACAGGAGGTCTTGCATTTGGAGAAACTTCAACAAGATCTAAGCCTTCTTCATCTGCAATTCTTCTTGCTTCATTAATTGAAACAATTCCAAGTTGGCTTCCATCAGACCCTGTTAATCTGCATTCGCTTGCTTTAATTGCATTATTAACTCTAGGACCTAGAACCTTTCCCCTCTTCTTATTATCTCTGATAGTTTCCTCCTATTATTTATTATTAAATAAGTTATATTTTATATATTATGCAAATGATTATGTAAATTGATTATCAATAGCATTAAAATGGTGTTTTTCTAAAAAACTCCAGTAAAAGTTCCTTACTCAAGTGAGATCTTTTTAACCTCCAGATAGGAGATATTTGGCCATCATCGCAAATTTTAGCGCGTAACTCCGACTCAATTTCCTGAAGTCTCTCTAGGTTAACCTCTTCAAAGTTATTAATATTAAAAGAATAAAAATCCTCTGGATAAAGATCAATCAATTGTATATCTGGTGAAAGATCTAATATTCGTGAATCATATCCAGTCACCTCGACTCCCAATATAACCTGTTGATCATTAATTTTATTAAAATAAAAATAAGTATAATTATTTTCCAATTCTAATGAATTACTTGTTCTAACTAAGTCAAATAATGTATTTTCTTTACCCTGCCAAGCATAAATCGAATCACTTAACTCTGAATAAAGTAATCTTGCATTTTGTGACTTTTGTTCTGAAAATTGTATATCCATCTATCTCATTATTATTTTTGTTTTAGGGACAAGAGAACTTTCATAAGAGTTAATCAAAAGCTCTAGTTTTGATTTATCTAGAACTTTGTAAACACCAATATTATTTTCTACAATATTTTGGTTTATTAAGTACTTTAGTCCGTTTTTAATTAGAAGTAGAGAATAACTCTCCACAAATTTAACTACTCTAGCTAATTCAATTTCCTGATCAAACACCTCTTTTGATTTTTTAATAAATTGATCCATCTTAAATTCTGATTGAGAATTGTTTTCTAAGATATTTACGGCCATTGCTCCTATAAAATATCCTTCTACAAAGTAATTACATATGCGATTAAAAGCACCTAGTTTTGATGACAAGACAAATAACTCTTCATGAGAAAGGCCCAAACAATCATCAAGGTCCTTCACATCTCTTTCAATTGAAGCGGAAATAATCTCCATTGCTTTAACGAAGAATTGCTTGACTGTTGGTAAATAGAACTCATATTTTAATTGTCTTCTCAAAGTTAAAAATTTCTTTGATAAGTCTTTTTTGGTTTTTATTTTCCCACCAAACAAATCATTTAATGATGAATTAATAATCCAAGGAACTAAAAAGTGATGAATAATCGTATTTTTAAAATACAAAATTTCCATTCTACTATTTTTATTAATGGAATAAAAAACATGTCCTTGTCCCGTACTCCCTATAACATCTACTTTTTTATTATTAATCAAAATATCTAAAGCTCTCTCAAGGCCAACTAGAACATTTTTTTTGTTTAAACTTGTAGTCACTGGAATATTAAAACTTGAACAAAATTTTAAAATAGAGTCTGCTTTTTCCTTTATTTCCTCCCACTTCATTGCACCTACAGGAGCATCAAGTAAAATTAATGCCAAGAGAGAGGTTGGAGTTACAACCATTCTGGCACCAACCGCACGAAAACAATCAAAAGCAAGGTCTTGAGTGAATGTTTTGATATTATGATCTAAGTTAAAAGTTGAAATTATCGGATTACTAATATTTATATGAATACTTCCAAGCTGATATGAAAATAATTTAAATAATTTCAACAATTGCATTGGTGTTTCTTTTGTTTTTTTATCTCCTACTAATTCCCTTGCTAAAGCTTTTTGCTCTGGAACATATTCATGAACGATAGAGACAGGTAAAAATAATAAATTCTTTTTCTTATTTTCAGGCAAATAACAATGTGACTCTAGTAGCATATGGTAAAGTCCAAAACGAGGAGGTAACAACTTTCCGTTCCTCGATCGTCCGCCTTCGAAAAAAAACTCGATTAATTTTCCCTCACCTAGCAAATAAAACAGGTATGCCTCTAATGTAAGCTTATATAGAATATCATTATGAAAACTACGTCGTATAAAAAAACACCCTGAATTTCGAAACAGTTTACCAATAGGAAAAATATCCAAGTTTTTTCCACCAGCACTATATGTTGGTATATTATAGTCCTTAAAAATTTTATAATTTAAAGCAATATAATCGGCATGTGATTGATGATTTGGAACAAGAATAACATGATTTTCCGCCACTAATTTTTTTAAATTAATATTCTTGTCAAAATTAATATTAATACCGTCATACATCTTTGTTAAAGATATATCTAAAAATTTAGTAATATTAGTTATTGTTGAGTTAGAATAAGTAGCGGCAATTTCTTTTAAATTCTTTAAAACTTTCGCTTTATTTTTACCATTATCCTTATCATTGTTTGGATCATTCAGCCTATTTTTTATCTTAGGATAAGATAAGACAACTTCTTCCATCTCAGTGAGCATAATTAATATTGCACTCCATGAGGTTTAGATTCAGACATTCCAGAAGAGGTCATTTCCATAAAAAGTGAATTTTCTCTCATATCATTAACATTATCAACACCAAGATATGTCATTCCTGACCTGATACCGCCCGTTAGCTCTCCTAAAACATTTTCAACACTTCCCTTACAAGCAATCATTGTCGACTCACCTTCTGCTGCCATCCCTTGAGGTAATTCACCTCTCCAAGAGACTTGGGCCGATTTTGAGGCCATGCCACGATATTGTTTTTTTCCACTTTTTATTTCACCAGGAGTTTCAATTGTTCCCGAAACAAGAGAACCAATCATCACACTTGAAGCACCAACAGACAATGCCTTGACGATATCTCCAGATGTTTTAATTCCACCATCTGCTATGACTGGAATATTATACTTTGAAGCTTCTTCAACACCTAAAGCAACTGCTGTTAGCTGAGGAACACCATGACCAGTAATAATCCTTGTTGTACACATTGACCCTGGCCCTATTCCAACCTTGACAGCATCTGCACCGCTGTCAATCATTCTTCGAACTCCATCTCTCGTTGCTACATTTCCAGTAATAACATCAATATTTGGATATTTTCTTTTTACGTATTCTAGAGTTTCATACATCATAACTGAATCACCATGAGCAATATCAATCGTCAAAATATCTACTCCAGCATCAGCCAGTAAATCAGCACGATCACACCCATCTTGTTTTACTCCGATTGAAGCAGCAACAGGAGAAGCAAAACCATTTTCCTTGCAGTAATTTTTCACAAACTTAACTTGCGCAACTTGCTCTTCTGGCCCCATAAAACGATGCAAAATCCCAACACCACCTAAACGGGCAAGAGCACATGCCATTTCTTTTTCAGTTATAGTATCCATATTTGCTGAAATTAAAGGGATATCTAATTCATAATTTTTAGTTATTTTAGTTTTTAAAATAGGATGTGATCTTGATGAAATCTTACAATGCCTAGGTACCATTAATACATCATCAAAAGTTAAGCCTTTTCCTCTATTTAGAACTTGCTTCGATGTAAACATCAATTCCATAAAAACTCCATTATATTTATATTAAACGCAATGAGTAAGAACATAACCTTAAGTTTAGTATTTTACAACTTTTAAACGTCTATATTTACTGCTTGTGCAATATTGTGTGCATGGCTCCTGATTTTTCTTAAAGTAACAATCATATCAGAATATCTAATCAAAAATCTTGCTTCTTCCACATGCTTGTATCGCGCAACGTTATCATTGCGGATACAATCTGATTTATCTCTGAGTATATGAGAATTTTGATTAATCCAATTTAAGTCCTCTTTGCTGTTATTATTTAAGTACTTATTTATCTTAAAATAAAACTCTCTCACATCATTAAAGTAATTATAAAGATCATGATACTCCATTGAATTAAACTCTCTCTGCTGCTTGAGCTGGGTAAATAAATAAATAAATTTATTTAAATAGTCTGCAACACTTTCTAGTTCTTCTGTTATTCTAACGATCACTTGTGCTTTACATGATTGATTTTCAGACAATTCTTGCTCTATGATGGGAGTAATTTGCCCCATAATTTCTACTTTAATATTATCTGTTATTTGTTCTAAATGTTTAATCTTAGCAAGAGACTTTGCTGATAAATCTTTCGATTCAATATAACTTTCTACCGAATTAAACATTTTAGAAACAGTATTTTTTAAATCTTCAACTTTTTTATCCAATTGAAATAGAGAAGCTGATACAATTAAAAAGTTTGTATCAGTTTGTAATGGAAAAGAATTGTCACCAAAATTATCCTTATTAGAATTAAACTCTTTTGTTAAAAATGGTATGATAAACTTAATTAATGGAAGAAGTAACAATGCTGTTAATAAATTAAAAAACAAATGAAAAAGCGAAATAACTAACAGGAAATCTAAATTACCTGCTCTAATAAATCTCACCAAAGATAGGACTAAATCAATCAAATAAGGGTAAAAGCTTAATATAATCACTATTCCAAAAACATTATACATCAAATGAAAACGACCAACTGCCTTTGATTTAATAGATGCATTCAATGATGAGGCATATACAATTAAGGAAGTCGCAAGATTTGCTCCCAGAAGACAAAATACACCTGTTTCAATATTAATTATATTCAACTTCCCAAGAACAAAAATAATTACAATTACCCCAAAAGAAGATTGTATAATAAGAGTCAATAATACCCCCAAAATAATATTGGCCCAACCAACCCACCAAATATCTTGAGATAAATAATTAACCAGTAACATAAAATTTTTCTGATCTTTTATAAGAAAAAAACCTTCATTCAAATACTGAATCCCTAGCAAACAAATCCCTATTCCTAAAAATACTCTACCTGCATGCTTAAACTGGACTGAAGAACTAAACAATGCAGGAAAAACTCCTAAAGCAATAAATACTGGCCCATAACTCCAATTAAGGACCGCTACCAATAAAGGAGTTATGGTTGCACCTAAGTTTACCCCTAAAATAAGCCCGACTGACTGAGTCAATGTTATTAATCCATTATTAATAAGACCAATTATGGCCACTGATGATAAGAGCGAACTTTGTGCTAAAATGGTTATTGTTAAACCCGTCGGAGCAGCTAAGAGATAATTATTCCGTATATTTTTAATTAATTTTATAATAAATGAATCTGAAATTATTTGTAATGAACCACCTACGACTTTTAATCCATAAAGAAAAAGACCAATTCCACCAACTGAAATCAAGATCTCTTGAATAGTATGCATTAATTAGTTGTTACTTTCGCAAAGTAGATAGGAATAACAATATACAAAATCGTATCTCTGACTAAGTAAAAAAGAAAAAAATAAATAAATGCCTTGGGCCCTTTAGAAAATAGCTTTTCTATACCCAAAACTTGCAATCTCTTTGACATGGCAACCATAAATTTTGTTTTGCCATAATTCTTGAAAAAAAATGAAATACTTCGATCCAAACGTTGATCAAACATAATAAATAAGTTCTTAAATTTCATATAAATATTCACAAAGATATTAATTTTTTGCTTTTTCAAATAAATTTGATCATTCACGACTTTCTCTCTAGGCATTCTATCTGATTAGCAATATCAAGACAAAAAGTGAATTAAAATATTCATTTTCTACACTTCTATGACAAATCAAATAGTAAAAAGTTATATACAAATAACACAACTTTATATTTCCTGGAGTATCATTTGATTAATGGTTTACAAGTAGTTAATTATTCATCGAAAACAAATGTAAAATTTAAACCTGGCAATCAAATTAAAATTGAAACCTGCCAAAGAACACTTATTATTGGATTTAACATTTATCAAAACGCCAATCTGGAAGCTGCGCAGCACTACCAGGAAGATCAAGCTTATAAGTTTTTACTTGAAGTAATTACAGGGCTACAAAGCAAACTAGTTGGAGAGCATGAAATAGTTGCTCAATTTAAAGAAGCATATTGGGCCTTTCAACGTCAAAACTATAGAAATCCACTAATCAGTTCAGTTATGGAAAAACTTTTTAAAGATGCAAAACATATCAGGTCAAACTATCTAACCCAAATCGGGCAAATGTCATACGCAAGTATTACTCGTAAATGCATTCTTAAATCAGGTACTTCTGAAAACATACTAATAATAGGATCAGGAAAACTAGCAAAGGAACTAATTAAAGTCTTATATAAAAATTCAGAGATCTTTATTGCCGCCAGGAACCAAGCTGCTGTTAACTCACTAATGGAGAAACACCCTAAAATCAAACAATTAAACTGGGAGTCTAAAAACAGTTTTCATAAATTTTCTAAAGTTATTAACACAATAGGCTGTGACCAAATATTATTTAACAAAGAATTCTTTGAGTTATGGAAAGATTATAACCAGAAATCTACCCACCTCTTCATTGACTTAAGCAACCCCTCCCCAGTAGAAACAAGTTTAAGTCAAACAGAAAATGTGATTAGGTTAAAAGATATCTTTGAAATGACAAAACAGTTAAATAATAAAAAAAAGATACAAATCGATCAGGCAAAGTTGGCAATTCAAGAAATAACTAATAAAAGGAAATTGTCCTACACTCTTCAATTCCCATATGGCTGGGAGGAGCTGCAGTTTGTCTAAAAAAGAATATAAAATCGGAACAAGAGCAAGTTTATTAGCTCTAACTCAAAGTCAACAAGTTAAAGAGCAACTCGAAGATCTCACTGGTGATCAATTTGAATTAGTTAAAATCAAAACAGAAGGAGATCTCAATACCTCAGTTCCGCTCTGGCAGTTAGATGGAAAAGATTTTTTTACAAAAGAGCTTGATCAAGCTCTCATCAATAAGCAAGTAGACCTCGTAATTCATTCCTATAAAGATTTAGGATCGGAACGACCAAAAAATATAAAACTAGCGGCAATTACTAAAAGACAGTATCAAAATGATATTTTACTCATAAAGAATCAAACAATTAAGGATCTTCAATCAAAATCATTAAAAGATTTTGTTATTGGAACTAGCTCACCTCGTAGGATTGAAAACCTAAAAAGTAATATTTTAAGCTTTCTACCCATTTCAAATAAACAAGACATTAAACTTACAATAAAATCATTACGTGGAAATATTAATTCTAGAATAATGAAGCTTCAAGAAGATAATTATGATGCAATTGTTCTAGCGTTGGCCGGAGTTGAAAGGCTTGCATTAACTGAAAGCTCTCACCTTGAATTAACACAACTTCTTAATGAGCTTAATTATATGATTCTGCCTATTTCTCATTTTCCAACTGCGGCATCTCAGGGAGCACTGGGGATTGAAACTTTGGAAAAAAGAAATGATCAGGATGAATTATTAAATAAAGTACAATTACTCAATGATGAAAAGACAATTAGTGAAGTAAAACAAGAAAGAAAGACTTTTAAAGAATATGGAGGCGGCTGCCATCTTGCCGTAGGAATTTCTGTTCAGAAAATAAATAATAATTTCATTGAAATTCAAAAAGGATGTGTTGATAAAAAAGTAATCAACCAATCATTTATCAAAAGAGATTGTAAAACTCCAACTCTAACAGGAAAAAAAATATTTCTCGGTCTGAACCCTAAACATGCATTTTTTTCTAGCAACAACTATATGTCGGATCAATTGACCTCAAAGCTCCCTTTGGTTTACCCTCATAAATTGTCATTTAAAAATGTTTATATTACTTCAATCTTGGCAAAAGACACATTTAAAAACATACAAAATACTAATCAAATCTGGACATCAGGAACTAAAACATTTATTAAACTTGCAAAGCAACAATATTGGGTCAATGGTACAGCAGATGGGCTTGGTGAAAAGTATTTAACAAACCTTACTTCTTCAAAAGCACTATCTATAATGAATAAAGACGATACTAATTGGATTACCTTAACCAATAAAGAAAGTTCTTCAAGCATTGGAGAAGTCATCGAGGCCTACAGAAGAACTATTAACTCCGTAGATGAATCTTTTTCTGAATTGATATTAGATATAGAGGTATTTTACTGGACAAGTTATTGGCAATACACCACTTACATTCAACATTTTCCTTCAATTAAAGGTAAAATACATTGCTGCGGTCTAGGTAAAACATATTACCAGTTTTTAAATAATAAAATTGAAGTTTATCCCTTTTTTAACTTAGATAGTTTCATCCAAGAAGTTTCAGGAGAAAAAAATGACAGAGTCACAAAATAAATTATTTGCCCAAGCAAAGCAATATACACCAGGAGGAGTTCATTCCCCTGTGCGTTCTTTTAAAGGACTTCATACTACTCCTAGATTTATCAAAAAGTCTGATGGAGCTTATTTATACGATACAGATGATAAATCATATATTGACTTCTGTATGAGTTTTGGCCCATTAGTTTTAGGTCACAGAAATAGAATTGTTGAAGATAAAATGAAACAAGCTCTTGAAAATGGATGGAGCTATGGTGCATGTGAACCTTATTCTATTGAACTATCTAAGTTCTTAATTGAGCAACTTCCCTTTATTGATCAAGTAAGGTTTGTAAATTCAGGGACAGAAGCAGTAATGACAGCACTGAGACTTGCAAGAGGTGCAACCAATAAAAACAAAATTATTAAATTTAATGGATGTTATCATGGTCATGTAGATTCAATGCTAATTAAAGCAGGTTCAGGACTTGCAGGAAGTGCAGAGTCCTCATCAGCAGGAGTCTCAAGCAATGTGGCACAAGAAACATTAATATTAGAGTTAGGTGATATTGATAGCGTTTCTAAATGTTTCAGAGATCATCAGAATCAAATTGCTGCCATTATCATAGAACCACTTCCTGCCAATAATGGTTTATTATTACAAGACAAATCATTTCTTCAGTTCTTGAGAGAAATAACTAAAAAGAATAATTCTTTATTAATTTTCGATGAAGTAATTTCAGGCTTTAGAATTGGCATGCAAGGGATGACTGGAGAAACCCAAATTACACCTGACATCATTACTTATGGAAAAGTTATTGGAGGAGGCTTACCTGTTGGTGCAATTGCAGGAAAAAAAGAAATCATGGAGTTACTTGCTCCTATCGGTCCTGTCTACCAGGCCGGAACTCTTAGTGCAAACCCCATTTCGATGGTAGGAGGGTTAGAAACACTAAAACAACTTAATCGTGATAGCTATACATTTTTAAATCAACAAACTAACAAAATAGTAAATATATTTAAAAAGTGGTTTCAAGAATATAACAATGGTGAATTTAGAAGCTGTAAAATCATTTCTAAAGAATCATTATTTTGGATTACTCCAGACGATACCATTCGCTCATTAGTTAACTTTCCGGAAAACTTAACCGAAATTTTCCTCCCTCTATTTGAGACATTACTTTCAAAAGGAGTTTATTTATCTCCTAATGCATATGAAATCGGTTTCTGTAGTATGGCACATGATGATTCCGTTATTTTGGATTTAGAAAAAAGATTATGGAATTAGTAAAAAAACCGAAATTTTTAATCTATTTATCTTTTGTGTGGATAAGCCTACTACTCGTATTAGGAGCATGGTGGATTTATTTGATTACCTCCATAAATCTAAAATCCGAATTTACAAATATTAACAAAATGATGATTTGGGAAGGAATTACTTTCTTTATTTTAATTTTTTTCTTATCTCTGACTATTTTCTTTCTTTATATTAAGAACATAAAAAAAACTAATTCGATGCAAGCATTTTTTTCTTCTTTAACTCATGAGCTTAAAACCCCTCTGGCGAGTATACGTTTACAGGCAGAAGTGATCAATGATTTAAGTTCTCAAAAAGATAACACTCGCTTACAAAAGCTTACAACCAGACTAATTGAAGATACAAACGGCCTAGAAAACCAAATGGACAAAATATTACAACTTTCAAGGATAGAAAAAGAATCTAAAATCAAGCCGCAAAAAATTTCATTAAAACCATTCTTGGAATTCATCATTAATAAAAATATAAATATCAATACAAAGTTAATATTTCCAGAGCAAGAAATTTTCATTATTGCCGATGAGTTTCTCCTGGAGTTAATATTTAGGAACTTATTTGAAAATACAAAAACCCACTCAATAAATAATACCGTAGTTATATTAACCGAAATTGATAATTACAAAGTAAAGATTAGCTATCAAGACCAAGGAAAATTCCAAGGAGAAAGTAAAAAGTTAGGAAAACTTTTCTATAAGCACCAATCAAAAAAGGGATCAGGAATCGGACTATATTTAATAAAAAAACTTATTTTGGAGTTAAACGGAACAATTGAAATAAAAACTGAAAATAATTTTACAGTCAATTTTTGTTTACCAATGGATAAAAATGAATAATTCAATACTAATCGTAGAAGATAATTCAAATTTAGGAAATACCCTCAAGGAGTACTTAACTGACATTGGTCACGACTGCTCACTAGCTCAATCAGTAAAAGAAGCAAAAGAAATATTTTTTTCAATAAGGCCACAAATTGTAATTATGGATATAGGATTACCTGATGGTGATGGGATTGAACTAGCAAGAGAGCTCCGTTCATTTAATAAAAACTTTGTACTACTTTTTCTCTCCGCTTTAAATGACCCTGAAACCAGAGTTGAGGGTTTAGAAATTGGAGCAGAGGATTATATAACTAAACCATTTGCTCTTAAGGAATTAATTTTACGATTAAAAAGGATTTCAGAACGTCAATCAAGTATTAATACGATGCCTGAATGTATTGTTCACGGAAAAATTAAAATATGGTTTAATCGTTTTGAAGTTTTAGATGGCAATAATAATATTATTTCACTTTCACAAAAAGAATGTGCTATTTTAGAATTGTTATACCGTGAACATTCTAAAGTAGTAGACAGAGATACAATAATTAGTGAAATTTGGGGTGATGATAACTTTCCATCCAATAGAACCGTAGACAATTATATTGTCAAGCTCAGAAAGTGGTGTGAATCAGACTCAGATGAACCAATTAAAATAATAAGTGTTAGAGGTGTTGGATATAAATTAATAATAACAAATGAGGATTAAATGGGACTTTTTGTATCGAGAAAAACAAATAATGGAAAAACACAAGTACCAGTATGGTTTATGCGTCAAGCTGGTAGATACCATAATCACTATCAAAATATTAAACAAAACAGTAATTTCAACACCATGTGCAAAGATCCAATACTTGCATGTGAAATCACTCATGGGCCAATAGCAGACTTCAACTTTGATGCGGCCATTTTATTTTCGGATTTATTATTTCCTCTTGAAAATCTTAATTTTGGACTTAGTTATAAGTCTGGCCCTCCTACTCTTGAAAGAAGGATAAGAAAACCAAGTGATATAACTCAACTTAAATCATTACGGCCAGCAAATGATTTTTATCAATTTCAAAAAGAAGCACTTTCCTTACTGAAGGAATCATTACCCGTAGATAAAACTCTTCTCGGATTTATAGGTGCTCCATTTACTCTTTATGCTTACGCTTGTGAAGGCTCACATGCTGGAAATCTTACAAATAGTAAGTTGGGTTTGTTTGATAATCGCTTTGAAAGCTTTATGGAAGTTCTAATTCCCGAGTTACTAACTAATATGTTTGTACAAGCAGAGGGTGGAGCAGATGCAATTTGTTTATTTGATACTGCTGCAGGAGAACTAACCTTAGATGACTATAAAGACTTTGCATTACCTAAAATTAAAATATTAACTAAAGAATTTAAGAAAAAATTTCCAGAGACTAAAATAATATATTATTCAAAACATACAAATTTATCTTACCTTCAAGAAATAGAAGATGAAAACATTGATGTATTAGGAATTGACTGGCGAATAAATCTATCCGAAGCATTAAACCTACTCAGCAAGGATTATTACATTCAAGGAAATCTAGATCCATCTTACCTACATCTTCCTTGGAAAAATCTAAAACTAAAGTTAGAGCTGCAATGGCAAACATTAACTTCCGCCAATGTAGATTTCTCAAAATGGATTTCAGGACTTGGCCATGGTGTATTACAACACACACCTGAAAGCAATGTGAAAAACACTGTTAAATACATTCAGGAAAATTATATTTATTAGTTATGAGTAATTTAAAAGATCTATTAAATAAGTATAACTCTAAGGGAAATCGATATAACTGTTATCCCCCACCTCGTTTTAGAATAAATAAATTTAATCAAGAAAAGTGGTTTCAAGAAATTAATTCTAATTATTTAGAACAAGATGGAGTAAATTTATATATACATATTCCTTTTTGTGAGTCTCTCTGCACATTTTGTGGATGCAATATTACAATAACTAAAAATCATAACCTGGAGATTGTTTATATAGAATCCATTATTAATGAATGGTCTAAATATCTAGAATCAAACAACAATATTAATATTGCCTCTATTCATCTAGGAGGGGGAACTCCTAGTTTCATATCATCCGAATCATTAGATCATCTTTTATTTAAAATAACAGAAAAATGTAAACTACACTCTAACTTTCAAGGAACTATTGAAATAGACCCTCGGAATATTTCAGAAAAACAAATTAAGGTATTAAAAAAATACAAATTCACTAATGCTTTATTAGGCATTCAAGATTTATCACCTAATGTATTACGTAATATTGCTCGCCCTCAAACCCTTAAAGATATTTCACATTGTACAAAACTATTAAGACAATATGGCTTTAACCATATCGGAGCAGAATTAATTTATGGATTGCCACAACAAACAGTTTCAGGACTAAAGAAAGCATTTACACAAATTCAACAGTTATACTTTGATTATATAGTACTCTACCCACTGGCAACAGTACCATGGCAAAAGAACAATCAAGATGCATTCGGTGAATTTTCTCTACCTTCTACAGAACTTAAAAATGAACTTCATCTTACTCTAATAGAAATGCTTACTAAAAATGAATTCACTAATATAGGAATGGGTTATTATATTTCCAAAACTAGTCACTTTCATAGCGATAATTTAAATAGAAATATTACAGGCTTTAATACTTCTGATTCCGAAATATTAATAGGTCTTGGAGTATCTGCTATTTCTGTATGCAAAACAGCAATTAAGCAAAACAGTAAATTTCTTGATAAATATAATTTAAATATCTCAAGTCAGCAATACTCTTGTGAATCCAGTCATTTAAAAACTAAGCAAGAACAACTTCTACAAGATAGTTTTAATTCAATTATTTGCAATAAAAAAATCTCCGTTAACGCAAACTTAGATAAATTTATAGAGGATGGTCTAATAAATCAAGATGGGGATGTCTACTACATTACAGGCCAAGGAGTAAACTTTATAAAAAACATTTGCCAAGAAATTGACCCACTATTTACTAAAATATAAATTATTAATTTTATTTTTAATCTCTGAACTTAAAAAAGAATAATTTACTGAATCTTTATTAATTTTCTTAAAGTCACTTAAAGTTAGACGAAATTCTTTACTAAGAACTTCATATTCATTAATCAGATTAATATTCATAATATGGGGATCATCTGAGTTAATAGAAACCGAAATCCCACATTTATAAAGTTCATTAAAAGGATGATTTGAAAGTGAATCGACACAACGAGTAAGCCAATTAGACGTTGGACACACTTCTAAATGAATATTTTTTTCTTTGATTAAATCTAATGCAAACTGATTATTCCAAACTTTTATACCATGACCTATTCTCTTCGGTTCAAATAATTTAATACTATTAATGACATGATCTGCAGTTGTATCTTCCCCACTATGAATTGTTATTTCAAGCCCTAAATCCTTTGCAAAATTAATTAATTCTATAAACTGTTTAGGGTTATGATCATTTTCAGTATCTGCCAAATCAAATCCAATCAACCTATCTATACCTTTATAATTTGATTGAATTAAAGTGCGTGCATCTTTTAATGCTTTTAAATTATCATTTACATCTAATGACCTAGCAGCAATTAAAATAAGCCCTACTTCAATTCCAAATTTATCTACACCTTCATTAACTCCATCAATTACTGCCTGAATAATGTCTTGAAAACTAATTTCCTTATTCAGTCCAATAAATGTTGGTGCAAACCTTAACTCTGCTAATTTAACCCCATCATTGAAGCAATCTTCCACATTTTCAAAAGCTACTCTTTTTATTGCATCATAGTTAGACATAACCTTCTGAGTGGCCCAAAAGCTATCAAGTACTTCTTGTAATCCTGACATTGGTTTAAGGATTTTTACTTTTTCCCATAATGATTGACGATCAGAAAGATCAATTCCTAAATCAATATTATTTTTCTTTGCTAATTCACAAATAGTGTCAAATCGAACTGAACCATCTAGATGGCGATGAAGTTCCACTTTAGGTATTATTTTTAATTGCTCTATTGTATTCAATATTTAACCTACATTGCCATTATTGATACACCACTATCAACATAAATTACTTGACCTGTTACTCCACTAGATAAGTCAGATGCTAAATAAACAGCAGTATCACCAACATCTTTTGTCGTTACATTTTTTCTTAAAGGTGCTTTTTCTTCTACATATGCAAAAGCATCCTTAATTGATTTTACCCCAGAAGCAGCAAGCGTTCTTATCGGTCCTGCAGAAATACAATTTACCCTAATTCCAAGAGTCCCTAAGTCAGAAGCTAAATACCTAGCACTTGCTTCTAAAGCAGCTTTCGCCACACCCATCACATTATAACCAGTTAATACTTTTGTTGAACCGTGATAAGTCATTGCTAAAACGGAGCTATTTTCATTCATTAAATTCTTTAAATGTTTGCAAAGACCAATTAATGAAAAAGCTGAAATGTCACAGGCAAGTTTAAACCCATCACGAGATGTTTCAGAGAATGCTCCATGTAAATCATCTTTGTTAGCAAATGCTAAAGAGTGAACAAGCACATCAAACTTTCCCCATTTTTCTTCAACTATTTTTGTTAATGATTCATAATGATCATCATTGGTAACATCCATTTCACAGATAAAGTCAGCACCTATTTCATCCGCAAGAGGACGAACTCTTTTCTTTAGTTGGTCATTTAAATAAGTTAGAGCAATTGATGCCCCTTGCTTCTTGAGTGAGTTTGCAATTCCCCAAGCAATCGACCTTTCGTTTGCAACCCCTAGAATCAAAACTTTCTTACCTGATAGAATGCCCATAAATACCTCTGGAAAATATTAAAACTTACAAAAAAATAAACCTAACTATATAATTAGTCTACAAGTCATTTTAATTTTTCTAATGTTCGAAATAATTAACCGAGTCATTGGACAATAGATATTTTTCTAATTCCTTTCTCAAATATCTATAGTTTTTACCAACCTTCCTTGCTGGAATTTCACCATTTCTTACTAATTTTAATAATGTTTTCCTCGAAACCTTCAAGTAATCGACAACGTCATCTGTTGTCATCACTTCTGATAGATGGCCATCCATTCAATACCTCCAAAGATGTTTAAAATCTATTAAATTCCCTTAAATACACCATTACACACTTCATCAAGATATTCAAATAATATCTTCTCCCGAAGATACAAGCATCTAGCCTTAACTTACCTTAAGTACACTTAACATCCCTCAGCTACTATTGTAAGAGTGATTATATAAAAAGAATTTGACAGTTAGCAGATCAAGGCATATTCGATTTATAACTAAATTAATAATCAAGGAGTAAAAGAATGGCCGACGCATTAGGAATGTTAGAGACAAGAGGTTTTGTTGCAATGGTAGAAGCTTCAGACGCAATGGTTAAATCAGCAAAGGTGGAGTTAATTGGTTACGAAAAAACTGGTGGTGGTTATACTACCGCTGTTATTCGTGGTGACGTTGCAGCAGTAAAAGCAGCAACAGATGCAGGTTGCAGAGCAGCTGAGAAAATTGGAGAACTCGTTTCAGTTCATGTTATTCCAAGACCACATCAAAATGTAGATCAAACATTACCATTAGGTCGTAGTACAAAAAAATCAAGTAAATAAATTACTTGAATTACGAACTTCATTTTAAGGGGATAGTTTATGCAAATTGGAAAAGTTGTAGGAACTGTAATATCCACAAACAAAGATCAAAAACTTGAAGGCCTTAAGCTACAAGTAGTTAAATATGTTTCTCCAGAAGGAAAACCAACTGGAGGATTTATTATAGCCGTAGATTCAATAGGCGCAGGTACTGAAGAAATTGTCTTGGTTGCAACAGGAAGCTCTGCGAGACAAACAAAAACTACTGACGGTAAACCAGTTGACGCTGTGATTATGGCAATAGTTGATTCTTTAGAAGTAGACGGGAAGACTCAATATAACAAAAGCTAATAATCTTCCATAAATAAGACTTGGAGCATACATGAAAGTAACAGATGAACAAATTACTTCAATTGTAGACAAAGTAGTTAAATCAATAACTGCAAAATCCATGACAAGCAATCCTACAAAAAATTCATCTAGTTCAGGACTCGGATCATTTAATGATGTCAATTCTGCTGTTTCAGCAGCAAAGCAAGCATTTTTAAATTTTCAAAATACTCCTATCGAAACTAGAAAAAAAATTATTGCTGCAATTAGAAAAATATGCCTCGCACATGTCGAAGACCTTTCAAGAATAGCAGTTGAGGAAACAGGGCTTGGTCGATACGATGATAAAATTGTGAAAAATAAATTAGCAATTACGAAAACTCCTGGAGTTGAAGATGTTTTATCTGAAGCAGTAACAGGAGATGACGGGCTAACCTTAATGGAAAGAAGTCCTTTTGGAGTAATTGGAAGCATTACTCCTTGTACCAACCCATCTGAAACAATTATTTCCAACGGAATAGGAATGATTGCAGCAGGAAACTCTATCACATTTAACCCTCACCCATCTGCAAAAAAAGTATCTACCTTTACTACAGACTTGCTAAATAGAGCTGTATTGTCCGAAGGAGGCCCTGCCAACTTATTTACAACGGTAGCAAACCCCACAATAGAGTCAGCTCAACAGATAATGAATCATCCCTTAGTAAACTTACTAGTTGTAACTGGAGGCCCTGCTGTCGTTTCAGCTGCCATGAAGTCAGGAAAAAGAGTTATTGCAGCAGGACCGGGAAATCCTCCTGTAGTTGTTGATGATACTGCGGACTTAGATAAAGCGGGAAAAGATATTGTTATGAGTGCCAGCACAGACAATAATATTATATGTGTTGTAGAAAAAGAAATTATCGTAACTTCGAAGTCTTTAAACGGACTTAAAGATTCATTAAAAAAACATGGAGCTGTTGAACTAAGCCAACATCAAACTAAAAGATTAGAAAAAGTAATTTTTGATGAAAATAATCATGTTAGAAAACAATACGTAGGAAAAGATATTCAAGTTATATTAAAAGAAATAGGACTTGATGTTGATGATTCAATACGGCTTGCTTTTGCAGAAACATCTGCGAACCATCCTTTTGCAACAACAGAATTATTAATGCCTGTACTCCCTTTAATAAAAGCAACTGATATAAATAATGCGATAGATATTGCATATACACTTGAAAAAGGATGTTTTCATACTGCTGTTATCCATTCAAAAAATATAGATAATATGCACAAGATGGCACGTAGAATGAACACATCAATTTTTGTTAAAAACGGACCTGCTTTAGCAGGAATAGGATTATTCGGAGAAGGACCTACAAGTTTTACAATTGCATCTCCGACAGGAGAAGGTTGTACTACTCCAAAAAGCTTTACGAGATTAAGAAGATGTGTTCTCAAAGATTACTTTGGAAACATATAAAACAGGAAAAATGATGAAAGAACCTGCATTAGGTATGATCGAATTAAAGTCTGTAGCACGAGGAGTTAATACTCTGGATGTTATTGCTAAAAAAGCTCCTGTATCCATCTTAAAAGCAACTCCTGTATCATCAGGTAAATTTATTATTTTATTTACAGGAGATGTTGCAAGTGTTGAAGAGTCAATTCTTGCAGGAGTCGAAAGTGGACAAAAAGATATTATCAATCATTTATTTTTGCCTTATGTACATGACGATATTATTCCGGCCATTACTCAGAGTAAAAAGATAGATGATTATCAATCAATTGGTATTATTGAAACTTATTCAATTTGTGCATGTATTGGAGCTGCTGATTTAGCAGTCAAGGAAACTCCTGTCTCAATTATAGAAATCAAACTAGGAAATTCGATTGGAGGAAAAGGTTACTTTATTTTATCTGGAAATCTTTCAGACCTTGAAGCATCAATGGAAGTCGCAACAAATTATCTCAATGACAAAATAATTTCAGAACCAATTATAATTCCATCTCCACATCCAGATTTAATTGAAAATGGAATTTACTGGCAAAGAGAGGGCCTAAGATGAAATTAGCAAAAGTTATTGGTACCATTGTTGCCTCTCAAAAAGATGAATCATTAGATGGAGCAAAAATTCTTATAATCCAACCTTTAGATGGTAAACTTAGTCCTTGCAGCAATCCAATTGCGGCAATTGATACTGTTCAATCAGGATATGGAGACATTGTTTATTATACTCTAGCAAGGGAAGCAACCTTAGCACTTCCAAAAACATTTGCTCCTGTTGATGCTGCAGTTACAGGATATATTGATACGGTTAACTATGAATCAAGTCAAAACCCTAATTTTAATAAAATATTTGTTAAGGAGACATTATGATCCTTGCAAAAGTTGTAGGAAACGTAACAGCAACAATTAAACACCCAAGTTACGAAGGCCATAAGAATATGCTAGTTCAACCAGTAGATGAAAATGGGAAAGAAATAGGCACTCCATTTTTATCTTTTGATAATGCGAATGCTGGTACTGGTGACTACGTATTAGTTGAACAAGAAGGAAATTGTGCTAGACAATTACTTGGAACAAACGATGATCCATTTCATTCAGTTATTGTTGGAGTTGTGGACAAAGTAGCGACTATAAAGAGCTAGTGAAGGAGAAAATGTGAGCAATTCAATAGACAACCTAGATGAAGTAATTAATAAAATTACACAACAAGTTGCAGCAAGACTTAAAAATATGAATTTTCAAACAGAAGAAAATGATAAGAGTACTTGCGATGCGACTGATATTACTTGCACCTCTTGTGGTGGATGCTCACATCTCAAAAAAGAAAGCTATAACAAAATAATTAACTTAGGAGTTGCAAGATTAAGCTCAACGCCAAACTCTACTATTAATGACAAAGAAAAAAGTTTATCTAAAATGATAGATCATACTTTACTCAAACCAGATACAACTACTAAAGAGCTTATGAAAGTATGTGAGGAAGCAAGAAAGTATAACTTTGCTACTGTATGCGTGAACTCCAGTAATATCCCGCTTGTTGCAAGACAACTTAAAGGAACAGATGTAAAGGCAATTGCAGTTGTTGGATTTCCTCTTGGATCCATGACAACTCAATCAAAAGTATTTGAAACAAGAGAAGCTGTGAGAAATGGTGCAAGAGAAATTGATATGGTAATCAATATTGGTGCACTAAAATCCAAAGACTATGCAATCGTTCAAAATGATATAGAGCAAGTAGTTAAAGCTGCTTCACCACATAAAGTAAAAGTTATTCTTGAAACTACTAAGTTAACACAAGAAGAAAAAATAATTTCCTGTGCCCTCTCAAAAGCTGCAGGAGCTGCATTTGTTAAGACCTCCACTGGTTTTGGAGGAGGTGGGGCAAATGTAGAAGATGTTACACTAATGAGAAAAATAGTTGGACATAATATGGAAGTAAAAGCATCAGGAGGTGTTAGAACACAAGAAGATGCCAAAGCAATGATAAGTGCAGGTGCTGACCGAATTGGAGCATCAGCAAGTATATCAATTGTTACAGGAAAAAAAGCAAAAGCTGGTAATTATTAAGGAGATAAATATGGCATCACAAAATTTTGAATTGAGAACATTAACATTTTTAGATAGCTTGCAACCTCAACTTGCACAATTTATTGCTAAAGATAATAGAGTTTATGATCCGGCAGAATTTGATGCAGCTCTGTTTATTGAAATTGCACCTGCAATGGAAATTCATCATATGATTGACTTAGCACTCAAAGCAACAAGTGTTCGCTTAAGTAGTGTCGTTACTGAAAGGCATTTTGGTTTAATGCAAGTACACCATGCAAGCCAAGGTGAGGTGAAAGAAGCCGGAATGACAATATTAAACGAAACAGGCCTTACTGAAAATGATAGATCAGAAGTAAAGATTCTAACAAAAAAAATTATTAGAAGCATTGAACAAGATCATGCAATTATGTTCACGGGGCTTGCTAGAGGTAATATGGTTCTGTCAGGTGAATCAGTTTTAATTCTAGAAGCAACTCCTGCTGCATATTTAGGTATTTCTTGTAATGAAGCACTAAAAGCTGCTGATGTTAAATTAATTAATATTCAACTTTTTGGAGCTTCTGGAAGACTCATTATGAGTGGAGCAGAATCAGAAATAGATTCAGCATCAGAAGCTGCTACAAAAATTCTTGATGAGTTAAATGCAATGAAGCAATCTGGTACTCAAGGCCAACTGCAGTAACGATATGGGTAATACATCAAGTTATCTTACAAATGAAATTGTGAAATTTTGTTCTTTAATGGACAGCAAAGGATTTACGGCAAATCATGATGGAAATATTTCCACACTTATAGGCAATGAGATTATTGCAACTCCGACTGCTGAAAGCAAAGGATTGATGACTCCTGAAATGATTATTAAATTAGATAATCAAGGAAAAAAAATTTCAGGTCTAGGAAAACCATTTTCTGAAATTAAATTACACCTTGCAGCTTATAGTGCAAGAAAAGATGCTTTAGCTGTAATGCATGCTCACCCTCCTTTTGCTACAGCAAGGGGACTTGTCCAACAAGACTTAATTCCAGCTCTTCCTGAAGCTATTGTCTCTTTAGGTGAAAAAATTCCTGTTATCGATTTTGCCATGCCTGGAACAAAAGAATCAGAGGAATATATCTATCAAGCATTTTTAAAGTTTGACTCTATTTTAATTCCAGGAAACGGAGTTTTAACAATTGGAGAAAACCTCGAGCAAGCTTGGCTTAGGCTAGAACTTGTTGAACATTTAGCTAAAATTGAACATTTAGCAAATTCAATGGGAACTCAAATGCAACTTAGTCAAGATCAGATCAATCTATTACTAGAGAAAAGAAAAGCTGCTGGACTCTCTCCAAAACTAAAAGAAAAAACAAATACTCTTGAAGATGTTATTGCATCTGAAATAAAAAAAGAATTATTAGGAATTAATAAATGAGAACTCCATTAATTGCTGGTAATTGGAAAATGAATTTAACACTTGAAGAAAGCAAGGATCTGGTTCAATCTATTCATTTTTCAAATCGCTGGCCTGGCACGGTCGATATTATTGTTGCTCCTCCTTTAACAGGACTTCACTTTTTATCTGATGTTTTAAAAGATTCTTATATTGATTTAGCAGCACAAAATATGTTTCATCAACATTCGGGTGCTTTCACAGGCGAAGTTTCTCCTTCTCAAATCCTAGATGCAGGAGCTAATTATGTCTTATTAGGACATTCTGAAAGAAGGCAATTATTTAATGAGGATGATAAGTTAATTAATGAAAAGATGAAGGCAGCAATTAAACATCAGATAACACCGATCTTATGTATTGGTGAGACATTAGATCAAAGAGAGGAAAATAATTATGCTTATGTACTTGCAACTCAAGTTATTTCAGCTCTGAATGAAATTGATATTATGGATAAAAATATTATTATTGCCTATGAACCAGTTTGGGCCATCGGAACAGGAAAAACGGCAAGTCCAGACCAGGTCGCAGAGGCACATTTAATTATAAGATCAATTCTAGATGAAAAATACTCTAAGGAATTAGCAGATAAAACAAGAATTTTATATGGAGGAAGTGTGAAGCCATCTAATGCCAAAGAACTCCTAAGTTTAAAAGATGTTGATGGTGCTTTAGTGGGAGGAGCATCTCTGAACCATTCAGATTTTATTAATATTATAAGCTCTGCAAAACTTTAAACATCAAAAAAATCATGAGGAAGATCACCTTCCTTAATTAATTTGGATAGAATAGAAGGAGCAATGCCGCTTGCTTTTAATCCTCCATCGTTATACGTTGCTAAATCATGAGATAAAATTCTATCCCCTTCAACCCCTGTTAATTCTGAAATATTTGACACAATCCTTTTCCCTGAATCATCTCTTGATATCTGAACAATAATATTTATAGCAGATGCCATTTGTCTCCTGACGACATGGTAAGGAACATCATATCCGGCAAGTAAGTATAAAGTTTCCATGCGAGAAAGACATTCACCTGGTGAATTAGCATGAACTGAACTCATACTTCCATTATGGCCTGTATTCATTGCCTGAAACAAATCAAATATTTCTCCTCCTCTTGTCTCCCCTACAATTATTCTATCAGGCCTCATTCTTAAGGTATTTTTAACTAAGTCCCGAACTGTAATTTGATTACCTGATAAGGTAGATTTTAAACTTGCTTCTAATCTAACTGCATTGGGCGTATTAATTTGTAGTTCTAAAGTATCTTCAATTGTTATTACCCTTTCGTCATGATGAACTTCGTTCAATAACATATTTAAAAAAGTTGTCTTACCTACTCCAGTTCCTCCTGAAACAATTATATTTGCTCTTGCCATTACACATGCTTTAAAAAAAACTGACCACCTGTCAAATATTCCAAAAGCTCCAGTTGCAGTATCAAATGTTTTAAAATCTTTTAAATATTTTCTAATGGAGATCGCCGGTGATTTATCAACGAAAGGTTCAATTATTATATTTATTCTACTACCATCAGGCAAAACCCCATCAAATATTGGTTGATCAACATCACATTCTTTATTATTATAACTAGCTACATCGTATGTGAATGAATAGATATCATTTTTACTCAATGAAACATTTAATTGAATAAATTTACCACCTCTCTCAACAAAGACACTTTTAGGCCCATTAATGACAACCTCCGTGATACCTTTTTTATTAGATAAGTCATTTAAAAAATTCCAAACTGAATTATCTGTTTGATTAGTTTCCATCTACTATTCCTTTATTGGTTCTGAAAATATATTACAATCTTGAATTGATGAACCATATGCAATCATTGAATTAAAAAAAATTATTCTTTTGTTTTTTTCCAACCCCTCTATCATTTCAAAAACTGATCTTTCTTGATCCAAACATTGGTTCGAGTTATTGCTAATTAAATAAATAATTAAAAATGCCCAATCAATAAAATATTCTTTTGGTTTTATTATTTTGACAAACTCAAAGGCATTATTTAATTCACCATTTGGTTGATAGATAATACTAGATTTGTCATAGTGATTTAAGCTTAATAGTTTCAGGTAAAATGCTAACATGAAAGCTCGGTTACTCGATTCTTGGTCAAACTGTGACTCAAAATCTATTAACTCATTTATAAACGACATATCGACTTCAGATGGAGGACTTCCAAGATAAAAATACTCTAGATAAACAGATGCTAACTTATTTCTAAAAGTCTTAAATTCTTTAAAGTCATTTCTACTTAAGTATCTCGATATTAGATGATCAAACTCAAGGTCATCTTTTCTTAAAGACAAAATATATTCTTCATAATTATTTGAATCTTTTTTAAGTAAAGATAAGAAAGAAGTAGGTAAAAAGATATGTTTAAAACAAATCATGATATAGTATATTATAACTAATTAATAACAAAATGATGTTTTTTTTTATGATAGATCATATTTTAACCGAAGTTTTTCTTTCTGATTTTGAGACACAATTAAACCCCATAATTGGAAAAGCTCCTCTTTTTTTATCACTTCTAGATAATGATCAAATGGAAACATTTTCTATACTTGAACAAATTAGTTGTTCCTTAGCAAAGTCAAACGTCCACCCTGTAATTCCTTATCCAATATATATTCTCTCTGAATTTAATAATGTTCACCCTAGCTTTGTTACACATAAGTGCCTAGAAGATATTCCTGACTATTTCCTTCAAAACAAAGAAAAAGGAGAAGAAAACAAGATACAGACATTGAATAATATTAAAAACATCACATATAAATTAAATAATTTAAATATTGAATCTAAACTAAGCATGATTAAAACAAAGTTAAAAAGAACGAAGAAACTTCATCACCTTACGAATGAATTTTTAACCTTAAAAATGATTCATCAAAAAATAACTAGGAATCATAATGAATGATAGTATTGAATTTAAAAGATTAAAGCTAGTTGATGATATTTTAACAACCAAACTTGAAAACATCAAAAATTATCAAAACATTGAATCTTTAATCGATCAAAAGCAAGCCCAATGTAATTTAAAAAGAGAGGAAATTATCAACTCTATTAATTCTCAAGAAAGTCAATTTATGAAAAACTTAGAAACTATTTGGAAAGATTCTATTTTAAAATGACAGGGCCTCCAACATGCTTAAACTCTGAATCATCCAATGAAGAATAGTCAACTCCCTCAAGATGATCTATAAAAACATCCATTAAATAAGTAGAAAGACCGTTCATTGAAAAAGTGGCCAGAAATGCATCTACTGTAGATTGTAGTTCATCACTAGCTTTAAGGTTGCCCTTACCATCTATAAAGCAAGTTATGAACTTTTTATATTCAGGAAGAGTAAGACCTAACTTTTGCGACGATTTTTCATTTAAGTAAAAGATGGCCAAGCTATTTAAAAGTAAAACCTCAAATGTAATTTCATTTATATTATAATTTAAGTAATAATCATCTACGACTTGATTACTTTCTGTTAATTTATTAAATGTTATCCTAAATTGAGAAATAAAAGGTAAGAAATGCACGAGTTCGTTTAACTCCTTCTCCCATGTTAAATAGTCAGAAAAAGATAAAATATTTACCTCTTTTTTTCCATCTAGTTTTTTAGGTACATCATTTTCACTTAGATTAATAAACTTGCCCCAAATATTTCCAAGAAAACTTATTTTATCATCTCTAAAGTCATACTTATCTAAATTAATCTTAAGTATTTTTTGATTGCTTCTAATTAAGGTTAATCCTGTTTTATATAGATCTGTAAAGTTAACTACTTCTAAAATACTATCACTTGAACAAAGTGAACTTGCTAATTTACTTCTTATATAACTTGCACCTAGGTTAATTATAGATTTCGTATCAGTACTGATACCTGAGATAGCAACTGATCCGTTCCTTAAGGCATCTTTAATCGTTAAAGTACTATTAACTAATTGAATAAAATTAAATTGTAGAAAAGAAATTCTTTGTTCATCTTTTACTTTCCCCAATTCAAGAAAGATATCATCAGCATTATTAAGGTAGGTAATAAGTGAAGATTTATGTAGTGATTGAGACTGTCCTAATTCATCTATTGATCCTGTCGTTTTTTCTTTATTTTTAATTGCATTATTCATAAAAGAAATTGATGGATATGGGACATCAATTGCTAAAGACTCATAATAGTCTACAAATCCATAATCTCTTAATCTTTCTTTTTTTAATTTATACTGCTCTTCCTCCATAAATGAAAAAGGTTGTGAAACCATTTTAAATAATAAAGTATAAGCTTTTTCTACTCCAAGATTGTAATATAAATGCTTAATTAACTTTTTAGTTTGTTCTACGACACTGCAATCCTCAGAGTACTCAAAAAGTAACAAAGCATCATCCGTTAAAAAATAATAATCATGATCAGGGTACTGAGGATCATCAATATCAAATGTATAAATATTAAAACTAGCTTTCAGGAATAATAATAAGCTATCACTTTCAACAAAACCTGACTTAACATCATCATCTAAGCAATGCTCGTATGCTAAAAGCCAAGTTTTAAAATTCTCCACATCAACTAAATCTTTTTGCCAAAAATCAAGATCAATAAATGCTTGTCGCTGTTCTTTTGAAAATCGAGGTAAATAACTCGCAATCTTGTCCACTGGGAGTGATTTTAATGCTAAAAATGTAGGCTGCAATGGAAGAACTGATAAATCCCCACTATTTTCAACAAGCAATTCCATTTTATTCAAGTCTGTATAACTCTCTGATTCATATATAAGTAAATCAATAAAATTTTTGCTCATGATGTCAAATCCTCTTTTATTCAATTACACCTATCACAAGAAGATATCATAATGGTAGTATTTTTCTGCATTATTTACATTTAAAAGACATATTTTTTATTTATTCAAAAATAAAAAAATTAGTTTTTAAATACCTGTTAGAAATAATTTTAAAAATATCAGCATTTTCATTTTTAGTAATATCATGATCTGGTACTTCACTATCATCATGTATTGTTGTGTTTACTTTTTGGACTGATTCAAGATCTTTGTAATTACTTGAAGAAGCAGTCTTACCAAACAATCCTTTTGATGTATAATTCAATTCATTTTTTTTCTTTTCTTTAGAGCGATCAACTTTAAATTTACGGTTATATTTACCTAATCCTTTAAAAAAAGCTTGGAGTTTTTCAATAACAGGTTTTGCTTTATTTTGCTCTTTATTAATCATTTTTTGTACATTTGCTGGTGGCCTTCCCAGCTGTAAACCTTTTTTTAATTTTTCCCTGTCTTGAGGGGAGAATTTATTAATAGTATTTATGAGTTTGTCTCCCATTTGTTTTCTTAATGCTTCACGCTTGTTAGCAAAGTTAATTGGACGCTTTTTATCCTTTCTAAGCTTCCGATTAACTATTTTTTCAAAATTTCTATGTTCCTTTTGTATCGATTTTTGTAGATCTTTAATTTTATTTGCATGAAACTGATATTTATCCAAATTACCTGTGTAAATAGCATTTGCTGCACCTTTTAAATTATTAGCAGCATTAATTGTATTTTTTATATTTCGAGTTGATGTTAATTTACTTTTTTTCATTTTAGGTAAGTAATTTTTGTGACAACTTCCACTTTTTAAGCAATCACAAGATTTATCAACATTAATAGTTCTTGCATTTCCTGTAAAACAAGTAATTCTTTCTGTTGCTGCTTCCGCTTTCTTTATAAACAAATCAAAAAACTCATCTACATTATATTTATTATTTGAAAAACTTGAAAAGTAATACTGACCTATATTATCTAATGATTCAGGAACATCGACCGACTGGCCTTCAGGAATCACGGGGTCTAAATCTTCACCTTCTTCAGGTAACTCTGGTTCTGAATCATCGCCGGGATTAGATCCCCCGCCTCCTCCTGAACCAGATCCAGAACCTGAGTCAGAACTCGGTACACTCTCGCCTTCTTCTCCACTAGTATCATAACCTTCATTATTTAAAGCTCCCTCTAAAGCAGCGATAATCGTATTCATCTTATCTATAAAACCTGAAAACATAACAATACCAACAATAATTAACCCGGATGCAGCAAACCCTAATGCTGCACCTGTGCCAAACAAGATAGCTCTTGCTAATCCTGTATTTCTAAACTTTAAAAAAGCAAATACAATTGATGTGACAAGCGCGGTAAGTCCTACAAGAGCAACTCCAATACCCAGGCCAAGTATTTTCCCCATTCTCTGCTTGACCATTTTTTTGAAATCAATATTCGCAGCACTTGCTTCATTTATTAAAACTGAAGTAATGGTATTAAATATCTCTTTAAAGCTAATTTTATGACTTTCATTCTTCAAGTTATTTTGAGAAATACATAGTCCTGCAATTCCAATAAAATTTTCCTCATAAGCAAGAAATGCAGCATAAGTCCAACCTCCTCCAAGTGCTGCTGCAGCAATTGACTTCAGTATTAAAATTTTTCTCACCGTAAGCATTAGGTCTCTTATTTTTTTAAATAACAACACAACATCCACAGCTTCATTAGCAAAGTTATCCCATGATTCTTTTAAGTTTGTATCATCAACATCTGGAGTTGCTGCATTAGCACAGTCTTCTAATGTACCAACAGAAGCTCCTCCGGAAGCAGCACTTTCCTGACAATCTTCTGCCACATCGCTAGCATTATCTCCGGCCCAATTACCAACTTCATCAATATAACCCTCTGTTTCAGTTTGAGCATCATCAAGTGCGCTAGGCATATCCTCAGACGCTTCTTTCCCTCCTTTAATAACTTCTCGAGTTTCTTCTTCTGCTTTAAAGTATAAAATTGTTAGTAATGCTTCAGCTGCCAAATAGACTCCTGAGCTTCCCACATACCATAAGACGGAGGGTAAGTGTCTGCAGTTAAACAGAAGAAATGGTGATAAGATAGCAAGGACGACTAAATTAAGATAAGTTATAGCTAAACCCGTTGACATTAATATACTATCATCCAATGCTTCGCTTACATTACTTTTTGCCCACTCAGTGGCCTTTTCTTCTATATTTGCTGGTGGTAAATATTGTAAGTCAGCATCAGTAAGTCCTATCATCTTTAAAGCATCACGCTCTTCAGGGTAGTAAGGAGTAACTCCTGGTGGAAGCTGTCCAGTTGCAATAAATGATGCCATAATTGATGGCCAATTATTAGTTAAGTTCCCAACATCATTATTTTCAATTAGTCTTCTTAGAATTGACTCAGGCAAACCTGAACTCAACATCATATCTAATTTAACAGGGTCAATTGATGAATCTGCACAAATTTCTTCAATTTTAGATTCATTGACACCCAAGCTATAAAGTTTGTCTATCTGATCTTGAGTAATTCCATTTGAACACTGTCCCGCACTAACAGTGGCATACGAGTACTCTATATTAATATGCAAAAGTACAAAAATTAATACAAGGCTTGTAATTTTATGTATCATAACTTTTCTTTATTTATATAAACTAAATAGTAACTTCGTCTTAAGTTAGAATTAAATTTAATCTTAACGTTATAAATTGCAAATTATACATTATTTTAAGTAAATAATTTTACATCACTTAACTAAATTTATTATAGTGTTTATTACTTTAAAAACACTACCGATATATAACTTATGGAAACTGATAATTTACAACCACCTACTAGCTCTCGGAAAGACCTACAGATATCTAGGCGCTTATTTCATATGGCAGTTGGTTCTTCCGTTGGTACCATATATAATTTGTTTTTAAGTCATCAACAAATTGTCTATATACTTGGTACTGCTGCCTGTTTGCTATATTTAATTGAACAAATTAGAGTCAACTATCCAGAAATATTTAAACGTTTCAAGGCAGTTAATAAGTATTTATTGCGTGCCGAAGAAGAATTAACTGAATCAGCAGCAGTTCCATACTTAATGGCAATTTTATTAACTATTTTAACCTTTCCTAAAAGCATTGCTTTAATTGCAATCTTTACTCTTGCTTTGGGTGATCCCATGTCTGCAATTATAGGGATAAAATTTGGAAAACATAAAATATCTGAAAATAAAAGCTATGAAGGATCTATCGCATTTTTTTTTACTATTCTAGCAATATCTTTACTTATTTTAATACCAAGTGAATTAATTCCCACGTGGAAGTTGGTAATCTTATCTTTTTCTCTCAGTCTGTTAGTTACACTATTTGAATTAATCCCATTAAGGATTGATGATAATCTCACAATTCCATTATTTACTTCATTTATCTTATGGATATTATGTGGTGTTACAGGTATTCAAATCATATAATTATTATCTAAAACATTAATATTATTTAATAAACTAGATCATTATGATATTAAAACTTCATGCAAATTAATATTCGTTTTTTAGAAAATTTAAAGCTAGAAGCTTGTTTTGATGATTATAAAGTCATATCTGATCAACCTATTCGTTACAAAGGAGATGGATCAGCTCCTGGGCCGTTTGATTATTTTCTAGCATCCTCCGCTATGTGTGCAGCTTATTTTGTTAAAGTTTATTGCAAGTCTCGAAATATTGATATGAGTAATATTTTGGTTTCTCAAGACAATATTGTTGATCCAGAAAATAGATATAAGCAAATTTTTAATATCAAAGTTGAATTACCAGAAAGTATTTCAAAGAAAGATCGCGAGGGAATATTAAAAGCAATTGATCGATGCACTGTAAAAAAAACTATCCAACAATCTCCGGAGTTTATTGTTGAAGCAGTTAATGTTCTAGAAAAAGATTCTTCATTTGTTTTCAAAGAGTTTTCAGGCCATAAATCCAAAACATTCATAGTAGGTAAAGACCGTTGTCTTGAAGAAACTATTGCAATAATGACGAGTAAATTAAATCAGCTAGGTATTAAAATAGAAATTTCTTCCTGGAGAAACCCTGTCCCAAATGTGTGGTCAGTTCATATCAGAGATTCCGACTCACCTTTATGTTACACAAATGGAAAAGGGTCAACAAAACTTTCAGCACTATGTTCCGCTCTAGGAGAATATTTTGAACGACTAAGTAATAATTATTTTTATAATGATTATTACTTGGGTGAAGAAATAAGCAATAATAAATTTGTTCATTATCCTGATGAAAAGTGGTTTCAAATTTCTGAGGATAACTCGATGCCTCAAGAGCTAATGGATAAGTATTTACTTGAAACATACAGCAATAATAATGAATTAACGCCACATCATCTTATTGATACTAACTCAGGAAACTCAAAAAGGGGAATATGTGCAATCCCATTTATCAGACAATCAGATAATAAAATAATTTATATTCCCGTAAATTTAATTGGGAATTTATTTGTCAGCAACGGAATGAGTGCTGGAAATACTAAATATGAAGCTAGAGTACAATGCCTTTCTGAAATATTTGAACGTGCAGTAAAAAATGATATAATTACAAATGAAATTTCACTACCAACTATTCCCCAGTCAGTCTTAAGTAATTACCCTAAAATACTAACAGGAATTCAAGACTTAGAGTCAAAGGGATTTCCTGTTATTGTTAAAGATGCCTCATTAGGAGGAAAATACCCCGTTGCATGTGTCACACTAATGAATCCTAGAACAGGAGGCGTATTTGCTTCATTTGGATCTCACCCAAGACTTGAAATCGCTTTAGAGAGAAGTTTAACTGAATTATTACAAGGTAGAAGTTTTGAGGGACTTAACGATGTCCCGCCACCTACTTTTAATCATTATGCTGTTCGAGAGCAAAATAACTTAGTGGATCACTTCATTGATTCTACAGGAATCATTTCATGGAAGTTTTTCAAAGAAAAACCTGACTTTGAGTTTTGCTCTTGGGACTATTCTGGCAGTACAGAAAATGAATTTAATTACTTAATAAATATTCTGAAAGATTTAAATAAAGAAATTTATATTGCAGACTATAATGATTTAGGAGTTACAGCATGTAGAGTTTTAGTTCCCAATTATTCTGAAATATATAATAGCGAAGATCTAATTTGGGATAATAATAATAAATCATTATTATTTAGAAGCGATATTCTAAATTTACATGACTTAAATAATTCTCAACTCCAAAACTTATTAAAAAAGTTAGAAGAAAGTGAATTAGATGACTATATGCCCATACCAGAATTAATTGGAGTTGCTTTTGATGAAAACTCAGTATGGGGAAAACTAGTTATAGGAGAATTAAAATGTTTAATATACTTTGCACTCGGTGAGCTGGAGTTTGCTAAAAAATATGTAAATCAGTTCTTAACTTTTAATGACAACTTATTTGATAGAAACAAGTTTTATCAAATAGTAAATATTGTCTCAGAAATTATAATAAATAAAGAACTTGAATTAGATGATTATTTGCCTAATTTACAAAGGATGTATGACTCTCAACTACTTAATAATGCGATTAAAACAGTTAATGGAGAACTAAAATTCTTTGGTCTTAATTCCGGTAGAAGTTACAAACATCAACAATTAATCGAAAGTTATAAAAAAATTCATATCCATAGGCAAAGTAACCTTTCTTAATGTATAATTTAATACAATATTATACATTGAGACCATTTTGATACTACCAAAAACCCCTTTAAGATACTTCATCAAAAAACAAAAAATATTTTTAAATAACTTATTAGAGGCAAAAACGAACACTTTTCAAAATAATATTGAATACAAAAAAAGTAATCAATCTAATGCCCCAATAATCCCAATTATTCCTTTTTGCATGAATATGAATTTTGATATTGTCCTGTCTGTTGATGATGGTACATATTCCATGTACGAAATTATCAGGGTTGACCTTTCACCAAAAAAATCTATCTGGCTTACGCTTGACTCTAAATTTAATGGCAAGCAGTTTATTGGATTACCTAAGAATCAAAATGACAAAAAACTAGTTCAATATATTGCTAGTACTTTAGGAGTTTTAACTTATGAAGCTAACTTAAATACTCCTGAAGTTACAGTAAGTAAAAATAAGACCTTTTATCATATAAAATACACAAGAGTTGATCCAGAGGAGCTAGAAGAAGATAAGCCAATGGACTTTACCATTTCAATTCCCAATAAATTAAACATTGATAACAATTCAAAGGCCCTATTTCCAAAATGGAGCAAAAGAAATAGTCACTGTATGAATCATTCCTCTAGTAATTTCCTCGGTATCATTGATATATACAAAACATTGCCTTCTATTAAAACGAGTGCAATGAAAGTGACTCTTAATCAACATCAATTTAAGTTTCAAAAAATACTAGGGATGAAAGTTAAATCGATGATTGCTCAAACAGTAGCAGGAATTGGAAAAATAGATTATACATGTGATTTACCTGACTTCACTCAAACAAGTGAAGATTCAAAGAGTGTTACCTATACCTTATCTCAAAAAATAAAAGATATTGAATTTCAAAATATTCAATATAACTTTATTAAAAATAATGGACATCTAGAATTAAGAGCAATTCAAATTAAACAAAACTCTAATTCAAAAACTCTTAGTACATTTGAATTTACTCCATCATTACCTGACTTAAGATACTCATTACCCAGGGAGGAAGTTAAATATAGAGTTGCTATTTCAATTGATGGAAAGGATGGAGTTACTTCAAGTAATAGGCCTTGTTTTTATGTTGGTACAACTCATATTTCCAAAGGTTTAAGTAATGATGAACTCTTGATCACAATTGCTCCGGAGATTTCAAGAAAAACTCCTGAATGGTTTAAACTAAGACCTATTTCAAATATTATCAAAATAAATAATAGCAAGTTTTCTGCTAAATCGATACCAATGACACCTGTAAATATTAGTGACAATATTCACTTAGGAGAATTTAAACTTCCGTCCGGTACTCCCAAAGTGCAATTATTAAAAACAAATAATTTAAAAGTAATTAGTAACTCATTTCAGTTTGATTCTATTAATCATAAAGATTTATATAAAGATGGCCCACCAGGAGTGTATTATCAACTATCCTCAAAATCTATTCCTCTCAGACAAGATTTAGATTACTTTCCGTTTAGTAATAATGGACAACTACATGCAACTTATCAATTCAAGATTAAACTTCCTCCTGAAGTTAATGCTAATGATTTAACCGGAATTATCAACGGTTTTTCCATTCGGGGAGGCCCTTATCAACATTCTAAAAAGTTAAATTTGTCCAAACTGGAATTAGAAATTACTAATATTGAAAGTATTGATTCAGAAAGTATGATTAATATTACAATATTTATTTCTCAGCAAATCCCTAAGTATACAAAAGAACTTTTAGCTTACTCTTTATATGCAACAGTCAATGTTGCTTTAACTGATAAGAATTTAATTGATAAGAGTCAACACAAACTAATCATTTCCTAAACTGATTCTTCCTCTTAATTTTATGAGGCATAACACCATGATATGGATGAGTAGTATCAACGGGAATCTTAATTTTAATATTTTTCTCTATAGTCTTTAATAGTTTAACTTCAACATTATCACAAAATGAAATTGCAACTCCACTTTTGCCAGCACGTGCCGTCCGGCCTATTCGGTGTACATAACTACTCGGATCATTTGGTAAGTTGTAATTAATAATATGATCAATATCGGAAATATCTATTCCTCTTGCAGCAATATCTGTTGCAACTAAAACTCTCACTTTTCCATTTTTAAAGTTTAGTAATGCTCGCTCTCTTTGCGTTTGAGATTTATTACCATGAATTGCGGCAGAGGAAATTGAACTATTTGCTAAGTGCTTCGCAATTCTGTTTGCACCATGTTTTGTTCGACTAAATACTAATGCTTTTTTTATTGTTTTATTCTTTAAAACACTTTTTAATAATAATGGTTTATTAGAATTATCAACTAGGTAAACTTTTTGATCAATTTTATCTATTGTTGTAGATTGTGGTGAAACCTCAACTCGCTTTGGGTTTATAAGCAATGAATTTGCAAGCTTAGTTACACTATTAGGCATAGTTGCTGAAAATAATAATGTTTGCCGCTTGCTTGGCAATTTTTTTAAAATTTTCTTTATATCATGAATAAACCCCATATCTAACATTCGATCAGCCTCATCCAAGACCAATACTTCTAATTGATCAAAAAGTATGTGACCCTGATCCATTAAATCAATCAAACGGCCTGGAGTTGCAACAACAACATCAACACCTTTAGACATTTTTAGTATCTGGTTTCTCTGCCCAACTCCTCCAAAAATTACGTTTGTCTTGACTCCAAACATCTTAATACTTACTTCAATTTGGCTTGCCAGCTCTCTTGTTGGAGTCAAAATTAAAACTCTCATTCTCGCTGATCTAACTTTTAATTTATTTTGTTTTAAACTGTTTACAATTGGAATTGAAAAAGCATCGGTTTTACCAGTTCCAGTTTGAGCAATTCCCAATAAATCATTTCCATTTAGTAGTAACGGAATTGCTTTTTCTTGAATCGGAGTAGGTGCTAAGTATCCCTTTTTATTGATTATTTCTTGAACTGACGGATTTAACTTGAAAGACTTAAATTCAGACATACTCACTTTCTACCTTCTATTAACGCTCTCTTCAAACACTAGCGTCAATTAGTAAGTAAAATCGTGCTTGAATATACAGCAACTTATTTCACTATCTGCACACTAAAGTCAAGGCTGTGATAAAGTTTATGTACACCATATAAATATTATCCCCGCAGTTGCGCTCTGCGGCAACATGAATTATATTACAAAAATAATATTCAATTATTAGGTAATTCATGTATCAAATCATTATTTTACTATTATTAATTACCTCAAGCTGTGGAAAGAAAGAAAGTATTGTTGCCCTTAAATATGAAACCAGTCCCACAAATACAATCATTGAAAGAAAAATAAATGAATCAAAAATAGAGTCTAAAAATAATAAAAATATTAATATTTATCAAGCGTCAACTGAAGACTTATTAGATCTATATTACTATAATTTTATTTCTGAAATAAAAAGAAATCAAAATTACGACACTCTAATTAACCTATATGCAATTAATGAATTATCCAAAGCAAAAAATAAAAAATTTCTAGAACTAAATAGTATCATCATGCAACGTTTTGCTAACTTTGATCTTTTCAAAAATAAAACCAAAAATGAAAATATTTCTACATTAATCAATGCATATAATTTTTTTACAATTCACTTATACAGCAAAATGTATAATAAATTCACCAATTATCCATTAACGATTAATCAAATATCCCCTAATTCAGAATTATCAACTAGTTTTTTACAAAAAACTAAATTTTTTATTTTGGCAGGACATAAAATTTCACTTGATGAAATTGAAAACTCTTCCACGATGGGAATTATTACTCAAACTCAAGGCAATGATACTCGCATTAAGTTTGCTCTCGGTTGTGGATATAAATCATGTCCTTTTACTCTACCTAAAGCTTATCGTGCCGAATCACTTGAGGAACAATTAAATTTTGTTACTGAAAAGAATCTAAAGCTAAAACGAATAATTAAAATTGACCCTGATAATAATATTACTTATATTTCAAAAAGACTGTCACTAGCAGAAAGTACAATTGATTTTTTAAGTGAATATGTGGATATTACAAAGCAAATAAAAATTAACAGTACTCAAAACTCACTACTTCAAAATTTATCAAAAACTATTCCAAAGCTAAGTTTTAAAATTAGAAAAACGCGAAAAAGAAATTTCCAAAAGGCATGTGACTTAGAAGATGACTTCATACCTGTCTACTACTGTAACCAAGTTCTATATGGCAAAAAAGATAGTGAGTACACCAAGACAATCCATAATGGAGAATTATGTATTTCATACAAGAAGAATGAAATTGGTAAAATAGAATGGAAGGTTAATGGATACTTTAATGAATCAATATCGACCAAAGATATCTCTCTCGTATTTGAATCATATAAATATGATCAAGACATTGAATTATTCGAGTTAAAACACACAAAAAATAAAGTAAAATCTTATATTAATTATTATGGTATTAGCAATAGCTTAGAATTTGAACAAACTAAAACTAACGATGATAAATTAAGATCAACTCATATATTATGTCAGGATGCACTAAGATAATTTATTCACAACTTCTTTGGAGTGAAAGTACACGTCTTGTTGTGGAAAGGGAATTGTAATATTATTTTCTATAAATTTATCATTAATTGCCATTCGTAAATCAGATTTAATAAAATCATCATTCCAAATGTCTTCAATCCAAACAAGTAATGAAAAGTCCAAAGAAGAGTCACCAAAATCTTTGAAAATAACCTTAGGTTGAGATTCTTGAATTATTTTATTGTGGTTTTTAGCAACAGATATCAAGCTTTCCTCTACTTTGGGAACATTAGAACCATAAGCAACTGAAATATCAATTCTCAATCTTACTTTTTTTCCTGAATGAGTTTCATTTATTACTTCTTCCGATATAAACTTTGAATTTGGAACAATAATTGCGACATCGTCTCGAGTTAAAATAACGGTAGATCTGGCCTTAATATCAATTACTCGGCCAGATACATCTCCCATTTTAATTATATCCCCGACCTTCACGGGACGCTCTAATAATATAATTAGGCCCGCTATAAAATTTTGAGAGATATTTTGCAGTCCAAAACCAATTCCCACCATAAAAACAGCACCAACTGCTGCGAGAGACTTTAAACTTACCCCTAGTGTATCTAAAGACATAAGAACACCAATAGTAACAATTAAATATCTAAGAAACTTAGGGATAGCGTTTTTAACTCCAGAGTCAATATCTTTATTTCCCAAAGTTTTTATTGCTAACTTCTCTAAGAATCGAGCAAGGTATAATGCGAGTAGAATGATTGCACATGAAGCAGCTAAAGTTATTATCGATACTTTATTTCCTCCTAATTCAAAAAAAGGAGTTGTAAGAAAATTCCACAGAAAATCAATAACACTCATTACTTGTGACATTATCTACCTTTATGACCTATGATTTTCCTGCCTTTTAAAAACAAATAAGAAAAATAAAAATAAAACTGTGTATGAAAGGATAAAATGTATACCTTCATAAAATAAATTAAATGGTAGATTCTGACCTGAAAGAAAAGCCCCTGAAATATCTCCTAACACGCCGATCCGAGGGAAAACAAAATGTAAACCGACTCCCAATGACTTCAATACTCCTAAAGACTTAAATAATTCCGCAAACTTCAAAGTACCCAAAGTACTATTTGCAACAAAGATTATGAGACAGAACATCATTGAAAAAACAAGGCCAAAAATTTTATTAAAAAACATCGAAAACAATGAGCTCAATGTAATCACACTTAAAATTGATAGGGACATTACAGCAAAAGTCAAAAACATTTCCCAATGAAAAATAAATTTATCGTCAGAGAAGATAAAGATTATAGTGGTTAGGGCCATTGAAAGTAAGTAGTAAATATTTACAATAAAAAAACTTCCTAAAATCCGGGCAGTTAAATATTCTATCCTCTCTATCGGAAAGCTTAAAATTTGATCAATTACTTGAGAGTCCAAGTCGCTTCGAATTGTGTTAACTCCAAAAATAATGCTTAAAAATAATGTCCAGGAATTTATAATAAAATAAAACATTCCAATTTTCTGACTTGATAAATCAATAACGTTTGAAGTATCACTGACATATTTTACAATCATATTCATGCCTAAGTTAACAAAGACAATCATAAAAATAGTAAATAAAAATGCAAACAATAATGCTTTACTGCGAGATTCTTTCTGAATTGTATTATTGAATAATATTTTCAAATTTGTAATATTCATTTAATGCCCTACCTTATTGTAAAAAAAATTCTCTAGACTATCATCTCCTATTAACTCTGATAAACCTCCTTGAACCAAACATTCTCCTTTGTCCAAAATCGCAATATCATCACATATCAACTCCATCTCTGATAAAATATGAGAATTAATAAAAATGGTTTTGCCCTCTTCATTTTTAAGTTTGAGCAGTATTTCTTTAATATCTTTAATCGCAATTGGATCAATACCGGTAAAAGGCTCATCTAATATTAGAATATTGCTATCACCTAACAAAAGGGTTGCTATTCCAACTCTTTGTAACTGCCCCTTAGATAAAGTATTTATTTTTTGTTTATCTAAATTATCAATATTAATCTCTCTTAGAGCGTGATTCACTTGAGCATCCATATCCTTAGTATCTACTCCATGCATCCGAGCATAAAACTCTAAAGTTCCACGAACTGAATAATATGGAAAAAATTGAAATCTTTCTGGTAGATAATTGACTCCAATTCGACTTGCATGATCAGCAGGATGTTTACCATTAATTGAAATAGTTCCTGTTTCAGATTTAATTAAATTGAACATTATTTTGAGAAATGTTGTTTTACCTGCACCGTTTGGGCCTAGAAGAGCAAAAATTTTTGCTTCTTCGACTTCAATATTTAAATTTACTAGTGCCTTATGAAGTCCATAACTTTTTGATACATTTTCGGCCTTGATGATTGCCATAATTTATCCTTGATTCTATTTATCAGTATATTCTACCCTTATTTGCATAAAAAGATTAAAAAAAAATAATCCCGAGTTTTCTAGTCACTTTACTGGTATAGGTTTGTGCTGATCGTTAATAGCAACATAAGTAAACTCACCTTCTGTTACCATTATTCTTTCACTTGAATATTCTCGACTGGCCCATGCTTCAATTTTAACAGTTAAGGAAGTACATCCAATTTTAATTAGCTCAACATAACAGCAAAGTACATCACCCACTTTAACAGGTAAGTGAAACTGCATTGCATCGACTGCAACAGTTACAGTTTTTCCACCTGCTCTTTTTTTGGTAATTATTCCACCTGCTATATCCATCTGAGATAAAACCCAACCACCAAAAATATCTCCATTTGGGTTAGTGTCAGCTGGCATTGCCAAAGTTCTAATTGCCAACTCTCCATTTGGTTTCTTATTTGAATTCATAATACCTCATTATTTTAGTTTAATAAAAGTCAAGTCGACTTCTACTTTTACATTATTATCTACTATCTTATTTCCTATAAAACTCATCATGCCTGTACTCTCGGTATAGATATTAAATTTTGTTCTATCAAACTTAAATTTTGATTTAACCTTAATTATATTTTTTTGTTTTTTGATCTCCAAAGCTAAAATAACAGAATTATTTACCCCTCGAATTTTTAAATCCCCTACGGCTTTATAGGTTTCTCCATTTGAAAATATAAAATCCTTTATTTTCAAGCTTGCTTTGGGATACTTTTTGACATTAAAAAAAATTTCACTTTTAAGTTCACTCATAAACTTATCATTTAATTCCTTATCATTAATATCTAGGCAAGCAATAGATTTCATATCTACAATAATACTACCCCTAGTTATATTATTCTTTATTAACGTTATTGTACCGCTCTCAGGGGCGATTATTCCATGGTGACCGCCACCAACTTTTGTTGCACCCCACTTAAGAGTACTTTTATTTAAATCAACTTCATAATCAGTATTAGCAAAAGTTATGTTCGTAATTAATAGAAGAATAACAAATATTTTCATTCCAAAATCCAAGTCATTATCTGTTAAAGTATTGTATTATGGTAATTAACTAACAAATATATGGCCAACACTTTCATAGTGAAGCTATTTTGTATGATATAATCACTTTATGTCACTAAATATCAAAAAATTATTTCCCGTAGATAATTATAATAATTTATCTATCGGCCCTGAACTAAAAACATCCAAGATTGATAAGAAAGGTACTGCTACTACATATTTAGATTATAAAAATTTATTTTCTTATATCGATATCTTCGACTACAACAAAAAGAAAAAAAATACTTTAAATAGAGATTTAAAACGACACTTAGATATTATTTAAGGTAAGTATATCCCTTTAGACAATCCTCATAAAAATCCACTAACTTCACTGCCTTTCTTGGAGTTAGGACTCCCTTTTGCATCTGAGCATCAATTTGAAACTTCATATTTCTCTCCATAAGGTCAGAGCTATATTGCATAGTTTTTAATACATCTGCTGATGTCGAACCATTAATAACTTCTTCAATATAAAAATCGGAAGGGTCTTCTTCGTCAAGAAAAACATGCACCTCATTTAACCTGCCGAATAAGTTATGCATATCACCCATAACATCTTGATACGCCCCAGTAAGAAATATTCCAATATAGTATGGCTCGTTATCATTTAAATTATGCATGGGTAATAAGCTTGAATTAAACTCTCCGCCTACAAAATTAGATATTTTCCCATCGCTATCACAAGTAATATCTGCAATTGTTACATTATTTGTTGGCCTTTCATGCAAGCGGTGAATTGGCATAATGGGCAGTAGTTGTTCTATGGCCCAAGAATCGGGAGTCGATTGAAAAACTGAAAAGTTGCATAGGTACTTAAATGATAATTTATTATTAATTTCTTGAAAAAAATCTAACTTGATATTTTTTTGGTTCATTTGTTTTTGAATTTGCTTTAGTGACTGCCAGTAAATGGTTTCCAGTTTTGCTTTATCTTCTAGCCCAAGAACTCCGAGTTTGAATGCTTGCATTCCATCATCTTTTAATTTGCTAGCATCATTATAAGATTCTTGTAAGTTCTCGCTGTTAAGGTCTTCTAGCAATTCTCTCATATTAGAAACAATTATATGCTCTTCTGGTGATTGCCTTGTATCAAATGGAGCAGTGGAAGGATGAATTTTTCCTAAAACTCTTGTTACAACACAGGAATGATGTGCGGTAATAGACCTTCCACTCTCAGAAATAATATTAGGCATTTTTACTTTTGCAATTTCACACAATTGCTTCAGTCCATAAACAATATCTGCAACATACTCGTCTATTGAATAATTTTTTGAAGACTGGTTATTTGATTTTGTTCCATCATAATCAACTCCCAGTCCACCACCAACATTAAAGTACTCAATATTCAGACCAAGTTTAATAAGTTCTGCATATATTCTCCCCGCTTCAGTAACTGCATCCTTAATAGATCTAATATTTGAAACCTGACTTCCAATATGAAAATGCAATAATGAGATACAGTCCTCATATTTTCTTGATTTTGCGTAGTTTATTACATTTATAATTTCTGAAGTACTTAATCCAAATTTAGAAGTATCTCCACTTGACTGCCCCCATTTACCTTCACTCTGAAAAGACATTCTTGTTCTAATCCCTATAATTGGTCTGACACCAATTTCATCAGATAAATCTAATAGTTTTTTTATTTCAGAAAAACGTTCAATTACGACAATAACCTTCTTTTCTATTTGTCGTCCAAGTAAAGCAAGCCTTAGGCAATTCTCATCCTTTTGTCCATTTAGAATTATTAAGGAGTTACTACTCGTATTCATTGATAATACTGCTAATAGCTCGGATTTTGACCCTGCCTCAAGACCATAACCATAGGGAGCACCACTATCAACAATTTCTTCAACTACTTCTCTCATTTGGTTTACTTTGATGGGAAATACTCCGGTATACTTACCTTCATAATTGGATTCTTTTATCACTTGAGAAAATTTTTGATTTAATTTTTCTACTTGCAAACGTAAAATATCATGAAAACGTATAACGGTTGGCACTTCTATACCGCCATTGATCATTTCTTCTACCACTTTAATTAATTCTATTTGTTTATCTTTTTTTTCAGCAAATGGAGTAATAATTAAGTTTCCATGTTCGTTGACATCAAAATATCCCCCTCCCCACCTGGTGATACCATAGGTTTTATCTAGTTCTTCCTTGTTCCACTCTCTAAAACTCATGTTTATTCTCTACTTTGCATAGCTAATAATAGCTCTCTCATAATTACAGTAGCTATCACTGAACTATTACCTGTTAAATCTATATTTGGGGCCAACTCTACTATATCTGCCCCTACTAAGTTTTTTCTGTCTAATATCTTTAATATTTTAATAAATGTAGAAAATGTCTCGCCTCCTGGTTCAGGAGTTCCTGTCCCTGATATGACTGAAGGATCAAAGAAATCAAGATCTAATGTTAAATAGATTGGACGTTGCTCATCTAACTCTCTTAATATTAATAATAACTCGTTGAGAGACTCTATTTTTGAATTATTACTTTTCATCCATTGAAATTCTTCTGCTGTCCCAGATCTGATACCGTACTGAGCTAAATGTTGTCCCTCCGAAAAGTGCTCTAATACTCTTCTGATAATAGAAGCATGAGAAAATTTAAAGTTTTGATAACCATCTCTTAAATCTGCATGAGCATCAAGGTGAATTATTAACAAGTCATTATAGTCTTTTAAATATTTAACTATAGGAGCATATGAAACTGAATGTTCTCCTCCGAGGGTTAATAATTTAATATTAGATTGTTTTAAGTTTTTATCTTGAATGGCTTTATTGAAACTATCAACAGCAAAAAACCATGATTCTTCAGGACCTAATTCATTCCGAACAGGGAGATTTCCAAGGTCTAAAATATTTTGATAGTTTATTAAATCTTTATTTAAATATGGAGAAAATGATTCTATTCCGCTTGAAACATTTCTAATTTCATCTGGCGCTAACATTGCACCTTTCCGAAAACATGCTGTTCCATCAAAGGGAAAACCAATAATATGAATTGAATCATTTTTTATTAAATCACTTGATACTGCCCATTCATATGAATCTCTGGGAGCAAATGAGTAACTAGAAGTATCTTCCATTATTATGATTTCCTTATATTTGTATCAATAATGTCTACTATTCATGGACTATTTAAGTCAATAAAAGCAGATAGATATGTAATATCTACACCAATCACCAATAAAAAAATATTGAATCTCCCTTATAAAAACAAGAATTTAGAACCCTTTATTAATTAGGAAAATTAACATATATTCATCTTCTTTTTTCCTGGAGAAATAAGATGAATATAAGAAAAAGTTTAATAATTTCTATCTGCTTAATATCATGTTCAAGCCTTTATGCTAATTTTTCTATTCTTCATTACAATATAAAAGAGCTGACTACTCAAAAAATTAATTCATATGACAATCAATTAATGCATGCTAAATCTGTTATTAATCAATTTAACTTTGATATTGCATCGATCAATGAAATTCAATTTGATTTACCAAATATCCCAAACTCAAATTATAAAACATACGGTAAAAACTTAGAAAAGATTCAAGAAATTATTGAAATTAACAATTTGAACTACTCCTTTAATCCGGCCAACACAGGCATGAATGCCAGAATGAAAGATGATGGAACATATTACTCTTCTCCAAGCGAAGAAGGTGCATTTGAAAATGCAGACCAATTAAACTTTGGAACTTTTCCTGCTCAATACTCTACTGGAGCAATCTTTAAGTATAAAAAAATATCTGAAAAAATTATTAATAAATTAAAATGGAAAACATTTAACCCAAACATTGATTTAAGTAAATTTAAAGATGGAAAAGGACACCCTGTTCCTGACACAATAGAATTATTTGATAAAAACTTTAGTGATGTTTTACTTAAAGTTGAAGGAAAAACGTTACATTTAGTTTTACTTCATACTGTTCCATCGTTTCATTTTGGTAATAAGCACACAATGAATTATGAGCGAAACAGGGATCAACTACGTTTTCTAGAGTGGTATTTAACCGGCAGCACCGATATTAATATTCCTCCCCTTAAAAACATTAGTCCATTAAATCCAAATGATTATTTTATTACTGCAGGAGACTTTAATGTTAATATTAAAGGTAATGATCATGGAAGCCTTGTATTACAAAGCTTATTTTCTAAAATTGGAATATGGGATGAAAAAGCAACTTATACAAATGAAAGCTCTGGTTTTTCTCCATCTCCTATGAAATTAATGTTAGATTATATTGGCTTTAGTAAAAATATAAAATTGATTAATGCAAAAACATATACTCCTCCCTCAGGAAGGGAAGAAGCGGGATGTAATACTTTTCCACCTGAAGTCAAAGAGAAAAAAATAGTTTCTTATAGCAAGAACAATAATGTTTGCTATGCTTATGTTGAAAAAGATTATTATAATGCAAAAATGGCATCTGATCATTTTCCAATTTGGGCCGAGTTTCAATTTGATAAATAAAAATACAGTATATGCCAATTAAGAAAAATAACGATCAATTTTTGAACTACCAAAATGCATATTTTTATTACATCTATGGCCTATATAATATAAATTAAGTTACTTATATTACTTGCATTCAGTTTAAAGTAACATCCTTCTGTTCTATGCTAAAATATATCCACCATTGTTATAAATTCCAACAAAGGAGTAATCATGGTGAATATCAGATCGGTTGTCGGAAACCCGGTTAATACGATAATAATGGGTGCCCCACCTGGATAACAATTAGTTAATTGTAAGAGTTTATAGACATTTATAAAAGAGGATTATAAAAAAACTAACTACTTAGGGTAGTCTTTAAAATTAATAAATTTTCAATAAAACAAAAGGGAGCTATAATATAGCTCTCTTTTTTCTATCTAATTTTCATATCATTAGATTATATATTTTGCATTTTACATTGCTAAAATCAGAGCATATATAGTGTTTAATGAAACAAGGGGATCTTAGATGAAGGCCATATTATTTATATTATTATTAGTAGTATCAAGCTCTGTTTTTGCTAAAAAATTAGCAGATTATACTCCTTATAAGTATGAAGTACTTTTTACTAATCCAGTCTGTAAAGAATATAAATATTCAACACCTTTAAAATCAAATTCCGGTAAGTTAATTTACGGAAAAACAAAAAACTCTTATTGTAAATCCAGTGATTCTAGCTTTTCAAGTAAAAGGAAAAACTCCCCACACTATAGATTAATTGAATGGATCAAAGACCCTGAAACTAAAGAAATATTTATGGCATACCTTTCTTTTTCAAAAAGGTCTATTGCAAAAGAACTTTGCAAGGCAGTGGAGCAAAGAAATGTTAAAATAACATTGGTAATGGATAGCAATAATTTACCTGAAGATGGAGACCGTAGTAATGGCAGAATGTCCACGGCTTATTATCTAAAAAAATGCCGACCTAAGAACTTATCAGAAGGGGAAACTCCTAATTTACCTCTTGTATATACTCGAGGAGGAACAGGTAGAGGCAGAAATAAAACAGGATATGCTCACAATAAATTATTTTTTATAAACCCAAATTCAGCGACATCGACAAAAATAGTTTTTAGCAGTGGCAATATGTCTTCAGGAACTGTTACTCATCACGAAAACTGGAATTTTGTAACGACTTCACCTGAAACATATTTTGCACAATCTCATAAATGTTTAATGGAAGGAATGATTGAGCACTCACAAGATATTTCAACCTACACAAATTTTATAAATAATTGTCAGTCTAAAATTAAGACAGACCCTGAAAGTGATATCTCAGTTTACTTCATTCCAGGTGATGGAAATGATGCTTATAAACAATTAAAAACTGCGATCCATGCATCTAAAAGTGTTGACCTAATTTCACATAGATTTTCAAATACTACAATCATTGAGAACCTAATGACCAAGCTAGGAAATAACAGAGATGATAAAGTACGATTTATTGGGGATGACGACTTATATTGGACAAGTATTTATCGTAAGGGCATGGGACGGAATACAACTTTTGAATGGTATAAGATTAGAGATTTAATTAATGCAGGTATGGAAACTAAATATATTGAAACATACGCAGATGATGTATTTGAGCCAAAGAGCATGCAATTACAACATAATAAATTTCTTATCTTTCATTTTGAAAAGAAAGGTGCTGTATTTACAGGAGCAGGAAACTTAACAATTTCGGCATTTAAGCAAAATTTTGAAAATTTTTATTATATTACGATACCTGAAGTATACGATACTTTTGCTGAGCAATACAATCACTTATGGTATCAACTTAGCAGGTCTTATAGCGAGTTACCAACGAAGCTAATACTTCCATAATTATCTATCTAAGTCTATTCCATAAAAAATAGCACTAGATCGATTATCATAAAGCTGCTCCATTATTCTTTCAGCATTCCGGCATGATGTTTGTTGATTATAACTTCCTAATAAGGCACTTCCTTTTTCTGGGTGGCATTCAGAGTAAACCTGAAACTTTCTCTGTTGGATTTTGTCCACAATATTATACCCACTTCCTTGGCCTGTTATACTAGATGGAAATCTTACGGCGGAATATTTATTTTCAAGATAATCAGTATTTATGTTAAGTGGAACTGCTAACCTACTTAAACCTATTTCACTAGCATTTGCTAGATCAATACTTATTAAGTAACAACAAATTGCAATTAAGTTTAATATAATAGTCATAAATATATTTTACAATAAAGTCATTAGGTGACAAAACCCGTCGGAATAATAGATATTTATCTTCTTTATCTCAATAAACTTTTGCTATAAAATGACAATAATACGTTTCAAATTACTATTTAATTATAAGGTATAAAAATGAGTAAAAAATTAAACTGTATTTCTCTGATGATTTTTGTGATTCTTCTTAGTTCATGTGCATCAATTAATAATAAAACTACACAGAGAAAAAATAATTCACAACAAATTTCAGATAAAAGAAAATCATTAGAAAAATACCGCATGATGAGATTTGTAGACTGGGAAAACTATAAAAAAAATGCAGTTAAGAAAAAAAATAAACCAAATAGACTGAAACCATTGTCTCAAGAAATACTAATTGAGGCAGATCAAAACTTTGCATATTTCTGTATGAAAAATAGAAAGCACTCTAAATTTGTTTCAAAAAAGAGTTGTCTTCAATTCACAGAACAAGTTCAGCTATCATGTAAACAAAAGTATGAGAGAAGAATATACTCTAATTTTATCAAGTGCATAAAATCAAATTTAAAATTTTAGGTTTATTTATATATTTTTCTTAATGAGATTAATTGATTAATCATTTCCTCTGATCGAGTTGCAAAATTACCACAAGTATCTTGATTATTAATTTCACAACTTTCCATTCGGTCTTCATCTCGATTACCTATACCGCCATAATTAATACCAACAGCATAGGCTTTATTATTCTTTAAATAAAATAGTGGAGACCCAGAATTACCCTGCCCCGTATCACAGGTATGCAAAAGTGCTTTATTATTTCTTAATTTTTTAATCACTTTACAAGGAACTTGATTTACAGTTTGGAAATATGTTTTAAATGGAGTCTCTATAAAATTAGACCCATATCCAGATACAAAAAGACCATTTTTCAATGAAGTAGGCATATGAGAAAATGGAGTAAGGCCAAACCAACCAAATGTATTCCCTGCTGATCTACTTAAAACTAGAAAGGCAAAATCTACTCCCCTTACCTTAGCAAGATATTTATCGGAAATTATGACTTTTTTTACCAAAAATTTTTCATTTGAAACTCCAGCCCCTCTTTGATATCCAGGATAAAATGAGACTTTTGCTGAAGAAACAGTATTGTCCCCACTCATAAGACAATGAGCATTTGTTAGAACAATTTTATTCGAAACTAAAAAACCTGTACATACAAATTTTTTACCATTCTTGGCAATTCTGACCTTACCAATTGCAGAGAATGGAAACTGAGTAACATCTGCAACTGATCGATCCTCTTGCCCTACAATGACTTTATTAATCCAGGCACTTGCTTCAAATGAGAAAGTGAATAGAATTAATATGAAAAACTTATAAACCAAGATAATAACCACCTACAAATTTTTTATATCTAGAATTGATACATTAAAGTCAGTAAAAATTCAAATGCAGAAGAAGAGTCAGCGTGAAAACAGGAGGTTATAGCATTTCTCCCCACTTCTTAGATACTTTGATTCAAAATGGCTACGAAAGTTATTGATATTCTTGCCTAAGATTTCATAATTTATCAAACTCATTTTAAAATCTTTTCTTAAGTAATGTATGGCCTCATGGGCATACCAATCCATATTCGTAGCAATTTCAATCTCCCCATTAATATTTAAAGTTTGTATTAGCTTTTGCATAAAGGGCATTGCATACCATCTTTTATTAAGACCTTTTCTTTTTGGGTTAGGATTAGGATAGAGAAGAAATATTTTATCGATAGACTCTGGGGCAATAAAGTGAGTCACCCAAGATATTGCATTGGCATGAACTGGTAATAAATTCTCCGGAGACTTATGGCCAAGGTACCTATTCCAAAATTTATCAAACTTATTTTTTGTATGCTCAATAGCAATAAAATATTGATCTTTATTTTTTGTTGCCAATTGAATTGGATGCATACCTACCCCACAGCCAATCTCTAAGCAAACTTTATTATATTTTGAAAATATACTTCTTTCAGGGCCAGATCCAGAGGGTAATGGAACTAGATTTTCTTTAAAAATTCTCATTTAATCACAATTCGAGTAAAACTCACCACCTGATGCAACAGAAGCAATATCCCAACCCCAAAACCCTTCTAGCTTCCAAAGTCGCATCTCAATTTCCTCGCCTCTTGGTTCCTTGATCACATAATAACTAATCGAACTTAAATATTTACAACTAGTATCTGCAACTTTGCACAGTAAATCCACCATACCTGAATTGTTATAATCATTTAAATCTTCACCTGAATAATATTCATAAAGAACATTATCCGAAGTTATCATTTCTCCATCAGCTTGGTGGCGATATTCAGAGTATAAACTGTCACCATCCCTAATAATAAAATATTTACCATCAAAGCTGTAATGATCATCCGTATACTTAAAACTGCATTTAGCCTTGATTTTCATAGCAGAAAAGGCCGGGATAGAGACCATTACCATTACAATGAATAAACAATATTTCATCCCATCTCCTTTTACTGGAAAGTTTTACGTGTAATTATGGGCCAAAACTCAATAAATGAATACAAGAAAAAAACTAAATACAAAATATCGTAATAAATGCTGACTCCTTCCATCTTCAATTATGACTATAGTAATAAAAACCCAGATCTGATGCACACATAGCAAAAATAACCACACGGCAATAATAAACTATCAAAAATGACTCACATATATTAAGATATCAACAGAACCATCTCTAAGGAGCAAAATATGTGTGGAATTTTAGCAATGATCGGATCTGCCCCCGCTCAACTCGTAGCACAACAATCTAACACAATGACACATCGAGGTCCCGACGAAAGAGGGATAATCAAAACTAATCACGGCCATATTTTATCCCATGAAAGATTATCAATCATCGATATTCACACCGGAAAACAACCAATCAAAGGCGACAAAAATACTTACCTTATTCATAACGGTGAAATCTACAACCACCTCGAACTAAAAAACCAACTTAAAGAAACTCACACCCAAAGAACAAACTCAGATAGCGAAATAATACTTCACTTATACGAAGAACAAGGAGAAAAATCTATCAATCTACTTGATGGAGTTTTTGCATTCGTAATTTCGGATCAAGAAAAAGTCTTTGCTGGAAGAGATCCACTTGGAGTCAAACCTTTATTCTATGGCCATGACCAAAATAAAAACTTATGGTTTGCCTCTGAAGTTAAGGCATTAATTGATGTTTGCACTGATATTAATGAATTCCCCCCAGGTCATTATTTCACACAAGAAACAGGATTTATTAAATACTTCAATCCCGACTGGATGCAAGGAGCAACACCAAATAGAGATGGATCAAAAATTCGTGAAACATTAACAAATGCTGTAAAGAAGAGGCTTATGAGCGATGTTCCTCTAGGAGTTCTTCTCTCTGGAGGTTTAGACTCAAGCTTAGTAACCTCAATCGTCACTCGAGAATTAAAAAAACAAAATAAAACAGTTAAATCTTTTTCTGTTGGACTATCTCAAAACTCCGAAGATCTATTAAGAGCAAGAGAGGTTGCTGACTTCTTGGAAACTGATCATCATGAGATTATTTTTACACCAGAAGAAGGAATAGAGTTACTTAAAGAATTAATTCATAAAGTAGAAACATATGATGTAACAACAATTAGAGCATCAACTCCCATGTACATCATGTCAAAGTATATAAAGAAGCAAGGAATTAAAGTTGTCTTATCTGGAGAAGGAGCTGATGAAATATTTGGTGGATACCTTTATTTCAGCAATGCTCCATCTGAAGAAGAGTTTCACAATGAATGCGTTCGAAGAATTAAAAGATTACACACAGCTGACATTCAAAGAGCTGATAGATCAACTATGGGAGCAGGCATTGAAGCAAGAGTTCCTTTTCTAGATAAAGAGTTCTTACAAGTAGCAATGTTAATTGACCCTGCATTGAAAACAATTAAAAGAAATGAACGAATGGAAAAACATATTTTAAGACAAGCTTTTGATACAAAGGAACAACCTTACCTTCCAGAACATATACTATGGAGACAAAAGGAACAGTTTTCTGATGGAGTTGGATACAGCTGGGTCGATGAATTAAAAAGGTATGCAGAAGCGCAAGTCTCAAACTCTGATTTCGCAAAGAGAGAAATCTTATTCACTCATAATACCCCTTCTACCAAGGAAGCATTTTTCTATCGAACTATTTATACAGAATATTTCCCACATGAAGATTGCCCAAAGCTAGTCAAAAAATGGGTCCCTAGATGGCAAAAAGATAAGGATCCGTCAGGAAGAGCAAATACGACTCACAATGAAAGTTATTATGATAATACAAACAAAAAGGAAGTTGAAAATACTCAACTTCCAATTTCATTATAATATTTTATCTTTCTGCTTTAAACTTAATTGTTTTACCAAATCCTAATAGTGAGTTTGAAATTTTGTATTTAGATGCAGAATCAACAACTGATCCTCCAAATTTTAGGCTCTTCTTTTTAATATTTAACTGCCTTAATTTAATATTAAATTTTTCACTCGCATCATCAGATAATACAATTGCATTTTTAAAGTTAAGTTTTATAAATGAAACCTTCTCTTTTTGAATTAACCCTTTTTTCACACAAACTCTTTTTGGTATTTGATAAGATTCTGCTACGACACTATCACATTGATAATGGTTACCTAAGCATTCAGACTCCTCTTCACTACAATTTATTGGATTGCATACCATTTGCTCCAGAGCAGGAACATCAGTATATTGTAATTCATGCTCAACACATGACTCTTTTAAATATTTAAATTTAAATGTTAACTTTATCTTTTGTGGAGACTGTGAATTTCTTAATAAGTTAAAATCCAAAACCACTAAGGAGTTTTCAGGCTGGTCAAGCTCTCCTAAATCAATTTCCTTATTATCCAATACTACTTCGCTTGAAATAGCAAAAACTTGTGCTGTTAAAAATAAACTAATAATCAGACTAAATAACTTCATCTTTCCCTCCTTTCTTTTGCCCACACAGAGCTAAGTTAGAAGGTATTTATTGCATGAGAAGTCGTTGAATACATTAACAAAATATAAACTCATCTAAACTATTAATAAATAAAGGCAGTTTTCATGTAAATATTACAAATTATATATTCAATTAATAAATAAAACACATTACAATACTTAAACCTCTCATTACCTTGGATAAATTTATGTATTCTTTAGGACTAGATATTGGTGGAACAAAAATAGAATCCGTAATCATTAAAGATAATGGTGACATTATCGCCAAACAACGAGTTGCAACCGAAAGAGAACAAGGATACGATAAAGTTTTAGAAAAAATATTTCAACTATGCTTAGATACTATTACACAAGCAGACATAAAGATTAAAGACTTAACTGGAATTGGAGCGGGTCTACCAGGAGCGATTGACCCACAAACAGGAATAATGCTCAATGGTAATAGTGAAATTTTCATTGGAAAAAATTTTCAAAAAGACTTAAGCGAAAAGCTCAAATTCAAACAAAAAATTATTACAGCCAATGATGCCAATTGTTTTACACTTGCTGAAACTATGTTTGGAGTAGGAAAAAAATATGAGCAAACAACAAATATTAAAACCAAAGATCAAACGGCTGTTGGAATTATACTCGGAACAGGTTGTGGAGGCGGGTTAATCGTTAATAATAATATATTTTTAGGCAAAAATGGTGGTGCTACAGAAATTGGACATACAAACTTAGTAGAAGATGGCCATCAATGCTACTGCTCCCGTCGAGGTTGCGCAGAGTCTTATCTAAGCGGTAAAGGAATTGAATTTAACTTTGAGCTTGAAACTGGAAAGAAAACAAGTTCAATAGAGATATTTAAAAGAGCAAATCAAAATGAAAAAATCGCTGGAGAATTTATAGATAAATATAAAACTTTTTTACTAAAATTTTTGTTAAACCTAGCAAATATTTATGATCCACACTACTTTGTTTTAGGAGGAGGAGTTAGTTTACAAAAGTCAATATATGAAGATATAGAGTCTCGATTATGGGAACAAACATTTATCAAAAATTCAATGCCAAAAGTATATCAACATGTAATCGGTGACTCCGCAGGTGTAATTGGAGCTGCTTCTTTACCTCTCTCCCAATCTTGAACTCAAACTTAAAATAGACAAAACTTTATATAACTAGTAAAAAATATAGAAGCAAAATCAATTTAAGGTAAAAATATGAATAATAATGAAAAATCTCCAAATTTAATCATTTCTTTAGTTCCTATAGTCGTATTAATATCACTACTTATAATCAATGTTATTATTTTCAAAGATGACGCAACCGGAGGGCCAAATCAATTAGCTCTATTATCTGCAGGAGTCGTTGCTATCATTATCGGAATATTTTTTTTAAAGCAAGATTATCACAAAATAGAAAAAGATATTATCAAATCTATGTCAATCTCTCTTCAAGCAACAATTATTCTACTCATTATTGGCTCTTTAATTGGAGTATGGATCTTAAGTGGAATTGTACCAGGACTTATTTATTACGGTCTTAAAATTATTCACCCATCAGTTTTTTTGCCAATCACATGTATCGTGTGCTGTGTAGTCTCTTTATCTACAGGTAGTAGTTGGTCTACAACTGGAACCATTGGGATTGCATTAATTGGTATGGGGCATACTATCGGAATCCCCGAAGGCATGGTTGCAGGTGCTATTATATCAGGTGCATACTTTGGAGATAAAATGTCTCCTCTTTCTGATACCACTAACCTTGCACCAGCAATGGCAGGAACAGATTTATTCACTCATATTAAACATATGACTTATACTTCAGGCCCTGCCATTATTATTGCTATAATTATTTTTTCTATTCTAGGTTCAACTTACTCTACTCACGCAATTAATACTGAAAATATTAATCAAGTTTTAAATGCTATTAATAGTAATTTTAATATCGGCATTCATATCTTTATAGCTCCCATTATTGTTTTAATTTTAGTTGCTAAAAAAACACCCGCTATCCCCGCTCTTATCTTAGGGATTCTAGCAGGAATCCTAACAGCTATTATTTTTCAATCTGACTTACTTACAGCAAAGTCTGGTGGCAACTTGAACCTAAAGGGAGTTTACACAGAAGTCACAACAGTTGCCTTTAATGGATTTTCAATTGATTCAGGAAATAAATTAATTGATAAATTATTAAATCGTGGAGGAATGTCTGGAATGCTTAATACTATCTGGCTTATTTTTATGGCCATGATATTTGGAGGAGCACTTGAAGGTACAAAAATGCTTCATACAATTGCATCTTCTATTCTAAGCCTAGTGAGAGGAGCTGGCAGTTTAGTTGCTTCGACCCTAACAAGCTGTTTAGTATTAAATGCAACAGCATCAGATCAATACTTAGCAATTATTGTCCCTGGAAGAATGTTTAATCAAGCTTATAAAGACCATGGGCTTCATCCTAAAAATCTTTCTAGAGCGCTAGAAGATGCTGGTACTGTTACTTCAGTACTAATACCATGGAACTCTGGAGGGGCATACAATGCAGGAGTATTAGGAGTTCCAACTCTTGAGTATCTACCATTTTGCTTTTTTAATATTTTAAGCCCGATTATTTCTGCATTTTTGGCCGGAATGGGATGGACCATTGATAAAGTTGAAACTGATGATACTAACTAGATAATGCCTTAATTGACTTTGCGTCAATGAAAACTCTTTTAATTAATGGAAACTGCTTTTTTAAGGTTTGATCAATTTCAAATATTTTATCTTCTACTTCTCCTGCTGAAATATGATCTGAAAAATCAACACTAATATTTACTAAAATAAATTCAGGCCCCATATGCATTGTTAAGACTTCATGTATACATTCGATGGTAACAACATTTGATAAACTATTCTTAATTCCTTGTACAATTTTTTTATCTGCACTTTCACCAATTAATAATCCTTTAGTTTCATAAGCTAAAAAAACGGCAGTAAGAGCAAGGATACAACCTATTAAGATTGAAGCAACCCCATCCAAGTAAATATTACCTGTAATTTGTCCAAGGTAAGTGAAAACAAGAGCTATTATCAACCCTAGTAGTGCTGCTGAGTCTTCAAATAAAACTAAAAAAATTGTTGGATCCTTTGCTTCCTTAATCGCGGCGAAGTATCCTTGTCCCTTCTCTTTAATTTTCCTAAACTCTTTCAGGGCAATAAACCAAACAACTCCTTCAAATACTAAAGAAAAAGCTAAAACTATATAATTTAAACTTAAGTTAGTTATTTTTTGATTAGGATGAAGTACTTTATGAATTCCTTCATAGATTGAAAATCCTGCACCTAAAGCAAAAATTAAAATTGAAACAATAAAGCTCCAAAAATATACTTCTTTACCGTGGCCAAATGGAAAGTTTTCACCAGCAGGCCTTTTTGAAAGTTTTATCCCAATTAATAATAAAATCTGATTTCCTGTATCTACCAGTGAATGAATTCCCTCAGAGAGCATTGCCGAACTTCCTGACATGAAAGCACTAACAAACTTTAAAATAGAAATTAATAAATTTCCACCAAGAGATGATATAATTACCAATTTTGAATTACTCATAAAATATTATTCCTATAAAAATTACTTGATTCCTACTTATTAAATTCAGTACGTTACATACATTATCACGAAATCATAATTCAAACAAAAAATATTATCAAAGATATGATATAAAACAATTATTCTTAGATGCCAGGAGATCTATTTGTTAAATTACTTCCTTCTTATTTTTCTAATACTGTCTTCAACAACTATGAACGCCACAGAGACTATAGAAGTTTCAGAATGCCCCGATGGATTTGTACCTTATAGTATTAATATCTATAATCCAATAACAAAACTTACTGAAGAATTTTACTGCCAAATGGAAAATAGGTTAGATTTTTATAAAGTTAATGAATCTAATATTGAAATAATAACTTCTATTTATCCAAGAAAAAATACCGATGAAAAAAGTGAAGATTATCAATTTAATCACTACCGAGAATATTATTCTGAAAATAAAAGAAAGAAAGTAATTAAATTTACTCAAAACGGTGAAATTTTAAGAGAAGAAAGATTCAATGAAGAAGGTATTACTATTTATAGATATCTAAAAGAAGCAAATAAGGTTGAAGAATTTGACTCCGAAGAAAAAATAATTAGAAAATGTTCACAAGACATCGAAACAGGAGTTATTGTTGATACAAACTTGAAAGACTCACCTGTCGGCAAAATAACCTTAACCTACAACCCAACAGAAGGAAATAAAGTTAATATTATAAATACGAGTAATCAAAGAACAATATTAAAAAGTATTACTAACGGCACTCACTCTAAGGGAGAAGTCATCATACACTCGAAACCATTTGGGATTGAACATTGCGATCTTTTAGATACTGAAAAATACCTTAAAGGCAACTTTAAACTACTACGTAAAGAAATTTTAATTACAGATGAAAAGAATGTTTCTCTAGAGCAAATAAAGAAAATAATTATTGATGATAAATCTGAAGTTGCAAAATATTTTTTTGAGATATACTCTATAAAAAAAGACCTCGAGTTAGACCCGAGGCCTTAATTATAAAATTTATTGACCTAATACGGGTGAAATATTTAACCTACTTTCTGCTACTTCCACTTCTTGAGCAAGTATTCCCCTACCCTCCGCTTTAAAGCTGAGCTTATATTTTTTATTTTTAGGTAAAACTATATGAAATGATCCATCAGGGTTGCCATTATAATTTTGAAATAGTTGAGGGCCATATACCGTCATCTTTTCTACTTTAACAGTAAAATTAGTTACAGTACTTCCTTCCTGATCTTTCAGTATTCCTCTGACTCCTGATTGATCTAATCGATCTAAAAGGTACTGCCATGCCGGTCTGTTTTTTAAAACTGTCTTATCTCTCCATTTCGCATAGCTAGGTTGAAAACCTTCCCTACTACTGTTTAACTCTAAAACGTATGGAATAACTTGATATTCTGCATACATCCAATCAATATCACCACCATCTACTGAATATAATATCTCCCAAGGTGTTCCTGGAGTGTAATCCAAAATTTCACCTAATTTTTTTCCAATTGATGCAATTAAATCATGAGTAACTGTTTTCTCTCCCCTGCACCCAAAAGGATATAAAACTAACTCACTATATGAGTGATATGAAATACTGAAAACAGGACGAGTGCTTGAGATTAATCCCATTAAAGCTTGAGTTTCTGGTTCAGAACCTGCCTCTGGCCCTCTATATGTTTGGGACCAAGTACTACCACTAGACCCATTGCAGGCACTCCATTTATAAGGGTAGTTTCTATTAATATCAACTCCGTAGCCACCAGCAACGTTTTTCCTCCACATAGTAGAGCCATTCCATACTTTATTATTTCCATCAACATTCAACATAGGTAAAACCCAAATTTCATTTGAGTTTACCCAATTTTTTACTTGATCATCTTCTTGATACCTACTCGCTAAATACTCCGCAATATCAACACCAACTTCAGGAGTCATTACTTCTCTTGCATGATGCATGGAATTGAAAAGAATTGAAGGCTCTTCATTTTCATCAATTTCTGGATTATCTGAAATTTTAATGGCCCAAATATCTCTTCCCTCTACTGACTGACCAATTGAAACCAGCTTAGTGATTTCGGGATAAGAGTTATGAAGGTTAACTAAAAAATCTTCTATCTCTTCTGGATTTTTGTACTCAGAATCAGGTGCTAGAACTAAATTGTTGTAATATTTAATATTAAGATTATATCCACCTTCTTTTAAATTCTTTAATTGATTTAAACTTAAATATAGGTCAATTGTTTCATCTTTAAAGTTCACACCAAGAACTTCAATCTCCTTATTAATTAAGTCTAACATTTGCAAGTGATAATCAAAATAATCCAATTCAGCGACAACTTCTTTGTTTTCTTCTAATAGATATGAAATGTCTGAGTGGGCATAAGATAAATTTAATGTGAAAATAATTATAAAAATGAAGAAAATATTTTTCATAGTTAAACGTCCTTGTTTAATTAAATATTAATAATTTTAATAATCCTAACCAATAAAACACAACTCGACTAAACAAAAATCAAGATGTGAGATATTGTTGGCCCTTATCTGGGCTAATCCTCTAGAGTGGCCAAGGTTAATATCTTTTGTACTTGGTTATAAGCAGTCTGGTAATTTCGACTAGCAAGACTTGAAAGTGCCCTTCTAGCAAGATTTCTGATCGCTCTAAATCTAGCTCTACTACTTGAATCATCGTCGTCGTACGGTACACCTCGCTCTCGCATGCAATCAACTCTATCATCATCAAAAGATTCATCATGACAAACAGTTGCTTCACTTAGTGTATACTCTTTATCTGCTGAAGCTTGCACACACTCTAATTTGCCACTGTTAAACCTTGCATTGATACACACCCACCCCGCATCAATATCAAAGTATCTTCCAACTAAAAAATTAACACACTCTTCTCGATCACTGCTAAAAGAAATACTCGCACAAACCTGCTCTCCAGTTTCTGCTATTACCTGAAAAGAATATATTAATAAAAACAATAAAATATACTTAAGCTTATTCATACATTACTCCATATTTTTAATATATAAAATTATTGTATAGCAAAATAGTGATGTCAAATTTGATTAATTAATTAATCTCTAACTAATGGAGTTTTCATCCCAAGTTTGGACATTTTATTAAAAAATTGACTTTTGAACTTACACTCATTGTAAGAGCTCGCAATCTTATTCAATTCTTTAGAGGAAAATAAAAATGGGCCCTCCTCTAAAGAAGTAAAAATAGAGATTATACTTTTAATATTGTTTTGATCTATGAAGTAAATACCTCTCTTGGGCAGAAAGCCCTTGTGCCCCTCCGAGTCAATTGTTATAACTGGTCTTCCTGAAGCTAGTGAATATAAATTAAACTCAGAGAAAAAGTTACTTCCTAAATTTATTAATGCAAGGGATCCTGATAACAATGGAGCAATCTCACCTTTTATCATATTTTCTAATATAACTGCACCTGGATAATATTTGTTAAGTTGCTCTCTATCTAATTGTTCTCCAAGAATATACAATTTATAATTTGAATTATTAATAATAGTAGATAATTGCTTTTCAAGATCTGTAAGTTCTCCTTCAACATGTAAAACAAAGTAATCATATTTAAAAGTTTTTGAAGCAATAACTGGAATACCATCTATGGAAACAGGTGGTTTCAAAGTATAAACCTGCTGTTTTTCAGAGGTATGCTGATCTACAAACTTATGAATTTCTTTAGTAGAACAAATTATTAATTCACTTTTTTTGAAACTATTTATAAACCATTTGTTTAAATACCCATTAAAAAACTTGGCTTTATTACTAGATAAAAAATTTGGTAATTTATAAATATATTGAATCACCCTAGTGTCCCCCTCCAAATTAAAACCCTGAGAGAGCCCACAAGAAAAATTAATTAGCTGATCAAACTCCTTTGGTATTGTTATTTTTTTTGAAGCAGATGGAACTAAAAATGATAACTTCTCTAACTTGCTTTGATTATCAACAAGATTAGATAAAAATGTTGATTTTATTGGATGTAATTCAATTCTTCCTTGAACAGCGCCAACTTTGTGAGCAATGGTATAGATTGTTGCATCTTGATAAATATTAGTAAAACTTTCAACTATAGACATATAATGTGAATTATTTAAAACATGATCACAACTAATTGCAATTTTCATTAAACTATCTCCCCTCAATAATGTTTTACTTGTACAACCGTTGACCCTGTTAATAAAATTATGGCACCTGATATTTGAATCAAGTCAAGCTTTGCATCTAAAAAAATCCAATTAACTAGTATTGCAAAGAACGGGAAAAACATCTCAAGTAATGCACATAATCTTGCTGAGATATTCTTTAAGCCTCGATAGTACAAATACATTGCTAACACACCTGACAGCAAGATCATGATAGAAAGTTTTTTGTAAGTCTCGACTTCTACATTAAAGTTTAATAATCCTGTAAATAACAATGGAGTTAAGCAAATGAACCCAAATGAAAACCTTCCGGCCATTATTTCTGGACTAGTAAAACTAGCTAATGATAAACGTTTTCCAAAAACGGTTGATGCTCCCCAGCTCACAACTGAAACAAGAGCAAGAAAAATTCCAAATAATTCTTTATTACTCCAGGAAACAAAGTTAAAATTTAATTCTCCTAGGCCAGGCATAATTTGTTGATAACTAATTAAAATACCACCAAGAATACAAACTACGGCCCAGTATAAAAACTTTTTATGTAGAGGCTCTTTTAATATGACGTTTGCTAAAAAAATTGCAAGAACTGGCTGTAACTTCTGTAATAAAATTACTAAGCTTGGATTTACTATTGAAAATGCCCTCGTAAAGCAAAGTGTTCCAAGAGCAGACCCAAACCCTCCTATAATAATAAAGTCCAATAATCTCATAGGGGAAACTGATTTTATTGATTTAATTAACTTAAATGTGACGGGAAAAAATAAAATGAACAGAACTAAATGTTCCATAAAAACTATTGATTCGGCCCGTACCCCCTCTCCTAGCAGAGGGTACCTAATTAAAGTATCTAATGACCATAGAATACAAGCAGATAAAATAAAAGCTATTCCGAGCACTCTCGCTCCTTCATAATTTGTTCTTGAAAAACTTTTTGTGCTTTAGCTACTGCTAATTCTTTTTTTATTTTCTTTCTTAACTTTCTATTTTTTCTTTGCTCTTTACTTAAAGAAACAGACGGCAAAAGGCCAAAATTTATATTTGATGGGGTAGGTTTAGGAACTGTCATTAAATAATTAACCAATGCGCCTATCGCCGACTCTTTAGGAAATTTTTTTTCTTTCCCTGAAACCTCACGAGAAACAATCTGAAAAGCAACATATATTCCCATTGCAGCACTTTCAGTATATCCTTCAACTCCTGTAATTTGTCCTGCAAAAAATAAGTTAGGATTGTTTTTACTACTTAAATCTATATTTAATAATTTTCTAGCATCTAAAAAGGTATTTCGATGAATTGATCCTAGATGATTAAACTTTGCATTTTGGAACCCTGGAATTGACCTAAATACTTTGAGTTGTTCTGGATAAGTTAATCTAGTTTGAAACCCTACTAAATTATAAGAATCACCTAATAAGTTCTCTCTCCTAAGTTGAATCACGGCATAAGGCAAAGTACCATCTTCCATTTCTAAGCCTACTGGTTTCATACATGAGAAGCGAGGAGTTTCAATCCCTCTTTCTGCCATTGTTTCAATAGGCAAGCACGATTCAAAATATTTTATCTTTTCAAAGTTTTTAGGAGGTACCCTCTCTGCATCCAATAATTTTTTAATAAAGGAAAGGTATTGGTCTTTATTCATTGGGATATTTAAGTAATCAGCATCTTTTTTATTATCAGTCTGTTTATAACGATCCTTGTAGTACATTTTACTTAAGTCTAATGAGTCTGCATCCACTACAGGAGCAATTGCATCATAAAAATACAAGTCACTTTCTGACAAGTTACTCATCATCCAGTCTGAGAGTTTCTGTGTCGTCAACGGGCCTGTGGCAATAATAGTATAATCACAATTAAACCTGGAGGTCGCTTCTACTGGATCAGTAATCTCTTCATATTTAATAAAAATATTAGGATGTTCTTTCAATTTCTGGGTAATTTTTTCTGAAAATAATACTCGATCAACTGCTAACGCATCCCCTGCAGGAACAGCAGTTTCTTTGCCAACTTGAATTATCAAGGAATTAAGGCATTCCATTTCATACTTTAATAACCCATGGGCAGAGTGAGTATTTTTTGATTTTAAAGAATTTGTACAAACTAGCTCAGCGAAAGTGTCTAATTTTTGTGCCTCGTTTTTATTGATTGTTTTAGAGTCAACTAAAACAACCCCAAATCCATTATTTGCCAAATACATCGCAGCATCAGACCCAGCTAAACCTGCACCAATGATTAATACTTTTTTATGATTACTCATATTATTTTTACATTTTTAATATTATAATAATTACCACTAAATATGGTATTTACATGGCTTGCCTTACTGAGTCAATAACATATGAAAATTACGGATATACTATGAAAATACATATACATCAGACTCAATATACGATTGGTGACTTTAATCAAGTTTACAATGATATAACTAGTACCTTTTCAAAAAAGGAAATAGCAGGAATTCATATTTACCCTGAGTTATTTTTAACAGGTTACCCTCTTCAAGATCTTTGTTTACAAAAAGAGTTTATATCTAAATATCAACTACTTATAGATAATCTAAACCAATTTTTTTTAAACTTAAATAAAGATTCTTGTAATTTTAATGTTTTACTCGGTGGCCTTGATTATGAATTTGAAGAAAATGGATTACCAAAAGAGATTAGAAATATAGTTTTTCAGGCAGCCCCAGGTAAAGAATTAATACCGGTATATACAAAAAATTTATTACCCAATTATGATATTTATGATGAAAAAAAATATTTTACACCTGGAACATCACCAACTGTAATTTCATTTAATGACCTAAATATTGGCATCATGATTTGTGAAGATATGTGGCCTAGTAGTATGCATTTAAATAATCCAATCAAAGATTTAAAATGTTTAATTCAATCAAAGAAAATTAAACTAGATTTATTAATTAATTTAAGTGCAAGCCCGTTTCATATTGGTAAATCAGAGAAAAGAATTCAAAGAGGAGTTGAAATTTCGAATTATTTAGAAGCACCATTTGTTTATGTGAATAAAGTAGGTTCAGAAGATGAAATTATTTTTGATGGACAAAGTTTTCTTCTGTCAGGACAGACTCTATGCCTAAAGGCGAATCGGTTTGAAAGTGATTATAAAGTATGCGAATTACCATCATTTCAAAAAAGTGATAATACAAAAAAATTAAATGAACAAGGAAATACTTGGGAAGACCTCTTTTCCCCTGCTTTAACATCTTCAACTCCTCCAATCTTAAAACCACTAACTGACAATGAGTGCCAAACAATAATTAGTGCTTTAGGTTTTAGTATTCAAGAATATGCCTCAAAAACGGGATTTAATAATTTTATTGTGGCCCTATCTGGAGGAATTGATTCAGCATTAGTCTTGGCCATATTGCACTTAACAAAAAAACAAGATCAAAAGATTGAGGCCCTATTTATGCCTGGAAAATTTTCAACAGGGTTAAGCTATGACTTATCTTTTGAAATGTGTCAAAGGCTTGAACTAAAACTACATAACCTATCCATAAAATTTCTTCATAGTGCAACTAAAAATGCTTATTTAGATACTTACAAAAAAGAGTTAGAAGGAGTTGCAAATGAAAATATTCAAAGTCGACTTCGAGGTGCCATGCTTTATGCTAGATCTAATCACAATAATTCATTAGTAATTAATACTTCTAATAAGTCTGAAATCGCAGTGGGGTATTCAACTCTATATGGTGACAGTGTTGGAGCTTTAAGTATACTTGGAGATCTTTATAAATCAGAGGTATTTCAGTTAGCAAATTATATCAATAATACTTTTCAAGAAATTATACCTCCTGAAATCATTTCTCGCCCACCCAGTGCGGAGCTGAGAGAAGATCAGGAAGACTTACAAACCCTTCCTCCTTATGAAAGATTAGATCCTATGCTCGAAGGAATTTTGAGCTACCGACTAGATCAAACAGACCTTGAAAATCTTGGTTTTATTCCAAGTGAAGTTTCTAAAATTTATAAATTACACAATATAACTGAATATAAACGCAAACAATTTTGCCCTATTGTAAAATTAAGATCAAAAAGTTTTGGGTTTGGTAGAAGAATACCAATTTGTAAAAAGTTTTAGACCTGATCTGAGATTGTCGCTATTTCCTCTCTAAAAGGTCTCCACTTCCCTTGCCAAATATTTAAGTTAGCAGAGCATAAAGTACGAGTTTCTTTATTCACTTCAATCATAATATAGTTTAAACTTGTCATATTTTCATGCAAACCAGCATCGATCGAGGGTATTGAATTCCATGTTCCTGTATTAAAGTAATATTTTCTCTCTGGAAACCTTCTCCATTCAACAACATGAGTATGCCCCATAATAACCGTATGAAGTCCCACATTTTCTTTTAATATCTTTTTTGCTTTTTTTTCATACTTTGGATAAATTGTAATTTGCTTTAATACACCAAAAGAAGTTTTAAAGCTCCTATTTTGTTTAGTATATAAATCAAAGTTTGTTTTAATAATATACAAAACGACAGTAACGGCCAGGTGCCAAAAAAACATAAAATCATGAATCAAACACCATTTCACATATGAAGTCATGGGCCTAACCTTATCTAGATATGGCCTTTCTTTTCTTAATTGAGGTAAAACATTAATACAGAACAAGCTTCCCCAAGGTAAGTTTAATATTTTGCTTCCATTAGGACCTATTGTAAAATGTTGTTCTTTAGGGGATGCATTTATCAATTCAAATCTATGTCCATGCTCAATATGAATTCCATGTAAGTCTAATTCATAAAAAAAATCTACTTTACCACCAACTAATTCATTAAACTTACTTTGCGCTCCTTCAAAACCCATTCCTGCATCATGGTTTCCTACTCCGTAAGAAAGCTTTTTACCTGAAGTATTTAAAAATTTCTTCAGGCCATGAAAGAACTCTCGATGAGCATTATAAATCAGATTAATTGCTGCTACAGTTCTTTTTTCATCAATTATATGAGAAAAAACTCCATCTATATCAATTTGAATTAAATTTAAAATATCACCGTTAAGAATTAAATGGACCTCTTTATCTAAGTACTCACCAGAGCTATAATAATCCAAGAACTCAACAAATCTTCTGTCTTCAAAAAAATCTTCTAGAATATTAATTTGACCATTATTAAAAAACTTACCTTTACCTAAATGTAAGTCGCTAAAGACTAAAACTATCATATAAATTAACCAATTCTACCAATTTTTTTGATAATACAACCTTCATCATCGAGGTCATCTTCGATCATTTCTAAGGATCCTCTTAATGTTTTCATTACAGCTCTTAATCTCTCCTCTACTTTTAATTGATTGTCTCGAGACTGTTGCTCTTTAATACTTGCATTTTCCATGTTGAACTCCAAAGAATCTATTTTTCTTTTTAATTCCAATAATTTTTTATCCCTTGTAACAATCTGAGATTCATAGTCCATCGTTTGAAGTTCTAATTGACTCTCGAGTTCTGTTTCTCGCTCCTTAATCTTATTAAGATCAACTCTAACTTTTTGGCCTAATAAATCAATTTCTTTTCTGGACCTTTTTATCTTTTCTTCATAAACACTTTTCTTTTCTTCACTCATTAAAAGTTTCTCTTTAAGAAAATCGACCTCTTTATCAAATCTTTTTTTCTGAATTGAAAGTTCTATTTTCAAATCATCAATTTCCGATATATGGCCAAGGTTTTGTTGTGATAATCTTTGTTGATCACTTTCTAATTCTTCATTTTGCTTTAACAGGCTTTCCCTTTCTTCTCTTAAATGCCTAATCGTTGCTTGTAATCGAACGAGCTCATCTTCATTTATTTGTGCTGGTAATACTCTTTCTTGCCCTATCACAACTTGCTCGCTGCTCTCTGCCACTATTTGTTCCTCTTGATTATTATCTTCAGGTAAATCATCTATGATATGCTCTTCTGATGAGCTCATATTATCTTCAAGTGAATCTTCCTCTTCACTTAAAATAGAGATATCCATATCTCCTGTTTCATCTTCGGTCATCATTGTTGGGGATAACATTTCTGCATCTTGAGTAACAGCATCACTACTTGTTGTCTCTAATACTTCTTTAAGTTCATCAACTTCAACTTCGATTTCTTTGACTTCAGAAATATCCTTACCAGCAATATCAGACATTTCAATTCCTTCAAATTCTTCATTACTTTCTGAAGATACATCTAAAGCGGCCTGAAGCTCATCAACTTCAACATCTATTTCTTTAACTTCTGAAATGTCTTTCTCTCCTATCTCAGACATTTCTACTCCATCAAACTCTAGAACACTACTCGCCTCTTCTTCTATTGGAGCATCTGCTTCTTCACCTAAGTTTAAATCCATTCCTGAATCTTCTTCTTCACCTAAGTTTAAATCCATTCCTGAATCTTCTTCTTCACCTAAGTTTAA
>CAYRDP010000004.1:68936-98268 GCA_964423165.1 uncultured Bacteriovoracaceae bacterium | reverse complement strand
ATCCATTCCTGAATCTGCTTCTTCACCTAAGTTTAAATCCATTCCTGCATCTGCTTCTTCACCTAAGTTTAAATTAATATTTTTGTCAATTGAAGTATCAGTACTTACATTAACATCGTCATCGATATTTAATGACTCTTCATCAAAAGAGCTTTCAAGATCAATAGATGTATCTATATCTAAACTCGAATCTGTTTCAAGGTCTAAGCCAGGATCAGTATCGATAGAAGAATCTTTATCATTTGGTTCATCATTACTCATTGTCTCACCTATGTTTTGTTCAGTACTTGAATCTAAATCAAAGTCTAGTTCAGAAGATTCAAATTCAATATGTTCATTAACGTTTTCTAATTCAGTTGAATCATCTTCGATAATATCAGGAGTCTCATCTATGCCTTCGTCTAATGTAGAGGAGCTTTCTTCATCTATTTCTTCCTTAGTATTAGTTGATGAAAACTCGACATCTCCAGTATGCTCAATATCTCCTTCTGAATTATTTGATTCAATAGAAAGACAAAAATCATCATAAACCTGAGTTAAATCAATTTGACTTAATGGTTTTCTTAAATAACCATCTGCTCCATATTTACTCTTCTGGTGCTTTTTAAAATTTTTTATTTTCATTTCAGAAGAGACTACAACACTATGCGCATCTTCAAACTCATGAATATTTTTCAGTAACTTCTCACATTCTTTTTTATTTGAATCAAAATCTAAAATAATTAACAACGGAACATTTTCATCTAAGAAACTATCAACCTCATCAATATTTTCAATAAATTGAACATCTTCAAAGCTGGAATTATCTTTTATAAGACTAATTACATCTTCATCATCTGTATAAAAAACTAATTTCATAAACAATGCCTAATTGCAATACTACTTAATATAATAACAAGAGGCATTCAAACATCAATTACAGGAAATCATGTCCCTTTTCAAATTGAGAAAATTAGGCGACTATATTAATTAAAACTATTTATTATAAGACTTATTATCATTCACAGATATTACAGGAGACAGATAAATTGCAAGGCCTACAATTCATAAAATACATTATACTTATAGTTCTAACATCATCTAAAATATACGCTGCCCCACTTCTGCCATCTCCTATTCTTGAAATGGATCAATTGTTTAACCACCATATTATCGTAGTAGAAAAGTCAACTCATCGACTTTATATTTATAGTAATAGTGATAATATACCCGTTATTTCAGCTGATTATAAAGTTGCTACAGGAAAGAAAGCAGGAAATAAGCTAACCAGGGGGGACCATAGAACTCCTGAAGGTATTTATTCAATAACTAAATTTATTCCAAAAAACAAGTTAATCAAAAAGTATGGGAAGAAAAATGGTCAGATATATGGAGCGGGTGCATTTGTGCTTAATTACCCTAACCCTATTGATAACCTTTCAAATAAAACAGGAAGTGGTATTTGGATACACTCGACAAACGACGAAACCAGAATTGAAAAAGGTCTTGATTCTAGGGGTTGTATAGTAGTTAGTAATGAAGATTTGAAAAAGATATCCAATTATATTGAACTTAACAAAACTAGTGTTATTATCACACAAAATTTAAATTTTTTAAGAGAAAATACCTGGCTTCAAGATAAAACACAGATTAAAGATACTATCTCTGGATGGCTAAATGCTTGGCGCTCCGAAAAAATAAACAAATACGTCCAGTATTATGACCCACAATCATTCAGGGACTCTAAAAAAAGAAATTATAGAAGATTCAAAAAATATAAGAAGAAAGTTTTTGCACAAAAAGGTCGGCCGCAAATTAATATTTCAATGGTTTCAATTCTTAGGGCCAAAAACTATGCCGTTGTAACGTTTAAGCAGGATTATACTTCACGATCTGTTAATGATACGGGAAAAAAAGTTATATATCTAAAGCAAGACCAATATTACAATTGGAAAATCATCAATGAGTCATGGCAAAAAATAACTGAAACAAAAACGGCTTACCAAGCAAATTTCACCCCTTCGATGAGATTTTTCAATGAAAATCCCCCTATGCGTGGAAATAATTAAACAATGAGTAAAAAAAATATTTCATTAATTGTTCAACATCAAAATACCCCCCCTAAATATTTTGAAATTAATCAATATGTTTTTAAATTATTGATATATATTTTTCCTCTGTTATCTCTTATTACTTTAATAATTATTATTTTTGGAAGTTTATACTGGAGTTCTGTTAATAGTTACCTAACAACAAAAAGACCAATCGAAATAAAAAGACTTAACAAAGACAAGCAATTACTTAAAAATGAAATAAGAGAACTAAAATCTCTAAATATACTACTTCAAAATAAGCTAGGTAAGATTGAAGTTCCAACGATTAATACACTTGGGTTATTCCGAGCTATTCCAGGGATGACCGATGAAACAATCCCTCCGACTTTTACAATTAACAACTCATCGATGGAACATCATAAAGAACAACTGAAGTTTACTTTTAATTTAGTAAAGATAAATCACAAAATCAATAAAGCGGCAGGGTTTATTTTTGTAATTTGTAAAACAAGCTCTGGAATCATATTTTATCCACATAATTCATTATTAGATAAGGACTTATTTATTAATTTTTCTAGAGGCGAACCTTTTGCCACGACCAAGTTTCGTCCTGTTAAGGCAGTGTTTAATAATATAAAACAACAATCAAATTATTTATTTAGAATATTAGTATTTTCTAGAGATGGTAATATTATTCATCAACAAGTAGTTGAAAAATAGCTGGAGTAAAAAATGCCTAAATTAATTAATATAAAGGAAAAAAATTTTAGCATTTTAGGGCAAGGATCTCAATTGAAAGGAACATTTAAACTCAATGGCAATACCTTGATAAAGTCTTCAATTGAAGGTGATATTATTATGGATGACAAAACCACATTAACATTATCCCCATCAGCTGTCTTTTCAGGAACTATTCAATCTTCATCAATTTTAATTCAAGGAAGTTTCGATGGAGTATTAACAGCTACTTCCAAAATTATTATTTTCCCTACAGCTATACTAAAAGGTGAAATCAACGGTAAGGATATTGTGATTCACCCAGGTGCCACTATAAATGCAGATATTCATACTATTGAATAAAGCTATAAAAATGATTTATAAGAAACTTCTTTGACATGCCCAAATTTCTGTAAAGATTTCTTCAACTTTTCATTGCCTAAAACTACTAAAACTTGTTTATTCCATGAGAACAAATCAACAATAGAATTAATCACTTCTTCTTTTTTAATTGACTCTAGCTTTTTAGGGAAGTCATATAATTCTTGATAAGATTTACCTTCATGATCAAGCATCATTAGCTGGGATAAAAATGCATCGCTTCTTTCAAATCCAAAAAGATAACTACCTTTTAAATGGCCTCTTGCCCTTTCTAATGATTCCTCTGGGAATTTATCCAGACGTACACTTTCAATCGTATTATTAATTGTTTCAATTAATTTTTCTAAACTTTCATTTTTTGTAAAAGTTGCAACCCCTGACCTACCATATTCTTTTTGCCCTCCTGCAAAAGCGGAGATACTATAGGTTAGGCCACCATTTGTTCTTACTGCCCTCATTAACAAGGAAGTAAATCCTCCCCCTAAAAATCCTGAACTAAACGAAAGTAATGCAGGTCTAGTTATTTCATCATGATTTAATAACCTTCCCATCATAACCTGTGCTTGATTTGCTTTTGGTACCGTAATTAAAAAGATATCAGTCTTATCTCTACTTATTTTAGGATATTTTACACTGCGAACAAAGCTTGCCTTTTCACCACTCCAACCACACTCCTCTATTATAATATTTCTTATACGCAAAATATCACTAGGGCCTGTAATATAGATTCTCTTTTTTACTTTTGAATTAAAATATAACCTTTTTTCCTTTAATCGTTTTGATGTTACCTTTTTTAAATCTTTTAATTTTCCACCGACAGGGTATGCATAAGGAGAGCCTGTTAAAGATAATTCACGAAAAGTTCTCTGGATCAGTGCCCCATGTGAATTAACTAAATTATTCAAACTATTTTTTTTTCTAACCTTATATTTTCCAACCTCTTTTCGTGGAAAAGTTGCATCACTAAATAAATGACAAACTTGCTTCATCGTTGGAATTATATCCTTAGATAAACCTGATATTTCAAAACTAGAATATTCATGAGTGACATGTGCACCATAGCTCGTTCCATAAAACTCTAAGTTATCGCTAATTTCTTTTTGGTTAAACCTTCTAGTCCCACTATCAATAAGGTTAAACATTGACTGAGTTAATCCCTTATATGTACCATCTGACAACGCACCATCTGCAAAATAAAAAGCAATATCATATGTTGGAAAAGTATTATCTTCTAAAAAAACAACATTTATACCATTCCAATCTAGTTTTTTAATTTTAATATCAAGTTTATTATCTATCGAAGCGAACAAACTTTGAGTAGATAAAATTAAAATTAGTATTAATTTATTCATTTTTTATCTCCTACTATTTATTTGGAATGTTTATTCCACAAGCTAATAAAGACCCTCTCGTCATTAAATACTTCTTGGCAGACTTGCTTTAACTCATCGAATTGAATGCTTTTATAAATATCAATTTCCTTTTTATAATATGAATAATCTCCAAAAAAGTTTTCTCTTGTTCCCAAGAAACTGGCGACTCCAGCATTTGTTTTTATTGCATTGTAAAATCCAAACATGTATTGATTTTTTGTTTTTTGTAAATTACGACTATCTAATGCCTGGTCACAAACTTTCTTAATATCCTTTTTCAAGTTTGCTTTAAACCTTTTCAAACTAACACCTTTTAACAATTCACCATTAAGAAAAAACACTCCGTTATATTTTAAATTATAATTGCCAACACTAATCCTATTAAGTACAGGCTTTTTACTTTTTACATATTTCTGAACGAAATAAGATGATTGTCCATCACCTAATATTGAAGATAAAATATCCATTACATATGCCTTGCGGTGACCTAAGGGAACTCCTTTATACGCCATCGAAAACATTGGCACAGGAGAGCTGCCATGTAGTGAAATATTTATATCTTTGCTAAATCTATGCTCATAAAGATCAATATTATCCCGAGAACTTTTAATCTTCGCTAACTCTTTTGAAAAAGGGATTTCACCAAATTTATCTTTCATTTCTTCTATAACATCATCAGCATTTACATCTCCTGCGATGACAACAACTGCGTTATTGGGCACATAAAATCTTTTAAAAAACTGCATCATTTGATCTCTAGTTAAAGCCTTCAAATCCTCAACTTCTCCAATTACCGAACCTCCATAAGGCGTCCCTTCGAATACTGTTTGCATCATTTTAAGAAATAACTTACCTGAAGGCCTATTTTCATATCTATATTTCCGTTCTTCAAAAACAACTTTCCTCTCTTTTTCAAAAGCATCAGGCATCAATAATAAGTTTTGCATTCTGTCTGCTTCCAAATCAATAATAGTGTTTAGTGACTTTATAGGTAAACTTTCATAATAAACAGTTGAGTCAAAAGTTGTATATGCATTAGTTGACCCACCATTACCTTCTATCATAGAGTCGAATTTGCCTGGGCCATATTTTTTTGCTCCCTTAAACATCATATGTTCTAAGAAGTGAGTTGCTCCTGTTGTTCCATCCTCCCTTGACTCATACCTTCCTCCAACATCAAAAAATGTGTAATAAGAAAAAATAGGCAATTTATTATTTTCATAGATTATGACTCTCAATCCATTTTCAAGCACTACTTTTTTAACATTTAAGTTTAATATTTCGCTGTTGTTTTTAACCTTTGCTTTCTTGGGTGCTGTTGAGCAAGAAACAATTATAAAAATTATCATTAATAATCGAAAAATAAACATTTAAACATCCTAGAAATAACGTATTTTTTCTGTAAAATTTATATTTATATTTATAATACATTACATCCATTTCTCTTTTAGGGCAATAATATGAATAATAAAGTAACTTTTTTAGGAACGGGAACAAGCACTGGTGTTCCTGTTGTTGGTTGTCATTGCAAAGTATGTAAATCAGAAAGCTCATATAATAAAAGGCTGAGAACAAGTATTATTGTAAATACTAATAATAATAAGACTTTTTTAGTCGATACAAGTCCGGACCTAAGAACCCAATTACTTACAAACTCTATAGAAAAGATTGACTTTGTTTTACTGACCCATGAACATGCAGACCATCTGCATGGCATTGACGACCTTCGCCCTTTATGCTTTTCCTTTAAAGGAGAAGAATTACCTTTTTATTCATTGCCTGAATATGAGAGTTCTTTGAAAAATAAATTTCCTTATATCTTTAATCGAACTTCAAAAAAAATTTTAGGAGGAGGGGTGCCACTCTTAAAATACTTCCCTATAGTCGTGGGCGAACAAATTATTAAAGAAGTTAAATTTAATTTTTTTCTTCTTCCCCATGGTGGTATGAAGGTTTTAGGTTTTCAACATGAAAAGATGGCATATATAATTGACTGCCATGAAATACCCAATGAAATCGTCGACTATCTAAGAGCTGAACACTTAGAACTACTCATCATTGATTGCCTTCAGGAAAAAAAACATAGCACACACCTGTCTCGTCAACAAGCATTTGACTACATACAAGAAATTTGCCCTAAAAGAGCATCATTAATTCATATTGGTCATTACTTAGACCATGAAGAATTAAAGAGAAAATCAGAAGAAATAACTACTTCCATAGTTTCCCCAGCTTTTGATCAGCTTTCACTAGAGTATTAAATCGACACTTTGCATATAAAATACATTATTTTAAATAATACTTTATTTATTAATAACAAATTAATATATTGTTAATTCTTAAAATTTAAATAAATGGAGTGTTCCGTGAAGATTGGTGTCCCAAAGGAAATAAAAATTAAAGAAAATAGAGTAGGTCTTGTTCCTGGAGGAGTTCGCCAGCTTGTCAGTGACGGACATGAAGTTTTTATTCAAAAAAATGCAGGAGGTGGTATTGGCATTCGGGATGAAGATTATACAAATGCAGGAGCACAAATCCTTGAGACCGCAGAAGAAGTTTTTGAAACAGGTACAATGATTATCAAGGTTAAAGAACCCCAGCCTCAAGAAATAGCAATGCTAAAACCACATCATATTCTTTATACCTATCTTCATCTTGCTGCTGATCCAGAGCAAACAGTTGGGCTAATGAACTCTGGTGCAAGTTGTATTGCTTATGAAACAATACAACTTGATGATAAATCCCTCCCTTTACTGGTACCAATGTCAGAAGTTGCTGGCAGAATGTCAACACAGATTGGAGCAAGTTATTTACAAATAGATAATGGAGGAAAAGGAGTCTTACTTGGAGGTGTCCCTGGCGTACGAAGAGCAAAGGTTACCGTTATTGGATGCGGGATTGCGGGCACAAACGCCATCAAAATGGCAATGGGAATGGGAGCAGATGTAACGGCAATTGACCTTTCGGCAAAAAGATTAGCTGACTTAGATGACTTATTTAATAACAGAATTACTACATTATTTTCAAATATTGAAAATATTGAAAAATCAGTAATACAATCAGACTTAGTCATTGGAGCAGTCTTGATACCAGGAGCAAAAGCTCCTAAATTAGTTACTAGAGATATGATAAAAAAAATGGAAAAAGGTTCCGTTTTAGTTGATATCGCTGTTGATCAAGGTGGGTGCATTGAAACTTGCAAACCAACAACTCATGAAAACCCTACATTTGAAGTTGATGGAATACTGCACTACTGTGTTGCAAATATGCCTGGAGCAGTAGCAAAAACATCCACTTACGCTTTAACAAATGTAACTCTTAAATATGCCCGTATGATTGCAGGAATGGGACTGGAAAAGGCAATATCAATCGATAAACCTCTTGCATTTGGATTAAACGTTCATAAAGGAAAATTAGTATATGAACAAGTCGCTAGAGACTTAGACTTACCATATACTCCCTTATCTAAAATTACTCTTTGATTTGACTCCTTGTGCAAAATCATCTTCATGATATAATAAAAGAAACTATAATTATACTTAGTAGAGATGAAACAATTTAAAGACATAAACAATATTCTTATTTTACTAGCAACAATTACAGCTTTTGCTATGGCGGGTACATTTCTATATACAGATTATTTATATAAAAAACCATTACCAGATAATAACTATGAAATGAACGCCTTGCTAACCGAGAGCAGCAGAAACATAATACCTGCCAGCTTTGACTTAAATAAGACAACTATTAATTTAAGGTCTTCAAGTGGAAGGCTGAGATTTCTAGATGTAAACTTGCACTTAGTTCCATTCAAGAATGAATATCACAGTAGTCTAGAGAGAAAGTCGGATATTATTTATGATCTTCTGATTCAAATAGCAGGGCAATACTCCCCATCTGAGTTGAATTCACTAACGGGCAAAATGATTTTTGAAGAAAAGTTTAAGAATACTTTAAACAAAAAATTAGGCAATAATATTATAAAAGAAATTTATTTTTCTAAGTTCGTTATACAGTAGTAGTTTCTTCTTCGGTGTATTCCATTTGACCTGCAGAATCATCTAAGGATGATAAATAACTATCAACTTCTTTGTTGGTAATTTTTTTTTCACCAAGCAGTTTTTCTCTTAATCTAATATCCATTATCTTATCTGTTAATGCTTTACTTAATCTCATCTATTAAACTCCATTATTTTCTCCGCAGACTAACATATATAATAAAAAAATCAAAGTATATTACCCCCTGTAATTAATGATACTTAGGACGATCATCATCATTTTCATCCGTTTTATCAGTTTTAATTAGAGTAAGGTTTGCTTTTCCACTTCTTTTCTTCTTTTTTGGAAACAACCTAGAAGTCTTTTTAAAGTCTAAGTACTGCTTAAACCTAGGTGAACTCACCATAATCATAAAGATAAACCCAGAAAACATTGCTCCTAAATGTCCCCATGATAATACGGCCATCGGTGAAAAAAATCCTGAATAGAGCTGCATTGCAATCAAAATAGCACAAAAATATTTTGCTTTAACTGGAAATAACAATAATATTAACATTCTATCAGGGTAAATAATAGCATAAGCAAGTAACATAGCATTAGCCGCTCCTCCTAATCCACTCAATGCTATGCTTAAAGATGGGCCCATAGAAAAAAAGATATTTTGAAATAATACAAATATTAGCCCTCCACCTAGAACTGCAGACAATAAAAAATTTCTGTATCTAGTTTTTCCCCAGAGAGTCTCTAATTCACTTCCTATAAACCAAAAAATCAATGAATTAAAAACTAACTCGAGAAGACCGTTAGCAACAAAGCAATATGACACAAGTTGATAAATATAACCTTTAAAAAAATAAAAAGATGATAATCCTAAAATAAATTTTAAATCAATATTGATAGCGTGAATAAATATTGAATTTATTAGAAAAAGAGAAACAGTGATAATAATTATTATTTTATTTAGATTTGATAATTGTGGCAAATGCATTTGACCTCTATTATACATTTATCTCCCTTGTTTATCTTGTGATAACTCAATTAATATGCCACCTGTTCCTTTAGGGTGAACAAAGTTAACAAGTTTATCATTGGCCCCCGTCTTTGGAGCATCGTATATTAAAGTATACCCTTTTTTTAATAATTGGTTAGATGTTTTCGTTATGTCATTTACCTTAAGACAAATATGGTGAATTCCAGGCCCATTTTTATCAATAAATTTTTGAATAGGTCCTTGATTGTTTAATGGCATAAGTAGCTCAAGATGAGATCTCTCTCCAATTTTAGCAAAAGAAGTAATTACGAACTGATCATGAACAGTTTCTCTTTTCTCGTTAAATGATAGTCCTAAATCTTGAAATATCTGAGTAGATTTATCCAAATCACTAACTGCAATTGCAATATGATCAAGTAAAACATCGCTATCTAATAAAGACATTTTCACTCCTTCATTTCCATATAAGTTTATTCATTCTACTTATCAAATTTCATTATGAATATCAAAGATATTTGTTTTCTATTGGGTGGTAGTAGAACTTGCATCAGAACTACTGGAACCAGATGATGATGATGAACTACTATCAGAATCGGTATCCACAACCTCTAAAGTAGAACCAATGGCCAGGCCTACTCCAGTTGGAGCTTCAATCGCAGAAGAGCAATTTGGATTTTCAGGGTCAAATACCGGCGGAATATCTATTGCAGGGGGCACACAAATACCATCAGTACAATCTCCATGAGTTGGTACATTAAAGCACCTTAGAGCACACTCGACTTCTCCTGTCGGAGAGGTTCCTGTTTTGACTATATAACACTTTGAGACATTTTGAATCATGCACCAATCTTGAGCAATGCAAGTTTGCCCTGGAGCTTTTGAGCATAGTACTGGCTCATCTGTATTATTTGTATGCACAGCACAAGTACCACCTGTGGACACATTACAGCAAAAGGAACTGCAATCATAATCCGAAGAGCATACTTCGCCTACTTGCCTATTGCCTTGTCCATCAACATCCTCTAAGCACTGACTTATTAAACTTCTATCCCAACATCTATCATTAAAACAACATTCTGATGAACCACATGCCTGACTAGAAGAACATGTCTTCATCGCAGAATACAATACCTCTTTGCCTTCATAGTTCTCTAAGCTAGGGCGGATAAGCTGTAGTTTCAAATCAGTTAAACCGGTTAAGACAACTTCTTGACTATCTTCAATTGTTATAACTTCAATTGTTGCCGTAATATTACATGATGAAATTCCTTCATTGGTATATTTATCATAATTTAATACTCGAGAGTTACAACCATACATATACCTAGAGTCTCCTGATGAAACTAACTCATGAATTTCTTTTGTACTTGATGGATTTAAATCTGAGTCACTCGTATCATCACCAAATGGAAGCTCCGATCCAAAATACTCAACTCCTGCCTGTAGGTCCATTATAAAAGTACGCGGAAATAAGAAAGAACCATAGCCAGAGTGCAAGTTCAATGATTCACTATCTCCTGAGTACTGAAAAATTCCAGAAGGATAATCATCATAATAATCACTGTCTACTCCAGGAGGTGGAAAAAATATAGCACTATTTGTATTACTACTTGTTTTTATTTCCCATTCATCATCAGCAATTGCCCTAAAGGGACCATTGTAAATAAAAGCTTCATCCTCTTCTACTCCTTCATCATTTAAAATCGATAATGAAAATGAACTACCCATTCCCAAGGAGGCAATAGTAGAATCATTAAAGTTATCACTCAACTCTCCTCTATTGAAGTTATCAGGTAAGCACTTTTTTAAATGGTTTTCCATCGAGTTATTTTTATATCCATTTCCTTCCAGATCTATCTGGGCCTCAGATGGAACAATCGCAATATTTGAAGTATTGCCTTCATCATCTGTTTGTTCTCGATATAAACCACTGTCGAGAATCTTTGCATAAGAATATAAGCACCTTTCCCCCAGTTCATCACACTCCGTATCATCAGTCGTTGGAGAAAAAGTATGATCATGCTCTAATCTGAGTCCGCGACAATATAGTTGATCATCCCGTGGATCAGATACTGGTGCCTCGGTTTCATTTCCTTCAGAGTCACGATAATCATTGTAATCAAATAAATTATACAAAAGTCTGATATCTTTAAATGGAGCATTGTTCATATCCAGAATCAATACTTGAATATTTGTTTCAGGAGTTAACCCTGGTGCTTTTCCGATAGTAGCAGGAACTGTAATTGCCTCCATTTCTCTACCGAAGTGAAATCTGACAGATACAACACGTGAAGAAAGTGAAGTTATATTTATTCCTGATATATATAGATAACCTATAAAGTTTTTTGGAATTGTAATTTTTTTTGTAAAAGTTCCATCAAAAGGATTTATTAAATTTCTTAAATCAGCTTTTCCATTTGTTAAAATACTATCAAGTAATGTTGTATCGGAGCTTGAAAAACTTGCGTTATTATTTCCAACAGCAGAAGACTGCCTTGATTCTTGAGAGGAGTCATCATTACTCGTATTACTTTTTGATAAAGTTGAATTATTACCGCTCACTCTTCTTGTTGTACTCAGCCCTGAGTTTTCTAAAATACAGGATGGAATTGATAAAAGGATAACAAGTAAATAAGTTGTAATAATTTTGAACATTCCGAACATAACACCGCCTCTAAAACTGTATCGGAGAAGAACTTAAAGTCCTTACAAACATCTAGAATTATTTTACCATTATCCGAGTGGTTAGCTCTGATTCATTACTAAACTCGTATTTTTTTTTATATAAAAACAGAATGTTGCACTATAAATGGAATGATATTAAGAAATATATAATAAAAATAAGTAGCAATAATTTCAGGCAGTTTTATCTACTTATTTTTAAATGTTCCATTTAGCTTATCTTTTTCAACATTTGGAACGTCGAAGACTTCTCCATGGAACACAATATAAACGCCAGGAGATAAAACTTTGCTGACCATTAGAGATTCTGTAACATTCTGAAATGCGTCTGTATTTTCAAACCCTAGTGGCCTCATTGCTCCAGTAAAAATGATCGGCACTGTCACTTTACCTAAAGCAGCTCTGCAAAACTCAGCTGTTATTGCCATTGTATCGGTCCCATGAATTACAATAATAGGAGTATTGTTTGACAGCTGATGCTTAATTGATGCCAGGATCAAATTCCTATCATCCCCAGTCATATCTTGAGAATCCTTATTAAGAACAGAAAAAATTTTAATTTTGGAATGCGGTAACCTCAACCTAGATAATATCTTTTGATGCACCATAGGAGATCTATTTTCAAGGTTTCCATCAAGTTCGTCATAAACTTTTTCTATTGTTCCGCCCGTGGTTAAAATAACAACCTTATTAAATCTTGCACTCAAAACTGCTCTCCATTATTTCATAATAATCAATAAGTTATAATCACTACAAAAAAAAATACCTAAAGTCTATTTGTTAACCTTGACTAATCATTATTACATACCATTTTATAGTAGTATTAATTCAATAAAAAACGCCTTGCATTATAGGCTTACAGGAGCAAGCAAATGACTGAACGTACAGGACAAATTTCAGTACAAACAAATGATGTTTTTCCAATTATCAAAAAATGGCTTTATTCAGAACATGATATCTTCATCAGAGAGCTTGTCGCAAATGCAACGGATGCCATTAGCAAAAGATCCTCATTAGCAAGAGTACAAAATCATGAAATTCCAACTGGTGCTATTGATATTTCAATTAATAAAACAAAAAAAACAATTACAATAACAGACAACGGTTTAGGAATGACAGAAGAAGAAGTTGAAAAATATATCGCTCAACTTGCGTTCTCCGGAGCTGAAGAATTTATTCAAAAGATGGAAGAAACAGACAAATCAAATGATATTATTGGTAAATTCGGCCTTGGATTTTACTCATCATTTATGGTTGCCGATAAAGTAGAACTTGAATCACTATCAATGCAAGAAGGAGCAAAAGCAGTAAAGTGGTCATGCCATGGTGACCCTAGTTTTACATTCTCTGAATCTGACAAGAGTGAAATTGGAACAACAATTACATTACATATAAATAAAGAAAGTGAGGAATTCTTAAGCATTTTCAGCTTAAATACAACTCTTAAAAAATTCTGTAATTTTATGCCATTTCAAATTTCAGTATTGGATGAAGAAAAAGTTACTTACCCAAAGAAGGAAGATGGATCGGATGATACTTCAGCGGAACCTTTACCCAATACTCCAGAAGTAATTAATGAGACAACGCCTCTCTGGAAAAGAAATCCTAAAGACGTTACAGATGATGAATATATTAAGTTTTACCAAAGTCAATTTCCAATGGAGCAAGCTCCATTGTTCTGGATTCATCTAAAAGTTGATCATCCTTTCACACTTGAAGGATTGCTATACTTCCCTAAGCTAAACCCAAATAAACCATTCAATGAATCAAATATTAAACTGTACTGCAAGCAAGTTTTTGTTTCGGATAATGTTAAAAATATTATCCCTGAATTCCTTTCACTTCTCAAAGGTACAATTGACTCATCTGATATTCCTTTAAATGTATCAAGGTCAAGCCTTCAAGGTGATCCAAATATTAGAAAGATTTCTAATTATATTATTAAGAAGGTTGCTGAATCATTAAAGAAATTAGTAAAAAAAGACAGAGAAAAGTACGAACAAATCTGGGAAGATGTTGGTTTATTCATTAAGTATGGTTGTATCTCTGATACTAAGTTTGATGAATTAATGAGAGATAAAGTTGTTTTCAAGAATGCAGAAAATAATTATATGACTCTAGGAGAATACAGAGAAAGCATCCCAGCGGAGTTTCAAGATAAATTAAAAGAAAAAGTTCTCTATTGTGAGAAAAATCAATCAAACGGGACTGTTAGGAAACAGTTACTAGAATCATCTATTCAATCAATTGAAACTGATGACCATATTGATCCTCACTTTATTCAACATGTAGAGACAAATAAACAAAATGACCAAACAATACAATTTACATCTGTTGAATCGGAGGTCGCAAATTTACTATCTACAGAGAATACAACTGATACGGATATGAAAATTAAAGATTTATTTACAAATATTCTTTCTCCTGTAACAGAAGTAACAAAAGAAGAAGAAAATAAAACACCAGAAGATCCAAGTAAGCTTGAAGTCATTATTGAGAAAATAAAAAACTCTACATCTCCAGCTTATATTAAATTTGATGAACAAATGAAAAGATTTAACAGGATGACACTTCACATGTCTAATAATTCTTTTCCTTTAAAAAAGACATTAGTTATTAACCCCGGTCACCCATTAATTCAAAATGCCATGAAAATTCATGAAACGGGGAAGAATGAAGAACTAGTAAAAAAGATTTGTCATCACGTAGAGGATTTGGCCAATATTTCGTCAGAAGGATTAAATGCTGACTCAAAAGATTTATTTGTACAAAGATCTCAAGAGTTAATTCAAGACTTAACTAACTTTGCTGTTTAATTATTACTTAAGGGATCACAATTTGTGATCCCTTAAATAATACTAAAGATTTCCGATAGACCAAGCAATAAAGATTAAAAATAATAAATTGATTAGATTTTTGTTCACTAGAAACATCCCTGTAGCTAATATAATACCTTCCTGGCATATATTGTAATATTCTAACCTGTTATTTTTTTTAGTCAATTTAGTCATATTAATTTACTAATGCAATATCATCCAACTGAACACTGTCCGACCTAATTGGACAACTAATATCATCTTTAAAAATTTCCATTGAAATCACATTTTCATTACTGATCTCTTTACCTAACGTATGAGACCTTTTGTGATACAGAATATTGTTCTCAATTCTTTCTGACTCTTCTTTACAACTAATACACATTGTAGCAGTAGGACGAGCAAGTAGCCTTCCTTCTGAAATTTCATTCTCACACTCCTCACACTTTCCAAACGTGCCATCCTCGAGTCTATCAAGTGCGTCTTGCAGTTTTTTTTCAAAATATGTTTGTCGCTGCACAATTTTTAAATCTAATGTGTTTAATTGATCATTCAGGCTTCGATCTACTTCATTTCCACTTTTAGTCTTGAGTAGGTTACGAGAGCTCCGCTCTTTCTTTACCAGTTCGGTTTTTAAATTCAGAAGAACTTCTTGGAACTTATTCATTATTTCATTTTTCATATATCCCCCTCAAGACAATTACCATCCATGATTATTTAAGAAGCAACATCCTGTTTCTTCTGATGTTGATTAAACTGCATTATCAATGCCAGTTTTAATTAATCAAAATTCAGGAAGTTAACCGATAGTGGTGACTTTTTAGTATCGTACAAAACTGCCCCAGTATCAGAGTGAACCAGAAAGTAAGTGAATGTAAGTGTTGAAATATAAAAATAAATTAACTTACATAGTTTTTTTATTTATTATTATTTCAAATTATTATGGAGTATAAAATGACACAACAATCACTGATATTAACTATTTTTTTTATATTTAGCTTTTCTGCATTTTCCAAACCATATAATGCACATATTGAAATAAATAACCTTAGTAATGCGATAGAGCATGTCCTTCCTAAAATATTACAAAAACAAGATGGAAGAATTCAGTTAGATGATATTGAAATTATCAACCCATGCCTCCAATACAAAATAAAGTGTGTTCTTCATTCTATTGTAGGAGACCTTGAGCTCAAAAACCCATATAACACTTTTAATGCTGAATTTACTGAGCAAAACATTATTTTATATAAAGTTGACTTACCAACAGCATGGCTAAATAGCAGCCTCCTTATTGAAGGAACCATTTTTGGAAGAAAAATCGGCATTGAACTAGATGTACAGCTCAAAGGAGTTAAAACCGCACCCCGAAATCCGACCAGATTAAAAAACTATTCAGGTGCCGGAGAAATGTTAGTAAGAGAAAAAAACTCTAATTTTGAAATTAAATCACTAAGGGCCGTTAACACTAAATTAACCTCCATAAAACTCAACGCAAGTAATCCCACACTTCAAAAACTATATGAAAAAATAAATAAATTAATTAATATAGAAAACTTTCTTCTTAAACATATTAATAGTTCTGTTGCCGACTATTTAAGCTCTTATAATACCGTTACCCTAATTGAGTCCACTCTAAAACAGCTAACTACGAAATTACAGAACTTAACACGCCCTATTGAAAAAACAGGGTTTAAAGTTAAAACAACTAATCCATCTCTTTATGAAACCACTAATTACTACGGGAAATTTAAATTTAAAACCGAACTAAAATCAAAACTAGCTCAACACCCATGTGCAAGGAACTTAGAGACGATTCAAGGAAGGTATATAGATAAAACTAGAGAAGAACGTTACTACCCAAATAATGAACATGCCATTGCCTTAACAGTTCCAGTACCATTTCTAAGTGATATTTTATTCAAAATGATGAAATATCCACTGATTGAAAAAGAACGAGTTATTGCTCCATTATTATGTAACTCAGGTAAAGAAAAGTACAAGTTTGGGCCATTCAAGTTAAAGTTTAAATGGAACATTAGGCCATACGGTAAGGTTGCATACATTGTTAAGGAACAAAGCAAACTATTTACTGTCAACTTAAATGTTTTAGCTGATGCCAAGTCCTTAAAAAAGCTTACAAGTATTAATCTTTACCGCAAGGAAGTAGATACCAAAAGAAAACGACCAGGAATTATTGCTAAAATAGAATTACAATATAAAGCTGACCTAAATGATAAAAATGGACTACATTTAAAGTTACAAGATTTCAAAATAAAACAAATCATAGGGAAGGTGCACATTGGACTTCTTGGAACCAAGATAGGTCCGAGATACTCTCTGAACAAACTTAAAGAAGAGATCGAAGAAATGGTTTACCTCGAATTTGGAAATGAAATTAAATTAATCAAAATTCTAGGAAAAGAAGAAACTGTCCCTGATCAAAATATTTCTGTTACACTTCGTAATATTGCTCTTGAAAAAGGGTTATTTTCTGTAGGTCTTCGTTTTGAATAACTTTGTCATTATTATAACCTTATTATTTATTTCAAATAAAATCTTTGCACAAATAAACAAATCTAGTGATTTTAGATATCGGATAGACCAAGAAAGAGAAAGAATACGTCACCGAATTAGAGCTAGATTAAGCGCTACTGGAAAAATAAACAATAATATTAGTTATGGAGCTAGAGTTATTTCAGGAAGTGATAACCCCATTTCAGGCAATCAAACAATTGGTAGTGGTTTTTCTAGCAAGCCCATTATGATAGATCATCTATTTGCAGGTATTCACTTAAATCAAGATACTATTATTACTTTAGGTAAATATCAAAATAGATTTTTAAAAAGTGGTAATACAGAACTAATTTGGGATAAAGACTTAAGCTTAGAAGGAATAAATATAGAGTACACTAAGGATTTTGTTTATATAAATTTAGGACATAACTAGGCAGAAGAAAGAAGTAATTCTACCGATACGATAGTTCAATCAGCTCAAATAGGATTTAATTATACCTTATCTAATACAAAAATAAATTTTGGTATTTCGTATTTTGATTATCAAGGTATTCAAAATCAAAGCACTTTATATGATGTGAATAACAGTTTTGGCAATAGCATTACCTCATCTAATAATTATATTAATGATTATGATTTAATTGAAGCAAAAATAAAAATGAAGTTTAATCTCATCCCTCTAGTATTTATTGCTAATTTTGTTACAAATAAAAAAATAAAAATAATAACCAAGCATGGCTAAGTTCAATTCAATATTATTTAAAGTCAAATATTGAATTTGCATTTAATTACCGAGTCATAGAAACTGACTCTATAATTGGAGCATTTTCAGATTCAGATTTTAACGGAGGTTCAACAGGGGGAAAAGGTTATGAGCTTGAACTCAAGTATAAATTTCCTTCATCTTATTTAGGACTGACTTATTTTAGAAACAAAGATATCAATAATTCAGAAAATAAATACTCTAGAATATTCCTTGATTTTGGAATAAAGCTATAATCAATAGTATGGATTACTTTGGTTTAAATACTTTAATACATAATCCTTGACAGCTTCTTCTAGTGAATGAAATTTAAACTCAGGTAATACTTGTTTAAACTTATCCATATCTGCTTGAGTAAAATATTGATATTGGGCCTTAATGTCTTCTGGCATATCAATAAACTCTATACTCTCAGGTATTTCAAGAGAATTAAAAACTGCTTTGATTAAATCTAAGAATGTTCTCGCTTGTCCTGTACCAAGGTTATATATTCCATTACTCTCGGAGCTTGATATATTCATAAAATTAATCATAGCATTAACAACGTCAACTACATAAATAAAGTCTCGCTTTTGTTCTCCATCTAAAAACTCAGATCGATAAGATTTAAAAAGTTTTATTTTCCCCGTATTATTTATTTGTTGGAATCCTTTATGCACTAATGATCTCATATCTTCTTTATGATACTCATTGGGACCAAAAACATTAAAAAATTTAAACCCAAACCAATTTGGTGGAACGTTTATTTGTTCCAATGCCCACAAATCAAAAATTTGTTTCGAATCTCCATAAAAGTTTAATGGTTTTAACTTTGAAATTTCATTATGATTATCAGAGTAACCTAAGTCTCCATCACCGTAAGTAGCAGCAGAACTAGCATAAATAAATGGTACCTTATATTTTGTTGATAGTTTAAATAACATTTTTGAAAAATTAACATTATTTTCCATTAGAAAATCCATGTCTCTTTCTGTCGTGGAGGAGCAAGCTCCTATATGAAATACGTATTCTAATCTAGAAAATAACGAATCCAAATCAAGACTTAAAAATTCATCTAATATATAATACTTAGAATATTTAATTGAATTTAAATTTTTATTTGATCCATCGTTAACTACTTTATCTAGAATAACGAGATCAAGTATACCTCTATTATTTAACTCCCTTGCTAAAACGCTGCCAATAAACCCTGCTCCACCTGTAATTAAAATCATTTAATTCTCCAATACTTTACCTAGATTCTGATCTCTCTAAATAAGGATGAACTATAAATGCTACGGCCCAAATACCCGCTTCAAATAATAGGCAAAGCGGAACCCAGAGAGCTGTCATACTAATAATATCAGGAGGAGTTAGGCCCGCTGCTAGCACAGCAAACCCAACATATACATAACGCCTCATACTTCTTAAAGAGTATTTTGTAACAAGACCCATAAACCCCAAAATTAATAATACATTCGGCAATTGAAAAATAATTCCAAAGAAAAATAAAACTTTACTAGAAAGAGTTAAATAATCTTTCAATCCAATAGTTGCTGTAACATTGCTAACTCCGAAATTCATCAAAATATTAAAAGTCATAGGAAACACTAAACAATAACCAAATAAAACCCCTAATATAAAAAAAATAAAACCCACAAAGAGAAATGGACGAATGACCTTTACTTCATGCTGGTGCAGACCAGGACGAATAAACCTCCAAATCTCATAGAACCAAAAAGGGGACGAAAAAACAGCAGCGGACCAAAAAGCAATCTGCAATTGAGAAATCACCTTATCCAACAAACCTAAATACACTACTTTCGCACCTTGTTCAAAGACAAGTACCTCTCTTAAAGGCGAAAGTAATATTTCTGAAATTTTATCCCCAAAAAAATATGCACCGAAAAATGCGACAAAGACTATAATAAATATCCTGATCACCATCTTTCGTAAATCTTCTAAATGATCTGTCAAACTCATACTTTTCAAGATAATACCTCTTCCCACTAGTTTACAAAGATAAGTTTATGTATAATTAATACATATTAAATCAACCAGAGGACTTATGACCGTGGCCATCCTTATGAAGTTCCTTCTTCTATTAGCGCTACTTAATACAAATGTACATGGAAAAGTATCAAAATTAATGCACTGCTTGGGACAAGAAGAGTTAAATTACCACAAAAATAAACTACACGGCCCCAATTACAGACTAAATCAATCTATTATCAACTTATTCACCTCTACTCAAAATGTTGAATTAAACAAGAAACTTCATGAAGAAATATGTACAACAAATGATAGTTCACCGTCATTTGGAATTCTCAAAAGCACGATAGTGCAAGGCGTAAATGCTCTGGAATTTCAACAAAGATCAGGCCCAGAGGCTGAACTACAACAATACTTTATGAGCGAGCTTAAGGAAAAAATTATTGAAATATTTTTTGACTACCTAAATAACATTCAAAAAAGTATAAAAAAACCATACTGCCTCACTTCTCAAATCCCCGAGCTGAAACAATTTATTAACAGTTATTTTTATCTAGGACATATTGTAGACCAAAAAGATTTTTTTAAAAATAAAAATTTATTAAAAAAAATTTTTAACAAACTTTCAAATATTAACAAAATTACAATGAAGTGTAATTAAACTTAACAGACCTGTATTATTCAACAAATTATATTTCATCATTATAATTAATAATTTAATGAACCCTTTATTTACAATATGCATCAGGAATTAGTGAACCGAAATCTCAATAATAATATAACTAAAGATTGACTGCACTTCACTTTCTAATGAGAAAATTAAATTGTCACTTAGTCCTATGCTAGATGAAACTATAACCTTGTTTGCTATATTTTTTTCTACTTCTATTTCAGCTTTTATGTTTTGATCTTTCTTCCACTGATCAATAATTCCTTGAATTTTTAAAAGCAATTGTACCGGTGATATACTTTGTTGATCAGCAATTATTCCCTGTAAATCTGAAATGCAATTAGTGCATCCACCTCCAGCGTTTAAATAATTTGTAATCTCAACAGTTTTAATATTGGGAGTTTCTTGAATTAAAGATAAAATTTCATTTTCATACACTCCAAAACATCGACAAATCAATTTTTCATTTTTTTCTTCTATTGCTATATGCCAACCTAAATATTTATTTAAACTGCTGAATAAAATTGATAACGGAACATTCTCAAATGGTACCCCCCCCTCCTCATACTCATCAATAAACATAGTTGCTAATTTATCATCAAAGTAAAAAGAATCAGATAAATAATAATAAAAACTTTCCCACGACATTTGCATAATTTCAGAAAGATCTTTTGATTTTACCATTTCGGACAAAAGAGATAAATAAATAATCCATTCATTATCAATGGAAGTCTTATAAAAAAAAGAGTTTAATTTATTATTTTTTAAATCTATATCAAGAAATAGCTTTATTCCATCCACCTCTTCAGAGCTAAAATTAAAAAAATCAGGAAGACCTAAATTACTTGGCTTGTCTCTATGATTACAAAGTAGTTTCATTCTTCTCTTCATCTCTTAGAGTTAAAATATCAAATCCATCTTTTGTTACTAAAACAGTATGCTCAAACTGAGCAGACAACTTCTTGTCTTTTGTTATAACTGTCCAATTATCTTTTAAAACTTTGCTATACTTTTTCCCCATATTAAGCATTGGCTCAATAGTAAAAGTCATTCCTTCTTTTATTTCTGGGCCTTGACCTCTTTTTCCAATATGAACTATTTGAGGTGGCTCATGAAACTCCCTACCAATGCCATGACCACAATAATCCTCAACAACTGAATAGTTATTATCATGAGCAATCTCTTGAATAATTGCTCCTATATTTCCAATATTGGCACCCGGTCGTACTTCTCTAATACCTTCCATCATACATAAATAAGTAATATCAACTAACTTCCTTACTTCATCACTAACATTTCCAATTAAAAAAGTTTTACTCGTATCTCCATGAAAGTTCTTGAAAAAGGTCGTAATATCAATATTAATAATATCACCATCACAAAGTACTGATTTTTTATTAGGAATTCCATGACAAATAACATTATTAATTGAAGTACAAATCGATTTAGGAAATCCATGGTAATTTAATGGTGATGGAACTGCACCATGCTTAACTATAAAGTCATGACATAAGTCATTGATTTCAAGTGTTGAAACTCCCGCTTTAACAAATGGTTCAATAAATTCAAGAGTCTGCTTTGCTAAATCACATGTCTCCCTCATTAATTCAATTTCTCTAGGCGATTTTATTGATATCATTCATTTCTCCACTCTTTTATTTGTATGGTTATTCTTGTATGATCAAGTAGTTATTGTGTCAATTACTAGAAGTTTTATAAGTATAAAAGATAAACATTTTACAATACGCGTTGTAATCTAAGAGAATAAAAGCTAATGTTACAACAATAAATATTAATAACTTATCCAAGGGAAATAAACTATTAATTTTTCACATAATTATTTTTTTATATTAATACTTCTTTTAAGTAATACTATTTTCGCTAACGACTTAAGTACCAGTGAACAAATTCAAAATAATGGAAGTAAGTTTTTTCATAACTTAAATAAAAAAATACTCAATATAAAAAAACCTCAAGAAAGTCTTAGCACATTGACATCTTCTGAGGGTTTTCTTCCACCTCATTTTGAAAATGAAGATACTATTTTACTAAAAAATATTAATAATTATGAGCAACTTAATCAAATGATGAATGACTTACATGATTTTACTCTCACAACAGGAAAGTCAATATCTGATTATATCGAACAAGGAAATGTAGTAACAGGCAATCATTTGCAAGTTCTTAGCAAGACAGTTTCTTCTTATCACTTACTCGGAGAACAGCTAAATAATTATATTTCTATTTATAAGCCAAGTGATTACTCCCTGGATAACTTTATTAATTTTAATAATATGAAACAAACTAAAACAAATCTTTTTTGGTTGGCGGCCAAGGTTGATTTTTTTGAAAAGTTGTTAACTGCATATCAAATTTATTATAGATACAATCCTCCTTTAAGAAGAATGTTAAAACATATCTATAATATCAATCGTGATAACCAAATAATGGGAAAAAGATTAAAGGAACTATTTAAAATTAATCTAAAAACAAAACATCAAAAACAACTTAAATCATTTATCAAAATATATCTTTCATACCTAGATGATATAAAAGAACTCTCTAATCATGACACTCAACTTAAAAAAATTGTTAACCTGCTTAATGGTAACCCATACCTCAGTACATTACATAAATCTAAAAATATTAAAATTAAATTTTATAAAGACATTGACGACTTAAGACAACTTGGTACTGATATAGTTAATTCAATCAGCCGAACATTTGGCAACATTGCTGGTTCAATCAAGTGGAGAAAAGGTTATCTTTATAAAAATCATAATATATCACAAGAACTTAAATCAAAATTAAGGCCACTAGATATCTTGCTTGAAAAAACACCTTTTGCGTTAACAGACCTGTTCATCCCTGGCTTTTATGGCCATGTTGCAATTCATCTTGGAACTAAAAAACAGTTAATTAGTAATGGAATGTGGGATCATCATCTAATTATTCCTATTAGACATAAAATAGAGGCCGGTTTTACTATTATTGAATCCTTAAGGCCTGGTGTTAGTTTAAATACCATTGAAGGCTTTTTGAATATTGATCATATTTCTATATTCAGAGTAAAAAGTATTGAAAACGATTATTTTAATAGTATCTACCAAAAATATACAACTGTTCTTTCTCAATTTAATAAAGAATATGATTTTAATTTTGATGTTACAACTTTAGACAAAATTGTTTGTTCTGAGTTAATTTATCATACATTTGGAGATATTAAATGGCCGACAAGACTCAGACTCGGTAGACATACAATTGAACCAGATTACTTAGCAGAAGTAAACTATTATGATAACTCTCCTATACAATTGATTCATCATTTAGAGTCTTTTTCACAATCCAATATTACAAGACCTTCAGAAAAGTTCCTTGGAAGTCGACTGAATTTTGTACTTAATGAAGAAAGAAGTACAACAACACAAAGCTCATACGACAAAAAAATTACAACTTGCAAACTAATAAAAAAGAAAGTCAGATACTCTTTTGGTAGTCGTCGCATCGATAAGAGACGATTCAAATTTACTAACGTATGTAGGACTAAATTAGAACATATTATCTATGTACCTCCTGAGTTCATATAGTAATGGTCACTGTTTTCAGAGCAGACCTCTCAGAATATTTCCCAAAAGACTTCATTAATATTGAACACAAACAACTAGAATCTATAAAGTCTGTAAAATACGTGGAAGACAACACAAGTGAAGTTATTATTACAAGTTCGTCTACAGTCATTGAGAAATTAAATGTCAAAGATGCAAAGTTAATTATTCATCCAAACTCTGGTTATGACAACTTCAATGCCGATTTTGTCAAAAAATTTAATGGAACTATTATTGTTGGCAACACAATCAGACAATTATCCGTAACTGAATATATTTTATCTGCTGTCTTTTCAAAAATGAATAGTTTCCCCTACCAACAAGAATGGAGTTTAAATCGTAACTGGAATAGAAAATTAATTTCGGATCAACAATTTTTAATTATAGGTTACGGACATATTGGAAAAGCTGTTTTCAAAACTCTTTCGGCATTAACAAATACAATTGAAGTATGTGATCCCTTTTTAAACTTAGAAAGAAAAATCCCATTGAAAGATTTTGACTTTATAATTAATTGCTCGAGTTTAAACCCTACATCTTTACATCTAATAAACAATAATTTCCTTAAAAAAGTTTCTCCGAACGTTACACTCATTAATGCAGCAAGAGGAAAGCATATTAACTTTGAGCACTTAACTAATTTCTTGAAAAACTCCCCTCAAGCAAAGTGCTTTGTCGACGTTTTTGAACAAGAACCCATACCTCTGGAATACTTTAAGCATTTACCAAATATTTTCACTTCATCACATATTGCAGGAGTAGATTTAAACCTCACTAGAAGATTAATTGAGTTTGAAAAAAATATTTTACATGACTACATACAATTCAAGCAAAACAAACTAGACTTTGATAAAAAGTATAAAGATTTAATTTTAAAAAATAAAGTTATTGATAATTATTTAATTTAATCGAGATGGCAATGAATGATAAATGGACTAAACTAAAAACAAACTTAGAGTTGATGCTTTGCCCACCAGGAGAGGGTGTCCATACGATCCACACGGCACAAGATAAAAAAGATTATTTACACAAATTACTTTATAAAACTTCAGGGAATTTAGTTCATGATAAATGGATTGAATCATTAGATAAACTACCTCAATCCACAAATATATCACTACTTGGAATTTGCTCTGACACAGGGGGAGGGATTCAAAGAGGAGCAAACTGGGGGCCTTTATTTATTAGGGAGTATTTGCAAAAATATAACTTAGGTTTAAAGTATTTTGATATGGGTGATGTTAAAGTTATTCCCCATTTATTACATGATAAGTACCTAACAGAGAAAACTATAACAAATTGTCAAAAAGCACTTTACAAAGAAAAAGTAAACCTTCCTGTTTCACCATTATCGATTGCAGAAAAGGTCACAAAGGATTTTTACCAAACGTTCCCTAAAAAAGGGTTATTATGTCTTGGAGGGGATCACTCTGTCAGCTACCCCATTGTTAAAGAATTTTTATTAGCAAAAAAAGCACAAGGAAAAACTGTAGCAATCATCCACTTTGATGCACATACAGACTTGTTAATAGAAAGACTTGGTATTGATCTCTGTTTTGGATCATGGGTTCCTCATATCCTACCATTTATTTCATCACCTGACCTAGTATTTCAAGTCGGAATTAGATCCAGCGGTAAGGATAAAAGTCACTGGGAAAGTAAATTTGGAGTTAAGCAATTCTGGTCAAGTGAAATAAAAAAAGATGGAGCAATTTCAATTGCAAGGAAGATACTAAGTGATCTAAAGCAGAAATGTGTCGATGAATTATATATTAGTGTTGATGTTGATGTATTAGATGAAAAGTACGCTGGAGCGACAGGAACTCCTGAACCAGAAGGGTTAGATCCTGCAGAAGTAGCTATTATAATCAACCAACTTTCAGCGGAAATAAAAGTCGTTTCTGCCGATTTTGTTGAAGTTGCACCAAATGTTATTCAAAAATCAATCCCAGGATGCCCAGAACCAGAAACAACACTTTATTCATCTCTTGCTATAATTACTTCACTCATTCAGGCATTAAATCTAAATAATGGTAATTAATTTTTTCCCTCCCATTGAAGAGGCAGAGTCTGATGGGCTACTAGCTATCGGGGGAGACCTTGAAGTTCAGTCTCTTTTAAAAGCATACTCCCAAGGGATTTTCCCATGGCCTTCTTCATGTGAGTCACCTATTGCTTGGTTTTCACCCAACCCAAGAGGAATTCTTTATTTTGATGATCTAATTATTTCTACAAGTATGAAAAAACTAATTAGAAAAAAAATGTTTTCCTTCAAAATGAATCAGAACTTTGAGAAAGTTATCTACAACTGCGCTAAAGCGCATAAAAAAAATGGAGTATGGCTCAATCAAGATATGATTAATGCATATATCAACTTGCATAATGCAGGCTTTGCTTACTCAGCTGAAACATATAATTTAAATGGTAACCTTGTAGGTGGTCTGTATGGTGTAAAAATAGGAAATTTTATATCAGGTGAATCTATGTACTACCAAGAGTCCAATGCTTCTAAGTTTGCTCTGATTGAACTAATTAATTTTTTAAAACAAAAAAGTATTAAATGGATGGATACTCAGATGATAACTCCAGTAATTGAAAAACTGGGAGGAAAAGAAGTTTCACGAGATTTGTTTATTAAATTGCTTAATGATTCTTTATAAAAATGTAATTACCTAATAATATCATCATCTAAATTATTGTTTAAATGATAAAGCTTACTAAATGATTTCCACTTAACATCTGAAGGAAAAACTCTCATTGATTGATGTTTATTTAAATCATTATCAGAGCAACGTAATCTTTTTCCAGTATCAAATACCCAAGAATATATTCTTTCATTTGTTCCACCTTCTTCCAGGTCGTACTCGATATAACGAAAATGATCTTTTCCTCCACTAGAGAGTATATTCAAGTAGCTTATTGCTGTTTCGAAAGCATGATCTAACCTTTGATCAGTACAACTACCTCTTACCCTTACAGGATCAAAAGTATGAGTAAAATCATTTTTAAGAGGGTTGGTTAACCATGCTTTCCTAGTACAGCTATATGAAAACCCTAGTTTTTCCATTTTCATATAAAGAGATAAATAAGTAAATAACCAATGACGTTCAGAATTATCATACATATTACTCGCACGAACAAACTGAGAGCAAGTATAAAACTGTTGATGATAATTATTATAAAGATGAGAAAAGAAGCTTGAGAAATCCCTCATGTGCCTTTCGACTTTTGTTACTTGCTTATGTACTTCATCCTCAATGACAGTCGACGATTTTATTTTTTTTACATATGCATTTACTTTTTCTTCTGATGTTAAGTTATCCTTAACACTTTGTACGCTATTCCAAATATAATCATAAAGTCGATGACAATTATTTTTAAGTTCTGTTAATTCTTTAAAAGTAAACAGGTGTCCCTTTTCTAAAGCAAAAGTCATGCCCTTGCTTCCATCTATTTCTCCAAAAGTTCTAAAGGAAGGCCTATCTAACTCTTCTTTATCTTGTACCTTATGTCCATCAGTATTTTGCATAAATGATATAACATAGTCCCAATCAATTATTTTTTTAATTTCCTCTAAGTTATTAACATCTTTATAGTTTTCATCTTCTGGCGCAACAGCAATTAATACCAACTTGGAAAGCCAGCTTGACCTATTGGAACATGGGTAAGATGAACAATACTGCAAGATAGTTGATCCAATTATACGTATTCGATGTGATTCATTGTTTTTATTTTTTAAAAAAGCTTTTTGGTATTTATCCTCATTGCCGAAAACAATAACCTCTTGAGGGGTACCTAGTTGATCTAATAACCTTGGAATATAACCTCTTGTAAATGGTGGTAGATGAAGACTGCCTTCATACTTATTCCATATATCTTCATGCTTGCAATTAAGATGTTTCTTAAACAGCTTGCCTGAAACGAGGTCTAATTTATAATTATACCTCGATTCATATGGGTTACTTATTATAAAGTTAATTGTGTTGTCTGATGTATTTGCAAATGGCAATAAGTCAAAGAAAGAATGAACAATGTAATTTTGCTCCCAATCTTTAAATGAAAATCTTTCTGGTACTCGATGCCACTGCGCTAAGCCTTTTATTGTTTTAATCTCTTCTTTTTCAAGGGTAGAACAAGAAATATTAAAGGTGATAAAAACAATAATTACAAATATTTTCAATTGACAGATCCCCATAAAATAGTTCAACATACGACCTTACAATGATCGGGCCTGGGTGGTGGAATTGGTAGACACAAGGGACTTAAAATCCCTCGGCATTTTATGCTGTGCGAGTTCAAGTCTCGCCCCAGGCACCAAGATCCCATTCAATTATCTCTAAATAATTAATATGTTACAAGTTAAGTTTGATATATTAAAATAAAATTACCTGTCATTTTTTATCACTTTTTACGCAGGGTGGCTCACGTTAATATAAACATACAAACAAATAATTTGAAGATGAATTCTCTGAACTCGCCTAGATAAAACCTAGTTAGATCAATAAATTAACTCCCTTTTTTTATTATCAAGAGGATTCATCTTCATCCTTTGTACTCATTCATCATGTTATAATTTACTCCTTTTATTGCACCAACGACTTAATAAAGTAAATCAATACAGTCATATTATATTACTTTTTGCGCGCCGCTAGTCGAGGTAATATAATTATAGAAACAAAGTAAAGGGGATCGAATTTTACTCCCATAAAACTCCCTTACCCAGATCTCCTTTGCTTTGTTACTAAATAAAACAAATAAATTGAAGATGAATTCTCAAAACTCGCTTAGATAAAAACTAGTTAGATCAATAAATT
>CAYRDP010000004.1:0-68836 GCA_964423165.1 uncultured Bacteriovoracaceae bacterium | reverse complement strand
TCAATAAATTAACTCCCTTTTTTTATTATCAAGAGGATTCATCTTCATCCTTTGTTCTTATTGATTCAGTCATATTTTATCACTTTTGTTGCGCCTAGCGTTGGGCTAATATTAGTATAGAAACAAACTTAAAGAAAAAGTTAAATATTCTTTTTTTTTGTATTAGTTTGAAGATGAATTCTCAAAACTCGCTTAGATAAAAACTAGTTAGATCAATAAATTAACTCCCTTTTTTTATTATCAAGAGGATTCATCTTCATCCTTATCTTAAATTTATGTTAAGATAAGTCCTACTATGAATAAATCCACAAGATTAAGCTTATCATATGTTCAAAAACTTATTAATAATGGAAAAATACCATTGGCAAAAAAAACGTTGCCATTAATTATTAAGAAGCAAAAACTAGAAATTTCAGACAAAATAAAACTAGCAGAAATCTACCGTCAGTTTTTAGATATAAATAAAGCACTAAAAATTACAGGCAGAGAGATTTCAACAAGTGAGATGCAAGTAGTATCTAATGATCTTATTGCTTTACAAGCAACACTTGCATTTATCTTATCTCACATTGGAGCACTTTATTCAGCAGAAAGAATTTTTAATAGAATTGATCAAGTCTGCAAAGAGCAAAATAAAAATATTACTGAATTTTTTCCTCATTATTACTACTCAAAGTCATGTCTATACCTATCAACACTCGACTATAAAAAATCTCTTTTATATGCTGAAAAATCTTATCAAATATTGAAAAATAACAAACAATATTACAAGCAACTAATCTCGACCATGGCGTGTATTGCTGAATCTTATTTTGGACTTAAAAAGTTTAATCAATGTGAAAAAGCCTGGATAAAACTATTATCATATATCGATAATGAAGTAAGTGACTATTCCCAATGGATTTTTCATCGTTTAGTAAACCTTAAATTGGAAACTAATCATTTACCACAAGCAAAAAAAATACTTAATACAAAAATCATCAAAACAGAAAATAAAAAAAACAAAATCCCTGCATCAATATTAACTTGGGATATAGAGTACCATTCACAAACTCAAGATTACAAATATGTATCTGAACTTTTCAAGACTGCTTCAGAAAATAATATCATTCATAATTTAGAAATAATTGAAAAACAAAGGTTGTATTACTTTGCTGAACAAAACCCTTTTCTTTCAATCCCTCTCGATATTAAGATTGCGACAAGGGCACATTTAAGTTTTAATTACTATAGTTACATTTTAGGAAAAAATTACTCCAATCAAAAATCTATTCCTTTCCCAAACTTTAAAAACTTAGTTTATAAAAAAAATAATAATAACTGTTGGTTAATCGGATCAGGGGAAATAGAAGCTTCTAACTATGAACAACAAATTAGTAAATTTAGATGCTCAAAGCACAAAGTGCTAGACTTATATTCAGGAGTAAACCTTTGTGAAGACAATGTAATAAATTATCTTACTCCCCTTCAGGCCAACGCTCTTAGCGCTATAATTGGATCAGGATCATTTGGAGTGAACAAATGGAATTTAATAGAATTTCTTTACCAAGAAGACTTTTTTGACCCTAAAGCGGGAGATGAAAGATTAAAAAACCTTGTTAAAACTTTAAAAACAATTGGTTTTGCAATAAAAAGGTCTAAAAACTATTTTTCCATAAAAATTGATCAAAGCTACGCATTCGTCATACCAATGAATCATACAACAAGAGGTGCTTCAGCATATTTAAAATCAATTACACACTCATTCACAAGACAAGATATTGAAAAGATATTCTCGATAAAATTATCAACTGCAAAGCTTTGGATTAAGAACTGGAATGAGAAAGGTATTATCAAAATATCAGGTACTGGAAAAAACATAAAATATTTATTTACTTAATTCATACAACATTTTTTAAACTTTTTTCCACTACCACATGAGCATGGATCATTTCGGCCCAACTTAGGCTGACTCCTAATAAATGTATCATGAATCATTTCACCATCATGAAAAAACCATTTATTATTAGTCTTTTTGAAAGTACTTACCTCATGATGTCGGTACTCTCTCCCTTTTGACTCATACTTTGCAATGAACTCAACTGTTCCCTCAGTATCATTTTTTTTACCATTTTCAACATTAACAACTTCAAGCCCAAGCCAATTAGAGTTTTCGGCCCAATCTTGTAACTCTTTTAAACTAGTTTCCTCTCTCGTTTCTTCTGAGTGGGTATCGAAAATATATTGAGCATTTTTCTTAACAAATGCAGTATATCTAGACCTCATTGTAGATTCTGCCGTAGGACAATCTTGATCACCATTTATGTGTGGAGAACAACAATTCTCAAATGTATTTTGACTACCACAGGGACAACTCATCTATTCCTCCTAAAATCTAAATAATAATTCTGAAAAATTAGTATTTTCATCATCAAAAAAGTCTTACTCTCCAATACCCTATTTGATATAAAAGTAAAATGCTTCTTGATTAATTTATAATAAAAAGTCTTAGATCTTCTAAGTGCATATGCATCCAAAAAGTCCAAGTCATTTATTTGTTTATTTAACTCCTTATTGGTAGGTACTGTTAAATACATGTATTTAACCTTTTCCGCAATCGCAGGTAAAATAAATGTTAATTCATCTTCTTCTAAGTACTGTAGTACTGATGTGCAAATACCTAAATCAAAACGTTCATTTTTATACTGACGTTGTAGGCACCATGTTTTCAAATCAAAGTTATACAGCTTAACCTTTTTTTTATTATTTTTAAAGAAAAGTTTAGATTGTATTTGATCATAAATATATTTAGATGGTTCAATGCCAACGGCCTTATATGGTGAGAAGGTCGTAATCATTTCTTTTAGTAAAACACTTTTACCAAATCCAAAGTCTATAATACTATTTATTTTAATATTATCCAAAGTAAATAATGCTTTTAAGTAACGAACATGATCTTTCGCATTTCCAATTCCATCCATAGAGTTTGGATCGTTGTAATTTTGAGACCAATACTCTGCTGAAAACCCTTCTTTATCATTCATTTATGCCAGCCTATTTATTAAATATTTTACTCTCATTGCACCATTTATCGCTCTAAAAATACTCAGTCCCACAAGTCCAAGCCAAATGCCTAAAAGAGTAGACTGATAATAATTTCCTAAAATTAATATCGGAGCAAAGATAAATATAACTCCTTTAAACATCATACCTTTCAGAAATCGAAAGTCTCCACCTCCAAATAAAATACCATCTAAAATAAATGCCCATGAGTTTATAACTTGAGATGAATAAATAACCCACCAAATAATGCTTATTTGTGCTATCACTGCATAATCACTCGTAAAAATATGTAATATATAACTCTCCGCAAAGTAATATAAAATTGAAAATAATATTCCAATAACACCAGAAATTTTTATTAGATTTTTTGTTAGTAATTGAAATTCATCTTTATTTTTTGATGCAAACATTCCAGCTCCAAGTACATTAGCAGTAATTGCTAAACCATCAATCAGAAATGAAGATAAAAGCCAAATTTGTAATATAATTTGGTGTGCCGCTAGATGAGTCACACTCTGTGAGCTAGCAAGCCTAGTACTAATAAAAAATGTTGCCGTCAAAAGAAAAGATCGCCCAAACAGGTGCCAGGAATTTTCTCCAAATTTCACCCATTCATCTTTTGAAAAATAACTAAAATCTAAAAAACGATTAAGTTTTGAGTGTTTGAGTATGCAACCTAAAGACAATAAGACACCGAGCAAATGAGAAATGATTGAACCAATTGCTGCTCCATCTACTCCAAATTTTAAAGCATATAATAAAAACCAAGAAATTAAAAAATTAGTGACTGTCGTAATAGAAATAATAACTAGAACAGATCTAATCTGTCTTAATCCTCTTTGAATCGAAATTAAAGTAATAAATAAAACAGAAAATGGGTGTCCAATTAAACGTACTGAAAAATAATCATCAACAAAGCCAATTATTTCATCACTACTTCCTGCCAATTTATATAAATAAAACCTAAAAAGATACAACAAAATAGTTAAAACAACCCCCACAATACATGCCAAAACTAAAGAAACTTGAATACGGCCAACAGTTAACTCAAATTTTTTTTCAGAGAATGAAGATGCCACTGATTGAGTAGAGCTATGAACTAAAAAATTAAAAATCCAACTAATAGAATTGATGATAATTGTAGCAATCGCCAAAGCTCCAAGCCACTGAGTATTTAGATTCCCTACTAAAACGGTATCGATAGTAGACGCAATTGGTTCTAGAAGAGACGATAAAATCGAAGGTAACGAAAAAAAAAGTAAGGACTTTATATCCCATTTTAAATTAAAACTCACTGCGATATATTAGTTCCGGCCAAAAGTGATGTCAAATATGATTATAAAACTATATATTTATATTGTTTATACAAGATAATCTATTAACATATATATATGACAACTAATTACTTTGAAGAAGAGTTTGATGTTTCATCTCCTCAACAAAAAAAACTTTACAGAGGTGCTTATAACTACATTAAAGAAACTAATAATTATGCAGATGAAACTTTTGAAGTATTTCAAGATTTAAAAGATTTATCCCTATCATTCCAGTCTGAAATAAATTGTAGAGTTGCTACGGGAGAAATATTAAAAATAAATATTAATTATAGTGTAAGCAAGAACTATACACCTAAAACAGCAACAATTATCAAAGAGTTAGGAGCAGAAAAAGTCATTGAGCAATTTACAAATGATAAAGCACAAAATATTTTATACTACAAGTTTCAAAATGAAAGTAAAACTTACGAGACAAATATTAAAACGCCTATTAAATTTCATATTATTACGCCCGCAGCAGTTTCGAGCTTACTTTTTATACTATCTAAAAAGTTTGATTTTACATCTAAGAATTTATACACAGGTATTACTAGTATAAATCAATGGAAATTTGATGACGAGCTTCAAGTTCAAAAAGTAGTTTTGGAAAAGACTAGTTTATCAAGTGAAGCATTATCTATCGATGGAAATGAAGTTCAAGCAACAAGATACCTACTATCTGAAAAGTTAAAAGACTCCAGTAAAGATACTGAAAATAATATTGAAGTTTTAATGAGTCGATATCAATCAATACCGTATATTTTAAACTCTAGCGATGGAACTAAAATTCAAATTAAATACTTTAATATTATGGATACCTAATTAATTAAAAAATCTTTTACTTCTTGGCATGCATTACTTAAAGTGGTCCTATGTATATTATATGGACGCATCAAGTTGTAAAACTGTTGCATAGTTCTCCCCTTCCATCTTTTAATTCTAGAATCAACAATAACAACTGCACCTTCATCAGTTTTCGTTCTTAGCAATCTTCCTAATTTTTGATGCAAGGACCTCGTTCTATGTGCTAAATAGTAGTCCACAAACTCATTTCCAATATGCTTTGAATAGAAATCTCTTCTTTCTTGAATAACTAAGTCCATTCTTAAGTCTGGTACTTTATCAATAAAAATAAAACTTAATGAATCCCCAGGAATGTCAATTCCCTCACCAAATGTCTCCATCCCAAGGAGAACTCCCTCTCCCGACTCTTTGAATTCTTCAATTATATTATTACCCATTCCTTGAATAAAAAGCGGTAAATCTCCATTCAAGGCATTAAGTAAATATTCTCTTGCTGCTTCAAACCTACTTTTTGCAGAAAATAGCAATAAGGACCTGCCATTTAATTCTTTAATCAATTGTGTAATATTGCCTAGTACTGTTGGAATATAGGAAGAATCATATAATGCAGGAGTATCATCACAAAGTAATACTTTAGTTTTATTTTGATAATCATAAATTGCAGGTAAATAAAAACCACCCTTAAATCTTTTATCTGTCTTTGTATATAAGTATCCTGTTGCCCATTCTATTCCTTTACTACCTTCTGACCCATTGTCATTGGCCAGTGTGGCCGAGGTGAAAACAACAGATGAAGATGTATCTAGTAAGTTGTCATGTAGTACTTTCCCTGCATTAATAGGATGAGCACAAAAAGAAATTCCAAACTCAGCATGAAACTTGAGTGTTCTACAATAATCTGATGAATCTTCATCTAGTAATTTTTCTAGACCAAGACAAATATCGTCTAGCTGTGCAACAAAAGTTTCAAAACGGGTTACCGCCATTATGAGATTATCATTTCCTTTGATATTAGAAGCAGACTCGACTAAGGAAGAATGAGAAATTAGCATTTTCTGTAATGAAACTAAAGTGGTAAACAATGATTCAATTCCATTTAAAATCTTAATCGGTAACTCTTGATTGAGTTTATTTTTATTTATCATTGGAAGTTCATTCCAATACTTTTCTGTAAACCGAGGTTTTCTTTTGAAAAGTTCTTCTAATAATTTAGGCAAAGATAAAGTATGATCTAAAAGTGACGGAATAAAGTTATTAACATCGCTTCGAATCTTATTTATTGTTTCAGTACTATCTCCAGGGTTAGGTTCCATTTGGGCCATAATATAAAACAAGGACCCTACCCCCTGCATATGTTGTAAGTTTTTGATAAATTGTTTGAGTAACTCATTAGTTATCTCATGCCCAAAAGAGTTTGTAATTTCATGCTCAATTCGATGTGCTTCATCAACAATTATATATTCAGGGCGAGGAAATGCTCGAGGCCAAGTAAACATTAAAGAATGATTCCCAATTATGATATCAGATTCTTTTGCCTCTTTTAGTCCTTGTAAATAAGTACAACTTCCCTTGAATGGGCACTTGCTTCCAGTACAAGATCGGTAATCAACGGCAATTTCATCTTCACGCAATTTCAAGTTTTTTATATTCATTTTTAATGAATAAGGAATATCAACTCTAGTTAGAGTAGTTCTATTGTCTTCGTCTGCATTATGCATAAATAATAAGTCAAAATATAATTCACAATATTTTTCATCAAAATCTTTACTTCCAGAAAATATCTCTGAATTCTCTCCTGTTTCTCTGAACAGTAACTCACAAAAATGATTATTTGATCCTACTAATTGAGATACTTTTAAATCCTTTAATGTACTACCTAATAGTTTCTTTAACTGAGGAACATCTTTAGAGATAGCTTGATTTTGTAATGTTTTTGTTCCAGTTGCAATTAAAACCTTTTTCTTTTCTTGCTCTGCAAACAATGATGCTGGAAGCATGTAGCCAAGTGTTTTTCCCGTTCCTGTTGGGGCCTGAACTAATGCATGAATTTCATTTTTAAAAGATTGCCCTACCTTCAAGGCCAAACTTTCTTGAGGTTTACGATAATTATAAGCAGGAATTATGCTTTTAATTTTTTCTTCATTCTGTAAAATAGAAGAAATATTTTTGCCTGAAAATTCATTATCCCAATTTAAATCATTTACATCTTCATTTGTATTTTCTAATTTGCTTGCTTTATATAAACTTTTATATTTATCTATTTTAAAATCAATCTGATCAGCAATATCACATAAATCACTTTGTTCAAGTGTCAAAAAATGATAAAACCAATAATTATTTAGATAATACTTATTAAATAAAGTTATTAAACTTTGATAATACTTCTTATTTTCCTGAACTAAACTTGTTGCAAGTAATAATACCTTAAGTAAATCTAAAGAATCCTGATACCCCCTATGCATTTCATGATCTGCCAGGTTAAACTCACAAATAAAAGATTCCAAGTTTAATTTAGTTCTTCCTGGAAATAATAAAGCTAAATAAAATAAACTATCTTGATAATCCTCTCGTTTCGTTCCATCATCAACTTCATCAAAATGCCTTTCTAAAAAACTTTTTTCAAACCTAGCATTATGGGCAATAATATGTTGGCCGTAGTTTTCTAAAAGTTCTACTTTGACTTCTGCCCAAAGAGGGGCTTTTGACAGCATCTTCTTTGAAATCCCTGTAAGTTTTTCTGTAAATTTTGAATAGTTAGTATTGAGTCCAGGGCCCATTGGAAATTTTACTAAAGAATCAAAAGATTTAATTAATTTAGTCCCTTCGAATTGAAGATAACCTAAGTCAATTATTGATTCTTCCTCTGGGTTAAGCCCACTTGTTTCAATATCGAGTACAGACCAACGGCCTAATGGATGTGACATAAATATCTCTTTATGATTCTAACGAATTAAATAAATCTTCATTAAATTCAACGTTATGATAAACTTTTTGAACATCATCATCTTCTTCCAGGATATTAATTAATTTCATGAATGTCTTAAAACTATCAGTTTGAATTTCTTTAGTAGTTATTGGAATTCTTTGAAGTCCTGCTTCAATAGTTTCAAGATTTAATTCATTTAGCTTTTTTTGAACATTACCAAAATGCTCCATCTCAGAAGTTATGGTTACAATATCACCATCGAACTCTACATCTTCAGCGGAAGCATCGATCATCTCTAAAGTAAAATCTTCTTCATCTAGTTTTTCATTACTCAAACTAAATACTGCTTTTCGATTAAAAATAAATTCAAGGCAACCATCTTTCCCTAAATTTCCATTATACTTTTTAAAATATGACCTAACTGATGCTACTGTTCTAGTATTATTATCTGTTGCAGTTTCAACAAAGATAGCAACACCATCAGGGCCATAACCTTCGAAAGTAACTTCCTGGAAATTGCTTCCTCCAGCTCCATCTGCTTTTTTTATTGCACGTTCTATATTATCTTTTGGCATATTAGCGCCACGACAGTTTTGAACAGCAAGACGTAACCGAGGGTTACTATCAACATCTGCTCCTCCGGTCTTAACTGCAACTGTTACTTCCTTAATTAATTTGGTAAAAGCTTTACCTCTTTTTGCATCTTGAGCGCCCTTACGATGTTGTATATTCTTCCATTTACTATGGCCTGCCATAGGTTTCCTCCCATTACTTTTATATTTGGAATAGGTTAAATAATTAAATAAGATTTTACTAGAGAAAGTGAGTCATAAAGGAAGTTTATTTGAATATTTAATTCGAAATAAACAGGCACCTGAAATTCCAATAACTATACTTATAAATAAATAAATATTATTCAAAAGATAATAAATAAAATAACTAATTACCCTAATAATAAAACTTAAATATTCATTATGGTAAACTATTTTCGCATACTTAGGAGCAGTACGATAATAAAATTCAATAAATTTATCTCCTAGTATATTATTTAATAGATAATGATCACGAATGAATCTAAAGTAATCTAAGACAAAATGCTCTGCCTTAAATCCTGCTGAAACTAAGTAACAAGCATGAGTCTCAAGGAATGCATCAATATTTTCAGGAATACCAAGCTTGGAGCCAGATAATAATGAGCTAAATTGGTACTTATTCACAACTCCCAATGAAAAGTTATATTGAGTATTATTAGTTAAATCTTTTATATAAAGTGAACCAGATAATGATTCATCTTCAATGGACCACTTCTCACCTAAGGAATAAGCATTAATACTTGCTTCTGCTTGTTCCGTTGTAATCGAATCATCATACTTGAAAATAAGAGTTCGATAAAAATCATCTCCTATTTGAGTAATATCCTCGCCTCCTGAAAACTCAGCTAGTAATCGACCATCCCCTTTTACAAGGCCATCATCAATTGTTACCGTTCCTTCAGGTAACTCATCGCTAATACTTAACTTTACAAAAAGACCGTTTTCAGAAGTTGTGACACTTGTACCAACTGCATGCTGATCTTCATCTAAGAAAAGATAAACTAAAAAGTCATCATCATTTTCACCTGCTGATGCTTGTATTTTACTACAGTCTATATTCTCACACATCTCACCTAGGTTAAAACTAGCATAACTATATTCTTCACTGGCCGCCGAGACACTGACAGAGGTGCTTAGTGAGAATATTTTAAACTTTTCATCTTCTTCATCCTCTTCTTCATCTTCTACTGCAATATTAAGATATAATGTGTCCGTTGATTCATTTGCAAGTAATGTATAAACCTGAATAAAAGAATTATTGGTGCTATCAAGAGGAATTTCAGGGAGAAATGCAGGGCTTAAGCTTGGATCTTCATTAGGGTTTTCGATTATTGTATTAAGGTGTTGATCATCTGTACCATCTCCACCTAAAGGAATATAAACTTCAAATGGCGAACTTTCAGTATTTCCATCCCCCGATGTTGGTATATCTATTACCATCAAGCTGGAAACAGATAAACTATTGGAAGCGTAAATTATAGGATCATCTAAGTCACTTATCCTGACTGTATCATCTGCAAAAGAGAAGTTTGCAAAAAACAAAAATCCAAATAAAAAATAATATTTAAACATTATCCCCCTGGATAAATAAAGTCATTTTATTGTCTCAATTACAACTTAATATAGTCAAACAAAATAATATCTTAATTCTGATTCCTTAATTCTGTTGAAGATAGTTTTTGATAAGGATGTTCTGGTAATATTTCAATTATTAACTGTGTCGAAATTTTTTTTAAAGAAATTTCAATATCTTCTCTTTTTAAATTAAACTCATTTAAATCGCGAGGAACAACATATATTTTATCTATTATTTTTAAAAGCTCTTGAGCTCGCAACCATTTAGTTAGTGAAAAGAACGTATCCTCTCCAATTAGTAATTGCTTAACTTCAATTTTTACGAGAGGTAACCAATTAATTGTTGGATTTGACCTATTTAAACCAATGAACTTGGGGAAAACTGCATAAGGTAAATCTTTTACTTTTTCACATAAACTTTTTAATAAGCTCCAAGGACAATCAGCATTATCCATCAGTTTCCATGGGTTTTTGTCTGGTATTATTGCGATATTATCCTCTGGGCATAAATCTAAACAAGTCATATGACCTTGATGCCAAGGGTTAAAAGATCCACCAAAGATTGTTATTTTATCTCTTAGATTTACTTTTTTAGGTGAAAAAATAAATGGCAATCTCACTTTTGATAAAAATTTATCCGTATCTAAAAGTGGCCAAAATTCTCCGAGGGAATGACATAAAATTGCACCATCTTTATTATTTATTTTTTTTAAATCAACTAAAGAGCACCATTCTAAGGAGTTTTGACTAAATATATTTGCATAACAAATTAAATAATTATCTATATTGTCTTCGTTTACTTCAATGCAGTAATCGCTGCGAATAAAGTTTCCAAATTGTTCTTCAATACTTTCATCAATGCTTAAGCTTTGTTGCAACTTCATGACAGGCAATTTTCTGTCTTTTAAAGCTATTGATAACCCCTCTCCTTCTCCAGAGAAAATAATAATAGGTAATAGTTTATTGTCTACTAGATTCATTATTGATTAAGATTTTAATCCTTTTATAATTTTTTCAGAAAGCGATGGTAAAACATATTGATCAATTCTTTCACCTAGTGATGCTAATTCCCTTACTAAAGTCGAACTCATCGTTGCATAGTGAGGCTTCGTAAAGAAACATATTGTCTCTACTTGTTTATTTAATCCTCTATTAGCAGATGCCAAGTCAAGCTCTAACTGAAAATCAGAAGTATTCCTTAATCCTCTTAACAAAAAACTGGCATTTACTTTTTCTGCATAACGAATCATTGCACCTGGAACAGCATCTACCGTTACATTTTTTACTTTATAATAATCAACGTAAGATTGCATCATTTCAATTTTTTCTTGTTCTGAAAAAAAACTTTTCTTGTTGATATTAATTCCTGCAACCCAGTAAACCATATCAAATTTCTCTGAAGCTCTTTTCATAATATCAGCATGTCCCCAAGTTGGTGGATTTCCGCTAATCGGATAGACTGCAATTCTTTTAGAAGTATTCATTATTTCACCTTAAGTTTAACTACAGCATTATAACAAATGCTGTAACCAAGATGATGGTAGTGCAATTAAAAAGTATGCCACCCTTTTAAAGAATGGAACATTTACATACTCTTGCTTTACAACATCCTGATGATTCTTTAGCAATGTACCATGCTTTTTTCTATATTCAATATTTTCTAGCAAAGAATTAACAATATCTTTACTTCCTTCACAGAATACAGAAATTTCACGACTATAATTTGCTGACCTTGGATCTACATTATAGGATCCTATCATCAACGTATCATCATCAAAAATCATTGACTTTGAATGAACACCCCATCTTGCTTTATTAATTTTTTTCCTAAGTGTTTTATATCCTGTTAGATGCTCCCCTTTAAATACTGTCGCCGTCAAACCTTTCCTAAGCCAACCTGTGATCTTGCTATTAAAAACAGAAGCCACATGTATTGCATCTGTTGAAAAAAGGCCATTTGTCAAAATGTCTACTTTCTTACCGGAATCTAATAAATCTTTAATAACCTCTGCTTTTGCTTGATCCAAAATAAAATATGGAGAATCAATAACAAGCTTTTTCTTTATATTTTTCATTTTATCTAAGATATATGGACTTAAAATTGCTCGCGATAACATTACTTTACCTGATCCTGGTCGATCTGATACAATCGAAATATTATTACACGTGCTTTCAAATTCATCCTCTAATACTTTTGTTCCAAGCTCGGCCACTTTTTCTCTAAGTATTTTATCTCTCCGCTTAACCTTTAAGAACTTTTTAGCGCTAACAGCTCCTTCCTTCCACTTTCTACGATCGCTTCGAAAAACCATATAGTTTCTCATTCGATGAATTCTACCACCTCTCCTATATTTTAAACTTCTAAAACTAGGCTTTCTAGCTCTCTGTACATCAACTGATAAATCATGCTCCCAATACTCATCAAACATAACAGCAAGATCTGCAACTATTTCTCCTGATATTAGTACATCTCTATCTACGAAATTAAATTCCTCATCTAGATCAAAGTATTCATTACTAATATTCCTTCCACCCAAAATTGCATATTCATTATCAACAAGAAAAATCTTTCTGTGATCTCGGTATTGATATTTCCCAAGATGAATCTTTGGTACATTATTATAATACCGAACTTCAACTCCATGCTTTTTCATCTCATGAATATGAAAAGGAGTTATTTCACCAACTGCAAGAAAGTGGTCTAATAAAATTCTAACTTTTACTCCTTGCTTTGCTTTTTCAATTAATGCTTGAGTAAATATACGAGAGGATGAATCAGTATTATAAATAAAGTACTCTATCTCTATTGATTCTTTGGCATTTTCAATTAATTTGAGTCTCGCTTCTAGCGCTGAAATTCCTTTATTTAGAATCTTAAACTGATGAGAAGACCTTGAATTCACATTATAGATGCTAGCAATTGCATTTACTCCTAAGTTAAGTAAAACGAGTATTGAAATAAAGATAGATCTACATTTAATATGAACCTCCCGACGTGTCTTACAAACTTAAGTACTTATAGCATAATGAGATAATTACTGTTACTAAATGGTAATTTTTCCATATATTATAAACACCTAGCTGACGCAGCGTCCTGTGATATCCAATACTTAGCTAGACATTATTTTACTTTGGGTAAAGAGATTGTAAAAACAGATCCATGACCAGAGTTATTTTCAACATAAACATTACCGTTATGATTTAATACAATATGCTTTACAATAGAAAGACCTAAACCTGAACCTCCTAATTCACGACTTCTTGCTTTATCAACACTGAAAAATCTTTCAAATATTCTTTCATAATATTCTGGTGGAATTCCAGGCCCCTGATCTTTAACTTTTATTTTTATACTATGTTTGTTTTGAGTAATTAGTACTTCCACTTTTGATTTTTCAGGCGAATATTTTATCGCATTTTGAATTAAATTAACAACCGCTTGTTCTAATAAGGAAGGATTGATTAATGCAAATAAATTATTATCAAATTTTTTAATTAATAAAATATTTTTTTTATATTTTTTTATCTCACACTGAGTGACAGCATCATCAACAATGGAGTTTACTGATTGATAGGTTAGTTCAATACTTTGATCCAGCTCATCCTTTTCAAGTTTCGATAACATTAAAAGATCCTCTATAATTAATCTAAGTCGATTGGATTGTTTCTCTACAATCCTTAGGAACTTACCTCTTAATTTATCTGTTAAATCCGATTCAAGGATTGTTTCAATATAACCCTGAATAGAGGTCAATGGTGTTTTAAGCTCATGGGAAACATTAGCAACAAATTGTCTTTTCTTTTTTTCTATTTCTCTTAAAGATGAAATATTTAAAAAACTTAAAACAATAAACTCTTCTGTCAAATCATAATTATTAATTAATGCCCCCGTTATCAGTACAATATCTTTATTAAATAACTCAACTTCCTTATTATGATCAATTTTTATTTCCAAAATTTTCTTCACAAAATTAATAATTTGTTTTTCTGGTAATTTAGTTTTGGACAAAAAATCTGAAAAAGATCCATAAAGTTTTGTACTATCATTTACATGAAGAATTTCAATTGCTTTTTTATCAATAGACACTATATTATAATTACAATCTAAAATAATGATACCTTGACCTAATTTTGAAAAAAGTAAGACTTCACTATTTGTTAAAAATTCATTGTTTTTTTTATTCATTAGTAACTAAATTTCCCTTAATCTATAACCAACACCTCTAACGGTTTCAATATATTCACCCATATTTTTTAATTTTTTTCTAATGGATACTATCTGAACATCAATCGCTCTATCTGAAATGGCATAGCCTTCACCTCTTATACAATTAACTATTTTGGCCCTTGAAAATACCTGACCAGGACTTTTAATCAATAATAACAATATTTCAAACTCTGAGTAGGTTAATTCTATATCTTCATTTTCTAAGTACAGCTTTCTCTTATTAATAGAAACTAGCATATCTAAGTATGTTAATACTTCATTATTACTTTCTTTTTTTAGTAATATTTTTCGGCGAAGTAATGCTTTAACTCTTGCCATTAACACACTAGGACTAAAAGGTTTTGAAATATAGTCATCGGCACCACATTCAAGACCCTTAACTATGTCACCATCTTCCCCTTTTGCCGTGGCCATTAAAATATGAGTATCCTTAAAGTTCTTGGACTTTTTAATGATTTTACATAATTCAATTCCACTTAATTTTGGCAACATTAAATCTAAAATAATTAAATCAACATCATTTTTCTTTATTATACAAAGAGCTTCCTCTCCATCTTTAGCTATGAGCACTGAGTATTTTTCTTTAATCAAGTGAAAGTGAATTAAATCTCTAATATCTTGTTCATCTTCAACCACTAATATCGTTTTATTTTCTACTTTCATTAAAGCTCCAGCATTTTTTATGCTCAATACATAACACGTCAAAGCAAAAGTAAATAGATAAAATGATTATGACTTAAGTTTTTTATTCATTCGGCTTTGAACTACTAGAGATCCGATCATATCTCCTTCAACATTCACGGCAGTCCTAATTGCATCCAATGGTTTTTCAACAACAAGTAACAGGCCAATTCCTTCTAATGGAATTCCCACTGAGAGTAATACAATTTGCATTCCCGCCATAGACCCTGATGGCATTCCAGGTGCTCCAATAGAGGAAATCATGGCCATGAAAAAGATCAAAAATATGCTAATGGTTGTTAATTCTATTCCAAATAAATAAGCTAGAAAAACAGCCGCAATCCCTTCAAAAAGTGCTGTTCCATCCATATTCATTGTGGCGCCCAAAGGAAATACGAAGCCAGAAACTCCTTTTTCAACTCCAAACTCTTCTTCACAAGTTTGCATTGTAACAGGCAGAGTAGCAGAGCTGGATGATGTTGTTAGGGCAACTAATAAAGGTCTCATCATTTTTCTTAATAAAGTTATTGGATTAATACGAGTGAAGATAAAGGCAATTAAAGGCAAAACAATTATTCCATGTGCAAGTGTCACAGCAACTACTAATAGAGAAAAAGACAATAATTGCTGAATTACTGCCCCACCTGTTTTCAATTGAAAGTCAAATGTGATTGCAAAAACGCCTATTGGAGTTGTTGCAATCACCCAACCTAAGACCTTCGAAATAACTTGATTTACTTCATTTACAAAAGTAGAAATTGTACTAGCGGCAGGAGTAATTAATATTAAGGCGAGGCCAATTATAAACGCAGAAAATGCAATGCCTAAAACATTATTTTTAACAATTGCTTCTGCAGGATTTTGTAATGCCTGAAGTAAAGTCTTATGTAAAATCTTAACTACTGAAGCTCCATCATTTTCTATATATTTTTTAGGCCGCACGTAACTTTCAGATTCCATTATTTTACTTTCTGTCTTTTTATTAACAATAGGGGCACTACTCTCCCAGGGATGAATAAAAAATACTGCAAATAATCCTAAAATAATTGCAATCATAGTAGTGGAAATATAGTATGCAACTGCGGTTCCCCCCATTTCTTTTAGCTGAGCTTTACTTCCAATACTCAACATCCCCCCCAATAGTGAAAAAAAGATCATTGGGGCAACCATCATTTTTAATAATTGTAAAAATATGCTTTTTAGCAATAAAATAAAGTTATAAAAAGCAGGAGGTTCATCCATAATAGTCCAAGAATTATTTCCCCATAAATAACTTGAAAGGTAGCCTATAACAGCAAATGCAAGTACCCAAAATGTAAGGTTTGACATTAGTTTTTTTATTGAATTCATAAAGCTCTCTTAATTTAAATTATGTTAGTAATAATTATAATCTAATCTAACCAAAGACCAAAATAGTATGTTAATAATTTCCTAACCTATCCTCTATATTAATGTTAAATTATCTTTAAAATTAAATTAAGCAAGGAATTACTTCATGAACTTTAAAGAATATATTAAATTAGATGCCACTGCAATTGCCACTCTTGTTAACCAAAAACAAATTACGGCAAAAGAAATTCTTGAAATTGCAATCAATCGCATTGCAGTAGTCAACCCAGAAGTAAATGCTGTAATTTATCAAATGTTTGATGAAGCAAAAGGAGTAATAGATACAGATAATGTTTTGAATAAACCATTTAGTGGTGTTCCTTTCTTATTAAAAGATTTATTAGGAGCATACAAAGGGCATCCTCTTAGTAATGGATCGAATAGCTTAAAGAGAAATATCTCTCCGCAGAATAGTGAAATTGTAGATAGATATTTAAGTGCTGGTACAATAATTATTGGTAAAACCAATACCCCTGAATTTGGAATTATGGGAGTTACCGAACCAGAGGCATTTGGGCCTACAAGAAATCCGTGGAACCTTCATAATTCACCAGGTGGATCCTCTGGAGGATCCGCAGCTGCAATAGCCTCGGGAATTGTTCCAATTGCTTCAGGCGGTGACGGAGGGGGATCTATCAGAATACCAGCTTCTTTCTGTGGACTTTATGGAATGAAACCAACAAGGGGCAGGACACCAAATGGCCCTCTATATGGATCACTCTGGGAAGGAGCAACCGTACAACATATTATATCAAGAAGTGTAAGAGATAGTGCAAGAATGCTTGATATCACTTCTGATAGCTATCAACCCTCTCCTTATAGTATTTTACCAAATACAGTAAAATATGAAGATATTATCTATCGTCCTCCATCAAAACTTAAAATAGGTTTTACAAGACAACATCCCTTAGGAGAAAAGATTGATCCCGATTGCTTACTTGCGCTAGAAGATTCAATAAAAAAATTGGAATTACTAGGTCACCATCTTGAAGAGGCCAGTTTTCCAATTGATGGGGTCGAACTAGCTAAAAGTTATATTACAATGGTTTGTGGTCAAATTTCAGCAGAGGTAAGAGAGTTAGATCTCAAATCAAGAAAACAACTAGAACTTACAACACAGACACTAGCACTTATTGGTAATCATATTAACGCTACTGAATATATTACTCAAAAAAACAAATGGCATAAATTTTCACAGCAACTTTTTAACTTTCATCAAAATTATGATTTATTACTGACTCCAACGACAGCAACTTCTCATATCAAAATTGGTCAATTGGCGCCAAAAACACATGAGGATTTATTAATGAAAGTTGTGAATAAGTTCAAACTTGGAAAATTAATCATTAAAACAGGTTTAATTGATAAATTAGCACATGAAAGTTTATCATTAGTTCCATTTACTCAAATTGCTAATCTGACAGGGGTACCGGCCGTTTCTCTTCCCTTATTCTGGAATTCTAATAATCTTCCTGTAGGAGTCCAGCTAATTGGAAAATGGGGTGATGAATCTACTTTATTTCAAGTTTCAAAAGAAGTTGAAGATGCTTACCCATGGTTCGACAATATGGCCAATATTTAAACTAAGCACTATCTCTAGAAACAGGGCCACGATAAGGCTCTCCTGTCATATTTAAAACTTGTTCAGGAAAATAATCAAGAATAAATTTCATAACATCCTTAATTGAAATAATTGAAATAGGTTTATTATTTTCATCTACAATTGGAATATGTCGATACCCACCAATATGCATATTATTCATTGCATATGCAATCATATCACTTGAACGTAAGCAGAGAGGTTCACTTGTCATTATGTCTTGTATTTTTACCTTTGAACTGTCTTGAACTTGATCTGCAACTTTCATTAAAATATCTCTCTCCGTTACTATACCTACAAGCTTATTACCTTCAACAACTAGAACTGATCCAATATGATTATCTCTCATCATTGCGATGACTGAAGATAAGGTTGTTGTTGATTCAACAGACTTAACTTTTTTTAATCCAATTCTTTCTATAGGTAATTCAAATATACTACTATCAAATACTTTATTTGCTTGATCTTGCTCATTCATTATATCCATTTCTTCATCTAAAAAATCTACCATTATTTCCTCCTATCAAATATAAAATTATTATACCATTACTTGAACTGAGTTTAATAATTATTTATATTTAAAATTAAGGTACTATTTTTGTTGATTGTTTCGATTTGTAAATATTCCAATATAAACTGACTAAAAACGTTAAAGTCGACTTTCTTCTTAATAAAGGTCCATCTTCATTTGCTGTACCATAGTACATTGAATAACCCGTAGCTCCATATAGCCAGAAATCTTTCGTGAAATTATAGTTAAATCCGCTGGATATTCCATATTTAAACAGTCCTCCTTTAGCATAATAAGTTGGACGAGTTGCTGTGCTATAATCTTGATCTACGGTATAGTAATAATCCATCAATTGTTTATTTGCATATCTAAGACCTGCACTAATTGAAATATAATCACTAACGCTAAAAATATCTTTAAACTTTGCTGAAATATAAGTTCCCAAAGTAACACCTCTGCTGGTTAACTCTCTAAAATCTGAAGAGATTGCATATCTCAACGGTATACTTAAATAAATTGATTTTTTTGAATTATGACTAATATAATATTTAATACTAGGACCTATTTCAATTAGTCCATCTAGCTCTGGCATTCCAGACCTTGCACTATTATCATCACCATTTGAAGGAAATGTGCCATTTAATGAAATATTTAACTCTAATTTGTCTGAGTTAAAAAATCTTCCTTGCATACTTCCATCTCTGTTTGCTCGAAAAAAATCACCTCGATAAATAAATATAGGAATTGGTGCAATAACTCTTTTATTATTTTCTGAACCAGGATAGTAAGGAAGGTCTAAAACAAAAGCTCCAACCCCTATCTCGAATAAAGGTTTTGCACTTAAACACAGCGGTATTAAGTAACAACATAAATAAAATAAAGTTTTCATAGATAATTTTTTAATATTAATAATATTATATCATGAGAAGTTTACTCTTTGCATAATTTTGAGAAGTTTCTAGATAGGCGTAATGTTAATTCACCATTTTTTTCAAGTTCTGAAATATAATTGATATTAAAACTTTTTGTAAAATTATTTTTATAATAATTTGCTCTTGTAAAATCATTTGTAAGTCCACAGTATTTTTTTAACGTTACATTCAACCCTTTCTTTCCTTTCCAGCGATCAAATCTAAAATGATTCTCATTATATGATTCATCAAACTCAGGGGTAATATATTTCCTTATATCAAGGTCACCTACTAATTTCCACCTTCCATTTTTATCTTGTTCATAATGAAATTCTGAGTTTTGACTACAAAGGGAGGAAAAGAATAGAAATCCCTGAAAGTTGGCCTCCATATCAGCAAACGAAACTACTCCAGTAGCGAGAGTTCCAACTAAATAAATTTCTGAGTTTATTCCAAACTTAACAAGCTTTCTTATTGCCTGATCATGGGATAGACCACGTTTAATATATTTTTGATACATAGACATATATCGAACACCAAAAGAAATAAAATGTCCTAATTTGTCTGTGCCAAAATAAACTCCATTAATATTAATAGTACTAGATAAAGGCATAATAAATGGAAAGACATTCTTTCGATAAATTGACAAACCCCGATATCGACCTTCAAAATTCCGAGCTGGATAAACATCAATCTCAGGATTATGCTCCGCCCATGATTCAATCAACTGAACAAATGGTCTTCGGAAAATTTTTGCTGATTTTTTAATAACTTGAAAACATGTTTTTTGCTTTTGGATTTTAGAAAGCTTTAATCTATTTCTCAACCCATTTAAAATATACTCATTAACGACCTTTGCAGAATCATTCAATTCAATCCCCCAAGTCATATATTGATCTGTCTCAACAGCAGGAAGCTTTAAGCTAAACAGTACTGTCAAAATAATAATTTTTTTCATTTTTTACTCTCAATAAATATCAATAAAAAAAAGGTATTATTCTCTTTATATCGTGTCAATAGCTCATTTCAATCATACATAGCAACGCCTAAGGTGTTGATAACACATGCGAGGCTATTCAATGATCAAACAGTTACCTTTTTTATTATTAATTGGGGAACTTTTTTCTATTGAGTCCGTATAAATATATAAGTCATGATCGAATAAAATGCTCTGTTTTATCTAGTGACATATTACTAAATACATCGAATAACCCTAGTGCTTATACCCAATTTATTCCCTAGCACTAGGGCCTTCCTTTTCAGTTGTTCTGTCCAAATATACTTTCTATTTTAAAAGATATAGATGGTACTGCAATAAAGTTATTGTCTTTTTCCATCTCAACGATAGAAGAAAGTGAAAAAAATAACCATTTCTTATACATCAATTGTTTATAAGAAATATGGAAATAATAAATATCAATATACTGACTTTGAGGGTTTCCTGCTATTCCTCCTTGATATCTTATCTCTCTTCTGGGGCTTAATTTATGTTTTATGCTCAGATAGTGTCCATTAGAAAATATATCACTTGAGTCTGTCCAAGTTGAATAATTTCCAAAGGTGAAGCTTATTTTTTTTGAAATTGGATATGAGAAATTTAATCTTGCTGTCTCCCCGATACCATCAAGAAAGTCTAGATAAACTTGCTCTAAAAATAATATTTTCCATTTTATATAATTAAATTCGCGCTTAATATTTAGTCGAGAGAATGCTTTTATTGGTATTGCTACTTTTACCCCTGTATCTAATTTAAACTTCCATTTATTAAAGTTTACAAAATACCTCAATGCTGCAGACAGCTCAGATTCATTGTCCGAACTACTTGAAATTTCTTGTTCAGCTTCAGAAGCATTATCTTCAAGTTGATTATTAGATTTTTGTTCAATAAGTAATTTAAAGTGGTTCTGTACTCGAGGCAGAGATAAATAAATTTTATATCCAAACTCAGAATAAAAATTTTTACCTTCTTCCTTTCTTTGCAAATAATAAAATTTTACTTTACTCCTATTTATTACTTGCTTCGTTGGATCCTCACCACCTAAAAACTTATCTAATTTTTCAGCTGAAGTTAATATCTTTTCTGACAAGTACTCTTCGCTCTGATCTACAGAGTAAATTATTGAACTTTTCTTATTTTCAAGAGCATACACAGTCTGAGTAAAGATAAATAAAAAAAATAAATATTTGGCCATAAACTCCTATAAATATAAGTTTACTTATACTTTTATTGAACTGCCAATATATTTTATGGCCAACTTGGCCATAACTAGATAAATTCTTTTTAAAAGGATTTCATATGAAACAATTAACTATCTTATTTACTATCATTTTTGTATGCAGCTGTTCTCTTCAGACCAATAAAATTGGCCAATATCCTAAACACTGGTGGGGGCCAGTTTCAGACAATAATGCCCCAAGTTGGGAAATACTTCCACAATCTGCCAATTATGCAAAGAGTGTAATTCTATCTAAAAGAAACGAATTAGGCATATTATCTAACTTTGCCCATACCCCATTTATATTTGAGGGAAAAAAATATGAAAGTATTGAAGGATTATGGCAAAGTATGAAATACCCAGAAAGTAACAAAGATCCCAGAAGTAAATCAGCTTGGAAATACTCAAGAAGTCAAGTTGAACAAATGATTGCATTTGATGCTAAGAGAGCAGGGTCTCTTGCTTCAAAGAACATGAAAGAGCAAAATATAAACTGGGTAACTTATAAAGGTAAGCGAATGACTTATCGTACGCTTAAAAAAGGTGCGCATTATCAATTAATAAAAAAAGTCATGAAGGCAAAGTTAGACCAAAACCCAAAGGTTAAACAAGTCTTACTCGCTACAAAAAACTTAATATTACTACCAGATCATAAAACCAAATCAGATTCTCCTCCTGCATGGAAGTATAATATTATCTGGATGGAATTAAGGTCACATTATCAAAAATAAAATATTTTAATACTTCGTTTCTAGCTCGAATAAAGCAACATGTTTGCTATAGTCATAAACATTTTTATTTTTAGAAATATTTTTTGTATATGTATACTTGCCTGAAAAATTAATATACTTGTTCAAGTTATATGATAATTTAGCGAACGGTGAAAGGTTTGTTTCCACTCCTCTTGTTGAGCTTTGCTCTTTTGTATCAGTAAATGAAACACCTAGCCCAGAGTGAAGCACAACTCTATTATGATAAAATCCAGGATGAATATAATCACACCGAAACATAAAAGAATTAGTGCTTAAAGAACTATCTTCAACAAATGAAAGATCAGCATTAAATGTAAATAAAATCATTTTGCCAATTAACTTTGAATAGTATTGGTTAAAAAAAAGTGTCACTGTTTTAGAGTCTAAGGTTTTATCATAGCTAAAAAATAACTTTGTTTTTAACTTGAAGATTGATTTACCGAAATCAAAAAAGCTAAACTTCTCCCCTATGAAAAAGGTTGCCGACTGCCCATAATATGATAACTGATCCTTTGCTTCAAAATCTCTCATAGAGTAATTATAATCAATACCAACGAGGAGCTCGCCAGGGTTATTAAAAATATAATTTCTAAACATTCCATTAAAACTAGGAGCTATTGAAAAACTATCATTTTGATAAATATCACTATTTTCCCTATCAAGATAATAATCCCAATTTAAACGAAGACTAGTTTTTCCAAAAATTTGCTTACCTAATGTATCAGAATACTTATAAATCAACTGCGTCTTGCTAGCAGGGGCGCTTGACTCTGAAGAACTACCTGAACTAGCATTATCCGACTCCATTGTCACGTTAGTATCATATAGAAAACTTTGATTAAATTTTAATTGATTATCTTTAACTCTTCTATACGGGGAAAAAGCTCCAAGCCAGTACTTACGATATAATGAATTTACTTTCTGTTTCATTGTTTTAGCAAGAGGTAAGGTTTCATCTAGCTCTATGCCTGAAATATACTGTGGTACTGCTAAGGTTCTAATTTTATCTCTTGATGTTGGGCCCATTTTTGGGATGGTGCTGACAATTATTTCTCCTTTTTTATAGAATGCAGATTGCTGTATTGTCGCACTAGGTGTTTTATAGTCGTTTACAATTTCATTATAATATTTTAACGCAACCTTGTCCTCACCTAGCAACTCTTTAATATGGCCGAGATAATATGCAGAGGAGAATTGCTCATGACCTCTTAATATTGACTCTTTGAACATTTTTTCTGCCAACTCTATTTCATTGACAGCGTATAAGCTTTTTGCAAATTCAAAGTAGTAATCATCTGGCAAGTCACTGACAGAAAGGATTTCATTAAATTTCTTATTTGCTTCTTCGAAACGTTGCATTTTTACTAAGCAGATTGCGCTCCAGTATTTTGCCATAGTTTTATCTGTGAACTTACTATTTCGTGATATGGACTCTAATAATTTAACCGCCGATTTATAGTCACCGTCTTTATATAAAGTATAAACTTTATCAAAAACAGAAACCTTTCCAAAAGATGGAAATGAAATAATTACGAATAAATACAGGATTATAATTTTCATAAACTCTCTTTATTACTCAACGTTGATTTCAAATTTGACTTTCACAGTCTCATCAATGCTTTGTGTTTCTGGCGCATTATCAAATTCTTCACAAACATTGCCGGGACAATCTTCATCTATTAAATCTTCTGTTTTAATTTCTGTTTCCAAACCAGGGTCACCTTCAATTGGTTCCTCCCAATTTGCAGTCCCGTATTCATCAATCGAAATTATTTTAGGAGGATCAATATTTTCTACGCCTGGTGCATCTACGTCATGTGAAAATGTACCATCATTATTAAGCTTAAAACCTTCCGGAGATTGATACTCACCTGTAGCGATATTAATGGTTCCTAATGATGCGGGGGGTGTATATGTTTTTGTATTCTCGTCAAAAGTACTTCCAGCAGCAGGCGCCACATAAACTCCAGTTTTAAGATCAATAAATCCTCCTGCAGGAGGTGTTATGGCCCCAGTTTCTGTATTTACATCTCCTTCGGCTTTCGGTAGATCTTGTATTACATCATCTGTCTTTATACCAACTTTATCTTTTATAATAGAGTCAAGGACTTCATTTTTGCTACTCGAATCTTTGGCCGACATACCTGGAGGCACGACGGATCTAACGGGAGCTTTCTTAACACTATCATTCGTTGCTTCTTCTTTTGTCATTGTACCAAATGAGGTATTATTCTTTAATGCATTAAACTGACTAGGATTCAATTTAGTAGGGACAGTAGCATTTTTTGCTAGCTTTTGATTTACGGTAGAGAAATTTCCTTTTAAAACCTTAACCACGCCTTCCTGACTTAATTCTTTCGTTAGGTTATCAAACTTCAAATCTCCTCCGTCGATGGATTTCATTAGTACTTCTCCATCAAAAGTAATTAAGTTTGAAATATTATTACTAGGATTAAATGTTGCCTGAAAGTCTGTTCCTCTAACTCCCAGTGCGGCGACTCTTGTTTTAACTATAAATTTAATCTTGCCTTTGGGTTGATCGGTATTTATCTTTTTTACCTTGGCCCTAATTTGTCCGTGAATGAGATTAACTAATCCCTTCTTTTTATTTTCATAACTTATAATTTTCATTTTTGACTTTGGCCCTACATTTAAAACATTTTTATCCTTAAATAATAATCTTGAAAAACTAGATTTTGCCGTTTCTATTACGTCACCTTCATTTACCCAATCACCTTTATTAAGATGCTTGCTTTCGCTCCCTGAAAAGACTAGTACTTCACCTCTGGAAACAATAGCTTTTGCTACTCCCTTAGCTTTAACAAAAGAGATATTAATACAAAAAATTATTAATATAAAAAAAATAGTTCTCAATTTATATATTTTCATTTTATCCTTGTTATAAAATATCTAATGTATTTCATTTACCTTATTAAACTTTTCTCTTTCAATTACACTGAGTATTTTTTTATTATTCGTTGTACCAAAATATGTTTTGTAAGTTTTCCCTTTCTTGTTCTTGGCAGTTACAGAGCCAGTAATACCAACATTAGATTCCCCAAACAATAAGCTATATGTATCAAAACCACCATATTTTTGAATTTGTTTCAAAAAGTGTTTTAACATAAATACATTTACTCCTTGATTTTTACTTATTCCATTTTTATATTTTTTATAATACTTATCTATTGACTTAATGCATTTCCTCTCTTCTTTTCTTCTTTTTCTATCAGAAAAGCTAGATAAATTATTATACCTTCTGCAAATTGCATTAACTATTCCATGAACCTCCCAATCTAGCATTCCAGAAAAAGCTTTCATACCTGACGAGTTAACAGAAACATCTAAGGAGACTTCCGCTGGCCCTTTAATTTTATTCTCTTCAATTTGTTTTATAATTTCATGCCCAACATTAGTCTGAGAGGTCAAATATGAAATAAATTTTCTTTTTGCCCTTTTAAAAAGAAATCCTTTCGTTTTTCCTACTTTTGTATATTTATGAAATTTGAGAGATACATTTGTTGCTTGTGCATATGAGTTTTCTTCAGAGACCAAATCCTTATCATCATTAACAAAATTAGCTTTATATTCTAACTCAACCTTTCTATGATTAATTCCTGTCAATGGGTCGAGGTTAACCTTCATTTTATTAAGCCAGTTTTTTATTTTGGGATATTTTTTTATAAAGCTTAACTTGTTTCTATTTAAGAAAATATTATTCACCAAAGTCATCCATAAAGTTTTAACATACTTAGTATCAACCCCAATAACCTTGAAGAACTGACTGTTTTCTTCTTTCTTACTGTTAATTAAATCAATCCTCTGCTCAGTTTTATTATGATAAGAACCTCTACTTATATAAAATTGATTAGTTCCTTTATTTATAGTTGTTCTATAATCACGAAAAGAAATAAATTGGTTAAACTGTGATATATCAAACTTTCTCATTTTCAATACTTTTTTAAATACTTTCTTTAGCTTTCCACTTTCTATATCATAGATAGCTGATTCTGGTATATTCATACTTAAGTTATGTGCCAATGTTTTTTCTAATGGAATATTAAAAGACAGCATTGTTAGTTTAAATAATTTAAAAAAATCTAATACTAAATCGGCGTAAACTCCTACTGTTTTACCTGAGTTTTTATGTAGAACCATTGCTAACCTTCTTGCTTTGTCAGATGATGTTTCACCCAGGTTCGCAGTTATTTTAAGGGAGGACGTTTTATTAGTACCTACAATCCCTCCGATATTCCCTGACAATACATTCCAAAGAGGAAACTTTAAAAACACTCCGGTGTTTACTCCAAAAAAGTTTTCTTTATAAATAGACTCATCATCATCCAAATCTAAAACTCTCTTCGTTTTAAAATACATAAACGTCATAAAAAGTTTTCTAAAATCTGATTTTAGGCCATTCACATAAGAATCAGCATAGTGGGTAAAACGATAAGTTCTTTGAAATCCTATTCCAGCAAAAAGTCCTATTGATTCAATTGGAATATCAATTAAATCCTTATTCTTTAAGTATTTCAGGTAGGAAACCGCTCCTACACTGATTGTGAAAATATCATTTACTCTCCACTTTTTAGGGCCATTACTGACAGGACTAACGGCACGATTTCCACCAATCATAAAAATACCCATTGGCCTACGCCAACTCATACCTTGATAGTTATGGGTCCCTAAATCATAATTTTGACTTTGTTTTAGTATTGCATCTGCTTGAGTTTGCCCAATGTTCATATATCTTGGCCTTAGCCATGCTTCTATTTTTTTGTAAAGATCGGAGTTATCATCATCTGGAATAGGTGGAACATTTCTAATCTGCTCAGGGTCTCCGCTTGCTAATATATTCGCCCTCTCTTCTAAGAATGGAGAAAGTTTAAAATGTTTAAATTGATGCTGCTTAGAAAAAGCAGTAGTCGTAAAAATTAAATACAATGAAATTGTGAATAATATTATTGATCTATGCAAGTTTATCCTCTCAATAATTAATATTAACTTAATAATATAATCATAACCTTTGGCAAATTATTATCTACTGAGATTTTTTTTCCACAAGACTGTATTTAAATTGTCTGACTAAAAGTCTTTCTTTTTAATTTTTGATTAATATACCTATAATCTAATGCCATACAGATATTTCGTAAAAATGGACCTCCCATATCTGTAACCTCTAATAAGTTATTATTCAATAATATTAGTTGGTCATTTTGAATATCTTGTAAATCTGCATTAACAACAGAGAGAATAGAAGGAGGTAAAATGTTTAGCAGTTTATCAATATTGCTTTTGCCTAAACACATTATTTGTTGAACTACTTCTGCAGTAATTAAATCTAATTCTGTTTGCTTATGGCCACTGGTAATGGCCATTGTTCCTAATTTCACCTTCTCTTTATATTCTTTAAGGTCATGAGCATTTTGAATAAAGCTCGTAACCGAGCTTGAAATGGAGCTTGCCCCAAGTCCTATCAACACATTCGATTTTTGAGTTGTATAACCCATAAAATTACGAAATAAACTTCCATTACCCTTACTTAGATATAATTCATCTGTTTGTTTTGCAAAATGGTCTAGGCCTAACTCTGCATATCCCTTTTCTAAAAAAAGTTCTCGACCAAAGTCATATAGTTTTTGTTTTTCATCGCCTGTTGGTAGGTGAAATTTTTCTAAAGATTTTTGTGCTTTGGATTTCCATGGTACATGAGCATAACTATAAAAGGCAATCGAATCTGGAGATAACTTATAAACTAAGTCCATTGTCTCTTTTATTGAGTCAACTGTTTGGCAAGGAAGGCCATAAATTAAATCAAAGTTAATACTGTTAAAATTATGCTTCTTTGCACTGGCAACAAGGTTTTCAACTAACTCAAAACTTTGAACACGATTAACAGCTTCTTGAACATCTTTATTAAAATCCTGAATTCCCATTGATATTCTTTTAAATCCTAGCTCCTCTAAAACTTTTAAATGATCAGCTGAAGTAACTCTTGGATCTACTTCTATAGAGCCAGAGAAGTCATCTTTATTAACAGATATATTTTTAAATTTACTTATCAATAGTTTTAAATTCTCTGGCGATAAAAAGGTTGGTGTCCCCCCACCTAGATGAATTGACTTAATCATAATATTAGGAAACTTGCTTTGATACCAATCCCATTCTTGATGAATTAAGCTAATATATTCCTGCTCGACATCATGATTTTTTGTTATTACACGGTTACATCCGCAGTAATTACATAAACTCTCACAAAAAGGGACATGAATATATAACTCAATATTATTATCTGAATTTATCCCTTCCTTAATATCTAAACTCCATTGATCTTCCGTTGGACAGTTTTCCCAGTAAGGATAGGCGGGATAACTTGTATATCTAGGCCCTCTTTTATTATATTTTTCAATCAATTCTTTTTGATCCATGCTTTACTCTCTATTTTTCAGTTAAAGACCAATCAATCTTTTTACCTGGGTATATTTTTTCTAAATAATGTTTTTTCATATCCATTTCAAATGCAATATTATCTTGATAATCTTTACCGAAAACGGGTTGCCAATAGTCTTTATTCTCCATACATAAATAAAAGAACACTTTATTATGCCAATTTGAAAAACAATTATAGGCATATTGAAACAATGCTAATTTTACTTCTCTTGGATAAGAAAGCTTTCCATCAGATTCAACTAAAGGCATTTGAAGAATCTTACTCATAGCACCTCTTTTTCTAATTTGCCCTATAACTTTCTTTGTAAATGTTAAAGTACCAATAGATATTAAAGCTACTTCACTTACTGTAAAGCTTGATGTGATTTTATCTATCATTTTAGAGTAATCATTCTCCCAGCCATGATAATAAACCATTGGGTGAAGGTGAAAACCAACTAAGTTTCCATTGTCTGCAACTTTTCTTGCGGCCATAATTCTCTGGTCTAAAGAAGCTGATTGATGTTCTTCATTTTCAATAATTGTTTGTGGGTTTAAGGACCAAGTACAAATTATATTTTGTGGAATGTTTAAATTTAATAATTCATTTACTCTATTTGTTTTGGTTTTCAGTTCAATAATTAAGTTGGGATTTTTTCTTGCAAAGTTTAATAATTTCTCTAATACTTTATCCTTATTTCCCCATAAAAGAGAATCCGAAGATTGGCCAGTTCCTATATGGTAAACAACATCAGGATTAAATTTAATTGCATCTAATTTGAAATCAATATTATTTTCTACAAAAACTTTATTATCAGTATAAAATGACTGAATACTACAATAGCTGCAATCAAGGCCACAGTTTTTAAAAGCATCTAATGTTATTAAGTTACAACATAGTGTTTTTTCCGAAGCAACGGGGCACCTGCCTAATACTTTATCTTTTTCATTAATAGGGGAAAATGATAGTTGATTTGAACTCTCTCCTCTCCTTGCATTAAAATTTTCATAATTATTTAATGATTTCTTATGATTATTCCATACATCTTTAATTTGATTTATTAACTGGTTTTTATTTTTCTGCAATAGGTCAAAGCTTGCTAACGGCTTTTCCCCCCACATTTTAAAATCTACACCACAATCTATTAAAATTCTGGACTCTTGAAATGTTAATCTATATTTTTCAACCCAGTGATTTATGGATGCTTGGTCTTGTCCAGGTAATCTAGAATAAAGAGTTTCATTTTTTATCTTATTGATTTTACTTATATTCATAATAGCCTAGATAACGGAGTTAATTACTCAATACGCCATTTATAACCAAATAAAAAGAGTAATTAGAAAAATATATAAATTAATAACAAAAATTCAATTTATTATTCATTATTTATAATAAATACTTATTTTATTAATTAGATCCTTAGGTAATAATTATATAAATACTAAATGGAAATTATATGAAGTCATTATCAATATTTTTGAGGTTTATACATTGGGCAATAATATTAAATTTTGTGTGTCAGGTAATTTATGCTGCCTATATGGTTTTCTTTGTTGTTAAGCCCCCTGGATTAACTGGTCCACTGGGATCAAAAGTATTAGATCTTGATTTTGAGTTTATAGTAACAAGAAGGTTATATGCCATTGAATTTTGGATTGCATTTGTTGGACTTTCTCTTTACTTAGCAATTACTGAGATCTATCCCAGAACAAAAAAGAACTATTGAGAAATATGGATATATTAAACTTATCAACCCATTGGCCAAAGATAATAGTAATAATATTGACTGCTATCAGCATTATTTTCTTAGGTAATTTTGTTCAGCAACAAATAAATAATTTTGCAAATAGAAATAATAATCTAAATACTTCGACCTTGCACCTATTGGCCAAACTTATAAAGCTATGTTTATGGATTATAGGTTTATTAGTAATCCTTAGTTCCTTAGGAATTGATATTTCAGCGATTGCAACTACTTTAGGAATTACAGGTTTTGCAGTTGGTTTTGCTGTTAAGGATACCTTATCTAATGTTCTTTCTGGTATTTTAATTATGATTTACCGTCCGTTTAATATTTCTGACTTTATTGCTATTGCAGGCAAGGAAGGAAAGGTGACTGCTATTGACTTAAGATATACGACTTTAGAATTTCAAAATAAAATAATATTAATTCCGAATTCGAAAATTTTTAGTGATCCTGTAACGATTGAAAAAAATGATTAAAATTTATCTTATTATACTTACCCTAATCATACCCAGTATGGGGCACCCTAAAAATAGTTTTGTTATAGAACCATTTGTCAATATTAGAACTGGTAACTGGTCGGGGACGGAAGAAGGGGCTGATTATATTTTGGAGAAATCTGGAACCTTTACTGGGTATGGACTAGGCATCAATCTTTTGAAAAAAAAGAATTATTTTCTTTTTGGAGGTAGTTATACTTTTACAAACTCTAAATGGAAATATTCAAAATCTTCAGACATTTCTAACGATGATGATTGGCAGGAGGAACTAAGTGCAACTCAATATGACTTGACAGCCTTAGGTGGATTAATTTTAGGAAAGAAAGGAGAATTTACCATTTTGTATGGTTATTCGTTTTATTCTCGTCTGAAATATGAAAGTGACCTTAATCCTAATAGTTCCGCAAAAACATTAATTGGAGACTATCATAAAGTATTAATAAGTACGGCATTCTTGTCAAACTTTAGGTTTAATGTTGAGTTCCAATGGGGAAAATTTGATAAAATGTTAATTGGAAGCTCTGAGGTTAATCTACCGGGAACGTATCAGTCAGTTGAATATGATATATATTCATATTCAGATTTAAGTTATTACTTTTCATTTCCTTTTTCTTTTTAAATCATTTGATATCTTTTGACTTAATGAAGTTGCACCTATAAGCACCTGTTTCAACAGAAGGATCAAAATATAACTTTTCTCCTCCATAATTTAATTTCAAAAACATATGTATAAAGCTAACTTCTGTTTTAACATTTTCACCCATTCTCTTCAGTATTTCAAATGCCGTTAACGCGAAATGCCGACAAAAACCTCTGCCTTGACTAATAGCTAAAGGTACTGACGTTGTTGGAAAAATATCACCGTCTGACTCTAATAAATGATTTGTAATACAACTTGCTAAGCATGTTGCTCCTAATTTGCTTAAGTTTTTTGAGTAAGCATATCTTCTAGCTTCTGCTCCAAGTGATGAAAGGTAATAATTAACTCGGTATCCCTCTCCTCCATCTATCATTGTTTGCAACACTCCTCCGAACCTATCAAAAATACCCACATAAATTGGAGTTAAAAATCTCTGAGTAGTACTTGGCGTATACAGATCAAAATCAGACGAATGTGGTGGATTAAATGACGCTTTATTGTAATAATCAATACTTTGGTCGAAACAAGAAGATCTGGCCTTGGACACTCTGTCAGACAAAGATTTCGCATATACAAAATTTATAGATAATATAGTAATGATAATAATTTTAGAAAACATACGATGCTCCGTTGATTAACTATTTTTTTATATCATAGGTGGTAAAAGACAATAGATCATTGTTGATAAATGAACTATTTACAACCTGTAACTATTCTAAATTAATGCAAAAGGGAATTTGCCCCGCCTACTAATGAATAACAATTTTCAAAACCTTGGCTTGTTAACTTCTTAACTATATTTAAACTTACTGACTCATCATCTGAGATAAATAAGTAGTTAGTATTGGGGTCTAAGGTACTAATTTCAGAGAATATATCATTTATTTGCATAGAGAAAATATTTTTTTTAAAAGTATCTAATACAAGGTCAGACTGTATGCTTAAATTAATTACTGTCATGTCTCCTAGTTCCGATATCGACCTAGATACTTGTTTTTGATTTTGAGTAGTACTTTCAACTAACAACATACTTGCTAGGATATAATAAACTTCATTATTGTCTAGTAAAATAAGCAACGAAGAATTATTTTCACTACTCTCCGTAACAATATTATTCTTTTAAAATAATACTAATAACCTGATCCGGAAATTTAACAATAAAATCTTTTAAAACAACATAATCAATTATAGATTCATTACTTTTTAATACAATCTCTTGTAGATCTGAAATTTTAGTTTCTGTGTCATCTTTAAATTTTAATAATTCTATTTTATGAATAAGGATATTTTTAGAATCTTGACTAAGTATAATTTTAGATCCTCCACCAAGACCAGAGTTTTCGCCGGCACTAATATAAGATGATTGGATAAAGCCTGCTAATACTAATAAGGTTAATATATTTTTCATTATAAAGCTCCTGTAATATTTTTATTTGTAAATGACATTGAGTCCAACATCCCAACGTAAACGAGGGGTATTTCTCCTGGGTTTTCATTAATAGTTTTCAAGATCTCGTTAGATGCATTCAATAGCACCTTCTGAACTCTTTTATATCCATCAATGTTTACGGACTCTGAAATATTCCTTAACATTCCAGGACCTCCATTTATAATCTGATCTGGTTTGAAAAATACATCAATTAATTTATGGGTATGCCTTTTTAATAGATTTGGGGATAAACTAAAGTCACTCTTTACGGCATGAAGAGTTCCATTTATATCTTCAGATATAATTTCTCTGCCAATTAATTCGTCTAGTTTTGTTTTGCCTAATTCTCCAAGCCAACTGAATATATTTTGCCTTGAAACACAGTCTCTATGTGAGATTCTTTTATATATGACATATGAGTAAAAATCATTTAAAGCTTCATCTAATTCAAATGCTACTTTCGTTCCACTTGACTCATTCATCATCAGATGAGGAAAACTATTTTTCAAATAACGAGCAATACTTTCAGGACATCTGTTAATAAGCTTTGTTAACCTTGCTTCATCCTTTAAATATACTAACAGTTTTAATAGATTATCACTTTTAAGCAATGATTGCTGATTATATGCTCTACGAATTGATGTCTCGTTAACATCTGATTTTTTAGCTAACTGTACAATATTTCTATTTTCTTTTTGTGCTATCCATTCATCGATTTCTGAACGTAATTCATTTAGAATATTCTCTTTATTCAAAACTCCCCCTTTTTGTTGTTTTAATATCTGTAATTCATATTAAGTTCAAGCTTCAAGGTCAAGGTGCGAGAATTTTTTTCAAAATAAAGTGCGCAACGCTTTTATATCTCTTTAAATTAATCATTACTTAATACCACCCATGCCAAATAAAAAACCCCTCGCTTTTCTATGAGTTGTAAAAAGTTCACAGAACGTTATAGGAATGTCATTACACGAGACAAGGATTTAACATGAAACGATTACTTGTTTATTTTTTTTTATTAATCATCCCTTTTTTTTCAGATGGAAATGAACAATCCACAACTAAATTAATGCTAGTAGAGCAAAGACAGAATGAAGAAGACCTAAAGGCATATCTTGAATATAAAAAAGAGCAAGACAAAGAAAAGTATTTTTTTATGAACTAATCATTTGAGAGTAAAGATAATTTATTATTTTATTCTCTAATAAAGGTACTTTATTCGTTAAGTAGTCTGACTCTTCCAAAGACCAAGGAGTAGCATGAGGGTACCTTAACCTAACACCAAAAACTTCAGTTAAAGAGAATGCAATTCCTGAAATACCGTTACTTAAATGATCATTTTTTTTTACGAGGTTAATCCCTACTATTTTAGCTAACCAGTTTACTGAGGTTAATATCGTACCATAAATAGTTTCAAATGTAGCACTTATAAGATTAATACTCCCAGAGATAGGCATCAATAATATCTTTTTTAATACTCCATGCACTTCTGGATATAAAATCATGTTACCTGTATTTTGAACATTACTAGATGATTTAGACCAAAAAGTAATATTCTCCCAAAATATCGATTTACCTTCTTTAAACATTTTAAACTTTCTAAATAATCTTTGAGAAGGATAAATTACGAGTTTGTCATTTTTCTTTTTCAGTAAAAACTTCAATATTTTCCCAGGGGTTAAGCTCTTTAATTTACCAACTTTATACTTTTTACCAAACATATTTAAATGTTTTCTTATTTTATTTGTACAATTAAAATTTATCAATTCATAGTCTCTCAGACTAACACCTTTCTTTAATCTTTTTTGTTGATCTCGATATGAAAGTAAAGAATCTTGCAAGGATTTATATTTATCCATCTCCGCTAGCTGCATCCAAACTTCAATAACATCTCTATTATAATGCACTTGATGAAAACCGTATCCTTCAAATGAACTATTTGCAGGATTCATTTTAAGCTTAATATATGAATCTCCTACTAAGCCAAGAAGATATGAGTTACTTGCACCTTCAATTAAGTCTTTATGATTAAACTTTAAATTCTCTAACTCATCTTTAGTCATTTGAGTATATTCAAATAAAACATCCACTAATTGATTTTCAAGACAATAAATATATCTCTCTGCAATATGCCCTAATGCAGAAGCCGTATAACCTGGAGACATATATACAACTGCCATCCCAAGCATTTTCATCCTTTTCCCAGAACTTGTAATTTTTGTTGGCCGGTAAGGATTTTGACAAATATTATATTTTAAAAGAGTTGAATCTGTAAAAGACGTTAAATCAAATTCCATGGGAGTCATGTAGCTCAGATCATTGATTTTTTTTTTATAACGTTTGTATTCTTGTTGTCTTTTGTGACGTTTTAATACATTACGACATATTTTTTTTAATCTCATTCTATTTGAAGATACTCGGCCTCTTGGTTTCTTGGAATTTAAGCACTTACGAAGATCATCCTTCTCCGTTTTTGTTAACTTTCTTTCAAAGTTATCAACACCAGGCAAGTCAAGCAGCAAAGATTCAATCCTCCAAATAAGTTTTTTTCTTAAAGAGCAAGTACTTTCTTGAATAAAAATCTTTTTATTTTGGATTAACTTTATTAATCCTTTACTCAATACTAATTTTCCATCTTCAATTCTAGCTAAGTCTTTTCCATCTATTATTTGACAATTACCAGGAACTATTTCAGTAAAACCACCTGTAAAACTCAAATCAACATCCTTGTTAACTCCAAATTGAATCCCTAGTTTAATTTCTGATTCTATGCCACTGATAAATGAATAAACCGAACTATGAGAAGATTGTAGATTTTTATCTAGATCAACACTTAATGAAAAATTATTCTGTCCGGAAGCAAATGCGCTAGAAAAAATAAATATAATAAAGAAAACTATCTGTTTCATACAATGTTTATTAGACCTAAAGAAAATAAAATAAGTATCCGTTAAAAATACTTAGATTATATCTTTTTCTTTAGGCCTATAAATTAATCAATATCAAAACTGTCATTGATTATTCGTTCTTCTTTTATGCGACGATCATCCTCTATGTACCTTTGAAAATCGCTCCGTTTTTTTTCTCGAATTGATGCTGAAATACTCATTGCAGAACCAGATGCAGAAGATGCAAGACCTAAAACAAGGCAAGCAGTGTCATCACTATCGCAATGAGATAATACTTCAGCTCCAAGGCCGACAAAATGAGTTCCTAAAATAATAGAAGCAGTGAATTCATCTAAGACTACATAATTAACAGATCTATAGTAACCGGAGTAATAATAACCATCCCTAATATATCTATGACCATGATAATATTCACGATGTACGACTCTCCCATTGTGGGTATAATAAGTTACATACCTTCTAGATCTGTCATAACTCGAAGATCTATAAACTGTTACTTGGGTATAACCTGAGTAATTTCCATTCTGAACAATTGTTTCTTCTACATATACTGTATCGTAATCACTCCAAGAGTCATAACAAGTATGATAATTACATTGAGTATAATACTCTCTCTCGCTATAGTTGTAGTATGAATAGAATGAAGAGTCCCATTGTTGGTAACTCGTATGGTATCTAACACTATATCCACTTCTATTGCTTTGAGCTTGTGATAATGAAGAAATTAAAATGCTACTTAAAAAAATTATCAGAAAGCTTATTTTTATCTTTTTCATACAAAAAACCTTTATAAGTTAATTAGGTTTTTTATACTAAAAATATTAATTTACTAATAGATAAATATATATTTATGCAATAATTACAAAAGATAACTATCTAATATTTATATCTCTAAGTATTTCTAATACTAAACTTTTTGCTAAATAAATGTTTCTGAGATCAAGAGCATGAAGTATTTCTCTTAATTTATGTTCTATATCTGATTGATTTCTTGCTCTCTTACCCAGAGTTCTCAAACAAGAATTCTTTCTCAAATCATCATCCTCTAAGAAGCATGCATTTGTTTCACTTCTTAAGTATTTTTTATTTCTAATAATTCTCATACAATCAATTTTTATATTCTCATTGTTATAATCTGAACAAATCAAGACGGCATTTTTAGAAAAAAACCAAGAATTACTAACTAGCTCATAACAACTTTGACGATGACCAACCCATTCAATTTGCTGACATAATTCAATTGCAGCATCTTTCCCTTCATTTTTTAAACTAGTATCAGCTGATGCATTTACTGCGAGTAAAGATAAAATAAATATTAATATTATATACTTCACGTCTCCCCCCTTAATTAATTTAAAGTACAATATAATTCAAGTAATGTAATTTGACCAAGTAATAAAATATGATTAGTTTTTGTTGCTATATTATTTCTTTTAATTCCTCTCTCCAAAGTGACAGCGCAGCAATTATTGTTAATATTTATATTGCAAGCAAAGACTTAAGCTAATAAAATAAAAATCATTCTTTTTACTAGGAGTATATATGCCAGTTGCGAACTTTGAACAATACAACCAAATGCTTTCTAATGCCTTATCAAAAGGTTTTGCTTACCCAGCTATCAATATAACCTCTATGGCAACAATTAATGCGACTTTGAAGGCATTTGCAGATAAAAAGTGTGACGGGATTATTCAAGTTTCAACGGGGGGAGGGAAATTTGCTTCCGGCCAAGGGATTGGAGACATGGCACTTGGTGCTATTACGCTTGCAAACCATGTTCATCTTATGGCCAAAAAATATGATATTCTAGTTGCGCTTCATACAGACCATTGTCATCCTCAATATATAGATTCTTTTATGAATCCTTTGATAGATGAAACAGAAAAAAGAAGAAAAAATGGACTGCCTAATTTATTTAACTCTCATATGTTTGATGGATCAGAGTTATCTCTTGAAGAAAATATTAAAACTAGTGAACAATTGTTAAAACGATGTGCTTCTAATGAAATTATCCTTGAAGTAGAGACAGGAGTAGTTGGAGGAGAGGAAGATGGGGTTAACAATGAAGATACACCGAGTGATAAACTTTATACAACTCCGCAAGAAATGGTTGAGATAGCAAAAAGGTTACGTCCTATTGGAAAATTCATGTATGCTGCAACATTTGGAAATGTTCATGGAGTTTACAAGCCAGGAAACGTAAAACTAAGACCAGAGATATTAAAAGAAGGACAAGAAGCAGTAATAGCAGAATTAGGAGAAGAAGCAAAGCATTGGCTTGTTTTTCATGGGGGATCTGGCTCTAGTATTGAAGAAATTCATGAAACATTAAATTATGGAGTTATTAAAATGAATGTTGACACTGATACTCAATATGCTTTTAGTCGTCCAGTAGTCGATCATATGCTTACTAACTATGAAAGTGTTCTTAAAATTGAAGGAGAGGTTGGTAATAAAAAACTATATGATCCAAGAGCATGGTTAAAAAAGGCCGAAAACTCGATGACAGAAAGGATTTATCAAGCCATTTCTGACCTTAAAGCAGAAGGAACATCCCTACTTCATAATTAAAAGGAGTTAATCTGTGGATTTATTAAAGATCGAAACATTTCCGCTTGGAAAGTTACAGTGCAACTGTTCATTAATCTATAATGAGCAAAGCCGAGAATCTATCATTATTGACCCAGGTGACGACGCCATAGCACTTCTAAATTTAATTGAGGAAAGAGATTTAAAAGTAAAGATGCTTCTACATACTCATGCCCATTTTGATCATATTGGTTGCTCAAAAGAAGTTAAGTCAAAAACTAACTCACTAATTGCACTGCACCCTGGCGATAAACTATTATACAAATCTCTACCTATGCAATGTATGATGTTTGGAGCAAAGCCTAATATGGCAGGAACTGTAGATCACTGGCTTGAAGACAATGAAGAGTTTTCTTTAAATGACAGTAGTTTAAAATCATTTTTGAAAACCTTAACGACTCCTGGGCATACTACTGGATCTGTTAGTTTTTACTCCGAATTCTTTGAAGAACCAATTCTATTTAGTGGAGACACATTATTTCAACACTCAATTGGACGAACGGACTTGCCTGGGGGAGATTTTAATCATATAAAAAAATCAATTAAGGAACGATTATATATTCTGCCTGATGAAACAAAAGTCATTACAGGACATGGGCCTCAAACTAGAATTTTTGAAGAAAAGAGAAATAACCCTTTTGTTAATATTTAAACACAGCTTGCACAATCACTTTGCAACTTATGACGATAGTTATTTAACAACCCATATAGTGACCTTAGCATTAATTTACCTAATGTAGACTCAAAGATGGTGACACTTTTATTTAGTAGTCTAAGTCTTCTTATAATTTCAACCACAGCATTTTCGGATGTAAATATAACTCCACGCTCATCAATTAAATGAATTGTTTTTCTACAGTCCCAGTAATTTAAAGTTGGATATTTTGTATAAATTGAATTATCATGCAATGACTTAAACTCAAATTGGTTGTCAAAATCCATCATTGTCATTACTTTTTTTATTTTAGTACAAACTAAACAGTTTTCATCATAAAATATTGTTATCATAGAAGCTGTTTAGCTGAAAAATTAATACTATTCAACCAATAAATTTAATTAAGAATTATTTACTTAAAGTAGGACGTGAAAAATCTAAATGCCTAATACTTTCAATAGGTACTGAAATCCATGTTCCATCTCTCAAATCACCATGATTAACTTCTTTTCTATTATTAACAACTAAAGACTGATACTCACAAGTTAGCTTTACTTCCATTTTTATTGGAGTACCGTAATCCTGTAACCAAACATCTCCATTTAACTCAACTTCATTATCTATTGAATTTAGACACCCAATTTTCTTTAAGCTTATGAATCCAGCACTGTGAGATGATTTATATGTTAATTTTACCTCTACATCAGAGTTTTTAGAACAATATACTGAGTTATTAGATCGTTCAATATTAACTTTCACATACCTTCGGTCAAAAACTAACTCTCTATAAATAGACTTCAACTCCAAAAGCTCAGATCGCTCCCTTATTATTTCTTCATCAATACCAGATGCTAGAACATGTACCCGATTCCTTCGTGAAGAATTTTTATTGATAAAACACTGCCGGCCAGGAAAAATGTAAATACAATCATCATAACTCCAATCAGCAACGACTAAATCAAATTCGTAAGATACAGATTCATTACTATCAGAAGGATAAATCAACTTGTAACCCCCTCCCTCGTGTAAGTCGGTACTATTTGCATCTAAATAACAAAACAAGTTAAACTCTTCAGAAGATACAGAAAAGGGCATTAATAATAAGATTACTAATAACCAGGAACTCTTAATAAAATGACTCATAAATACTCCCGTATACAATTTTTAATCAAGGATTACTTCTCTACATTTACTCATCGAAGTTTTCATCAAAAAATTTTCGCCTTTAGTTTCTTTATCAACCTCAAAGCAACCACCACCATAACCATTACCTGAAGGAATAAATATCCATTCAGTTTTCTCTGGACGACACTTTGTTTTTGACACCAAAGAGGAATAAAAAATATTTCCATTTTCTTTATCTACCTCATAACAATTTCCATCAATTTTAGTTTTTTGATAATTCCAAACATAAATCAACTTTCCAGGAGCACAATCACTATCAGACTTTCTTGTCCTTTTCTTTCCTGTTTTTGAAGTTCGGATAGCTTCACATTTACCACCCCATCCAGAATCATCTGGTATCCATGTAATATTAGACTCTTCAACTCCACACTTTCTTTCTTCAACTTTTTCAATAAATTTTTTACCGCTAGTTTCATTATCCACAAGAAAACACTTTCCTTTTCCTTCAGATATTACAACCCAAACATAGCGAACATTATCAGGTCGACATTTATCTAATGAAACTCTTGGATTGTACTCCGATCCTTCAGTGGCGACATCTACTTCCAGGCAATTACCTTTCCCTTCTCTTATCAAAATAAATTTAAACTTTGTCTTATCTGGACGACATTTATCATTTTTTACTTTTCTTATAATTTGACTTCCATCTTGAGACTCATTAATTTCAAAACATTTTCCAATACTTGCTTCTTCATCAACAATCCACTTAAAGAAGGCATTTCCGGTTTTGCATTTTTCATATTCAGTAATATTTGCATATCCTTCAGGGCCCTTAATGGAATCAATTTCAAAACAATCACCTCCATCTTCATTTTTTCTCTGCACCCATTTAAATAAAGTTTGATCTGGCTTGCATTTTTCCTCTTTGGCCTTTTGAATATACTTGCTTCCCTGAGTTTCAACATCGACAATATAACAATTTCCATCATAAATATCACTTTTAGCTTTCCATAAATAAGCAGTATTCGATGTTTTACACTTCGACTTAGAAACTGACTTTGCAAATAGCTCTCCATTAGTCTCAGAATCAAGTGCCATACACACTCCTCTTGTGTCTGTTTTTTGAACCCAAGCATAATTAATATTTTCAGGTATACATTCATCATCATCAATTCGACGAGCAAACTTTAGTCCTGAAGTAGGTATATCAATCTCATAACAATTGCCTGATGTTTTTTTTTTATTTGGCACCCAATAAGTAGTAACTTGTGATGGCCTACAATTGATATCTTTTACTTTATCAGAAAATTTTTGTCCCATTGTTTCAGAGTCAATTTCATAACAAGCTCCACGAAGAAACTTTGTTTCATGAGGCATCCAAACAAAAATAGTTTCCTTAGAGTACACTTGAGTTGTGAATAGTAGAATAAGTAATATTTTCACCTTTTAACTATCGTATAATTAAAAAAAAATTATTAGTTAAAATATAAACATCTGCTAATAATAGTTCACCTCTCATACGCTAACGTACTATAATCACGCAAGGCACTCCTTTTTTGATGGCATATAAATTGCTCCCAGTTACTTCAAATAAGGAATAAATATGAAGTATATAATCCTACTACTAATAGTGTATTCTAATATATCCCTTGCAACCAAATACACTCATCCAGAAACAAGGTGTCGGGTAAAAAATTGTTTATGTAATGTTGCTGGCTCAGTTGGTACTAACCCTGATATATCTAAAAGATACTTCCGTGATATTCAAACATATAAACCAAGTGATAGTGATATTCAAAATATTTGCAAAAATTCAAGACTCAATATTTATTTTGATCATGATTCTTACAAACTTGAAAAAAATGACAAGAAGGATATCTATAATTTTATTGCAACAAATAACTTTTCAGCAGGGTATAATGTTGAAGGTTTTACAAGTTCAAGTGGTAACTATGATTATAACATGAAGCTTGGGTCTCAGAGAATATTTGAAACTATTAACTATATTCAAAGAGTTGCAAGAAAACCATATCGATATACTGCAAAGTCTTATGGAGAGCGTTACGCAAGGAGTACAGATACTGCAAATGATCGAATGGTAAGACTCACCCCCCTTCCAAGCTTTATCAAATTACTGGATTTAGTCAAAACTGATTTTTATCTATATGATCAATCTGGTTCTATGAGTCGATACTGGAATGACATAAAAAAATTTAAATATCATTCAAACAAAGTAAACGTATATCTTTCAACTATGCAAGGTTGTAATTCAGGAGTTCATATCTCTAGAACAAGAACGTCAGGTGGAACTCATATATGGTGGTCTTTTTGGAATATGATTGACAAAATGAGGCCAGGACAATCAATAACAATTGTCTCCGATTTTGACACTACTCCTCCACTATCAAGAAGAGAATGGTCACTATTTAAAGATCGATTAAATAAATATAATATTTCATTAGATGATATTCATTTCATTCAAATTAACGGTGCCTCAAGACTACATGAGGTCTCAGGATTTAAGAATTAACGTGTCTCCTAGACACTATATATCCATAATGTTAGTCTAAAAAAATGAATGATATCTACTTAACATCAATTGAAAGTAATAACCAAATGCTCGACGGTGGATCCATGTTTGGAAATGCCCCAAAGGTATTGTGGAGTCAATGGACTGATGTCGATCAAGAAAATAGAATACCACTCGCCTGCAGATGTTTACTTGTAGAAGTTAATAACACTAAAATTTTATGCGAAGTTGGAGTTGGAAACTATTTTCAGCCTGAGCTAGCAAAAAGATTTGGAATTCAATGCCCTCAAGAAAACATGCTAATAAAAAATTTAATGATTAACAATATCAACCCAGAAGAAATAGATTTTGTAATATTATCACATTTGCACTTTGACCATGCAGGTGGTTTAATGCCACCATATAATCAAAAAGAACAAATATTAAACTTTCCAAATGCACAATATATTGTAAGTAAAGATGCATGGGAAAGATCAAATAATCCCCACCCTCGAGACAAGGCTTCTTTTATGCCTGAGCTAAATAAATTATTAATTAATTCCAATAGACTCCAAATCGCTGAAGACTTTAAATTTCCAGGAGAGATTAATGAACGTATTAGCTTCAGACAAAGTTATGGACACACCCCAGGACAACTACATTTATTACTCCGGGGAGAATCTCAATCAGTTTTCTTTTGTGGCGATTTAATACCAGGAACTGCTTGGTGTCACTTGCCTATTACTATGGGATATGATCGATATCCTGAAAAAATAATCGATGAGAAAGACGAAGTTTACCAAAAAGCAATTCCTGAGAGCTGGTTAATGTTCTATACTCATGACTCTAAAGTGGCAGCATCTAAATTAACCTACAATCAAAAGAATAAGGTGATACCAACTGATCAGATAAACTCACTTTATAAATTTAAACTTTAATATGAATATTATAGATTTTTGTTTTTCTATTTTTAATAATGGTTCACTTGAAAGCAAACTTATAAATCCAAGCATTGTTAATAATTTTGAACTTACAGTTTTTGAAAAATTAATTTTACCAGAAGCTCCTTCTAGAGATCAAAAGATTGGTTTTAATAATAATAAAAAATCGAACTTTCCAAAAAAGAATCAATTCAAGTCTGAAAAATCCAGGGCCAAAGCATTGCATTTCTTTGCCAACCATGAACTTCTGGCCATCGAAATTATGTGTTTTGCTATTCTGAGATGTTCTCACACCGTTGATCATGAAACTTTCAAAAAAATATCAAAAAAAATATTAAAAACAATACAGGAAGAACAAAAGCACTTTAAATTATATCAATCAAGAATAAATGAACTTGGAGCTCAGTTTGGTGACTTTCCTATCAATTCATTTTTCTGGGACAAAAGTAAGTCTATATCCAGCTTTGATGAATATTTTTCTTTAATGGCACTTACATTTGAGGTCGCCAACTTAGATTTTTGTCTTTATTATGAAAAGGTTTTTAATGATGTCCATGACCACAAAAGTGCAAATATTCTAAGAACAATTTACAACGATGAGCTGTCTCATGTAGCACTCGGACTAAACTGGCTTGACATCAAAAGAAATGATCAATCACTATGGAATTACTATCTCCAATGTTTACCTAAAGAAGTATCTCCTAACAGATCAAAGGGAATTCAGTTTAACAAAAAGATAAGAAAAAATCTCGGTTTCCCTAAAGACTTCATTGAAGAATTAAGCAAGTTCAACGATGGATTCAAAGTTGCCAAGAGAAAAAGCAATTGAGTTGGCATACTAACTTTGATTTTGAATATTATTTATACTGTCAAAAATATCATATAAAATATATACCTAATCTAAACATCAACAATGAACTAGAATATTTATATTTCTGGCTTCCACCGGAAAAAAATTCAATATTAAAAACAAAACTCAAGTATCCCAAAGAGTTTTTACAACGAACTACTAAAATAAATCAGTCAGAGATTAAAACGACAGCTCTTGGACACTCTTCTCCTTGGTGGGGAAACATGGATCATTTAAAGGAAAAAATTAATCTTAGCTCAAAAATAGGTGCTTACAAATTTTGTTTACAAAATAATATTAACTACCCCATATCTAAAATCATCCAAGACAAAAAGGATATTATTAATGCGGTTACATTTTCTAAAAATCAAACAACAATATTTAGGCCGGAATATAGTTTTTCTGGAATAGGAGTGAAAATAATCACTTCTGATGCAGCAAGTAACTCTTTAAGTTTACCAACAGGAATTATTTCAAAATACCATCAGCGAAAGCTCGATTTTGGTTTTTTATTAAACGCACAAATACCACAGGTTATTCTCAACCAAGTAGATAAAAGCGGATCATATAAGGGAAGCTTATACTTTAAGATGACGACAGATTTAGATCATCATTTAAGGTTAAACAATATCAAACAAAATATTAGTAATGAATTATTAAAGCTATCTGAAACGATTAAAGATAATAATATCAACTTTGAAATTCAATCAGATGGTTTTATATCTCAAGAAGGTGAACTATTTCCCGCGATAGAGTTTAACTGCAGAAAAACCATGGGATACTTTCTGGCAAGTTTCACAAATAAATATTTTATAAATTATAAAGTGTCTAAGTTAATTATTACTAAACATAATGCAACAAAAAAAACAATTAAACTACCTGACAATATTTTATTACTGACACCACAAAATTCATTTAAGTACAAGTTTGACCTCTACATAATCTTTGCAAACTCTCTTGCTGAAATTTCAAAAGATGAAATTAATTTAAAAAGGGCCACAAACTAAAGCCTGTTTAACACCAGGGCTTAAGTAGTTTATGCCTTTTAATAATTTTTCATTGAAAACTAAAACGTCAATAATTTGCTTACTATATTTCTCTGCACTTTCTTTCATCATCCCCATCATCGGCCATCCCCACAAAGCAGAAAATTTTACTCCCTCTCTTGTAAAAGATGGGTCTGTTAAATATGTACATTCAATAATGTCCTCAACGGGACTTCTATTAACTGCACTCCCACCCACTAAATCAATTACAACGTTTCCGGCATGAATACTTTTCCCTACATAATCCTTTTTAATTAGATAATTTTTACCTCTCAACTCAACTGGTTGCTCTGCTCCATTTACGATTAAATGAGAATCAAGCAGAAACTTATCAATAACTCCTGCCTTTGTTTGAGTTCTTCCTAATATTTGAATTGCTCTTACTCCCTGGTCGTAGCACTCATTAATTGCTCCCATTCCTACATTTCCGTATCCGAGCACACATGCTTTTATGTTGTCTTCTTCAAGCAATTGAAATCCATAACGAGCACCAGCAACTCCTGTTTCATGCAAACATTGGATTTTTCTTCCTCCAAAGTGAAATGGAGGATGATTTGCTCTGTATTCTTTGATAACCTCATTTTCTCTTTCATTTAAAAACTGTTTAAAATCATAAACTTGGCAACCATAAGACTTTAACTGATCTATAATAGAAGAATCTTTCAAAAGTCTGGAGTCATAAAAAAATAAACTTGTTTTATTCAAAAATAATAACTCATCTAATTTAATATCTTCTTGATATAATGTTAAAGTTTTAGATTGTCGATTTCCTGCCCTTCTTATTCCTCCTACTATATTTAAATCAAATCCAATAAAACCAATATCCAATTCATCATATGAATTACTTTGAGAACAAAGTGTTTCTTCTACAAACTTTTTACTTAATATAATTTCATCTGGTATCCACTTAGGAGATTCAAGAATCTCCTCCATCGCAATAACATTAATTTTTTGTTTTTCTAATAGTTCGGCCCTTGATTGGAATGACCTAAAATGTGCCATACAAAACAAAATAGTACCTGGGTTCATTTTGTTTATATTTTCCAAGGAGGGGCCTTTAAATTTTATAACCATCTCCTTATTCTTATAAATTTCTTCTGAGTTTTGAATAATGGCTCCAACATCCATATAATCTTGGTCAGAATAACCAACTCCTTCACCTGAACCATTTTCTACATAAACAGTACAATTGCTTTCAATTAACTTCTTAATATCTTTGGGAACTAATGCAACCCTTTTCTCCAGTGCTCCTGGATTTTCAGGTGACTCAGTTTCTTTTGCCATGCCAATTATTTTAATTGTAAATAAATTTTCCATAAATAATTACCTTATTAATATTCAGTCATTATATATCAATAATTATTGAATATTAACATTTGAATGTGATATAATCATATAAGTGCTTTTATCTATTTCGAGGCCTAAATGTTATGGTTAATCCTCCTGCATGTCCTTGCAAAGTAGATTCAGGAATTGGGTTGTCTTCTATCGTAAGTCCTTCTCCAAACTGCTGCGGAGTTTGTGCACTGGTATTTTGATAATACCCAGATAAAAATATATTTTTATTTTCAAATACCTTAAACTCTAAATCACTTTCAATTTCATACCAAAGCCCTTCATTATAAAAAGGATCATCAGATTCAAATGTGTAACCAATATCACTTGAGATACTACTATTTAGTCTATCTGTAATATTCATAGAAAAGTTGGTAGTATTTTGAATAGCAAAAGTCGGAGCTCCATAAAGTAAGTGAAACTGTGTCTCATTATTTAATTCTACCCTGTAATTACCTTCGAAAAAATCATGAGTATAACCAAGTGAGGTTTTACCAAAATAAAAAGTAGGAAGATTATTTTGATTTCCTGTCATTACAGATGATGTTTGATCTATCGAGATCGACCCTGAATCACCAATTTGCTGTCCTAGACCAATAGTAAATTCATTAGTAAGACCTGGGTCTGCACTTTCGCCATTAGATATCAATGTATCAACACCTACACTTCCAACTATTTCTGACCTTGTTCTTAATATTAGACTATCAGTTAAGTCTCTATTTTTTTCTTTGTTAAAATATACTAATATTCCTAAAAATCCCATTTTTTCTTCTGTTGAAAAATATGCAGTATGAATATTTTTGGCACTAGCATGAAAAAGCCCTGCATAAAAAGATGAGCTTGAAGTAGAGTTATTTGTTTCTGAGGTTTGATTTAAACCAAACCCTCCACTAATTACTTGTGCTTGTCCAAAATTATAATTATTGGCACCAAGTAATAAACCTGTCGTACGGTCAATATACCTAGTTGTTCCATCTCTTTTTATTTTTAAGATGTTTTTATTATTCAAGATTGATAATCTACCTTCTATTTCTTGTTTTCCAATTTCAAGATAAAGAGGGGAACCATCTTCCATATAGTTTAATTGATCAGTGATTGAACTTAAGACCCATCTTGAATCTCTTGGTAGATAAGCATGATTACAATTATAAATACTTCTATATTGGTCATCGATGCAAGACATAACATTTCCTGCCATATTTGCATTTGCTAATGACATATTAGCAGCATCAATACTGCTTTGGAATGTATCTGTATCTAATTCAAATACTTTTCCATAATTAATCATATAATACTTACCTGAACTTGGATCTTTACAAAGGTTTACTGCATGCATAAACCTGCCACCATTTTCTTCATCCCATTGATTTGCAATAGTTCCACATTGCAATCCGATAGCATTTCCTTCTTCAGCAGAGGCTTTATGAATTTGAATGCAAACACCTGTCGATGCCGTAGGATCTCCCGATTCTCCTTTAGCATAATTAAGAATGACTTCCTCTGAACCAATTTCATTACCAATACCATCTTGTGCAAGGTTATCAGTATAATAATTTTGATATTCGTCAGCATTTTCTGAAACTAAGCAAAGTTTTTCTATTGATGTAAAATCTTGTGTTCTTAATTCAAGTTCTTTTATGTATGTTGATAAATCAGGTATTGTTCCATCAGCAAGTTCATTTAATAGATCACTTGTCACTTGCTGTGCTTCTGGACTAACTAATGAATTGCAATTCATCTTAGTTACACCATACGGTTGTGTATTATTTGTTCTAAGATCAATAACAAGCTCAACAAGGTTTGCATACTTTTGAACTTTCTCTTTTGATCTTGCATTAATTAAATTATGAGTATCAAAGTTAAAGGTTAATAAATTACTTTCATGAGTATTTTGATTAATGCAACCTACGTTTGGTAAACGCCCAAAGTTTTGTACTATATTAGGATCAAACAACTGGGAATGCGATAGTAATAAATGTGATATAGTTTCATATTTTTCATCTTGGTATTCATTAAAAGATAAGTCTTCGGCCTGTAACTGTACAATGTTTAAACAAAAAATGATTAAAATTGTACATACCTTTTTAAATCTCAATATAATTCCCATAACTTTTCTTTCCTTATTGTTAATACGAAGCAAATATCAAAAAGTTGTGTTATTAATGTAGAGCTAAAAGACTAGCAATATAATTTCAAATACTTAAATCTTTGCTAACGATTTTATTGATAATTATATTTATTGATTAAACAAGCGAACAAAAATATTTTAATACATCAACAAATACACAAGGCAAATTAAGCACTTACAATTTACCAAGGTAATATTTACTATAAAATTTCTTTTATGTTTATATTTGATATGTATTTATAGGAATAATAAAAAATTCTAGGAGAATACAATGTTAAGGTTCAGTTTTATTTTAATACTTTCTGTTTTTTCTTTCTATGCTGCAGCAGATACAATCATTAATATTTGTGATCGTGGAAAAATTGGTAGGTTAATTGCAAAAGCAAAGCAAGGTACAACCTGTGATAAAGTGAGTGAACAAAAACTAGCAGAAATTGATTATTTATTTTTGTTTGATAATAAAATTGATTATTTGCCTGAGAATGCTTTTCATGGTCTGACATCTTTAAAAAGTATAACTCTTGCAGGAAATAATATTTCTGAAATACCTGAGAATATTTTCAAAGGACTAAACTACCTTGAAAGAATAGACTTAGGAGATAATTATATCACATCCATTAAGTCCGGAACATTTGATGGTCTAGTTAAACTTAAAGAAATTGATTTACATAAAAACTTCATAACTCATATTCCTAACTACTTATTTAAAGATTTATCATCGTTAACTTTATTAACAATTGAAGGTAACCAAATTCACAAAATATCAAAACATGCATTTAAAGGTCTTACATCACTTAAAGACTTATGGTTGTATAATAATCAAATTTGGTGGCTACATGCTGGACTTTTTGGTGATCTTAAATCTCTTGAAGTATTAGAGATTGGAGGAAACAACCTTTTAGGAATTTCAAGAAAAAGAGTTGGGCTAAGCGAAACAGTCAAAATAGATTGGTATTCTTCTAAATAATATAAACAAATTATATTAATAATATATATATTTAGTGACCTATTCATTTTTTTTGATATAGTTAAAGTATGAAAGACTTATCTTCTAAATTAATATTTACTTGCTGGATAATTGCAACGCTTTCAACACTAGGTAGTTTATTTTTTAGCGAAGTAATGGAATTTACTCCCTGTACCTTATGTTGGTATCAGAGAATTGCAATGTACCCACTAGTTATCATCTTTTTAATAGGAGCATTCAAGGGGTCTAAGGAAACTTATGATTTTTCATCACCTTTTATTTTTATCGGATGGTTTATTGCTCTTTATCATAATTTACTACATTTTGAAATTATACCAGAAACCATATCACCTTGTAGAGAGGGAGTATCATGTTCAACTGTATATATTGATCTTTTTGGATTTTTAACAATTCCAATGATGTCATTTTTAGCATTTACAATTTTGGCCGCATTCATTATTTATATCAAAAGGACAAAAACATATGAATAGTAAAAAATATTTTTATATAGGTACAGCAGCATTAATACTTACTCTATTTCTAGTAGGTTCAAAGCTTTATATGAATTCCAAAGATAAGGAGTTAAGTTTTCTTGCAGCGGAAAATTCAGCTCTCTTCATAAGGGATTATTCCCCTCGATTTGGAAATAAGGATGCAAAAGTATTTTTAATTGAATTTCTAGACCCAGAGTGTGAAAGCTGCAGACACTTTTACCCGTATATAAAAGAGTTGTTAAAAGAGTTTGGTGATAAGGTGCAATTAGTTGTCAGGTATGCCGCTTTTCACGGAAATTCAAAAACTGCAATACGGGCCATTGAAGCAGCGAGGAAGCAAGGTAAGTATTGGGAGGCACTTTCATTATTGTTTGAAAAACAACCAGAATGGGGCAGTCACCATAACCCTCGAATTGAGCTAATTTATGATTTTCTTGCTGGACTTGGATTGGATATGAATCAATTACGAGAAGATATGCAAGACTCTAGTATTGACAAAATAATTTCCCAGGATACAGAGGATCTTAAAAAATTAAATGTAAAAGGAACTCCAACATTTTTTGTTAATGGTAAAAAACCTCCAAGGTTCGGGCTCTCGCACTTAAGAGAGATGTTAAAGGAAGAAGTGAAGAAAGCCTATCAATGAAATTAGACTCTATATTTATTATTTAGAAAGTTTCTTGCTTCATTACAAAGTTTATCATCAATAAAATATATTTTAGTAATTTGCTGAATTAAAAATCTGAAACTTATATTATCCTTAAACGTATAAATTAGTAAGAGTCTAAATTGATTAAAATTTTCTATTTTACTCTAATGGCCAAGTGTGTAGAAGCATTTAGGTCTTAATACCCTAACGCTTATCCCTACTCCCTTTAAGCGTTAGGGCCTTCATTTATTTTAACTGCAAGTCGCAATACGATAGAAAAATTATTAGAAATTATAAGTTAATTAGTCATTAAAATTTAAGTTATTTTATATTAAATTAATTTTTTTTATAAAATAATCCGTTAAAAGTAATACTATATTGTATAAACGTAATGAAATTGTGGAGTTACAATGACAGATTTAACTAAAAGTACAGTATCTTTCCCTCTTTTTATTTTTATTTTTATTTTAACACTACCTGCGACTTACGGAAGTTTTGAGAATAAGTGTCAATTAATCAAAGATGGTTCTAGTCACTGCATCGTTCAATCCAGTCAGAAACTTCGATGTGTAAAAACTTACTTTAATCCTACTCTATATGGACATAGTATTGCAGCACAAAAGAGTAAAGAGGCATTCAAGATAGCAAGAAATATATTTGTTGACCTGAGATCTAGTGGAGTATGTAGTTTGGAAGCGGCCGAAAACTGTGAGTTAATAAAAGACAGATCACAACATTGCATAAGGCAAGAAGGAAAAAATATTAAATGTATACAAACTTATTTTAATCCATTTCAATATGGACAAAGTGCCTCTATAGAGAAAAGTAAAGAAGGGTTTAATGATGCAAGCAGATTATTTGCAGAACTTCGCAATGATGGCATATGTAATCTCTCACCGGGAAAAAAGTGTGAATTAAAAAAAGAAAAATCTAAACATTGCATAAAGCAAGAAGGTCGAAATATTCGCTGTATGCAAACTTATTTTAATCCACATCTGTATGGATATGATTCTGCAAATCAAAAAAACAAAGAAGAATTTCAGGAAATTAAAAATATTTTTATTAATTTAAGAGAAAATGGAGTATGTGATTTTGCCCCAGGGGATAAGTGTGATTTAAAAAAAGAAGGATCAAAACATTGCATTAAACAAGGAGGACAAAATATTCGATGCATACAAACTTACTTTAATCCACATATATATGGATATAACTCTGCTGATCAGAAAGGAAAAGAAGGTTTCAGGGAAATTAGCCTTCTGTTTGGAGAACTCGGCAGGGCCGGAATATGCAAGTCCCAACGTAGAGACATGGTTTGTGATATTAGATTGGATGAAAATTCTAATCAATATATACTAAGTAAAGAGCCTCGTAGATCATACCTAAATTCAGAAGAGGAATTATATGATAATATTGGAACATTTCCAGCAGAACAATATGAAGAGGAACGTCATCCAAATTTAGAAAGTGCTGTCAGCTCACTACAGGCAAATGTAAGCTTAGGAAAATGTACTCCTATAAATCCTAGAGGTGATTTTTGTAAGATTAGACAACTACCAGGTGGATCGATTATTCTTTCAAAGGGAGGTGAAATTATAGATGGATCCTGCACGGGAGCAGCAGAACTAAATCGAAAAAGAAGACTGCTAGGACAGGCAGGACTTTGTGATCCTTTTAATTCTAATGCCGGAAATTCTAATCCTAATCCAATAACTGAAAGTAATATTTATGACGGACATGTTACTCCTGAAAACATCAGAGAAGTAGAACATATAGGAAGTACTGAAGAAAAATAGGGAAGAATTATTACTATGTTCTATACCAACTCTATTTGCGAAGTGCTAATTATGATTGCGTGCTATTTAGATTATTTTTCATCATCTATATCTAAAAAATTAAATCTCAATGCATTATAATTCATAAAAATATAATTAACTAATTCAGAAAACAGAATAACCTGGCAACTTCTGTTAAATATATAAATTAATATTTTTCATGCCAATTTTATGCACATGAGAAAATATTAATTTCATATACTTATAGAAACTAAAATAATACTTAAAATATCATCACTTTATTCTACACATGTGCCGTATAATAAATAATTGCTTTTATGTAATTTAGGAGATGTCAATGAAGTTAATTCTTCTCCTAATATCGATGATACTCCAACTTTTCTAGTAACTGATGTCGAAGAGGGAAATACTGTCAACATTTATAGCGGGGATAATTGTAACGGCGATTTTAGTGGTTCAGGAATAGTTGAACCTGGTCAAAACAGTGTCGAAGTTACTATTTCTAGCATTAGCGATCAATCTAACTTATCTTATTCAGCAACGGTTACCGATGATCTTGGAAATCTAAGCAATTGCTCTAATGATTTAATTAATTACGAACTTGTAGATTCAAGTGCTTTTATATCCGTATGGAGTACATCCTCTGATGGTGAAACAATTACCATCCCAACCGCGGGAGAAGGCTATCATTACACTATTCGTTGGGGCGACGACACTCCAGAAGAAAATATATCTGTGAACACTAGTCCCTCTCATACCTATGCTGTCGCTGGTGACTACACCATCATCATTAGTATCGCCGGTCTAAACAATGGAGCTTTTCCCAGAGTTTATTTTAATAATGCTGGCGACAAAGAGAAAATTAAATCTATTCCAAGTCTAGGAGCTGTCGGTTGGACCAGCTTTGAAAATGCCTTCTATGGCTGCTCATATCTTGGAACTGTCTTCGGTGGCGATACCTCAAACGTAACAAGTATGCAAAATATGTTTAACGGAGCAACATCCGCCAGTCCAGGCACTAGTGGTTCGAATACTATCAACGTAACAACTATGCAAAATATGTTTTACGGAGCATTGGCCGCTAATCCTGATACCAGCGGTTGGAATACATTGAATGTAACAAATATGCGTGAAATGTTTTATAGAGCATCGTCGGCCACTCCGAATACTACTAACTGGGATGTATCTAGTGCACAAAACTTTTACATGATGTTTCGAGATGCAGTTTCGGCCAATCCTGATGTTAAATCTTGGAATACTGCCAACGTGACAGTTATGCATTCCATGTTCAGAGGAGCAAAATCGGCCTCTCCCGATACCAGTGGTGAACACTGGGTTACCAACAAGGTATTCTCTATGCGTGAAATGTTTGCTCAAACAACATATGCCAATCCGGATGTTGCTAATTGGGATACATCGAAAGTGAGAGATATGCGTGAGATGTTTTGGGCAGCAGCGGCTGCCAAACCGGATACCAGTAAATGGAATACATCGCAGGTGAGATCTATGCGTGGCATGTTTAATGGAGCAGGAAACGCCAATCCTGTGACTAGTAGCTGGGATATGAGCAGCATTGTAGATCCTGAATATATCTTTACTAACTCGGGAATTTCTCAAGAAAATTATGATCTATTTTTAATTATGTCGGAGGCAACTTCTTCTAACTCTGGCATCAAGGTCAACTCCCCCGCCCAATATAGTACTGGCGATGCTGCCGATGCACGACAGTCTCTTATTGATGATCACGGTTGGGAATTTTCAGACGGAGGAGAGGTTCCATAAATGGTCATTTATAGATGGAGGTTGTTTGGATTGTAGTCCTCAATAAAAATGCTAAAATAATTTATTTATATAAATGGAGTCATGTGGAAAAGAATAAAAAAGGCAAAAATAAACCAAGAGCGAAGGTCAAAGTAAAACCTCAAGCTGACATTAACAAAATTTGGCATAAGATATCTGTATTTCTTATCTTCGCATTCATATTCGTATTAAATAATAATAAAATTGAAAGTAATGATACCTTCTGGGGCCTTAAGATGGGGCAGTGGATGGTGGAAAATAAAAAACTTATTACTGAAGAGTTATTTGCTGCATCCATTTTAGGAAAACCTTTTGTGGCCTATCAATGGCTTTCTCAAGTTATTTTTTATTATATTTCAGATATAAATGGCATTATGCTAAGTATCACTAAGATGCTTGCTATGCTTATTGGAAGTTTCTGCATTGGTAAATACTTTGCAAAAAAGTATTGGAATGGCGCTCTTACTTATACCATTTTAATGTCCGCAAGTTTTCTTACCGCTTTTAGAGCACAAGTGCGCGCCCATCTTTTTGGACTTTGGTTTTCTGCAATATTAATCTATTTTTTAGAGAAGTGGAGAGAAAATCCAAAATTTAAAGTTTTTATAATCCCTTTAATCCTTCAAGTTTTTTGGGCCAATACCCATGGATCATTTTTTCTAGCTCCATGTCTTGTACTCTTTTTTGCCTGCTCCATGCTAGCTGGACAGCTCTTTAAATTTTTTCCAGAAGATAGGAGGAATGTACTACCTTTTAATCATACTAAACAGCTTTTCTTTTTTGCTTGTGCTTTATTTTTAGTTTCCTTTATAAATCCATTTGGCTTTGCTTTATTAAAAAAATCTATTCTAATGTTTTTTACTCATAACTATATGCGAGAATATATTAGAGAATGGCATAGTATTATAAATTTACCTCCTGGAAATTGGTATATTCTATGGTTTTCTTGGATGTTTTTTGCCTTCTTTGCATTTATTAAAGCGAGAAAAAGATTAGTACTAAGGGATGTTTTAGTTTTAGCTCTCGCTTTTATCTTTCCATTTACAGGTGTTAGATATGTTACTTTTTCAGCAATCTTATCTTTACCACTTCTTTTAAATTATTCTAATATCATCTGGCCAACAGGGTTTAGTCCTAAAAAAATGGTTTTAATATTTTTACCCATAACCCTTCTCATTGGATATCTAGGTTACCCACAATCTTATGAAGAATTTAGAAAAGTAGGTTTTGGATTTGCTTACAAAAATGTTCCATTAGATATAGTTCAACATATTAAGGCCAACAAATATAAAGGCGTTATTATGAATCATTATAATGATGGCGCCTATATTATTTATTATAATTACCCTGAAGTTAAAACATTGATGGATTCAAGGACGGAGGCTTATGGACAAAAGCTTTATGAAGAACAACGTAAAGCTTATATTGATTATAATGCTTTCAAACGTTATGTAACAAAATATAATGCGTCCTTAGTTATGGTTAGAATCTCTAATCGAGTTTTGAGAAATTTTCTCTTTAATGATCCCGATTGGATTTTAGAGAAAACGGGAATGAATCATGATCTTTTTAGAAAAGAAGGGACTAATGATACAGCATTTAGAAAAATATTTGATATTTATCAACAATAACAAAGATTACTGGAGAAAAAATGGTTCCCTACGAATTATACAAAGTATTACATATTTCATTTGTTTTTTTTACACTAACTTTATTCGCATCAATGCTACTTGGAAATTTAAATTCAAAATGGCCCAAAATAATTGGAGGAATATCGAGCCTATTTATCTTAGTAACCGGAATGGGGTTAATTGCTCGCTTAGGATTTAAACATAATGAAGCATTTCCAACATGGTTATGGGCAAAAATGGCATTATGGCTTATTTTAAGTGCTGCAGGACCTATTTTTTCTAAAAGACTTACTGGGAATTCTAGAGTTGTTGGATTTTTAATTATCCTTCTAATCGCTGTTACTGCAGTGGTTTTTGCTATCTATAAATTTTAAATATTTTTAAAACACCCTCGGAACAACGAAGTAACTTACTAAAAATATTAGGGTTATACTAACTATATTTAAAACAAAACCTACCTTAACCATATTTTTAATTTTCACCCTATTAGAACCAAAAATTATAGCATTTGGGGCAGTTGCTGCTGGCAACATAAATGCACACGAAGCTGCCAGCGTTGCAGGGATCATTAATGAAAGAGGATTAATATTTGCGGCTTTGGATACAGATGCCAAAATAGGCAAAATCATTTCCGTCGATGCCATATTACTAGTGAGCTCTGTTATAAAACTCATCCCTCCAGCAACAAAAGCAATAATAATACCTGGATGTATATTTGTTAAATAAGAAAACTTGCTTCCTAACTCAGCACTAAGACCACTTATTTGAATACCTTTCGCAAGAGCAAAACCTCCTCCAAAAAGAAGAATAGTTTCCCAAGGAACTTCTCTAATCGCACTATTATCTAAAAGAGTTTTTCCTAGTTTTTTATTTTTAGTCGGTATAATAAAAAGAATAATGGCCATAAAAATAGCAACCATTCCATCATCAACATAATTACTGTATGGAAGAAGGTTTGACCAACCTGGAATAATAAAAAAACCCAAATTTAAATCTTTTCTAAAAATCCATGCAAGTGCCATTGTAATAAAAATAATGAAAACCCATTTTTCTTCATAGCTAATAGGCCCTAGCTTCTTCTTTTCATCTTCAATAATGCTGGGGTCTAATGCTAAAATATTCTGTCCTTTCATTAAAATAAAACCAATTAATTTCCAAGCTACTAAAACTAAAATAATGGTTAAAGGAAGACCAAAAATTATCCAGTTGGCAAATGAGATGCTAGGAGCATCGGGAAAATTCATAGCATAAATACGTGTGAAGGCCAAATTAGGAGGAGTTCCGACTAAAGTAGCAATTCCACCTAGCGTTGCAGAGTAAGCAATTGCAATCATAAGTGCCTGAGCAAAATTATTGGAATTTTCATTTTCTCCAATAATTTCTTCGTAATTTTTAATAATTGCAAGACCTATTGAAACCATCATTACAGCAGAAGCTGTATTTGAAATCCACATAGATAAAAATGCAGTTGCAACCATAAAACCTAGAATTAATTTTTTTGGTTCACTTCCAAAAAATGAAATAATAGTCATAGCAATGCGCTTATGTAGATTCCATCTTTGCATACCGATTGCAACTAAAAAACCTCCTAAAAATAAAAGCAAAACAGAACTCATATAAATAGGTGCTATTTCTTTAGTTGAAGAAATTCCAAGTAAAGGATAAGTGACTAGCGGCATTAATGCTGTTATCGCCAAGGGAAGGACCTCAAAAATCCACCATACTGCAATAATTATAGCAACTACAGACATAGACATAACTGTATCCATAGATTGAAGTTTAACCATAATTAAACTAGTAAAAAGTGCAATAAGTCCTAGCAATAAAAAAAGTTTTTGAATTTTGTCTTTTTTTTTCATTTATATATTCTCATTTATTTGTCCTGCTATTATTGTGTAGTTTATATGTGAATTCAACTAAAGATTATTTTAGTTGAAGTAAAGAACAAATGAATATAATAAATCAATTTATTGATATAAATAACTATTTAAAAGTATTGAATTAAACCAATATATAGAGACATATTATCTATTGAATAAATATTTGCCTTTGAATTATATTATATTATAAAGATAATAAACAAAAGGAAATCAAATGATAGAGATCAAACAAATTCACCATGTTGCTTATCGATGCATTAATGCAAAAGAAACCGTAGAGTTTTATAAAAAATATCTAAATATGGATTTACTCGTTTCAATTTCAGAGGATAGAGTTCCTTCGACTAAAGAAGAAAATCCTTATATGCATGTTTTTTTAGATGCAGGAAATGGAAATATTTTGGCATTCTTTGAAATTACAGGTCAAAAGCCATTAAGCAGAGATCTCAATACTCCCAAATGGGTTCAGCATATTGCTTTTAGCGTTGAAAGCGAGGCAAAACTTATCGAAGCAAAACAAGAGTTAGAAGACAAAGGATTAGATGTTCTTGGTGTTACCAATCACGGAATAATTAAATCTATTTACTTCTTTGATATAAACGGTCATAGATTAGAGTTAACATGTCTAACCTCTACCCCTGAGCAACTAAAGAAATTAAAAGATATTGCTCCTGGAATGCTTGATGAATGGGACAAAACTAAAACTCCTCCTAAAGAGGCAGCATGGCTCCACAGTGATGAGTTTAATAATAATTAAACTTTTAATAATCTACTTACCGTCCCTCTTTGGGTCTGGTGTATAAATAAATTTTTTAAAAATAATAAAAATAATTATTAAAAAAATAAGTAAAGGCCAAGTAGGTATCGATGCTTGCCCCTCTTTGATCATTTCAGTATTCTCAGATGTAATAAGTGATGATGTTTTTCCAGTCGACATGATTTGTCCCTTATCTAAAAGTAGTTTCTAGGATTAACATAGTAGCATATAGGCCAGCAGAGATTGGTATTATTGCAATAAATTTCAACCATGCTGTTTCCTCGTTTAAATGCATATAATAATAAGCAACAACAAATGCTTTTGCGAAAGCAAGTAATGTTAATGAACTGGCCCTATAAAAATAAGCAACTTCAAGAGATGGTATAGCTAGTTCTAATACTGTTAATAGAGCAAGCACAGCAAATACAATAAAGTAACCTTTTCTGTGGTTTGACTTATGTGTTACATTTTCAGTCATAATTATTCCTTATTTTTGATAGCTAAAACTATTATTTGCTAATAACCCTATATCAATCATCATTTTATTAATGTCAGATTTATTAGATACATATTTACCTCTTACAATCCCATTACCATCAATAAGAAAAAAAGTTTCATTCTTCTTTTGATTTAAGTTAACCATTGATCCACTTGTAAAATGCCATACATAAGGATTCGCATGATACTTATCTGAGATCTCCTTAAGCGTCTCAGGAGCAATTGGAACATCAGCTACTTTATGCGAAATAATTGCAACTTTTTGCCCCAGACCTCGGACTCTTTTTTGAATTTTCTGAAGCACTGATATATTCCCAGGACAGATTACCTTACATTTATCAGTTATAATATTTACTATTGTTACCTTGCCATTAAAAATATTATTATTTACCTTTTTATTATTTTCCAACGTATAATTAAAAGTTGGAAATTGTCCAAAAGACTTTAGGGGCGGAGGAAGCTTTCTTGTTACAGATTGTACAATTGGCCAAGAGAATAAAAATATTATTGCAACAAACCATAATAAAGGTTTCCTAACTATTCTTTGATAAAGAGGTGCTTGCAGTTCTGTATTATTCATTTTACTTCGTTTCCAGTTTCGTCATCAGTTCACTTCGTTTTTTTGTATCTTTTAAATTTATTAATGAGTCTACATAATGAGTTACGGCCCAAACATCAGCAGGTTCTAATACTTCGATCCATGCGGCCATTGTTGTTCCTCCAACTCCAGCGGAAATTCTCAAAAATAAATCTTGAATATTATTAACACTTCTAAGATCGTGCCAAGTAAAATCCGGAGGAATTGCATTATAATCATACTCTGTGCCTTGTAGTTTTACCTGATAAAGTTCAGGATCAGAACTATCGTAATCTTCTCCATTAATTTTATGATTCATTATATTTAACTCTGCAGGTGTTGCATATGCCCGATGACAACTTTGGCATTCTGCCTCAATATGATAAACTTCTTTACCTCTTGCAATCCCTTCCGCCCTTCTGTCTTCTCCCCAAGGATCCTTCATAACAACGACAGTTTCCCCTATACTGGCTTCTTTATCAGTCCAAGTATCCATAGCAAAAGTTTTTAAATATTGAGTCACGGCATAAACTTGTTCTTTCGTTAAGTCCCAAGGAAGCATTGCTGTACCATTAAGACCTTCTTTTATAATTCTTGAAAAATCTTTATCACTTGGTAGTTCTCCTGAAATAACATGACCAAATTTATAAACACCTAAACTCAGATCTCTAGGAGGTGGAACTAATCCCTTTGAAGCAACACCTTTCCCATCACCTTTATCTCCATGACAAGCCATACAGTTTTCCATATAGACCTCACGACCGTAATTAAGAGTATCTGCTGTTACTTTTTTCCCTCCCACAAAAGTAACATCTTTATTAAAATGTTTCTCTACACAAGAAGTAAAAAGCATGAAAACCATAACTAAAATTAACAATCTCAAAAAAATCATAGGTACCTCAATTACCAAATAAATGTTGTGGCCAAAATAATAAGCCAAATAATAGTAAGGAAATGCCATATCCTACCTACATTTGAGATAATTATTTCAGTTTTATTTCTTTCTTTTCTTTCTATAATATAGTGTACATAAAATAATGCTAATAAAGATAAAATAATATGAGCACCATGAACCCCTGTCATAACATAAAGAAGAGAACCGTATATACCAATATCCACAGTAATTCCTCTTTCATGCCACAAGCTCCAAATCCAAACCTGAGATATTAAAAATCCTAATCCTAAAACTGTTGTATATAGCAAATGCTTTTTATACTTTTCATTGTTAGAAAAAAAGAACCCTTGAAACTTAATATAAGTAAAACTGCTTAAAATAATAATAAAGCTACTTTGCAGAAGAGGATAAACGTTAACTGCTTTCATACCCATTGGAGGCCAACTGGTCGCAGTTAACTTATACATTAATAAAGCAAGTAAAAAAGTAGCAAATAACATTCCAAGTGAAACTAAAAGTATCGTTATTGCAATATTATTTGCATTTATCAGCCCTGAATGCTGTTTATCTGCACTCATCATTTAGTTTATACCTTTACCAACTCTTCAGTTTGGTATTGAAAATCTTTACCTTCAGGCAAACTTGGGTTTCCTAACTCATGTGGCCCACATTTAACCACTGGTATTTCTTTAAAATTATAAACAGGAGCAGGAGAAGGAATTGTCCATTCTAAGGTTCCAACATTCCAAGGATTATCAGGAGCTTTTTTTCCTTTGATCAGAGAAGCTATGAAATTATAAACAAAGAATGACTGAGATAGTCCTAAGAAAATTGCTGAGACAGTAATAAAGCTATTTAGTGGCATTAACTTTTCTAGAAAATCGTAGACAAATGGGTTAAAAATTCTTCTATGCATTCCTCCATATCCAACTAGAAGCATACCAAAGAAAACTCCATTAACACCAATAAATGAACACCAAAAGTGTATTTTAGCAAGACACTCATTCATCATTCTCCCAAACATTTTAGGAAACCAATAATAAATTCCAGCAAAACCACCCAATAACACAGAAGCTGCCATCGTATAGTGAAAGTGACCAACGACAAAATAGGTATCATGTAAATACATATCAGTTGTCACAGTCGCAAGGTAAAGACCAGTTAACCCACCTAAACCAAAGACAAAAACTACTCCTAAAGAACAGAGCATAGGAGAAGTTAACCTTATGGATCCTTTCCATATAGTTCCAAGCCAGTTTGTAAAAAAGATCGCAGAAGGAATAGAAATAGTCATTGTAAGAGTCATAAATGATTGTGTTAGAAGTGGACTCATTTGAGTTGTAAACATATGGTGTCCATAAACGACAATAGATAAAACACTAATTGTAGTCATAGACAAAACAGTGGACTTTGCACCAAAAGCAGGTTTTCGCGAGAAAAAAGAAAGTAAGTCTGAAACAATTCCCCAAGCTGGAAGAATTAAAATATACACTTCAGGGTGTCCAAAAATCCAAAAAACGTGCTGAAATAAAATAGGATCTCCCGTCCCTGTTGTCGCAGCTGCCCCTGCTAAAAAGAATGTCGTTCCAAAAACCCTATCAAAAACTAAAAGTAAAAGACCTGAACCTAAAACAGGAACAAAAATCGCATTCAAAATTGAAGTAAGCCAAATACCCCAGACTGTTAACGGCATATCAAAGTACCCCATTCCTGGGGCCCTTAAAGTAATAACAGTTGTAATATAATTAACTGCCCCCATAGTAGAAGAAATACCAAATAAAAACAGAGAAACAAGCCAAAGTGTTTGACCTGAGCCTGGACTACCAACGAGAGTACTTAAAGTTGGATAAGAGGTCCATCCACCAGAGGCTGCTCCCATTGGAACAACTAAAGAGTAAAGCATTAAAATACCTGCCGCCATAGAAAACCAAAAACTAAGCATATTTAGTGTAGGAAAAACCATGTCTCTTGCACCAATCATTAATGGGATACAATAATTACCAAAAGATCCAATTAAAATAGGAGTGATGGCAAAAAAAATCATAATTGTTCCATGCATCGTAAATAACATTGCATAAGTATCTGGAGTAATTACTCCATTTGTTTCAGGAAAAAGTAGCCAACCTATTATAGGAAAAGGATCTGTTGGATTTGCAAGAGTCCATCTAATCATAAGGGCCATAAGGCCACCTATTAGTAGAAAGAAGATTCCATACCATAAAAATTGCTTAGCTATTACTTTATGGTCAAAACTAAAAACATATTTACTTAAAAATGTCTTTGGTTCTTCGTGGATGTGTTGTTCAAAAAAAGCCATTTTATTTATCCTCTATATTAAAAAACTATTATATTAGTACTTCCAAGGCCATCCCCAATAACTATCAAGGTTTTCTTGGTCATTAGTAGAGTAAGCCAATTTCTGTGCCGTCGCACGCCAGCTTTCGAAATCTTTCTCACTATAAACAGTCATCTTTGCCTGCATCTTATAGTGGTGAGCTCCGCACATCTCAGCACAAGCAATATCAAAAACCCCTGTTTTTCTTAATTCAAACCACATCCTAGAAATTCTTCCAGGCATCGCGTCTACTTTTCTTCTTACATTTGGTAAATAAAATGCATGGATGACATCCTTAGATGAAAATTGTAAGGTTACTTTTCGATTTGTAGGTAACCTTAAATCATTCACTGTAATTATATCATCATCTGTATTGAAAACTCCATCATCTCCAGCATATCTAAAAGTCCATGCCCATTGCTGTGCCATGACCTCTACCCTAATTGGTTTTTCTGATTCCTTCGGCCAATTAATAAAAACTTTAATAAAATCATTGCTTGAGACTCTTGTAATATTCATATCTATAAAAACAAATACAAGTGCTCCAATAATAGTTCCAACTAAAATATGAGACTTTTTATTACCATAAGTATAATAAGGTTTTGGATGTCTTTTATAATAATAAAGATATGAAAACCCAAAGAGTCCAATACACACAAAAGCAAAGAAAATAATATTCATAATAGTGGTATAATTAAATAACCAGTCAATTAAATGCCCATTAACTGAAATATCTTCAGGCGGGGTAATAGCATCCCAAAAAGAAACTCCATCTCCAGCTGTTAACACCGTAGGGATGATTAATACGGCCAAAATTATAACTAAATTAAAAACTTTTCTGTTCATAATAATTCCTTCACTCTATAGTGGATTTTTTATTTTTTAAAACTAACTGTAAAATTACAGTGTAAGGCACAATAATCACCAATATGATAAAACCCATCAACAAATAGGAAACAATTGTATCTTTTCCATCAACCGTTGAGCCCACACAACTTGGGCATGCATACAAATTTCTTGTATAAAAAAATGTAGTGAATATTAAGCCTCTTAAACAATTTTTCATCATAATAAATAAACAAATGTAAAAACAAGAATCCAAACTAAATCTACAAAGTGCCAAAATAATCCTGCAATTTCCAACATATTCACATTGCCATTATCAAATTTTCCTTGAGCACCCATTATGTACATAGCAATGAGATAACACACACCAGAAAAAACATGCATGCCGTGGAAACCTGTAATGTTAAAAAATGTTGTAGAAAATAAGTTATTTCCATTAGCATAACTAGAAAAAGTCATCCCAAGGTCATTAATAAGATGGCTGTATTCGTAGACTTGCAGCCCCAAAAATGCAAGTCCACCTACTATTGTTACACCAAGCCAAAATTGCATATTTTTTCTGTCATGATGCTTACAAGCGTCAATACTTAATACCATAGAAACAGAACTACAGATTAAAAGAAAAGTCATAAATCCAGAAAGCTCAACACCTCCCAAAGCCTCTACCGGGTCTGGCCATGATTGTGCTGACCTTAAAACAGCATAAGCAATAAGAAAGCCGGCAAAAGACATTGCATCAGCTGTAAGAAAAATCCACATCCCTATTTTACCAGGAGTTGCTTTTCCAAATTGTGGATCATTATGTTCTGAAATAGTCTTGCTGTGTCCCATTAAATATCCTTGAATTTATCTAAAGCAAAGCATTATTTAAATTGCTAAAAATAGTAAAGTTTATTCATTTGTTTTGAGAAAATGATAAATGATTAAAGAGATTTTATCAAGTTAATTCATGACTTTCATCAAGTTAACTCACGAGCAATATCATCCTTAACTGTAAGAGTAACGCACTGACAATACAGGTCAGTCTCAACGTAACTACTTTATTGAATTATAAAACTCTAGTCGTATCTCTATCGTAATATAACAATATAAACCTTGTACATTCATCTTAGAAATACCACACTGCGCTTTGTTTCATTTTAAGTGTATATTTTAATTAGTTTTTATATGGAGTCTTCCAAAAAATAAGCAGAATTATTTTACTTAATTAATGAGGCTGGAAACTCCACATAATATTCTTACATTAACGATTTTTTAAAAAAGGAACTGTTAAAATTGGTAATGAAGTAAAAATAACAACTAGTACTGCACCTGCTGGAAGATCGAGCTTATAACTTACAACCATCCCTAGGATAGATAATACAATTCCAATCCCCCAACCCAAAAACATTTGTTTACTTATACTACTAACAATTTGCATACTCATTAATGCCGGAACAACCAAAAAAGAAAATACTAATAAAATCCCTGCGACACCAACTGATGATGTGATAACAACTCCAAAGAGAGCATAAAATAGAAAATCCCAAACAATATTTACTACATTATGTTTACGATTCAACGTGGATCTTAAGATCTGTTTTCTAAATATGTAATGAATTATTGCAACTCCTCCATAAATTATACTAGTTTTTATTACTTCATCCCAGGTAACCCATAGGATCTTACCAACAAGTATTTCCTTTATGTGCTCTGACCCATGGGCCATCATATTAACAACTAAAATGACTAGCGATGAGGAAAAAGCATAAACTAAGGCAATTAAAACCTCTTGGGAAATGTATTTTTCAAATTTTTTGCCCCAAGCAAAATACAATGCGGCCAAAAGCGTAAAACCAAGTGATATAAAATAGGACCCAGTCGTATCATGTTCAAAATGAAATAATAATGAAACTGAACTGCCTAAGCTTGCCACTTGGGCCAACGATAGATCAATAAAGATTATTCCTCTTCTTAAAACATGAAGTCCAAGGTAGCAATGGATACCGACTAGTACTAAACACATAAAGAAGGGTGCTAATAAAAAATTAAATGCTTCCATTAAACGTTCCGATATTACTTACAAGATACTCATAAAGTGAAAAGATATCTATTATTCCATCTTTGCCACCTACGGCTACAGGAACGACTACTATCTGAACATCTGATACATCTTTTTTAATTCTTTTAGCAATCGTATCGTCAAAATAATTTTCTATAACAATTTTTTTCACATTTTCTTTTTTAATTTTAGAAATAATTTTTAAAATATGAGATGCAGAGGGCGGTATTCCTGGTTTAGGTTCTAAAACATCTACGTTATTTATTCCAAAGTCATTGTAAAAATAAGTCAGAGTTTTATGATAAGAAATTACATTTTTTCCTTTTTCTATTCTTCCTTTCCATTCTTTTATTTTTTTATTTAACTTAGATTCAAAGTTCTTAAACCTCTGGTGGAATACTGATTTCTTTGCGCTATTAAAATCTGATAATTTTAAATATATTAACTGAGCAACTTCAATCGCCCTCTGAGGACTTAACATAAAGTGTGGATTTCCTCCTGGATGTACATCTCCTTGTGATCTAGAAATACTACTTGTCTCTATTTCTAAAAGGTTGATAGCTCTAGAAGCAACTAAGCGCCCCTTCTCTCCCTCTCTAATATTTGGATTTCTGCTTCCTCTAATAACTAATGGAAGCCAACCCTCCTCAAGTCCTAGTCCAATACTAACGAGTAGATCTGCCTTAGATAGTTTAAAAGTATAACTAGGCTTTGCCTCTAAATAATGTGGGTCTTGAATTCCTTTACAAAGACTTTCAACAGAAACTTCATCTCCTCCAATAATACGAACAATATCTGCCAAGTTACTGGTTGTTGTGAAAATCTTAATTTTAGAATATGCACTAAATGAATATCCCATCATTAAAAATAAGATAATATATTTTATCATTCTTCTCTCAGTACACATGGGCCGGATGAGCACCGAGACTCGTATTTAGCTGCAAAGTAATTTTCTTTTCAGGCTTATCGCCAGCATTATGAATACTATCATATTGCAATCTAATTGAAGAAAACTCAGTAGGAATAAAAGCAACTAATGCTGAATATGCATTTAGATCATTAACACTTTTATCTTTTCCTATTCCTAAAAATTCATATTGGAGCTGAGTATACCATCTCTCGGACATTTGATAACGAAAGAATGATGTTACTCCCCCATTCTTGTCATTTGTTGAACCGCTCTTATTCCTATGAATAAACTCTGTTGACCAAACAAAAGAAGAAGATTTTCCATCCTTTACAGGTCTCCACTTAAAAGTAAAATCCGATCCGTACATACTTGTCTTTTCATCAACATTTGTTTCATGAGAGTGATTGGAAAAAGCTAGACCAGAAACTCCAACCTCTAAGGTCATTGAGTCACTTAAATCCCAAAGATTTTTCCACTTTAACAAATATGCCGTTTTATGATGAGAATCAACAAAGACTGTTTCATTAGTCGGTTGCAATCCCTGTACAGATATTTCACTAAACCACCCTAATGGGGCAAGAAAAGAAGCTCCAAGACCTACTTCTGCTAGACCTTCTTCTCCAAACATACTTTCCTGAACTTTACCTCTGTAAATAAACGGAAGGGCATGGGAATGTACAGAGTTATATTTTCCAAAATCGGCGTAGAACTTACCTATTTTAATTGTTACTTTTGACAATGAAATAGTTTCAACAAATATTTCCTCAGGCTCAACTTTAAATTCATGAGAGTGTTCTGAATCTTCACTTTCCTCTTGGTGCAAACCGATTGTTGCTTCTGCTCTAAAATATGCATCGACATCAGAGCTAAACTGCAGCTCCAATTCTTGAATAGAAAAACCATCTTGATCAGAATCCCTTGAACCATTTTTAAATAAAGTTAAAGCATTAAGTCCAATTGCAGGATTAAATTTATTGCCTCTAGACAAACTCGATAATGATTGCCCATTGGCCGCCATCGAAGTAATTAATAAAGTAATTAATAAAGTAATTTTCATGTCATCTCCTATAATATTAGTATTCTCTCCATATACATTACTCTTCCTCTTTTAAAATATTTTGCTAGCTCGATCTGGGAATTTTACATTAACACTTGAGTAGAAATTTCTAACAAAGTTTATATCTTCTTCCATATTTCCAGTCAATAGATAGGATGTGCCACCCCCTGCTTTTCTATGTTTAAAATCAATAAAGCATAGGGGGATATGGGCATTCGCAGCATAAGCAATCTTATAAAAACCTGATTTCCAATAAAAGGAATTTACTTGCATGTACTTAAAAAAAAACAAAGTGCCATTATATGCGATCTCAACGTAAACGTTTATTGATCTAT
>CAYRDP010000003.1:218048-245188 GCA_964423165.1 uncultured Bacteriovoracaceae bacterium | reverse complement strand
TTTGTTTTTATTCGTTCTATCTTTCGCAACTGGAAGCTGATTAAAGGTATAAAGAAAAAAGCTCAATCAGACCTTGAAGATAAGAATATTTATCGCAAAAAAAATAATTCCTCTAAACCTGGTTCAATCGAAGCAGAATATCGTATTTTAAAAGATTAAAAATTCAAAATATTTGAAGATTGAACACTGTGCTTAGATCTTATACAGCTGCTTTATTTTTGGATGACCTCATATCATAACTGCCTGAATTTACTTGTGTATTTTGGCATGTTTTGTGCTCTTAATATCTATAAATAAATATGTCTAAAATTGTGTGAGGTGAGTAAATGCGAAAAACTAGTTTTCTATTGTCATATTTTGTTATTTTTTCTTTATTTTCTGTTGTCCCTTCTTTTTCGAATGAAGGAGAGATTGTTGGGCTTAAATCTGCTAATAAACTTATTAAGGACACCGGACCAATTATTAAGCGTTCTATTTTACTCGATAAAAAGACCAGAATACTATCTTCAAAAGAGGGAGAAGTTTTATTGCAAAATGGTTTTTTACAGGCCGAAAGGGAGGGAATAGTTACAAATTTGGCATCGACAGATAATTCTAATTGTAAGGATCAAGAAAGTAATAAGAAAAAGGAAGAAAAAGAAAAATTTTATGTAGATATTCAAATAGAGAGTTATGGAATCAATGGTTTTCTTTCAACTTCAGGAATCAGAAATCAATACAATGACGCCAATTTTAGTGACGACGCTGAATCATCTTTAAGTTTTTTAAGGTTGTTGCTCGGTGATAATATGTATGATCGTCCATTTGACGAACTTTTGCCTCATATAGACTCACATACAAGCAAGTTTCAAAATGTTAGTTCTCAAGATGTCGTTGATCACTACTGGAGAAATAAAATTGTCAACGCCGATAAATCAAAAAGAGATGACATTTATAGGGATATGGGTAAAAGGATGTCCTTTGAAGATCAAATGCGATTTATCGCCAAAATGGGCGGCGCCATGTGGGCCAATTATGATTATGATCGGGCCGATCAGGTTCTTTCGGCTGATGATATTGCCGATTGTGATGATATCATTTCCAGTTTAGGAACAGAAAATCCTAAAGGAGTTTGCCGAGATATTGTTATGTGCCAGGCGCATATCTTAAAAAAAATGGGAAACGAAAATAACGTTTATGGCCTTTCGTTTGCGGTTCCTGGAAATTACCACGTTACTTTGGTTGCCACTGATCCGAAAAACCCTAAAGCAGTTCATAAAATCGATTATAGTGCTAACACTATTGAAACGGAAAGAAGTGGAGTCGATGCTTTAACGCAAGATCGTCGAAAAGACGTTGGTATCACTTATCGTCTTTGGAAACCAAATGGAAAAGGTGGAGGAGAAATGGTAGCGGCCGTACCTTCACAAGTGGGCCTTATTTTAAACTCGGTTGTAGGTGGAAACATAAAGAAAGATTTTGATCCGATGATTAGAAAAAACTATAATTTAATATCAATTGGGGGAGGTAAAGGCCCCTTACACGGACGAATATTTGCAACACAATTATCTAATGGTGATACGGTTTTTGGAGTGGCCTCTCATGTCAGTTGGGGAAGTGGAAAAAAGAATAGAGCAAAAATTTTTGATGGATTAGATCAGAGCGGAAATTTTGGGATGGCCTACGCTAGAAGAGAGTTTGCTGGAGATCAAGCGGATGATCCCGGTGTTAATATGTTTTATTTACGATTTAATCAAGAAGTTGGTGCTCCTATAAATATTAGTGAAAATTTTCAAGTGCGACCCTATGTGGCCGCTCGAATTGCGGCGACAGGAGTAGAGGGCGGAAAAACAGGTATTACTTGGACAGGGGATGGCGATGTAACCCTAGATGGCGGAGTCCAATTTGATTATAGAACGAAGGATCTTAAAACTCGTTTACATGGAAATGTTTATACTCAAATTACTCCAGGATTAGACGATATTCGCGGGCTTTTAGGTGCTAATCCAACACTTGTGAGCAATCACGTGGGAATTGATTTGGGCGTCGATCATCAGGTCAGTCCTGATGTTCGACTAAATGCAGGATTTCTATATGTGTTTAGGGAATATGGAGATTCTATGTTTGTCAATGGTGGAGTGGGAGTAAAAAATCCTCTTGGAGAAACCGCATTTAATATGGGAGTTTTGACGCCAACCGAAGAAGACAATCAGCACGCTTTTATGCCTGGAGGTTCAAGAACTTCTTTAACAACCACTCTTAGTCACCAAATAATGGGTACATCGAGTAAAGATCCAAAAGTGAATTTAAACGTTACTTATACTCAATCTTTGGAAGATAATTATTATCAATTTAATTCGGGACTTGGATTTAAATTTTAGTTTGTAGACGATTGCGCCAATAAAAAGTAAAATAGGGACTTTCTAACAAAAATTAGGATTTACCTGTAATGAAAAAAAATAAACGAAAAGAAATTATTGCACCCTTGCAACTTGTGCTGTCGGGCCTTAACTTTATTATCTTTCCTATCGTAACGTTCTCATCTTGTTAGTCGTGGCGTTCCGCAAGAGATTTCTGGGCTTCACTACTCTTGAGGCCGTTACATGTTTGCTGATAGGTTGAATCCATCCTCACCTTACCCCCGGCGCCTGTCGCAATCAGTTGAGTACTGATTCTTTTTTTTACGGTCCACAAATTTTGATTATCAATAAAGTGCTTTAGTGTAAGGTAAATAACCTTGTAATGAAAAAATAACCTATGTTTTAGTCTTCTCAAGAAGATTATTGTTGGCTAATACAGGTAAATCTTAATGATTCACAAAACTTTTATGAACTTAACTACATCGCATCCCAAGAAGCTATTACGAGTAGCCCTATATTCAATCTCTATATAGATGGAAAACTTGTTAAAAGTGAGTATGCGTTTCCTGACGAAGATGGTACAGGACTAGAGGATTACTTAGAAGGATTTCTGACAAGTCCATAACTAACAAATATATAACAAAGACTTTTACACATTTAGTGATTTATCATTCCATTTTTTTCTTTTAGTAAATAAATTTTACACCTAGAGATTAATCAGTTAAGTGCTTGATTTTTCTATCTTCTTAGAGGGGGAGGGGAATAATTCATTCAATTGATTCCGACCGTTTCCTCCAATTGCAATAACCTTTCCAACTGTATTAGCTCCGCAGCAAGACTATTTACGTAGTAAGCTCATCGAACAAACTCTAGTAATAATTAAGTGTTTCCAGGCTTGTTTCATAGATGTCTTAGAAAAATATTCACACTGTTTCTATTAGGAAATATAGGTTTGACATAGCAAACATTAATTGAGATAAGCGGTTTATTAACAGCATTGTTTTTCACAGGAAAAAAATATTTTAAGATATGGAGATAAAATGAAAAGTTTATTATTATTATTACTATTATCAATAGTTTCTTGTTCCAATATTGCGAAGAAAACTATTATTATTAATAAAGAAGATATTACCACTTACAAGACAAGTGCTACTGAATTATTATCTAAGAATAAATCTAAAGCGACTAAAGAAGAAATAAAGTCTATGTCTTTGAAGTTGATTGAACTTGCTAGGCCAATTATGATTGGATTTAAGCAAGAGCATCCTGAATGCATGGAATTGATGAATTTTGTTATGGGTCGAGCGAATGCAATGAGCAAACTTTCTCTTGAGGAAATTGAGGAACAGTTCCATCTTGGATCTGCACTTCCCAACACAGATGATATTTGCTTAGATGCAAAAGAACTTATTGTTCATCCTGCGACTGTTGCAATCATTACAAGTAAAATAACCTTAACCAAAGATCTTCGTACGAAAATTGATGATGAAATAGAAGAAGTTATCGCCCACATAGATTTATTAACTGAAATTTAAATTATAATACAGATAGGTAATTAAAATGAAATATTTAACAATCTTAACTTTTTTTATTTCTTCCGTTGCATTTGCAGACCTGACAGTTTACACGAGCAGAAAAGAACATCTTGTAAAAGAAATTTTCAAACAATTTGAAAAAGAAACCAGCATAAAAGTAAATTACAGAACTGGAAAATCTGGTGCATTAATCCAAACGATAAAGGCAGAAGGTAATAATTCACCTGCAGATTTATTTATGACTGTGGATGCTGGGAACCTTTGGTTTGCGGCGAAAGAAGGAATTCTTGAATCGACAAATTCTAAAGTACTGGGCAAAAATATCCCAAGTCACTTGAAAGATTTAAAAAATAATTGGTTTGGACTTTCAGTTAGAGCGAGAACAATAGCTTATAATTTTAATAAAGTGAAAGACGGTGAACTTAATTCATATGAAGACTTAGCAACTGAAAAATGGAAAGGCCGAATTTGCTTAAGGACATCTAAAAAAGTTTATAATCAATCATTAGTGGCCATGCTCATTGGAGAGCTAGGATATCAGAAGACTAAAGAAGTAGTAGGAGGATGGGTTAAAAATAATGTTGAAATATTCTCAAACGATACTTCAGTTCTCAAGTCTATTGCTGCGGGACAATGTGATGTTGGTATAGTTAACACTTATTACTTTGGAAGATTAATTAAAAAAGATCCTAAACTACCAATAAAGCTATTCTGGCCAAACCAAAAAAACTCTTACGGTGTTCATATTAACGTAAGTGGTGCTGGGATTGTCAAAACTTCTAAGAATAAAAAGGAAGCCTTAAGGTTGCTAGAGTGGCTGAGTTCTGAAAAGGCACAAGGCTCTTTCGCCAGTATTAATATGGAATATCCCGCTAATCCCTCGATCAAAAATGATCCTGTTGTGAATAAATGGGGAACATTTAAATCTAATTCAACTTTTCAGCTAACAAAAGCAGGAATATTGCAAAAAGATGCAATCAAACTTATGAATGAAGTCAATTATAAATAATCGATTAGTCTTGAGTCTATATGCCTTAATTGTTTTAGGCCCTTTTTGCGTCTTAGTCTTTAAGTCTTTTAATTTAAAACCTGAAGATCTGGATACCTGGGAGTTTACTGTTAAGCAACTTGGTTCGCTTTCTCTTAATTCAATCCTTTTGGTTTTGACCACTGTTTTCTTTTCCACTTTAATGGGAGTAGGAATGGCTTTGACCTTGGTTCTTACCGATATAAAAGCGCGGAAAATACTAATGGTTTTATCCATATTACCCTTGGCCTTTCCTCTATATGTCTTGTCCTTTATTTATTTGGGGATTTTTGAATATTCTGGCTTTTTTCATAGTTTCTTGAGATCAAACGGTTTTGATTTGCATGTCTATTTACCCATAAAAAGTTTTCTAGGGGTCTCATTAGTTTTTTCCTTGGGACTCTTTCCATATTTATTTCTCACTTCCAGTAATACACTTTGCAAGATTGGCTATGATCAAGTCAAAGCAGCAATGAGTTTAGGGAAGAGCCGCCGTCAAATTTTATCGCTTGTTATTTTACCAAGTTTAAAAGGAGCCATTTTATCAGGAATGGCCATAGTATCATTAGACACACTTTCGGATTTTGGAGGAGTTTCAGCTTTTAATTACGATACATTTACTACTAGTATTTATAATGCATGGTCTGGCCTTTTTTCCTTTAGTGTGGCTTCTAGACTTAGTCTTTTTCTTCTAGTCATTGCGATCATCATTATTTGTTGGGAGCGAAAGGTAGAAGTTAGGGCCTTTGTGAGTAAAAATTGTCTTGGTCAAATGCCTCCACTTTTTAAACTTTCTAGGGTAAATCAGATTTTGCTCTCAATGTTTTGTTGGAGCGTGGTTTGTTTTTCCCTGATTATTCCCTTATGTACTTTAATTATATGGTCAATGGAAACTTTAACATTAGAATGGGGAAATCATTATGGTTCTCTTATTAAGAACTCATTCATATTCTCACTAGTTGCAGGTATTATTCTTCTTGCTGGTGGAATAATTTTAAATCTCATACAACGACAAGGCGTTGGAAATTTCCAAAAAATAATGCTCTCTTTTAGTCTCATAGGTTATGCTATCCCTGGTAATGTTATTGCTGTCGCAGTATTTATTTTTATAGCCTTTATCTTCAATTTTTTGGGATTGGAAATGAGTGTCGGATTATCTTTGTGTAGTTTGATTGTCGGTTACTTTATCAGGTTTCTAAGCGTCTCATACAGAAACTTTAAAGGCCCATTAGAGCTAATACCTATAGAGCTAGACAAAGTCTCCCTAAGTTTAGGACAAAGTGGCTTCAGAATGTGGACAAAACTACATCTTCCAATGATTTTGCCAACGTCTTGGGGAGTTTTTATCCTTTTGTTTTTAGAAGTATTTAAGGAAATGCCTTTAACATTGATGCTAAGGCCAACTGGCCATGATACTTTAGCAATAAAAATATATGAATTAACGTCAGAAGGGGAATGGGAAAGAGCTGCAATTGCGGGAAGCTGTTTAGTCTTATTGGCCCTTGGGGTTACTTTCTTTTCGAGAAAAAAATTTGAGGTTTTGTCTGATGCTTGAAGTTAAAAATTTAACTCATTTTTTTGGTAAAAATAAAATCCTAGATCAATTAAATATTAGGGTTGAATCAGGAAAAATACTTTCTCTACTAGGTCCTTCAGGAACAGGTAAATCAACTCTCTTGGACTGTATTGCTGGATTTTTAAAACCAAATATTGGAGAAATTAAAATTAACGGTGACTTGATACTCGATTCAAATAAAAGTATTTTTGTTCCACCTGAAAAAAGAAGAATTGGTCTTATTTTTCAAAGTGCTAACCTTTTCCCTCACTTAAATATTTATGATAATGTTTCATTTGGGCTAGAAAAAGACAAAGAAGAAATTTCAAAATATTGGATCGAATTATTAGGTTTAAAGGACTATGGAAATAAGTTTCCCCATGAGCTTTCAGGAGGTGAGCAACAAAGAGTTGCGATTGCTCGAACTCTAGCTCCTAATCCAGGTTTATGCTTACTTGATGAACCCTTCAGTAAGCTCGATACTTACCTCAAAAAAAGAGTGAAAAGAGAGGTTAAAGAGTTTCTTAGAGAAAAATCTTGCACATCAATAATAGTAACTCACGACCTTCAGGAAGCATTGGAAGTTGGTGATAATTTGGCCTTTCTAACTGATGGAAAACTTTACGATTTAGGAAGTTGTTCTGAATTTGATGTTCAAAATCTTCCTCGAGAGCTTAATCACTTTTTTCAATAAGCGATATCCCGTTTCATTTATATCTCAAATGAATTGACCCTTTAGAAAATATGTTTATAAGATTTCTTTAACATAATTAAATACTTCTTTTTTTGTATAGTGGGTTTTTGAAGTATCAGGGCAAAAATTCTGCTTTGATTTCCAAGATTGATAATATCGTCAACTTTATCTTCTGTGACTTATCGATCTAATTCACCTGAGAGACTTTCGGTAAAGTTCGATAATGCATCTCCAAAACCAATTGAGAGAGTCGGGAAGTCTCGGGGCCAATAGGAAGAAGGATCTACTGTAACACCTAAGAACGTAACGAGAACTCCTTTGTCGAAGGCCAGAAGTAAAGGAGCGGAAGGCTTCACTTTAATCGGAATTGGGACCGGTTACTATAAAAGTGCTAAAAACTAAGATAGATCAATAAACGTTTACGTTGAGATCGCACATAATGGTACTTTGTTTTTTTTTAAGTACATGGAAGTAAATTCCTTATTTGTAATCACTTTTGCGTTTAATAGATACAAGTAAGAATTCCTATGAGTGAACCTATTTTAATACAATTCTTGAGTAACATAATCTTTAAATTCAAGTTTACTAAAAGGTTTTTGATCTGTTGGACAAAACACCTTTTTGGAATTTGCATTATTAACAACTAAGGCAACTTCATAGGTAGTGATATCTGAATCAAATTCGTCATTGAGATCTTCTGTCCATTCTTCTAAGTCCTTACCCATTCCCACTTTTGACTGCCTAATAATTTTATTTATCCACAAGTAAGTTGAAGCTTTAATATAACTAATTCCACCCGCCAAAGTAATCGCAGGAGCAACAGTCGTTAGACCAAGGCCAGCATTACCTAACACGTGCGCACTTATCATAGGAATATCAAATCTGATGGCAAACAAATAAGAAAGGACTCCAGCAGGAGGTGAAGCGAGACCAACTGTTGAGAGGATTTTTCCTCGTTGTTTTATCTTACTATTAAAAACTTCATAAGATTTCTCACAGTCTGCAAAGCAATTAAGAGATAATAAAAAGGTAAGTAAAATTAATTTATTTTTCATCTAATCTCCATAAATATAAAATAAATTATTTCTATCAATTGCACGTATATATAACAATGCTTGTGACCAAAATTGAAAAGAATACGCTGTTAATGATTACAATTAGTCTTATTATCTTAAAGTAATAGGATATGTGTATTATTAATTCATCTTATGAAGCATTTTTCTAAGAACTAAATTGGAGCTGAAAATATAAAAATGATTGTAAGAATCTAATAAAATATAGTAAGTTATTGGGCCGGTTAGTAATTTAGTTGTTGATTAAACACATGAATTTATTATATTTTCAAAGAAGATTGGAATTCATTTAATTGATTCCGGCCGTCTCCTCCAAATTAAAATATATCTTTTAGCTTTCTGAAATCATTCAGCTTTTGTTGCTCTAGCACCAACTCTCACCTAGATCGCCGTCATACTGTTTACGGTAACATTGTTGAAGAAGTAACAATTGCTATGGATTAGTATTATAAGTTTTGATCCAGATAATTTGCTAAAGATTCATTAGTTTGTCTAATTAATTCTACTTGAGAGTTTTTAAAGAAACCATCAATGTTTTTTAGCTTAAAGTACTTTAGGACTGTTAAAAAATCTTTTTGTCTAATATCCCCATTATTTATTAACGATAAAACTAATTGATCACCCATCAGGCCTTCTGCTATTTTTTTATAATGTTTTTTAAAAAATGCAAGAGCTCTCTTACCTGTAAAGTTGGGAATAGATAATAGTTGTACGCCATAATCGAAATCAATTTCTCCTGTTATTATTTTGTTTAAAATAATATTAACTTCATTTTCCTTAAGCTCATTTGAAATATTTAATATATGTAAAGAGTTCATAAACTCATCTCCACTTTTTAAATGGAGATCGGTTTGTGCAAATTCGATTAAGCCTTTTGGAACAGTATAAGTAATTCCTTGCCTCATAGACTTATTTGAGAAAAATTGAACTTTTTCATTTGGTAGTGATAGGAAATCCTTCCAGAATTTTTTATCAATGGTGTTGTCAGATATATCCCTACCTTTTTCTTTTAATGAATCTCTTCTTATTTTAATTAAGAATATTTGGTTAATACTTTCCACGGTATCGGCAGATACAAGTTCTTCTTTTAATAACCTCATACCTTCTTCATCTAAAATAATTTGAATATGATCAGGGAGTTTTTTCGATAAGTCGTGACCAAGATAGCGAAAAATACTAGATAAAAGAAGGTCTTTGTATGGTCCTTCTGGGCGTGATAGATAGTCTTCAAATAATGGTATCATTTCTTCATAAGTTTTTCTCAATGGGTCTCCAGAATACTTTGTTGAGTAAAATCTAGAGAGGGCATCGATATTACCAGATCTTTCTAGCTGATTTAATATATTAGATAATTCATTAGATGAAACTTTTTTACATATTGCTTGTTTCTTTCTGAGATTATCGTAACACTTTTTAAATTCACATTGATCATTATTATCACAAATCAATTCATTACTTTTACAAAGAGATTGATATTTAATAGAAAGATTTATATTAAAATCTTCTGCCTTGAAGTTGATAAATGAATCAGGATTTATTTCTTTATTTTTAAATAATGAAAATTTATAGGGGTTTTTAATGAGTTTTGGAGAAACTCCTTCTCTTTTTTTATTAAATAAAATAGCCATCTCAACTGCTCTATATCCATTGATGACCCCATTAACGCTAGAAGCACTTATAATGGAAGTAATTAGGTCAACTCGATTTTCAGGAGGGATATTTAAATATCCAGGCCCTGCCCTTAAAATGGACTCAACTTGTTTTGTTATAGCTGTAACGATCGGAGCTCCAAAGCTTGTTCCTGATTGCATCTTTCCTGCAGGGCCAACACTGCCATCACAAGATTCATTAGACATAGAAATTCTTTCTTTGTACTCACGACCTTCTTTTGAGTTTAAAGTATAAACAAATTCACCAGGAGCAGCTATTTCACCTTCATTACTAAAATTTGATTTATAATGGAAGGTATTAGTAGAACGAACTGTAATGATAGAATCATTGGGTTTATTATAGGTTAAGTCTTTTTTATATCCATCATTGCCAGCTGAAATAATTAAGATACAACCTCGCTTTTTTAAACTATCAATAATATCGTACCTAAAATAAAACTTTGCGTCCCCAACCTTAGGATAGTAAGAAAAGTTGATAATTGGCACCCCTCGATCACAGGCATCATTGATAGCATCAAGTCCTGCTTGTTGATCATTTTTTATTTCTGAATAAAAATTATAAATATAAAGAGGAGAGTTAGGAGCAAGTCCAACCCCCTCTTTGCCTCCTATTAACCCTGTAACTGCTGTACCATGATGTCCATAATCAACTCTAGGAACTTTAGAGAAATTATTGTTAACGACGTATCTAGGAGTTTGATGTAAGCCATCTATCGAACCTGATTCATCAAAACCAGAATCAATAACAGCAACTCCACTACTGGTATCAATATTATCAAGTTCAGCTACTCTACTGAGCATTAAATCACCATCGACTCTTTTTTGGGCCCAAAATTGATCTCTTTTAGAGTTAAAACAGAGGTGGTCAATTGAGCATTGGTGAACTGAATAATTAGTAGAAAGTATCTGATTATTTCCCTCCGAGATAAGAGAAGGTACTTCACTTAAACAAAAGTCATTTGCGTGAGTATTAGTAATAAAAAGAAGTAATATACTAATAAATAGAAAATTTCTCATGTCATCTTATCGGTAAAAGAGATTTTAAGCCTGAATATATTGCACCATTAATTGTATAAATTTTCTTTTTTTTGATCCATTTACGGATAATTTTAAAAGGAGACCTAGTCCATAGGGTTTACCTGTAATAAAATAAATAAACGAAAAGAGATTATTAAATACTTACCTCATTTTCCTACTGATCTAATTCGGTGTTCTGACAGGCCTTAACTTTATTATCTTTTCTATCAAAACGTTCTCATCTAGGTTCCACAAGATATTACTTGGCTTCACTAGTCTTGAGGCCCTTACTGCTTTAAATTGCATATAATTTGTATCTTGATATTAGTCTATCATGATATATTTATACTTATCACTAAATTCCCATTTTAATTGGGAAAACTCCCTAAATAATCTAACAGTTTAAAAAGGATATCATCAAATTAAATAGCGTTATAAAAGCAACGTTTTTCTTGGTAGTATTCACTGTCATTAAAACAATATTATCAATAATCCTTAGATGTTTTGTTATAATGATGATAAGATGGATAGAGGTATTAAAATGCAACAAATATTATTTTTTTATTTTATTATTTAATTACTTAATTACTTATTTACTCGAACATTGCTTTTGGGCACACCTTAGAGGATGGAACTATTTGTGAAGATGGGAGCTCTCATATCGCTAATGATATGGAGGAGACTTTAACTGAAACAATATCTACCTGTGCAAATGGCAACTGCCAGTGTCAAGCAAGTAATATGAATCAATATTTTGATAGTAACAAGTCACTTGGTCAAACCTTACGCCCGCTAAAACCATTATTTATCTATGTAAATAATATCTTCTCACCTAAGGAGGAACTAGCAAAAAATGCGGTTAAAAACTATCTAACAAATATATGTAAATACAATCGTGGGGCACTACAATGCCTTGGTACCACTATGGGAGTAGGTCTTGCTTACTCTCAAGAGCTGCAAAAATACTACGCTCAAAAGGGTCTAATGAATGTAAATATTAATCAAAGTTTTCTCCGAACAGGAAAGAGACGTGGTGAAATCAGAAATCAATATATTAACTATAGGAAAGTTCCTAGAAGCTCCAAAGAATTAAATAAACTTTCAATCAATGATTTAAGTGAAGAAAATTTAGAAGTAGGAATGATGATTCACACAAAATGTCATTGTAGTAAAAAACGTTGTTACCATAAGCCCAATGATGGACATCACTGGGCATTTTATATGGGAAATGGACGTATTTTTGATAACGTTTCTGCCTTTGGGGCAGGAAATTCAAAATGTCGCACTTGCTTTAACAAAAAAGTGCGATACAAAGGATGTAAGGCTTTTAACCGTTGTCTTCAAGAAAAGTGTTTTGGAAAAAATAAATGTAATCCAGAAAATCCAGAATCTTGCACCGTCTCGATTAAAAAGTTTGCTCAAAATATTGGAGGTTGGGCCAGAAATGGAATCTCTTCAAGACCTAAAAGTAAGCGTTGTTATGGTGCTGGCAAAAAAGATACCCCTTGTGTCCATTGCATTAAAAGGGCAGAAGACGTTCATGATTACCAACTATTGGAATGATGATTCTCAATTCATAGCCTAAATTAATCCTACTGTTCACCCATCATCCCGCAATATTGTTTGCCATTATAATGATTATCTTTACAACCCATTAATTTAGAAATTTCGGGATGACGTCTCATCATGTCAATTCTAAATCTATGTGAAGGATGTTCTCCTTCTCCTCCGTAATGATACCCTTCGTCCCCAAAGAAACCTCTCCGAACAGCAGCGTTACAATAACTGGCAAAACTTCTTTTCAAGAGGTTTAATTTTCTTTTATCACTTTTATTTTTGTATCTTTTTAATGTCTGAGATAATACTTCATTACTCCAGTAGTCACTTCGAATTTCTCCAAAATAACCCTTAGAAGAACTCCAAAGTTCATCTTTGTAAACATTTTCAATACATTTATTCATATACCCATAATTTAAAGAGATTTTTGGATCACATGAAATCATGACTCCGCAAGCACCTCTGTATAGTGTGTTACGTATATCATCATCATCTCCAAGATCAAATAGATGCCCGAACTCATGACCTAAAAGGCTACTAAGTTGATCTCTTAATTGCCAGGCAGAACCTGTACCCGAATTTTTAAACTCCAATGCATTTCTTGGACAAATAATAAGTGTATTATACGATCCATTCATTGATGCATTAGAAGACCCATAAAAACCATGACCTCCACAAAGATTTAAATACCTTTCTGCCGCATCTTCATTTTTATATATATCTTCAAAAGATAGAAATTTAACTTTTTCTATTTTTCTTATCATCTTTATTTTCTTTGAGTTAGAAATAAAACTCTTTGATCTAATTGAATTTATTAAATTGTTTTTTACTTCATGAAGAGTGTATCTAATATTTTTGTAAAATTTTTTGTTTTGCTTGGACTTAGGGTTTGATATTTCTGTAAGCAAAACCAAATTTTTCAAACCTTCATAAGCCTCACTCGTTGGATGAAATTCCTTCCTCATCTGCTTCAATGAGGAAAAACCATACTGTTCTTTTGCTATCTTTAACACATTTTCATACTCTACCTTGCTTAAATAATTTTTGTTACAGTCAGAACCTGTACATAGATTTTTATCTTTATAGGAATTATTGTGGCAAATCGCTTTTATAGGATTATTACAAAATAATTTAGAAGAAGCAGATTGCTTATCTGCTTGATTAACGTAGTCTAAAATATTATCAAAAAATCCAGAATAAGTACGATCCTTTACTTCACCACATTTTATCAAGCCTTGAGAAGGTTTTATTACGTCACTTTTAGTATAGGCAATATTAACAATTAAAAAATTACATATTGCCGTTACTAAAACAAAAATTGCTTTAAAGTCATTCATTTTGTTCTCCCTTGTTTTTATATCTTAAAATCAAGCAATATTGGGGCCAACTGATCTATGGTAAGGTACTGTAATGAATAGGTTGAATTGTCTAGAAATTGTCAGCTGCTTATTGTTTAAGTATTTGTTAAAATAAAAAATATGCTATGATATTCATTTTCTTTTTTAATAAATAGCGAGAAATAACTTCGTTTTTAAATTGATAACTACCTTTGAGTAAGTAAGAAAATTATAATTTAGTAAACAAAAGTTAATTAAAGGAAGGAAATTTAGTTTATTTCTTTATCTCTTGGATCAAAATAGTCTAAAAGTAATGAATTGAGGGTTTTTTATATGGATAAGAAAGAAATGAAGAGGAAGTTACTTCACAGTATAGCTTCGACACTACTGATATTAGTTATAATTCAGCCTTTAGTGATAGGTAATGCATACCGGGCAGGTATCTATTATTCAAAAACAAATATTAAAGTAACCGGGTATTATGCCTTAGAGCACTTAATAAAAGACAAGTAAGGTGCATCATGAAATAGGTTTTTAAAAATCAAAGTGATTATTTACAATTCTGATAAGAAACTTCTTTTGTGTTGATGCCATTTTCTAAAGCAAAACAGATATTTTTAAACTTGGTTCCATTTTTAGTACAAACTGGATGATAGTGAGCAGAGCAATTAGTGGGGTAATCAACATTTGCTTGTGGCCAATTTAAACCTATAATTTTTCCATAGTTATTGCTAAAGACTCCATATGGATCCCATTTGTTTATTACTTTTTGAAACTTTATGAAATTTTTTCTTAGCGCACCTTCTTTCCCTTGAAGGGTAAATGTCCATTCTTGGTTTTTTGCCCAATGAGCACGCCCATGATGTTTTTTAATCAAGATCTTAACAAAATTTTCAAATTTAGAGTGGTATTCTTCTTTTTCTCTTTCAGTAAGTCCAATAGGTAGATAGATTGGCATTTCAATGAAAGCAACCAGCTTATCTTTTTTAAATGGTACTGTGATTTAACAAGGTCCGTCAAATATTTGAAACTCATATGAAGTGTTGATAGATCAAGCAGAGGATCTATTTATGCTGTTGAAGAGTTGGACTACTTGTCTAATAGTAAAAAATAACCACCGTAGGGTATTGTAGTTAGATCAGTGTAATTAATGTCTTGATATCTATTTTATAGTGATTTTAGCTAGCTATTGTTCCATCATCATAGCAATGATATATTATTCTGCACTATCATTATGTGCATTACCTTGAGTATGAATGTAAAGTGTTATGGTTCAATAGTTTATTTAATAAGCACAAAGTACATTCCAAATAAAAAGAAGATAAAAGCAACTATTAAATATTTGCTTGGCCAATGTTTTCCTAAAATACATTCAAAAATAGCTGAAAATAAAGTTCCGGTAATACTTATTGCACTGATTGTTGCAAGGTTTCCAATTTGTATCGCTTTTAAATAAAGTGCAAGAGAGATAAAGGTTCCAAGGAAACTCCCCATAATTACTAGAAGTTTTTGATTTCTAGTAATTTTATAAAAGTTAGAAATAAGATTAATCTTTCCTATGAAGAGACCCAAAATAACATAAGTTAAAAATGCTCCCAGAATACGATAAATATTTCCTTGCATGCTTGTTAATAGGGAGTCATTTTCAAATGCTAACCTAGTAAGAAGTAAGCCTACAGCATCAAAAGACATACCTAGAAATGCATTGGTAATACCTTTAAAGTTCCAATGACCACTTTTTTTCATATTTTCATATGAAAAAGTGAGAACACAAAGAATACAAAATATAATTCCTAAAAATTTATGAGTAGAGATTGCTTGACCTAAAAAAATATTCCCAAGCACTCCTAAAACAATAGGTTGAAACCCAAATAAAACAAGAGTTCTTCCTGGCCCAATATCTACAAAAGCATTTACTAAAAATGTGTCTCCAATCCCGAGTCCTATAATTCCTGAAAGTAATAATAGGGCAAGTGAGTAGTTTGTGGGTAAATGTAAGTTTTCAAATAATAAAACTGTGAGAGAAAATCCAATCAAAGCAATGAATGCTTTAAAGGAATTAACCCAGAGAGAGCCAAATCTTTTACCAAAGTGAGTATATGCTTGAGATCCAATTGCAAAACTCAAGTTGGCACCAAGAGTAAGAATATAGGGGTTCATAATAATTACTTTATAAACTTAGGTATTTCTAAGGTTCGTAGATTGCTGAATTTTTTTTATTTTCTCTAACCTCTACTGATTTAATCCAAGCACGATTGTTTGTTTTTTCTTTAATCATTTTATTTACATGTTCATAAACAAACTGAGCAGTTGATTCCATTCCCACATTTGGAAGAACTCTGAGTAAAACAACTTCTTTTTTATCAAGATCTTTAAACAATTCTAAAAAGGGATCATTTTCAGAAACGAGAAAAGTATGGTCAAACATATAATCAAGCCATGCTTTTACGTCCTTTAGCCCTCCAAAGTCGACAACCCAGCCTTCTTTTGTTAATTCTTTACATTGAAACTCAAAGTTAAACTCTCGTGAATAACCATGAATAAATTTGCAATGAGACTCTGCAAGCCATTGCCGGTGAGTACAAGGAAATCCTATAAAATTCTTTGTTGAGGTAAATAATGTTCCGCTCATTTAAAACTCCGTATTCTATATTTATATATCTCTATACTTTTAAACATTTTTTTATGAAATATTGTCAAGAAATTTGATTAATATATAGAGAAAATATAAAAATATTTTCTTTCTTCTAACTAAAATATATAGTAATTAAGATAGAGGGCAAATTAAATACCTAACTCATCGATATACTGAAATGGCATCCGAATCAGGAAAACCATCTTCCGGACATTCTCCATCATCTGACCACGCAACACGCATTTCTTCGTTTACTATTAATTGCTTAAACCAGATCCATCCCATTGGGTTATTATAGGGGGCATGGTCTTCAGTATCAAGTTGGTAACAATGTTCAGAGGTTATCTCTTCTGGCAATTTATGACTTGGATGATCGATATAAACCCTTACAGTTCTCCCCTTAAAAAAACCACCAAATTCAACACTCTGGTCTAGTGCTGTAATCAGTCCAATAGTCCAATTTAGAATACCGCTTTCATCTCTGTTGGTACCATCTGTCCAGTCATTATCTAAAAACCAGCTACCGGCAATGGTTCCAGAAACGTCATGTGTTTGTTCGCGGCAAACACTTTAACTTCTCTAAGAGGTTGGCCACCAGAACTTTGTGAAGGTGTCGTGGGAGCAGCAAACATCAAGGCTGGAGACAGCTCGCCTAAGTGAGCAAAGCCAAAGGAAATTTGGCAATTGACTTTCATTGAAATGGCATAGATTAGGTCGTTATTTGGGCCATAGTATGCAATACCGTCAAGTTGTGCGTCTGCCGGAGAATATACAGAAATAACTTCACTTCCTTGAGTAACTTCTTCGATAAAGTTTAAATAGGTTCGTCCCGTAATCTCCCTTCCGGCCGTAATCGATCCAGGGGGGCCAATACTTGAAATCTTTTGCAGGTCAATGATGTGAGATTTAAAACTGATAGGTTTAGTTTTGCATAGACAACTTTTAGACGTAGGATCAAATACCTCTCCCATGGATTTATCACAAGATACAATATTTTCCTCTTCATTAATATCTTGGGATTTATCATAAGATACAAAATTTTCTTCTTCATTAATATCTTGGGATTTATAACAACTTACTAGAAGAAATAGAATTAATAAAACTGAAGTTATTTTTATGAACATATGCATGTTATTCCTTTCGGTGATTTCCTAAAATTTTATATAAAAAAAATATTTAATTGAAATAAAAGGTTTTATTTGTTTATTGGTAATGTTCATGCTGTGGAGATAAAAAAACGAACATGAAGAAAATAGATCCTGCACAAACAAGTCCTACTCATCTGGACAAAGTTAAACTGTCATGTAAGCATCGTAAGATATAATACTTGGGTTAGTTTAGAGTATATACAACAATATCTGGCAATTAATATTTAACTAGGTTCTTATCCACGAAACCTCTTCTTCTATGCTTTCTCCTCTTGGAGTAATAGATACGTCTATTATTAATTCTTCTTCGAAGTATATTTCGAGTAACTAAGTTGGACTATTAGTGTCAGATTCAGATAGAGGGTTATTTGTACAGGTAAACTCCTTATTTAGAAGCATGAGAATGAAGCTTTTGGTGTATTACTACAAATATAATCATTTTGATTAATAAATTGTGAAAGTAAGGATAAGCAATTATGATGTGTCATGACTAATTACGTATGGGGACAGCAAGAGACCCAGTTCTTTTTTAATTTAACACCTGAGACTATTTTAGATTCAATCGATGCTATTGGCTTTAAGACCACAGGCAGATGTCTTCCGCTTAATAGTATCGAAAATAGAGTTTATGAAGTTGAAATAGATCGTCCTGAATATGAAATTAATTCTGTTAGTGATAACTTTATTGTTACAAAGTTCTATCGGCCAGGGCGCTGGACAAAAGAGCAAATCTTAGAGGAGCATGAATTTATAAACGATCTGCTTGAAGAGGAAGTTTCAGTTATCCCTCCAATTAAAATTAATGGTGAGACTCTCTTTGAGATGGAAGATCATCAACTATATTATTGTGTCTATGAAAAACGCGGAGGAAGAAATCCGGAAGAAATGAATGAGGAGCAATTAGAAATTATGGGGCGCTCTCTTGCTCGCATCCATAGTGTTGGTGCTCTTCGCGAATCAAAACATCGAATTAAACTAACTCCAGAAAACTATGGAGAGGAAAATTTAAAATTTCTTGAAAGCTCGAATTTCTTATTAAGTGATATACGGGATAATTATATCCAAACTTCTAATCTTATTATTAATGAATCGAAAGAACTTTTTAAAGGAATTAATACCCAGAGAATTCATGGCGATTTTCACAAAGGTAATATTATTCTTAGAGGTGATGACTCTTATTTTGTTGATTTTGATGACATGGTTACAGGTCCTGTTGTTCAAGATGTGTGGCCTGTTTGCACGGGGGACGATGAACAGTCCTTAATTGATCGTGGCGTTTTTCTTGAAGCATATGATTCAATTCGAAGTTTTCCATATGAACAATTAAAGCTTATACCATGTTTAAGAGCATTGAGATTAATTCATTTTAGTGCTTGGATTGCCAAGCGATGGGATGATCCCTCGTTTAAACATACATTTTCCTATTTTGAGTCACCTAATTATTGGTACGGGCAGGTCAGCGATTTACACACTTTATATAGTAAAATTATGGAGAATAAAAATCCTTACAATTATTAATTAGCTTTAATAATACTTTATTTAGAGTTTTATAATAATGATGTGCAAGGTTAGTAATTTTTTATGTTATGGCCATAGTTTAACTTATTTTTTGAAGCCACACCGTATTTTATTACTATGCTTAGAGAAAAATATAAATCATCTTTTACCAAAACAATCAAGGGTTAACATTTTAGATTTATTCTTATCTTTTCTTGGTCTAACTTTGCACATACTTTTCTTAAAAAATTTAGGTATACGATATAGGAATGCTTTTTGGCTCCCTGTTTTATACTCACATCCCCATCCCACATTATTAGTGTATCTAAATCCTACCCACCACCACCTTGGTTTGGTATTTACCAATACTTTTCCTTGCTCATGGTAACTAGGGAAGGTTGTCTGAACGTAGTAAGGACATTTAAATGTTTCGATGTCTATTTTTTTCCGGATACTCTTTTCATGGCATTAGAAAGCGAAAAGGCGGATCCAGAAGAAAGCAGCAAGCTTAAAATTATATATATTTTCATTTAGTACTCCTTTGAATATTTACATGAATTATTGGTATATAAGGAAAATATTTAGTTTCCTTAATATAAGCAACAACTTATATGGTAAAATGAATTACTTATGAGTAATCTATATCAAGTATCCTAATGTATTGTATTGAGAATATTCGGGGTAGATGAACTCAAGTATGACTTCTGTTTGTACAGGATCTTTTAAGTCACAAATGAAGTTATAAAAATATTTAACCGGGGATTGTATCGATTATTCAGAGTATTAAAAATTTTTATCAAAAATGCCGAATATCTAATGATGATTTTTTTTAGTTTATTTATTATTCTTACAGGTTTTACAAATTACTCTCTTGCTGAAGATGAGGGTGGTTGCACACCTTCAATTGAAGTTTTGAATGAAAACTTAGCTCCAGGCCAAAAAGCAATGCTAGGTAGTGATAGTTGGGAGCCACTTAGGTATGGATCAGGTGAAGTAATAGAGTTGGTGACGAGAGAGATTAAGTCTGGAAAAGTAGTACCTATTTGTGCGAGTGTAGATCATGTAGACAGAGGTATTAAGAAATTAAGTTTAGAAAATTACTTACTGTGTATTGAAACGTATGCACGAGAAGCTCAGAGCGCGTATACTGCTGTTTGGTATTGTTTTAATGAAAAACATCCTTTTGCTGATGATAGTGATTGCGGTCATCAAATGAAAGAGAATGGTGTTAACAGTGAAAATTATCAAGAAGTTTTAGGTATTTTAAAGGGTGGTAGAGATGGAATAAGGCAAATGAGAAGTAAGACTTTATTAAGGAATGGATTTAGACCTGGTATGGATTTAATTCTCAAGGCATGTGCAGGAGAGTCAGAGGAGATACTTGAAAATTTTGTAGGGGGTCAGGAAGGAGGTTATGATGTTACTAAATATTGTGGAACAGATAGAGATATCAGCTTTGGAGTGAATGAAGATGTTACGGCAAGTGGTTTTTGTATTGCTTATGGCCTTACTCAAGATAAAGAATTAGATTATTTTATTGATGATGTTCATCATATTCTTAGTATGGAAGAGAGAAGAATGAAAGAAAATTACCCGCGAGTACTAAGGATGGCAGCACTAGGAAGAGTTTTTGAACAGTATGCAAAATATGTTGGAGGCAATTTAGATGTTCCATCTAATTGTGCACCTTTTAGAAAAGGTTTTGAACGTTACAATCGTGGAGCAGTCAGCACGGATGGTCATAATCTTACTAGGGTAGATAGAGATTCAGGACAAAGCTATTCAACTGAATACAAACGAAAGTTAGTGACTGCAGCAAGAAGAATGAAACAATTATTGGAAAGAGCTGAATCACATAGGCGGATGATAAGAGGAGATAATGATGGTGTATTTGGGAGATCAACTCAGGACTCAGAGGATGAACTGCAAAGATTGATTCAATCTTATCCTGTGTTGGCCACAGGTTTTGATGGTGATGCCAGGGAAGCTGAACGACTACCTGCTGTGGATAAAATTTTAAATGCTCAATCATCTGAAAGAGATAATGTCATTGTAGGCCTTAAAAGTGATTTAAAAAAGGAATATGCTGATCATATGAATAATCTTTGTGATAGTACCAAAATGGGAGACTGCCATTTAATAAGTGATAGGTCTTTAACAGATGCAGTAACTTCTGTCACAGCTTATAAATCGACACATACTTGTGCAAAACATGAATGTAATAAAAAGATGGAAAATTGGACTGAATTTAAGGATGCAGTTAGTATGGCATGTGTTCCTGGTGCGTTCTTTTTGCCTGGAGCTTTAATCTGTGGGGCAAGTGCAGTCATAATTGCTGGAGCAGATAAACATCAGGCCGCAGGGAGATCTGCTCGTTCACAGGATAGTTTTGCTGTTGTTGGTGATTACGCTGGAACTCGTAGTGCAGTAGAGGGAGACCAAAATGCAGCTCAAGCAATTTTAATTGAGGGGGTTTTCGGGATTACAGGAGTAGTTTCTAGTGGAGTCAGGCAAGGAGGGAAAGTATTAAGCATTGCTGGAGGAATAGGTAATACGCGCGGAGCAATTCTAGGTGCAGAGTCTGCATACAATCAAATAAACTTTAGTGAACCAATTGAAACACTAAGAGAAAAATATCCAAATGAGTTTTATTTAGATGATGAAGTAAAAAGGCAGTATGAGGACGTACTGAGGAGTCAGTATGGGGCATATCCTATCACAAGAAATATTACGGATAAAACTTTAGAGGATCTTTTTAGGATTGAAGACTGGATTGATGACAGAGATAAATTTAGTTTGAGTGATGCTATGTTAGTTCGGCAAAAGATTGTACAAGCATGGAAAGTTGCTAATAATAAAGATGATGTTTTGAAGGCTTGTTGGGAGTATATGGAAAAAATAAATCCAGACTACCTTAATGATACTAATGAAAGTGAGTAGTAACATATTATGAAAAATCGATTATATTGTTAGTTATTTCAATATCTAAAATTGTTTATATAATTTTTAATTTTACGCCATTGGCAGATTTTCAACATAGAATATATTTACTTACGTACTTTAAACTACAACATTCGACAGATGATATTAAAAACTTTCGTAATTTATATGTTGAGTAACTTATAGTCCATGTCTTGCAATACAATTTCTTTTTTATTAAATTTTACCTTTAAATTTAAAATATTCTTCTTCAGTATTATCAAGTTCTCCATTTAATATTTTCTTTACACAATTAATCGTATCATTAAGAGTAACTTTTTCCCCTTGAATGCCGGTTAAATACTCTGCAACAAAAAATGGTTGAGAAAAAAATAATTGTAATTTCCTTCCTCTTGTTACAATTAACTTCTGTTCAGGAGTAAATTTCAGCATCTTTTCTTGGTATGATTTTTCTAATTGATCATAAGCTTCCTTTCTTGCTCCCAGACTTAAAAGTTCATAGACTTTGCTATCGATTGTTAATTCTCGCATCTTTGTTAATATTTTTATGGCATCCCGCGCCGTTCTATGATGATTTTCTCCTACAATATTTTCTTTGAGCATTTCACTTTTTGAATAAACAGGGTCAATTGCAGGCCAGACTCCCTCTAGTGCTAAAAGTGGACTGCAATATACACGAGCATCGAAAAAATCTGCATCTTTTGCATAAAAAGGATTCACTCCTCGATTGTCCACGATCCATGCAATTTGCAAGTTATCTTGAATATCCTCTTTGAAAAACTTTTCTGTTTCAATCAGGTCTTGAGTTCCTAACAGGTTCCATTGATCCACATAGAAAAACATTGATTGATTTCCTAATAAATCTGTTCGTCTATCAAATAACTCTGCGGCGAGCACTGCCCGGCCAACACCTTGTGCCCCAAATATTCCAAATGATCCATCTTTTTTAAGGGGAGTAAAAAAATCAATAATCTTAATTCCTGTTTCTAAAACCTCTGGCCTCTTATCAATTTTTCCTACGATTGGTAATACAATAGAGCGCATTTGATCGTTTGTTTTTTGCTTAATTTGATCTTGAATACTATTAGTGCCTTCAAAGCTTAGATGATATTTTTTGTCTAAAATATCATCCGCATTGCCTAGGCATCTTACTGATCCATCTTTTAACCTTTGGGCCACATACATATAACCCTTAGGCTTTTTTCCAGACTGGGTACCGATTACATCCATTACTTCTAAATTTTCCTTTCCTGTAATTTTTGCATCAATCACAGATCCCTGAATATTAACAATACTTCCAATGTTTTTAGCAAATTCTTCAGTTAATCTTTGCTCCTTAAATGTGTCGCTTGCCATCTTTTTCATCCTTCCTTTGAGTATTTTCCTTGCAGAAAATAGTTTATTGTTTACTGTGGAGGCAGGTATTCCCAAAAAATTGGCCACCTCTTTTTGAGAATTTTCCTCCAAGTAATACATAGTTATTACTTGGCGCTCTAATTCAGGAAGTTTCTTAATCGCTGAGGTTAAAATATCTCTTTCTTGAGATTTTTGTAAATTTTCATCCAAGCAATTAGTCCCTTTTTCAAACTGTTCTGATAGCTCCACGTATGGTTTATGTGATCTGAAGTGGCGATGGGCCTTCCTGTAAATAATTCCTCTTAACCAACTGGAAAATAGTTCATCATTTTCCAAACTTTTGATTCTTGAGTATGCTGTTAAAAAAGATTCCTGAACAATATCTTGCGCCTGTCTAAAGTCTCCAGTTAGAGAGTAAGCATAACCTAAAGACATATTCTGAAATTTTAGTACTAGCTCAGTAAAGCTTTGTGTATCTCCTTTTTTTACAAGTCTAACTACATTCGAAATATTCATCGCAATTTCATCCTCACAATAACTAGTGCCATAAAAGAGGACTTTCCTTTAAGTTATTTTAAATAAAAGATTATATCTCAAAAATTTTAGCTACTTAGATAGCTTTAATAAAGGTTATTATGATCTAAGTCTCATAATAAATAATTGGCTATATAGACTTAAAAGCTGATAAAAGGTTACCAAACCTTTTCTCTCCAATACAGCCTGTTTCTTGTATCTTAGTTTTTCCTCTGCTGATGGTAAATTGGTAAGTTCCTTTAAAACAATTAGAAGAAAAAGTATTTTGCTTATTTCCCATAACTAAGTAATTGATACGGTTTTTTCCAATAATTATTTTTTCAGAAGGAAGGATTATATTATTAAGATATATTTTCTTGTCCTTTCTTTCTAAAATTAATTTTTCAGAAAAATCAATTTTAGTTTTGTACTCTAGTACTACTTTAAAGTTTCCATAATATGGCTTTGCATAAATATGAATAGACAGTACTAATCCTAATAGTAATAGATATTTAATTTTATTCACAACGTTTACCTCCTGCACTGTCATCACAACCAAGGGATTTTTTGATTTCAGGGTGCGAAATAAAAATCTTTTGAACCCTATCGATTGAGTGACTATGAACATCTTCTTTAAGATTACTTTGATGAATAATAGTTTGTATTTGTGCTGCTTTGCTCATATCTCCTGATTCTACACACCCCATTTCTTGCATAAACTTATGTGCCTTATTGACAACTTCAGGAGCACCATTTTCACATCTTGTTGCAAGGAAAAATCCAAACGACTCAAAAGCTCTATCCATTTTTTTTGCTTCATCTACCTTACTAATATTATTTCCTATTACCTCTGCTGCAATCCAATCACTCCATGCTTCTTGTATTTGAGACTTGCCTGGTAAAAAACTGCAAGCTCCTATTTCATCATAAATATCATTAAAGTTTTCGCGAGCAGAAAGAAGTCTTCGAAAACCTGGACTTGCTTCATTGGCCCCTGCTTGTTTTGCCCTAGTGATCGCATCTTCCAAGTTACTTCTTGCTAATTCTTTGGAAGACTTTCTTGCTCCTAATGAATCTTCACTTGAAAGGCAATCAATTATATCAGTCATTGGATTGTCTTTTAAGTACACAGAGTTCGCATGAGGTGTTTTTTTGTAGCTAGTATAAGCTTGTTTTAGGTCGTTATCTGCTGAATTAAAAAAATCTACAGCATAGATCTCATCAACTTTAGGTTGATTCAATTCAAATAGTAATCTTCCAGATTTTTTCATAGAATCTACCAACTTCTTTTTTTGCTCTTCATTTATATTAACTTTAAAGACTTCTTCCATTTCGGAGATTTTATAAAGTGGTTGGCTAATAATACATGGATCAATTGAATGTCCTAGTTCATGAGCTATAATTGTCTTTATTCCCGTGTCTGGTAACTCCATAATTTGGGAGCATAAAGTAAAACTATGATTTTGTGGGTTATAAAATGCATTTGGACCCGGGCAACTCATTCTTGATAAAAACTGGTCAACAGGAGGAAATAAGTAAGTGATTGTGTTGATTCTTTTTTTCATTTCATCATATTTACTTTTATTTCCTGGATCATTTGTTATTTTATTATCTAATATTTTTAAAATATCTTCTTTTGTCTCTTTGAAAATATTTTGAACTCTTTCTATTGCATTAATAATTTTTTCTTGATTTTTAAGAACTTTTTCTTCGCTGCCCGCATGACTAATTTCTGTTAGTAGAGAAAGATTTAAAAATGGATTTTGATTAATAGAAGTTTTATAATTATGAGGGAATATATTATTCTTTTTAATATCATGTTGTGAGAAAAAGTTCATTGCCTCAATAGAATCAATATATTTTTCTTTAACATTTGAAGAAAGTTTAACACCTGATTTTTTTTCAATATTGCTGATATCATCTAAAATTTCATCTTTGGTTCTTCTAAATGGGTTAATTGCTAAATTATTTACTTCTTCTAGGCCAATCTCTGCAGCAGCTTGTTCAAATTTAATAAATTCAACTTCACTTTTTTCATCCCTTACTGCTTGTAATAAAGCAATCCTGGATTGATTTATTTTTAATGTATGCCTTTGATATGCATTGTCTGGTGTGATTCCAGATTTTTTATTTTTATCTTTATTATATTTACTTTCAATTGACTGGAAACATCTTGATACTTGAGCTTCTACGTTGGACAAGGAGTAGTTTGGAATTTTTCTACCTTGTTCATTAATATATAAATAAGGGGAGTCTTTATTCTCTGAAAATACTTGGCAAAAATCTAAAAATGTACACTTTGATCCACTTTTCTTTTCCTTGAATGAGGTACATTGGCTTTTGCTATCTAGTGCACTTCTTAACTCTGAATCAATAGATTCACATTTTTCTAAAATTTGATCTAGTTTATACTTATCAAAAGGGTTAGAGAAATTTTGGCCAACTGAAAAGTTGGTTTGTGCAATGATATAAATGGTTAAAATTAGTTTTACTTTCATTATATTCCTACATACTTATCGGGGGCAAAAAGAATTTTATTAATTATTATATTGCTTTATGTGCATACAGTGCTCTCTATATTGTTAATTTTAAAAAAGAATATATGTTTAATCTTGATTATTGTTTTACCAGATTTAATATTTCTCATTTTTTCTTTCGAGATAATTTATACTAGAAAGATTATTTAACAATTCATCTGTGGGAATAAGCATATGTCCTGACTCAGAGTCGCAGTCAATATTTTCATTATAGTTGTGAGGCATTTCACTACAGCCGCCTCCATGTGTTTGTTCATCCCTGCCATCGTTACAGCTGCAATGTCCATAAGTATTTCTGACAATAAATACACATCTTTCATTATGCATTTTTTTTCCTACTATAATTGAAGCATGATTTCCATTTCTTCCATTGGTATTATATACTTTTGTTTGATAGTTGATACCAACAGGTTTATTTTTGGCCAGTGTTGATGCAATAGTTCCAAGTATGCCCCCTTTACCTTTGGGGTATTCTACTTTTATTTCCCATGGTAAGTTTTCTTCTCGTGTTCCATCATTGCAAACTCTATTTATTTCTCGATAATAAAATTGTGCTGCAGTCAAACTAGTATGATCAGCAATTTCGCGAATTTGTTCAAACATTCCTTCTGCTTGTACTTGTAGTGACTCACATTGATTTGTATCATGATTGTTAGATTGTTAGATTGTTAGATTGTTAGATTGTTAGATTGTTAGATTGTTAGATTGTT
>CAYRDP010000003.1:135490-217948 GCA_964423165.1 uncultured Bacteriovoracaceae bacterium | reverse complement strand
AGATTGTGATATATAATAACGATAAAGTTGATCAAGAGCAGATTTAGTTCTTAAGAATTCTCCAGCACTTGTAGAAAACCTTACTGGAACTTTATCCTGAGAGCAAATTCCATTATTAATTATAGTAGAAAGAGCTTCATCAATTTGAACACTCTGTATGTCTGTGATCTCATTTGTTTCCTTTCTGCTACTGAGCTCTCTTATTGCGTTTGGATTTGAAAGATCTCGATATTTATGCCAAGCCTCGAAGGCAAGTGCAGTAGGAGAGGCAGCAATATTTGTACCTAGTCTGTTATTTTCATGATATGAAATCATATCTGCAGCAGTATAAGAAGCACACCAACTTGTTCCGGCCTGATTATATGGAGTCGTATTAAAGGGAGGTCTATCGCTTAAGTCTACTGTTTCACAATTGATATCTGTATTATTTGCTTTGGTATCGTTGATATACGTGAAAGTAATTAATAATGTCATCAATATTGGTAGAGTTTTAATCATATTTGATAGACCTAGTATTAATAGTTAATAGGTTCTTTATCACTCAACTACTATATCGTCATAATATGATATAGATTTAGTTTAATAATGTAGTCTGCATAGAGATAATATGGGAATATTTTGTAATTATTATGTAAGTGCTGATAAAACTTTCTAAAGTTCAAATATTTGAACTTTAAATACACTGATTTTATTAATTGAAGTAATTATTAAAAAATTGAAAAGATTATGCTTTTTTTGAAAAATGAACACGAAGAAACTTATGAACAAGATGCTCCGCCTAGTATGCAAAACTGAGAACAGTATGGATGGTTTAAGTAAACTGTTTCATTCGCATTTTTGAGAGATGTTCCTAGCTCAAACTGTTTGTCATAGGCAAGTAAAGTGCATGGAAGGACAGCGGGTTTTGATGCCCCTTTTTTCTTAACAATCATTCTTTGTGAAGAACACATTTGATCTAAGGGGGATTTGTTTAAGATATCCCAACATTTAATAGAAATTTCTGGTGTATTTTCAGTTTTAGTCATTTCGGGAAATATAATTAAGCTGTCTTTTTTATCGGAATTAATAGTAATATCATAGTTTCGAAATAAGTTTTTATATAAATCTTTAGAGCGAGAAACAGATTCATCTAAAAGAGACCTACCTGCAATTGAAACCTCAAAACCATTTTGAGAAAGCCATTTGATCTCTTCTAGTGTTTTTTCGAATGTTCCTTCTCCTCGATGATGTTCATGAATTTCTTTTTGGTGATGATCTAAGGAAACACGAATTATAATTTTGTTTTTATGTTTCTTATTGAGATGAAGTAAGTGTTCGTGGTGTCTTTTTAAAATATTATAACCATTTGTTAAAACTAATATATTAAAGTTCGCGGATAAAACACTTGTAATTATGTCTAATATGTCTGGATTAATAAAAGGTTCTCCACCGGTCAGACCAATTTCTTGAACGAAAGGAAAGCTTTCTTTAATTTCTTTTAAGAATATATTAACTTCACTGTTGCTTATGTATTCAAGTCGGTCATTAGTAGGAGAAGATTCAATATAACAGTTCTGACATTTAAGGTTGCAAAGAGTTCCTGTATTGAACCATACTGTTGTTAACTGATTAAGCTTTACTGATGCTCTTTCTTCTCCTGATGCAGTAAACTTATAGTTTTTAAATTTATTATTTTCTCTTTTCATATAGCTTTAATTAAGTACTTGTAACAATTATATTTATTCTTATTTACTATCTTGTATAAATAATGATGTAAAGTATAATTAAATATTGAGGTGAGATTAAAATTAGTGTTTTATAGGGTTGTAGAAGATATTTTAAAAAGTTATTACTGTTATCAAGGGTAGTTAGTGAGTACAAAAAGATCATTATCTGAGAAAGTATTTATCTTTTTTTTTATACCCACAATTATCATATTTTATTTAATATATAAATATCCAATATGGTTTGTGGAACCAGAAGAAGTTTCGACAATATTTTATTGGGGAGGAAAGAGTACTTCATTCTGGTATGGTACTGTTTATACTTTATTTGTGTGTTTTATATGTTTAAAACAGCTAATTATAAATAAATCTCCTTATTCTAAGAAGAAAAATATTGCTTTAAGCACTTATCAAAAGTGGAAATGGATTTCCATCTTATTTTCACAATTTGTTTTCTTTTATTTTATTCCTTTTTTGCTACCTTTTGTCTTATCAGGTGAGCCCTTTTTTAACGATCAGTATTCTTCGCTTGATAAAGATGCTTATATTTATGTCTATAATGGGTTTACTTCAGTGGGGGGATTTGTCTATATTTTTATTTTAGTACCGTTAACTGTCTGGGCCTTTGGAAAAAGATATTGCTCATGGTTTTGTGCTTGTGGAAATTTGGCAGAAACGACAGGGGTTACGGCATGGGGAAAAAAGTGGGTTATCAATAATACTCCAAGAGGAGAAAAATCAGTGCAGTTAGAGATTGTTCAAGTGATTTTTTTGATATTAGCAATCATTTTTGGTTTTTTTATTTTTCTAGATACTTGGAATATTATAACTTCATCATCTCTTGTTTTAACTTGGCAATACTTTCATGATTTGGTTATTGATTTAATTTTTGGTTCATTGGTTGGGGTAGGGGCTTACCCTTTTCTTGGAACAAGAGTCTGGTGTAGGTATGGATGCCCGTTGGCACAATTAATGAAACTAACAGGCAAGGTATTTAAATCAAAAGCAAAAATTATAGCAAATGATAAATGTATTGGTACTAATTTATGTACAAAAATATGTCCAATGGGAATAGATGTTGCTTCTTATGCTCATCAAGATAAAGTACCAACGATGGGAGAGTTTGGGTTAGATGAAACTCCTTGCATTAGCTGCGGAGGTTGTATTGATATTTGCCCTGTTCAAGCATTAACTTTTCAAACAATTTTGAACCCTTTAAAGAAGTAGATTATCAATATTGCATGATATTGTAGAGAGTATGTCTCATGTGATTTTCAAAAAATTTAACGACTGCTCATTGTCGATATATTGGTAATATTTTTTGAAAGAATATCTTCATCTACCCAAAAACTTCCTTGCTCTATATTAGTTTCATTGCAGTTAATTTGAGGGATATCAGTATCTGAAAAATCAGGGTGACTCTCTTCAATGGTGATATCAGCTGTGCAACGCGATCCCCAAGAGTTTTGGACAAGATATTGTACTACTGGTTTTTGACCTTCTCCTCCTGGCCGGCATCTATATCCAGTTACCGCCATAGAGTGGAGGCCATGAGCTTGAGTTGTATCACACGTAAATGAAGGCCAATTGGCATTTCTGTTTGGGTCAGCTTTCATAAACCCTGTACAAACACTAATTTCAACAGGTCTTCCACTTCCATTATGTGTGGTCAGATTATTGTGCATCCTTTCTCTGAGTATATTGCTTGTATTTATAATCTGATCAGACATACTTAAATCAGGGTTTTTTATTGGCATGCTTTGAGCATTACAATTTAAGTTATCTGGAATCTCAACCCCTGAATTTAAACAATCACCTCCGATTATTCCCATTATATAATCATCTAAGCCTTGGTCAAGCCTGGTTGTTAGTGTTATAAGGTCAGCTAGGTCAAAATGTTCTCCAAGGTATCCAATACTAGAGAAAGCAGTAACAATTGAGTCTTCTAAACTACTAGATAAGCATAAATTTTCTTCTTGTTCGTATAAGCTTCTTAGGCTTTGCCTATCTTGTAAATTGAGCCAACCTAAATTTGTATGGCAACGATCAGGGTCAGCAGCGTTAATATCTCCTGAGAATTGGCTTGCAAGGCCTTCATTTGAAGTTCTACTGCCTTTAGCATTAATAAAGATATTATATTGTTCTGAGTTATCATTATTAGGAGAGGTAAGTAATTGATTAATTCCATTTATTGAACTAGTTAAATCTCTAGATCCTCCAGGTTGAAATTCAGCAAGAAGGTTATTTTTGTAAGTAGTTTGTAGGTAATTGGTTACTTCAGGTCTTAAATTACATATTATAGTATTATTAATTCTTATTTTATTGTTAAAGTTTTTTCCAGAGTTGTTACTAATCCCTGAATTGACAGTATCTCCTTCTGTAATCGTTCCAAATTGTTCAAGGTTATTAGTTGCTCGATTTATAAATTGATTTAGGCTTGTTAGCTCTTCTTGATAGTCATTAATACTATTTTCCAATCTTTGTCTCTGGTCATCTTGAGAAGCAAATACTAGTTGTCTAGTTAAGTTCTGAATATTAAGGTTAACAATTTCAACTCTCGAGTTCATATTTCTGATATCGTTGTATTCATCAATGCACTTTCTTTGTATGTATAGCTCCATTTCTCTAGGGACATAATCTTCAGATAAACTCATTGCGCATTCTGATTCACCTTCAGCAGCATGATTTTCTGCAAGTTCTAATAGTATATTTCTGAGTGTTTCGCGGTGATCATCTCCTATGTCGGTTGATGCATCATAGAGGGTGGCCAAAGAGTTCATTATCTCAATTTGATTCCATGGATTTGATAGATTTTCTACGGGAACGTCACTAGGATGGCAAGCAGGAACTCTTCGTCTTTTTAGAGCATTAAAAGTTCTGCAACTCCAACCTCCATATGTAAAGTCTCTTGTTATAACATCTCCTGCAGCATTAGTTGTTGTTTGCATTCCTCTTTCTCTGCCGAGTACCGGATTTTCAGAGGTATTGGCATAAATGGCCATTTGTTGATAAGAGACAGGTGTTCCTAGTTCTGCTTGAACTAGCAATGAAGCAGAGTTAGCATAACAGGTTCCTAGTCCGTCTTGATTTTGAGTTGTCATTCCATTAAGGCTTCCACTTGCATCATTTCTAATATCTACTTTTAGGTCTGGGTTTTCTTCACAGTTTATGGAGCTTTGATCTCTGTCAATTGATGGAGGTGTACTTAATGAATTAGTTACAATCTCATTTTTGTTGTGATCTGGTTTGTCATTGCTGTAACCAAGGTTAGGTAATTCTATTATTAATATTAGAAGTAAGAAAAAACTAGCATTTTTATTAATCATTTTTCCTCCAGCTATAAGATATAGACCCTGCTGAAACCATAGATCCATCTTCGAAAACACAAAATGATATAGGGTTTTTATACTGAGTTAACCCAAATACAATTTTTCCTCCTAAGTATTTTTTACAGAGAATATCACCAGTGCTTTTTCCTCCTTGTACGTCACTTTTATCGAATTTTTGTACTTTTAGTTTCACTTTCTTTAAGGCATCAATTGCTTGGCATTTTTGATTTGTTGGTTTGTCTGGCATGCCGCAGGATTCAGTAATAATAATTCTTTGATTATTATTACTAATAAATTTATAAAATTGCTTTTGGATTTCATAGGTTACATATTTAAAAGGGGGAGAAGGGGATACTTCTGCCCAACTTGGACTTATAATTAAAAGTAATAAAATTAACGTTAAATGCATTAAGGTTACCTACAATAAGTTATATAACTTATCGTCAATTTGGATGTCTCCTTTAAAATAATGCAGAAAAACCTAATAAAATTGTGAGAACTCTAGGAGGTGATAATGTTTTCACCTCCTGAATGTTTTTATTTTAGAAATGTTGGTTATTTAAATACTACAGACTGAATACCTTTACTGCCTACCTTAAAGAGTATTTGATCAAATTGCTTTCCCTTATGGAGTAGTATCCATTTACTGTTGTTATTTCTGACTAATTCAACGTCGAATTCTTTTCGTGTATTTTTGCCTATAAGTTTGAATTTTTTTAAATAATCAATAGTTATAATGCCACCTAGTTTTTTATCAAAATTATTACTTTTTAGTACAATTATTTTAATTCCCATTTTTTTGAGCACGGCTTTACCTTTTCCTGTCAGTTGAGCTGGTGTCAAAAATTTAATTTTTCCATTTTTCTTTATCTCTAACTTCTGAATTTCATCTAGATCATTAACAACTAAAGACAAACTAGTTACATCTGACGAGTCAGATTGAAGAAGTTTTGCAAGTAAGCTTTGCTTAGCAAAACTAGAAGTAGAAAATAGTGTAATAAACGAAAGTGTTAAAAATAATGATAGGTTTTTAAATTTGGTCATGTTTCCCCCTTGATTATTAATAATTAATTATTAATAAACTTTTTATGCCATATATTTATATTTGACTGAAGTATCTGTATAAGAATTACAATTTGAGTTAATGAAAATGTATTTAACATATTGATATTATACTTTTTAAAAAGAAGTGTCTTAGTATGATGTAAAATACTTGAGTGTAGTTACTAAACTCACTCTTAGGGCCTCTTTTCCATAGAGTAAAATGATCTCCTAGATTCAAATAATGGTCTGATTTAAAATTCCATTCTAACTTAGGGGTAAGGAGAATAGATTTGTCAGTAATATTGTACATAGTTTGAATCGTAATTATTTTTAAAGGAGAGATGGGATAAGACCCTCCAAGAGAAATATACACCACCATGCAGGAAAGGAGTTGTAAATTTTATCTCTATGTTAGAATGATTGACCAGAGCTTTTGAGTCCAAGTTGATTTTAAGTCAGAGACATATTTGTAGTGTGAAACTTTTAATAATATAAAGAACTATATACTTAAGATTAGGTTCTTTATGATACGGGTAATATAGTAATTACCAAATGTGATTTTTAAAATAGACGCTTATAAAGAACTTTAGATTTACTTTTCATAAAAATACCTGTAACTATTTACATCCAAAGGCAATCTGACTACACATTCAATTTAATGAATACCTGTTAGCAAACTCAATACTGGTCGTTTATTATGTGTAATGATTACTTACTTTATTGATTTATGATAATACTAGAACTAAGTTTTGCAAGCATAAATAGTAATCAAAGGGTGAGCTTGAATAAAATAAATTACAGCAAATTGGTTTTATTGTTTTTTATATTCATTTATAACCCAAATATTTACTCAAGAGAAATCTCCTTCAATACTTGGGCAAAAGAACAATGGAAGCTTATCCCATTGGAGCAAAGGTTATCTATTCCAGATATTTCAATTAAAATAGATATTCAAGATCAAGTAAACCTTAAAATTGATGCAGATCCCCTTTTAAGAAATAATTATATTAACTCAATGTATGGCATTATAGGAAACCAACTTGCGAGATGTATGAATAATAATAATTCTAATATTGCCAATTGGTATCATTTTGCAACATGGGCCAGCAAGAGTGCAGGAGATGTGATTTCAGGAAAGAAGTTTCAAGAATTAGGGAAATTTAAAAAAACATTATTTTGGGCCGGAGGAGCTACAAGAGCTTTTAAAAATAAAAAATTACAAAAAGAGTTATTTGCTAATACGAATGCAATGATTGCTATTGAAATGATTCCTCTTGGCAAAACTTTTCTAGATTTATTTTGCACAAAGAAGAATGATATTCCTTTTAAACAGTTTGAAAATATCTTCAATGCAAGACTAAAGTATGAAAAAACCTTACTTAAAGCATTTGAGTTTTATTACTCAGCTATAAAAGCTAGGGGAAGCAATGAAAAGTTAGAATATATTACACTAGGTTCAATCTATCAAGTTATTGCAGAGCAAGCGAGAATAGATCGTATTTTAAAATCTATCTTTACTTCAAAGATTATTTCGAAAAAACTGGACAAGATTTACAAGAAAATTGCTACTAAGGAGGGGAAGTTAACAATAGGCTCTAAATATAAGACACATGTTTATTTAAATAAAAATGTTAAGACTAATATTTTACCTTCTGATCTCAGAGTAATTCAGAATAATGATTTTATTTATCTAAACAGAAACTATGAAATTTCAAATGATTTAAAAGTAAATGACCATAGTTTTAAGGGTACAGCAGTTAAAAATTGGGGAGATTTAACTCAAAGAACTAAGTTCTTAATTGCTTTTTTTAGATCGTATATTAAATCTAAACATATTTTAGATATGCCAGGGATTTACTTAAAGTATTACAAAACATACAAAGAGTTTTATTTAGTTTCTACGTATGATATCTCTGGTCGTTTACTTAATGAAAAAGAGACATTTATTTACAAAAGATTAAAATCATACTGGAATGAGTCAATATCTCAAACAAGAAAGCCTAAGGATATGCTCCATCGAGCGAAGCTTTTTTTACATCTAAATTACTTATCAAAAGAAAATTTTCCATTTGGTTTAAGTATATCCCACTTAACTCTTGCGATAGAAAGATCCTCGTATATGCATTTGTCTATTGAAGAAAAAAAGTAATAGGTAAGGGTAGACTATCAAAAGATTTAAAGCGATGGGGCAAGCAGTTACGAATAATAAATAAAGAGATGGGAGAAAGGATTTTTTTTTCTTACTTAGTGGGTGGTTTTTTAAATACTTACTATTTATCTGTTGATGATATTATTAAAGCCACTCGCTTTGATAAAACTTTAATTAATCTCATTGATGAAACTGTTAAAATTATCCCGATTTTTAAAGATATTAATCATGTTAAGAAATTTAATATTTCACTAGACGAAGAAATTAAATACAAGCATTTCAAAACCCTTGTTAGTTGGGAGCATCGAACAATAATTCAACCAAGATTATTAAAAACATTTAATTCGATGGGACATTTTGTTCGTTTTTTTATAAAGCATGTTCCAGGAAGGCTTAATGAGATTATATTTTTGAAACGTTTTAACTTGAGATCCACTTTTAGTTTATCTTGCTTTACAGTTAGAAAATATTTGCGAACCAAAAACTTTATGAGCCCAAGTGATAGAATTAAGCAAGCGAAGGATTTCTATCTTATTTTAAGAGAATTAGAGTATGACCCTAACATGCAATGTTTTAATGATCGTTATTACATTTCAAAATTTCCAAATTCTTTTTATCGCTCACCAGAGAGATACTTAGAGAACTATTTTTATTCTTATTAGCTTTTTGTTAAAGTATTATAGCACGACGAGTAGGTCTATAATAATAAGCAACTCTTTTGTTGGAAGTTCCTCTCCATCTCAAAATGACCTACTGAGTGCCCAGATTTGCCAAATGGTGAGTTTGCTCATTTAGTTTGGGCCAATAGCGGTCCATACTTTAAAGGCATCCAAATTAGATGGATTAATGGGTTAGGTTACGTCCACAATATAAGTGGCTATCCAATCTCTAGAACTCTATCAAGAGGTACTGGATCAGGTTTTCCAAACGCAACTTCAGGTCAAAAGGTGTGTTACTGGACTCACCTTACTAAATATTACTTCCCTATGACAAACCACGGAGCACAATATATTAATACAAATTCACCTACTTTTCCAATTGGCTGTAAGTACTTTACGACAAGCAATACAGGGCAAAATTCTTGCTATCATCATGGATATTGCATGGTTTCTGGAAGTGATTGTATACCTAGATTTGATACAACAAGTTTGTCGTATGGCTGGTGTGCAAATGTTGATGAAAGTTGGCATCAATGTAGCGGGGCCAAGAATCAATTTGGTGGTTGTATTGGATCAATTGGAGTAAACCCAGATTGGCGCTGGATGACAGAATCCATTGATCAAGAAACTGGATTCTATGACTTTGAGAATTCTTGTGGAGTAACAAGCCCGGCAACATCTTTTCTTGTTCCCTAACTAAATTAATATTTAATAAAATAGTATAAATTAAAAACTTTCTATTGGCTATATTTTGTTTTTGGAAACAATCGTTATTGATAATGAATCGTCAACAAAAGAATGCCAATTTTAAAAGCAATAATAAATATCTATACTGATATACTATTGTTAACAGAATCTTGCTCTGTTTTATTATCAATATTTATTTTTTGTGAATAATTGCGTTGTTGAGAACTTCTGATGTTATCTGTTAGTGCCTTTTCTCCAATAGCTGATCTTGAACTTCTATTAATATGATCCAAGACTTTATATGATAATGATGCATTTCCATGATTTAAGAAAAAGTCTACACCTTTGACGCAAGGATTGTTATGATCAATATTATGAAAGTTATGTTCTCCACATTGAAAATATGCCATTTCGATACAAGACTTTATATCATCTCGGCAAAGTAATTTAACTAAGTTTTTTTCAGCATAATAAGTTCCTTGTATGCATCTTTTAGCATTTTTAGAATTTTTCCCATATAGACTGTGGCAATCTTCTGCTGCTTTATTTTGTATAACGAATACTTGTTTATCACATGCAATAACTGTAACCATAATTGTAAATAATAAAATAATACTCTGTATGTTCTTAGACATATTTTACTCCCTTTGACTATTTAGTATTAATGGTCATATTATACAAAATTCATACCACTTTAGTTTATTTAACTATTTGTTTTTTCTTATTCTTATGTGATAAATATGTACAATTAATAATATTTGTGTACAAAAGAGAAAGAAATAATTACAAGTTTCTAGTAGTAAAAGTGTCTTTTGGGTATATTGATTATTCACGAAAAAGGAAGATTAATGACAACAATACAAACATTATATTTTAATGAAAAAATAATACTACAAGAGATATATGACTTCCTCGTTTTACTGGACAAAAAAAATATTAAGAGGGGTATTGATGAATCTATTCTTGATAAAATTATAACTTTTAGAAATAAACTACAGGAAGCAAATAGAAATTTGGAATTATTTTTAAAGGACAAGTCTAAGCGAGAGATAGATTCTTCAAAGTTAATTTTATTAAAAGAGAAGATGAGGGATCTCTATATTCTTTTTGATCAAGAAGTTGATTCTTTTCAAGGGAAATTAAACTTAGAAAAAAATAAACTTTCTATAAATATTCAGAGCTTTAAAAATAAATTAAGTGTTAAGTATGAAGAGTGTTTAATGAACTTTAAAACAGAGTTCATTCAGTTACCACATTTAAGGCCTAAAAATATTTACAGAAACTTTTTTCATCTTATCTCTGGCATACTGGTTACCTTATTAATTAACTTTGTCTTTACAAAAGAAGGTTATACTAACATTGCTATAGTCTTTTTTATTCTTGCTTGGACATTGGATATAGGCAGAAAAAAGTATTCAGCTCTTCAAAGATTTTCTTTATTTATTTTTAAGTCTGTTCACCATCCTCATGAAAAGCATAAAATTAATTCTGCAACATGGTACACTACATCATTGCTTATATTGGCATTATTTTTTGATCTCCAAAGTATAAATTGTGCTTTGCTAATACTAGCTATTTCTGATCCTTCAGCTGCTTTGATTGGCCGTAAATATGGAAAAATCAAACTAATTAACGGGAGAACTCTTGAAGGTTCATCAACATTTTTTTTAACGGCAAGTATGTGCATAATAGCAATATTTATGACCTACAACCCAGATAAATACTTTATAGAACTTCTTATTCCTTCTTTTTTTACTGCCTTGCTTCCTACTATTGTAGAGCTTACTAGTAAGCGGATTGATGATAATTTAACAATACCTGTGAGTGCTGCAATAAGTATGGTCTTATCAAGCTTCTTTTTGTTATAAATCGAATAATGTAAAATCGACTATTATACTTGGCACTTTCACAGTGTTGATCAAATTGATTTCAAAAATTATAAAATATTGTAATTATAGATAACTGGTCTAGTAGATTTTGTCTAAGGAATATATATTTCGTTATTGATAAAAAGTTAAAATATAATATCATAAGAAATAAACATGTTAATGGAGTCATTATGAAAACTTTATTATTATCCTCTTTATTACTATTTTCATTTGCAACTTTTGCATTAGAGAATTTAAATAATTCACAAATACTAAATATAGCACAAAATATACAGTCATACGTAGTATTACCTAAAGCACCCTCGGCAACAATTAATACGAGTAAGTTAAACTCTGTTTTAAATGGAATTGATCCAAGTGCTTTAACTAAATTTGGCTCGGCATTAGAGGATGCAAGTAATAGATTAAAATTAAAAGACAAATATCCTTGCCTAGAGGGAGTTTCTGATAGCAAATTTACAAACTTTAGATCTGATTTAAAGTTTTTAGTGGTGAAAAAACTAGAGAGAATTGATCGAAACTTTTTAGGTGTTAGAAAATTTACAGCTCCAACTTTAACTACAAATCAAAGAGCATCACAATTGCTAAATGCTTCATTGAGAGGAAGGGTATTATCAGAGTCTATAATGAAAAATAGGCTTGATAGTATTAAGTTAAATTTGGAAACAATCTCACCAGTGGAATCAAGTATTGTTGGTGATACCAGTACGGGCGCTACTCCTTCAACTCCTGATTTATCAAACCTAGTTTTGACAGCAAAAGATTTTAAAGGTGAATTCAATACTGAAACAAACAAAAAAGAATGCAAAATACAAGTTGCTGCAGGTGAGTGGAAAGTAATTACTTCAGCAAGTTCTTATCTTAATACGCCGTGTGTAGAAGTTGCTACGACAGAGGTTGCTGATCCACTTGATTCCAGTAGTGGTGAGCCAAATATAGACGCTGATGATAATTCAGGTGGTACAGCTACTTCAGGTTGTCATCCTAAGTGGTGGAGGAAAATTGTATTTAATGATGCAATTGAAAGGATAATGGCAGCTGGATTAATTACAAAACCAACAACTAGAGATGTGCAAGTCAAGCTTGATACAGTAATATCACTTTCAGCCTTGCAAGCAATAGATACATCTGCCATGACCAATATGATGCAGTTAATGCAGGCAAATCCTGAAATATTGAATAATCTGATTAGTAACCCAAGTTTACTTGATATAAGCGCACCCGCTGTACAAATACCGTAGTTAGGAAAAAAAAATTATTAAAATAAGTAAAACAAGGAGGTTGATATGAATATACAAGTAGACAGTCACAGAGGGTTTTCACTTGTTAGTGTGATGGTGGCAGCAGGGCTTTTGGCCGGCTTAGCTCTTGGAATAACAAAATTTATGCAGACTGCAGGAAAGTCAGCAAAAGGAATGGGAGATGCAATTGAGGTCAATCAACTTCATAGTCAAGTCATATTATATTTAAATAATAAAGATAATTGTAATGCTACTTTTGGAACAAAAAAATTAAATAGCACTGATATTTCTTTAAAAAAACCAGATGGCACAGATTTTACATCTTTTTCGTCCGGTAATAGTGGTGTGCAACTAGAGAGTATTAAAACTTTTAGTCCTTTAGATAATAATTTACCTAGTAAGGCATCTCACTTGGCAGTTTCTAATACTGCTGAATCTGATGGATGGTGGGTTGTTACTGAATACAAATATAGTAAGTCAGGAAAAGGTTTTGGTAGTAGTAGTGTAACAAAATATGGATTAAGAAAGTTTAATAACTTTCACGATCCACATTTTGTTTCAAATCCAGCAAGCTGTACTAATTTGTCCTATGGTGTACTCGGTGAAATAACACAATATGAGCTTGAGGATGGTGAATTTATTTCTCTCGGTTTATGTCATAGATCAGATCCAAGCTTAGTAATTAACGATTGTGTCATGTAGAAAATTAAATATTTAATTATAAGGTTGGTCGACTGGCAAGTGTCCGATATCACGTGTTCGTTGTCTTGTTAAGTTAGTAATCCTTACTTATTTTCAAATTACTAGAACTTCCTCGTCATATATTTTAATTAGTATATAATCAGGAATTAAATTAATCAGGAGAGAGTCGTTATGAATATTAAAGTCATATTCTTTATTTTTATATTTGGAATATCTACGTTAAGTCATGCGGTTATAGATAAGGTAATTTATGGAGAGGATAATAGATTAGAGCCTTTCGACCCTGCAATCTCAAGTATACAAGAAAGAATGGCAAAGTTATCAGTTGCGAAAATTAGTATTTTTAACCTTGATGAGTCAGGTTCAACTGTCAAAATATTAGAAAAAAGTCTATCTAAGCAAATGAATATGTGCCCGGGTGAATCTTTTGAAACTCAAACTTCTTCAGCAAGCTGTTCTGGTTTTTTTATTCCTCCTGATATGGTCGTTACTGCTGGTCATTGTATTAGTGATTTTAGTTGTCAGGTTAATATGGATAAATGGATTTTTAATTATGAAATAAAACAAGATGGAAGTCTAAAAGAAATTAATCATGCTGATGTTTATAAATGTAAGTATATTATTAATAAACAATTTAGCTTTTATCCAGAGTTAGTAGATTTTGCTTTAATAAAACTTGATCGACCGGTAGACAAGAAATGGTATCCAAAAGAAAAGATATCTCTTAGAGGTAAAGTTAGTAAAATATCCAAAGAAACAAAACTGACTCTTGTTGGAAATCCTATGGGAATACCCAAAAAGATTACAGTGAATGGCAATATCCTTGATAATAAACCCAAATCATATTTTTTAACTAATTTTGATTCCTACAGAGGTAACTCTGGTTCTATGGTTTTTGATGAGAAGACAGGACAAGTAGAAGGCATATTAGTGAGGGGAACAAAAGATTTAAAGAAAATAAAAATTAAATTAAAAAAACCAAAATGGTATAAAAAGAATAGGAAGTGCAAGGTTTCAAGAATTGTAACTAATATTTCAAAAGAAGATGAAGGTGAAGGAGTTACGCGTATAAATATTATTCCAGAGCTTTATTATACTGAATTAGATAAAAAATTTATAAAATTATTTCATGAAGATAAAATGGAAGAAGCTTTTAGTTTATTTAGAAAGGAAGTAATTGATATCAATACTCGTAATTTAGATAACGGGAAAACAGCATTAATTTATGCTATGGAAAAGAAAGAGCGGAAACTTATTGATAGAGTTTTGAAACTCAGACCTAGTATTAACCTTAGTGATTACAAAAAAAACTATCCAGTTTTTATAGCACTTTTTAATAATGACCTTAACTTATTCAATAGATTGATAGAGTTAGGAGCAGATCTAAATGTAGTGGGTACAAATAATAAAAATCTCATTCGTCATGCTATTGATCGTAAGGATGCAGCTCTCATGAGGATTATCATTGAACAGGGCGCCATTCCGAGAAAGGGATTTACCCATTGGCTTTTTGATGACAGTGACTATAAATATCTTCGACAGTTAAAGAGAAAAGCAAGAAGAAAGTCAGATAAAGTATCAGTGAAAATCTACAAGACACTAAGAAAAATCATGAAAAAAAGTCAATAGCATTGTCTAGGTGTTAGGATTTTATTTAAATGATAAGGGAATAATTCTTTGCCTGAGTTCATCACAGATCTTTCGTCTCCGATAAGTGCACTTGGCCTTTCGCTACTTTCATACTCATCATCAAGTCCAAATAAGTGAAGTATTTCATGTCGTACGACTTTATACTCTAATGCTTTTGCAGTTAGGTTTCCAGCATCGACCCTTCCAATTTCTTGTGGGTCATCCTTTATCTTTTGTTCACATACTTTTTTTGCTTTTTCTTTACACTTTGTTTGACAATTGACTTGTTTAAATAATTCTAGCTGTGTGCAACTCGACATATATTGTTCCGTTAGAAATTTACAATCTGTATTTTTCTCATCATTGTATTCTGTATGAAAGCACTCAGGGTGTAAGTTAATAGAGGGAGAGCATTTAAGGCCATCATCAAGATACTCACCTACACTGTCCATACAATCTTCTTCCTTAACTGTCGTAGGTGAAAAATTTACTTCAAATTTAACATTTTGATAATCACTAAAGTCGGGATCTTTTTCACACTTCTTTCCCGGAGTTTCCGTTCTGTTCCCCGACTTATCACATTTAGCATAATTGGATGCATCGGGTGTAAATGCTTGTCCACTAATCTTACAGTTGTTAGTTCCGTTAAAGTTTTCACTCCATGCTTTTACTGTACAATCTATCATATCAGGGATCCCATTTTTGTCTTTATCGGGGTGTCCTTGATATTTATCTGGGTCATAAACAGTTTTAATATCCATTTTAAGCTTTATATCTCCAGTTTTTTTATCTTTAATAATTCGATAACCTCTAGTTGATGAATATGGGTAAAAAGTTGATTCTTCATCTAGTATTCTTAATTCTTGTTGGTTCTCGTCTTCTTCAAGTTCAACTCCCTGGCAGTCTTTAGGTACTTGAAAAGATCTCATTCCCAGTTTACATAAGTATGCTGAAAGTAAATTTCTAAATTTGGGGTCAGATTCAAGGTATAACTGTTTAACTGCTAAAGGATTGTTGCTTATTGTTCTATATAAATTCATCTTATCTGGTTTAATTTCTTTTTGCTGACATAATTTAGTTAAATCACCTTCTAGCCTTTCAACAACTCCTCTTTTTCTGATTCCCTTATTTAAACCGTTGCTATGATAATCATTATAACCCGTAGAAATAAGTGCGTTGTAACTTTTAAGCATTTTCTGAACAACTATATTATCTTTATAGGCAGGAGTACCTACTAGATTTATCATTGCATCAATATATTTCATTAAATCTAAAGAATCTTGAATTGTTACAAAATCATTTCCTTTTATATTGGAGAAAAAAATATTTCCTTCTTTAAGTGATTCTTTATATGAAGCGTTTAAGTTTCCAATACGATATGAACCAATAAAAGCAGTTAAGTTATTTTTGAATGCATTATGGTAGTCAGCCGGAAATACGTATGGCCCTTTCATCGGGCCGCTGAAACTTCTACCAGATGAAAAAAATAACATAGGGTGAGTTTGCCGAAGACGTTCTGTTTGAATTGTATTATGTATGCAAAATTCTTTGTCCTTAGCGGAATCAAGTTCTTCACTACATTTTAGTTCTTGACTCTGCTTTTTTAAATAATCTTCTATAATAATTGCTTCCGCTAAGCTTGATAATGAATTTTTATCCTGTATCTTATTAAATTTTTCTAAGAAGTCAGAGTAGCCCTTATTACCTGGAAGGTCTTTTGCCTTCTTCCCATCAGAATACAATGAAGCATAATTTTTAATGTTTTTCATCCTTTCGGTATCAAAACAATTAAGTTTTTCAGGAAAACAATCAGACATTTTTTTATCTTTAATAGAGCTACAGGCCGACAAGAATTGCATTGTTTTAAGTTCAAAAATTTTATCTCTAATTTCATTATAAACCATAAAGTCTAATTGTTGACTTCCAAATGTCGGGCCACTTGTACTGAATTGATTATCGTTATAAGTATCTCCAAATTGCTTGCAATAAGGTTTAACAGCTTGTTCAATATTTAAATCCTTACATTCATGATTTGATAAAATATGATCTGCTTCAAACTCTGTACCATTTGGAAGTAAATAACCATAACCACTCTTACTGGTTCCAAACTTTGGAGTGTGAGAATAACATAGCAATGGCATCATCAATATAAAAATAATCTTTTTCAAAACTAGCTCTCTGATAGGCAATTCTATTATAACCGATAATGATTACTTTGTTATATAAAGTAAAAAATTCTAAGTAGTAGATACGTAAAGTACATATTATAACTAACCTCTCTTTATATTTGACTGAAATAGTTAAATGTGAATTGTTTAATCAATTGTCAATTAACAACTATTTAATCACAAACTTATATTAATATTTCGAATTATCAATAAGTTCCAATTGTTTTTTTTGGTACGGTAGTTGCTGATTAATACGAGTTAAAATAAATTTTTGTAATTATAGAGGGAGTCGATCTATGTACAACATACGAATGTTATTTATCGTATTACTGGTATTTATATTATCAGGGGCATTATTTGCTAATCAGCCAAGTAGTTCAGATAACTTGAAATCAGAATCCATGAAAATAATGGAGCAAATAAAAAAATGGGAAGTTACTCCTACCTTAAAGAAAAAAAATTCAAGCGGAACAACTGAATTTAAAATTTTTACACGTAAAGATAGTAACCCTCACCATAGTAATGCAATGGCATCAATTACCTATATGAAGTTACCTAAAAAAGGAACTTCAATTGATCAGATGATTGGAACAATTAAGCAAGGACTAAATATTAGTGAGTGGTTTGAAGAAAGGTCCAGGCAAGATGCACTTATTTATGGGTTGTATATGCCAAGTTTAGATCGTTATCTCAGAATATATATTAAGGAAGATAAGGACTCAATTATTTATACTATTGCAACTATGCGGACTTTCTATATTGAAACCTTGGCCGTAGAAACAGAGTTGATGCAGAGATATCTATTAAAAGTACTAGATATAAATCAACGTAAAAATACTTTTTCTCTAGTAGGGCCAATTATTAATTTTTTTATACCAAAGGTTCATGCGCAAGTAGTTTTACCAGTAGGATTGCCAGGTGGTTTACCTAACTCCGGAGCGACTTTAAATACATTAAATAGTATTAATAATCAAATAACTGCAGCTAATGCAACAGCAAATCAAATTAATAATTTTTTACAGTCAAATGGCCCTGGAGTCATAAATGATTTTAATAAAATAGCAACCTTTATTGAAAAGAATGGAAATAAGTTTGGCAATCTTGCCACTACGGTAGATGGTTTTTTAGCAACCAATGGAGGAAAGTTTGGAAATATGGCAACTGCCATAACAAGCTTTTTTGAGAATAATGCAGGAGATCTCTCAAACTCTATTATTAAGCTGGCCGATCACTTTACTAATTATGGGAGTATTTTTCTAACTGCTGGTGCCGCAGGCCTTGCTTCCGTATCTGTTGGTTTACTTACCTCTGGGATTGGAGATGCAGCAAAAGCAGTTGTTGATCTTATCACTGGTAGAGTTAAGAAAGAAAAACTAATTGCAAGATTTAACAAAGCAAGGAAAAATTGGGCACAAATGAATAAAAGGTTTCATGAGTTAGAGAAATTATTAGATAATCTTTTTAAGCTTAATGATATTGCAAATCAGTTTGAGTTAGGACGGGCCACATTTATTCAACTCGACAAAATTTTACCAATGTACAAAAGAAAAATTAAGTCCTATGAAAAAAAATTACAAAATATGTCTGATGATGAAGTAAATGGAAAGGATGTAGACTGTAAAGAAATGTATGCTCTAAATTATAAAGTCTATGCATTGCAACGTCTTGTCGGTTCTGCCGAAAATATTACATCTACAGTTAAGGCCGGAGGAAGAAATAAGTATAATTTTCAACAAGAAATTTGTAATAAGCTTAATGGAGTCTTAGATGAACTTCAGGTTCTTGATGCTGAAATTCAGAAAGCACGAGCGGCGATTATTCAACCTGATATGTTAAATTCATGGCAAGAGAAATGGCATGAGAGTGAAGAGGCAATGAGAGAAGATTACCAAAATAAGCTCGAAGGAAGTAAAGAAAGATATGATAATCGAAAAGAGTTTTTAATAAACAGAAGAGAGCAACAATTTGCTAGCGCTGAATATAAGAAAGTAATGTGGGTCGCTGATTGTAAAGAAAAAATTAGAGTCAAAGAATGTAAAAGAAAAATGGGCCCTTTCGGTGCTCTATGCAGTGTGATGTCTGGAGATATACCAGGAAATGTATTAAGTGGAGATGATCCATTATCTCGTCATGAAGACAGGTCCCCAGCATACAGATATTGCAAAAGAAAATATAAAAGATTATATCCTAATCGTTGTCGTCAAGTTACGGCCAACGGAAAAACTAAATTAATCTGGAAAGGTAAAAAAGATCAAAAAAATTCATACTATTTAAGTTGTAAATCAGAAATGGTTTATAGAGAAGCAATGTTAAGTGCTAAAAAGCAGTTAGAACATGAAAAACAAATAATTAAAGGAAATGATCCTAGTTCAACTGTTAGTGATAGAGGATATGATCTTCATATGAAGTGGATGGCAAAATTAATGGAAGCATCTGAAAATATGGAATCAGTTGATGAGTTACGTGGAGATCAGGGTGAGAAAATTTCCAGGATGTGTAAAGCTCAGTAACACGATACTTATTTACTCTAGATAGATTTACTATAGTATTTTATAATAGCTACGAAAACTCCAGTTGTAAAAATGCCCCTTCTTGAATACTAAAAAAATCATCATGTAATTAATGATTGAAGCAATATGAAATTTATTTATAAGGAGTAATAATGAAATTCTTAATGTTTATATTATTAATATCAAATTTATCAATCACCGTCCCTGGATGTAAAAGTTCAGGTGATAGTGATGGTAGTAGTTCTTCAGGTTCGTCTGCAGGTGGATCATCAAGCTGGGTAGGGAGATGTATTGTCAATGGTGATAATAATTATTCAAATATAACATATTACAACATAGACTATTCTGAAAATTGTACTCAAAATGGTGAAGGTACTTGGTCTACTGATGTGAGTGATACGAGTTGTGCTGGAACAAATATGGCATGTCAAAGAACCTCTTCCGTATTAAACTTTAAATATTGCCAATGCTAGAATAGTGTTGGATATAACGAAGATACAGTTAAAGGCTATTGTGTCACTGACTCTAATACAACACAAAATATTGCAAGTGATTGTAATCCTTATTAAATAATTATTAATCATACATTAAAAAATTCCGATAATCTTATTGTATATTTATAAAAAGGAGATATCTGTGAAAACTATCTGGTTATTAACTTTAGTGTTAATTGCTATTCAACCTCAGGCATATGCAGGAGACTGTGACCTTGGTAACTCTACGGGGCAAACTCGTGCTTATCGTTACTAAAGTTGTAAGAGAGCAATATACAAGGCGGAGTCCGCTGATAATTCAGAGCAAGTTACAGAATTAACGGAAAAGCTAGGCAATGAACCTTTAATTGAGTCTAAAGAACTTTTAAAGTCTTATGTTACAACTAGAAATGCAATAGGAAACTTCTCGAAAAGAAAATACGATGAATTTAAAGGTCAAATCGAAGCCAAAAGTGTTGAAAATAAAAGATTGATTGGTGAGAGTAAAGAATTGATTACTAGAAATAAAGCACTGGTTGAGGAATATAAACGAAATTTTGCTGAGTATCGTCTCGATAATGAAAAAGAGAAGGAACTACTAAATATATTGATTGGAGACAATGCGGTGCAAATTACGGAAAATCAAAGGAAAATAGAGGGTACTCCACAATTATACTGACTAATCAAGCGAATATAGAGGATCTAAGGGATAAACTAGATTTGGAAAGAGAGACAAGCGAAAATGAATTGCAGGAGTTAAAGTATGTGTTTGATAGTGAGTTGGCAAAAGCCTCATTAGAGACTAAAGATGCGTTAAATGAACTAAGGGATGAGATTGAGAAGTTGAAAGCAGGAAGGTTTAGGTGTCCAGATATTCTAAGGTGTGCGAAAGGTGCTGTGACAGATGTTATCAATTTAAATTTTGATCGACTTATGGGAGCTTTGTCCCTCGACTCAAGGTCAGATGTTTCACAGGCGAATAGAACAGACGGTCAGTTTAATAATACTCCAGAGGCAGGCCCTGGCGATTTATCTACAGGAACATTACAGCAATAAATTAATCAAGGACTTATCTGTAAAACTAATAAATATGCTCTATATGAATCTATTGCACACAATACTTATTATTAATTACTCCATTGGGGATTATCATTAGAGTTAAAGGTGATAAGTTAACATCAGAACAAGAACAATAATTAGGTCAATCAAAAAAGAAAAGAGTAGAACTTAATCTCTCTCGGCAGAGAAGTTGACGATATTTCCCTTGGTCTTTCCTAGTTTAGACTTAACCGGTTAAAACCAAGGAAATGTTGATAATATTACTGGCAAGCCAAGGACTATTAAGTGAATTAATAGTTTCAAGGTAAGATTTATCATTGATGAGTTCTTGTGAATTATCAGAATATTTCGATATATTAGTGCCTAGGAGATGAATTGGTCCAGGTATTATTAAAGGTTTTTGGGTACATTAAAAGAACAGGCGCTGCGGATGTAAGTGTCCGTAAGTACTTTAGAACATCGTTATTTATACCCTAAATTAATATTATTTTGATTCAGTGACGAACAATCATGCAGATTACTATTATGTGAGAGAAGCATGAAGCAATTAAGCTGGTTTAAGAAAAATCGTTTTCCAATTATTTTAAGTATGACCATTGTTATGCTGATGACTGTTTATTTTAATATGAGTAGTGACTCTTGCACTTACGTAATTAATGGAACAATAAAAGTTAAGTCACGCTACCCCGGTTTTAAGGATGAAAAAATCCCATTACCAGAGTTACCCGTTAGAGTGAAGGGAAAAAGTTGTTCCGTTTGTACATGGGCAGACTGGGGAGAAACATTAACGAATGAGGATGGTGATTTTGAAGTGACAGAAGCATTAAGTGGGAATGCTTGCGATGGACGTTTTGTAAAAGCTGAAGTTCAGTTTAAAGACGATGAAGTGAGAGTTAGAAAAAGTAAGTTCAACTCTGCAAATTGGTATAAAGTTGGATATCGAACAGATTCTCAATGTGACGGAGATAGCGATTGTGAATTTGGAGATTTAGTTTTCTACAGTAGCGGAAACTACGATAGAAGTGATGATGATGCTAGAGCTCATGCTGACTTATGGTGGGTTTTAAAATGGACAGTTAACTTTTTTCCAAATAATTATAAAATTATTTCAAACTACGATATTTTGGATGTTATTTATCCCCTTAACTCCTTAGTTGTGCCTGACAGTGTGGAAGCTAGTTACGTGACACCTTCTACCAGGTTAATTCATTACTACGTTGATGATGACTACGATAGCCTAGAGTACCTAGAAAAAACAATTCTTCATGAAATTGGGCATGCCTGGGCATTTAGCCGTAGTGAAAATGAAGAACTAATGCAGGATTATTTATTTACTAATTTTAATACTCATGGAGTGGTTGAAGACCCTGCAGTTGCTTTTCATGAAGGTTTTGCAAAGTGGTTTGGTTCTCATCTATATCGAGAGTTAATGGAAGATATGGGAAAAGATGAAGAGCTAGATGAGAGCGGAAATTTACTTTATCAGTCTAGTTACAACCTAGCATATTCTAAAACTTATTTAGGCGCAGAACAAATGAGTAGTGCAGGCAAATCTAGAGGTCAGATCAGTGGTTACGATACAGAGTGTGAGCATCACGGTGATGGAAATATTGGGTGTCTTGATAATGGATGGTTTGCAATTCTTTCAGGAATGACAATGGGTGGAAGAGATGACTCTTTTCTATCTGAGTCAGGGAGAGATCTTGTTAACTATGACACTAATGTAGAAGATACTACTAGAAGTTTTATTAAAAACTCTTATTCAGGTTATGATTGGAGCTGCCATACTGAACGGCTAGAGTTAGATTTTTTTGATATCTTAGATATTTTTGATAGTAATGAAGATTTTGATACTATCCATACAGATGATATGAATATCACAGACTTTTTCTATCGAGTTCGACAAATGAAGGGGATAGATAAAGTTGCGATGGATCTATACAAGGATGTCTGGGATATGGATAATACAGACCAACCTTTTTCTTTGTTTTGTGAGGATTCACTTTTTGTAACAGGAATAGATGGAGATCCTGAGTACTACTGGGCGTATGATTATAGTAGTAAATCATATACGAAAACAATTTCAGTGACGGTGACAAACCTGTCAAATGGAGCAACTCCATTATTGTCCTACTTAAGAGGACCTTCTAGCTTTATTGATCATACAAAGTTAACAAGTAATATTGACCTATCTTCGCTAGAGCAATCGACAGAATCTTTTGATGTAAGTGTTCCTGTAAATGAAAATGGATCTTTTCCGGCATCAACAATGACTTGGAAAACAATGGTTTTAAGTAGTTCTGATTGGAGTACAAACACTAAATCTATTACTTTTGGAGCAGACTATAAGGCCGATATCTACTTGGTAGACGAAGTACCTATTTCTGAAAAAAAACTAGATCTCTCAAGCGGAGTCAAGTCGATGGGTTTTAATTCTACTTCTAGTAAAGAAGCATTTAGAAAAAATATAAAAGAGGTTAAAGGAATTGATAATATTTTAAAAGATGAAGACGATGAGACTGTCTTTATTGATCCAATACAAACATTCTATCTTTACTGTGGAGCTATTAATGAAGGAAATATTTCCCCTAAAGTATCTTCGACAGTGGGGATTTATATTGACGGAGAGCTGTACGATGAACAAGAGGTAGAGAACATTTCTTCAGGGGAGTCAGACTATGCTTTTTTCACTGTTGAGCATAACTCTTTGAATAGCTTGGTAAGCTTAGATGGTTCAACACAAGGACTTTCTGTTGAATGTAAAGTAGATATTAATGATGATATTGAGGAAATATCAGAAAGTAATAATTCTGAAGCAGAGGAACTAATCGAAGCAAGAGAAGCAGATAATAATATATCAGAAGAAATAATTTCAGATAAAGAAAAAGAAGAGTTAAGGCAAGTTAATGATCTCATCTGGGACGGTCTTGACGAGAATTATGACATTCAAAAGTTTATTGAAGAAAGCCTCCAGTATCAAAACCCCCACAAATATTTTGGAAGACTTAAAGACCTAGAGAAAATAATATATAATATCGTTGCAATTGATTATATCAGAGGAGTCGGATTAAAAGACAGTTCCCTTTCTGTCGTTAATTGGCAGTCTGAAAAAATAGAATATTTTTCATCAGACCACTTCTCTTTATTAGTCGAAAAGTACTTAAGTGGAAATCTTTCATCTCAGAAAATGGAGATAGCTATTAAAAAAGCTATTTTAAAATAGTATAAAAAGGTTATTAATGAAAAAAAAAGGACTTCTGAGAGGACATCGTTTTCCATTTATATTTAGTATCTTAATCATTGGTACCGTTACCATCTTTTTTAACGCAAGAGAAATAGGAGATTCTTCTGAAGGTAAATTTGCTAAAGGTGGTGTCGAAACAATTGATATAGATGATGCAACAGCAACATTTGAAGATGAAGAAGAATGTGAAGAAAGAGAATATAATTGGGCCAGTTCAGACATTTATTGTGATTTTGTTGCCTATGCTACTAGTAATGATTTTAAAACTTGGACAGATGGAAGCATTTTGTCCGAACATGCTTCTGTTCCCGATGCTGTAATTAAAGAAGATATGATTTATCTTTATTTTGTTGATATTTCAGATGATACCGCACCTGAGCAGATCTCTGTGATGGTTAGGCATGTTAATGGGGATAATAATGTTTGGTCATCTAAGCAAACAGTTGTTTTTGAAGGAATTGGAGATATTGTTCCTGTGGACCCTGCACCAATACTTTTAGAGAGTGGCATTATAAGGTTATATTATTATGATATTCATGAAAGAAATTGTTACCCGGAAGAAACACATAAAATTTATTATGCTGACTCAGAGGACGGATATACTTTTACCGCAAATAATACTTCCGTTTTTAGAGCAGACTCCATTATGGACCCCAAAGCGATAAGGTTCAATGGGTATTGGAGAATGTACGTGGGTCAAAGAGATACCAAAACAATCTTATCAGCAACATCAAATAATTCAGGAGAAACTTTTACTCTTGAAGGTACAGCATTTTCTAATGGAACTGTTCCATCTGTAATGTTTAATAAGCGAGATAATAATTTTTACCTTTACCATGTAATACCAGGTACCGGTGGAATAATCGGGATGGCAAAAACTAGTACCTCTAGAGCAAAAGATATTGAATCAATATTTGATAAGGGGTCAAATTTTAAAGCAACAAGCTATACATTTAAGACCGAGCTAGGAACAGGCCTCACTGCTGACCCTGGAATTATAAAGACAGATGACAATTCTTATATTATGTTTTTTAAGGGAAAGGAAGTTGGCTGTGGTGAAGGTCAAGATTCATTTACTAGCGGCAGATAATCTCACTTGGATTAATATCACTTCTACCATTACGTTCACATTGATTCATTTTTATCATTTTCTCTGCAAGTTCACGACTATTTGGATTGTTTAAGTTCTTCTGTAGATGATCTAGTGCAAGTAAGGATCTTAACTGAGTATTAAGTAATTGATATTTTCTTAAGTTTTGTAGTTTTGTTCTATAATTTCTAGATACTCGTGATCGTAGTCTGATTTGCTTTTGATCAAGTAGCTCTTGAGCTTTTTCCAGTTCCTCTTCTTCTCTATAATCGAGGTCAATGTTCTTATCGATAGGGACAATACCCACCATAAGCTTTGTGTAGTAGTCATTATCAAGAATTCCCGTAGATCCTCCAATTGGGTAATTTGTTGGCCGCACTACTTCCATGTCATCACGAAATCTATTGACACTTAATACAGTGTAATTATTATTTGACCTTCCTTGGTATTGATCATCTATTCTTTTTACTTCGGCCTCAACTTCTGCTGAAGTCATTGTTCTTCCTTCTTTTGTCATCGGAGAGTTTAATAGATAAGCATTATATGTTTTTCCTCTGGTCTCGGTCGTAAATGAATCCTCATGTTCTTTTAATTTTTGTTTACATGTTTCTGAAAGAGTTCTACTAGAATACTTCCAAGAGTGGTGTCTACTTATACTGTCTCCTATCTTGATATCAAGTTGTGGGTTACACATATCTTGGTTGAAAATATCATTTATACTTTCATCATGGTTTTCTTTTAATAGTTGAGCTGATCCATCAGCCTCGCTAGTTAAAGGTCTTTGACTATTATACTCTTCAATCTCAGAATTAAGAGCTGCTTTACATGATGATCTAGCATTACAATCTAGAACTCCTTGATTTCCATTTGAGCTGCTTGAGCTGTAAAGCTGAGTTTCGCAACTACCTTGTGAGTTTAGAAATTCATAAAGTGATTCGTGATTATTTTTACATTCTTCAGAGTCTTTTAAAACAGTATTTATATTGTTAACATAATCATTAAGAGCAACTTGCATTGCAACTGTGTCTTTAAATACCTTTTTATGAAGTCTTTCTTGTTTTGCTTTTGATCTTCTTCTGTAATAATTTCTTTTTCTTTCATATTTTCTTTTGATATCTTGTACTTTCTTTTCTCTTTCTTTTTCGATTGCCTTATCAACTTCTGCAACTTTATTTTCTAAAAATTTCATTAATCTTGTAAGCTTTGCATTTATATCTCGCATTTTTCTTCTTAACCTATTTTCACTTCTGTTATAACCTCTAAAGTTTTTTCCTAAAATATATTGAATATTACTTTGTAATTCCTCTTTCTTTGCATTAATACCATTGTAAAGCTCAATACTTTTCATATCTCGAGCAATTGGATTTAATTCTGACAATAAATCAGTGGCCAAACATTGTTCACTATTTGTTACTTCTAGTAAGTTGGAATTGCCACTAAATAAAGGGCCATGTTCTTCTTCTATTTGATGGGACAAATGTTCAAGTAAAATATTAGAAGATGATATTGGAGCTGAGGGATGTCTTTCATTTCTTAGGGCACAATGTTCAGTTTCAACAACTGTTGGCTTTCTTCCGTTTTTTGCCGTAAATAAACCAATCGTATCTGCTAAAGTATGAGTTCGTCTTCTCGCAGATGTTCTTCCCTGAAGAGGAAAAAATACACTAGTATGTCCTGTGGCTGAAGCAAGTCCACATGCTGTTCTTCCATTTTCTCCTTCAGAGCTTTCAAGAACAGACTGTCTTAGTTTTAATGCACTTGGAAACTCATCGCCATCTTTGCTATACATTTGATAATCATTTTGATCGAAAGGTTGTGTTGGGGGGATCCCTAACATTTGGGATAATGCATTTCCTGATAGACATGTTTCGATATTAATTTGCAGAAAGTTATCTGACTTTAAATTAACAGGTAGTTTTTTAGGTATATCAGATGGTTGAGGAATTGTACCTCTGATTTCTTCTGAATCTCTTTCTAAAATAGGTTTATAAGTTCCATGACCTGCAATATGTACTGTTAGATTTTTCGGAGAGTCTGTATTAGAAAATTCTTCAAAGTTATCATAAAATGTTTCAGCATTGGATGTATTGGTTTGATGTCCTAATCCATCATTTCCATAATGAATGTTTTCAGGGCAGCTTTGATAAGAATCTCTTAAAAGTTCCATTTCAACTCTTTCTGCGTTGCTTTTACCTCCAGAGCTGTAAAGAAGTGTATCACAATTCTCTGCCAAGGCTTGATTACTGCAAATTAAAGAAAGATATATAAATATGTATTGATTATATTTATATATTAATTGTTTAAACATATTGAATAAACTTAACAAATGCTTTCCTTCGCTTATTCTCAATTGAGACTTATAATTAATATCGGTTTTTTTTGTTTAATATTTAATATTTGAGTGCCCTTTGGTGCGTAATTATTAATTAACCTTCTTAGTTGTATCCTTGCTAATTATTTGAATTGTTTAATTTTGGTACCGTTGAAATCTTGATTTTATTAAAAGTAATTGATTTAAAGTGTGCTTTGTATAATAGAAACTATCATTCCAGTAACCGTGAGTACTACTCCAGTATTAATTATTATAATTAAAGCAAGAACAAACTTTTTAAAAATAAATAATTAACATTTATATAAGTTTTAATATATGATTTCCTTTATATATTGATATTATTTTTATTCATGGAGGAATTATGTTGTTAAAAAATTATTTCTATTGATTTTTTTAGGTTGTTTTGCTGTTGCTATGTCGGGTTGTGAGTTAACTGCAAGTGGAGATGGTAGTGGTGGAGATAGTAGTGGAGGTAGTGATAGGAGTTCTATTTCTGAAGTAGGGGAATTAGTTGCAGGGTTTGGAATGGATGCAAGTGATAGCCTTCCTGATGATAATATACTAAGTCCAAAATATAAAACAATTGTTTTATCAAAACTACGTGAATTGAAAAAGATTGAAGGTATACTTAACAAATATGATAAAGTAAATTGTTCTGCTTTATTTCCAACCTTTAGCACAGATGCAGGATCTCCTACAGCATTAGGAGAAGGTTGTACTGCTTATTGTAGTGGAACAGAGGTGCATCTAAACTGTTCAAATGATGAAGAGACAGTATCTTGTAATGATAGTACATATAATATGAGTGATATGACTGTTGAGTCAATAATGGATTACGCAGATATAACTATAGGATCCGGTGGAGCAAGTGGTAATCTTGAAATGAGTGTAACATCTGCGATGACTGTTACAGGAGAAGACTTTGTTACAGCAACAGATGTAAGTTGTTCTATTAATATGACCGTTGATATATCTGACCCTGACTCATCTAATGAAGGTGAGGACTGCGGTGGTTTAAATCTAACATGTACTATTGGAGGAACAGATTATTCTTGTGCTGAATTAATGGCCGGTCTTGATGAAGATGAGGAATGTAATTAGTAAATTAATATAAGTCATATTATAAAATGCTGCCGCAGATGTTTTATTCTGCGGCTTTTTTTATGAATAAATAATTCTTTGCTTTTTATATAATAAATTAAGAAAATTCTGCTAAGTAATGATACTATAGCTTTTAGGTAAGGAATTCTTATGAAATATTATATTCAACTATTAACTATTTTTATATTACTTATGACTTTGACTTCTTGTGAAATAAAGTTTTGGGATAAAGACTCTGAGGGTAGTAGTGGAAATAGTAATGGAAATGGAAATGGAAATGGAAATGATGATGATGATGATGATGATGGTTCAGATACAAACCTAGAAACATGCTCAGATACAAATATCTTTTTTTCTCATTCCCCTGTTAATATAGGAGATTTTATGGGGATTGTTCCTCTGGGAAATCTAAACCCCTCAGGACATACATTTCCAACCAGTCATTTATATTTTTATATAGTAAATTCTGACGGTCAAGGTCCGTCAGATAGTGTGAGTTTTTTTGCTTCTGGCGATGGAGTTATTACTTCGATTAGGGCCAGTCACCATATAACAGCAGGCTTTACTGATTATAATATTGACCTTCAGCCGTGTAGTGATTTTATATTGCAGTATGGGCACGTGCAGACATTAAGTGAAAAGTTGCAAGCCAAGATTGATGAGCTAGGAGAGGATGCTAGTTCTTGCCAAGATTCTTATGAAACAGGAGGAGAAGAATATCAAAATTGCTCATACAGTAATTTAAAAATAGAAGTAATTGCAGGTGAAAATCTTGGTACTACTGGTGGGGTTCAAAATCAGTATGCATTAGATATTGGAGCGGTTGATTACCGAGAAATACAAAATGAATTTGCCAGTAAAGATATGATAGATGTGGGTTCTGATCTTTTTTATAAAGTTTGTGCTATTGATTACTTTGAACCAGAAATAAAATCTGAAATTGAAGAATTCTTTGGTAATTATAGTGGATCAACTCAAAGAACAATAGAACCATTATGTGGTGATTTAGTTCAAGAGCAACCGGGAACTGCTCTTGGAAGATGGTTTAAGCCTGGTGAAGATTATTATCCAGAAGATAATCATCTTGCTTTAGTTTATGATAATGTTAATCCTGATTTAGGTGCTATTTCTGCTGGAGAATTATTTCCAACTTTATACGCACATACTTTTACTATTGAAAACTCAGGTCTTATTAATAGGGACTTTACTGATATTTCTCCAGGAAATGATGTATATTGCTTTGATATTTCAAATGGAGGGTTTCTTCTTAAAATGGAAGCAGAGAAAAAAATAAAAGTTGAATATCAAAGTACAACAAACTGTAGTGATGGGTATAGTTTTACTGGAGCATCTTTAACATTTGTTCGGTAATAAAAAAATTAATACCTTGAATCACCGTAACCAGTTCTATAGCAGAAAGCGAGCTTTGTATTAGGGCGTACTGTGATAGGCCTATTTGAAATTCCTGCTTCGAAGCCTTTTTCATATTCTTCAATACAATCATTACCTACAATATCAAAGTACTTATCTCTTGCTCCTGTTGCAAGTAAAGAAAATCCAAATTTTAAACCTAAGTCATAACAATATTGAGGATATTCCAAATCACTTTGTCTTGCTTCAAGTCCTTGTTCTACTCCTGAATCAAAAGCATCATAACAATCATCTTCATCTCGATCTGAAATTGCTCTATCAATTAATCTTTTACCAAATCTACTTCCTAGAGACCAACAAACTTCATCATTGATACTGGGTTTTTCTACATCTTCTCCAAAAGCTATCCCTGCTCCAAGGTAGAAACTTTCTGCTCGATATCTACTTTGACAATTCATTCCGTAAGAATCAAAAGATATTATTATTAGTGATACTAGTATTAGGTTTTTCATTTGCTACCTTTTTATAATAAAATTGAATAATCGATCGACGTTACCAAGTTTGTATTGATATATCTATTATATTCTGGCACCGATAAAAAGTTCGATTAGATTAGATGAAGTAGATAAGTTGATTTTATCAGTTACAATATTTACTGCATCGAGCATTGCTGAGCTACCAAAAATTAGAGTTTCACCATTGTAACCAAACGAAATTCTTAAGTTTAACCTTCCAACGATACCAGTGTCATCATCTGGAACTGAGGTATTTTCAATAGCTCTTTTTTGTATTCCTGCTCCAACTGATAACATATAGGCTGCATACCATTTACCGTTCGTTGCGTTATATCCATGGCCTATTAATGGGCCTAATGTTTTAAGACTTGCACTTTTAAGCCCTCCGTCTTCTCCATATTTTATTTGTTCTTCCTCTGGCAAAAATGCTGACTCGTTATAAATATGTGAATAAATATAGGATAGAGTTATAATAAGTGAACCTCCACTTGAAAGTTGTCTCTCTGATTGGTTAAACATAGAGTTATATTTGAATCGATCAGGATTAAAAATATAGAAGAAATTGACTCCACTCATTCTTTGAGTCATTGCTGGAAACTGTTGATAAATATTTACGCTTTTACCTTCGTAAGTAGAAGGTTCAGTATGTTGATCACTATTTAAGTACATTCCTGTAAATTCTTGGTTGAAGACATCTATTCCGAAGTGTCCAATAGAGTAATGGAACTGATAATCAGAGAACTCTGTTTTACCTTTTGTAAATCTATCTTCAGCTGAAGGGTCTTCTTTTACCATATAAGAGATAGCTGCTCCTCCAAAAGAAATTTGTATATTTTTAAAATACTTAAGGTTTGGGAGGTACTCTAATTTTTGTCCACTACCTTCATTTGTTGGAGCGACAGAGAAAGTTGTACTTCCTTGAGAGAGTGAAGGACGAATTGTTAAACCGTCTCCTCCTATCCATGAAATACTTCCTCTGTCTTGGGCAAAGCCTAATTGAATAATTAAAAATAAAAAAATGATAGTAAAATATTTATTATACATAATCATATTAATTATTCATTTCATATTCATCTGCCAGATCATAAACATATTTTTGTAAAACATAGTTAAATCTATCCTTATTGACGTTAGGTTTTTGAATCATTTTTAAACATAGTAAACGTTGTTTAAGGGTTGAAGTATCTTTTGAATGTAAGTTAAGAGCGTACTTTGAAAAATCCTTAATCATAAAATCAAAGATTTGATCAATTAATTTATTATCAATTTTTAGTATTTGGGCATTTTCAATAATCAGTTGTCCATAAACTACCAAAGTAAAAAGCTGGCCCAAATTTAAAAGAAAATCAAAATCTTTTATTTGATCTTTATCAGGGGCGGCCAGAGTCAAAAATATTTTCAATGTTTTGATTTGCTTTTTGAAAATAGAGATATTGGGAAGATCAATACTGTCATAAACTTTTGTATAGTCGTGAAAGTGAATTTCGCCTAGACCTTTAGTCGGCCCTTGGTCAAATAGGAAATCATCATTTTGAGTTTGATCCATTTTAGGAACTTCAGAAAAACTACCAGAATGGAAAAAATAATTTTTCATAAACTTAATAATTAATGCCATATTAACGTGAACAGTGCCCTCTAGTTTTGGGAGTGCTCGAATATCACGAGCGGCAATTTCAAAAAAAGTATCTTTTTCAAATCCTTTGGCCGCAATTACGTCCCAAAGATTATTAATAACCTCTTCTCCTTCGGTGGTTACTTTCATTTTTACCATAGGAACGTAGAGCAGATAGCGACGATCTTCTTTTGATCCTGCTCTCATATAATCAGCACCTCTCAGAGCAAACATTTTCATGGCCAAAATTCTAGAGTAGGCACTGACAAAAAGATCTTCGATATGGTGAAACTCAGTTACAAAGTGGCCAAAAAGTTTTCTTTTTGAAGCATGATTTATTGCCTCATAAAAAGCATGAGTACAAATTCCAATTGATGCCCAACCTAAATTAAATTTTCCTACATTAATAGTATTTAGTGCTGCATCCCAGGCTTTAGGTCCTCGATGAATAATATCTTCTTCACTGATGGGGTAATCATTTAGATGAAATTCAGCAACATAATTTCTTGAGTTTACTGTATTTTTTACGCAATCATATTTTTCATGTTTTGGATCAACAACAAAAAAAACATAGTCCTCTGAATCAGAAAGTTTTCCGAAAGTACTAACCATAGCTGCTTTGTTTGCATTTCCGATATAGTATTTTTCTCCTTTTGCAAGGTACTTCTGATTATCTTGAGGAATTAATCTCATACTACTTGAATAAATATCTGCACCATGTTCTTTTTCAGATAATCCAAAAGCAAAAATACCACCTTCATCCAGTAACTGTGCAACTTTATTTTTAATTTTTTCATTATTACTCATCCAAATCGGCCCTAAACCTAAAATAGATACTTGCCAAACGTACCAAAAAGTAATGCCATAAAATCCTAGGATTTCATTGAGTTGACAGTTGCGATAGGTATCCCAACGAGTTTGAGAGCTTCCTACATTATCAGGAGTTAAAAATGTAGAAAAAAGTTTTTCTTCTCTAACAAATTCAAGGAAGTCTGTATGCCATGCTCTATTATAGTCATCTTGTTTTAACTGAGCTTTTCCTCTCTTTTCAAACCAATCTACTGTTTTTTTGATCAGTATTTGAGAGTCCGTATCTAAATGCCCAAAACTATCTTTTTTAGGATTTAAAAGAATCATTTTTTCTCCTAAGTAATAAAAATCCTACTTTTTAAAATTAACTAATATAAATATTATATACTACAATAACTAATCTTGGATGAATTGATTAAAGCAAGAGCTTAAATGTTGAGGCTTCTTGTTGAGTAATTATGAGTTATAAATACCTATAATTAATTATACTGATTTTTCCCAATTTCACATGTTCACTTATGGAACTATAATAACCTATGAGAAAAATATTAATTTTCAATCTTCTTTTTTTTCTTTTTTCAGTAGTGATAAAAGCTGAAATAGATTCTTCTCAAGTTAATATTTATGAATACAACCATCCATTTAAAATTGAATGGCAGTGTCCTGAATTAAAATATTTAAAGGAAGAAAATAAAATACCTTACCAGACAGAAATTAACTTTATGTATGAAAGGCCAGATAATGATAAAAAAGCAAAAAAAGCTTTGTTAAAAAGTAAGGAACTTGAAAGTTTTATTAATAAAATAAAGAATTCTAAATTTGATATTTCTAATTGTATTAGTAACTTTCGTGATGAGCTTGATCGAAGATTTACCATGCATATATGCCCCGATAGCGAAAGAAGTTTAAATCCTAAACTAGAGTTGTGGAATTTAAATGATATTTGTCTAAGTAAAAGAAACCCTAAATTATTACGTCCTATTATTAGTCAATTAGCAAAAATAGAGGTTAATTTAGCACAGACTTCAATAAAAGTTCCTGAAACGATAGTAGGCGGTAATAATAATAACACAGAATCACTTGATAGGAATTTTGCTAAAAATATTATAAAAAGTTGTAAATATTCATTAGAGCATTCACCTCCTAATTATTATAATAATTCATCAAAGGTAATTGCTTTAATTGGCGATGAATTGAGTAAGAGTGACCAAGAAGTAAGTAGGGATTGCAGAAAAAAAATCATAGCAAGTTACTTAAGGGAATTAGGAAATCAACAAATGGAAATTTGTGATACCCAAGAATTAAAGATTTGTAACAAAATTAAAAATTATACAAATAATTCAATTCTAAATCTTTCAAAAAGCTTTAATGAATTATCAAGTAAAGAAGCTCAATCAATAAATCACGCCATATGTAATGATTCTTCACTTAAAATTGCACAATCAATTAAAGAGTTAAGTACTGAAATTACTCTTGCAAACAATTGCGTTGAATTAGTGCCAGGAGAAGAAAAAATAATAGATTTAGAGAATAATGATTCAGGAACAGGGTCTTCGGCATATTATAAACTAGTAAGAGAAACAGAAAATATATTTAGAGCAAAAATAAACATTGATTTTAGGCCTCGATCAGAAATGAAAAAGATGGAGAAACGATTAAACAAGTGTTTGCAAAAAAATAATAAGTACCTCAAAGGTGAAAATAATAAAATGCTTAATATTGAAATAAGTAAAGACGTCGAGATTCCTTCTGTAGAAATATATGTGGATCCCAACGCAATGAGATCTCATTCAACACTTTGGGCAAAAAATATTAAGTGTGAAACGATGTTACATGAAGTTCTTCACCTCTTAGGTCTTGTAGATGAATATGAGGAAAAGATGGTAGGCTATGTCTTTAACAAAAAAACAGGTGAAATTAGGCTTGCTACAAATAAGTATCATAGAAACTACTTCAAAGAAACATTCTTCGATGGTTTCGACTGTCGCGTTACAGGCCCGATGTCTTCTATCATGAATGATCAATTTAGGGCATTTGATGAAGTAACAGGTTGGTTTCCAAGTAAAACATCACTATTATATCCAGCACATTTTAAAGCAATTACTATGCCTGGATGTAATTCTGTTAATCGTACTTATTATAGTTGTGCAAGTTACACTCAACAAACTTCGACTAATCAACTTGGTGATGGTTGTGAAAAAGGGAAGTCAGACAAGTGTAAAAATGGTAGTGAAGAGTGGCTTAAATAGGTAAATATTAATGATAAATATAAAAGTATTATTAGTCTTTTTAATTTCTTTAGAGTGCTTTTCAAGTAACTCTATTTCACTTTTAGCAGAGCGACGCACAGTTCATGGCTTGGAGCAGTTTGCATTAACTTTTACTGATAATAAAGTAAGGATAAGCCGTAACTCTAATTTTCTGAATAAAGAGTTACCTATTTACTTTTTGGGATTATTTACTACTGAAATGAACTCGAATCTGGAAAACATTTATTCTATCTTATATGCAGATCTAGTACAGTTAAATCGAATTGATAAAATTAATGTTCAGGTAGGATATAAAAATGATGCTTCACCCCATCAAATAGAGATTTTTCTAAACAATATACAGACAGTAAGAGGGTCTTCTATATATTTACGATTAAAGAGAATACTAAACTCTTTAGTGCCGGAGGAAAATAACTGGATGAAAAAAGATGTCATAAAGATTAAAAGAATAAAAGGTGATGAAATTTTGTTAACGCAACTTTCAAAAAGTAAGTCAAATAAAAACAAAACTATTCATTGCTTAGATCGAATACCATGCATAATAGATGGTTATGGAATTTTTTGGAATAATATAAAAAATTAGTTTATTTACAGCATATTTAAATTTTTCTCCAATACCATAATAAATGAAGTTTACTTTTAATTTAAGGATTACTAGGATATGCCATAGAAATAACAACTGAAAAATATGATTATGAAAATAGTAACTCTAACTTTATTTATTATATTTTCTCTACCCTCGTTTGGGAGTGATAATACAAAACTTACATTTATGACTTACAACCTAGGTCTGGCCCATACTTTTGTACCTTATGCAAAAGAAAGAAGGGCAAGTCTTATTCATCAACTACAAAATGTTGATTCTGATATTTTATGCTTGCAAGAAATATGGACACAAGAAGATAGAGAAAAGGTAATGGATTCTCTTAAAGATAAATATCCTCACATACTTATGCCACCAATTACTCAATCTACTGTTCCAGAAGCTCCGGCCTGTCGGATAAGAGATCTTTTTGGTGAGGGAAAAATAGTTAGTTGTTTTAAAGATACATGTGAAGGCCTTAAAGGAGATGAGTTTACTCAATGTGTAATTATTAAATGTAAGGATTCACTTATTAAGTTGAAAAAGAACCGGATAGGTTGCGCGCAAGCACTTATGGCACAAGTAGGAAAAAACCCTCTGTTAACAATTTTGAAGCTATTATGGCCGTTTGGAAGACCTGGGGTATTTGTGTATGAAGGTTCTGAGGGTACAATGTTACTTTCTAAGCATCCCTTTGTTAAGGGAAGTACTGGATTTAAAGATTTATCCAAAGTTTCAACATTAACACATCGAGGAATAATTTATGCTGATTTAAGTTTTGACAGTAAAAATTTTTTTATGGCATGTACACACTTGACTGCTAATTTATCTAAAGCTGCTCCTTATGCAGGATCATTTTCAGGTTGGGAGGAGGAAAATAGGAATCAAGTTTCGCAGCTGATAGAATTGGCAAATATAAAGGGAAAAAGTAAAATAAAGGTTTTAATGGGGGATATGAATGCAGGCCCATCAATAAAGAGTGCTAATATAAATGGAGATTTTGAAAAATCTTATAATAACTTTTTAAAAGCAGGATATATACCTTCATTTGTTAATAATCCAAATGTACAATGTACTACTTGCAATACAAATAATTTAAGAGAAATAAATGATAATAATAATATAATTGATCATGTTTTATTCAAAGATCTCCCCACTGAAAGTAATATTACTTCTAAAGTTTTCTTTACTGAAAAAACTAAAATAGAGATTAACGGAGTGCCTATTGAAACAAACCTGTCAGATCACTTCGGAATTCAAGCTAGTTATAGCTGGTAAATTAATTTATTCCTTTTGACTTACATTAGAGATTTTTACTATAAATAATTAAGCTCAGTTAAAATAGGTAAGTATATGAAAAAAATATTATTCATCTTAATTTCTTTTTTTTGTTTGAACATTTTTGCAAGTGAAGATATTCAACATCGAGTTCTTTTTATTTCAGACTCTCATGGGTTAGGAGATTATGGAAAAGTAATGGATGAATTATTACGTACAAAGAAAAATAGTTATATTCATACTTACTCAATTGGAGGAACAGCTCCTTGGCAATGGATTAATCCTTATTCACGCTGGATTTCCTCTAGAGGTTATGTTGATTCTGGAAGTAGTAATTCAACTCCTTTACCTCGGAGTAAAGAGAATATAAAAAAGACAAAAACTCCAATGTTTAAAGAACTTTTGACATCAATCAAGAATTTATCTGGAGAGAAGTATATAGTAATTTCTCTGGGAACAAATCATAACCATGATGATTGGGGCATTAATTTTTTAAAAAATAATGTAAAAAAAATGACAATGCTAGTACAAGAATTTGATTATAAATGTTTTTGGATTGGGCCTCCTCAGATGAGACGGTGGGATCAAAGAGGAAGTCAATATTATCAAGAAACATTGAACGCAATTATTAAGGGGATTGAAGATCGTTGTGTTTTTTTTGATAGTACAGCAGTGACTAAATATCCTCCTGGAGGAGATGGAATTCATTTTAGTAGAAGAATTTATGAGCATATTGAGTATGCTACTACTTGGGCAACAGAAGCATTTATACGACTTTATTAGTAGATGTATTAAATAATCGTTAACTTTTTAATCATTCTCTTCATTTTTAGTTAATAAACCTTATTATTTCTTTAATTATTTAAGTTAGTTACCTCTTATGTCTTGGCATATCTTTTGCCTATAACAGGGCAGGGTAGAACGGGAACAATACTTATATTTTAAAAAACATATTTATAAAATTTGTTATTTTTTGGGAGTAATAATGAAATTTTTAATATTTACATTTTTTTGTACTTCAATATCATATTTACTTTTTTTGAAACAAAAAATGCATAAACTATTATTGCTAAATAAACTTCTTATAATATGTATATTTGTGCCAACTATTGCATCAGCAAATCCATATCAAGAGGAATGGCTTGAACTCCAAGAGAAGGTACATGAACTTGAAACACTAGTTCAAACTACACAAGAAAGAAAACATGAAATGGAAGGTTCATTTTCTTTTAAAATCCTTAATCCATTTAGTTATAAGAAAAAGATCAGACTACAAAAATATAAATTATCCAAGCTTACAAGAGACATAGATAGAGTAATTGAAAGAATGGATGATATAAAAACTAACTCTAAAGTTTCAATTTACAGAAATGTTGATGGTACACTTATTAATGTTTATATAAATCCATTTGATGATGAAGTAAGAGAATGTTCTTTTGGAAGTAAGGATGGTCACTTTTTTGAGTCAGAATCTGTTGTTAGCTTATATGAACAATACCAAGAAATGTACAAAGGATTATCACAAGGATATGGTCAACATATACCTTATATCAAGAGGTGTATTAAGCATGTTCCTGAAAATGATTTAGGAGTTTATGTTAATAATAAAAGAAAAACTTTGTGTCGGAAGTCGACTACAGGAGGAGAGGATTTGTACCAAAATCTAAATCATAAATATTTTCTAGAAACAAAAGATGGTAGGATTATTTTAACATCAAGTATAAATTTTAAGTACAGAGGAAGGCCAGAGAATAAAGAAGAAGTAGAGTCAAAAGCGGCAGGTACAGTTAATTGTATTCGTAGCTTCTTTGCACTACATGGAATTGATTTAAATTTAACTTTTTCTTTTAATAAAACTAACTCGCAAAGACGATCTAAATTCTATGAATCTGAAGTTAATTTATGGGATCACTATCATCGATCAAATAGTAAAAACTGGTCTACATTGTCTCGTTTCGGCAAACCAATGGATAAAGATAAAAGATGCTCATTATATATTCATGAATTAGGGCATGTCTTAGGTTTAGCTGATACTTATAGGGAAACTAAGAAATGTCCAGATAGAATGAATATAAAACCTAACTCCAATGTAATGAATGATCATGAGGGCCTGTATGATCATGAAGAGATCAAGCATTTTGATGAAGAACAAATAAAAATGTTACTAAGTCCATTATGTGATGCTGAATATTTAAGAGAATAATTTTTTACCTGCTTTATTTTCTGAAAAACTTATTTTTTTGTAGGTCTATCGAAATAGGATACTAACTGACTAGAATTAAATCACTTAAAAATAACTGTCAACAATATTTGTCACTTTTAAAAATTTGCATCATTGTTGATATTCCCTATAATTTTTACTAATTTTTTTTTACCCTATAACTGACTAATAATAAGAAGCAAAAAAAATAATTATTTTAGGGGCTTAGGTTTATAGAGTTCAGTTTGTGTAAATTTAATATATTTTTTATTAATGACTAAAAAAAAACGACTGGAATAGTTATATAATGACTTACTTATGATAAATTCGGTTAAGGTTTGAAAGCAATTATTCTTAGTAGTGGAGCTTATAGTTTTTCTTGCATGTAGAATCAAAGGGAGTTCAAATGAAAATATCAGTCACTACTCTTTTCTTAACAATGATCTTATCGATGATGTTATCATCTTGTGGTTCGGATTTATCTAATGGATCCGCAACTGATTTGCCAGATGATAAGTCATCTTCAAGTACTACCGATGATGATGATGTCGAAGTAGGCAGCTACGCTTTTACTATCAGTGGTGTTGCGCAGGCAGGGCCCATGGATGGTGTCGTGAATTTTTATGCGATGAAAGTTACGGGATCTGGGCCTAAAAGGGCAAATTATAATGAGCAAACAGGAGAACTTACTGTTCCGGAGAACCCCGATGATCTTGTACCTGTTGAGACAACAACAACAGATGAAGATGGAAGCTATGAAGTAAATTGGCGTAGTAATTATCGATGTGGAGCCGTGATGAGTGTGGTTCCCGCAGGTGCTGGATACGACAGTGAGACAACCGGAAATGTGATGAAGACTACGGGAGAGACAAGGGCAATTATTCCTAGTCTGTGTGGTGTCGATGAAGGCTCAGAACATGTACTTGCGATAACGCCCCTTTCAGAAATGGTGTCTGCTCAATTTGAAGGTTTTCCAGATGAAGGCGTACGTGGCTCTATTATGCCAAACATGGATTATGAGGAATTTTTCGATGCGCAAGTTAACGATGTTGGAAGGATGTTTGATTTTGATGAAGGTGAGTTTGATCTTAGTATTTTGCCGTGTAATCCAGAAGCAGGTAATGTTGATGATAACTGCAAAAATGGTCCGCGAGCAAAGCTTACTTTGGTAGCTGCTGCCATTGACGGCATAGCGCAAGATAGCGGTGTTTCACATGATGACATAGTTAAAGTCGTTTCAAAGGATATATTTACTGGAGCGAGTGGAGACCTGTCCGGAGAAAGTGTTTTTGCGGATGTAGAGTTTGAAGAAAATGAGACTTTTTTTGATCTACTAAATGATAATGTCATTCAATATGTCGCAGACTCAGATAACCGTCCAACATGGATGGAAGGTGAGGTTTTAGATGGCTTTGAAGATATGGCCGAAGACATAGGTGATATTGATATTGCATCATTTGAACCATCAGTTCAAGATATGGACACATATCACCATGAATTGAATTACCATAATTCTTTAACTTATAAACCAACTTGGGATGCATTTAATGGAGAAATTTATAATAAACTTGAAAATCAAACTGATGAAGATTTTTACGACCCATCATATGACCCCTGTGCAGGTGGTGTAGAAGATCAAGAATTTTGCTTCGCTAACACCTTCAATGGTGAAGATTTTTATAATATGGAGGAGGAAGGTACTCTTGAAGATGCAGCTTCTGTTGTAATAGAAAACTATGTTACGAATTATGATGGCTTTTCTGCCGGAATGATATACCTCGAGGCCAAGCTTGAAACGGATGATTCAGAAGATAATGAGGGCGGCTATAATTACATGGAAGGGTCAGCTTTTATGAAACATGAAAGTGTAGAGAATAAACGGGATGAGGCACAAGAAATTTTTAAATATTTCCCTGAAGGTGCACAAGAATTTATGGATGAAAATGTCGGGGATAATGGCTTTGCTCATGAGTTCGTTGATAACTGGACTCCGGAAGGTGATGCATTCAGTGGAGGAGACTTTACAGATTTTATGTCTACGATGGGTAATTATCATGACTTTAAGGATATGGTCGAAGAAACAATGCACGACGAAGAAATGGGGGGAGATACGAACCTCGCCATGGAAAAGGCTTTTGCGACCATCAAAGAATTTGGAGGGGGTGCAGAGCTTGCTGGAATGGTTAATGGAGAACTATTTGGAGCAATGGGCGATACTTTTGGAGCTATCGCTCAGTTCGGTGGTGTCGAACAATTTCAAGAAGAATTTGCTGGAGATGGTGTTGAGTTTACTGCAGCTCATATGGGAGAATTTAAAACTCATTTTGGTTTCGAAAGTGCTGATGATATGAGTAGCGCTAATGAAAACATGGAAGAGTTCGGAGGTTATAACATCATAAATGATCTTTATGAAGGTATAGAGAATAATGATGATGGAGCCGTTATGGATTTTGGTGAACTTATGTTCTCTATAGAATTTGCTGGTGGTGGCATAGAGTTCAAGGCGGATTTCGCAGAAGACGAAGGCGGTGGTAACTTCAGTTTTAAGGCCGATGCATTTTCTGAACACTGGAATTTTGATTCTTTTGCGGAGATGGATTTTGGAAAGGTAGAAAAATACAGTTCAGGTTTTGATAACATGGGCAAGATGGATGAGTTTATTGAAGATAATTATGGAGAAGATGTTGATGGTAAGCAAAATATGTTCGATACTTGGGAGTTTTATGGTGGTTCTGATACTTTCGCGGAAAAGTATATTAATGATGAAGGGGAGTACAACGAAAATGCATTTGCCGGCGATTTTGGATTCAGTAGCGGAGCGGAGATAAATTTTAATACTATATCAAAGCATCAAACAGGTTTTGAAAATATAGGCACAATGAATAATTTTTTTGGTGAATTCGAAGAAGGTGACAGAGGTGAAGTATTTGGCATGATTGATATGTATGATGATACTGCCTCATTCTTGATGGAACATGCTGATGTGGATGGAAATTTTGATAAGGATGATTTTGAAATACATTGGGGTGGTGCTGAGGAAGGTCAAGAGTTAAATTTCGGTAAGGTCCAATCCTACGTAGATGCTGTTGGTGGTAAGGCTGTCTTTGAGTCGTTGAGTAATGATTTTGGTAATATGGAAACGTTATTCGGTGCTATGGATAATTATGGAGGAGACGGAGTGCACGATGGTGCAGAAAACTTCTTTAATGAATTTACAATAGGAGATGGTGAAGATGCAGTCTTTGATTCTGATCAGTATTTTACTCAGTACGATCTCTTGAAAGGAGATGTCGATAGTATTCATGGATTCAATGATATGGCGGATGCAATGGGTGGAGTGGAAAATTTTGATGAGATGCTAGAAAATGAATTTGATGGAGAGATGACTAATTTCGATAATATCTATGGAGATCATTCTGAATTTACCGAATTTGCTCATCAACAAGGAGGACATGAAGGAGTTGGTGACTTTATGGAAGGATTCGAAGGAGAGGATGGATTTATGACTGCAGCAGGAGGCGAAGGAAGCTGGGATGATTTTATCGGAGGTTATGAGGGTAGTTGTTCCATGACAAATGAAGCAGGAAATTATTGCGTTTCTTTTTTTGACTCAACATTAGAGTTTGCGGAATCAGCTTGTAATGAGAATTTTTCAGAGGAAGGTTATACCTGGTCCGATTCATCTTGTGCTCACAGCGCATCAGTGGCGACCTGTCATGTGGCAGAATATAGTTACGACCTTCATCTTTCTGGTGAGAATATGACTTGTGAGATTGCAGAACAAGTTTGTAATGATTATGGCGGTTCTTCTTATTGTCATGAATCAGAAGGTGGAGATAGTGAAGTTACAGGAAGTTGTACAACTGCAGCGGCAGAAGACAACTTTCAGTGTGTTCATTTTTCAGGATCATCGTATACAACTGAGGTTGCTGAACAAACATGTAATGAAAACTTTGCAGTGGATGACAACGGTACTCCTGACAATTCAGAAGATGATTCAGCTACAAATTATCTTTGGTCAAATGCATCTTGTGATTCTGCCCCAGAAGATTATTCTTGCACGGTAGTAAATGTTGATGACAATGGTACAGCTGATAATTCATCAGATGACTCGAATCATAGTTATACTATTTTTTATTCAGCAAGCTGGACATGCGAGGGTGCAAAGGAGATGTGTGATCTTTACGGAGAAGCAATGGATGGTAGTTACTTCTCTTCAACTTGTGGTTCAAGTGGCGAAGGTACTGATGCAACAGTCTATCTTAGCTGTCAGGGAATGTTAGGTGACGTTAAAACGTTGTGCTATGAATACCCCAATAAAACTATTACAGATGACGTATGTGCGGAGTTGAATGGAACTGATATTTATACTCGCCAGGAGTCTGCATGTGATCAAGATGATGCAAACTTATTATACTCAGCTAGTAGAGACCTTTCTCCAATGGGAGCGGGAATGACACCTGAAAATCTAACGAGATACAGTTACATGATTTCTGCCGATAATAGTTGCTCGACACATGAGGCTGTAGAAGGAGGAACTAATGAGTATCAGATAATTGACTTTAAACCAAAAAATTGTACTTCAAATTGTGATGGTGTGCTCGACCAAGGGGCCTGTGAAGCAATTGTTGGATCGACCGGAACTGATGCGGAATATTCATGTGCTTGGAACTTAGATAATGATATTTGTGAGTACGATACTATTTACTCTGATTAAGTTGTCGCAGAACCTCTTAACATATTCATGACCAACGACAAACACAATGGAGAATTAGGTGGCATCGCAGGAGCAGATGCAATCTGTATGAGTGGGTGAATTACAATCAGGCATTGGACAGCACTTGGAATAATACGTAATCTCCTTTGAAAACTAACCAGAGTCGTTTTTCTTTCAACTAGTATCTTGATAATTTCATCTGCTGTTCATCTTTTTCTGTTAGTTTTTTTTAGAGTAATAAGTTCCTTGATTAATTTATTTTACTCCATAATTTTTAATATGTGCTTGTAGCATTCGCATCAACAAAGAGAGAAATGTAATAATTTCGTAAAAATCAAACTTGTTAAAACTACATTTCTTCTTTGATAAGTATCTTGCTGACTTTTTCTGGGAATTTTCCGTTAACGGTGGAATAGAAACTACGAATGAAATTCATATCTTCCTGAACGTTGCCTGTTAAGAGATAAGAAGTACCTATAGCTGCTTTTTTGTGCTTAAAGTCAAGGTAGCAGAGTAAAATAGGGACATTTGCAGCACTAGCAATTTTATAAAAACCTGATTTCCACATAGGTGTATAATCTCTTGTTCCACTAGGAGACATTGCCAGAATAAATTGATCTCGAGTTTTAAATTCTTGAATAACTCCTTGAACAAGAGCTTTATTATTAATGCTACGATCTACTGGAATTCCACCTAGATTTCGAAACATATTACCAAATACTCCCTTGAAAAGGCTTGCTTTTCCTAAAAAAGATATTTTTAATCTATGATGAAAAACTAGGCCCATACCGACTGGAAAATCCCATGCTGAAGTATGTGGTCCTCCGAGAGCTACAAAATAATTTCCTTTAGGTATTTCACCTCCAAACTTCCAGCCTAGTAACTTTAAAAACCAATAAGAGATAAGTTGAATTATATATAACATGAATATGATTATCGTTTATTTTATATGGAAAATATAGAGTTATTATTCTTCATTTGAAAATACTAAAAACATTGATCAAAACTTCCTTTGTACTTAATTCGACTTAGGTAGCTCAAGCATGTATTTGGAAGTTGACCATTTTTTAGCTTATAGATATTAAGCATTCTGTAGAAAAAGCTTGAATGAGTATCTGGATTTCCCCACATATCTTCATATGGGTTAATAAGCCAGTTTAAAAATTCAGTGACTTTACCTATATTAGAAAGAGATTCATGAAATGCTCTGCAGAAATACTGGCCACCTCCATCGCTTTGAAGTGCATGGGTTGCAATATGATCAGCTAAATCTTCCTCTATATAATTGTACTTAGGTCGCATTTTAATTCTTTTTAATGTTAATTTTTTACTCCTATCCATTGCTGTTTGATTAAAACCAGATTTATCAACAACTGTTTTTTTACTACCCCATTTTGAAGAAGGATGATTTCGATCTAGGCATTTAGCTATATTCTTTATTTTATTTCTACTCTCTTTTGTTAAATTTATAGTTTCTAAAAGAAACCTAAGTCCATGTGCTACTTCGTGTCCCATAATCCAATTTATTTCATCTGTCGTCATAAATTCAGGAGTACCAAAATCTATTGTGATATTTGCAGGATTAAACTGAGGGCCAGAGCGTGAAAAACTTATATTATCACAATAATTGTTTAAGAAATTAGTTGGATTTACATGGTCAAAAGATGAGTAATGTTGTGGTTTGTTTTCATATTCTTGTTTTAGTTCCTTGCATTCATTTTCTTTATTATTAATCCTGTTGATGATCTCTTTTTCAATGTCTTCTTTTGCAGGTGGTATTAATAAAGTTAATAAGGATGATTTATTTTTTAATTGATCAAAACTTTTACTGCTTAATATTTCTTTATATGAATCCAAGGTTTTTTTAGTGTTTCATTAAATGCTATAACTATTTCTGTATGTTTATTTTTTGAGTAGCTTGTATTTGCATATTGTTTAAACTTTTCATGACATGATGACTTCACTGCTGTCCAACTATCATCATTAAAAGCATAAATAAAACCAAGATCTATAAATTCTAAATTAAAACTTTCTTGCATAGACTCTGTAATATTGAATTGGATTCCTTTATCTCTTATTAATGCGTTTGTGATCACAAGCTTTTTATTTATACTTATTATTTTATCTAAGTCTTGATCTGATATATTACTACTGGAAGGATGAGTTGAAGCGTCATAATTAATTAAGGAGTTTACTGCAATACTTGATATTTGAGAGTTAGTCGCTAGAGATATTCCTTTTATTAGCTCTTGATTTTCCTGTGTTATTTTTTTTATTATGCTTATTCTGTCTCTGCCTGGGTATTTGTTTTCTAAGTATTGATAGTTTTTATGTTCACTTCGGTTAGAGTTTTTTATTACAGAGAATAGTTCAGTTTGTTTAGATGCTCTTTTTAGATTAATAATACTTTCTAATTCTGGATTGGTTTTTATTATTTTGGTTAAGTCTTTTATAATAGATTTATAATCATTATTTGAGCTCATTGATCCTAAAGCAATGTTTATTGGTATCATTTTAAACTTAAATCTTAGTTCACTAATATTTGGAAAGCTCCAAACTTTATTCATATTAATTAGATTTGTTAAAATATCTTCTGATATTTTCCATAATATATCTAGCTTAAGTAATTCAGATTTTTCCTGATTACCTAGCAATGGAGTTGTTTTAATAGCACTTTTGCATACATCTTTCATTTCTTCCATCGCGGTAGATATTTTACTTTCATCTATGTTAACTTCAGCTTCAAACTCATTTAGTTCTGCCTCGTTTACTATAGGTTGAATTTGGTTTGTTTTATCATCAAACTTCATATTAGGGCAGAGGCTTTGATAACATGATCTAAAATTGCTATTATCATAGAAACAAAGTCCTACTTCTTCTTGTATATTGTTTGATGCAAAAATTGATGTACAGTAAATCGTTATTAAAAATATATACTTTTTATTCATTCATATATTCTAGCATGACTATTATATTATATTTTTAAAAGAACTTTATTGCTCTTCGGATTAAACTTCTTGTAAATACTTAATCATTACGAGATGCTATGTATACACTTAACCAAAATTATACAGTGAAATTTGAATTAAAAAAAACTTATTTATCTCAAAATAACTACCCTTTTGGAGCAGTGGTCTCCCTTGGTGTAATATTATTATCTGTCGTTTTATCTCAAATATATTGGGCAAAGGATTGGATTGATTTGCATAAGTATTTGGCGGCAACTCCAAGTCTAGTTTTTCAAGAAGGTGAGTATTGGCGAGCATGGACAAGTGCTTTAATTCATGCAGATCTTCAGCACTTTTTGTCTAATGCTTATATGTTAGGAATATGGGGATATTTTTCTTATAGTCATTTTGGATCTTGGATGTATCCTGTTGCAGGAATTTTTTTTGCAGGGATTATTAATTTATTATCACTTGCAACCTATCATGGTGATATCGTCTTAGTAGGAGCATCAGGTTTAGTTTATTACTTAGGTGGTACTTGGCTGACATTATTCCTCTTAATTGAGAAAAAACACTCATTTGCTCGAAGGTGGTTAAAGGCAAGTGCTGTTGGTTTTTTTATTTTCTTTCCAACAAAGTTTTCACCAGAAGTTAGTTACAGAACTCATGCCATCGGTTTTGTTGTTGGAATAATTCTTGCTTTTCTTATTTATTTTCTGATGCAAGATAAAATTAAAGCAAAAGAAGTATGGGTTCCAATCGAAGAAGATGATGAATCTATTGATTTTGATTACGGAAATGATTCTTTAGATAATGATGATAAATATATTCAATAAAATTCTCATAAATGACAAGGGGAAATTATAGTAGGCCTAGAGTAATTTAAAATATTAACCATTTGATTAATCATAGACTTATTTATAGCTTTTCTAGTTCCAGATATTTTATAAGGTAGGTAATCAGTAAAAATATGTTTAATACCATTATAATAACTATAATTGCACAGATATCGATTAGGCCCATCAAATCCTTTTGCCCATCCTGTTGTATCTTTGCTATCATATCCTCCACCATTTCTATAAAAACATATTTGTCCTGATGAGCTATTTTGATTATTCATAATTTCTCTGAAGCATACTTCTCCCTTGTGAGCACTACCTAATGCCCATTCTTTATCACGACACCAGTTAGTTGTAGGGAGTAATAAACCATCCTTATAAGTAAATAGATATGAATCTTTGACAACATAATTTATATTATCTTGAGTATTTCTAAAGGCAATAACCTTTGGTAGAGAATGGTTTGCTAAATCTTGGGGTGAATAGCCAAGCAATGCAAGCTCAATAGAAACTGTCCATTGAGATGGAAGATTTAACTCTCGTAGTTGACTTGGATTAATATTATGATCTTTAATTAATAAAGCAGATATTTGATGAGAGTTTTTTCCTATCGATTGTAAGTAGTTTATTTTTTGGATGATTATAATATCTATTGCAGCGAAACTGGAACTGATATTAAAAATACTTAAAAAACAAATTATTAGTTTAAATCTTAAAAATACATTCATAATATTATTAAGGCATACTTAATGCCTTATCCTTAATCTAGAGTTTAGTAATTAGCTATTAATTACTACTAAAATTTTTATTAAAAACTAAATCCCATATTCATCCCGGTGAAACTCGGTGAAAATGAAGGAGCAAGTTTAAAATCATGAATCAATTTATCTTCTTTTTCTTTCTCAGAATCTTCTTTCTTGAATAAGTCATATAGCATAAAACCTGTCGCTGTAGCACCAACTCCAATAGCTACTCCCATAGGGATCCTTGTCATTAACCTGGCATCAGACTCTGAAATACTTGGATTATATTTTGCTATTGTTTTTTCAATTTTTACTAAATCTGAATATTTACTAGTTGCTCTTATATGATTGAGTAAATCAACCGTTGGTAATAAGCAAAATACTGTTAATCCTGTTTTTGCCCACTTATTCTTTGGAAGTGTTCCAGTAAATGCAAGACTTGAACAAACTGAAATTAAAGCAGCATCAGTAAACATTGGAGCAGACGAGACCCATGCTCTATCAAAGTCAGAAACTTCTTTGTCTCCATAGTTGTAACCAGCTCTTCCAAAATAAAAGTGCCTTCTCTCTTTATCATAAAATGGAATAACTCGAAATTCCGTTATCTCTGCACCATATGCTTTTGCTGCTAATGCATGACTACCTTCATGAATTGTTGTTCCTAGAACTAATGCAAAAGGTGCCATTGCTACCCCTCCTAGGATATAATGCCAGTCTTTGCCTTGTTCTTCTGTTGAGTCTGAGTTTTTATTTTGACATGGTTGATTGTTGGTATTTAATGCTGAATCGATGCGATTAAGGTTATTAAACTCTCTAATACAACCTCCTAATTCTTCACATTCAGCTAATACTACTGCCGGAAAAATTAAGATTAGCAAAAAACATATAAGTCTTGATTCCATCTTTACTCCCTAATAATGATTTATTAAGGTAAGTAAGAGCAATCTTAATGCCATAATTATTGTCTACGTACTTGATATTAAAACAATAAAATTTGGTTTTTACTTAATAATGTAAAAAAAATATACACTTTTTAAAAGCTAACTTGTTTAATGCGGGTATAATTTTTTAATCATAATTAAAAGAATGTAATGATATAGGTTAACTATGGAGTAATTTATGATTTGGTATATGGTAAACTTCTTAATATCATTCTGTTTTGAATTAAATCCTTAATTTCAAAATTTAGTTATTTTTTAGTTGTATCTCATGCTCTGTTTTCATTTATATCAAAGCTTTTAAATCATAAGAACGGATAATAAATTGAGATAAATTTATTAGATCTATCTTTATTCCCTTAATATACTTTAACCTTCCTTGCTAAAAAAAATATTCTTTTGATTTTGTCAATGGCATATAGCCATTCAAGAATAGTTCAACATCATTGTAATAGACAAAACCATTATCATTTCCACCAAGAAACTTAAAAATTAAAGCAACTTCTCCCATTCCCACAAAAGACGCCCTTACCCCTTGAGCAAAACAGATTTCCTCTTTGATTTTCAGCATATTATCAAGGCTTAATTTCCCATTAATAGATATCGCCTTTAATCGATTGAGAGTATTCTTTCTTACATCAGTATTTATGATTGTTTCTTTATGGCCAAAGGTTAGACCACATTCATGAGCTATACCTTTAGCAGTATGTAGAGAATGAAGATTTACTTTTCCTAACTTACTTGTCCCCGATGTACTTTGGCCAATCGAAGTAACCGTTGCTGCAGTCTTTCCGGCAAAATACCTTAGACCAAAATCTTTAACACCACTTAAAAGTTTTCGTAGCGAAACAATTAGCTCAGGCTCACTTTTTAACTTTTCACTATCAAATAATCCACTCCTCTCAATTAATCTTAGATATGGGCATAATATTTTTTTATCTTCCGGTCTTTTTGAATCTCGTCCAATTGAAGGATATTTCTCAATCAATTCCTTACTGTCGAGCGGGGTTGCTCCTACATTACTGATTTGAATTTAGTCTTGATATTAAAATTATAATGAGTTTTAATTCTATGGATAACCTGTTTTATCCTACCCCGAATTAAGAACATTTCTGAATAACCTATGTCATCATAAATTTCACCCGCTATATATTCAAACGACATGCCTAGAGAACCTGCTCGAACTAAACTAGAAATTGCCAATATTTCGCTACTTAACCCAAGTCCTCTTACTCCGTTGAAGTTAATTATAATGTATCTGATTATACTTACTCAGATTCATCCGATGTAACTTTAGGTGGAGTTGAAGGGATTAGGCGGTTGATTGGTACCTGGGTAAGTCGAATGGAGTCGGCGGGTAAGTCCCAACTTTTAGAGGTTCCTGTACATGTTAAATTTATAAACTCATACGGAGTTGATCTTGGGGAAGTGGAATCAACTATGAAGATAAACTTTGATTTTATGTCATCTTCTGTAAACAAGATAGATGTGGCCATAAAACAAGTTCAAATTACGGATCTTGAAGGATCGGTTACAGGCATAGATTTAGAATTGGCAAAAGAAAGAACCAATCGTAAGCTAAATTATCGTTTTGGAGAAGTAAGGACTCACATGGTGATTGACAAGGGTCTTTGTATTGGAGCAGATGGCTTACCAGCAAGAAAAATTTATCAGAAAAAAACAATTCGTTATTGTGAGGAATGCATTATTGAAACAGGCATTAATATTGAAGCACTTAAGGAATATTATGGAGATAATTTTATTGTTGATCGCCATTATGGTGAGGGATATACCGGAATAGGCTTTGATGATAGAGATCCTTTGAGAGACGATGAATGGGAGACAGATTGTGGAGGTGATATGGACTTTGATATGGATATCGAAGAGGACACAGACTCATGGATACTAGAAAGAAGGGTTCATAAATGGTTAGTGGATGCATCAATTGAAGATTTGCTCATAGGAACGGAGAGATTAACGGATTGGTTTAAAGGACGCCGTGATATTTGGGATATGTTTGAGCGCTCAAAGGTAGGTCCTTTTATACCAGAGGATTACTTTTATAAATATTTAGATAGTGTGAGAGTTTTTGAATTTGATCGTTTCCTTAAAGAAATAGTTCCAATGCGACCTAATATATACAATTACATGAATATATCACCGGGTGATCTTATACAATCAAACCAAATAGATAAATTTAATAAGATTAATAACAATTTAAATGATGCTTTAATTAATAGTAGAGTTAATAATAAACAAAATACTAAGGGTAATAGGAGTATATTAGACAGCTCTAATTATAAGTATAAAGAGGGGAAAGAAGTTAAAAATAAAAATGTTAAAGACAGTAAAATAAATCAAAATCAAAATAGAAATCAAAATCAAAATCAAAATAGAAAGATAAATAGACTTAAAGTTCAGCAATAGAATTTACTTCTAAAGTTTAATTTATTTAAATTATATTTTCACTCCAGTTAGAAAGCATATTATTATAATTTATTTATAATAATAATAAATACATACATACTTAAGACTATAAAATTTGTTATATACCACCTTAAATAATTTCAGTCTCAAAATGAAACAAATCTAGTCTCATTTTGAAACAGGCTGAAACAATATTCTAAATAAAAAATATAACTATAATCAGCAATAACTGTTACTTAGAACGATTAGATGACTGAAATCATTCAGTATTCACTGTACAAGTTTTATTGTTTTAGAATGGTATCAAATTTGTATTAAATAAATGGTTAATCAAGCATTAAATTAGTTAGAAAATAATAGGTTAGTAACAAAATTTTATTTTTGAGGAGTACCAAACTATGAAATTTAAAATTAAAGCGAGTAAATTAATATTACTTTGTTCATTAATGTTCGTTACTTCTTGCGGACTAAATTTGAAAGATAAGCTTGATGCTTCATCAGAATCATCTCCATCCGCATTCGGCAAAGTAAGCTTCGATAGTGGCGAGCAAGGTAAGGCTTACGTATGGGCAGACTCCATGGGAAAAATTGAGGCAGGAACATCAGTCGCAATTACCGTTGATGCTTCATCCATGTCTAGTACTGACGGATTTAGCTACGCTATTGTCGACCAAGAAGGAGTTGGGCACTCTATGGGCCCTTTATCTGCAATTGCTAAAAACGGTGTTACTTTTCAGGAAAGGTCTAGGGTCCTTAGCGAAGTCAAGCTCATCATTCTAAAAAATAATGAAGTCGTTGGAGAACACAGTAGATACGTAAACCCAGATGAACCTGTAAGACTTAAGTTTGAATTGTGAATTATTTAAGATTGTTTTTTAAAAATTAAAATATCAACAATACGTAATTAATAGGGGAATAAAATATGTGGTCACTAAAAGGTACAAAGAAAGCTTATGAAAGACAGTTTGGTAGATCTATTCTTAGTTTATTTTCAATATTCTTACTGACACTGTTACCAAACATTATCCAGGCGGCTGAGTCAGTAAACTATGAACGACCAAGGTTAGCTTTTGAAGATACAGCATATGATCTAAGTCCAAGTGGCTTTCAGAATATGTCTGACGCAGACTATGATGAAGCAAGTCAGAATGTAGATATCTGGACAACATACGATTCGACTACAAATAGAATAAACGCTATTTTCTTCAACGGACAATTTAATTCACATACTGCAAAGCTTCAGTCTATGTTAATGGCCAATCTAAGTTTCATGTATGGATCATCATACGCCAGCATGTCTAATGCGTGCATAGGTAGCGGACTCAAATTCGTAAGAATAAAGCCATGTGGTTATTCTACAAGTGAACAAAATCCAAATGAAATAGTATTGAGAAATGCTCCTCTTGATGAAACGATTGCGATCTCTGAGGACGTTCATCAATGTTTCACTGGAGGAAGCAAAGCTAACAGAAACCTTAAGGGAAACGCCAACGTAGGTAAAAGATGGGCCATGATGATAGAGTTTGACACTAACTGCGGGCCTGAACCTGGTGACGGAAATGGTGACGGATACGATATTGGTTACTGTGACGGTGCAGCCGTGACAAAATCAGCCTGTAATTTAGCTGGTCTCACGTGGACGAGAATATATGGGGGAGCACAGGCGCTATTTATACGAAACAAGGATAATGTAAGTCAAGTTGTTGGATATGGTACCACCTTATCTTCTGACACTGCTAATGGTGCTGGAGTTGCGGATGCAGGTAGACAGGGTATGATAATCACTAGCCAGACTGATCCGATTATGAATGACAGGAACACTTTTTGGAGTCAGACTACCCCGTCAGCAGGAGTAACATCGACAGATCATAGATGGATATTTACTTGTGGAACGGGTGCTGATTGCACAACTGATTCAGTCATGCTCTCTTTTAATGATATAGTTTCATCTCATTCGCTCAATAATGATGAAAGCTTACAAACCCTTGACAATTCATACGTAAATCCAACTTTAATGGATCAAAACTCTGATGGGAACTATACAGATGAGTTATGGATGCTATATGTTGCCGGTGATGCAGAAGATCCAGCAACAGGGCCACATGCAAATTGGAACTATCTAGGAGAAGGTTGCACAACACAAGAAGGTCAAGTTGGCTCACCTTATTATACTAACGCCACTTATAGACTCTGGAATATAACTGGAAGCCCATACGACAAAACCGGCTCTTACAATAAACCAGAATATACTTGCCTAACTTCAGGCGGAGGGTGCGCAGCAAGCTTATTTTTTGACTACACTGAACTAGGCTACTGCCACCGTAACAACAAACCCACGGGAGATGTCTGCAACGTACATAATGAGTGTAATGGTATAAACTTCTGTAATGAAACTCTATGCTCAACTGGTTACAACTGTGGAGGCAGGGGCGAATGTGATGTACCATCGGCCGTACTTGGTGCAACTGTTATATTTATGGAAGAATGTATGAGTCAAAAAGTTACTAGCGGTGGAAACACATGCACAAGAGGAAACGCACTTGCAGGTTATTCAGTAGTCTTTAGTGACCAATGTGAAAATGGTAGCTTAAGTCCAATAATAATAACAGGGGGGCTTGACTCAGGAAGTGGGCCAAGCACTTATTGTAATGGTAAGTCAATAAATCAAGCTGCAACAAGCAGTAATGAATGCCTAAGTAAGAACCTTGATTACGGCAATAATACATGTAAACTAGGTTACAATTATCCAGGAAGTGGACTTCATAATCTTACTCATCCAGATCAATGCCAAACTGGAACAGTGGCTCAGTTTTCATTTCAAGATAATTATAATGGGGTTAACTATACAAACGTAACTTTATGTGATGGACACGCTAATGGTCATTTTTGTAACTCAAGTTTCTCGCACGGTTGCAGAGGCTTATGTGATGTAGGAAATCAAGTATGTGCACAAGATAATAGAAGTCATGGCATGAGTTGTAACTTTAATGAACAATGTTCATCTAATAATTGTGCGGGCGGAGGTCAAAATTTTGGTCAATGCCAATAACAATAACAATAACAATAACAATAACATAAGATATGGATAGCATTTATAAGTCTATCCATATCTTAATTTAACAAATAAAATAAGATAACTAAATGAAAAACATATTAACATATTTATTTTTATCTTTAACTTTAGCATTAAGTTATAGGTTTGTTACATCACCATTAAGAAATGTTAAAAAAACAGCACCTTATTTTCATAATGGATCTGTATTAACATTGGCCGATGTTGTAAATCATTACAACAAGACATTTAATAGTATAGATGAATACGATGGTCGTATTATTGCTAATAAATTTATTAAGAACTATGGAAGTGCATTTAGGATTAATAGAAACCCTTATACTATTTTTGCAATTAAAGAAAATAAGTCACCACTAATTAAACTATCTTTAGGCCTTACACTTGAAGAGAAAAGTCATTTAGTGTTGTTCCTAGAAAGATCATTAACTAACAGGTAATAGTTTTGATATCTCTATCTACTTGTTTTTTTAAATATTTTTGTTAACACTTGTAATATTATTAAACAGTATACAAGTAGCTGATCTTTAAAGAATTATTAATTTACTGTCTATTTTTTTTACAATTATTTATTATTATCTTTAATAATAAACTCTAGGTATTTGTTTATTCTTAATAGTAGTTTGGCATAAAACTCGCAATATGTTTCATTGAGAATGAGACAATCCCCTAGTCTTGTTTTTAAAAATAAGCTCCCTAATCCCCTGGGGAGCTTTTTTTATTTAATAAGTTTATTAGAATTTTATTTGCAATATTATCACTTGTAATGTGTTCGAGCTCCTTGAAAGCAGGACTTAAGTTAACTTCTAGAATATAGTGTTTTGACTCATCTGAAATAATATCAATTGCTAAATAGTCATGATCAATTAGGGAGGCCACTTTATCACCCGTTTTAATAATACTTTTTATCTCATTATGATTATACACTCGTTTAAATTCACAATATTGAGAGTTGTGTTTAAAGCTAGAACTATGATCCTTATTAATTATATACTCTAATTTTTTATTAATATAAAATAAACGATATTCAATAGCATTTTCAATCAAAGGTTGAATGATAAACTTTTGATCATTGATAGCATGAAATGTTTCTAATATTGAAAGTAAAGAATCAATTCCATTAACTAAGTTTACTCCTATACCCTTATGCCCTCTTTCTGTTTTTACGATAAATTTATTACTTTGGTTATCCTTTATAAATAATTCAAGTTCGGTATGTGTCGGTTTTCCTCTTAGTGAAAGAGTGGGAACAAATGGAAAGTTATTTTGTTTAAAAAATATAAATTGATTAAGCTTATCTCTAAGTTTATTTATGCTTTCTATTGGATTAGATACAATTGAATTATTAAAAGTTCTTGCAAGACATAAGTCAAAATCATCAAACTGGTGGCCTAGAGTTCTTAGAAGTATATACTTGGGGCAAGAAACACTATTCGGAGGTATTGCCATATTAAATGGGTTTTTTATAACACAGTTTAAACCGAGCGTAGAAGATTCTTGAAGAAAGCGTTGATTGCTATAAATTTCTTGTTTGCTACTCAAAATAAGTAAATCTATATTTTTTGTCATATATCAATAAATCCCTTGGAATTCTCTTGTTTGGAGCATAAGTATATATTACACTCTCGATTATTGAAATTAGTTTAGGCATTATGAATTATAAAATAACTTTTTTATCTTTATCTTTTACTTTTATCGTATTTTGTACAACTTACTGGTTAATGGAAAAGAGGGAAGCGGAACTTGATAACTACAAGATTTATAAATTTAACAAACTTAGACTTGCTGCAGTGAAAAAGAAAAAAGAAATTAAACAAAAAAAATATATCAATAATTATTGCAAGAAAATAGATAAATACTTTAAAAAATATGGCTGGGGAAAATCTCGATGCCACCGATATAAATGGATGCATGTACGTAATTCAGTAAAAGGAACTCCACTCATTTGGTATGTCTATGGAGATGAAAAAAAACATAAGCAAATTCCTTTAAACATGACTTTAATTATGTGTGGCGTTCATGGTGATGAAATTACCCCCATTAAATTTTGCTTTGACACTTTAAGCTATCTACATAAGAAGAAGGATAAGACAGGAAATAGTCTAGTTGTAGTTGCCCCAATTGTTAATCCCGATTCATTTTTTAAAAGGAGACCAACCAGAGTCAACAATAATGGAGTTGATATTAATAGAAACTTTACAACTAAAGATTGGAAAAAGAGTGCTCTTAAGTTATGGAAGCAAAGATACAGCAGTGATAAAAGACGTTTTCCAGGGACAATGCCTGGAAGTGAACCTGAAGTTGTCTTTCAAATGAATTTAATTAAAAGGTATAGGCCTAATAAAATTATCTCAGTTCATGCTCCCTTAACAATTTTAGATTATGACGGGCCTACGTATTTGGCACATGGAAAAGGTGCAAATAAACTATTAAAAGAGATGAGTAGAAAAGCAAAAGGATATAAAGTTAAAAACTATCCATTCTTTCCTGGAAGCTTAGGAAATTGGGCCGGGAATGAAAGAAAAATACCTACCTATACTCTAGAGCTACCAAGCAGTGATAGTCGTTTATCAAAAAAGTATTGGAATCAATTTAAAGATGCAATTCAAACTGCGATTTTTAGTGATTTAAGGTTAAGTTTAAAGCATCCCTAACTATTCGATTTTTCAGGCATTGCCACTTTTTGTTGGCAGAAAGCATTGATTATTTATTATTTATGACGAAAAGCCCTATGAATCCTAATGAAGGGGCAAAGTATGTTAGTGAGTTTTTCTGAGTTTAAGTTTTTTCAATCATTTAGAGTTCCAGTTGAGCAAGCTGATGATTTAAGATTTATGGTTTCATATGAGAATGAATTAGGTCAAGAAGTTTATATCAATGATGCAATATTAAAAGATATTAGTGTAACTGGTCTAGGGTTTATTACTAATGAGCGAATTGCAGTAGGAGATGAACTCAATATTTCATTACAACTTAGAAAAGTACATTTAGATTTAACAGGTTCAGTTGTTCGTGCTTTTCCATCAGGGGTTGATGATGACAGTATTATTTATGGAGTAGAACTAGATACAGAACATAAAATGAAAAAATTCTTAGGTCAGTACATTTCAAGTTTTTCCGTTGAGCGATTAAAAGACACTTTAACAGATATGGTTGTGAAAGAAAGATATACTAAGGCCACTGATGGTTTTGAAATGTTTTCTCTTTTACTTTCATTATTTAAAGATATTACTCATTTTGGGGATAAAGATGGATTTTTAGATAGTATGGTAGAAGAAGTTGTGAGAATTTTGAATGGACAGAGAGCATCTATATTTTTAATAAATCCTGAAACTAATGAGTTAGAAGCAATCTCTGCATTAGGAGTCAAGAAGGATGGATTTAAGTTTGATTATAGACTCGGGATTGCAGGGTGTGTTTTTACTACAGGCGTTGCACTAAATATTGATATTAATAAGGACAGTACTCGTTTTAATAATCAGTTTGATGAAATTTTTGGTTTTAAAACAAAGTCTATTATTTGTCATCCCATTCATAACGGAGAAGATAAAATAATTGGAGTAATTGAAGTAATTAATAAAAGAAATGAAGATCGGTTCACTGTTGATGATGAAAAAACTATGAAAGTATTGGCACTTGTTTTTTCTGCAGTATTTCATAACTATAATCCTATTTCAGAAATATCCCAAATTCGAAGGTTCAGTACACCGTTTGATCGAAAGAATGCAATTATTGGAAAGACAGCTCACGTAAACTCATTAAGAAATACTATTATTAAAACAAAAGATTTAGATGCTCCTGTTTTAATTCATGGAGAAAATGGAGTAGGTAAAAAACTTTTAGCAAACATAATTCATCAAGAGGGAAATAGAGGATTAAAACCTTTTGATATTGTCGACTGCTCAGAAAAGAAGTCAGCAAAGTTAAATCAGGCACTCTGGGGAGAAAATATAGAAGATAGTAGGTTTATCACTTGCCAGGGAGGTACACTCTTTCTACATGAGTTAAATTTGTTAGATTTAACAACTCAAGAAAAAATAATTCAAACTTTAAAACATCGACGGGTACCAGGAAGTAAAATCAGCTTAGATGTTAGGATCGTTGCTAGCTCATCAGAAGACCTAGGGTCATTAGTGGCGCAAGGTTTGTTTAACCAAGAGCTATATGAATATATTTCAAGAATATATATTAATATTGATCCATTACGAAGGCGTTCAGGAGATATTCCTGATTTAGTAGATTATTTTTTGAAAATTGAATGTCAAAAACAAGGTCTCTTATTAAAAACATTTTCTCAAAAAGCAATGGATAAGTTAGTAAGTTATGATTGGCCAGGAAATATTCAAGAATTAAAGTTATGTATTGAAAGAGCAGTATTGTATAATCCCAAAAGTCATATTATACCAAATGTGGATTTAGAAAACTCAGCAACTCCCTTATTAGATATAAATATTAAAAAAAGAATGTTTGGAAACTTACCTCATGTAGGAGACTTTAATATAAATTTGAAAGACAGGGTGGCAATAGTTGAAAGGGAAATGATTTTGGCCGAAATAAAAAGAAATAATGGAAATAAGTCAAAAGCGGCAAAGTCAATGGGTATTAGTAGGGAAGCACTAAGGAAAAAGCTATTGATAAGTTCAAAAATAATGGATCATCTAGAAAAAACTTCAAATATTGAGTTTACAGAATCTCTTGAAGAATTGAAAGATGTAGCATAATTAATCAAATATGAATTTTAGGTAAACTTTTCTAATATGTTTGTTTGCTCTGAATTCTGTTAAGAAGATTCCTTGCCATGTGCCCAGTAGTAACTTTCCATCTTCAATTGGAATATGAAGAGAGTGATTTAATAGAATCGATTTCATATGAGAAGGTGAATCATCTTTTCCTTCTGCCGTATGTTGGATAAAGTGAAGGTTTTCAGGTGCAATCTGTTTTAAGAAACATTTCATATCATGAACAGCTGTTGGGTCATATGCTTCAGTTATAGTTAAAGCACAACTAGTATGTGGGACATATAAATACATTATCCCTGACTTGCTATCTGGCAACTGTTGACTCAACGCGCTTGAAGCTTGAGGTGTAATTTCATAAAAATTTTCACCATTTGTATTAATTTCTAAGGTTATTAAGGACATTTTCCCCTCTCTTTTCTTTTAGACATGTTATTAGTTTGTTATATTATCAATCAAATATAAATACTGCGTATCGTTATGGATTTAATTTTAACACTTTGGTCAGAGTTTGGCCTTAAAGATTTAATTGATATTTTGTTAGTTTCTATTTTGATCTACCAAATTATTATTTTGGTACATGGAACCAGAGCAGTTCAAATAATTTTAGGTATTATTATCTTAACTATTTTATTTTGGGCCGGAATACAGTGGAACTTATATTCACTCAATTGGTTATTGGCACATTTTTTTGATTCATTTTTTATTATAGTTATTATTTTATTTCAAGATCAAATTAGAGCGGCCTTAGCTCATATTGCTTCTCAAGGAAAAATTTTAAGTAGTAATAAATTGGATACATCAGACACTGAAATTGAAGAAGTACTAGAGGCACTGGATGTTTTAAGTTTAGAAAAAATTGGAGCATTAATTGTCTTTGAAAGAGTAAATGGACTTTCAGATGTAATTGAAACAGGAACAAAAATTAAATCGAAAATTTATAGTGATTTAATTTACTCAATATTTCAATCTGCTTCTCCCATTCATGATGGATCAATTATAATTTCAGATAATGAAATAAGTTCAGTTGGGTGTTTTTTGCCTTTGTCAAAAAATATTGATTTAGATAAAAAGTTAGGTACCAGACATCGAGCAGCATTAGGCATTACTGAGATTACTGATGCCGTGGCAATTGTAGTTAGTGAAGAAACGGGAAAATTAAAACTTGCAGTGGATGGAAAATTTTATGATAAGAAAAATACAGAGCAATTAAGAATATCTTTAAAATATCTATTAGAACATAATAGTTTAGACAAATTATTAGTGGCTGATGTGTAAATGAATATAAAAATGAGATCAAATATTATTAAATTACCTATTATTAACAAACATTTACTAAAGCTAATTTCTTTTGTTTTTGCTGTGATCTTGTGGTTTTTTGTTTTAAGTTCCAGACCAATTGAAGTGGATTATGTATTACCTATCTCATTTGAATCTCCTATAGGCAAAGGTATCTCTAGTTTGTTGGATAAAAATATTAAATTAAAACTTAAAGGTTCAAGGATTTATATTAAAAATTATATTAATGAACAGAACTTAATTAATTTAAAACTAGATAAGAAAAATAAAGTTAGTAAGAATAAATATAAATTCAGTTTAGCTACAGACTCATTTCATCTGCCATTTGGGGTAAGTGTTGTTGACTTTTCTCCAAAAGAAATTTTGGTAGAAGTGGATAAAATTATTTACAAAAAAGTACCTGTGAAGTTAAACCTAAGGAATGACCTTAACGAAAAGTATAGGATCCTAGGATCAAGTGTATCTCCGTCAGAAGTAATGATTCAAGGCCCCAGGAATACTATGAGAAAGATTTCTCATATCTTGACTGATCCTATACCTCTTTCAGATATAAGTTCAGATAAATTAATGAAAGTTAAGCTTGAGACTTTAGATTCCAGAATATCCTTCAAGGAAAATAACACGAGTTTGGTGGATGTTGAATTATTAATTCGTCCTAAGCAATCAAATTTGGAAATAAAAAATAATATGATTTATTTTTTGTCGAGTACTCAAAAATTTATTCCATCAGTCAAGATGGCCAAATTATCAGTGTTGGTAAATGATGCAAATAGTTTTCACCTCGATAGAAAAAAAATTAGAGTTGTTGCCATTATTCCGGAAACGAATAGAAAGAAAATTAAAGTTGAGTTGAAGGCAGAATTACCAGATGAGATACATTTATTAAAAATTAAGCCTAAGTTTATTGAAGTAAGATTATTGAAATAATAGAATGGAGTTAAAATGACTAAAAGACAATTATTTGGCACAGATGGGATTAGAGGTAGAGCAAATGTGTACCCCATGACTTGTGAGGTTGCAATGAATCTTGGAAGAGCTGTTACATATCATTTTCAATTACAACATAAAAAAGATAGGAGACCTTTAATTATTTTAGGTAAGGATACAAGGTTAAGTTGTTATATGTTAGAGCTTGCGTTCTCTGCGGGAGTATGTGCACAAGGTGGTAAGGTGATTTTAACTGGCCCTCTACCAACTCCTGGGATTGCATTTGCAACTAGATCTATGAGGGCCAATGCTGGAGTAATGATCTCTGCATCTCATAATAAATATAGTGATAATGGAATTAAAATATTTGATGAGTCAGGTAGTAAATTACCCGATGAGGTCGAGCTAGAGTTAGAGAAATTAGTTTTAGATCCAAATAAAATTCCTCATCGTGAAGGAAGATGGCTTGGAAATGCTAGAAGACTAGATGAAGTATTAGGTCGTTATATAGTTCATGTAAAAAGTCATTTCGAAAGAGAATTTGATCTTTCTGGAATGAGGGTTATTCTAGACTGTGCTAATGGTGCTGGGTATAAAGTTGCTCCAATGATTTTTGAAGAATTGGGAGCGGAAGTTTTTTGTAATGGAGTGCAACCAACTGGACAAAATATCAATTTAGATTGTGGTTCAATGTTTCCTCATTTGACTAGTGAAGATGTTGTTAAATATAAAGCAGATATAGGCATTGCTTTAGATGGTGATGCTGATCGAGTAATTTTAGTTAATAATAAGGGAGGAGTAATTAATGGTGATAGATTAATTGGCTTGTTTGCAAAAATGATGTTAGACCGGGGAGAAATCTCAAAGGGTGATGAAATAGTTGGTACAGTAATGTCAAATTTAGGTCTTGAAAATTTTATCAAATCCCTTGGTCTTAAGTTTTATCGCTCTAAAGTTGGAGATAGATATATTTCAAGAAGAATGAAAGAATCTGGATCCAAGCTTGGAGGGGAACCTTCTGGGCACATTATTTTAGGGCAGTATCATGGAGCCACAGGGGATGGTATTTTGGCTGCGTTAAAGGCAATTGAATGTATGAAATATTATGATCAAACGATTAAACAACTTGTAAAATCAATAAAAATATATCCACAGATAATAAACAATATAAATGTTAAAACGAAAACTCCTCTAGAACAAAATGGTACGATACAGTCAGCAATTAAAGATGCTGAGAATACTCTCGGTGAGAAAGGTCGTGTTTTATTAAGGTATTCAGGAACAGAATCCTTATTAAGAGTGATGGTTGAGGGAGAGCATAATAATTCAGTTAAGAAAGTCTGTGAGACATTATCTGAAGTCGTAAGAACAGAGTTAAATTAGGAGTTTAAATGATACCAAGATTAGGAGTTAATATTGATCACATCGCGACTTTAAGAGAAGCTCGTGGTGAGACCTATCCCAGTATTGTTAATGCAGCAAGGGTTTGTCTCGAAAATGGAGCGGATCAAATTACTATTCACTTAAGAGAAGACCGCAGACATATTCAAGATACTGATGTTGAAGCTGTTCGTTTGATGACTAGAAAATTTGATTCATTACTAAATTTAGAAATGGGATGTAATTCAGAAATTATAGATATCGCAATTGCAACAAAACCAGATTGGGTGTGTTTGGTCCCTGAAAATAGAGAGGAGCAAACGACAGAGGGAGGATTAGATTTACTAGATGATGAGAATTTTAGAAAGATAAATCAAACAATCTTAACATTGAAATCTAAAATTAATGATATAAGAATTTCATTATTTATGGAAGCCAATATTACACACTTAGAAAAAATTCAACAATTATCAACGAAAATTGATGCTGTAGAGATACATACGGGTGAATATGCCAAAGAGTTTAATGCAGATAATGAATATCATCAACATATTGATGATTTTAAACTAGCAAAAGAATTTTTAGATAAGAATAAAATTAATTGTCATGCAGGACATGGACTGACGGACAAAAGTACAGAAATTTTATTAAATGAAAATATCTTTGAAGAGTTTAATATTGGGCACTGGATAATTAGCAATGCTGTTTTTTATGGCCTGGGCCATGAAGTAAAAAATTTAAAGAATAAATTTAAGGAATTAAAGAATGAGAGTTGTTGATATTAATGAAATGCGAGAAGTCGAAAGTCAAACTTATGAACTATATGGGTTTACTGAAGAATTAATTATAGAAAACGTTGGGGTTAGAGGAGCTTTTATAATAGAAGATGCATTTAAGGTTTTTAATTCTCTTAAATCAATTCCCCATCATTTACAAGAAATTGTATTTTTAATAGGTAAAGGTAATAATGGTGCTGATGGACTTTGCTTGGCCCGTCATTTGCAGAATAAGGGTTATGCAGTTCGAGCATTTATGATATTTCCCGATTTAAAATATTCAGAACAACTAGAGAAACAAGTCAAAATGGCAGAAGCCTTTGGGGTAAAGATTTGTGATATTGAGAATGCTAATCAATTAGACTCATATTTTTCACAAGTTCATGATCATCATTTTGTAGTAGATTCAATATTAGGGACTGGAATTAGGTTACCGATTTCAGACTATTTATTTGATATAATTAATATTGTTAATCATTACTCTTCCCATGTAACTTCCATTGATATTCCATCAGGAGTGACTGGCAGCGAAGGTGCAATTAGTAGTGCTGCAATTCAGGCAAACTTAACATTAGCAATTGGTATGCCTAAAACAGGTCATTATATTTCTACAGGTGCAATATATTCTGGAATCATCAAAGTTCTTGAAGCTGGATTTCCTAACGAATTAATAATATCTGGAAACAAAAAACTCTTAGATCAGAAATCAATACATCTTATTAAAAATGACAGAGATAAATTTGCACATAAAAATAATTTTGGCCATTGTCTTGTGATAGGGGGATCTGAAGGGATGACAGGTGCTCTCATTATGGCATCAACAGCGGCTTTAAAAGTTGGAACAGGCCTTGTTACAGCAGTTACTTGGCCTGAAAGTTACTTAGAACTTACCTCCCGAATTCCATGCGAGATAATGACGGGTATGATTCCTCAAGAGGATTCAGAAATTTCAGCAATTTTAAAAGATTTAAATAAGTATAACTCCATTATTATTGGCCCTGGGCTTGGCAAAAGTGAGAGAACTCGAGAAGTCGTATTAAATGTAATAAGACATTTTGGCGGAAATCTAATATTAGATGCAGATGCAATTAATGTATTAAACTTAAGAGAAGACCTGCCACTACTTGAAACAAGAAAAGGCCCTATGGTACTTACACCTCATATTGGTGAATTTTCTCGTTTTGCAGGACTTTGCTCTCAGGAAATATTAGAGCAACCTCTTGAAAACTTAAAATCCATAGTTGATAGAACTAATTGCTCAATTATTTTAAAAGATGCTTGTACTTTTCTTGGCTTTCCCAACGGAGAAATTTATGTGAATTATTCTCCCAATGATGGACTAGCAAGTGGGGGAAGTGGTGATGTTTTGGCCGGAATGATAGGCGGTTATCTTGCTCAATATTCGCAAGATTCAAATAAAAAACAAATTTTTAAAAACAATGAACAAGTTTTTGATGCTGTAAGAATGGGAGTCTGGATCCATAGCCTGGCGGCCAAATTTACGGTTAAAGATTTAGGACCACGTGCAATGACAGCAAATGAAATTGTAAATTATTTACCAATGGCGTTTGATGAAGTTGAAAAGTATAAATAAGGAATAATAGTGAGTTTAATACGTGAATGGAATAATGTTTACGAAAAAGACCTAATCCAAGTTTTTTATTCTTTGGAAGAGGAATTTAATAAACAACCAATTTTACTCATTTTATCGGGGCCTGTGGGCGCTGGTAAAACTACTTTTGCAAAAAAGATAATTAGTAAATTATTAAATAAAAATGACAATAATTTAGAAGTCGTGAGTCCTACTTATTCCGTGATCAATAAGATTGATGAAATAGTACATGCTGATTTTTATCGTATTGAGTCAGAAGAAGAGTTACTTCACCTTGAATTATCTCTCTACCTAGAAAATTGTAAACTATTAATAGTAGAGTGGGGAAAAGATTATTACTCTTTATTAAAAGAAGAAGTAGGAGATGATTTTAAGACTTTAGAACTTGTTGTTGATTTTGAAATGGATAAAGGTCAGCAAATATCCAATACAAGAACAATGAAGTTATTTAATCTTCGTTAACGATACTAGGTACTTTGGGTATTTCTTGCCTTAGACTAGTCTCACATGGAAGATTAAATTTAAAAGTATTTATAGATCTATTATTTTTGAATAATAAGTTTCGAGCACGGCAAGACTGCATTCTAATTAATTTTAGTATGTCATTAACTTGAGCATGGTTAACTCTTCTAAGATTATTTGTATTTGATAGTTGCGCAGAGGGCGTAATATATAATGCAGACATTATAGGGTCTATAATATTAGTTTTTTCACCCGTTTCTGTTTTCACCGTAGACATAGTGGTTAATAAGCTATTTAAGCAGTAGTTTTCAATTTCTTCTCCTCTTGTTTTTAATTTACAATTATTTTCATCGTTAATTGTTATGAGTGATCCCAAAACCATAAAATGGGCATTTTTTTTAGCTTGATTTATATCTCGACTATCAATAGCTTGCTCTCTTGGTGACCGGTCGATTTGAGCAGCAGATCTCAATTGATTGATCCGAATAGTTCGGTTTGAACGTTGAAGATTGGGAAGAATTTCTCCTTGCTCGTCTACTCTTATCGAAAACTGCATTGTTCTTGGATTATAATCAACATCATTGATTGAAATTCCCATTCCTCTTGCTATTGCATCTTGAATCTTATATTTGTAGCTAGGGCTACTTAAGACCGCAGAGATTGAAAAAGTTTGAGCACCTGAGATTATATCCATCGAATTATCACCTGGTTCATTTGTGTTAAGGTTTCCTTTTTTTGATTCTAGGCACTTGCTATAAAGAACTTGATATGAAGTCATTAATTTGCGTTTTAGCTCAAGTAGTTCAGGTGTAACATTATCTGAATTTAATATTTGAATAGTAGGGTGAGGTGAATTAGTTTCAGTTTCTATGATGTATTTACTTTGGTCAATTGTTGTTAATAATTGATTATGTAAATTATATAAAATGATATCAAACATTCTTCTTAATTGCGGAATTTGATCAAGGCATTTATATAAACATTCTTTTGTATTAATGACTTGATCATTAGCACGTAGAATATTTATTCCCATGATAATAAATATTATAATTAGTTTAGCTTGCATATTTTCTTTTATATATTAAATCTCCTTATACTTATTCGGATAATTTATAGAAAAGGATAGCTTCCGACTCTTTTAGTCTGACAGACGTAATAGTAAGGAAGCTGCTTGCTTTAAACTCTCTGAATAAGCAACAATTCCATCCTCATGTCCTGCCATGCAAAATACTTGACCTTGCTGATCGAGGACCTCCCGAGTCGCCCTTGCCATGTCAGGAGTGCCGTATGATATTTTTTCCGAAATTGTCGGTACACTGTACAAAAGATCATTCCAAATTTTTTTGTTATGAGCGTGAACTATGGCATTTATTGTTTTATCATACTGATAAATTATTGCATGGGTCATGGATTCAGAGGACGCAATAGTTTCACCAATACACGTAACTTTATTTTTTTTAAAATCTGCACTAATGACTAAAGAGAAATCACTTTCAGTTAATTGAGAAATGTTTCCAGTGGAAGATCCACTAATAATAAATTGATCTGAACTTGGAACTCGAATACTAATATTACCAAAACCAATAGTATCTTCATACGCTCCAATTAAGTTTGCTTGATATAATTTTTGTCTAGTGGAAATTAATAATGTTGAATCCCATTTAATTGGAATTGGTTGTTTTTCCCACTTGCAATCAAATTTTATGACACCTTCATCTCTTAGCATAATTTTACCAAATTAAAATTGTTGTAAAATGGTTAATGTATTAGTACTCTTCCTTTTCTTATTCCAAAAATCATTTATAATTAACTCAACATTATAGGTTCCAATTGGGGCAGAATTGCTTTCAAGTACTAAAACTACTTCACCATTATTTTGGATAGAAAGTCGTTTTTCTTTATTCGCCGGTTCGAGCTCCCAGTCTTCAATTGAGAATGCAGAAACAGTTCCAGCTGCTGAAATATCATAGGTCTTATTGATCATGAGTTGAGGAATAAAAGTAGAATTCAAGAAAGTTGATGAGCTAGTTTGATACATAGTATTTTTTATTAAGAAATGACTTACTTTATATGTTTCAAGAGAGGCAATAGCAATTACAGAGTACGTATCATGGTTACTCATTGTGATAACGCCAGGAATACCCACTATTTTATTAGGGATAATTTCTGAAATATAGGGATACTCTTTAGTTGAACCATCTGTCAGAGAAAAAACATTTCCTTTCCATGAGATTTCGTATTCTTGATCTTCCTTAATGGTTTCTTCTTGGTTAACAACACCTAAACTATATGTTGTATTATTTTCATTTAGGCCCAAAATAATTTTTGCATCATTAAAATCCGTTGTTGTTGCTTCTACTTCAAAAGTTGGTTGATTATCTTCCGAGGGATTATCAAAACTATCACTGTCTTGAGTTACTGTTATAGTTGGTGTATTACCACTTTCAGTATCTTCTTGAATGACTTTATGCACTTTATATGAAAATGTTTGAAAATCCCATGTTGTTTTTTTATAGTGATAAATATATTCTTCATCGTACCAGTGTTCAAAATTATTGGTTTCAAACTGCAGTCCACCTTGACCTTGATCACTTCTAGCTTCGCCAATGGAGCTAGCAATTATTAGGCTTTCTAAAGATAGTAAAGTTGCCTCTGCCGCTTTTTGTAAATTATAATAAGCTTGATAGGTTTGCTTATAGTCATCTTTGTTAGTATTATCGTCAATCAGTATAATTAGAGTTGTTAATTCCGAAATAATATAAGTGAGATATTGTTTTGCATCAGTAAATGTATTTTGTGATCTGTTCTTATTTAGATTTTGGATAACTTCAGTAATGATTTCTTCATTCTCACTATCCGGAACTTCATGATAGTGATCTTTCAAGTTATTTAAATCTTCACCATGAGTTAATAGAGGGGTATTTATAAAGTTTCCGTTGATTATATCATAGCGAGGTGAGCTAAATGTAGATGCTTTGGCAATTATATTTGGAATTGAAAGGTAGTCTGAGTCTAAAGATGCAAGTTCGGAAATATGATCATCATATTTATCCTTTGAGTAGAGCCTGATCTTTCTATTTAGAGTACTCCATAATGACATATATTGAGTAAACCCATTCATATCAAGCGCAATATGAGCTTTTAACAAATCCTCTGTCGTATCTACTTCCGTATGTGCTGCTTGCCAGAGCTCCACTTCTTTTTGAGCAATTTCAGTATAGCTGGTATTTGGGTTTTCACTAATAAATGATAAAAAGCTAGAGTAGTCAGTCTTATTTCCAAAGTTAAAACCCCCATTTGCAATATAAATATTTGTAATTCCTATAAACTCTGCTGCCGCTTCGTTACTTCCCATAAGAGAGGAGTCAAAAATAAGAAATTCAAGTGGAACTTTACTTTCAATCCCCGCTTTTAGAATCCCTTCCTTCATCTTTGTAGCTAAGAATTTATTAGTCGTGAGATTTTTTTTATCTTTTTGTTTCCAGGAATTTGTTTCTCCACAATATATAATTCCAAAGCGGTCAGACTGATACATTGAAAAAATTGTTTGTATAATTGTTTTGGAGCTTCTAGGGTCATCAAGGTCCATTTTATGTAATATCTGAACTAACTCTGGAGCACTACCAAATGATGAAATTTTATATAGATATATATTTTGTTCTGTTTTGTTATAATTTGTATTGAAATCGTTAGTATTTGTTCTAGTAGCTATAATTACATTTATATCATTAGATAATGACAGATTACTCATCAGGGAAATTTGTTCTTGTGCATTATTTGAAAACTCAGAAATCTCATTAGCATAAATTAGAATTGTCCAAGTTTTATCTTTCTCATCAGAAAAACTATTACCAGGTGTACTAGTTGTGAATGGAATTAGGTCTTCAACAGCTTTTGAGCAACTCACAACCGTAAATATACAACAAATAATTATTGTTATTTTTAACATACGATTATATTCGTCTACTTATTGGTAAGAGCTTAGAACTTTAATAAAACCCCATGATTTCAGATACCTATAGGCTGCCCTGACTTTACTAAGCTTTCTTATTTTTTACCTTAACTAACTGAAATAATTTTGATAAATATTTTTGGTAAAAACATGGAAAAATCTTTGAGCAAAAATAGAAAACTATTTATTTTCTTATTACTAATTATAGGAATTAGGATAATTACTTTACCGCTTTATCCTTTGTATGACACCACTGAAGCCAGATATGGTGAAATGGCCAGGAAAATGGTCGAACTAAATGATTGGATTACTCCCTTTATTGATTATGGTGTTCCTTATTGGGGAAAACCCCCAATGTCATTTTGGTCCGCAGCGGTATCAATTAAACTATTTGGTGTGAATGAGTTTGCTGTAAGGTTTCCCGCTTTATTATTACTCGTTTTATTAAGCTGTTTTGTTTTTCGATCATTAAAGATATTACAGTATTCAACCTATCATTCTTTACTTGTAAATTTATTTATGTGGACCTCAGGCATGTTCTACTTTATGGCCGGAGGAGTTCTACCTGACCCTTATTTATTGTGTGGTACAACTGTTAGTATGCTTTCATTTTGGATCGGATACACTCAACAAAAAAAGTCTTATGCTTATCTCTTTTTTATAGGAGTTGCTTTTAGTGTTTTATCCAAAGGGCCAGTGGGAATTGTATTAACAGTCTTACCTTTATTCTTATGGGCATTGCTTACTAAACAGTACAAAAATAAAGCAATAATGAAATCATTTCCATGGGTAAGTGGAACTATTCTATCAGTATGTTTATTTATGCCATGGTTTATTATGAGTGAATTAAAAACACCTGGATATTTAAAGTATTTTATCCTAGATGAACATATTTATAAATATTTGGTACCAGGCTGGCACGGCGACAGGTTTGGTAACCCTCATCCCGAAACGAGAGGTACAATATTTTTATTTTGGTTTGCTGGAGCATTTCCCTGGAGCCTAATACCACTTTTTCTTTTATTATATAAAGATTTTAGAAAAAAAGTAAAAGAAATTTTTAAATCAAGTAAAAATTGGATTACTTATTTAATAGTATGGACTGTCTCAGCATTAATCTTTTTTACTTTTTCTCGAAATATTCTGTCTACTTATATTGTAACTGGAATTCCTGCTTATTCCATACTCCTAATGTATTTCGTTAGAGAAATTGAAAATAATAAAATAAATATTAATCTTAAAGAATTGAAAGTTAAGATACTTTATTTCTTTTCATTAAGCTTCTTACCCGCATGTACTCTAATTCTAATAATAATGATTAATAATGATTTTCATTTGAAGAAGTCACATAAAAAACTAGTACAGACTTTTATTCAAGACCGCTCAACTCCAAAAAAGAAATTAATTTATTTTAAAGATAAAAAGTATTCCTCTGATTTTTATTCAGGAGGGAAAGCATTAGAAATAACTAAATTATCTGTGTTGATTAAATATCTCGGTGATAATAATAAGGATTATTTTATTATAAAAAAAAGAATATTTAATAAGATACCTATTAATTTTCAGAATAAACTTGTAAAAATAGATGAATATTTTAGCTATTATTTATTAATCGAAAAATAATAATTATTTAAAAATCTATTATTTGATGGCCTTTTTTTCTACCCCTAAGCTGAAAAAATTAAGGTAGAAGCATTTTATTGGAAGTTATAAATTCACTTGGCCCTTTCAGGCATTAAATGTTAGAAATTTGATATATTAACTGGATTATTTTATGAGTATCAAAGTTTCTGGATTTAGCTTTATCAAAAATGGATTAACTTTAGGTTACCCAATTAAAGAAAGTATTGAAAGTATTTCCCCTCTTTGCGATGAGGTGATCATTAACGTAGGGTATGATGAACCCAACTTAGAAAAAGATGATGGAACCTATGAATATCTAAGAGATAGCTTTACAGGCCATAAGTATAAGTTTTTAAAATCACTTTGGAACCCTGAACAAACTTCAAAAGGAATTGTTCTGTCAGAACAAACAAATATTGCACTTAATAAATGCCGAGGAGATATTTGTCATTATATTCAAGGAGATGAGGTCATTCATGAAGATGATTTAGTTTTTATAGAGCAAGGCGTAAAAAATTTAACTGATGATATAAATCTTCAAGGTCTGATCTATAACTATATTCATTTTTATGGAAATATAGATATTTATAAATACACTAGAAATATTTATCGTCGAGAAGTAAGAACCATTAAAAATAATAAAAATATTAAAAGTTGGTTGGATGCTCAAGGATTTAGGTATCAGGACGGATCAAAAATAAATGCAAAACTCATAAATGCTAGAGTTTTTCATTATGGTTGGGCGCGAGAAGAACAGTTAATGGATAAAAAGATAGGTCAATTTGATAAGCTTTATCATGGAAAAGATCATGTAAATAAGGAAAAATTTACTTATAATAAGATTTACGGATTGAAAAAGTTTACTAAAACTCATCCTAGAAATATGAGCGAATGGATTGAAAAGAATAGAAATTCATTAGATATTATGAAGATGAAGCCTATTTATAAGTTTAATGACTTAGGGTTAGCAATTTCAGATTTAATTGAGTATTTAACAGACTACAGAATGGGTGAGTTCAAAAATTATAAAAAAGTAAAATAAACGGGAGCATTTTTGAAAGTTTATATTTGTGCCGATATTGAAGGTGTTGCTGGTATCGCTCACTGGGATGAATCTAGAAAAAAAAATAATGAGTATCATTACTTTGCTGAACAAATGACTAAAGAAGTTGTTAAGGCCTGTGAAGGCGCTATATTGGCCGGAGCAACTGAGGTTATTGTTAAGGATTCACATGGTTCTGGTCGAAATATAAATCCAGACAAGCTTCCATCAGAGGTTAAGTTAATAAGAGGCTGGAGCGGTCACCCATTTTCAATGATGCAAGAATTAGATGAAAGCTTTGATGCTGTTTTAATGATTGGCCATCACTCAGCTGCTGGAGCTGAGGGTAATCCTATGGCACATACTATGGGAGGATGTGTTGAGTTACGCCTCAATGGCAAGGTTGCTTCAGAGTTTGTAATTAATTCCTACACGGCCGCATTTTGTAATGTACCTGTCGTCTTTTTGTCAGGTGACAAGCATCTATGTTTAGAGTCAAGGAGAATGATTCCACATTTATCTATTGTAGAAACGAACGTGGGAATTGGCAATTCAGTTATTTCAAATAATAGTAATCAAGTCTTAAATTTAATTAAAGAAAAGTGTAAATTAGCATGTTCAGAAGTTTTTCAAGAATCTGTTTTAAAACTACCAGAATCATTTTTACTTGAAATAGAATACAAAATTCACCCTGATGCGTATAAAGCTTCTTTTTATCCTGGCGCTGAGTTAATTTCTCCAAGGGTTCTACAATATTCAAATGAAAACTATTTTGAAATACTTAGGGCAATTAATTTTATATTATAACGGATTACTTTATGAAATATATTTGTGTTTATTGTGGATCAAACTTAGGAAAAAGTACTACATATCAATCTGAAGCAAAAGCTTTAGCAAAGTCTTTGGTTGAAAATAAGTTAGGTCTAGTCTATGGCGGTTCGAATATTGGAATAATGAATATTATTGCAAGTGAGGTCTTGTCCTTGGGTGGAAAAGTTCTAGGTGTTACTCCTAAAGTAATTTACGAGAGAGGTCTTGCAAAGAATGATTTAACAGTTTTACATAAGGTTGACTCAATGCACGAGCGAAAGTTGTTAATGGAGCAGTTATCTCATGGATTTATTACATTTCCTGGCGGATTTGGTACATTTGATGAGCTTTGTGAAATAGTTACATGGGCACAGCTGGAGATTCACAGCAAACCATGTGGTCTTCTGAACTTTAATTCATATTTTAAATATTTTTTATTGCAGATTGAACAAAGTGTACAAGAAGGTTTTATAAAAGCTAAACATGCTCAAAACTTGATTGTACAAGAAAGTGCCATTGAAATAGTAAAAGCTGTCAAAGACAGACTGTAAGTAGACATTATTCGTCGGTTATTTTTTTGTAGATTTTTTTTAGAACTTTTAGTATTTTTAACATTAAAATGATTGGAAGAAAACAGCACTTAATGCAACAAGATATGAATACAAATTTTTTAAGTTTAATATTATTTCTTTTAATTTCTTTTAATTCTTATGGCAGTGGCCCTCAAGACATTATTAAGAAATTAGGTTTTCAAAAAACAAACTCATCACCTATTGACTTTACTCTTAATGATTTAAATGGAAATTCAACAAAATTAAGTGAATACAAAGGAAAATGGATACTGATTAACTTTTGGGCAACATGGTGTGGACCATGTCGAATGGAAATGCCAACTCTAGAAAGCTTACACCAAGAATTTAAGGATGAAAATTTTGTTATCCTCGGGGTATCAGTTGACCAGAGCAGTAAAAAACAAGTTAGCAAATTTATCAATAATAATAATATAACTTTTAAAATACTTCACGATCAAACAAGTCGTGTTTCGGGGCAATATAGAGCATCTTCAATTCCTAGTTTATATTTAATCTCTCCCGATTGGAAGCTAGTTGGAGTTTTTAGGGGAGGGAAAAGTTGGGAGTCATCCTATACGATGAATCAATTTAGAAAATTGATTAGTATAAAAGAAGTGGATTCAGGAGAAGTATCAGGACCTACTGATGCCCAATTAAACTTACCTGTTAATTTAGTACCTCCAACACTTGATATCAAATTACTAAAATCTAGTACACATAAAAATAATATTGTTTCTAAAGACTTTACATTACAAGTATTAGTAAAATGGCCTGCAGAAGGGCCTAGATATATGGTTAAGGTTCCTAAAATTAAATTTCCTGATGGTGTTGAAGTAGGAAGTATTTCTTCAAATACCTCTTCAACTGCAGGTCGATCCATTTTAATGTACAATTATCCAATTAAATTAGTTACTAAAGGGAAATTTTTCTTAGGCCCTGTCACTTTAGCATTTTCATTTCAGGGTGCTCAGGAGCAATTTTCTCGGCACCCAGGAATAGAAGTAGAACTTGAAAGAAACTTTTTTTACAATTATCAGTATTATATATTATTGATAATTCTTTTATTTATTGTGGCTTTGTTAGTGTCATATTTGATATTAAGAAAGAATTCAAAAGAAACAAGTGTGGAAAACAATGATTTACCTAGTCTCGAAGAAGAAATGTCTCGTTTACAAATTAAAAAGTTTGAAGGTAAAATAGACGAATATACCTTAGGCTTATTGACTTTAAATAAGAAAATTTCTTTCGACGATGATCAGAAATGGGATGACTTAATTCATTTAGTCAAATTTGGTGGAAGAAAAGTTTCAGACCAAGAAATGAGATTATACGAAAAAAATATAGAGATGACTTATAGGGAGGATGATTAATGAGTACTTCAGTTGAAGAAATTACACAACGAGTTGAAAAAGAATTTCCAATTATTTCTCAAGCAGTGGAAGAAATTTCCAGGGTAATTGTGGGACAAAGAGATATGATTGATAAACTTTTGATTGGGCTTTTATCTGACGGCCATATTTTAGTTGAAGGGGTGCCTGGACTAGCAAAAACAATGACGATCAAAACAATGTCAGATGTAATTGCAACAGATTTTAATCGAATTCAATTTACTCCAGATTTACTTCCTGCGGATTTACTGGGTACTCAAATTTACTCGCCAAAAGATGGAACATTCAATGTAAAAAAAGGGCCTTTATTTTCTAATATAATTCTAGCTGATGAAATTAATAGAGCTCCAGCAAAAGTTCAGAGTGCTTTATTAGAGTGTATGCAAGAAAAGCAAGTAACTATTGGTGAGGATACATTTAAATTACCTGAAACTTTTATGGTAATGGCAACTCAAAATCCGGTTGAGCAAGAAGGGACTTATCCACTTCCAGAAGCGCAAGTAGATAGATTTATGCTGAAAGTAAGTATTGACTATCCCAAAAAAGATGAAGAGATAACAATTATGAAACGTATGGAGCGACCAGCTGATTTAAAAACTCAAGCAGTGTTAACTCCTGAAAAAATTATGGAGTTAAGAGGGCTCGTCAATGACATCTTTGTTGATGACAAGCTTTATGACTATGTTGCAAATTTAGTATTTGCCACAAGAAGTCCTGAATTATTCAATTTGAAAGATTTAAAAAATTTAATTGAGTATGGCGCCTCTCCAAGAGCTTCTATAAATTTGGTTAAAGCTGCCAAGGCGCAGGCTTTTTTAAATGGTCGTGGATATGTAACTCCTCAGGATATTAAAACGATTGGTCATGACGTCATGAGACATAGACTCTTGGTATCATATGAAGCAGAGGCTCAAGATCTAACTTCTGATGATATTTTAGTTAGAATTTTTGACAAAATTGATGTTCCTTAGAAAATGTAGGTTGTTTAATGAGTATATTAAATATGTTGGATGATGAGTTATTATCCAAAGTGAAAGGGATTCAAATAAAAGCAAAGCATATGGTAAATGATGTTTTTGCAGGAGAGTATCTAAGCGCTTTTAAGGGGCGTGGGATGGAGTTTGAAGAAGTACGGGAATATGCGCCTGGAGATGATATAAGAGACATTGACTGGAACGTAACGGCAAGATCAACTCATCCATTTATTAAAACATATCGAGATGAAAGAGAATTAACTGTTATGTTTATGGTAGATGTTTCGGCATCTTCAAAATTTGGAACTGTTGAAAAGTTTAAGAATGAAGTTGCTGCAGAAATTACAGCATTACTAGCATATACTGCATTAAGAAATAATGATAAAGTTGGTCTTTTGATTTTTTCTGATCATGTTGAGCATTATACACCTCCTAAAAAAGGTCGAGGTCATGTTTGGCAACTTATTCGTGATATTTTAACCTATAATTCAGACTCGAAAGAAACAAATATGAATGTTCCCTTAGATTATCTGAACAGGGTCCTGAAAAAAAAATCAATTGTTTTTTTGATTTCAGATTTTCAAGGTGATGGTTTTCACAAGCAGTTGCAAGTAACCTCAAGGCGTCATGATTTAGTTGCAATCTCTATTACTGACCCCAAGGAATTAAACTTGCCATCTATTGGTTATATAGAGCTAGAAGATGCTGAAACAGGTGAGTATTTTTTAGTTAATACTAATAATAAAAAGTTTTTGAATAATTATAGCAAAACCGCGAAGAAAGAATCCAAGGGAAGGCAAAAATTCTTCAGAGAGATTGATGTAGATTATATTGATGTCCAAACAGATAATGATTATTTTGATGCAATAGTTAGATTTTTCAGAGAAAGAGAAAAAAGAAAATAAGAAGGTGGATTATGAAAAAAGATACTAAATTTTATTCTTTGTTAATTTTACAGCTACTAACGTTCTCATTTGTAGTTGGTTTAGTTTTTTTTAAAGGAAAAAATGAAGACAATAAAAACGTGGCCCAATTTAGAGAGGCAGCCTCAAAGTTAAATGCAGCAGGAGTATTAGGCGAGTCCATAAAGTGGTATGAAAGATATTTGTTAGAGTCAGGAGATAGTAATGAGAATAAGGCAAAAATAGCTTTCTCTGTGGCAGAACTTAATGAAAAACAAGGTGATCTTGAAAGAGCTCTCTCTTGGTACTATCAAGTGAAAATCTTTGACTCATCATCAAAATATGTTCAAGATTCTTCAGCAAAAATTGTTGCTATTTTAGAGAAACTACAGAAATATAGTGCAGCAAAAATGGAGTTAACAAATAATACGAGCCTAGATCAAACAGAAATTGTTCAAGGGGCAAAGGTTGTTGCAGAATTACCAAATAGAAAGATTTATGATTTTGAATTAAGGGAATACTCCGACACACTTCCTCCTAACGTTAAGGAAGCATTTAAAGGCCCTCAAGGAAAACAAAAGCTTGTACAGCAGTATGTTGCAAATGAGTTAATGTATGAGAAAGCAAAAAGAATGCAGCTTGATAAAACTGTGTTATTTAATAAGGCAATTGAAAAAGTAAGAAAACAAGTCCTTCTAGAGCAATTTTTTAAATCAGAAATTGAAGGTAAGATTTCCGTCGCGGACGTTGATATAGAAAATTACTTTAAAGCAAACAAAGAGCGTTTTTCTAAGAATGAACAAGTTAAAATAGTTGAGGTTAAGTATAAAGATAAGAAGGTATTACAAGAAATTAAAAGTGCACTAAATAAGAATACAGGGATTAAGACTATTGTAAAAAAGTTTTCACAACAGAAATATAGTGAAAAAAGTATTGAAAAAGGAAAACCATTTGAAAGTTTTGAACAAAGTAAAATTGACCAAATATTTAAGGTCAAAAAAGGAGTTTTAACGGCACCTATATTAAGTAAGGGGATGTACTCGGTTTTTTATATTCTGGAGAAACTTAAAGCATTTAACCCCAATTTTAAACAAGTCAAACCACAAGTAACTCAAGCCTATAAAATGGAAAAAGCTGGTTCCTTATACCAGGATTTAATTCAAAATGAATTTAAAACAAGTGGTGTTAAACTATTAATGGAAAATTTTCAGTGATGAATAGATTATTTATTATCATATTGTTTTCATTGATTTTTAGTAACTTTTGCTTTGGGCAAGAGATTAAGTTAGATGCTTCTGTGGACAAAGCACTTATTACCACAAATGAAAGCTTAATTTATACTGTAAAACTAGAAGTTCCAAAAGGTAAGTCCGTAAGTTTACCAGAGCTCGGTGATAGCGTACAAGGATTTAGGGTAATAGATTTTGGGAAAGACGAAGATCAAAGTGATAATGAAGTTGATGTTTTGAGTCGTTGGTATAAATTACAAGCTGATATTTCTGGAAGTTATATCTTACCTTCAATTAAAATAGTTTACCAGGAAAGCACAGGAGTGGAAAAAACATTGCAAACTTCAGAGATTTTTATTGAAGTGCAGGCCACTGGAATAGACAAAGCAAGCACCACTCTAGGTAATGATATAAAAGATATTAAGGAGATCGAATTATCTCCAGTCAGTTATCAGAAAATTATAATAATGATTTCAATCTTACTAATTGTAATTGGTCTGTTGGTATATTTCAGATTAAAAAATCAAAAAGTTATAATTCCGGAAGTAATAATAACTCCTTACGAAAAAGCAATTCAAGGAATAAGTACTTTAAAAGAAGTTGAATTGACAACGGAAGAAGAGCAAAAAAGATACTACTTTAAGATTTCTGAAATCATTAGATTATATATCGAAGAAGAGTTTGATTTTCCTGCCTCTGATAGAACGAATGAGGAAATAAGAAAAAATGTAAGTAAAATAAAAGTGTTTACTCAAAGCAATAGAAATACTTTCTTAGAAATTTTGACAAAAGCTGATTTAGTCAAGTTTGCTAATATCCAACCTAGTATAGAAGATGGGCAAAATATTTTAATTGCGACAGAGAGCTTTATTGAAGAAATAGCGCCGAAACCGGAACCAACTGAAAGTAATGAAGAGGAGTCATTTTTATGACTAGATTTGCTTACCCTTATCTAATATTTCTTATCTTTTTGATCATACCATGTCTTTATTTTAGCAAAACAACTGGTAGTAGAATCAGGTTTTCAAGTCTTTCAATACTAAAATCGTTAGGGGCACAAAGTCGCATTCATCCAAGATTGATATTAACTTTAATGAGAGCGATTGCCTTAGCATTATTTATTTTTGCTTTAGCAAGACCTCAGTCTGGTAAAACATTTACTGAAATAAACTCAGAAGGAGTTGATATCCTATTAGCGATTGATACCTCAGGAAGTATGCAAGCATTAGACTTTAAAAGAAAAGATGAGCCAGTGAACCGTTTAACAATTGTTCAAGAAGTAGTTGGCAAGTTTATTGACCAAAGAGCAGGTGATCGAATGGGGCTTGTCGTTTTTGGTGAGGAGGCTTTTACTCAATGTCCCCTTACTTTAGACCATGGAATTTTACTAGACTTTTTAGAGAAAACTGAAATTGGCATGGCCGGAGAATCCACTGCAATTGGTTCCGCTATTGGAGTCGGTGTTAATCGCATGAAGGATATTAAGGCAAAATCTAAAATAATAATTTTATTAACTGATGGAAGAAATACAGCAGGGAAAATTTCACCAATTAAAGCGGCCGAGTTAGCACAAAGTTTTGGAATAAAAATCTATACTATTGGAGTGGGTACAAACGGGAAAGCACCATTTTTAGTAGATTCTATATTTGGTAAACGATATGTTTATCAAGAGGTAGATTTGGATGAGGACACCCTGAAGCTAATTGCGAGCACCACTGGAGGGGAATATTTTAGAGCAACTGATACTGCTCGGCTAAAAGAGATATATGAAGTAATTGATAACTTAGAAAAGACTGAAGTTAAGATAAAAGAATATACCGAATATAATGAAGTATTTCACTGGTTTTTAATACCTGGTTTATTGCTTTTACTTTTAGAGATCTTGTTAGGTCAAACTAGACTGAGGAAGATTCCATAGTCTAATAGGAGAGATTTTGAAATTTCAAAATTTAGAATATCTTTGGTTTATATCAATCATACCTTTGGTTATATTTTTTTATTTTTGGGCATTTCGTAGGAAGAAATATTTAATTGAACAGTTTGTAAGTCCGGAGCTGAAGGATAGATTACTTGAAGGAGTTTCTTTAACTAAGCAAAAGCTTAAGATTCTTTTAATTATATTAGGTATATCATTTTTAATTATAGCATTAATTCGTCCTAAATGGGGATATCATTGGGAAGAAATTAAACGGGAGGGAGTAGATATTATAGTTGCTCTTGATGTTTCAAAAAGTATGCTGGCAGAAGACGTTTCACCCAATAGAATTGAAAGAGCAAAAAGAGAAATAATAGATCTCCTAAGTATTATTCAAGGTGATAGGGTAGGTCTAATGGCATTTGCAGGTACTAGTTTTCTTCAAAGCCCTTTAACTTTAGATTATGGAGCAGTAAAGATTTTCTTAGATGATTTAGATACAGATCTCATTCCAATTCCTGGGACGGCAATTGCAGATGCTATAAAAAAATCAGTTGAATCTTTTGATCAAAAGGATAAGAAGTCAAGAGTTCTTATTTTAATTACTGATGGAGAGGACCATAGCGGTCAACCAGTTGAAGAAGCTAAAAATGCAAAAGAGCATGGAGTTAAAATTTACACTATTGGTATAGGGAAAAAAGAAGGAGCGCCAATTCCAGATAAAGATCGAGGTGGATTTAAAAAAGATAGCTCGGGAAATCTTGTCTTAACTCATCTCGATGAGGAATCATTACAGAAAATTGCCCTGACAACAGGAGGAAGTTATGTTAGGTCGGTGACAGGTGATTTAGACTTAGAGAAAATTTATGCTGATGTTACACAAAAAGTTGAAACAAAAGAGCTTAAAAGCGGTAAAAGAAAACATTTCGAAGAAAGATTTCAATGGCCGTTAGTTATTGCAATTTTGTTGCTAATGATAGAGTTGTTACTCTCAGAAAGAAAGTCGTCTAAAAAGTTAATTATGTTTTTTTTGATTTTTTCTCTAAACGTAAATGCAGGGGTTCTAAGTGACAATCATGGGGAAGAAGAATACAAAAAAGAAAATTACGCAGAAGCATTAAAGAAGTTCTTAGATCAACAAATTGAGGACCCGAATAATTTACAGCTGAAGTATAATACTGCAAGTACATATTATAAATTGAAAGATTATGAAAAAGCACAAAAATTATTTGAATCCACTGCTTTGTATGGTGATCAAAAACTAGCTCAGAAATCATTTTATAATTTAGGAAATACATTCTTTCGAATTGGGAAATTGCAAGAATCTGTCGATGCTTATACCAAATCATTAGAGATTGACCCCAATGATGAAGATGCAAAGCATAATCTTGAATTCGTCCGAGAGGAAATAAAGAGGAGAATTGAAGAAAATAAAAAAAGACAAGAAGAGCAGCAAAAGCAAGAAGGTGAACAGAAGCAAGAAGGTGAACAAAAGCAAGAAGGTGAACAAAAGCAAGAAGGTGAACAAA
>CAYRDP010000003.1:57097-135390 GCA_964423165.1 uncultured Bacteriovoracaceae bacterium | reverse complement strand
AGCAAGAAGGTGAACAAAAGCAAGAAGGTGAACAAAAGCAAGAAGGTGAACAAAAACAAGAGGGTGAACAAAAGCAAGATAGTGAAGAAAAAGAAGAAGAAAAAGAACAAAAAGCGGGACAAGAACAAGAAGGTGGTCAAGAGCAAGAAGGCCAACAAGTAAAAATGAGTAAAGAAGAAGCTCAAAGATGGCTTGACTCTCTACAGGAAGATCGTAAAAAATATTTAAAAAGAAAAATGAAGGGCCGTAGGAATTATAGAATGGATAAGGATTGGTAATGAAATTATTAAGTAAAATATTAGTTGTTTCTTTCTTTCTTATCAGTGCTTCTCAAGCTGAAGTTAAGGTTTTTTTAACAATTGATCAAGAAAACTTAGATGTAGGTGATCAACTAGCATTAGAAGTGACAGTTGAAGGAACTCGTGATGCAACTACTCCAGTTATCAAAGGTACTGAGAACTTAGACTTAGTTAGTAGAGGAAGTTCTTCGCAATTCCAAATGATTAATGGAAGAACTACCGTTTCTGTGAAGACAAGCTATGAAGCAAGTTTAAGTAAAGCAGGAAGGTTTGTAATAGGACCTGCTGAGGTAGAAGTTGATGGTAAGGTTTATCGCAGTAATCAAGTTAGAGTAAAAGTTTCGAAGGGCAATAATAACTATAATCAAAACAATGAATATTATAAGATAGACTCAATAGTTGAAAATAAATATCCTTATGTAAATCAGCAAATTGTATATACCTTTAGGCTACTAACAAAAGTATCTTTAAGAGAAGCTCAGGTAGATATTCCTGACTTCGATGGGTTTTGGAAAGAGCAACTAGGCAATCAAAATAATTATGAAAAAATCATCAATGGTGTTGTCTGGCAAGTAATGGAAATTCAATATGCTTTGTTTCCTCTTGCTCCCGGTCAGTTAACGATTCCAGAGGTAATTTTAAAAGCAAAGATTTTAGTTCCTGATAAAAGGAGAGCTAATAGGCGAAGGCGTTCTATGTTAGAGAGTTTTTTTAACGATTCTGCCATGGGTAGGAGAGGGAAGTTAAAAAATGTAAAATTAACTTCTAATAAAATTTTATTAAATGTAAAAGATTTACCCAGCTTGAATAAGCCTGATGAATTTTCAGGTCTTGTAGGTCAGTATGATTTGGATGTTAAGGTTGATAAAAATATTATTAATAAGGGGGACTCTCTAACATTGACTACGGAAATATCAGGAAGAGGCAATATCTTTGATGCTAAAAGTCCTGCATATAATATTGCTGGTTTTAAATCATATGAAGACAAACCTGTGTTGAAAAAGTTTATAGATGAGAACAAAAAACTTGTTGGAAAAAAAACATTTAAGAAGGCATTAGTTCCACAAAACCTTGGAGTTATACCGCTCGGTGCCATATCTTTGTATTATTTTGATCCAGAGCAAGAAGATTACATGGTTATTAACAAAGATTTAGGTAAGATTAATGTTCAGCAATCAGCAGGTGATGATGAAGTAAATCACATGACCGGTTCAGATAGACTTATGAAAGAAAGTAAACAAGAAATAAAGGTCTTGGCAGAAGGCCTTATGCCTAATAAAGAAAATTTATCCTTATTGACGAATTTTTATAATAGTACAATTTATAAATTAATGTTATTTTTTTCTTTTGCTTTCTTGCCTCTTTTGAATTTACTACTTTACTTTTATATCAAAAATAAACAACGTAAATCAAGTGATCTTGGACTAGCAAGAAAAGAAAAAGCATTCAAGAATTACAAGAGTGAAACTAGTAAAATTTCTTTAGATGAAAACTTCTTTAATGAAACTTCTTTAACTTTTAGACGGTATATCGGAAATAAACTAAATGTTGATGGCCTTGCTGTAACTCCTCTTGACCTCGGAAGGGTCCTCTCTCCTTATGGAATATCTATTGAAATGGAGAATGAAATAATGAATTTGCTGAAATCATTTGAGAAGTTTCAATATGGAGGTAGTTCTTCCATTAGTAAAAAAGAATTTAAAAAGCAAGTTGATCTACTAGTAAAGAAAATTGAGAAGGAAAAGATATGATTAAACTAATATTTATTGGTTCATTGATGTTTGCGTCTGTGGTATTTTCCTTTGACAATGCCGCTTTATTGTTTAATCAATCTCAACAAGATTATCATAATGGAAACTACCCTGAGTCAATTATCAAATTAGAAAAACTATTATCAGAATCAGATATTAGTGGGGAAGTATTTTTTAATTTAGCAAATTCTTATATGCAAAATGGGCAATTAGGGAATGCAATTTTTAATTATTATAAGGCAAATGAATTGATGCCGAGGGATGGAGATATTAGCTATAATTTAAAGTTTGCTCAAAATAAGATAGTTGATAAAGTACTTGACGATCATCCACTAATTTTAAAAATATTTCCATTTAGTTCATTTGAAATAACACTCATTTTGTCAACGTTGATAATTTTATTTGTAATCTTTAATATTATAGCTTTATTTAATAAAAATGATTGGATAAACTGGGGGCGAAACTTATCATTATCATTGATTATATTATTTCTTTTTCCATTAACTTATCATAATTTTTTTAAAGAAAGTTTTGGTGTTGTTACTGCTAAAAATGCAAATGTTTACTCTGGTACAGGAAAAAATAATGTGAAGTTATTTACCTTACATGAAGGAACCAGGTTTAGTGTATACAATTCAAGTCAGTATAACGGGTGGACTAGAATAACAGTTGATCAAAACAAGAAAGGTTGGGTTAATACTGATCAGATAGTGTATTGAAAACGTCCGTTAACAAGATCTGCTTACCTTGCATTTTATTTTATGGCCATGTATTATTATTTAAGGTGCTAAAAACAGATGGATAATGATAATAAAGAATCAGATACGAAACTTATAGTTACTTATTTGGGTAATGATATTAATTACTGGAATAAGTTACAGCATAGATTTTTGTCATCTTACCCTGATTACAATTTTAAATTTAATAATATTAGTGTTGAGGATAGAACCTTTGATCATCTAGAAATTTTTGATGACATATTTAAAGGTGATTCCAATATTTTGTATATTGATTTCTCGACAGAGATTAAATCATGTTTAAAACTATCAAGCCTTTTGTCACAAGAAGGGGTTACTAAAAGGAAGTCAATCTGTGCTCTTCATTCTGAAGGAATTGGAGAAGAGGAGATTACAAAAACATTAGATAGTGGAATATTAATAAATCACATTAAATGTGGTGAAATTCATGATGTAGTTTTTGATTCTATGGCCTATTATGATATTAACTTAACGGTTGAGCCACCTTACTATATGTCTAAAGTTGAATACTATACAGAAATTTATCAAAAAATTAGAATTGTTCATGCAACGGACTCACTATTCCATGTTGAGTCAAAGTCTCCATTAATCGAAAATGAAGTGATTATGCTTAACAAGCATCCAATGGAGAGAGTTATGCCAGCAAAAAAATTTAAGGTAATGAATTTGAATGATAAAATGTTATTAAATTATGGTTACAGATTTAGTTGTGATTTAAAATTTGAGTATGTTGATCACTTTCATGCAGATAATAAAAAGAAAAAGCAATATTTTGTTGGGATGAAAAAACCTAAATTCAGTTACGATAAAGTTATTGAAGGTTATGAGAGAGATTATTATAAAGATCGCAAGGAAGATATAAAACTTCTTGTTCAGCAATGGATAATGGAGCATGAGGGAGCATATTTTCCTAAGATTATAAAAGTCTTAATTGTAAATAAAAGATTAGAGTTACTAAGAAAATTAGAGTCTAAGATAACGAACTTAAGCTATATGTTAAATATTCAGTCTTCTATTTATGATACTGAGGATGAGTTACGCACCGAAATGCCTCAATTGATTGCTTACTCAGATTTATGTCCAGATCAAATAGAGAGTTTAAAGGAAGTTATAATAAAAGTTAAAGCTTTGGAACTGTATAATCCTATTTTTGTTATTTTTGATACTGATATTACATCTGAAGCATTGAGGGATCAGTTAGAGTATAAAAATATTGTATGTCATCAAAAAGAAATTGATATTAAAGTTATTAATAAGTTAGCTGTATCTTTGCATGAAAAAATAATATTAAGTAGAAAAGAAGATGAAGTTGGAAAAGTGTATTTTGCTCCAATAAATAAATCAAGTATTGTTTTAGCACCAAGTGAAGTTAAGGTAATCGCAATGACAGAGTCTTCAATATATTTTACTTGTGATAGCGAAGAGATTCCTTTGTGGACTACATTTATAATGAAGGAGCCTTTAAATATTCTATTAACAATTGTACCTCAAAGAAAAGATGGCCTTTATGCAGGAACTCCTAATATTTACCGTGCTTTAATAAATGGCATAGGAGAAATTGAGCGAAAAGAAGTTAGAAGATTTATTAACTATTTGCACACACTTTCAAAGAAAAAATCAAAAGATTAGTTTGTTGAGATATTTGCTGTTTGATTTGCAATATCTTCACCACTCCATTCAGTATCTTTTGAAATCTCTGAATGTGTAAACTTTCCTTTTTTAAGTTCAACTAAATGATGATGAGTAGTAAAATATTGGAGGGAATGACCTCTAAATTCGTCTATTGAATCATAATTATGTTCATGCATAAATGCTTGCGTGCCTGAAATTAATTCGTGAATCATTCCAAAGCCTTGTAACATTGGTGCCGTACAACTTTGAACTGTATTTGCCCCCATTAGTAAAAATTCAATGGCGTCAGCAGAGCATTCAACTCCACCCATTCCACTTATTGTTATATGTTGATTGTTTGTTTCTTTTAGGGCATTTGCTAGAGTCAGCATATGCTTTAGTGCAATTGGCCTAACAGCTTGAGCTGAGTAACCACCGGGGATTGAATGTCCTTTCACTGTTGGTAATGGTCTTAGTGTTTTTAAATCAATTCCAATAACTGCTAGAATTGTATTAATGAGAGCAATTCCATCAGCTCCTGCTTTAATTGAATTTAGGGATGGTATTGATATGTCAGTTAGGTTAGGAGTCATTTTAGACCAAACAGGGATACTAGAAGCTTCTTTTACCCATCCAGTAACTTCTTTTACAATATCTGGGTTTTCGCCCATTGCCATACCCATATTTCGTTCAGGAAGTCCGTGAGGGCAAGAGAAGTTTAGTTCTAGTGCGTCTACTCCAGTCTCTTGAACTTTCTTGACTAATGTTTGCCACGCTTCCTTGTTGAACTCTTCCATGATTGATGCAATCAGAATTTTTTTGGGAAACTCTTTTTTGATTTGTTCAAAGTCTCTAAGCCAATCATCAAATGGGCGGTCAGAAATTAGCTCAATATTTTGAAAACCAATTACTTCATTGGATTTTCTACTATAGAGTTTTCCATATCGTGGAGCAACATTATGAACTTTATCAGATTCAAGTGAAATAGTTTTTGCAACAACGCCACCCCATCCCTCTTTAAATGCTTTAGAGATGGTTGCTTTATTAGTACCTGGAGGGCCTGAAGCAATGACAAATGGATTATCAAAATCAAGTCCATTAACTTTTACTGAGAGATCTTTTTCCATTTTTACTCCTGAAGAAATTAATTTAAAACAGCTTCTGTTTTATTGTTAAATACTGAAAGTCTCATAAGGCCTAAATAGATAATTCCGGCCAGAGGAAGACCTACAAACCATGCATAATTATAAATTGTTTCAAATATAGGGTGGATTGTATCGATAAATTTTATTCTATAAAAAAATCCTGGAATATTTGGCAAAACCCCTGATATAAAAGCAATGATTGCAGCAAAGTTAAACCCTTTGTAATAATAGTATTGACCTTGATTTGTATAGAGTTCGTCAGTATTCAAGGTTTGTTTACGAACAAGAAAGTAGTCACAAAGTAAAATACCACCAATCGGCCCCAGCAGAGAGGAGTATCCAATTAGCCACGTGAAAATATAACCTTGTGGGTCAGCAATTAGTTTCCATGGCATCATTAATATTCCAATAAAGGCAGTTATTAATCCTCCCTTCTTAAAATTTATTTTGCTTGGAGCTGCATTTGAAAAGTCATTGGCCGGCCCTACTACATTGGCCGCAACGTTTGTTGAAAGTGTTGCTATTCCTATAATAAGCATAGCGAAAAAGAGTATAAATGGATTATCAAACTTTGTAATTACTTGAACAGGATCCCAAATAGGAGTTCCATAAATTATACCTGTGGCTTTTGTGACAATAATTCCGATAAGAGCAAATAAAGTCATTGTAATTGGTAACCCAAGAGCTTGCCCCCAGAATTGACTTTTTTGATCTTTAGCATATCTTGTGAAATCTGGAATATTTAAGCTCATTGTGGCCCAAAATCCAACCATGCCAGTAAGGCTTGGTATGAAAACACTCCAGAACTCTGAAGATGTTTTGAACTTTGATGGTTGATTTATTAATGAAATAAGTCCTTCGCTACTAGCAGGTGTTACTGATTGTGCTTTGGTTACGGCCCATACTAAAAGTCCAATGCCCGATAGTAATAATAAAGGCGCAGAAGCAGTTTCAAGAAACTTGATAGTTTGAACTCCCTTTAAAATAATAAAAACATTTATTCCCCAAAAAATTAAAAAACTAATAAATGGTGCCGTCTCTACTCCCATAAATTCCGGTAAGAAGTTTGGTAGTGTTGCAAAGCCCGGCCAGATCATTTTAATTAGGGCAAAAATAGCAGTCCCTCCAATCCATGATTGTATACCAAACCATCCACAAGCAACAATTGCTCGAAGCAGAGCTGGAATATTAGAACCGTAGATACCAAAAGATGATCTAGCGTAAACAGGATAAGGAATTCCATATTTGGCACCAACTTTACCGTTAAGTAACATTGGGATAAGTACGATTAAATTACCAAGCAGGACACATAAAGAAGCATGAAATAAGCTCATACCAGCTGAGATTAAGCTAGAGGCAATCATGTATGAAGGAATGCAAACGGCCATACCTACCCATAATGAGAAATAATTCCAAGTATTCCAGTTTCTATCTTGCTGAGGAGTGGGTGATAAATCTTCATTAATTAAGTTATTCACAAGGTAGTCCTTTTGCTAGAGTTTTCTTAGAGCATTTGCAAATCGGTTTAATAATTGATCGCATTCTTTTCTTGTAATTGTTAGAGATGGTGCAAGTCTAATAATATTACCGTAAAGCCCTCCTTTACCTAGTAATAATTTTTCATCTTTAGTAAGATCCATTAATTTTGCTGTCTCTTGAGGAGCAATTTCTTTAGTGATTGGGTCTTTAACCATTTCAATACCAAGCAATAGTCCACGACCCCTAACATCTCCAATAATTGGGAATTCTTTTTTCATTTCATTTAATGAATCTTTTAAATAAGATCCTTGTTCTTTAGCATTTTTTATTAATTCTTCTTCTTTAATAATGTCAATAACAGTGGAAGCTTGCATTGATTGGTATGGGTCACCTCCAAAAGTGTTAAAATGAAGTTTTCCCTTTAATGAGTCTGCTATCTCTGGTTTTGCGATCAATGCGCCAATGGGAGCACCACTACCAAGTCCCTTTGCCATAGTAATAATATCGGGAGTTATATTTGAATCATCTATTGCGAAAAAATTTTCACCTGTTCGTCCAACTCCAGTTTGTACTTCATCTGAAATATAGAGACCTCCAAATGATTTTATTATGTCAAATACTTTTGAGTGGTACTCAGTCGGTGCATCAATAAATCCCCCGACTCCCATAATCGGTTCAATAATAACAGCAGCAACTTGTCCTGATGTTGTCGTTTCGATTACGTCCTTAATATCATTTGCACATTCAAGTTTGCATGATCCTCTCTCTTTATTAAAAGGGCAACGATAACAATATGGTGCTTGTGCATGTGAAATTGAGGATTGAGGTTGGGATTTAAACTTCCATGTTCCATGTCCACAAAGAGACAATGGGACATTTGTTCCGCCATGGTAACTATGACGTAAAGAAATTACATTTTGGGAACCAGTATAATTTCTAGCTGCCATAATTGCCATTTCATTAGCTTCTGATCCTGAGTTTGTTAAATAACACTTTTGTAAGTCTCCAGGAGCTTCATTGGCCAGCTTCTCTGCTAACTCAGGCATATACTTTGATAAATACAAATAAGTTGTATGTTGGATTGCATCTTCTGCAATCATGTCTTTCATTTTAGATATTACTTTAGGATGATTATGTCCTACTGAAATTGAAACGATGCCACCAATGGCATCTAGGTACTCTTCTCCATTTTCATCCCATACTAAAGAGCCTTTAGCTCGCACAAGTTGCAGTGGAGTTTGGTAATATGGAACTTTTGTAGGGAAAAGGTGAGTGTTTCTTTTTTCAAGTATTTCAGAGTTATCCATTGAGTGTCCTTTTTATCTCGTTTCAGCATCTGTGATTTGCTTATATGAATCTGGACGTCTGTCTCTATAAAATTGCCATAGATCTCTGACTTCTTTAATCATATCTAAATCTAAATCAGCAACGAGTAGCTCATCTTTATCTCTACTAGCTTCAGCAATAATTTCACCTCTTGGGTTAGCAAAGTATGACTGGCCATAGAACTCACCAATATTCCAAGGAGCTTCTGTTCCAACACGATTGATTGCAGCAATATAATAACCATTAGCAACTGCATGTGCTGGTTGCTCTAACTTCCATAAGTATTCACTGAGACCGGCAACTGTTGCAGACGGGTTAAATACAATTTCTGCCCCACTAAGTCCAAGACATCTTGCTCCTTCAGGGAAATGTCTGTCATAACAAATATAAACTCCAACATCAGCATATTTTGTTTTGAAAATTGGGTAATCATGATTTCCTGGTTTAAAGAAAAACTTTTCCCAAAATCCTTTGACTTGTGGGATATGATTTTTTCTGTATTTTCCAAGGTAGGTACCATCAGCATCAATTACGGCTGCTGTATTATAGTAAACACCTGGCATTTCTTCTTCATAAATTGGAACAATAATCACCATATTGTGTTTCTTTGCTAAATCCATCATCATTGTTGTCGTTGGGCCCCCAGGTATTTGCTCTGCCATTCCATACCATTTTGTATCTTGTGATGGACAGAAGTATGGCCCTGTAAAAATCTCTTGGAAGCACAGTATTTGAACACCTTGTTCTGCAGCTTGTTCAATATAAGGAAGATGTGCTTCTAGCATCGCATTTCTGTGTTCTTCACAACTATTTTCAGTAGATATTTTATTTTCCATTTGAATAATTGCAGATTTTACAATTCTTTTACTCATGATAACTCCTTAAATAAATATTATTAATCTTTCCACATAGGGGATACTTTTTCATCTTGTCCGTCTTGGTACCATCTGGTCATTGTTGTATGTTTCTCAGTAAAAAACTCAATAGAAGATTTTCCATGAACTTTAATATCTCCAAAAAATGAATCTTTTGATCCACCAAAGCTAAAAAATGCCATTGGAGCAGGAACACCAAGGTTAACTCCAACCATTGATGGAGTAACTGAATCTACAAATTTTCTAGCAGATCCGCCATTAGAGGTGAAAATAGAAGTAGTATTAGCATATTTAGACATATTTAATATTTTAATTGCTTCCTCTAAAGAGTTTACTTGCATTAACCCAATGACAGGCCCAAAAATTTCTTTGGTTGCCATTAATGTTCCAGGCACAACTTTATCTAAAATTGTTGGCCCTAAAAAGTATCCCTTCAAGTCTTTTTGATTATGGTTTCGTCCATCAACAAGCAATTCAGCTCCTTCAGATAGTGATGTTTCAATATCTGAAAGTATTCTATTCTTTGCTTGTTCACTAATCACAGGACCTAAAGTTGTTTTTGTGTCTCTTCCATTTCCTACTACTACATTTTTTACTTCTTTTATAATTTGAGTTTTTAGTTTGTCATAAGCATCTCCAACTCCAATAAGAATAGATCCTGCTAGACATCTTTCTCCAGCACAACCATAGCAAGAGTCCATCATTGCTTTTACTGACTTTTCAATTGGTGCGTCAGGCATCATGACCATGTAGTTTTTTGCTCCACCTAGTGCTTGAACTCTTTTATTATTTGCAGTTCCTGTTTGATAAACATATTTTGCTATTGGAGTAGAGCCGACAAAACTAACTCCTTTGATATCAGGATTTTCTAATATAGCATTAACAGCATCTTTACCGCCATGAACCATATTGATAACACCATTAGGGAAACCTGCTTTTTCAATAAGCTCAAAAATCTTCATTTGAGTTAATGGAACTCTCTCCGAGGGTTTTAAGATAAATGTATTTCCTGATGCAACAGCAAAAGGCCAGAACCAAAATGGAACCATAGCAGGAAAGTTAAAAGGAGTAATTGCAGCAAAAATACCAATAGGTCTTCTCGTTGTATTGCAATCAATATTAGGAGCAATATTTGTTAAGGATTCTCCCATCATCATGGTAGGCATACCACATGCAATTTCAACCATCTGAATTCCACGCAATAAATCTCCTTGAGCTTCTTTATATGTTTTGCCGTGTTCATCAATAATTATTTTAGCTATTTCATCGGTATGTTCTTCTAGTAAAGATTTAAGCCTAAAGAGAGGTTGTACTCTATCAATTACTGGAGTTTTACTCCAAGTTATGTATGCTTGTTTGGCACTTTTGACTGCATCATTAATATCTGTTGAGTTACATAAAGGAGTTCTTCCCAGTGTTTCCAGTGTTGCAGGATTAATAATTTCTTCACTTAGGTTTGCTGTAGCAGCAATAAATTTACCATTGATAAAATTCTTTAAAAGATCCATTTATTGCTCCGTTATATAAATAAAATTTTTATAACGGTAAAATACTAGATAGTATGTGTCAATTCCTCGCTGCTGATCGCGTCAATTCTAGCAATTTCTAATATTTAATTGTTGTATTTGATATTAACTTGTTTTGTTCAGATTGATGATGATGATCGAATTCGTGATTTATTAATACTTTCTTACCGAGTAACCTTAACTTCCATACTCCAAGCAACGCTTCTTTAAAAATGCGGCCACTCATTTTGGAGTCACCGGCCGTACGATCTGGAAAGATAATAGGCTTTTCTACTATTTTACCTTTTAAAAGTTTGCAGCGATAAGACATTTCAATTTGAAATCCAAATCCAGATAGTTTTAAATTAGCACAGATAACTTTGTCTAAAAAGCGAGCATTCCAACATTTAAATCCACCTGTTACGTCATTTACTGAAAGGCCTAAAATTAGCTTCGAGTATAAAGAGCCTCCTCTTGAAATTATTCTTCTAGTTAAGTTCCAGTTTTCAACCCCACCACCAGTTACATATCTAGACCCAATTGCAATATCAGCACCGTTTCTTACTGTGGTAATTAATTCTTTCAAATATTTTGGTTGGTGAGAAAAATCTGCGTCCATTTGTACAATTTGAGAATAACCTTCAGAAATAAGATGTTTAAACCCAGCAAAGTATGCTTTTCCAATCCCATCTTTTCTCTTTCTTTTAAGTAATGATACGTAAGCATTCTTTTCGATAAAAGCTTCTACTAATTTTGAGGTACCATCAGGACTATTATCATCCACAATTAATATATCTGCATTTGGAATTTCCGAGTGAACTTCCTTAATAATATTAAGAATATTATCTCTCTCATTGAATGTAGGTATGGTAATTGCTACTTTGTTTTTATCCACGACTATTCCACTGCTTATAGTAGTGAAATTATATACATTATCAATTAGTTGATGTCACGATCTTATATATTTTAGGCAAATAGTTCCCATTATTAATAATATATATGGATAATTTTTATTACTTAAGTTAATTGCGATAAGTAAATAAGAAGAATTTAATAAAGGCAAATTTATGAAAACATATTTATTATTATTAAACTTAATGGTGATGAGTTTATCATTTGCTGTCGAGGAAAATAATATTACAAAACAAGCAAAGTGCTCAGGTTTAAAAACTAGAATTAAATCATCATGTAACCGCGTTAATAATGTATGTAGCTACTTAAAAGAGTGCGTTGATCGTAGAGATGTATGTGTTGAGGCGAAAAGACGTAATAATGGAGAACCTGTCAATAAGGAAGATTGCTTGGCTTTAGGTTCTTGTATGGAAATAAATCAAAAGCATTTTAATGACTCTACCTCTTGTAGATATAAATGGGACAGTGAGGAAAAAAATTGCTCTGTTTCCACTAGATTTATTGAATATAAAGAGGTATGTCCTGGCCGAATTTTAACAGGGACTGGTTTGCTAGGTATGATATTCTTGTCTGGAGATACAATAAGATATGCAGTTGACGGTGATTGGAACTGTGAAGCAGCTAAAGATTATGTTCTTTGGCAGAAAGAAACTTGTAAAATGTATAAAAGAGATTATAGTTCTTCAGGGTGTGCCTCTCCAGATGAATTTAATGAAAATATACCTATTCCTAGTTGCTCAGCACTTGCAAGTTTCTCATTAATGCCGTTGGGAGATTATTCTAATAATTTAAATACTAACTCCTTAATTGAAGTACGTAATGATCCGATAGGTGAACACTTAAATATCCCTTCAATAGAAGAGAATAATCATTCAAATGGTACAGTGGAAAGATAGGCAAACTATTATAATAATAGGTATTTAAAATCTTGGAACTATTTTTGTCCTTATTCGTATTATCTATAACTAATTAAATCATAGGGAGGATATGATGGAGTTTTTTATTAAAATAATTAGGTTTTTTTTATTATTAACAATTTTAATAATTGGGTCATTCTCAATAGCAGAAGATGATTTTAAAAAGGGAAAAGGTAAAGGTAAAGGTAAAGGCCAGTGTCGTGAAGAAATTAAAAAGTATTGCTCGGGAATCGAGCCAGGTGAAGGTCGAATCAAAGATTGCATTGAAAAAAATAAAAGTAGTTTTTCTCAGAAATGTCAAGAAAGAATGGAGAAACGTAAAGAGAGAAGAGGTCAATGTAAATCTGAGGTTGTTGCATTATGTGGAGCTCCTGGAGATAAAAGTAAAGAAGAGTTTAGATCTTGTATGAAAGAAAAAAGAATTCAATTGTCTGAACAATGCCAAAAAATGGGGAAGAAAAGAAGAGGAAAAAGAAATAAAAATAAGCATCAAGATTAAGATTAATTATAAATAAAGTAGTACTCTTATTTTAGGGTGCTACTTTCAATCTTTTTCTAAGAACTATAGCTTCACCAATAATCCATAATTGAATGACTAACAAAATAACGCCGATTACTGTTAACATTGTATTTTGAGCATTAATAAAAGATTTAATATTAAAATATAGTCCAATAGTTGTAATAATTAATAAAAATATGGCCGGTATTATAAAGGGAAGTATACTTTTTTTATTTTTATATAAATAAAAAGTAATAACAATTAGTGTTAATGCCGCCAGCATTTGATTAGTAGCTCCAAACAATGGCCAAAGGTGTAGTCCTCCTTTTCCATTAGAATTTGTTAACATTAGTAAAAATGCAGAAGTAACAGCAATCCCGGAACCTACAAATCTATTTTGTAAAATAGGAATTTTGATTGCTCCACCTAATTCTTGAATAATATACCTCTGAATTCGGCAAGCAGTGTCTAAACTTGTTGCGGCAAAACTGATAATCAAAACCGCAATGACTGTTCTTGATACTTCATCAGGTATTCCTACTCCTGATACAAAGTTACCTGCACCTAAAACAAAAGCATTAATCTTAGCGCTTAAACCATTTGCTGCATTCCAGTTTGAATAATGTGAGTGCCAAGCTTGAGAGTTTGCAAAACCAGTTGTTACTGCAAGGGTTGCTAATAATGCTAATAGGCCTTCACCTAACATTGATCCATAACCAATAACTCTTGCATCCTTCCATTTAGATACTTGTTTACTAGTAGTACCGCCACTAACTAACCCGTGAAAACCACTGACTGCTCCACAAGCAATTGTAATAAATAAAAATGGAAACATTGGAGGTGCACCAACTGGGTCGGGGTTAACTGCAGGAGCAACAATGACAGGGTTTACTATCATAAGTCCTATAATCATTAATGTCAGCCCCAGAAATAATTGATGGCCATTAATGTAATCTCTTGGTTGAAGTAACGTCCAGACAGGTAAAATGCTTGCGATAAAACTATAGATTAATAAAAAAATTATCCATGCCATAAGCTGATTTTGTCCAAATATAGGCTCTAACGATATGGGATAAATTGTTCCAATATAAATCATAATAAATAAAGTTATTTGAGCAAAAATAGAAGGGATTTTTAGGCTTTTTCCTTTTTTATTAATAAAAATACCCATTAAAACAGCAATGATAATTTCAAAGTTAACAGGAATCACAGAACTAGGAAAAGTTATAAACAGGTTTGCTATAACAAGGGCGAATACTGCAATAACCATCCATACCAAGAAAAAAATAACAATTAAAAATAAATTTCTAACTCTCTGACCAAGAAGTCTTTCTGCAACATTGGCAATTGATTCACCCTTATGCTTCATTGAAACAATTAAAGCTCCAAAGTCATGACATGCGCCCATAAAGATAACACCAAAGACAACCCAAATTAAAGCAGGTAACCAACCCCAAATTGCAGCAACCGCAGGGCCAACAATAGGAGCAGCACCAGCAATAGAACTAAAGTGATGGCCAAATAGTATTTCCTTTTTTGTCGGAGAGTAATCAATGCCATCATTATATTTATGCGCAGGAGTTTCTTGGTCTATTTCTTTTGAAAGATTAAACAAATTATTTGCAAGGTATTGACTATAAAATCGATACGCAATAAAAAATAATCCTATACTAAATAAAGCAATAGCAGATGCACTCATTAAATAACCTTGTTTAATTAATAGTAATACTTTAGGTATCTTCCTAAGAAAATGCAAGTGCCAGTAAGCAGAGATTAATGTTTTTATAAAATTTTTAAATATATTTTAATTTATTTTACAACAAAGTATTTATTTGTTCGGTTTTTGACTAGTCTTGAAATAGCATAGAGTTTATTATTATTAAAATTAGATATAATTCAAATCATCCAATTAAATATAAAACATGAAAAGTCAATGATTCTTTATGTTTATGTGAGTAATCTTACTTAACTATTGATATTGTTTAGCTAAATCATATTAGTGATTTAGCCGATACTGTTGTAATGAAAGTCTTATCTTTATTAATATTTTTCATTTATACATCAACAGCTTTTTCAGTTGATTGTTCTCAAATAAATAATACTTTAAATATTATTGATCAAATAAATTGTATTCCAATTATCCAGGAAGGTGATGCCTCTGTTGATAGGTATTATCAAAATCATAAAGGTGATAAATATACAAATATTAGTAAATGTCTTGAAAGCTCAAATAGTAAAGAATTTGAACTTGTTCTGATTTATGAAGATGATCATAATCTTGAAGATATGGATTTTAAAATTGAGGGGCAGCAATCAAATATAACAGTATACCCATGGGATGATAATCCCCAGAATCAAACATTGGAAATGTACCAAACTAAATTATTTGTTAATAGAGTATTTGGTGTATATTCACCATTCACACCACCTGACTTAATGATTAAAATTTCAAATCGTTTGTCCTGTCGTAAATCTAGTAACGGTGATACTATGATTGGATTTGAGTATGATAATATTTATTCAAGTGGCCGTGAGATTGATCATGAAATTATTTCAGTTAACCTTGATAACTCCCCAAATACGTCCGTGAAAATTAATGGCTTTATTAGTAATATAAATAAACTGTTCAGAAACTCCTTTAGTCAAAAAGATATATACTTTAATTTCGGAATGATTCAAAAATGCCTTGATGAAGCAGACTGTTCTTGTTGTGGTAATTTTGATGAATCATCAGCGAGGGATATAAAAGAATTACAGTTAAAGTTAAGTTCTTCTATAGGTGCATACAATTCAAAACTTAATGCTATTATTAATAAGTATCAAGCAAAAGATTGTCATTCTGAATTAAGTGATCCATTCAATATACTTTATAAGACAAAACGAGTAAGTGTCCATGCATGTATTAAAAGAGATGAAAATCTAATATATAATTATGAATTAGCAAATAAATTAATTGAGGCAGCTTCAGATAAAAGTTTAGCACCAGAACTAAGACAAAAGTTACTTGCAAAAGCTGGGGCACTTTTCTCTGCACATGGTTATAAAAAAGAGGGGATTGATACATTAAAAATGTTAATAGAGCTTTCAAAGGAAACTAAAGCTCATGATAATGAGCTATTTTATAAAGCACAACTAGCTAGCGCCCAAAATAATTATAAAAGTTTACGTTTAATTTATCCTCAAATCTCTGAGCAACACCCTGGAAAAGCTTACTTGAAAATAGTTATAGATAAGATAAATGCAGTTGAATTATTATATAAGTCGTATGCAATGGCAGAATCATTAATTCAAACATTAATTAAATATATGCAAGAATCACTTGATGAAGGATCTCGTTTTGAAATAGATGAATTAAAAGCCTTACTTAGAGCATGGAAACATCGTCTTGATAGCGGTGAATTTGATTCAACAGTTGATATTTTAAATGATATTCAATCCTCAAGTAATATCAACGCAAAAAGAGCATTAGGGTTTCTAAAAAATATTGGGCCTGAGCGATCAAAAGAAATAGAAGGTGATATTTATATAACACAAGAAGATTTAGATAAATATACTTACGGCTCAGTATATGACCCATTAAGAGTAATTCTTGAGATTGAAGATTCTGTCAGGAAAAATAAAAAGTTTCCATTATATACTACTTTCAATAATAACTATAATTATTATGACGGCCCATGGTACAAAACAGCGCATCAGCTAATTACATATGCAGCCAAGGATTATCACCCAGAGCTAAAGGATGATGCAAATAATTTAATAGAAAATGTATTTGATTCTAATCTTTCAAAAGCAGTAGATTTTCTAAAAGGTGTCACAGATCCAATTATGCTTGCATCTTTTGGCCTTGCTAGAGTTACAACAGCTAAATTGCTTGGAGCAGCATTTGGGGTTGGGGCACAGGGAATTAAGGTTACTGTAGCAGGAATAGCAACTGAATCTGCTGGGTTTGTTGTATACGATAAGCTTTTAAGGGATACTCTTACTTCTGAAAATATTGACTGGGGTGCAAAAGACCTTGGTAAAAGTTGGGGTGATTTATCATTACGGTTTGCTTTTGCTCATGCTATGGCCGCTCCTATTTCTCGATTCAGTGGAGTAATGAAAGAAACAAATATTCTGGGTAAAACAGTATCAGGTACAACCAGAAAATTAAACCTAGCAGGAGCAGGAATAGATGTTGCTTTAAAGCAATTTGGATTAACTAGTGCATTTTATTTAGGAGGTAAAGTTGGGCATCAAATTGGTCTTAGTGATCATAGCACAACTTTTGCAGATGAGGCATTAATGCTTTTACAGTTTCAACTAGGAACAAAACTTGCTGGACAATTAATAAAACCATTAGGGACTAGTCAAATCAAAAAACAAAAGATTGTTGAAAACTCAGCTCTTATTGCGGAACAAATTACAGGTTCTCGTGAAAATATTCACTTTGAGCTCTTAGCAACTTCTTTAATTAAAAGTGCTTCCAGTAACAAGGAGTCAAGAAGAGCACAAGCCGAATTTATTGAATCATTAAAAAACCAAAATGGTGAACTAAGTTCAAGGCAACGAGAGAATTTAGCAGAATTATTAGATAGAGCAAATGTTAAACAAAAACTCAATGAAGATATTAAACCAGAATCAGAGGTTGCTTTAAGAGAAGTAGATTTAAGTAAGGTGCATCCTGAATGGACAAAAATAGTTAAAGAATTGGAAAAATGTAAGTGATGATTAATTTAATTAAAATATTTTTAGTATTTATTATTTCTTTGCATCTATATGCAAGTTCATGTCAAGAAATAGGTAGGATTCATACCTTTATGGAGAGTGTGAGAAATAATGAAACAATTAATGGTGATCTTAGTTTCTTAACTCATACTCCAATGTTTCAAAAGTTATACAATGAAGGTTTAACTCCAGCTGAAAAAACTGAAGCTGCTATTACAATTAACGGTATGTTGAAAGAAATAAAGGATAATAGATTAAGTGACTATGTTGATTTTGTTAACGATGTGAAGAACGAAGCAGACTCCCATACTCAAGGTTTTTTTATTAAGCTTTTATTAAAATGTGGAAAGTATGTTCAGGGCTGTATTAATGGGCGGAAAAATATAAGTCAACTAAATCAAGCTTCCTGGAATTCAGAAATTCATACTTCAATGCCAGAACTTATTATTGATTCTAATGGTAATTTAGGAGTGGGAAATAAAAGAATTATCCATGGACTTAATCTTATTGACCCAAATCGAACCCCTGCTGAAAGAATAAATATAAAACAAAACATAGTTGATCTATCTGATAATTTAGTTGAATCTGGTGATATAAATATTAGGGAAGGGTTAGGTGCAGTTCGTGCACAAAAAATAATTAGGGAAAGATCAGGTGAAAATATTACGTTAGAAAATAGTGATGTAGTTGGTATTGATTACTGTATTAAAAATGCAGGGGGGGAAGTAATCAGAACATTTTCACTAAAAGGTCCATTTATGGAAAACAATTTAGAAGCAACTCTTTATGCGCAACAATTAAGGGATACTACAAATCAAGTATTGCAACTAAATAAAGCGCCAAAGAAAAAATCAAAGTTAGGGAAATCGATAAATAAATTAATCAGAGAAGAAAGAATTTCTGAAGACATTGATTGGTCTAATGAAAATCAAAAAAGGCAAGTAGCAGAGGCCTTGGCATTATCTAGGTATATTGAAAATATTGAATCTAATATAAAACCAATAAAAAAAGATATATTAGAGAATGATGCAGCAGGAGAATTGATTGTTGATTTGCTAGGTCAACCAAAAGTTGTTCAAGAATATATCAAACATCAGGTTAATCAGTTTATCACTGAGAATGGAATTGATAACTATAAAACTCAAAATATAATATGGATTGATTAAATTACAAGCGCCTATAAAAAGACGCTTGTTGAAATTTTATTTACATTTTTTTTCAAATAATTCTTTTAAACCTCTATTTTCTAATGCTTGCTCAAAAGCTTTATTAGAAGATAGTGATGGATTTTCTTTTTGTAGAGCGACAGCTTCTAAAACGACATCTGCCAAACTATCTTTTTCATTAACAGTCCAGTTTCGATCAATTTCTAGCATGTCCCTTGGTTCTAAAGCTAACTTTCCATCTCTTGTTAGTCTAATCGCTTGGGCCAACAAGTTTGCTGTAGCTTGTTGTTGGGCGGGAGTAACATTTCCTCTTGCTGTAATATTTTGAAGTAAATCAACTAAAGCATCAGAGTTAACAGTCCCCGTTTTTGAAACTTTTCCAATATACTCTCTTAAAATATCAATATTGAGCTCTGTACTAGGAATTCTAAGTTTTCTTCTCATCGTTCTTAGTACTTGAGTTTCATAACTTCTTTGTCTTGCCTCTAGCCTCTCAGGTGCTAGATGTTCGTTTCTTTCATACTCCCTCTTAAGCCTATCAACCATAGTTCTAGCTCTTCCCCTGTTGGCAAAAACTGTAACGGGAACTAATACTGCTTGAAATACTAATACTGCTAAAATTAACCGTTTCACTACTTTCTCCTTTTATTATCTAAAAACTGATCTACAATTTACACTAATTTTTATTTCCCTTCTTATATTATCTGATAAAGGTGTGTTTGCTCTTAAGACTTCACCTTCTCTTGCTCCTGCAATTCTTTTTAACCTAAACTCTTTTGCTTCTGGAAGTTCAGTTCCTCTCCAAACTCTTTCTGATGAACTAAGCTCTCTAGAGCTACTTCTTTCTCTTGTTAGAGCTTCTCCCCAAGAACGGTTAGGAACTTCTTTCCAACCTCTTTCCAAAGCTTTTTGTTCATAACTCTTGTAATACCTTGAGCTTGTGACCTTCTTTACTTGTGCTGCTGCTCTTGCAACAAATATTTTATATTCATTTGCATTCAATCCTAAAGATTCGCACATCCTCCTAAGGTCTCTTTCAGCAACATCATAGTTTTCTGCATATCTTTCATGATTAACCTCTTGAACCCTGCCTTCTATTGAAGTAGTTTCATTGAGAGCTTGATGCAACATTGCTCTAATTAGTTTAATTTGCATTGATGATTCAAATACATCTAATGGAGCATCAAACATTCTGAACTCCATTTTTCTAATATGTGGCTCAACTCTAAATTGAGGTCTCCATGGTTCCGTTGGGTTTTTTATATCAAAGTCTCTATGGATATGCTCAGCTGGAATTACGTCTTGAAAGTATGCAGATAAATCTGCTTGAACATTTCTGGTTTTTCTTCCAACTCTTTGGTTAAAATATCTCTCATTATATAGAAGTCTTTTTAACTCTAATTCACTGCCGTTAAATGTTCTTAGTTTTTCAGCAAGATTATTACTAATAGTAATTGGTTCTGCTACCATTGTTCTTGCAATATTTGTAAACATGTAAGACATTATTCCTCTATGCTCATGAAATATTGTTAAAAATCTAGCTAATGCTTTTGGATTTCCTTCAAACGGAGCAAGGTCTATATTGATATGTCCACCCCCAGCTTTATGTGAAGGTATAATATTTTGTTTTGCAAGTGCTTGATAGAGCAATTTAATATCTTTACCATTAGGTACATATTTTGGAGTGACAATTTCAATATGTCCGCCTCTCAAAGACTCTGGAATAATTGTTCCATTTTCTCGATAAGTTCTTCCTACACCGTCCCACTCAACACGCCATTTTCCACCATTCCTGTCCCGAAATGAATAAGCAATACTTAACCCATGTCCATGTGCTCCAGGAGTTGAAACATCTGTTATAGTAACTCGATGTCCATTATTTAAGCTTCTGGAAAGTTGAGATGCCATATCATGAATTGCTTTCCTTCTTTCATATGGTGTCATATCCCATCTTGTTTCCACCCAAGCTTTCATACCATCAGAAGTTACATTTTCTGATTGGCCTACGAGATAATTTCCTTGAAATCTTCCTGAGTATTCAATACCAAGGTCTATTTTATTTACATTTATTCTACCATTCTCTCTTTGATAGAGTTGCATAGCTTCAGCTTTTCTTACAATTCTTTCAGGTCTAATATATTCTTGTACAGCAGTTTCTAACTTTACAATTTTTATCCATCTATTTAATGCGGTTTTTCCTTCCGTCGCTACTTGTGAGTTTCTCATAGCTGCAACTTGCTCAATATAATGCCTTGTGGCTTGCTTTAAAAGTGTTTTCTTATTTTTTAAATATGGAGCATTTTCCCATTGCCATAAAGCAATTTGGTACGAAATCTTAACACCATGATTATTAACTTTTGTTAGAAATTTTTTAGCTGTAGATTTACTAACTCCAAAACGTTCCATCAAACTTGTTGCAGTATGATCATGGGTTGAAATAAGAGTCCATGAATTAGATTGTTTTAATCCTGTAAAGTCTAATGTAGCAACTCTTGCAGAAAATATTTGCTCAACAAATTGCCTCACTTCTGCATCTTTTGTTCCAGCTCGTAGCTCAAGGCCATAATGACCTTGTTTAAATCTGTTTGGTTGATCAAGTCTAATTACACCTCTATTGGTAGCCCTTGTGACGTCTATTAGGCCATCTCTATGAATCGATTTATAGTTAGCATTCTCAATACCTGTATTTCCTTTTAGGCCTCTAATAACAATATACGCTTGAATATGCCTTAGTATTTCATTCATTCTCCTGTTCCAAACTGCTTGTTGGGAAGGAGATAAATGAGTTGGTTTCGGATAAACTATTCGCTGGTGTCCAGGTGCTTTGAAAAGCTCGAATTTACTACCAAATTCAGTTTTATACCATTTGATCATTTCTTCAAATTGGGCATAACTAGGTTGAGGTTCAAATAATATCTCCCATCCTTTAGATGTGTCGACTGCTCCAGATATATACTTTTGGGCAATTCCAAAATGAGGAGTATAAAGATGGTAATCAAAACGTCTTAATCTTAATGCTTTTCTTTGACCAGGCACTGTTCCTAAAAACAATTGTCTTCTGTAGTTATGTTTTAAAAATGAAAAAGGACTTCCTTTTGTCATTCTGATTAATTTTTCAAATTTAGATTTTAATACATCAATATCAACCGTATCATAATTAATTCTTGAGCTCATATGAGTCCGTAGTTGAGTCAACTGGGAATGAGTTAATGATAGGTTTCTACCATTAATATCTATAACACTACGGTTTCTTGTCGTGCCATTCGTGAATTCTCTCATGAAATCTCTAAGGAACTGAGTCGTTTCTGTGTTTAGCATATGTTTTTTAAAGAGAGCGCTATTTGGTCCTAATGCTCTCATAATCCTCGCAGATGAACCTTCACTTTCTGCACCATATGTTAGTGTTGAATCATGTCTACTTACATCAACTGGAGCACCTTTTAAGGTTAATGATGATTCAATTAAATCGACATAAAGGTCATGAGCAGATGTTCTAACAACATCATCGCTTGCAAACGATTGTGATGAAAGACAGATGATTATGAAAATAATTGATAGATATCTAGAGATGGACTGCACTGAAAATTCTCCTCGGCTGAAAATTTAAATTAGTAATAAGTTAATCTTAGATAAATATAAGGACTTATTGAGTTTTCTCAATTGATTAATGGTTTCTATATATTATTTACATTTATCAATAAAATATTAATCAACATTCTGACCTAAGTCGCTGATATTATATTTGATACTTAATTATGATAAAACGATTAGATAAGTAAAACATGAAACAGATTAGTGTTAAGTAAAGGTTGGTAGTAATTTATGAATCAGAGAAACTTAAATTTTACTTTCAGCAACGAAAGAATATTTGGAATGCTAAACTAGTTGTTTATGTCTTAAAAAAACGTTTGATAGTATCAGTACAGAATAGTCTGATAATATTTATTTATAATGCTTATTTTGATTCAAATATGATAATATTGTATTGATTATTTTATGGAGATCTCTTTTATGGCCGAGTCTAGTGAGACATATGATTTTGTTATTGTTGGAAGTGGGTTTGGTGGAAGTATTTCAGCAATGAGGTTAGCGCAAAAAGGATATAGTGTAGCAGTCTTAGAGATGGGTAAAGAGTATACAAACTCAGAATTTCCAAAAACTAATTGGGATATTAGAAAATATTTATGGTTTCCGCTTCTTAGGTGTTTTGGTATTCAAAAAATTTCATTAGTTAATAAAATAATGGCACTACATGGAGTAGGAGTTGGTGGAGGAAGCTTGGTTTATGCAAATACTCTTTTGACTCCAGAAGATTATATTTTTAAATCTCAAAAATGGCCTCGAGAAATTCAATGGGAAAAGGAGTTATCTTCTTTTTATAAACTTGCTAGAAAAATGCTTGGGTCAGTTACGAATAAAAAAATGTATGATGGTGAAAAAGCAATTGAACAGTTAGCAAAAGATTTTGGAGTTGAACAAAGTTATCATCCCACAGAAGTTGGTGTTTTTTTCGGAAATGACGGAGAGAAGTATTCAGATCCATATTTTTCAGGCAAAGGTCCAGATCGAGTTGCTTGTAACGTTTGTGGTGCCTGTATGATTGGTTGTCCAACAGGTGCAAAAAATACTTTGGATAAAAACTATTTATATTTTGCTCGCAAATGGGGAGCGCAAGTAATTCCTGAAACAAAGGTTACAAAAATAATTCCCAAGAATGGTGAATATTTAGTCGAAACAGTTTCAAGTACTGCAATTATAAAAAAACTTAGAACATTTAAAGCAAAAAAAGTTATTGTTGCTGCGGGGGTTTTAGGAACAATTAATTTGTTATTAAAAAACAAATTAGAGTATAAAACATTGCCCCATATTTCAGAACATCTTGGAGATGTTGTTAGAAGCAATAATGAAAGTCTTCTTGGTGTAACTAGTTTTGATGAAAAAATAAATATGTCAAAAGGGATTGCGATTGGTGCTGGCATGAACCCTGATAGTGTAACAAAAATTGAAGGGGTTCGTTATCCAGAGGGAAGTGACCTACTGAGATTCCTGGCCGTTCCACTAACTGGAAGTGGTAATATCTTTTTTCGTCCTATTAAATTTATCTGTGTATTGATTTGGAAGTTTCCATCTGTTATCAGGTTATTATTAAAAAAAGATTGGTCAAGAAGTACTTTAATTCTCTTAGTTATGCAATCTATAGAGACTGATATGAAGCTTGTATTAAAAAGGTCATTTTTTTTTGGTTTTAAAAAAGTACTCAAGGGAAAACTTAAACCTGGTCAAAGTGTGCCGTCATATATCCCTGTTGCGCAAAAAGCGGCAAAGCAAATAGGAAAAAATGTTAACGGATTACCTCAAAATATTGCAAGTGAAGTTTTAATGGGGGTTCCCGCTACGGCACATCTTTTAGGTGGTGCCATTCTTTCTAGTTCGAGCGATAGTGGAGTTGTTAATACTAATCATGAAGTTTATGGTCACCCTGGTCTTTATGTTTGTGATGCTAGTGTAATTCCTTCCAACCTTGCCGTAAATCCAAGCTTAACAATTTCGGCACTTTCAGAAAGGTTTGCATCAAAGTTTCCAAATATATTAAAAGAAGATGAAATTCAGTCGCGAGAAATTAACTTTTCTGGTTAGGAAATATCTTTAATACAGTCAGAACGCTGAAATAAATGCAGCAGTAAAGCAGCTCTAACCCACATGCCATTTCTTTGCTGTCTCCAGTACATTACTCTTGGATCTCTTGAGAGATAATCTATTCGAGGATCTATTTCATCTCTTTTTGGCATAGGATGCATTAGTATTGCATTCTTTTTCATATCATTTAAATCTTCTAAGTTAAATTTAAAATGTTCTGAAGTTGTTCCATTACCACCATGTTCATCCTGAATTCGTGTCATGTATATTATATCTAAATTACTAACAATTTCTTTTAGTGGAGAGGTTACTAGTTGAAAATTAATACCTTTCTTTTTTAAGTAAGTTTTTGTGTCTTCGTCTAGTTGAATTTCTTTGGGTGCAATAAATGACATTTTTGTGTTTGGATACAAAGACATTACTTTTGATAAACTATGAACCGTTCTTCCTCTTAAGCAGTCTCCAACAAACCCGATATGTAAGTTTTTAATTTCTGTAAAACTTTCTCTAATCGTATAGTAATCGAGAAGTGCTTGAGTTGGATGTTCACTAGTTCCGCTACCAGCATTAATAATAGGGATTTCTCTATCGGATTCTTTCATTACCCACACACTGAAAAGGTCAAACAGATTACTAGGATGCCTGCAGACAATAGCATCAAAGTATGATGAAATTGTTCTAAGTGAGTCCTTATCTGATTCTCCTTTAACCATGGATGAAGTCTCTAAAGACCTCAATTCTTCTCTTCTGATTCCTAGTAATGCCTCAGCAGATGAAAAAGATAAAAAAGTTCTAGAGCTAGGTTGAGCAAAATAGTTTAAAATAGAGTAGTTCGTAAGTAATGAATTAATCCATTTGGGTTGTCCATTATAATTATTTTTTATAATTTTAGCAGTAGTAAATATTTTATTTAAAAATTTTAAATCAAAATGTTCACTTTTGATTATATGAAATAATTCACCGTCCTTATTAAGGCATGAATTATACAGTTCTTCAGATGTTTGGCCTGTAAATAACTTAAATTGCTCTTGGTCAATTTTATTGGATTGAAGTGATCTTCCCCAGTTTATATTTTCCATATGTTAAATATAGCAATGTTTTTTTCAAATGGGCACTTTTTATTTATTTTTTGGTTTCTTTTTCCTTAAGAAAACAGGAAAAGCTGATTTAATATATCTAATAGTTAATATTTTAAAAATAGATACCTTATCATTTTTAGTTATATCCTTGATGTTTGATTTGTATTTGGAAAGTTCCTTACCTGACTTTAAATTACCTTGAGTTTTCTTTACTTTTTTTCCAAAATCGAGGTTCATATCTAAGCCTTTAATAGACTCATCTTTTTTCTTATCATCTTCGGGTTTTTTGTTTCTTGCTGCAAGTCTTTTTGCATCAAAGTCATCTTCTTTTTCTCCTTCTTCCTCCTTTGCACTTGTTCCTGAACTTAACCCTCCTCCAAAGCTTGACATCAATCCATTGAATTCATCTTTTGAAAGGCCATTAAGGGTTTTCACAATTGCTGCTTTCATATCATCTTGCATTTTCTTAGTTTCACCCTCAAAATCGACTTCAGGCTTTCCACTTTTTTTCAATTCACTGTTTATTTGATTTTTTAAATCTTTTCCTAGTTTCTTTAAAGCGGAAGAATCAACATCATTTGCTGCGGCCTGAGATGGCCCTGTATTATTTTGGTCTAATGTATCTTGTACTGACTGAGTTAGATTTCCTGCTACATTTGCAATATTATCAAAGTCAGTTTTTTGAAAAGGATCTGATACATTTGATTTTTTAAATTCATTATCCTTGACTTGCTGTGATACCATCGATTCCTCTGTCCCATTTAAGACTTGACTTGAATCAACAGCTACAGAAGATGTATCTGAATCGTTTATATCAGTAGAGTGTGTTGTGTCTTCTTCCAACTTCATCAAGCTCACACTTACTTCTTTATTTTGACTATTTATTGTTTCTAATAAAATTTCATATTTTCCTTTCATTTCCTCTATGTCCGCTTTGTTGTCTTCTATAACAGATTGGACAACTTCTCCATATGCCCATATGGCCCCTGTAACAAGTGGTCGGGTCCAATAATATGCAGCTGGTTTTAACATGAAATCAAGTGCCGTGACTGCAGGTACCAAAAATGCTGCAGCAATTCCAATTAGTGCCAGTGCAGCAGTTGTAATACCAACAGACGCCCACCAGTCTCCACTACCAACCTCTTGGTCATCTTCTTCATTAAACTCTTCATTATTTGAAGATGCCTTTGCTTTTGCAGCAGCTTCTATTTCCTCTTGTGTCTTTGCATATGCATTATGAGGAAAAGGTAATAATGCACTTAGAATTTGTTTAATTCTACTAACGTTATAATTTTTTTGTTGTGCTTTATTTTGTTGATAGTGATCTATAGGCAACTCTAAATATCTATTAATAGAGGTGGAGGATATCTCTCCTGAAGCAATTCTATTGTATTCTAGAGAGGAAAGGTCCCATGAGTTTTGGCCATCAATACTTGGAGTACTATTAACAAAATAATATTGATGGCATTTACAAAATGGAGTTTCTGCTAAAGCCGTAAAAAACCACGAGGCCTGAGCAAATGCACAAAGAGCAGTCTCAACAAGTGATATGATAAATGATGTAAGAAAAAAAATATTTGTTATTTTTGTATTAGATAATTTAGTATTTACAGCTCGTAATCTATCTTCATAGCTATCAATAACAGATTCTACGCTTGCTGCTTGTGTTTGATTCTTTTCCTCGTCGACATTAGTTTCATATTCAAAATTTCTCTTTTTAACGTCTTTTTGGTATTTACTAATATTCCATGCTTCAGTTACTAAGAGGTATATCGCACCCGCAGATACAATCCAAAGAGATGGTACAACAAGGCAAATTAGTCCAGCGGTAGTAGTCAAAATTGAAATAATGGTAAGAACGAGAAGGTGTAAAATAGAGGCGGCGATACTACTTGAAAACCTATCATTAATGCTATCAGCCTTTGCTGAGGCATCTGCTTCATCTGATGTTGAAATTCCAGACTGACTTGATTCCTCTAGCTCATTATACATTCTTCTTCTATTTTTTCTGCAATCGCGATCCCAGGTATCAGACTTCAAGCATTCTTGGTAATTTTCCTCAATTTGTTCTCTCATTTCTTCTTCTGATTCTGAAGTTACTGTCTCACCTGTTTCATCTGCTTCTGGATCAACAGCATAGGCATTAATTGAGGCGAATTGTAGTTGAATCAATCCAATTATAAGATTTATTATAATAAACATCTTCAAACGAGTAATTGCTGTGAATATTTTCATCTTAGGTACTTTATCGTAAGTTTTATTATAAAAATTAAGTTTTTCTTTAATTATAAATAGTTATCTGCCATCTAATGAAAGAATAATGAGTCATAAGCAGTTTAGTTCGCCCTATGAAAGCATGCATTTTCAAAAATAAATAATTAATTTATATCTATACATAATAAAAACCGGGTAATAATATTGCTAAAATAATTAAAGGAAAAGAAAGTGAAAAATATTTTTTTAGTGTTATTAATGATTTTCTCAGTCAAAATAATGGCAGGAGATCCCGATAGAGGAGAGATTATTTCAATTGGTTGCAGAGGATGTCATGGACTAAAAGGAATTGCAGTTCAACCTATGCACCCAAACCTTGCTGGGCAGAAAGAAAAGTACTTAATTTGGCAGTTGGCCAATTTTCGTTCAGGGAAAAGATCTTCACATATAATGAATGAAATTGCTAAAGGTTTAACAGATGATGATATTGAGGATTTATCCTCTTATTATAGTAAATTGATAGAAGATTGTGAGCATTAAATTATCTGTTATTATACCGACTTTTAATGAATCTGATAATAATTATCTGTTACTTACTTTAGAAAGGTTATCACAATTTAAAAATCTAGAGATAATTATTTCTGATGGTGGAAGTACAGATAATACCATTAAACTAGCAACAAAATATACCGAGTTCATTATAATTAATAATACAAATAGTAGAGCAGAAAGAATAAATGCAGGATTGAATATTGCGAGAGGTAAATTAATCTTGCTACACCACCCTCGTTCAATGATTTCGAGTGAAGGAATACAATACTTAATTGATAGTTCGATATTGCCTAGTTGGGGAGGGTTTACTCATTCTTTTGATATTGATCATCCCATTTTGAAGTTTACTTCTTGGTATTCAAATAAGATTAGAGCAAGTTTATTCAATATAATTTATTTGGATCATTGTATTTTTTTATCAGCTAAAATTAAAAATGAAATGGGGGAACTTCCCAATATTGATGTATTTGAAGACACAGTCTTAAGTAAGTTAATCTATACAAAGTTTAAAAAACCTGTAATTCTGCCATTTACTTCTATAACTTCTGCTGTCAGATTTAAAGAAAATGGAATCATACGGCAATCTATACTAAATCAATTTATCAAATTATTATTTCATTTAGGAATTGATCATAAAACAATTAATAAAATTTACGAGAAAACAATATCTCTTAACTCAAAATACAAATAAATTTACTCAATTTGCTTAATATATATTGTCATAATGATAACTTGTATCTATCTAAAATAAGCGATGACTAAAATCTTCATAGACATAGTAATAATCCATTGAAATAATAATAAAAAACTTTCAGGAGTTAAAATGAGTTGGATGATTATTGTGAATATTTTAGCAAAAGTTATATTATTATGCCTTATTGTAATGTCTGTCTATACAATTGCTATTATACTTGAACGAAAAAGGTTCTTTAAAGAGTTTGGCCTTATTAACAGCAATGAAGATCTATTAAGTAATTTAAAAACAGGAGATTTAAAAGCAATTAAAGCTTTTTTAACTCCCATTTCGCAAAACCCATTTGCGATACAGGTCTTAGCGATTTTAAATCCTAAAAATCACTTTGAATCAACTCAGCTGATAGAATACAGCAGGGTAAAATCTATGGTGGAAGGGAGAACAAAAGTGCTAGCAACTTTTGGTTCTACAGCACCTTTTATAGGCCTACTAGGAACAGTGTTTGGAATTATTGTTGCCTTTGGTGAGCTCTCCTTAGGTAAAATAGATTCTAGTACAATAATGTATGCTCTTGCAGAGGCACTGATATTAACGGCCGTAGGCCTTCTTGTTGCAATTCCAAGTGTAATTAGCTTTAATCATTATAATCAACGACTTAAAAATGAAAGAGAACAAGTTGAGATTGCACAAAGAGTCATAAAAAACATACAAGGAAATTAAACGTGGCCGTCAACTTAAGTGATAAGAATGAATCACAGGAATTTAATGATATTAATATAACTCCTTTTGTCGATGTTGTTCTCGTTTTGTTAGTTATTTTGATGGTTACAGCACCCATTATGATGAAAACTGTAATTGATCTGAAGCTTCCATCTGTTAAAAACGTGGATCAAACAAAACAAATTAATTTAGGGATAACTATTCTAAAAAGTGGAAACTTAATGCTTAATGGCACGTTACTATCTCCTGAACAACTTGAAGAAGAAATTAAGAGAAGTTTAATAAAAGATCCTAAAACTCAAGTGATTATTATAGCTGATAAGATGGCAACTCACGGAATGGTAATTGAATTAATTGATTTAGTTAAAGGTGCAGGAGCTAATAATTTTGCTTTTCAAGTAGAAAAAAAGAAAAAATGAATTATCCCAATGAAGAATACTTCCTTAAACTATCATTTGGTATACATATTGCCATTTTTATATTTATTTTTATCTTAGTTTATTTTTTTAAGCCTATGGTAAATAATAATGAACTCGTAGAGTTTCGAGTAATAGAGAAACCGGCCGAAATAAAAACATCTAAAGTATTACCACTAAAGTCTGTTCCAATTCCTACTCAAGTTAAAAAGAAACGAGTTCCTAAGAAGAAAAAAAGAAAGGTTTTTGGTGCTAATAAAAACAATCTCAGATCAAACAATAGTGCTGCTTTAAAAACAAAAATGGGTAACACAATTGCAAAAAAAGTAGATAATAAAATTTAAAAAAAATCTGATGAAGAAGCATTACCAATTCCCAAAGATGAATATCTTGTTACACAAATGCCAAGAGTAATATCAGAGTTTAGACAAGCTTACCCTGCAGAAGCTAAGAAAAAAGGGGTAGAAGGAAAAGTAGTTTTAGAAATCCTGATCGATCAAAATGGACGAGTTCGAAAAGCTGAAGTCATAAATGGGCCTGGATTTGGACTCAATGAAGCAGCAAAGTTCTCGGTAATGAAATTTAAATTTAAACCTGCCATGATTGGAGAACAAAAAGTATCCGTAGTGATTAGATATGGAATTAACTTTGTCTTAGAAGAGTAAAAAAATGAATATTATAAAAGCATTAATATTTTTTCTTTCCTTAATTTCAAGCTCATACACCAGTGCTTACACCATAAGAGGTCAAGTAAAAGAGATGGGGACTAGAAAAGAATTATCAGGTGTAAAAATTTTTTTTCTTCCTTTAAAAACAATTGTTCAAACTGATATTAATGGCAAATTTAAAATTGAGTTGAGTGATCAACAAAAGTGGAAACTTATTATTAATCTTAGTGGTTATAAAAAGTATGAGAAATTAATAACATCTAGAAATGAGAAATTAGACATTTACCTTGAAAAAATTGAATATAACTTATTTGAAACCACTATTATTGCTAAAATAGATAAACGAGATCCTGCTAAAAAATCATTAACATATGCTGAATTTCAAACAGCGCCAGGAGCAGGAGGAGACCCCATTAAGGCAGTCGCTAATCTTCCTGGCATCAATCGTTCGGCAAGAGGGGCAAATATTATCATTCAAGGTGGGGAACCAGAAGATACTCAGTACTCAGTTAATCAACAGTATATACCAATAGTATTTCATTTTGGTGGACTCACTAGTGTTATTATGCCAGAAGCAATTGAGAGCATAGACTATTTATCAGCAGGTTTTGGCCCTGAGTATGGAAGGGCACTTGGTGGAGTAATCAATCTTAACACCCGATCTCCCCGAACTGACCGTTACTATGGAATTGGATATCTTGATATTTTAAATGGTGGGCTATTAATTGAAGGCCCAATAAATAAAAAAAGTTCATTTTTAATCAGCTCAAGAAAAAGTTGGGTAGGGGAAGTATTAGAACAAGTTGCAAAAAAAGAAGATAGTTTTGATTTTACAGTAGCTCCTAGTTACACTGACTTTACTCTTATTTATGAATATCGTCCTAGTAAAAATAAAAAGTATAGTATTACAGGATTATATAGTATCGATGAATTAGAGTTTGTGCTAGATAAACCCATATCAAATGACCCCACTACGCGTGGTGATTTTAAAACTGAAACTAGTTTTAATAGACTCATAGGACGTTTAGATCATAATCTAGGAGATGATAAAAAATACTTTTCTAGCCTTGCAACGGGAAAAAATAAACTTTATTTTAAAATAAATGATCAATACTTAGATATAAATTCAACTAGTTTTAATTTTAGATTTGAATACCAAATTAAATTATCTAATTGGTATAACTATTTTGGAGTTGACACAACTTTTGATGATTACACAGTAGGTGTAAATCTCCCATCCTTTGATGAGGATAATGGGGGAGTAAGTAATCCATTTTCTGTTGGAGGATCTAATGAAGGTGAAATTTCAGGAACAACCCATAATCTAGGTTTATATTCGAGGCATACATTTCAAGTGGATAAACAATCTCCTTGGATCTTTTCTCCAGGGATCAGACTCGACTATTACTCTGATATTCAAAAAGATTTATCTACTTTTAAAAAGCTATCTTGGCAACCTCGAGTATCACTAAAATATATGTTAAATGAATTTAAGTTTTTCAAATTTTCTTCTGGGGTTTACACTCAGTTACCAGAAGAAAGACAATCAAATTCTCTAACTGGTAATCCATACTTAAAACCCCTACGTGCAGAACACTTAAGCTTTGGTTATGAAAATGATTTCAGAAAAGGAAGTTCAACAGGTTTTAAATTATACTCAGGGATTTTTTATAAAAAATTAGATGATCTTGTAAATACTTCTAGTGATTTAATTAGTAGAGATGGTAGCTTAACTATAGAGCAATTTGAAAATGAAACATCTGGTGAAGTTTACGGAGGTGAGTTGTACCTTCAATATCGAAATGAAGCATGGTCAGTTAATACATCTTATACTATTGCTAAAAGTGAAAAAGTTGACCAATACGATGATAGGCAATTGTCTGAATTTGATCAAACTCATAATCTTAATATTGTCACTTCCTATAAATATAAACGCTGGCTTTTTTCTACAAGAGCTCGCTTTGTTACAGGCAGTCCTTTAACCCCTGTTGTTGGAGCAGTCTATGATTCAGATAATGATGTTTATATACCAATTAGAGGAGATTATTTTAGTGAAAGAAATAAAGATTTTATACAATTTGATTTTAGAGTTGATTACAAATGGATTTATCAAAGTTGGATTCTTAGTGCTTACTTAGATATTCAAAATGTTACGAATAGGGAAAACTCAGAAGGCATAAATTATAATTATGATTACTCAGAGCAGGAAGTTACTTCAGGAGCTCCTATCTTACCAACTTTTGGACTTAAAGGAGAATTTTAGATGAATTATATTTATTATATTATATCTATTGTTTTAATTATTAGTTGTGGTGATGATAATTTTAAAAAATATGCTAAGCTTGATAGTTTTAGAGTTCTTGCAATTATTGCTGATAATCCAGAAGTAGGTGACACTAATGAGACTGTCATCTTAACTCCGATTGTCAGTGATATTGAAAATAAAGGTAGAGTAATTACTGTTACAGTAGTTGGATGTATTGATCCAGGAATTTCGAGGGGAGAAGAAATTTCTTGTGATGGCGAAAGTTCAAAACAAGAAATCACTTATAATAACAATAATCCAGTAGATCTAAATAGCTTATTATTAGCAAGTTATTATACGGGTGCAATTCCGAGTGTTAGTATTACCTTACCGAGTAATATATTAAGTACACGAGATGAAATTGATAAAATTAATGGAGTAGACTATTTAGTACTTTTTACTTTTTCTATTGATGGGGAAGAGGTTATAAATACCTTTAAACGAATTACTGTCTCTGAGAATATATCTAAAAATATCAATCCAACTTTAGGAGATATTGGAGCTTTAGAGCTAAAAAGCAATAAACAAAATATGGAGTTAGAAGTAACATCTAGTCCTGAAACATTTATTTATTATAGCCTTTCTGAAGGACAGAAAACTTCAACAGAAAAGTTTTATCTTAGTTGGTTTACTTCAAACGGTAGTATTAGCAATTCTCAAGTTTATATTGATGAAAGTTCCGTACTTCAACTTGATGAGTCGTTGCCAGAAAAAGCAATTGTAACTGTTGTGTTACGAGATGGCCGGGGTGGTGTTGCATTTAATTCTGTTCTTTTAGAATAAAAAAAAATATTTAGAAAGTATAATATTTTTTTATATAATAAAATGTGTTAAAGTATATTTAAGGAGACAGTGTCATGAATAATAAAACTCAAGTAAAACTTGCTTCCATTGATCAAGAAAGAACAAAAATGATTAAAGATTTAGAGAACAAACTTGGTATATGTTTAGTGGCCTACGAAAATAATGATAGTCCATTTGCGGGGTTAAGCGAAGATCAGTTAGCCGAAATTCGACAGATGGAAAAAGAGACAGGGTTGACCTTACTGGCATACCAGTCTGCATCTTAATTATTATTACTTTCAATTATAATAGGTATGTCTCCAATTTCAACATTTGTAAAATCAGAAATTGTTTCTGTTGTAAAATTTCCTTCTTTGTCCGGAACAACATATGTCATAGTTACTGAAGTGGTAGATTCTCCCATAGTTTCGTAAATATAATCAGTAAGGTCATATGTTAATTTATCTGTATTATGTGTCCATAGAATAATTTTATTGCTTTGTACTCCCCATTCTGAATACAAAGAATTAGTAAACTTGTATGCAAATAAGCCAGAGACTATAGTAGAATTAAAATTATATTCAATATTTCCATCTGATGATCCAAGTTCTTCATATTCACCTTCATTTAAGATTTTTGATTCTTGAAAGTTTCCGATTTTATCTGATAAAAGTTGATAGGCATAATAAGCTTTATACTTATCACGACATCCCCCTTCATTACATTCTTTTTGTGAAGCTGGCCTTAATCCAAATCCACCCCAGTTTTCTAAACCATCATTACTACTTATATGAGTATGCCAATTCACGACCTCTATTCCATTACCAAATGCCACAGCAAAAGTTTTTACTAAAAATTTTGCCTGTTCATCTTCGCCGTTGACTGTTGCAGACATCCCAACTTCAGTTAACCACATTGGTGTATTTTCATGGTCGTAATCATCTAAAATAGATCTAAACTTATTGATATAACTTTTTAACTCTGTCCATTCTCCATAATAGTGAAAACTATGAATATCAAAAAGTGTTCTGTCTTCACCTGTTTCCAATGTTTCATTGGCGCTTGATAATGTTCCTTCAAGCCACTCTCTTTCTTTGCCTCCATTATCAGAAAAGAACGAACCGCCAAAAATAATTTTATTATCTGAATCTTTTTCTCTCAAGATGTTTCTAGTCATTCTAAGTAAATCTGAATATCTTTCAGGCCCCCACTGCCATTTCCAGTTTAATAGTTCTCTACTCGGGCCTCTTTCAAGTTCATTTCCAATTTCAAAATGTTTAACTTCTGATCCGGTGTCACTTATCCAATCAGCAATTGATTCAAGGTAAGTTCTGACACCAGAAGCAATATTATTTTTTTCTACATTTAATTCTTCTCTATCAGGGGTATATATAGTTGAACAATACCCTTCAGGAGAATAGTAAGCATGGGATCCATCAGAACAAAATGGAGAATATAAATCCCAACGTATGGAACCTTCAAATATGAATATTCCCATCTCTTCAACTAATTCATCCCAAAAGTTTTCAGCTGTGATGCCCTGAAAAACACCTTCCTCATTATTGCAATAAGTAGTACTAAGTTTGTCTTTTTCACTTTGATAAAGATTGTTTAATAGGATATCATCTGCATATGTGTAAAGTTCTGCACATGTTGTAGGTTTTTCATAACCTAAGTATCTGGACATGGAGCTTGGGCCAACAACGAAAAGAGTTGGAATGGTATAAAGTCCATTCTCATTGGCAAATAGTTCTTCTCTGCCACTAAAATCAAAATTATTTGAATCATCTAGTCCTGTGCCACTCTCATAAACTCCACCACTAAACCATGTTAAGTCATAAGATTGAAAATGACGTGCACCTTGACCACCTGTTGCTGAAATATCATTTAGTACTTCAGGAAGTGTATCTAATTCATTGAGGTTTGTTCCAACTGTTTTCATATCACTTTTTCTAATTGTGTTAAAACCCATTCGATAAGGTCTTTTCCAGTCTCGATTTTCAACTGCCGTATTTGGTACATGCACGGTAAGGTCAAAACTATTTAGACTTTCAATGTTTTCAGATATAAGAGTAAGCTCCCAATCACCGATACTTAATGTATAAGTATCACTTAATAAGTATGTATTGTTTTCTTGTGCAATCAAATTCAGAATTCTTTCATAACCAGATTTTTTACTAATTAACTTTGCTTGCAGAGTACCAGACATATTGATCACACTAATAGTGATATTATCTCCTGGATAAATTATTGAGGGTGCAATATTATTAATATATGGAGAAGATGAAAAATCATTCCATTCTTCTTCGCTTATTTGTGTTACTTCTATAATTCCATTACTACCATTTGAACCACGACTATTAGTTGTACCATCTTCTCCTGGTCTTTCCCCTTGAGGTCCTTGTCTTGTTTCGTGTTCATCATCACAGACCCACATGCCTAAAAAGTTTTGGACACCATCTCCTCCCTGACCACCTTCACCTTGAGCACCTCCACTGCCATAATAACCTGCCTGTCCTCCTGTACCACCACTATTTGTTATCTTATGTGACCTGAGGGAGTTCTTTAAAGACTCTTCGCTGTCAATATTTTCCATTTCTAGATAGTAAAAATAGGTATTACCTCCATTTCCACCTTTACCACCCTTACCAGCATTTCCTCCATTGCCGCCATTACCACCTTGACCTCCCCAGCCTGCACCTTCTTCACAACCTAGAGAATACCAATCATTGACAGCTGTTTTTCCTCTCTTTCCAGTATTTCCTTGGCCGCCACCTTGTCCGTCTTGTCCGTCTTGGCCTAGCATGCCACTAATATTAAATTGAGGAAACTGTAAAATACTATTATTGTTTTTTACAATTTTTTTCAGAACGATATAAATATTAGGGCCATTGTCTCCAACTTCCCCTGAGTTCCCGTTTTCTCCTGTATTTCCATCATCCCCTGTGCAGCTTGCATCTTCTCCACTGTGGTCACTGCATCTTGAGTTGGTAGAGCTATGGGGTGTTGCACTAGCTTGATTTGATTTATCCTTTTGAGTTCCTGATTTTTCCCACGTAATTGAATTGTTATTTATTGTTTCTATTTCTTCTGCAATTAAATAAAGCTCATTAACACCTTCAGGGATGGTTATGGTTGCAGTATCAAGTATTATTTTCTTAGCTATAATAACACTGCCTATAATATCTGATCCTGTATAACTAACAACATTATAGTTAGTTTCACCTTCGTTAAAATAACCCGAGATAGTAGTGCAATGAGCATCCCATAAAGTTAGGTATGATTTTAACTCTGGTTCATTCTCGCTGTTGCTACAGTTCTTACTTAGTAAGTATAACCCATTTGCAAGGTTTGTTCTTATATCCTTGACCTGAATTGTGCCAAGTTCACTAATATCATTTATGCCTAATTGTTCTATGTATGACTTTGCTTTTGTTAAAATTTCTGAGGTAGGACTGGTCGTATTAGGTAACTTTGTTACTTGATTTGAAACTAATTTCTCTGTGGGTATTTTAATATTATCACTATTTTGGTAGCTTAAGTCTGGTGTAATTAGTGATAGAGAAGAGGTTAAGGCTTCATTATTCAAAGAAAGATCTGAAGCCAGTAAACTATGAATTGAAAGAGAACTAATTAAAATAAATATACAGATGTGCTTCATGATGACTCCATAAAAAAATAACCTAGAAGGCTTTCTCTCGTTGCAGTGTATGTTTTTTATACGTTATAACTTGATAAAGGTTTTGATATAAAAATCGAAGGAAAATACTTATAAGTAATATCAGCGAGTTGGGGGCATTCTTCTTTGGAATATAATTTCAGATAATAAATTATTGAGCAAATTAACTTGAATGAGTTACTATCATTTGGACGGAAGGATAATTGAGGGCTGGGTTATAATTTTGTAGTTTTTATAAATATAGATGTATTCATAAATTATTGTTTAATCATATTTTTTTAGACAATAAATTATAAGTTGTTAATAAAAATAAAGTAGGGATATATAAAATGAAAAGTAAACTTAAGGCAGATATTCTTGATTTATTAAAAAAATCTCTTGGGGATGACTATGAGGACTTCATCCAAGTATTTATAAAAGATACTACGCAGCTAATTAGTACAATAGATGATGCAGTTGAATCGAACAATAGCTTAGTCCTTTCTGATAGTGCACATAAATTAAAAGGAAGTATGGCAACTTTGGGAGCAGTAAGGATGTCAGAACTTAGTTGCAAATTAGAAAATATAAATAAAGATTTAAATCGGCAACAGTTAAATCAAATAGTCGTGCAATTAAAGATAGAGTTTGATGAAGTAAAAGAAGCTATAGCTACTCATGCTCCTAATTAGTATTTGTTGTATGTGACCAATCTCTTGCATATTGATATAATTGCATAGAATTATCAAATTTTAACTTATCTTTGATATTATATTTATGAGTTTCAACCGTCTTTATGCTTATGTGGAGGTTTGTTGATATTTGTTTTGTGCTCATTCCATCTCCAATTAAACCAAAAATCTCAGCTTCTCTTTCAGTTAAAAGTTCTATCGGGATATGATGATTAGAAGAAGATATATATTTAATATATTCTTTTATAATATAATCCATAAGCCTTTCGCTTACGTAGTACTTTCCATTCATTACAATTTTAATGGCATTAGTTAACTTGTCCGCTACTTCATCTTTCATGATGTAGCCTCTTGCTCCAGACCTTAGTACTTTATTGCAATAGTCTATTTCATCTTGCATTGATAATATTAAAATTGGAATATTTGGATAGCTAGTTACTATTTTTTCAGTTAGCTCTAAACCATTTATATCTTTCAGACCAATATCAATTAAAGCAATATCTGGCGTGTTATTTTTTAGATAGTCTAATGCTTCTTCTCCGCTTCCTAGATCAGCAACTATTTTTATATTTCCTTGTTTGTTAAGAATCATGGCAATCCCTTGTCGTAAAATTGCATGATCATCAACAAGTAATATTTTTGTTAAATAGTCCTCATTATTAAAATTCATAGGTGCTGCCTCGCGCAACGAAAAGGCTTAATATATCTAATTTATAGATTACTCTATCTTATTTTAACTTATATTGTACATAGAATTTATTTAATTTATGGAATTGACAATGTTATTCGTAATTTTAATATATACCTTGATATTTTAAAACTTGTTACTAATTCTTTCTATTTGATTAGGAGTTCAAAATTAAGCACATCTTTTATATTTTTATGGGATTCCTCCCTACGTAATAGGTATGAGTTACAACAAATAATATGTTTTTAGATATTTTCAGAGCAACATAAAGCCAGAATAAATGAAAAGTTATTTAGTGATATTGCCACTATTTTGTAATAACAAAATTAATTATTTTACGAATATATTGATTTTTAATATTAGAAAGGAAAAAAATATCCTGAGCTTTTATTATTTTAAAATATTTTAATATCAAAATATACAATGTGAAGTAGGCAATTACCACAAGAGGTAAAGTGAAAAAGGTTACAGGTGGTAAAATTAAGATAAATATATATGCTAATATATAACATATTAAATAAACTTTCGTTAAATAGACAACTGGTAAATAAAGGCCGCCTATTATTTTTCTGATATAAAATAATCTAATTGGGTAAGTGATTAAAAAAGTAATTAAAATAGCTACAATTGCTCCATTAATTCCATATTTTGGAATTAATAAATAGTCAGCAGTGACATTTATCACTATTTGCATCACTGTTAAGTGGATAATTTTAAATATTTTTTCAGTTGTAACAATTGCTATTGAATACGGAATTGAAATAATAGATATGGCCCCAAATGCAGAATAAAATGATGCGACTGAAGAAGCTTCAGACATTCCTTCTCCATAAATTAAAGGAATTAACTGAGGAGAAAAGAAGAACCCGAGAGCAGAAATAGGCAATATTATAGTTTGCAGAAGTTTATGAGTATAGTTAATTAATTCACCTAAACGGCTATTATCTTGGACATAAATCCGAGAAAATGCCGAAGTCAAAATATTTTTGGTTGATAGAGGAATTATTGATAATGCCATTATTGGTAGTGTACAACCTAACTCGTAGACACCAACAATCCTTGCAGGAAAGTATGCTCCCAAAAAGAATATTTCAGAGTACTGCCTTAACAAACTACTGAGGCTTTGATTTAGTAGGTCCGGTGCTGCAAGCAGGAATACTCTTTTTTTACCAATATAATGATTAGAGTTATTCTTTGGGATTGCATTGATATATTTGAATAGGAGAAATATTAATACAAGAGTAGAAAGAAAAATAACAAAAATATTTATACCAACTGCAGTTGACACTTTGTTATATTTTTTCAAAATAACTAAAAAACAAATCAACCAAGCACTGTTTTGAAAAATAGATACAATTGCAAGGGGCTTAACTTGCAGTAAGGATGTTAACGCATCAGCAATTGATGAGCGCAATATAAATAAAACAGACCAAATACCAGTAAGAGGTATTAATAAATTTAAGTTTAATTTAAATAAGTTATTCCAAAATGAAGTAGTAAGGTACAAAGTGATAATTATTACTATTCCAATAAAGGATTGAACAGAGAGTACTTTCAGAAAAAATAATTTAATATTAGAACTATTTTTTTTTTCTAACAATTCGGGAATATAACGAATTATTGCATTATTTAATCCAAAGGAACAAAAGATAATAATAAAACCATAAAAGCTTGATAATAAAGCATAAACACCATATTTTTCTTCGCCAAGTATCTTAACCAAAACTACGGTTATGGACAAAGCAATTAAAGTAACTATTATTTTGTTCATTAGCATCCATGAGATATTACTCATTGTTTCTTCTGGAAATATTGCTTTAGGTTTATTATTCATATATATTGCTAATTTCTTTTTAGAATATATTATTTATTAATAATCACAAGACAAATTAATTAAATTATTTGAAGTAAATCATTTATTTCATTGTGGGGAGTTGCTAAATTTAATAAGAAAGCATTATTGGAGGAATATTATCTTGCCATACTTTTTATAAAAGATCTATCCTAATTTAGTATGCCATTTGCAATAAGATGTTTATTTTTCAGTTTTATTCGATTGAAATCAGTGTTGACCTTATTTTTAATCTAAATATTTTCAACACTTTTTCCTTAAATTGGACTTTGGTTTCAAGTCAAAGTCAAATTTACCAAATTTTGCTTTTTAAAAAAAACTGTATTCATAGCCCTCGGGGACAGCCGAGCGTTTTGGTTTGTTAATGGTCGGTTATCTTAGTTTCATTCATACAGTAATTAGTAGTATAATTAAACAGGTTGTTATGAATTATTTATCTATATTTTTTATTTTTATATTTTTATTTTTTGCACCAGTCACAAAATCAATGGTTGCTATTGGTGGGTATGCTCCATTTGCTTGGACTACTCAAGAAGATATTGAAGGAAATACTAATTCTGGAACTTTTTTTCCTATGGTATCTGTAAACACATTTTATCCCATTGGATATCAACATTTGTTTGTACCAGAAGTTGGTTTTGTTTATCATAACAAAAGCTTTGATAATACAAAGAAATATACTTTTATATTTTTAGCAGATGTTGCTTGGCCTATTTATGGCCGAATAGTTATTCGGTATGGCGTAAGTGGGTTTTGGACGTATATTTCAGGTGATGGAGGTACCATTGCTTTATCAAATGGAAATTCTATGACTTCGTTTGCTGTGCCGGAAAAGTCTACAACGAGTTTTAACTCAGCAATAGATTTTGGGCTGGACTTTGTCATTGATGCACATTTTACTGTGCGAGGAGAGTTTTTTCTGTTCGGACTTTTAAATGAAAATGCCAGACAGTATAGTTATTTATTTTCATTAAATTATTACCTTTAGGAATTAAAATGAAGTTATTTATAATTATCTTTTCCTACTTATTAGTCTTTAGTACTTCCTTTGGTTTTACTTTAATCCCATCTCGTCTTAAATTTAATGAATCAACCATCAAAATAAACGTTACTGGTAATAATTGTGAAACACTTGGTATTACAGCAGAGGAATTGCTTAATACAGTAGAAATGGCAATAGATAATTATTGGAATAGGGTAGTCACAAGCTCAATATTGCTTGAAAAAGGAAGTGTTCTTTCAAACTTAGATGCGACGAATGATACCTTGCAAAGTTTATTGGATAAAGGAACAAATAATACAATTCTTATCGGGTGTGGACAACATATAGGAGAAGAGGACGACTTGGAAGATGGAATGTTTGAGTCTGCTGCAACCTTGGCAATTGGAAGTATTGGTAGTACTACAAGTGGCGGAATTCGGGGGCTTGTGCTTGTTAATGATTTATTAATAGAAGGAGAAAATAGAGTTAAAAACTTATCTTCTGCTGAGCTTGAAGCTGTTCTAGCTCACGAAATAGGACATGCACTAGGAATTGGACATTCAAGTAACTCAGTGGCCTTAATGTATTATAGTGTAGGCAGTAAGGTGCAAATGTATTTATCACAAGATGATTATGATGCATTAACCTATCTTTACCCTCAAGAATACTCAGGAGGTTGTGCTTCAATTGATGTGAATAAAAGTACAACCCAAACTATTTTTCCCTTCTTATTGGGGCTATTCTTATCTGTAATTATTATGAAAAAAACATTATCCGTTTGAACTACTTCTATATTCTATTCTTTTCTTACATAACTTTTTTTCAATTAATTTATCTGTAGAATAGATATATTCAAAATAATTACTTTCATGGAGGAAAGTTATGTTCAAGTACCTATTTACTATTTACCTTATTTTATTATTGTTCTCTGTCGGAGTTTCAGCGAGTGAAGGAACAACAGAACATTTTCACAAACGTTTTCAGTTTATTAAGCATAATAATAAACTGATTCAAGTCAGGGATAAATCCTTAGAAGTAAAATTCTCAATTACTCCATATATAAAATATATTAAGGATCAGTTATTAGCAGAACAAAAATTAATTAGATCTAAAGGTGCTTACGAAGAAGAAATTAGAAGCTTACTGGATGAGCATTCAAGAAAATTAGACAAAGGCTCCGGTCAAACTGATTTATTAATAGAGTCATTACTAGAGCTTGAAAATTTAGATATAGAGTATATTTTCAATCATAGTGAATTTAAAAAAGTTATTCATTTTTATGAAAGTAGGATTTCAGATGCTTTAGCAAAAATAGGATTAAATGTAGTTGCAACTTTAAATGATCCGACTTTTTTCTATAAGAGAAATACAACATACGAAGTAGTTAAAATGGGTTTAAATTTTGCGAGGAAAAGATTAAGCACTATTCCATTATTAAATACTGCATCCTATGTTTTAGTTCAAGTTGAAAAACTTATTAGAGAAAGACGTTTATTTCATCAAAATATGTTACTGCATTATCTAGAGAGCTTTACCGCAGAAGAACTTAATATGACTCACGATGAAGCTAACTTTGTCTACTCTTCGATCTATGAGTCGAGAATTCCTTGGTATGCATTTTGGGAGTCTTCTGCAGCTAAAAGTAATTGGCCGAAATATGGTGTGACTAAGTTTTTTCAGTATTTAAGAGCTGGTAAAAGCAGATTAAGGATGAGCAGGGATTATTTTGATAATATTGGTGATGATATAAATTATGCATTTAAATATGCAACGGAAAAGGGAAACAAGGTCGTTTTAAACTTATTTGACGGTCGAGATTCATTTAGAAATTTACCATCTATTGCCTTTTATCCAGATAATCCTCAAAAAATAATGAGATTAAGATTAGTGCTGCAATTAGGTGAATTAGGACTTAGCTTTGTGCCAATTCCTCAATTCATTAAAGATTTTGCGGAGTCATATATGAAATCACTCTATGTTAGACAGAAACTTACGGAAGGTGGGCTGTACGCTTATTATGAATCTCATGAAAATGAAACAATGAAAAATAATATTATGCTACAAAATGTTAACCCATTTAATACTAAGAGTTTAAAATAATATTAAGCTTTTTAGTTGTAAGTAATACTATTAAAATTTGAATAGAAAAAAAGCTTCCAAGAAAGATTGCTCCACCTTCTTGGAAGCCATATGAATGTAGTCCTGAAGCTAGTATATAATTAACGCCGAACCATGCCATCATCACTCCTAAGAATGCTAAAGCTGTCAATGGAACAAATCTCTTAGGTGCAATCCAAGAAGTATATTTACCATGTAAAATTGCGACATAAAGACATATAACAATTAAACTCCAAGTTTCTTTAGGGTCCCATCCCCAAAACCTTCCCCATGAATAATCTGCCCATACTCCACCAAGAATAATTCCGGCACCAAGTAATATAACTCCATACTTTAGGCATGTATAAATAATTTCAGAATAATAATTAATTTCTTTTTGTGTAATCTTATTTATCTTGTTTTTAATCAAAACGGTATTTGCCATAACCCAGCTTAATGCCAGTGCTCCATATGATAAAATAATACATGTTACATGAGTACTGAGCCAAAAGTTATCTCTTAAGACAGGAACAAGAGGGCCAATACTTCCTGAAATTAGACCATAAGAAAAATTAAGCATAAACAAAGTGCATAAATTATATGAGAGTCCAATAAACAGAAACAGCTTTTCTTTTTTCAGGTGCCCTATAATCATTGCAAGAACTAAAGATCCGTATCCAGAAAATAGAACTGTTTCATACATATTGGTAATAGGTGCTCTTCCTGAAATAATTATTCTTAAAGTAATAAATATTGTCTGAGCTATTATAACCATGACAGCAAGAGAAAGTACTCCGAATGTCACATCTTTCTTTATTATTAGAGCTGCAAGACAAAATAATGTTAGAAGTAATGCAATCATCGGAAGTCTTGATTTTGCATAATTATATTCTAGTAAATGAGCATCATTAATATTTGTTAAATATTTTTGATTTAAATCACTTAACTTTTGCTCAATAAATCTTGAGTCAGTTTTACTAAATTCTTTTGTAAATTCATGGAACGAAATCCAAGTCATTTTTTCATTGTTCCAGTATGGAACTTTCCAATTATTTCCCATTATAATATCATTATAGATATTAATTTTATTATAGACTTTGTTTAGAGCTTTTTTATATGGGCCATTTTCCTTTTGACCAACTATTGCAACTCTAATTGTACTTTGAAGTGAAGTCAGTTTTGAAAAAGGAATCTTATGATCGCCTTCTTTCATATTTAATAATTTTAGAATCTTTACATGATCAATATTAGCATCAATATCAAAGTTCTTGGACATTCCAAGACTTTTCAAACTTAAGAGACAAAAGTTTTCAACAGCGTTCATATTATTATTCTTTGACTTTCCTGTTAGAAATTTTATTGTTTCTGAAGCGTGCACAAATACTGGCTTTACCCTTCCATTTTGTTGGATTGGCATTTTGGCAATAAACGGTTTACAAAAGTGTTTTTCATTTGCTTGAGCGGTGGCCAAAAATAAAAACAACATAATAATAAAAGATTTCATAAAGTTACTCCTATAATCGCTTTTTTTGTTGTACTTTTAAATAGTAATGAAACATTGCTCCAAAAACTAAAAATATACACCCTAAATATTTAAGCACTCTTCCTTGGTCAACATTAACACTTAACGCAGATCCATAACTTCCATCTCTCGTTTTAAAATATGATGCTTGATAAAAAGTATAATGATCGTACTTAAGAGGATTGTTCATAAATATGTGATGTTTGCTAGATCCCGAGTCATCAAATAATCGAACAAAGCTTTCAAAGCTGGCAGGAGTGCCTGTTCCAGGGTTTTGTTTCATTTTAAAATTTGAGAGCGATAACTCAAATGGAAGTTGAATCTTTTTATTTGTGAGTTCAATCTTTACTTTTTCATTATTAATTAAAACACTTAATGGATTATTATTAGTTATCCAATAAGTCTTTTCTTTAATTTGTATTTCAATTGCTTGTTGCTGACCTTTTATTAGTTTTCCATCTTCCTGAGTAGGTACAATATATTTTGGAAGAAGTTCGGGATAACTAGTTGTACTATGTTTTAATATTTTTAATTTAAAATTCATCCAAGGAAGGACGGCATCTGATTTTATGGAAAGAGGGTATGCACTCCATTTATTTTCTTTAAAATATGCCATTTTTTTTCCAAACAGAAACAAATGATTATCTTTTTCAAATGGAGCAATATTTAAAACTCTGATGGAAGAATTTTGAATTAAATTAAAGTCTTTATCAAGTGGATATGGGCCAAATTCAGGAAAAAATAATAATACTTTAGAGTTATTTTTTAAAACAAGAAACTTTTTATTTTCTGTCGTCTCTTGAAGATCAATTTTTCGTGATTCAGGTGTAAAACATTGATTGTTTTCAATATTCCAGAATATGTATTTAGATTTATTGTTTAATGTAATACAGTTTGAAATTTCATCCGGAAGATAATGAATACTTAGTAGGCCCATTCTTAAAGAACTTTCAAACTGGGTTGCTAGCTTATTTAAGCTAAGAGTGAATTCTTGATCAATATTTTTATTATATAGTAAATATTGGGTTGAACTTGAATTAATTACTTCAAAATCAGTTGGTATATCGGTCCATATGAGCTTATTTTCACTAAACGGATAATATTTTTTTAGTTTAATATTATTATATGTTTGGTTTATATCTGTGGAGTAAGCATTATAAGGTAGGGAATATTCAATAACTTCCTTTTTATCTATGTAGCTTATTTTAATAATCTGTTTAGGTAAATCAATAGTTCTAACAGGATGATTGGGAGTTAAAGTAATTGTTCCATCAAGTCCTGCATAATAAGTTATGACTGAACCCATACCTAGAATAATCAATCCCGCATGAATCATATAAAAACCAGATAATCTTTTAAGGTAAGGCAACCTTAAAAAAGTGGCATAGATTATACTTAAGAGCATGCATCCTTGTACTAAAAAGAACGGCCATGACTTATATATTAATCTATTGGCAAACTCTGTTCCATTATAGCTTTCGACAAAGGTACCGACTATCATGAATATTGAAAATATTGAAATAATAATTACTGCAAATTTTAAGCTACCAATAAACTTCTCTACTTTTGTCCAATGAATACAACGAATCAACTTATACCTCTGAGTTTAATTAAAAGTCATATATCATAGGATTTTATGAATTAAAAATACAATACTATAAAGAATTGGTTGATGAATGATATATATTATTAATGAATGCTTGCCTAGTCTTTCAAGAAATCTACTAAAAATATTATCAAATATATTTAATTTATGAAAATTATAAAAATTAGCTGAAAAACCTAATAAAACAACACCCATCCATGGAAATGGAGGGATATAATCCATTGATTTATGTTTTAATAAAATCCAAGGTATGTTTAGTTTAAAAAATATTGATGGAATTAGTAATGCAAAAGCAACAATTAGTGATACCTTGGGATATCTTAAAAATGGTAGAGTTATAATACCGCAGAGAGCAATACAATGCAGTGTGCCGAAGTATATCCATCTATTAGGAAATAAAAAATAGGTTATAAGACTAATTAGTAGTGCAAATAATGATATTACGATGAATCTTTTTCTTAATAATCTCCACCTTATTTGAGGTGAGTGAACAATAGGAAAGGAAAGACCCATGGATAATAAAAATAAAAAAACAATAATTCGTGGAAATGCCCACCAAAAAGTATCATGAGCAAAATCAATTTCTACGAAATTAAAGATTTGTAAATCATATGAAAAATGAAAGATTATCATTAGGAAAACAGCAAATCCACGAATTTGATCTATAAAGGGATATCGGCAATTTTGTGTATATGACATGAAATAATATTAACTTATAAATTAATGTATTTCTAATAAGAAAACTTAAAAAAGATAGTTTATAAAATATAAAAATTTGTAAAATTTTAATTTAGTATAATATTTTATTGATTAAGTTCTTTTATATAATCAAGCATTCTCTGGATTCCAGGCCCTTTAACAAGAGCAAAGTTTCCTAACTGTTCGTACATCGTGAGTGCAACTCCTGCAATAGGACTCGTTGATCCTCTGACACTTGTAATTGAGTTACAGCTTGTTCTTTTTCCAAAAAACATTTTCACACCAGTGTTTTGCATCATGGCAATCATTCCTTTAGATTGGAAAAGTCCTAAGTAACCAAAAATACCATTTTTACATTTTCCGTAAATTACTGATTGAGTTAGTGAACCTCCTGAAAGAGAGGCAGATAGACTTCCTCCTTGAAATCGAACCATTCCTACCATAAGCGTATTATCATCCCAAGGTATAACGACTAATTCTGTTCCAATAGTCGTCCCAATTATTAAAGAAGCTTCAAGAACTGTTCCAAAAGAAAAACCAATAACTTTATTTTTTACATAATAATTTGCATTCTTATCTATTGTTCCCCATATGCATGCAGGGTCAAAACTCGTTGAGTGTATAATCTCTTCAATGCTATTAAAGTTTTTTCTATTCCATACATGTCCAGTAGGACAGGAACGGTCATAGTTATTTTTATCTAAATAAATTATATTATGATTAATTTTATTTAATAAATGTGATGGTAACCTACTTCTTAACTGTAAAGAATAACTTTGAGCATAGGTTTTGCCTAAACTAAGTGAAAGGAAAAATATCATTAATGATATTTTGATTTTGTTATTTAACATAGGGTGAATTATTAACATTTTTAAGTTTTAGAAAAAAGGAATTCATTAAAGATTGTAAAAAGTAATTAACTTGGAGTCATCGTGGCTAATCCTAACTTGCTGAATATGTGTCGCCCATATATATTATGAAGTAATTTAAAAATATTTAGAAATGGCATCTCAAATGAATTTGCTTATTGCTTTTTAATAATTTGGTAGCAATAATCGCAATTACTTTATTTTACCAATACTTAGGTTTTTTTATGGACGCGAAGAAATACTGGAAAAAAAATATATTATATTTGTCCTGTTTGTTAATCATTTGGGCATTTGTATCTTTTGGTTTAAGTATATTTTGGATTGATGAACTTGATAAAGTTTCTTTCCTTGGGTTTAAACTCGGATTTTGGTTTGCCCAACAAGGTGCCATATATAGCTACGTAATTTTAATTATCATTTATATCATCTTAATGAATAAGCTTGATGGAAGTTTTAAAAAATAATTGGAGTATCAATGGATGTACAGGCATGGACATATTTAATTGTTGGCCTTTCTTTTAGTTTATATATTGGACTGGCAATTTGGGCAAAGGCAAAAACTACAGGTGACTTTTATGTTGCGGGGAAACATGTGGGCCCTTTTGCAAATGGATTAGCTACTGCTGCCGATTGGATGTCTGCAGCTTCTTTTTTAGGGATGGCAGGTGCAATCTCATTTATGGGAAGAGATGGCAGTGTTTACTTAATGGGCTGGACTGGAGGTTACGTCCTATTAGCTCTTTTACTAGCCCCATATTTAAGGAAGTTTGGAAAATTTACAGTTCCTGATTTTGTTGGAGAACGTTATTACTCTAAGGTTGCAAGAGTCGTAGCTGTGATTTGTGCAATTTTTATTTCTTTTACTTATGTCGCAGGACAAATGAGAGGTGTTGGAGTTGTTTTTTCTAGGTTTCTAGAAGTAGATATTAATGTTGGTGTTTTCATCGGAATGGGAATTGTTTTCTTTTATGCTGTATTGGGAGGTATGAAAGGAATTACTTATACACAGGTTGCACAGTACTGTGTTTTAATTTTTGCTTTTTTAGTACCAGCAATTTTTATCAGTTTGATGCTCACAGACAGTTTTATTCCTCAGGTTAGTTTTGGAGAAATATTACCTAAATTAGATAAAATTCATACAGATTTAGGATTTAAAGAGTATACGTCAGGGAGTAAAAGTAAGTGGGATATATTTGCTATAACTTGTGCATTGATGGTGGGTACCGCAGGGTTACCTCATGTAATTATTAGATTTTTTACAGTACCAACTGTCAGTGATGCTAGAAAGTCTGCAGGCTATGCTCTTTTTTTTATAGCATTGTTATATACTACAGCTCCGGCTGTTTCAACTTTTGCACGTTATAACTTGTTAAATACTGTTTCAGAAAAAGCATATAGTTCACTACCTCAATGGTTTCATAAATGGGAAAGTGTTGGGCTTATAGCTTGGTTGGATAAAAATAATGATGGAAATATACAAGTCCATCCCGGGAAATCTTTTAATGGTAAGCCTTCTTTTTCAGGTAAGCGAGGTGTAAATAACGAACGATTATTAAATAATAATGCTACAAATAGTTCAAATGAACTTTATATTGATAAAGATATTATTGTTCTCGCAAACCCTGAAATTGCTGGGTTACCAGCATGGATCATTGGACTTGTCGCAGCAGGAGGACTTGCAGCTGCATTAAGTACTGCGGCCGGATTACTTCTCGTTATTTCCTCGTCAATTAGCCATGATCTTTTAAAAGGTGTTTTTCGTCCAGAGTTGACTGAAAAAGCGGAATTACGATATGCAAGAGTTTCAGCAGCAGTTGCTGTTATGATTGCAGGTTACTTTGGTATTAATCCTCCCGATTTTGTTGCCTCTGTTGTTGCTTTTGCTTTTGGACTAGCTGCTTCAAGTTTTTTTCCCGCAATTGTATTAGGCATATTTTCAAGAAGGGTTAATAAGGAAGGAGCGATAGCAGGTATGGTGATTGGATTATTATTTACTGCAAGTTATATTATATACTTTAAATTTATGCATCCTGATCTTAATCAATCTGCAAATTGGTGGTTTGGTATTTCTCCTGAAGGAATTGGAACTTTAGGAATGGTACTTAATTTTTGGGTTACTTTATTTATTAGTTATTTAACACCTCCTGTGCCTGAAAAAGTAATTAAAATGGTTGAGAGTATTAGACTTCCAGAAGCTCAGAGCTAAATACCAGAAATTATTAATTCTTAATGAGTGAACCACTTAATATTTTTTTGATGTGACAATTAAAAGGTTTTTAGCTAAAAACATTTTAATTTAAAAAGGGGATAACTTTGAAATTATTTAAAATATTTTGCATTTTCGTTATTTTGATTTTCAATGACCAATTAGTGGCAGAAGGTTGTTCGAAAGATCCCATGACGTTAGAGGAAATTAAAAGATTTTTTCCTTCAGGATCTCTTGAAAGTAGAGAGTTTGTAAAATTTAAAGTTTATAAAAAAGTATGGAGATGCAATGAGTTTTCAGATTGCATAGAACCGTATTCAAATAAAACAACACTTAAATTTCATGAAGTTCCTAGTAGTATTACAAAAGATGAAGTTATTACACCTTTGCCTTTATATGGAAATGCTCATTTTAAGGTTAATCTAGATGGAACTCTTAAATTAATTTTGAGTTGGGAAAATTTGGGGATTTTTGCAGAACCTCATTTTGATTTAGTAAGTGGCAAGGTTAAATTACTGTCCAACCAATACTTTCGACCGGCACAAGGATATATCAATCCATCTCTTTATGCTAGTTATTATAATGAACAACGAAAGGTTAAAGTTAGTTTTAAAGGACACCTTGGTAATAATTGCTTGAAATTAACTTCTGAAATGAAGGTTCCTGGAATTGGTATTATGTATGACAAGTATGAAATAACTTTTTGGGGAAGATTTTAAAAAATAATTTAACAACTGCACTAGAAAGTAAAAGTTCCAAATGCAAGATCTCCAGCATCAGGTGATGCAATTTCAAGGTCCTCAGTATCATCTATGTCTGCTGACTTACCATAATAAACATAACTAGTACCTCGAAAACCATTAGCTGTAAATGCTCCAATTAAAAGATCGTTAAATCCATCTCCATTTACATCTTTTTCTAGAGATACTCCACTGCCAAAATGATTGCCAGCATCATTTGGGTTTATTAAGTTTTTATCTGCTGCCGTGCTAACTCCAGATGATGATCCGTAGTGAATATAAACGCTTCCTCTATTTGTAGTGGCACCTATATCTTCTTGAAATGCAGAAATTACAATATCATTAAATCCATCTCCGTTAATATCTCCTGCACTAAGGTGGCCAGCAAAATTAGTTCCGTCAGTACCATCATCTGTATTATTAAATTCAGTTCCATAAGATATTATTATTTGATCAGGTACTGATTCGAGACCTGTTGGAGAACCATTATATATATAAGTCATTGGTTGTGGATAGGTTGAAGTATTATCATGGGAATCATTTGCGGGAGCTCCTACAACTAAATCTTCGTAACCATCACCATCCAAATCTCCTCCAGGATAAACTGAAGTACCTAACAAAATATTTCGTACGCCTATCAACTCATTACTTGCCATTGAATTAATTCCAGTGCTTGAGCCATGATAAATATAAACGACACCAGCGTTTTTAGTGTAAAGTCCATCGACTATTCCATCTTGTGCAGATGCACCTACTACTAAATCCCCATATCCATCACCATTAATATCACCTGCGGTATTAACACTCACTCCGAAATTAGCATCTCCATTGCTATTAGTTGGTGTTAAAGTTACTGAGGGTACATTACTAATTCCTTCGGTGGATCCATAGTAAACATAAGCAGAACCATCATCTATGCCATTTATTTCTACTTTTATTGCTCCAACGACAAGTTCATCAATGCCATCACCATTTAGATCACCTGCGCTATTTACACTATATCCAAAAAATGAAGTTGCAGGTGTTCCTGCAATTGACAAACTTACGTCTGCTGAATCTGAATCTACATCAGCAATACCTTCTGCACTTCCATAATAAACATATGCAGCTCCTGAGTTTCCTGTTGATGCGTTAGCTCCTACTACAATATCACCAAAGCCATCCCCATTTAAATCTCCTGCTGAAGCAACGGCATAACCAAATTGAGTTCCTGCAACTCCAGTTAAGGTAGTTCCGGGTATATCTGAAATTCCTGTGCTGCTACCATAAAAAATATAGACAGTTGGAACTCCTCCAAAAGCAGCTCCAATTGCCTGGTCGTCAAAACCATCTCCATTAATATCACGATTAATTCCTACTTTTGTTACTTCATCAAAAGTTTCAGTATGAAGAACAGTATCATCTGAATTTAATAAGCGTACTTCAATTTTATGTGAATCACCAATTACCCATGCAGATCCATCCGTTGCAGTCGGGAGTTTTATTTTCCAAGGACAAGAAGACATGCAGGATGTATCTGCCGACAGCGTCGCTTCAAGCCAATCTCCTAGTTCATCATATCTTAACTCTACTTTACTCAAATCAGCATTAATTGTGGATGCAGTTCCGATAAGAAAACTACTATTTCTAATTTTGCTTTCTTTAAAGTTTAATGCCGTTACAGAGCCTCCGGTTAAATCTTCTTCTTCACTTTTAGATTGGCCATCACTAGAAGAATTTCCATCATTAACTCCACAACTTATTAAAAGCGATAAGAAAATAATTTGAGTTAGAATAACAATTGTTTTTAAATACATAAAATCACCTTATTCAATATATTAAAATTCATAATTAAAAATAATTCCTGTTTGCCACAGTTTTCTATTTGAATTAAATTCTTCATCATCTAATAAGATTTTTTTTAAAGTAATCCATTCAAATCCAAAGCCAATTTTTAATTTACGGTCAAGGATAGGAAGAGGATAGAAGGCAGAGAATTTATAACCCAAAGGGTTTTGATAGGAGATATCATAACCTAGAACTGACTTCTTACTTAATTCATATTTACCAAAATAATGTAAGTCTAAATTAAGATCAATCATTTTTATTGTTTTGCCTAAAGAGAGTGAAGCATAATTCCAAAATGTTCCTTTCATATTGCTTCCAATTTTATTGACTGATGAATATTGATTAATAAATCTAAATTCAGAACTAATACCTATTGTTAAAATGTCTTTTAAGTTAAATCCAACCATTCCTCCTATCCCGTAGGATCCCAAATGGTTTTTAGGGTCATCTGAATAAAGTATTGAGCTTGAATATGACGCTGATACTAAAAGCCTTGATACAAAAGATATTTTAGCATTTTTTTTCGGAGACTGTTTTTTCTTTTTTTCTCTGACATGTTCTTGAATATTTATATTAGCAAGTTCTCTTTTACTATTGGAGTTTGCAGTAAATATCTTAAATCTTCTTCGATAATATTTGTATAGGAGTAAATCTCCCTCTTCTGATGATATTTTTGGTTTCTGTTTAATAATTAGCTTCTGGCCTAGCACTACATAATTTGGATCAGCTAACTTATTCCATTTTGCAATTTCTTTCCATTTATTTTGGGCACCATAGAGTCTGAGTGATACTAGTGAAAGATTTTTTGTATCTGCATCTATTATATAAATATATGTATCAGTTTTCTGAACTGGAGTTGCCCATACCTTTGAGATACTAAAAAGAAATATAAATAATAGTACTTTGTAAAAATGCATTTATTTAATGTCTCTGTTATATTTATTAAATATTTGATTCGGTTCATAGTGAAAGTAAATAAATACACCCCACCCTTTTTATTAATAATATATTTAGGTTTAATTTTATGCCCTATAATACTAGCTATTAATAAACCGTTAATAAATTCCTTTTTAATCAATGCTTTATTAAAATATTCAGTGTAGATTAAAATAAATTTAATTTAATATTATTGGCAAAAATTAAGTTTTATAGATATTGGTGATTATATTACTCTACCTGAAAAAACAGGAGGAGGTGCGTGGAAGAAACTTGGATGGATTAAGGTTGGCAAGGTCGGAAATTTTTTATATTTATTACCAAAGTTTGGTAGTTCTTATTCTTGTAGTGGAAATGATAATCCTTCCACTCTCGTCTATAACCAAAGTGATTGTGAAAGTGATAATGGAAGTTGGACATTACTTACAAGAGATTTTCACGGACTTTTATTAAAGATAGACGTTTGTAAGTCTGAATTATTTGGGCAGGTTTGTGAATGATGTTTTTTTGTTACTGTTTTTAAATACAGAATTTTATAAACAAGTATAATTAGAATCTAGAAAAATACAGTATGTAAAAGGTTAATCGATGAATGGAGAAACTATTTCAATGGATTTCTTATCAAGCATTTCTTTAGAGGGAATCGTATAAATATCACCTGATAGGTCCTGAATATGATAAGTCCCATCCTCTCGCTCTATTGGCCATACTTGAAGAGATGTTTGAAATTTTCGTTTTCCTTGCTCTGATTCAATCTGCCAAACCCTGACTTGATAATCTTCTTCAATATGAAGAATCTTATTAATCCTAATCGTAAATTTTTTTTGACCTAAATATTTTTCTAAAGGTACACTAATACTTTCAGGAGCATCATCTAATCGTGTAATAATATAAGCTTCTTTACCCTTTTTATCAATAAGGGAAATAAATTCTCGCGGTCTTTCTAAGGGAAAGCACGATTTAGGAGTTACTTCAATTTCTTCATCGCCTTTTATTAGAAAAAGAAGACCATTTTTTTTTATTTTAAGTTGCAGTTTCATAATACTCTTGTTCCTTATTGCATAGTAGTTGAACCTTGATTGGTCCCTTGCATAAATTGAAGCTTTTGATAAATTCCTCCCTTTATATTGATGAGCTCATCATGAGTTCCCTCTTCTTTAAGTTGACCTTTCTCAATAACGAGTAAACGATCTGCTTTCCTTAGAGTTGAAAGCCTATGAGCAATAGCAATAACAGTTCTTCCTGCAATAAGAAGGTCTATGGCCTCTTGAATTTTTCTTTCAGTTTCTGTATCTACTGAGCTCGTTGCTTCATCTAGAATTAAAATTTTAGGATTGTGAACAATTGCTCTGGCAATTGAAATCCTTTGGCGCTCACCTCCAGAAAGAGTCTGACCTCTTTCTCCTACCGTAGTATCATACCCTTCCGGGAACCCAATAATGAACTCATGAGCATTTGCAGACTTTGCTGCTTTAATAATATCATCTAAACTACAACCAGGTCTTCCATAAGCGATATTATCTTTTATGCTTCCATGAAATAAGTAAGGGTCTTGAAGAACGACACCAACCTGTCTTCTTAGATCACCTAAATGCATTTCTTTGAGATTTACACCATCAATTTTAATTTCGCCTTGAATAGGGTCGTAAAAACGTGTCATTAATTTGGTTATTGTAGATTTTCCGCTACCAGATGGCCCCACTAGACCTATCATTTGACCTGACTGGAGTTCAAAATTGATTTTATTTAAAACGGTTCGAATTCCATCATAGCTAAAACTTACATCTTTAAAAGAAATGTCTCCTTTTAATTCTCCTGGCCGTATAGGGTTTTGTGAATGCTCCATCGTTGGTTTTGTATCAAGTATTTCAAAAATTCTAAATGCAGAACTTGTTGCTCTATTAAGCATTCTTGCCATTTGTCCAATTACCTCAATTGGATGAGAAAACATTGTCATATAAAGTAAAAATGAAACAAAAACACCTGCACTAAGATAATGCTCATCACCTGGGGTACCAATTAACCTTGGAATTGCAAAAAACCACACCGATAAAATAATAAATTGAAAACCTAGCATAAGTCTAGGCCAGAAGCTTGTCCAAGAATCATGAAGACTATTAAAAACATTTAGCGCTGAGTTATTGGCATCATTAAATCTCTTCGTTTCTTTACGTTCCTGATTAAATGCTTTTACGACTTGAACACCTGGTATGGTATCTGATAAAACGTCAGTCATATTAGACCATTTTCTCCAAGCTTTTAAGAAAATACGATTCATTTTTTCACCATGGAAATAAATGCTCAAAAGAAAAATTGGAACTGGTAAGGTGAGGATAAGCCCTAATCTCATATCTAATGAGATTAGCATTGTACTAAGGCCTCCTAGCATTAAAAGTGAAATAGAAACTTCTACAATTCCAAAAGCAATAAAATCCCAGATTCGATCTGTGTCTGAACTAACTCGACTAATAAGACTGCCAGTTTGCTTGCTGCTAAAAAAGTCCATCCCAAGAGTTTGCATATGGGTATATAACTCTTCTCTTAAATCTCTTGAAACCTTTTCTCCAATTTTTGACATTTTATTAAGTCTTAACCAGATAAAAAACTCTCTAGCGATACCTGCAATTCCTAATGTTCCTAAAATAAGCCAAGCCATTTTTAAGGATTCTGACTTATCAAGTTTACCATCTTGGAAAGGTCGAATGATATCATCAATAATATTTCCTGAAAGGTAGGCAGGAACAAGAGCAATAATGGTTGCAAAAACAGCACCAATCCCTCCCCAGACAAGTTCTTTTTTGTAAGGCAATAAATAAGATAAAAGTCTTAAAGTTACTATCTTCTCATTGGCCTTAATACTATTTTGTTCTTTTTCTAAAGGTGCTAACAAGGCATTAAGATACTCTTTCTCGGGATTAATTGGAAAATGGTCGTTATCTTCTTTGTTAATTTTTTTTTTCAATAAGATATTTTAGTTGTGCCATGTTGCTTTGTTGGCGATTACTGAAAGATATTTTACCAAGAGGTAAATCGTCGTCTGTTTGAACAAAAATATAGCTTGTAAAACTAAGGTGTTTACTGACTGCGATTCTTGAAATTTGATTAATATCTATTATAGTCATCGACTCATTAGTTTTATCACTTTGTTCCGTTACGAGAAAAAGGTTTTTATTAGTTAAAATAACCCAAGAGTCAAAAAAATTAAACTGAGTATCTAAATCACTAAGTGCATAAAAAACAATTTTTTTATTAACAAGTTCAACTACCTTAGATGGTAACTTAGACTTTTGGCCATAGTATTTCTCAAGCATTTTTTGCTTAGATTCAATATTTGTATCTTTCATAATATACCTCTTTCAATATATTCTGAATTTAATTGATCTACTCTGCTGGTATTTAACAGTTTAGAATCAGTCATCAAGCTAGTCCCATTGATAAAAAGTCTATTTTAATTTGCATTGTATGGAGCAAATAAACCAGGGTGTTGAAAAAGTAGCTTTAAAGTTAATAAATTCAACTTGATAAATATTTGTATCAAAGAGAAAATACTCAATGCCATTAAACTAAGATCTTTTGAAAAATTTTCAAAATCTTCAATGATATTAGCATTGTATATGTTCATTCTTGCTTTCATTTTGTTCCTGTAGCTGCCAACTTGAGGCAATTAATTATTCTATTTATTGTAAATAAAAAGACAATAAACAGAAAATATTATTCAATTTTTTTGTTAGACCTGTAGAATTTAAAGTTTTGGGGAATTATTCTAAAATTAAAACTTAATTGATACGGAAGTCAAATCTTTCTTAATTATAAATGCATTTAATATAATCATATTTTCCTCCTTTTTAAGATGATGTTAGTTTGACATATCTTATACAGGTTAAATTTCTAGAGTCAATAAAAATAAAATAAAAAGTTATTTTTACAATTTCTGGATTATTGTATAAATAAACCTTAGCATTTATAATCTGATGGAAATATATCATATCTTTGAATGACATATAGGGTAGAAATACGACCCAGACATATTTTACATTTATAAGTTATCATTTATTGCTTTTATACTTTTATTAAATAATTATTTAATTATGAAAAACTGTTTAATTATCATTATTTTGATTTTATTTATAAACCCAATCAGAGCTGATATTAGCTCTATCTCGGTAGGGATGAGTGAAACATTAGGGATTTACGGAGGGGTTACAGTTAATTTAAATAGAATAGGGTCTACAAGTCGTGATCAGTATTTTATGACATTAGGAACATCTCTCTTTTTCTTGGGAGGAGCTGGGCTTGGATGGAAGCACTATTTTAGTTCTTCTAGAGTTGCTCCATATGTTTCATTAGCAGCTTTTGGAACTTATGCCTTACCAATGTGTGGGAAAAGCAGCGGATGTGCCCTTCCGCTTTCTGCAAATATCAGTGGATCGCTTGGCCTAGATTTATATTTATATAAAAGTAATTGGCTAAAGCTACATCTTCAAATTGGTGTTATGACTATTTATAATATGATTGATTTTGAAATATTTGAGTCACCAAGTGATATCCCTATCTTATGGCCTGTTATTAATTTAAAATTTGGACATTGATAATTAGTGAATATTAATAAATAATATTATTTTATTTTATATTATATTAAAGCTTTTATTGAGAATTTTTTATGGATTTTTATATTAGATCAATAGATAAACAATCAGACAGTGAGCTTTCCTTAGTGACTAAAAGATCAATGGAAACAGTACTCGAAACGATACCTGAATTTAAAAATAGTGAAGATATAGCAAGAAAAGCATTTTCTAATTTTAGCTTTAATGAAATGAGAGAAATGATAAAAAAAGATTTTGATAATAAAAATCATATGCTACTGCTTGCTATTTCCAAGGAAACTAAAGATATATTAGGACATGCAATTTTTTCAATTAAAATAGATGATAATGAAAGAAAATATGGATTTTGTTTTTCTCGATATGTAATACCTGAAGTAAGGAAGCATGGAATAGCTTCAGAGCTTCTAAAAGAGCAAGAAGTTTTTTGGAAAAATAACCATGCAGAATACATTATTGCTCAAACACATCATAAAAATGTTAAGCTTCAAAATCTTTTTTTAAAACATGGTTATCAAATGATAGGGCCTAAAGAAGGAAATCATTATCATTACTTTGAATTAATTAAAGAACTTAAACTAAATTAAATTAAATTAAATTAAATTAAATATACAGAGGATTTTCGTATTATTTATAGTCTTTTACTAAAAAGATAAAAAAAGGTGAATTTGATTCAAAATCTATAGTACCAAACCCAATATTACTTAATCCTAAACTAGAAAGAGGTAAGAAAGTACTGTTTCCATTTGTCTGATATTTACATCTTCCTGAAATTGATAATTCAGCTGTTGTCATTGTAACAACACTAAAGATGTTATGAATGTCGTATTGGTGAATTCCTGAATTAAAGCCAATGATTTTGTCTGCAAATTGAATTTGAGTACAGTTTACGTTTTGGGTTAAATATTGATGAACTTCTCCTAAATTAATGAATTCGTGATCCTTTCTACCACCCAGTAGGCCATATAGATTAATTTTTTTTACTGTATTAGGTAAATTTTGAAGTACAAAGCTCAGATCGGAGTAATCTTTTTCTTTAGGAAGAAGGTAATTCATTGCTCCATTCGAGCTGTCTCCGTCACCGACTGTAAATAATGAATCAGGTATAGAAAGATATCTTGCTATTTCAGAGTGATGATTTTGTCCTCCGTCAATTAAGATTATATTTGAACTTTTTGGTAATAGAGGAAGGTCAGATTTTGAAAACAAAGGCCCAATAAGAGTAATAATTGGGTTTTTTTCTATTTTTTTTAATAAATTGACTGGAAGCATGATAAGAAAGATATATCATTAAAAAAGGAAAAGTATTAGTGTTTTCAGATAGAATAAACATAAGGGCCAACAATCTAGTTTATGGGCTCGTTTTACAACCTCAGTTTAAGAAAAATATTGATTCTAATATCAAAATTCAAGGGTTGTTAGGAGATTTACAGTGGGTTCTAGGGCCCCAAATAGACTCTCGTGGCCAAATTTATAAGCTTTCTTATTATATTTATAATGATGTTACTTTACCTGAAATAGCTATTTTTGATACTTTGATTGAGTTTTGTCACGATAAGAGCATTTCACAGCTATTTGATATTAGTTGGAGAGAAATAGAGAACTACTTGAGAGATTCCAACTCAGCACCATCTATTCCGAGTTCTTCCTTTATTGATGAGGAGTGGGTGGGGCTATTTCTTAACTCCTTAGCACAAGAAATCATTCAATTTCAACTCGGAAATAAGGATGGAAAACAAAATGTATCTTTTTCAGAGATTAGTTTGATAAAAAAAATAAAAATTGCTCAAGCGCTAATAGACGGGCAAGTGGTACCGATACTGTCTATGTACTCGCTGAATGTTGAATTAATGGATGTTCAGGAGAGTAATATTTGGTTAAAGTTTACATCAAAAGAACCTTTGGGTATTAAGTTTTTCAATGTAGTGAAGGATGCTATTAAAACTATTTTGCAAATAGAGCTAAACGATAGTACGATTACCTTGTTTGAATATCCTAATAATTAAGATTATTTCATTTGAGGGCAAAAAATGGAGCTTATTTTCGAAAGGGCCGAAACTCAAGAAGAGTTTAAAGAAATATTAAACTATACTTTAGACGTTTTTTCTGATTCTCCTGACTTTAAGTGGAATCTAGAGGACATGAAGAAAGAGGTTGCAGAGGGATGGGAGCTATATGGAGTCCGCCTAGGCGCTGAAATCATAACTGCTGTTTTATTAAAACAAGAAAAAAATAGTTTACTTTCAAAAAATACGTCCTTGAAGTCTGAACATCAAGGTAGCGGTCATTCCCACCGGATAAAAGAGTTTATAGAAGAAGAAGCAATAAGTCGTAAAGTGTCTGATATTATTCACTATTGCCGAATAGACAACTTTAGAATGTACTCGTTAAATGAAAGCCATGGCTATGAACAGGTCAATAAGAATAAAGGTGATGACTCTCAGATTATAGAGTGGCAAAAAAAAATTGAAAAATGATAAATATTTACTATAGACATTTGTTACGGTTTAAGTTCATAATAATTTATTAATAAAATAAAATTACAAATTGTAATAATAACAATACACAATAACGGAGGAATTATGGCGACGAAGAAAAAAGCAACTAAGAAAAAAGCAACTAAGAAAAAAGCAACGAAGAAAAAAGTAGCGAAAAAAGCAACAAAGAAAAAAGTTGCTAAGAAAAAAGTTGCTAAGAAAAAAGTTGCTAAAAAAGCAACAAAGAAAAAAGTAGCTAAGAAAAAAGTTGCAAAAAAGAAAACAAAAAGAAAACCAAATGCTGCATTTATGAAAGCTTTAACTCCTTCAGCAACACTTGCTGCAGTAGTAGGAGCAAAAGCATTACCAAGAACTCAAGTTGTAAAAAAGATTTGGGATTATATTAAGAAAAATAATCTTCAAAACCCAAAAAATAGAAGAAATATTTTAGCTGATACTAAGCTAAAAGCTATCTTTGGGAAAAAAGAAGTAACTATGTTTGAACTAGCTGGAATTATCGGCAAGCATTTAAGCTAATTATTTCATAAAAACTAAATAAAGAAAGGGCCTTGTTTAATAGGCCCTTTTTTATTTGTAAATTGCATGATCGTCAATTTCTTCAAAATGACCTAAAGATTTAAAGATTACGCTCTCATTCATAAAGCTTTTTATCGTATTTTCGTCTTCATCTTCATCAAAAATTTCCAGAGTTTTAAAAATAAATTTATTTCTTCTTGTTTTAGATGACCTGAAAAGTGCAATCCCTTCATCTGATTTTTTTAATCTACCAAGTTGATAGCCAATATATTTTGGAGTTTCTATTAATAAAGTGGTCCCATCCTCAATTGAAAACTGTATATCAAAGCCAATTTCTAATATTTCTTTTATATTATCGAGAGATAACTTAATATTTCCACCAGTCTCATCGTAAAACTTAAATTCTAGTGAGTCTACTTTTAACGCTTGAATAATAAACCCAACCCGATCTAAATATTCTCGGCAAGTATCATTCATTTGATTGACATAAAACTCTGTAAGCCTAATTGAGTCAAGGTATTCAATATGGACACCATTCATTGTTAAGCTCATAGTTTGAACTTTAGAAAAACCAATCCCAGCACCAAGCATTGCATTTCCAGATGAAAGGAAATTAATTAGATCAATATTAATATTTCCTTGCGTCGTAATTTTCCATTGTCTAGTGGGGATAGTCGTATTATCAATCTTTCTTAAGTTCGTTGATACGTCATCAATAGTATCTGGAAAACAAGAGTCAGGAGATGCCACAATATTTAACTGTTTAGGGCCACCACCAATTAATGTTCCTGTTCCAGCAAATTCTAGAGGAGTTGTATATGTTATATAACCCAATCTCTTAATTTCTTTATTTAGATGTCTAATAGGATGACAGGCAACAGTCCAGGCCAATAGTAGTAAAATTGAAGAATAATATTTTGCAGTTTTCATAATTGCCTCCAGCAGAATTGAGATTCATATATATAGTCGGGGGCAAATTATTTAATTTTACTTTTAAAGCAAAAGTGACGGAGTGATGCATTATATGCCGGTTTACAACTGTCTTATTTGCTCATACTTTTTAATCAAAGATGGATCTAAGTTAGAAATTTCTTTATAGTTTTTAAAAAAATCCTGGCAAGAAACTGTAGGATTTCCGTTGGGAAAGGGATATGTTCCTGTTAGAAAATTAATACAAGTAGTTGCGTAATGATCAATATATTCAGGAATATTATCTTGAATTAATTTTAGTAATATTTTTGTTTTCTTGAGGTTAGGCATTGCAAATAATTCATCAGGTAATGGATCTATTTTATTTAAATTATTAAGCATTTTGGATCTACGGGAGTAGCTTTGTCCAAGTTTTAAAGTATTTGCCCAAGCATGATTAAATGTATCACCAATCGCAGGGCCTCTCAGTATATATAAAGTCAGATATAAATCATCTTCCGCTTGAGAAATTCTATTTTGCGCCTTGAGAACCTGATATGCTAATTGTCTTGATTGAAGAGATCTAACAGATAGAAGTTGTTTCAGATCATTCAAGAAGATATCTCGACAGTCTTGACCTAAAAGGTCGTCTATAAAGCTTTTTAATTCTTTATTACTTCTTTTGACTTGTAAAAAACTTGAAACTTCTTGGTAAATGGCAGTTTTAATAGGTGTTTTCTGGCAATAAAACTCAGAAGTAGAAGTGATGATACTTTCCTTAATTAAGTCTATTATTTTATATTTAGGATTAAATTTATTAATTAAGATTGCTAAATTAACTCCAAAATCAGGGAAGCGAGTCCTCAGTGGTGTTGAGTCCCAGATGAACTCTAATTTTTTTTCACATTGTTTATTGTTTGAAAAACAATGAGTTAGAAATTTCTCACTATAACTATTTCTATATGAAATAAAAACTTCGTCTTTTTTAAGTAAGGGCCATAGCTGGAGATTAAGCATTAACTGGTAGTCTTTTTCTGTATACTTATTCTGAGAAATCATTTCTTGGAGAAGTCCATTTGCCATTGTGAGAGTCATTTCTTGCCATTCTTTATTTCTTTGAGAAGGACGAATGTCTAAGGCATGCTTAATATACTCGGAATAGTTTTTTTCTGATTTTAAAACATGTAAATCTTCTATGGTATAAATAAAACGGCTCTCTGAAAATGCTTGATTGATATGGCCAAATATTAAAATAAGTATAATAATTTTATTCATTATATAATCATAATTCTGCTTTGTTTCTTAGTCAAAAAGTACAGGGTATTTAGGCGTTGCGTAAAATAGCTTTTACTATGCGAATTTAGATAATTAGTGTAAAAATTATTTATTTTACGAGAGATAATTTATGATAGATACAACGACTGAATCAATTAATCCACATAGGCCAATTTTAGTAATTCCTAAAATTATTAGTATAAAAGCAGAGTTTGAATCTTTAGGTGAATGGGATATTTATTTGTATTCAGACTTTTCACGCTTAATTTTAGATGACAATAATCATTTAAGGCAGGAGGTTGCTAATCAGATTCATCTTTATCTGAATGGGAGTTATAATAACTTTAGAATTCAGTTAGATTTTTTCTCTGTTCCTTTAATGTTAGGAATTTTCACTGTTAAGAAAGAAATTTGTTTCTATACCTCAAGAGCAAATACCGAATTATTTCTACTTCATGAAGTTAAAATGGACTTATTGCAAAATAATCTAGATGTGGAGAACTTGTTATTACTTAGAAGTTATGTAGAAAAAGTAGTTTCACTGAAAGTAAAAAAATCACCAACTGTTATTGATCAAGTCACTAATATCTACCAATTACCAAATTTATTAAAAGAATCTAAAGAGTTAAACCTCAAATCATATATTGAAAAACTACTGATTGAAATCAAAAATTATAAACCTAGTTGGTTCGAAAGAGTAAGTGATTATGGACTTGAGATGACGGCCCAATTTTCCTTAATTAGAATTCATTTATTAAAGTTTTTAGCAATCTTACCCTCTCTTGATTATGACCATAAAGGTTTAGAAGTAAAAAGGATTTTGAGAGAGTCATTTACACGCTTAATAAATGATTCTCAAAAAGCAAAATATTTAAAAAAGAAAGGTCAAGAAAAATCGATACCTAGATGGATGTTTGTCCTAATCAATGTAATGAATGAAGTTGCTAGAATATTTCCTGCAGGCCCTTTGGCCAAACTTGTCCGTTGGAGCGTTAAATTTATGGCGCGTAGATTTATTGCAGGGGAAACAATAGAAACGGCAACGGAATCGATTAAAGAATTAGCTAGCACTAATAGAGATGTTACCCTAGATCAATTAGGTGAATTAGTTGTATCTGAAAAAGAAGCTGATCAATATTGCGAAAAAGTGATTCAATTGATTCAAGGATTCTCACTCCATGTCAAACCCGGAGAGAAAAATGGAGCAGGAATATTAAAGGCAAATGTATCAATTAAAGTTTCTGCACTATGTTCAGATTTTAAACCTGAAGCATTTGAATATACATTTAAATTAGTTGCTCCAAGGTTAAAAAAGATTCTCAAGGAAGCAAAAAAGAATAATGTATTTATCAATATTGATGCTGAACACTATAGTTATCGAAATATTGTTTTTGATATTTATGCCAAGATTTTAAAAACCGATGAAGATTTAAAAACTTATACCGGAACAGGTATTGTTCTTCAAGCTTACCTAAGGGATGCTGCTGCACATTTAGAGCAGATTATTGAACTATCTAAAGAACGAAATATTTTAATGCCTATTAGAATTGTTAAGGGTGCTTACTGGGATGCTGAAACAGTTGAAGCAGATGCTCATAGTTTCAATGCTCCTGAATTTATTAATAAGGATGAAACTGATATTCATTTTAGACAATTACTGGAAAAAATACTTCAGTCATTTCCTCATGTGCAACTTTGTCTTGCTTCTCATAATTTCTCTGATCATTGTTATGCAGTTGCTTTAAAGGAAAAGTACTATCCAAGTGTTCCTCCAATTGAACACCAATGCCTACATATGACTTATGAAGCATTATCTACGGCAATGACTAAGATGGGATGGGTTGTTAGAAATTATGTTCCTGTAGGAAGTTTGATTGTTGGAATGGCATACTTGGTACGGAGAATTATGGAAAACTCTTCTCAAGTTGGTGTCTTAACTATTATGCGCTCACATAAGAAAAAGATAAATTTAACTAGTCCAACAGAATTATTAAATGAAAAATATAAATCTCAACAATTAAGTCTGGATAAATCAATTCAGTCGATGACTGCTGATTTTTTTAATGTAACACCATTGAGAACATATTTAATTGATCATCGAAAAGAAATTGAAAATGAACTACTTAAATTCAGAGATGATTTCGGAAAGATTTATAAAAATAAATTTTCTGTTAGTGGTGAAAAACAAAAAATACTTTCCAATTCTGATCCTAAAATAGTAGTTGGTGAAATTTACTTTGCTTCTTCCGAAGACGTTGCACCCGCCGTCGAAAAGGCCGATAGCTATTATACTCAAGGTATATGGCCGAGCTTGAACTGGTTTTATCGGTCCGCTGTCTTAGTAAAAGCAGCTAACTTAATGCTTATAAGAAGAACTAAAATTGCCGCTCTAATTTGTTATGAGTCCGGTAAGTCGGTTAACGAGGCATTAGGAGATGTAGATGAAGCAATCGATTTTTTAAATTATTATGCAAGAGAAGAAGGAAGAACTTTTCAGTTAAATCCCTCTCGAATCGAAAGAGGTGTTATTGGTGTAATTTCACCTTGGAATTTTCCTCTGGCCATTCCATGCGGAATGATTTCCAGTGCTCTTGTCGCCGGAAATAGCGTCGTTTTAAAATCAGCAGAACAAACTCCATTAGTGGCACAAGTTTTAGTTGATTTATTACACGAATCTGGAGTTCCTGAATCTGCATTAATTCACTTACCAGGGTTTGGAGAAACTGTAGGAGATACACTAGTTAAACACGAAAGAGTTGCCTCTATTGTCTTTACTGGTTCTAAGTCCGTTGGAATGTCAATTATTCACCATGTATCTCAAAAAAGTATTTATAATAGATTGAGAAAGTTAACCGTTCCTAAGAGTGTCATTGCTGAAATGGGAGGAAAAAATGCGGTTATTGTTACTGCTAATGCAGAACTAGATGAGACTGTAGATGGAATTTTATACTCGGCATTTGGACATTCGGGGCAAAAATGTTCTGCCGCATCTAGAATCATAGTTGATTTAGAAATCAAAGAAAAATTATTAGAAAGATTGAAGCATGCCTGTATTGATCTGCGTGTAGGTGTCGCTTTTGATATGTCTAGTTATATGAACCCAATAATATCGGAAGAAGATAAGATTAGACTTCAAAAAGCAGTTAAAGAAGCCTCCCAAGAAGCAAATAATTTTAACGGAAAAGTTATTCTTGATAGATCCCAGGAAAATCTACCTGGACAGTGCCTAGGACCTACATTAATTGACTTACCAGCAAATAGAGCTATTAAGCAAGAGAGCTTTGCCATGAAAGAACTATTTGGCCCTATCCTACATATAATAGGGTTTACCAATTTAGACCATGCTCTAGAAATTTACAATGCCAGCAATTATGCTTTAACTGGAGGAGTTTTTAGTCAATCTCAAGATGATATAGACTATCTTACCGCCAGAATGGAATCAGGGAATATTTATGTTAATAGATCGATTACTGGAGCAAGAGTTGCAATTGAACCATTTGGTGGATTTAAATTATCAGGCACAGGCCCTAAGGCCGGTAGTGACATTTACTTAGATAAATTTCATTTGAATAGAATAAACTTACCATCTATGGATGAAGATTTTCAAGAAACTCCAGCAGATGAACTAGGGGAGTCTTATCAATTCTCATTAGCAAAAAAGTCAGATCTAAGTTCCGAGATTAGATTAGCAAGAGTGATTAAAGCAATTGAATATATTATTGATGACTTTGAATCTTTATATCAAGGAATTTATGGTGATAATAAAAAGATTTTAAATAGATTTAGAAAATGGATTGCTTTAAACTTTTTAGATTTACAAACTAAGGGACGACTGAACCGTGAAATCCCAGGTCAAATTAGCTATAACGATTATTCTATGCCAATAGAATCAGTAGTAGTAATAGCTTATGAGCAAAGACCACATTTTTCTGTTTTAATGCAAGTGTTAAGTGCCATATTGATGGGAACAGGAGTAACAATTCTTACTAGAAATCAAAAATCCTTTGAATGGTGGAGTAATTTATTAACAATTTTTGTTTCATCTAAAATCTCAACAAGCAATATAGATGTTTACTTTTCGAGTGAGGATCTTGTTAAAAAGACACTTAAGAAATTGGACCTTTCAACCATCATAGTCGATGGGAACTTACCACGAGTTGAAAGAATTATATATGCAATGTATGAATTCAATGAAAATGACGAAACAGTTAAAACAGTCTTAACTCCATTTGATGCTCCAAATATTCAACATTTTTTGGGATATTTAACTCAGTTTGTAAAAGTCAGATCCTTTGCTATAAATACAATGAGGCATGGAGCCCCATTAACAATTGAACTGTAAGGTGAAAAATATTAGAATAAATATTATTGGCTGTGGGAATATGAGTAATGCTATCATTCCCTTAATTTCAAAAAAACATCCTGAAATTAGTTTTTTTACCTATACTCCAACATTGACGAAAGCAGTTGAGCTTGCAGCAAAAATTGATGGAACTGTTTGTAAATCATTAGAAGAAATGGATTCGGGTGATTACTATTTTTTGGCATGCAAACCTCAACAATTTGAAAGTTTAGCTAAAGAGTTACGTCCCATTATCGATCCAAGTAGCACTGTAATATCTGTGATGGCGGGAGTTAGTACCGAAAAGATTAGTGAATTATTAACCATAAAAAAAATTACAAGAGTAATGCCTAATACTCCAGCGAGTATAGGTATTGGTGTTCATGGTGTTTTTGCGACAAATAATTGTAATTCAAAAATGATTCAAAAATGGTTAAGTTCAACAGGGAAAGTTTTCACTTTTGATAATGAAGAACAAATTAACAAAATAACTCCTTTTAGTGGATCAGGCCCTGCATATATTTTTGAGCTGGCCATAATCTTAAGCGAGAAAATGATAGAATATGGATTTTCACCAGAAGACTCTAGATTAATCATTGCTCAAACCTTTGTAGGAGCTTCTCAAATGTTAGTGAGTAGAAATGAAAGCTCTAAACAACTAAGAGAAAATGTCACCTCAAAAAAAGGTGTGACAGAAAAAGCACTTTCAATATTGGAAGAAAATAAACTTAAAGAAATATTTTTCCAAGCAATTGATGGGGCTTATGAGAGATCACTTGAGCTAAATGATTGAGTGCTACCTTTATATACATTAATCAAAAAATTGTCTAAATATTAGTCACTCCTAAAAAGATAATTGTAAAAAAAAAGAACTTTCCTTTTTTCATGACGTACTAATAAACAAAGGAGTAGTTATGATTTTTATAATTAAATTTTTAGTGTTTCTTTTAGTTACAAACTCAGCTTTTTCAGGAGAAGTAATTGAAAATAGAGTATTTATGGATGCTTACCTTAACAATTGTTCAGGTATAATAGGTAATACTTTAAATTTCTGTTATCCAAATGAAGACGAAAACCCCAATGATTATTTAAAATATGGCATATGTGAACCACAATTAGAAATTGACTCTTCATGTAGTGAAGATGGGATATGTGAATCCGTCGTATCAAATGAACCTTTAGAGTGTAAAGCAAATGAATCAAAAGGAGAGTTGATTGCAAGATGTGAAGTTGAGTATCAGATTTATTTATCAGAACTTTTAATAAATGATTATCCAAATATAAATATTAGTTTTAAAGAAGGCTTAACTCAACCAGAGTTAATAATTGGTGCAAGTTTTTATAACAATAATTATCAAAAAGATATTTTACTTTTACCAGAGCATGACTTTGGAGCATTTTGTGACGAATCTTATGAGTTAAATAAAAGTAAAATAAAATCACAAGCTGAATTATCAAAAACAGTAATGGATCAAGTGTATTATTCAAATGATTTCATTCAAAGTGAAATGGAAACAGTGATAAATTTCCTTAATGATTCAACATCATTAGATATTATCAGTGTCGGGTGTGGAAATAATAATATATTTCAAGCAAGCTTAATTGGAACGCACTATGAACAAATAGAAAAGGAAGTAACTCAAACAAAACCAGTACAAAAAGAGTTAGTTGAATATGACAATACTTGTATAGACTCGGGGTTAGAATCTTTACTTAAATATCATGAGAGCAAGATATCAATTAACTTGCTTGATATTGAGTGGAATATTGATCAAATTCCTTACAGAGCACTGTCAACCATTTCACCACGGAGCACTATAAGTAGTGTTTGTAATGAATGGGGTGACTATTTTGAGTTCACCACTAATGGAGTTTTCTTTGATGGACGAAGCTTACCCCGTGTTAGTAGTGAGAGTATGCTTGACCTAAATGGTGTCTACCCAGCGTCTAGGCAGTTTATAGCCGATATTAACGAAGCTAGAGAAGAAGAAGGATTGGATCTACTTGATGGTACTTGGGTTGCGGAGGCAATGTCTGCGATGAGTTTAATAGAATATATTAAGAACGCAAAGTATGATCACGAACAAGAAATACCTGAAGGTTATTATTTTTTATATAATATATGTACTGAAAGGTATGATGTTGTCCCTATTGGAAAAATGATAGTCGTAAAACAAAAAGAAAATGAAATGATTGGAGACGTATTAACTAAAGATGACTGTGAATTATCAGACCCCGTTGGATATGGCACCGACATGGATTATGAATATGGTGATACAGGTGATTATCAAGATGATGATGGGGATACTGGTTACTAATATATTTAATATGTAGTATTAACTCTTTGGATGTATTAATATAAAATACAAACAAGGAAATAATATGAATCTAATCTCAAAGAAAGTAATGAATTTAATACCACCCAAATTTCGTGGAACAACGATGATTAGGGTTTTTGGATTATTAAAAGTTCCAATGCTTTTTTATATACGTCCATCTGTGATCAAATTAGATGAAACTGAAACTATAGTAAAAATAAAGCTTAACCGAAGAACTAAGAATCACTTAAACTCAATGTACTTTGGAGCTCTTGCTGCAGGTGCTGATTGCGCAGGTGGAGTTGCAGCAATTAAACAAATTGAGGAAAGTGGCAAAGATATATCATTAGTGTTTAAAGATCTTCATGCTGATTTCCTCAAAAGAGCAGAAGGAGATACTTTATTTACATGTAGTCAAGGAAAAGAGATTAAGGAGCTGGTTGATAAAGCAATTGAATTTGGAGAGAGAGAAAATTTATTGTTAAATGTTGTGGCAACGACTCCTGATAAGTTCAAGGATATACCAGTTGCTAAATTTACTCTAACTTTGTCCGTTAAAAGATATTAATTATCTAACAAATTTATTCGTTGGTAGTTCACGATCTAAAATTGTAGTCAAAGATGAATTGCAGCTACCTTTAAATAGCATTGTTGCTCCCGCTCTATTCAGACTACAAATATTAGTAAATGTTCTTGGTACTTTGAAACTATTGCATTCACTTCCAGCAAGGCAGTTTGGATTTATTCTCGTGCCGCAAACTGGTTCATAAATTTTTCCACAATTATAAAAATCATCATTCGAATCTAGGTTAATTTTTGAAATTTCTTCTGCTCTAACATTATAGGAATCACATCTTTCAATTTTAAGTAATTCAAAAATATTATTTCCAAGGCCTGTCAATTTATAAGTACCGTTTGAGCAATTGCTTATATTATTTGTATTTTGGATTTTAAATTGTCCAATTGCAGATTCAATAATGATGTTTTGGTTTTGTTCTACGATTAAGCTTCCATTAATTGAAAATGAACCACTCGAAAAAGCAGTATTTAATATTGAGATAGATAAAATTAAAATTATTGCTTTCATATTTTCCTCTTTTGTTATTGTGAAAATTTAACTGGGTTATACGGTAACACTTGAATAAGTTAAAATTATTATTTATTATGATAACATATAAGTAAAACTTATCAATTTCATGAGTAAGGTATTGAAAATATGTTAATTGAACAATTAAATTTAAATCTACTTAGAGTATTTACTGCTGTTTTTGAACAAAAAAGCATGACAAAAGCGGCAGAAAACTTGTTTATGACCCAATCGGGAGTAAGCCAAAATATAAAGACATTTGAAGATTTTGTAGGAGTAATACTATTTGACCGAATTAAACAAAGACTTGTTCCAACAACAAAAGCAAAGTTTCTTTATGATAATTGTAAAAAAATACTAGCTGATTTAGACCGAACATTAATAGATGTAACAGGCAGAGATGATTTAATCAGCGGTGAAGTAACCATTGGACTTCCATTGGAGTTTGGTAATAATATTATCCTTCCCATAATTTCGCAAATGGGGAGCTTGTATCCAGGGATTTCATTTAAAATAAAATACGGTTACGCAACAGAGTTTAATAAATTATTACTTACGGGAGACTTAGATTTTGCGTTTATTGATTCTTACGGAGTTGATCCACAGATCAAAACAAAAGAAGTAATTTCAGAAACCCTTTGCTTAGTTTGCTCCACAAGTTACCGAAGTAAGTTTCACTCAGGTGATAACATAAAGCTCTTTCAGAAATTAGACTATGTAGACTATGAAGAAGGAGCTCCAGTGTTAAACCTTTGGTTTAAACATCACCTAAAGTTAAAATATGACTTAAAATTAAGAGTAAGAGCTTCCTTGATGGACGTACAAGGTATGTCGCGAGTAATTTCAGAAGGATTAGGAGCTGGAATCTTACCTTTGCACGTAGTTAGAAGGCTGGAAAGTGAAGGACATAAATTACATATTTTCCTTGAAGGCAAAAGACCCCTTAAAAATACCATCAGCCTAGCGTTACTAGATGGTAGAACTCAGACACCTGCAGTTAGTATTATGATTGACAAGATATTAGAAAACTTAAGCAAACTTAAGCAGGGTTCTCTGAAGAAATAAAATTACATTCAATTTCGAATTTATCTTTAATATGTAACATTAATGCTTGAATTCCAAACTGCTCTGTCGCGTAATGCCCTCCGGCCATCATGTGAATTTCAGATTCTTGGCTTTCATTCCAATCATGCTCACTGATTTCACCTGTAATATAAGCATCTAGGCCAGCTCGCTTTGCTAACTTCCAGTCTGAATTAGCACCTCCTGTGATAATTCCAATTGATTGAATCTCTTTCTTTGAATCATGGGAAGCTAGTATAACTTCATGAGAAAGTACTTTTGATAATCGTTCTTTGAATTGTTCCACTTTTTCAGGTTTATCTAAGATCGCACATACTCCAGTTGGAGACCCTTTATAATCTCCAAAAGGAGCAATATCTTTCATTTCTAATTTTTTTGCCAAGGTTGCAGCATTTCCAACTTCTAAATGCGCATCAAGAGGTAAGTGATAGCCCAATAAATTAATATCATTTTTGATTAATGGAGATATTCTTTTAGCATAAGGACCAGTAATTTTCTGAGCGCCATGAAAACTCCAAATTAACCCATGGTGAACAATGAGTGCATCTGAATTGTTTTTTACTGCTTGCTCAATTGAATCTCGGGTAGCAGAAACAGCAAAGGATATTTTATCTAATTCTTGCTTGCCCTCAACTTGAATTCCATTAGGCCCATAGTCTGAAAAGTCATAGATGTTTAAATAACTATTTAAGTACTTTATTAACTTTTTTAATTTTATAGTCATACCCCACTCGTAGGAGAGGGAACATTACTTGTATCAAAAAGTTGAGTCGCTTTAGTTAGTGATTTTTCAAGCTTTAAAATAATATCCTTTAAGTCTTTCTGATAAGGTGCAATCGATAATGCTTTTTTAAAGTTCTCAAGTGCTCTAGTATAATCCTTTTTGGCAATATATGCTCTGCCGGAATTAATATAAGGGTATTCACGATTTTGATAAATTAAAGACCTTTTTGCTAACTCAAACCACTTCAAACTTTCATTGACTTGTCCCTCTCGTAAAAGGTAGGTTCCCAAGTCATTATAAGGAGGGCCGTAATCTTTGTCCTGCTTAATTGCTTTTAAACAAAATGATTTTGCTTTTTCAAAATTGTCTAAAAGTGAATATGCCCAACCAATGAGAGTTAATATCTCTGATGTTTCATGAAAAGATTTTGCAGAAATAAATTTTTTCAAACCTTCTTGATATTTTTTATGAAAAATTAATTCATGACCCTCTTGTAAGAGCACTTCATACTTTTTTTCTCTTTGAGTTCCCAGAGAAGAAATTGAACTTGATTTATCAATAGTTTGAACCTTTTCGAGTGGTAATCTAAACTTTTTTATTTGTTCACTATCATCTTCAACCTCTAAAAGATTAATTCTAGGGAATTCAATATTAACGTGAGAGTGATGCTCGCAATAAGTATGGATCTGGTAAGAATAGTTATAAAGAGTATTAATATAATTTACAACAATTTGTTCAACCTCTGAATTGTTAATGTCTAACTGCAATAATGAAGTAAAAACTTGGCTAATCTTTTTAATATTTAAACGAGATTGAGATACTGTGATAACTTCAGGAGTGTTCCAGGTTAGTTTTGGTGAAAATAATGATTTCTCTAAAATAATTAATGAATCTTGATAAAGTTCAAGGGATAATTGTCTAATAACTTTATCTTGATGCAGCTCCGTAAGGTTAACTATTACTTGAAATAATCTCTCTAAATAAGATGATGATGCGTGGAGTTCACTGATTAATATATTATTAATATTTTGTTTCATAATTTCTTGAAAATTCATTATATCTTCCTTGATATGCTAGCGAATTCATTTCTATGAGACAAGATTAAGCACTGAGAAAAATAGCAAGAATAATCCATGACGCACTCCGAATGGTGTGCCTGATCTCGCTCTTATTAATTTGAAGATATTTTATAACTTTTTCTTTCATTTCATCCTCCCGATAAGAATAAGACAATCATATGTATTCAAAGGATGTGCCAAAAATTGAAGTGAAAATATGTATGATTCCATGAAAATCGGTGCAACTATGCACCTATATTAAGTCCTAGAGTGCCAAAATGCACTCTACATAATATAACCTATCGTTTTTTTTAGTTTAAGGTATAATTATTATTAATTGAGGGAGACCGCGTGCAAAAAGTGATACATGTTGTTCGAAGATTTGCAAAAGACAAGTGGGGAGGAACTGAAACTGTTATCCTGAACACTTCTGAACAGCTCATTGAAAATAATATTCATTCCGAAATATATAGCACCGATATGTTTGAACCTTCTGGGGTAGAAATAATTAAAAATACCCCTATTTTTAGATTTCCCTACGTATTTCCGTATTTTAATTTAAGCAAAGAGTCCCGATATAAACTTAAGTTAAAAGGTGGAAATGCTTGGTCCTGTAAAATGTTAATTAAGTTACTATTTGCAAAAGATTTATTTGTAATTCATTCACATACATTAAATCGTATAGGAGGAATTGCTAGGCTAGTAGCTAAAATTAAAAAAGTTCCCTACGTAGTTTCAATTCATGGAGGATACCTAACACTTCCTGAGTCTACGTCCAATGAAATGAGTTCTCCTTTAAAAAATACTTTTGACTGGGGGAAATTATTTGGTTTTGTTGTAGGTTCAAGAAAAGTAGTTCAAGATGCTGCTGCCGTCATTTGTGTAGGTCAAATAGAACATGATTTATTAAAAAAGAAATATCCAAATAAAAAAATAATTTATTTTCCAAACGGAGTGAAGGTTGATGATTTCCAAAAGGTTTCAGCAGATATCTTTTTAAAGAAATATAACTTACCTAAAGATCAAAAAATAGTTACTTGTATTTCAAGAATTGAATTACAGAAAAATCAGTTACTACTAGTAAACGCATTTGCTAGATTTAATAAAGAAAATCCTGACTATAAACTACTTCTGATCGGAACAGAAGATACTGCTGGATATACAAAGAAAATTAGAGAAAGAGTAGAGGAACTAGGATTAGAAAATAAATTAATTTTGATTAATGGACTTCCTGCTGGAGGTGATCTCTTACTAAGTGCTTTTAAGGCATCTACTTTTTTTGTTTTGCCATCAATGCATGAACCCTTTGGAATTGTTATTCTAGAGGCATGGGCATCGGGCGTACCAGTAATAGCATCCAAGGTTGGAGGAATTCCAGGTTTTACTGAGGATAATATGAACATTTTGCACTTTGAAAGTGAAAATGAAGATATGTTACTTGAAAAAATGAACCTACTTAATGGCAACGAAGAATTACAAAAAAAGCTTACCTTTAACGGTAATGCAGCTGTACAACGGTACGACTGGAGTAAAATCACAAAAGATTTAATTGATTTATATAATAATTTATAAACTATTTAATTTCATATTGATGTAATCTTTCTTTATCTGAAACATTCTTATATCGATTAGAAAGCATAATAAAAATACTATTAGACTTTTTACCTAGAGAAGCTGGTTTTCTACCAGTATTAAGTACACTGCCTTTTTTTCCGACAAGACCCGCAAATGGATTGCCTTTCTTCTTTTTCTTTCCTCCGGCCCCTCGAAGACCACCACCACCAAATCCAATCTTCCCAGCTTCAGAGTAATTATACCTTTTAGTTGCTTTTGCAGCAGAGCTATTTCCGCCCCCACCGCCTTTACCGCCTCCGCCACCACCTGGTGCCGCAAATCCACTGGCAGCTCCACCGCCGCCGCCGCCAGCACCGCCAGCTTTTGTTTTAACAGGGCCTGCTCCTCGCATAGGATTAAGTGTGTCACTAGACTTACCAGTAGAACTTGCAACACCTCCACCCGCACCGGCAACATCACTTCTATCTGTCGCTGAAACTTCATCAACGGCACTAGCAACACCATCATCTGTTTCAGCTGTGCCAGAAGAAGTACTCAATCCTGTCGTACCACCAAGCTGCATATTGTTTCCAACAATTCCCTGGTGTTGCTTAAAGGCAAAAGAATCACAACCTTCAGCACTTGGGTCTGCCTGACATTTTGTCACCATCAATTCATCAGTTAAAGCAGTTCCAGCAATTTCAGGATCAAAATTTTCTAAAGCATCAATTGCTGCTTGAATTTTTGCAATTTGATCATTTAATAAAAGTGCTTGTGTTGTATCTACTGCTACTTGAGTTGCAACTTCTGCAAGTAGTGCCATTGCTTGATCTTTTGCCCTATCACTTGTAATTAGCTCTAGTTTTCCACTATGAGCTACTGCGTGGCAGAGTTCAGCAGGGTTTGTTAGGGCACTTGGAGGTGCAATGCTTCCAGATCCTTGATCTTCAGATTCAACTAAACTTATTGCAAATTTTCTTAAAGGGTCGAGATAATTAGTTATTAATGAATCATAATTGCTTTTTTCATCATTAGTATCTTCACTTGAAAGTTTATTCCCACAAGTTTCTATAATATCATCGAGATCAGTAAAATTCCGAGCTGTAGCTAATACTGTTGTTATCGCTGTATTTATAGAACCTCGAACAACCAGTAATGTTTGTTGATGTTCTAGCATTTCTTTTTGAAGAGTCAGAGCTGCAGCTGGGTCATCTGCGTTTTGAGATTGTTCAAATAATGCCTCTTGCTGCTTTAAAGCAGTTGTCACTTGTCCAATTTTATCCACTCCAGTTCTAATGACGGAAGAACCATTATACTTATCCACCATATCTTCACAGTCTTCATAATCTTGAGACTCTGAAGTTGCCGCTGGACAAGAAATTTTATTATCAAAACTAGAAACTTCAGGTCGATTGTCTACATTTTTTTCTTTAAAATTAGTATTATGTCCCACGAGCTCAATGGCAGCATGGCACTTAAGATTCTTATAATATTGGTCCTGGGCATCACCAACAAAACTTTCTACTTTTTCCAGAAACTCCTCAGCTCTTTCTGCCATAAGACTTTTGGAAATTGATAGTCTAAATTTAATATCGCTATTTTTAATTCCCTTGTTTATCTTTTCTATAACTAGCGTTTTCCATCCTTGCAAAAAATATTTCTGTTTTTCATCAGGAAGATCATCTAACTTACTAGGTAATGCTTTCTGACAGGATTTAAAAAATGAATTTCCAATATACTCTTCTTCGTCTACTGACTCTAAGCCTGTTGGCTCAAGTTGAGTTAAGCTATTAGGTAAGTTATCTTTTCGGCGAACACTTATTTCTCCCTCTTCTATCGTGATATTACTTAATTCTGTTTTTGTATTACGGGCAGCTTCTAGATAATTATTAATAAAGCAAACCCTAGCTTGGGTATTTTTTTTACCGTAGCC
>CAYRDP010000003.1:29174-56997 GCA_964423165.1 uncultured Bacteriovoracaceae bacterium | reverse complement strand
GTTTTTTCATTATTAATCTCTTTTGTATTAGATCCTATCTAGTAGTATAGATCGGTTTTTTGAGCCAAAAACTTAATGCTGCAAGTTTGTAAAGAGGAAATTGATTTATTTAGTTAAGTCCTTTATATTACTTGATATTATTGTTTGAGAAGATTCTATAAATTTTGATTAGCAAAAAAAAATATGCCATTATTACTTGGCAGAAAGGAATAATTATATGGATAAAGCAAAGTATCAAGTCAAGATCAATGAAGGGCACTTAGATTTCTTCGGTCATGTTAATAATGCAAAGTATTTAGAGCTTTACGAAGAAGCTCGCTGGGATTTTATTAATAAGGTAGGGCAAGGAATTGAGTATATTAAAAAGGTTCAAAGAGGTCCTGTCGTCCTAGGATTAAGTATTAAGTTTAAAAAAGAGCTATTTAACCAAGATGAAATTACAATCTACTCCAATGTCACAGGTCAAAAAAGTTCAAAAATTATTATCCTCAATCAAAGAATGGAAAGGGGAGATGGAGAGTTAATCTCAACCGTTGATATCGAAATAGGTCTAATGGACCTAAAGGAAAGAAAGCTAATTACACCAGATTCAAATTGGGTGTGGTTATAATAAGTGTAGATCAATCACTTTGAGATATTTAAAATAAAGTTTTTGAATATTTCATTTTTAAAATGTTTAATTTCATCAGTGAGTTCAAGTGAAGTTTGATCAATTAGTTCTTCGAAGATATCAATTGTAAATAAATCTAAAAGATCTGTTGCTAGTGGTTTGTGACTTAAATGCCAGCGCTCAGGTGCCACTCCCCCTAAATCTTTACTGTAAGGGCGAAAAAATGAAAAATTACTGTCTTGCATTTTTTTATCAAGCCATTCATGCATGGGAGAAAATATTCCACCAGGATTAACCTCCTGAGGAGTTAATTGTACTTGATAATCAGAACTGGGAAGAGAATTTGCATCATAAATATCAAAATCCGTACCCCAGTGATGCCGACTTGCACCCGGAAGTGCTGACCAACGTAGTATTTGAAATAATAATTTTGACCTTGATAGTGATTCAAATGAAACTTCTTCGCCTAAATCATTAAGAAGCACTCTCTTACCTAATGCCTTATTGGTCCAGATAGCAGCTTGTTGCTGGTAACTTCTAAATCCACTTAAAACTTTTAAGTCAAATCCATCTTGTTTAGCATCGGTAATTAAAATACTTAAAGGAGTAACAACTTCTTTATGAATTAATTGATCACTGTCAGGAATAGGGGACAAATGATTAGTCGTTTTTCCCCAAAGAATATTTTTAAAATCATTAATCATCGCTAAATAATCTCTTTAATCCACTTTGATTATAACGATTTGTTAAAACTTTCCAAATTGAAGCACTGTCATTTTTTACAATATCATCATCTCCAATTCTATATTTCTTTTTCATGAATCCATCTATCTTATTTCCTTTGGCACCACCATCAAAATCAAAATCCATATCGTTTTTCTTCTTTGACTTTTTTAGTGCCAAGCCTCCAGATGGGCCGTAACCAACTTTCTTTTTCATATGTTTAAGTGCTTTTTTCATAGCATCAGATCTTGGTGTTTTATCTTTTATACTTTGAGCAAAGTTTAAGCTTCCTTTTTTAGCAGCAGCTAAAAGTTTAGGTGTTATGAATTTATTAGCAGTACTTACGGCCATTGTTTTATCATCTGGTATTGCACTTAAACCTTTTTTAAGTCTGTCTTTATTAATTTTTGCAATCATCTGATCTCTAATCTTTTTATTTCTGGCACCCTGATTATTTAATGAATTAGTTGCACTTTCAGATGGAAGGTTTCCATTAGCAGTTGAATTAAGAGCACTTAATGTTGACGGAAATCCTACATTTGTTCCCATGCTACCAAGACCATTGGCCCCCAGGGGAACTGAGTAACAAGCATTTTGTCCTGACTTTGTATCAACAAACTTTTTACACTGGCACTGGGCATCAAATTCTCCTGCTCTTGTCATACACCCAAGGGAAGAGTCAGTGTCTTCTGCAATTTCAGCATCCGCTTGAGCTATTTCATATTCTTGTTGTGCCCAAGCTGCGTTACAGGTTTCACTATTACTGCGATCTTCATTTTTAGTATTATCATCATTATAGCAATAGCAATCCGGATTTGATAAATCCTCCCGTCCCTCAGGGCAAAAATCAGTAACAGATGCTTCAAAAACTGCTCTTACTTCAGCAACTTTATCTGCATTGGCAAGTGACATTTGTTGAATTTGTCTCATCGCGACTCCAAGTATCACATCTAAAACTACCATTATTCCGGATAAAATTAGAATTCCAGCACTACTCATAAGGAATTGCCTGACAGGTTTCGCAATTGCAATTAGTCCCATAACCCCACCTACAATAACAGCAAGGTAAAGCTTATTTGTTTCTGCAGATGATCCGGTATCCCAGTCAATAGTCTTATTTCTGGACCCAACGTCACTAGACAAAGTATTGCCTAGATCTTCACCGATCGCTTTTTTTACAATGAAATTTAAAAATGTAGTAACTGTTGTTAATAGTAAGTTTTGAAAGCTGGATTTATTAGGCCCCGTATTTTTATAAGTTGTAGATGGCGTAGCTGTTTTAGAGCAAGAAGCAGTTCCTACACTCCATAGCTCAACTCCTGCCACTATTGCTGTAATTAAATAGGCGGCGGCAGCAACAAAATAAGCAATCATTTTTTGCTTTGCTACATCTGAAATATACCTTTCTTCATTTTCTAAAAACTCAAAAGCTTTTATTTGAGCTTGGTATGCATCTCCAGCAGTATCTTCAGCTTCATCTTCTGCATCTCTTGAGTCCATACCGTCATCATTATGGCAAGGATTGTCTTCGTTGCTGACTATACTTGGATCAACCCATTGCTGATATTCACAGCGTAAATCTCTTAACTTTTTTTCCGACATGAAATATATTCCCAACTCAGCACCAATAGCAACCACTGAAGTTCCCGCAAATAATGTTTTGGAAGTACAGTCGAAAGTTTTTTCTTTTGATCCAATTAATGCTACTACTGCTACGACGAGACCAACTCCTAGAATTCCTCCCTCTATACGAGATAAGACTTCTGCTCCATCTCCCCAGCCACCATAATTTTCTAGGTCAGAAGTTGCTTCAGTAGTTGCACTTGAACTTTTAGCACATTCAACTGCTTCTTCTCCTGTTTTATCTGCACATTCTTCATTGAAATTATCTCTCATCGCTTCAGCTTCGGCAGAAAGATAACACTGACCTCTTTCTTCATCCCATTCACATCCTTCTGTACTTGCAAGTGCTTCACAATCTTCCTCCGTTGAGGCCGAACATTGTGAAGCAGCATATGAATTATCAAAAGGAATTGGTAACAAAATTAGGTTCAGCGCAGCAATATAGGTTATGCAAAGTGTCGATATTTTTTGGTATATGTTTTTATTATCCATAGAGGCCCTACTAAACTAAGTATTTAATAATACAAATATTATCCCCTATATTTTGTTGCATTTGCAGTTGGCAAATGTTTCTCATTTATTATTGTACTCTTTTTGTTTGTTATTCCCGCTGTTTTTTTTTAATACTTTGCCAAATACTTAATTTTATAAATAGTAACCTCTTAATTTTAGTGGTATTAATTTGCTACAATTTTAGGCAGAGGAATTATATGTATTTATTTAAGAAGATAATCTTAATTGTTTCTATTTTGATTAACTTTATGGTTGTAGCGACGGAACCAAAATTACTTGAAATGAGACCAGGTGATCTTATTTTAATGTCTTATAATTGTTTTGGATGTCTTATTATTGAAAATGAAACAAGATCAAAGTATTCACATGTAGGGGTTGTACTTACTAATAGGGGTGGAAAAATTACCTTAGCACAATCAGTTGGAAATGTTCATCAAGTTAAGTTGAAGAAGTTTTTAAAAAAATCAAGAATTAAGACAAAACCTGCTTTATATCGATCCTATCAATTAGATGAATTATATATTAATCATCCAGAAAAGTTTGAAGAATTTGCAGAAAATTTAAATTCAGTTTTTTGGAAAAGTTATAACGGACTTGAATTTGATCATCAATACCTTTGGGACAATGTAGACCAATCAGGGAAAGAAAAACTTTATTGTGCTGAATTTATAACAAAGTTATTGAATCATTTTCTATGGCCTAAGATGTTACCTTTGCCAATGAGATTTGATCGTAATTTCGATTTTTGGGATAGATACTTTAGAGGAAATGTACCTTCTGAACAAGACGGGGTTTCCCCCGCTAGTTTTACTCGTTCAGCTCTATTTTTTAAAGTCTTTGATTTAGATGAAATTAAAGACTAAATGGATTATGAATATTTCTTGCAGCATTGATTTCATTTGCTAGTCCCGGATCATATTTTTTTAAGGACTTTAATGCTTTCTTACCTACTTTTTTCATCTTCTTTGCAGTAAGTTTAAATATCTTATCTTTCTTTTTTAATGATGAATGATGCTCTCTCGTCGTTTGAGCTAGTAATTGAAATAATGATTCATCTTTACTTAGTGCATCTTTATGTAATTTATGCATTAATAAGGACGAACCTTTCTTAATTAAATTCTTCCACTTTTTTCCTTTAAGCCAGAATAAGAATCTTTTAGGAGCTAATTCATAAGCACGTTCAATTGCAAAGGTTTCGGCAATGATTTTAACACTTAGGATTCGTGCCCATATAGAAGTAGGTGAGCTTTGATCAAAAAAATTGTTAGTGCTTAATTCCTTAGCCGTCATCTTTAGGTATTGACCATGATCTAGCTTAAATAGATCAATCATTGGAAGTAACTCGTCCAAATTCTCACTAACTTGTACTGCCGGTATTTGTGATTTTATGTCAGAGTTAACAAAAGGATTTGTAAATACTAGATCAACGGGAGAGTCACTTTTATGAACCTTAATAGTTAAAGGAACTGATTCTCTGAACAATGGTGACTTTAATGCTGTCTTTAATCCTTGTTTTTCCAGATCAGCAAATAATAAGACAGAATTTTTAGAATTTTCAATTAAGTTTTTCATTGAAAAAATAGTGTCTCCTTTTTGATCAATGACTAAAATGTTTTTCTTATCTAAACCAAAGTTCTTTTTTGGAAGTAAGTTCTTAGATAGTGAATAGTCAATGATGGAAACATTTTGCATTCCATTTAAGTCTTCAATTACATTTATTAATTGTTTGAAGGAGTTTTCTGAATTAACTAAAATAACAGGTGATGTATCTTTTGGGATATATTTAGTCTTTGCCATTACTTTTCTTACCTTGGTCGTTGCTAAAATAATACCAGATTTTTTTAGAGATAAAGTCAGATTGATGGGAGTAAAAATATCATTTTCATCTTTAATATTAATTTTAGCATCATCAACAACTTTACTTAATTTGAGCTCGTTAATGATATCAAACTGTTTTTCAATAATTTTGGAACGAGAGTCTGATGTAATCGTAAGTTTTAATGGGCCTGAATAACTTCTAGATGAGTTATTTTTAATTAAAGCGCTTATATTTTGCTCATCATTAAGTAAAACATCTCTAGAAAGTTTAAAATTATTTATTTCAAGAGGGTAGTTAACTTGCACTTGGTGCAGAACAGGGGGATTGATTTGCCCCGTAGTCTTATTATAGAAATGTCTTCCTTGAATTGATTCTTCTGTGCTTAGTTTAAATTTAAGAGTTAATTTATTTTTTAATTCATCTCCTGGATTCATTGAAGATGGAACTTTGCTGCTTTGGGCAGAAATAATTTTAACTATTGATTGTCCGGGGATATTTGGCAGTTTAACTGTTTTATTGCCTACGGTTATCTTTGCACCTTTAGCAGTTGCCAATCCAAAGTTTTTTAGCACAATAGAATAAGCAATACTTTCACCTGGCTGAAAGATATTATCAAGTGATCCAATATTTGAAATTCCTTGATCTTTAAAACTAAATGAAGAGTATGCAAGTACTGGATGGCCTTTATATATTCTTGAAACTTGGTTAAATCTTATCAGCTTATACTTATTGGTTTGCTCTTCAATATTGTGATTAAATGCTTCTTCTTTTGCTAATAAGAAAGCTGTTTGTTTAATCTCTTCATATTTTCTTCTGAAGCTCGTTTCTTCTGCTGATTGAAATGTTTGTTGATAGATAGATGAATTTGTATCTGGATTGTTTGAAAATCGTTCACGGATTACAGAAAACCAGTGGTTGTATTCTTCTTGATAAACTCTATTATAGGTAGATTGATAACCTGCATTTGAGCCTCGGTCAAATTCACCCTGGTAAAATACTTCCATTGCTCTATCATATGACCTTCTATAATAAGAGTCATAGTGACGATTATAAAATTCTTCAATAAATTGATAATATGCTTGATAACTTTGATTATGGTATGAGTATTTATAACCATCACGATATGCTTTCTTTACAACCTTTTTGGAAATTGAACCGGGTGGATAATCATTATATGAGTCTCTGGTTGAACCAGGGTAAGTTGGATAAGTTTGATTAAAGGTTCCAGCAAATGGTCCTTGGATTTCACGAACTGGTAAAGTTACATCTTCATATTTTTTGATTGCTTTTATTTCACCTAAAGGAGTTCCTCTTTCTTTACCTTCAATTTTAGATTGTTCTAACCCCGATTTTTGTCCTTCTTTTGCACCTCTTCTTCTCGCATCAGAATTTAATGCTCTTGTATGACCTGCCTCTTTACCATCTCTCGTCGCTGCAATAATATTTCCTGAGCGTCTTCCTTCTCTTCTTCCTTGCTCTTCTCCTTCTATTTGTCCGTTTGTTCTACCGTTTCTTTCACCTTCTAGATATCCAAGTTGGTAATCTCTTTGAGATCCATCTCTTCTGCCATTAAAGCGTCCGTCATTTTCTCCGTCTACCCTGCCTGCTCTAGAACCAATACTTCTAGCTAAATGTTGTCCATCTTTATGCCCATCTCTATGGCCTGTTCTTGCTCCCAACTGATTTGCTTGTAAAATATCTCGGATGAGCAAATTTCTATAAGTTACTAATCTGGACTCTATTTGTCTTAACTCTGTTAGTCTTCTGTTTCTTAAGTTAACAATTGTTGTAAGTGTTTGACGTTCTCTCGATAACTTCCTTTCTTCTTTTTTCTTAAGGTCTACTTTAGCTCTTAAGTTTAAATTGGCGTTAGAGATTGCATTTTTTAAGTTTGATATTGCTTGAGAATTTGCTGATATTTTTTGTTTATAGCGAGTAATGTTACTTTTAGATTGTTGTAACTTTCTTTTAAGAGTTGTCAGTTTGCTGTTTTGTTCTTGGTGGTCTCTCTTAATATCAGAAAGTTGGTTGCTAATTATTCTTAATTTATTTTTAGCTGTAACTATTTTTTGTTTTAAGGCCATTATCTCACGACTACTTGAACAATCAGGAACGCCTCTCGCAGTACAGCGATTATATGCTTGTGTATAAGCTTGCTGAGCGGACTGTAGACTCCTCTTAGCATTGGATTGAGTATTTTCTAATTGTGATATTTTTTGTTTTAGGGTTTGAATTTGTTGTTTTAAATTTATAATTTTAGATTTTAGTCTTGGTACTTTACTTTCTTCTTGCTTTACAGCAGAGAGGAGTTGCTTTGTATCTCTTGTTAAGTCTTGAATCTTGAGATTGCTAGAAGCTATTATATTATTTAAATTTGCAATATCAGAATTTAATGTCTGAATTGTTTGATTGATTGTTGAGATTAAGTTTTCCTGTTGCTTCACTTGTTGGTTCAGTTGATTAACTTGATTATTTTGTGATCGCTGACTAGATTGTAGTTCTCTTAAATGGTTGTCATCTTCTAAAGAGAAGCTAACTGATCCAATATAATTTTGTGCCCACGGTGGATTAGTACTGAAAGCGGGCTTGCCAATTAAAATAAATATTAAAAGGATAAAAAGTTTCAAAGGTATCTCCTCTTCTGTGGTGCCATTATGACACCATGATAGTTTACGAACTATCAAAAATGAACATAGCAAATAAAAAAATATTTTGTAAAATATATATTGAATTGTGTAAATAATTTAAACTTTAACTACTAGTTCCTGGAGGTTGAATTTGATAATTACAATCATAGGAAAATATATATTTCAAAAATAGTCTATCGAAGTTTGTCCACATTATACCTATGCTCCATTACGACAAAATATATTAAAAAAAATCTACTTTAGTTAAACTTACATGTCATAACTTGTTAGATAATAAATCAATATTTGAATATCCTTTGTTTTCGGTGAGTTACAGTGTTTCGACAAAAAGAATTGCTTGTAAAAACATAAAAAATACAAATAAATGGTCATAATCGATAATAATAAGTTGCAAAGCAGATTGGGTTGTTTCTATACTTATTAAGTTCATTAATTATTTACGGAGGATACACTATGAACAAAATAGCATTATTATTAACATTTATATTAGTTTTACCAATGTTTGGTTGTGGTAAAAAAATTGTAGATGATTTCTCGTTAAAAGTTGGTGAAAATACAATTACAACAACTGCTGATTTTTCAGATCAATTTGCACTTAATTTAGATGGATCGTTTGATATCGATATTGAGGGTGTTAATTATGGCCAAATATTTTTAAATGCGGCAGCTGATGATTCTCCATTTCAAGTAGGAGTAACTGCTAATTTTGAATCTTTCACTTCAGATGTCTGGGAAGGTTTTGGGCCTGCGGAAACTTTACCAAACGGTGATCCACTTCCAGGCTGGGTAGATAGTAGTTCCTTAGTTGAAGTAGACGTTCCTAATTTTAATGAACAATTTGGACTAACTTTTTATATAGGTTACGAACCTCCATACTATTTAGGTGTTGCCGTCTCATTAAACTTTTTAGATGCACACTATCCTGAAGGACTAACAATTGCTCAGAACTTTAAAAAAGAAAGTGCAATATGGAGTGGAGTAACTGTCTTTGGCCCTACTTATGATTCTGAAGGTGCGGTCTTACAACATGGTGGAATTTTCTTTGTAGCAACATTTCATCCAAGTATCTTAGAAGAAGTTGATTCATTATTTATGATTAACTCTAATGATTCCGATTTGATTTTACATGATTCAATTAGTAATAAATCTTTTGAGCTGCATCAGGCACCAAAAGGTGTATTAAGAAAACTAAATATAATAATTAAAAAAATTAAACAATAATTCATTTAAGGCCATATACACAAAAAATATGGCCTTCTTCAAAGTTGTAAAAATTACAAATATTTAAATGATTAATATTATTCCTATATTACTTATGTTAATAGTCTTGATAAGTTTAGTTAATTCGTAATTCTCCAGGGGATAAGTATTGAAATTTATAATTGTGTTATTATTTATGTTTTCAACTAGTAGTTTTGCAATTACTTGTAATCAATATGAAGCTCAAATTATAGTAGATGTAGAATCAATAGAAACTATTAATAATGGTTGTTTAATCAAACCAGTTAAATCTTTCACCCACTATCGAGGTCATATCTTTTGTCCATTACTAATTGAAGAGTTACAACAAGGTAAAATCCTTTTAAGTGGTGCCCAATGTGATCAGGTAAACCTAACTCGTACAATCTCAGGGATTGCAGTAAAAGAATTGAGTGAAGAATACATCAGAATAGAAAGATAATTTATTTAAAAAACTTTAAAGTATCAATTCCTGCTGCCACTTGGGCAAAATTATCAGCTTGGTATTGTGCCAGTAAGGAAATATTATTTAAACCAACCTCTGATTCAAAAGAGCTACTTAAAACAACTTTAATATTTTTCAAATTAAAATAATTAATTGTTTTTGAAATTCCTCCAATTAAATTAGGCTTAATTATTAAATGTGTGATTTTTTCTGGAAGTGTATTATTTAAATCAAATTGTCTTAGAGATTCATCTAGTGCTAAATGTATATTTAGTTGTTCTTCTTCTATTATTTTTAATAAGCTGGATATATTAGAAGTAGGTTCTTCAAAGTACTCAACTCTATTCAGGTTTATACTTTCACATAAATAAAGTAGTTGGTCGTTAGTTAAGCTTTGATTTGCATCAATTCTTAATTGAAGTGAGTTTGAGGTTTCATTAATGATGTCATTGATGATAGCAATTTCATCTTTTAAATTTATTTTTCCAATTTTGATTTTTAGTTTTTTTAAATTCTTTTTGTTCCATTCTAAGATTTGTTTTTCTAAATTTCCACAAGTAGGTAAGTATAGATCATTTTGTAAAATATTTAATTTTTTATTTACTTGAAATTTAGCTTTAATCTCTTTCGTTATCATTAGAAGAGCTGATTCAAGACAAAACATTACACTAGGTAGAATAATGAAATTGGGTTGAAATAAATTGAAGAATAAAACATCTAATTTAATATTTTTAGTTATAAATTTTTCTTGATTGCAGAGAATAAACTGTAAGGTTTTTTCTAAATTAAATTTAGCTTGCTCAAGACTTTCTTGGTGCAGTCCTGGTAACGGTGACAGTTCACTTGTTGCAATGATTTTGTTTTCTTTTATTAAGTCAAGATATAGTCCTTCTCGGAATTTTAACCGATGTTGTCCTATTGTCATAGAATTTCTGAAGGCTAGTTTAAATGAACGAAGTTTAAATGAGTCAAAAAGTAAACTCATAAAATTATACCTAAACTGAATACGATGCAATAAACAAATAAATATGCCCCTGTCTTAGCGAGGACTGTATTTAAATTTGAATTTATTGCACCATGAATAATATACATCCAGTTTTTAATAAATAAATAAAAAACACCAACAGTTAAAAGTACCCAAGGTTGTTTTAGGTATATAAATAAAATTACAGGAATTATAGTTGATGCTAATATTAGCGAGAGTGTTAACAATCTACCTTTCTTTTCTCCCATTAATACGGCCAGAGTAATTTTTTTATTTTCTTTATCACTTTTATTATCTCTTAAATTATTAATAGACATAATAGCAGCGGCAATAAATCCAGGGCCTAACCCTGCAACCAAAGGCAATATTTCAAAAGAATTAGTTTGCAAGTAAAATGTTCCCCAAACAGCAATGGGCCCAAAGAAAATTAGTGCTAATAATTCTCCTAGTGCGTAATGAGATAAGGGATATGGGCCTCCAGTATAAAAGTAAGCGAATGCAATTGATAAAGGGCCTATAATCATGATTATTAAACCCCCATGAATCATCAAATAAAGTCCCATAATAAATGCAAGAGCAAATGTAATTGTAAATATTTTCTTAACTTGTCTTGCATTAATTAGTCCTGCTTGGGTTACTCTTGTAGGTCCTAACCTTTTACTAGAATCTACGCCTGTTTTAGCATCGAAATAATCATTAACTAAGTTTGTAGATATTTGTAATAGTAATGCACAAGCTAAAGTTAAAAATGCAATTAGAAAATTAATTTGACCTGAGTTTAGTACTGCAAAGGATAAACCTAAAATGACAGGGCCAATTGAGGCAAATAGAGTTTTAGGGCGGATTGCAAGAAGCCAAGGATTATTCATTATAATTTCACCGTTTTTAGTTTTTTATAAATTTCAACATTATCATTGTTATTAAAAGGTACTTCAATAATACATGTTTGATTTTTATTAACTGCATTTAAGTATGTTTCAGTTAATTGGTTTTTACTTTCTGCTTTTGTATAAGCTAGACCAAATTGCTGACAAACATATTTAAAATTATAATTATGAGGAGTTGTTAATGGAACCTCTAGAGATTTATCTTGAGCAATTGGAAGTAAAGAAAAAATACCTCCGCTATAGTTATTAGCAATAATGACAATTACTTTACTGTCTTTAAGTAACTGCAGCGAATTTAAATCATATAAAAAAGAAATATCTCCAATTACTAATGTTGTGAGCTTTTTGGTTGCATCTGTAACTCCACAAGCAGAAGCAATCAATCCTTCAATTCCACTGGCGCCTCGGTTTGCATATATAGATATTTGTTTATTCATTAAATTTGAAGCGTATGAGTCAAAAGATCTAATGACAGTACTGTTTGCTAGATATAAATTCATATTCTCTGGAGTGCAATCTATAATGGCCTTCGAAATTACGGGGTAGCTTAATTTATTATTATTAATAATCTCAATCTTTTTATCAATCATTTCTTTAAATATATTCTTTGTTTTGAAATTATTGTTTAGGTTTATATTTTTTGCTAATTCATCTATGTCACAATTAATGACTGTCTTTACTGAAAAGGATGGATCTTTTAATTCGGAGTCATTAGTAATATGAATTAAGTCAATATGCGGGTTTTCTTCTAGTAATTTATAATAAGATTTAGATGTTACCCTTCCTCCAATATGAATAATCATTTCAGGTGATGCTCTATTAAAATGTTCATAGATTTCAGGATGATCAAATGTTGGGATTGCTCCATCGCTTGCATTTAGCTCAAATTTAATTGAGCTAGTTATATCTAGAAAAAAGTTCCAGTTAATTTTCTTAATTAAGTTTAAAATATTAGTTTTATTTAATTTATTAGGTAGCTCTCCAACAACGATAATGCCATTTGTGTTAGTGTTTATTTTTTCACTGATAGGAGTTAGTTGATTAGATTGAATTATGGTTTGTTTTGGTAAGTAAGTTGTAAATGACTGCTTTCGTTCTAAAATATTAAAACCACTTTTTAAGTATTGAGGATTAATAAATTGTTCTTGATGGCATAATGGAAGCCTGAAAGGAAGGTTAAGGTGAACTGGTCGTTGTAAGTCATAAGCACGATTATATAAACTAGAGACAGTTCTAGCAACAGTAGGTAATGAGCATTCTATTGTTGGAGATCCTAAGTCTATAAATTGACTAACAAAGTTTTGATATAGATTTGTTTGGTTTATTGTTTGATTAGCATCTCCGATAATGAGCTCTGGTGGACGATCTGCACTTATAACGATTATAGGAGTTCTGCTTTTATAAGATTCAATAATAGCAGGATAGTAATTAGCTAAAGCGGTTCCAGAAGTGCAAATTAATACGCTTGGAGTTCCCGTAACTTTTGCTTGACCTAGTGCTCGATAAGCTTGTGCTCGTTCATCAATTCCACTATGGATTTCTATTCCAGTAGTGTTTGACAATGCGGAAAGTAAAGGAGCATTTCTCATACCAGGAGAGGGGTAAAAGTGTATTACTCCTGATTTTTTGAGTTCATCAATAATAATGGCAGACCAAAGTCGATTAAGATTGGTTATCCATTGATATGATAATTCTCGAGAAAGTTTTTCATTTTGTTCTGTGTTTCTATCCACTCTTTTTTACCTTCTGAACCTTGAACTATTCCAGCTCCACCGTAAATATGTGCGGTCTTTTGCTTTATTAATATACTTCTGATTCCAACTGCTAAGTCCGATTTATCTTTCCCTATTACTCCAAATGGTGCAGCATAAAATCCTCGATCAAACTGTTCATGGTCGCGAATAAACTTTAATGCTTGTTTGGTTGGGCCTCCTCCAACTGCCGGAGTTGGATGTAGCTTATTGATTATTTCAGTGATGGTTATATTCTTTTTTATTTTGGCCTTAAAAGTAGTATGTAAGTGTTGAATGTATTTTAATTTTAAAACCTGCTTGTCTTTTAATACTTCTACTTTTTCAGAAAGTTCATGAAGCTTTTGACTTAGTAGCTGAGTGACAATTTTTTGTTCATTGATCTCTTTGGTTGAGTTAAGTAATTTATTTTCTAAATCTTTATCTCTCGGTTGATCAGTGCCTCTGGGAGTAGTACCAGCAATGGATTCAGTGATTAAGTAACTCTTTTCAATAGAAAACAACCTTTCTGGGCTAACAGAGATAAATGCAGAGTTAGGATCAACCTGAAGTAGAGCTTGGAATGAATTTGGATTTGATTTGGTCATGTTTAAAAAATAATCTTTGATATTAAGTTCGGATTCAAATTGGATAATCTTTTTTCGAGCAAGAACAGCTTTTTGTAAAATATTTTCCTGGATTTGGAATAGGCATTTATTAACATTTTTGTTCCAAGTGTCTAGTTCTGGAAACTCTTCAGACGAAGTTACAGGGTTACTGGCCATAATTCTTGAATTATTAGTGAAGCTCAACCCTTTCTCTATCTCAAGGATTTGCTGACTCATATTCTTGGAATGATCAATATTAATTGAAATAGTAATTGATTTAGAATTATCGATAAAAAGAATCTGGGGTATGAAATAAAAATAATCATTAAAACTTGTCCATTCCGGAGAGATTTCTTTGTCTTGATCAAAGCGTTGCCCCCCCATCAAATACAACTCTGGATAGTTTTCGACTAGTTCTAAGTATTTATTAAAATCTTGAATATTATTTGCTAATTTTATTTTTCCAACTCCCAAGTATCTATTTTTTTTCTCTTTATCTGAAAAGTAAGCAAGAGGATACGAGGCTGTATAATTAATTAATTCTTTTATATTTGTAGTTTCTAAATTATATTTAAATGTTGATATAAGACGGTCTGAATCTACGACTTTAGATAAATCAGATAAAATAACATTTTTTAATTCAAGCCAATCTAACACTTTTATTTGTCACCTTGATACATCGTTGCCAGTCCAAAAGTATATTCAGTATACTTGCTATTGTTTAATCCTGCTTTCGTTAATAAATTTGTAAAATCTTGTCCATATGGAAATTGCTCTACTGTTTCATTTAGATATTTGTAAGCGTCTTTATGCTTAGAGAAAAAGTTTCCAATTAAGGGTAAAATAAAACGGAAGTATATTAAGTAAGGTATTCTAATGGCCCAAAATGAGGGCATGGAAAATTCTAGAATTAATAATCTACCTCCAGGCTTTAAAACTCTTTGAATTTCACAAAGAGATTTAAAGGGATCACTAAAATTTCGAATACCAAATGAAATTGTTACTAGATCATATGAATTATCACTTGCTTGAATATTCATAGCATCACCTATCGTTAAGTGAATTTTATTTTCCTTATTTTTCTTTTTTATTTTTTTACGTCCGAATTTAATCATACCAGATGAAAGGTCATTTCCCGTTACATTCTTGACATTAGGGTCATTAATTAAAACAAGTGGAACATCTCCTGTCCCGGTAGCAAGGTCTAGTGCTTGAATATTTTTTACTTGTGGTAAGTGATTTAAAAATTTAGTTCTCCAATATTTATCGACACCCATTGATAATACTAAGTTGAGAGCATCATAAGTAGGAGCTATTTTATCAAAAATTTTATAAGATTCTTCTTTTCTTTTATTTAACGCAGTGTTCATCTTGTCCATTTTGCTAAGAGTTAATTTAGTCTGATTAATACATATTTATACCTAAACCTTCAAGGATAATTGTAATTAAGTGTTTGTATTATCATGTGCTAATTAAACTTTATTTCAATGATTTACAATATAATCCATTAGTGCTACTAAACGGCTAATAATATAGGATTAATATCAATATATGAAACACGATCTTTTTAAGAGTATTCCATCAAATGTCATGGCCCAATTAAATAATATTGGTATAGGTTTAAATTCTACTAGTAAAAACCAGGAAGTTAATAATCTGTTAAATAAAACGGTATTAATTGGTGGTAAAAGACTCCGACCTTTACTAACTTTATTAATAGGTAATCTCTACAATATAAATCCTGATGACCTTGCTCCATACGCTAAAAGCATTGAATTAGTTCATGCTGCTAGCTTAGCTCATGATGATGTTGTGGATAATGCAACTACTAGAAGAGGCAATCCTTCAATAAATATTGTTAGTTCAAATAAATATGCCGTGCTTTCCGGTGACTACCTCTTAGCAGATGTTATTGTTGGACTATGTAATCTAGGTAACTTAGAATTAGTAAAAGAAATGAGTCTTGTAATTCAAGAGTTGTCAGAAGGGGAGTGGATTCAGCTCAATGCCTCAAAATCAAGAGAATATACGAGAGAAGTTATTGAGTTAATTGCTATGAAGAAAACATCTAGTGTTTTAAGTTGGTGCACAGTTGCTCCGTCCATTTACGCTGGCCTTTCACAAACGATGGTAGACTACGCTAGAAAGCTTGGGGCGAAGTTAGGGCTAGCATTTCAGATGATGGATGACACATTAGATTTTAGTGGTAATTCTCAAAAAGATGCACTTCTTGACTTAGATAATGGAATTATCAACTCAGTAGTTTTCGAATGGCTTATTGACCATAATGATTCATATGAAAAATTTAAGAATGGAATTAATTTACAATCTATTTGGTGTAACGCAGACTTCACTGATGCGATTCAAATAGTTGAAAATAGGGCCAAGTTACTTTTACAAGAGTCACAAGAGATACTAAATATTATGGTTAATGAATTATCATTAATGCCTGAAAGTAATTCTGAAGAAATTCAAAACGCTGCTATGCCAATTACCAAAATTATTGAATTTATTGGAAATCGTAAGTTCTAAATTGTTGCTGCGTTGAGCAGTGCATATATCATCATATTCATGCTGAAATTAACCAAGTTAAATTAATTAAGGACTCTTCTATGAAATTTATATTTCTTTTTATTACTATTATTAATTCAGCTTGGGCCATAAGCGATATTTCAGAATGCCTGCACCCTGGAAGATCAATTGGAACTAATTATGAAAGACCTGCTGATATTATTTTATTAGTACCAGGAACAGGCACAAGAGGAACAATTTTAACATTAGGTCATTTTGGAAATTTAGGTGGATACTTTGAACAAATTGAAAACCTTTTTTATGATAATAATATTGAGTTTGTTACAGTACCCGCTGACCCAAAAGGTAATTCCAGTGTAGAAGAAAGGGCCATGAAACTTCGTAAATGGATACGTAGATTTGGATTGGAAGGACGCCAAGTATTATTAATTGGCCATAGTCTTGGTGGTTTAGTTGCCAGAGTTGCAGCACGAGATTTGACTTTACGTGGTTTTATCTCAGGAGTTGTCACAATGAGCTCTCCTAATCAAGGTGATTATTTAATTGATTGGTTAAAGGAAGACGTCGCTAGAAATAAAATAATTCATAATATCGCAACGGCAGCTGGATTTGAGGTACATAAGAAAAAGTTCCTTTTTCAAATGGCCGTTGACTATGCAGCAAATTATAATTTACTGATTGATCAGTCAAACTTATTACCACCAATATATTCCGTTGTTACTTATCAAACTCCAAAACAATTAACTTCTTCTTTTTTACCTTTTGCTTTTACTGATAAAATTATGAAACAAACTATGAGCGAGTATAATGAGCCCGGTGGCGAATGGAAAGGACTGACCGATGGGTTTGTTCCTGCTTATACTCAAGTTTGGGGAGAATGCATTGGGATGTTCAATGCAAACCATGCAACGAGCTTAGGGAAAACTATTTCAAGGAAAACATTAAAGGAAGTGGAAAATTCATGGATAAAACTAATTCAAAAATTAATAGATAAAAAATTATTAGCAATTTCTAATCAAAAAAATAACTTTCAAGTAGATGCTAGAAGAATAAGACCTGGTGTATATAAAGGAGTGGGAGAGTTTAACTCAGATAAGTCAATGGAAGAAATTTTAAACATTATTAATAATTATGAAGAATTCTGCCAATATTCCTATTGTAATTATCACACACCCAATTTAGCAAAAATGAAAGTATTCAAAACAAGTAATCCCAATGTTCTATATACTTGGTCTAAAATTGATAATGTTACGACTAGCAGTTACTATTCCAAAGTAAATGTTACAAATTTACCTTCTGAAATTATTATTAACAGTAGAATGGTTACTAAAAGAGAAGCAAAAATATTGAAAAGAAAATATGGACTTTCACATATGCCTATTATGGATACGACTGAAGTAAATTGGAAGCTAAAGCAACTAAGCAATAAAACATATGCTAAGTTAAGCCTCAAGGCGACCACTACAAGTTTCATCTTAGATAGTATGCCATCTCAAATAATTATGAATATGAAAAAAACAATTAGTTCAGTAATTAATAATATAAAAAGATAATTATATTATTTCAGCAACTTATAGACTCATAATTGTTTAATATCAAACAGATCTATGAATATATTTCAGTTTGTGGAACTTCCCTTGAGAATTTCTTTAGTTTTGATACAACTTACCAAAATGTCTAACCTAAAAGGTAAAATTATGTCTAATTTTTTACGCAGTTTTTCATTACTTACATTTTTAATATTAATAATTACTCAACCATTAGTTCATGGGAATGATGATAGAGTTGCAACCTTTGATCCGAATGCTTATCAAGAAATGGTTGCTGATCGTGAAGCAAGAAAAGCCGTTCATGATCCAGCAGGATTTCATAAGGGTATTGAAGATATAACACACATGAATCAATTTGGTGCAATGACTGCCGAAATGGCCAAGTTTTATTGGGCCGTAGCGGCACTAGAATTCACTCACTGTTTTATAGGAGATGATTCAACCGCTTGTACTCAATTTATTGAAAGCTTAAAAGATCCAATTGGTCATATAGGTTTTGCCTTATTTATGAAAACAAATAAAATGACAGTAGATTTATCTCATATGATTACTAGAGGAAAGATCAATCCAGGTATGGCAAGTTATCTAGGTCTCGCAACTGGTATGATGGCACAATCTGTGTTTCAAGATATTTATTATCACCCTATAGTAAAAGAGCTCTTTGCCACAAGCTCAATTAAAGATGATGATTTAAGAGTTAAAACACGTAAAGAAGTATTAAATAAATTATGGAAACATTTCAGGTCTCATGCCGGATCATATCTATTTAATAAAATTCCAAATGTTATGGGACTTTTAGGAGCAGCATATCTTTCACACAAAACTGTTCAAACCTTAGGACATATTTTTGCTAAAAGTGAGCGACTTGTTCAATTTGCATTTAAACCAAAAACTGCTGAAACAATTATTAAATTTGGTAAGACTTTACATCAACATAGAAAGTTTGCTCGATCAGGTTTGAAGTTTTTCTGGCAAGGCAGTAAACTAGTTCGAGTTCATCCTGTTGTAGCACTTGGTTCTTACCTCGTTGAAACCGTTATCTTTTTAGTCTGGGCCCCAATCGTAGAAGAATTTCTTGTTAAACATTGGGACAGATATCATGCAAGCGAAAAAATAGAAGAAGCAAAAGAAGAGTTAGACAAAGCAATAAAGAGAGGTGCACCAAGTCATATTATAAAAATGCACACAAAAACGGTAGCGCAAGGATTTGATGAATATAGAAAAAGTATAATGCATAAAGCAGAAATGACTAAGATGAGACATATGATCAGTATTCAAAATGTAGATGCAGCATTACAAAAGAAAGTTATGTACTATGAATGGCTTGCTTCTGGAATGGATATGGATTCAGATTTGTATCAATTAAATGAACTAGAGTTTCATGATGGAAGACTTATTCAAGGCATAAATGAAGCGGCAAGTTATGCTGAGGATTTTTTCTGCGGCCAGAGTCCAAAGGACGCAGTATCAAGAAGTGTTGATATTAGTGGAATTCCAATGCCTTTTACATGGGATTATGATTACAGCTTTGATAAAAATCGAACTTATTATGAAAATATGAGAAGTAATGATGGAATGGTTTCACCAACTGGAATATCTATTGCAACTTTCAAAGCATATCATATCGATGGCCTATGTGATCGTGATATTAAGTTAGAAAATCGGGGTAGATCTTTAGGTAATTACGATAAAATTGTTTGTCCTCTGGATTATGATTATACAAATCATAGAGTAATATGGAACAAAAATGTTACTTATACACTTTTCTGCAAAGTCAATCAGTCAAATGCGAGGCAAAAGGTTTTAAGCAGTGGAAGACTAAAAGGTGAAAATATACGAGATGAGATTGATTTTGAATTAAATGATATGCTCGGTGAGATAATGGAAAAAGTATGGTCACAGAGAGATCTTATGATAATGAGATATGAAAGAGTTATTAGAAAAGATTTAGCAGAAGCTCTAACAGGTAAAACTGCGATAATGAAGTATGATGATTCTCTTTATTTAACCGGAAGTGCTGAAACAACTTATTTCTGGTCTGGGAATATTCCTTTAGGGTATATACCTCACCTTGAATACGAGATGAGCTTTTGGGTTGATTATATGACCGGAAATCAAAATGCACGGGCTTATTACGATGTATTCCGAGAAAGATTAAGGGAAACTAGTAAGAAGAAATCTACGGCAAAAGACCTTCTTAAATATACTAAAAAATCTTACTCTGATAGAGTGAGAAATATTAATATGTTTCAAGAAGTACCAAAGGAAGATTGGCAAAAAATTATTATGCAATTGCGAGAATTTGTTATTCCCTAAAAATGTTCAGAGTTATTTTAAAAGTATAATTTTTAACTCAAGATCGTTTAGTAATTTGAAATGTCCTAAGATCACTGTATTTCACAATACTTGATAGTTCTGCTTTTTTTGTAAGTTGAGATTCGCCATGTTATCTTTTTCTTATGAAATTGATTTTTACGATTGCTTTTCTATGCAGTATTTCTAATGCGTTTTCAAAAGTTGTTGTTGGCAAAGTAATTTTACTTAGAGGAACTGCTTTTGCTAATGAGTCTAAACTATTTAAGGGTGATCCTATCTTTAAAAATGCATCTTTAGAAACTAAAGAAAAAAGTATGGTGAAAATTTTATTCTTTGATAAAACGACAATGACTCTAGGACCTAATAGTACTGTTTTAGTCAAAAGATTTCCCAAAGAAGGAACTAAATTTTTTAGTTTGGCCAAAGGATTCATGCGATCAAAGGTTGTTAAAGATTTGCTTTCAGAAAAAAATGATAAACCTAAAATGGTAATTAAGACAAATAATACATCTCTTGGAGTTAGAGGGACTGATTTTCAAGTTATGTATAACGAAGAAAACCATATAACTTCACTTATTACATTTGAAGGAGAAGTAAGTTTAAGTAGAATCGAAGAAGGAGGAGATTATACTTATGAAGAACTCAGCAATATTACGATGTCTGAAAGTTCTTATATAGTAAGAGAGGGTCAATTTTCTATAAACGACCCAGAAGAAGATGACTTAAGCTTTCCTACTAGGCTATCTCCTTTGCAGTTTCATTTGTTTAAAGCGAATGAAAATCTGATTGATAGTACATCTACTAAAAATAAAAAATATCCAAATAATATTATCCCTCCAGGTTTATCAAGTGATTTAGTTGCAAATAAACAAAAATCTTCATTACTATCCATTATCTCTACTCAAGTGACTCGAGGAGATATACAGGGAATAAACACAATGGTTAAAAACCATAATTCAGGCACTCAATCAGAAACAAGGGGAGGTAAGTACTCTCTTCCATCAGGAGGTTTTATAGATATAAAAACTGCCAGATATATTTCACCTCCACCTGGTAGTACCTATGATACAAATTTAAATATGTATAATCCAAGTAGTGATGTCGGAACAATAAACTTATCATCAGGTAGATATATACCCCCAGAGGGGACAATCTTAAATACAAGCGGTCAGTTTGAGGCCATTGATGCCAAAATAACAAAAGATAATTTGCATAAATTAAATAAGATATCAAGAAAAAGGGCCATAGATTCCTCTAGTTCAATCCAGGGTAGAGTACCAGGAAATGAAAATAATATTTTAGAAGAACTTATCGTTGAAAACTCTCAGAGCGAAGAAGAAGACAGTATTGATGAGAATATAATGGAACAGTTGCATGATATATCAAATGAAATTGAGTCTTCAAATTCTAGTACTTCCTTAAATTTTAATATAGTTATTATTCCAGTGGATGATGATGAACAATAAAATAATATTTCTAATTTTCCTTGCATTAATTTTTTCAATTGAATCCTATGGGTTTTCTAAACGAGAAATGGTCAAGGATTTATATTTAAATTATAAAAAGGGTAATTATTTAAAAGTTATTGAGACTGCAGATATATTAAATAACTTTCAATCAACGAAAGGACTTGCAGCATACTGGAAAGGACTTTGTTTTCACAAACTTGGGCAATACGATTTAGCGGTAAATAACTTTAGATTAGCAAGCAAAGAAAAGTCTTTGGGGGCCAATGATTTACATTATAGTTATGCGCAAGCACTATACGCATTAGGAGAAATAGATGAATCCATGACACAGTTTGATCTCTCTGCTAAAGTTGGAGTTAATAAAGCGGCATCTGTATATTATCTAGGATTGCTTTCAGAGTTGTTAGATAAAACAAAGCAAGCAATCGGATATTATAAAAAAATAAAACTGATTAAAGGTGCTGATAAGAAATTGTTGCAAGCAGCTGACTACAAACTCGCATTAATATATAAACAAAATCTAATAGCTCAAAAGAAAGACAAACAATATTTTGAATCAAGGTTATTGCCACTATTATCTAGGGCCGAAAAATGGTCGCCCCAAACGAGTATGGCATCTGAGATAAGAAAAGAAATGAAAGCAATTAAGTTAATATATAACCATCGAAATAAGCAAGGTTGGAGCTTTAGGTTAATTGATAGCATTGGTCATGACACAAATGTTATATATGCACCAGAATCAGCACTTGATGAAGAAGAGAGTATTGGTACTACTCAAAATAAATTAATATTAAAAACTGGTTACAAGTATCTTAGAAAATTCTTAAGTGGAGGAATTCTTGTCAATCCTGGGGTTAGTTTATATCGAAAGTATCATTTTGATCGGACGACTGAAAATATTTATCAATACGATGAAATGACTTTAACTCCAAAGATTAATACAAAGTATTTCAGTAGATTATGGGGGAAGCCTAATGTAATGATACTCAATTTCGATTATGTATATCGACAGCGAGATCATAATGCTGACACTGATTTAGAGTTTTATAATGATTCTTTTGGGATAGAAATCGGTAACGATATCAGTATTTTTAGTACAGGAAGAACAAAAGCAATTTTTAAGTACAGTTCTATCAGCAGTTACTTAGATGAACTCGGCTATACTTCTACGAGATGGGGCCTAACGCAAAGATTTAAAATAAGAAACTATAAATCGATGATTGCATCGGTGTATATTGATAATGCAAGTTATGTAAATACTCATTATGACTACAAATCTTACTTATTAAGATTTGATTTTTTCTTACCAAAGATTTACTTTGATCTTGATTATGTTTTTACGATGAGTATTAACTTAATAGATACTTTGGAGCAATTTAGTACTAGAGGCATGGAGAAAGTATATAAACCATCATTAAAAGTGATAAAAAGTTACTCCGAAAATATAAAACTATCTGCAGAGTATAATTATATAAATAAAATAAGCGATTCTGATAGTTATAGCTATACAAAGCATATTGTAATGGCAAATATTGAATATTTTCATTAAAAACAGAGGTTATTATGAAAGTGATTTTTTTATTCTTGTGTGTTTCTTTATTGAGTTGCCAGCAAAAAACTAATACGACTAAGATCAAGATAAACTATGGGGCATTAAGTGAGGAAGACAAATTTGAGCATGGAATGATTTTATATGCAAAAAGTTTAACTAATTTGCAAGTAGGCTTATCAGTTTTTCCTGGGGTGAATGCACATGAGGATGATCTTATTAGAAGATTAGATAATGATAGTAACTTACTAGAGTTAAATAATGGTAAGTGGCTTTTTTTTGGTATTGGTTACCATACAATGAATCAACAGTACTGTGCATACAGTGCTCTAACGCTTACTGGAGGACAGCAGGAAGTTACCTTAGAGTTCTCTGATCAAAATTGTACAGGAGAGAAATCTAAGTTTCTTGGTGATGAACAATATAGAGAAAATTGGTCCATGGAAGGAGCAATGAATCCAACTAATGTACTTCTATGTCCCGAAGTGGAGTTTATTAATAACTGTATTGAAGATTCTAATTTAAGTATTACTAGAAAAAACTCTTCATTATGCTTGGAAGCATGTCAAGCTCAGGCGACAGTAAGTCATAGACTTGTTATTGCATATTATGGAAGAAGTATAGCGGGTGATAACGAGACAATGGATGAATTTAACTTTTATACTTCTCTACATGGAGAAATATCTGTTAATTACTCAAATGTATTTTTAATATATGGAACAACTGATATCAATTTTAATTATTTACCGGTTTCATTATATTTATATCAAGTAGATGAAAGTGGGCTTTTTACCTTCCCTGATAGAGAGACGAGCTTGGCAGATAGTTCGGTAATTAATAGAAACATGGAATCAGTTAATAATATATTGGGACTAGAGGGTTTTAATAGTGAAGAGTTTCAATTTAAAATAAAAATTATATCAGGGAAGGAGGTAGCAGATAACCATGGTGTTACAAGTCATGATGACTGTGATGAATCTATTCCTTGTAATATTAATTGGTTAGTTTATTGCATTGAATGTAAACTTTGATTTTGAATGAAGTATTAATTATCTTCTAATAATTTTCAATCTTTTATATATAAATAAAGTTTAATAATTAATAAAACAACTATTAAAAAGAATATGGATTAAGTAATTATTCTTGGTTAAATACTTTGCTAACTTGTGATTCTATGATTTGGGTGTAAGAATAACTAAACATTTTTAAAGGACTAAATATGTTATCTTCATTTAAATTCATGTTATTTATTGCTATTTTGATTTCAACAGTTCATGCCAGAAAATGGACTAAACATACAATCCCGGGTGCCAAGTGCGGTTCTGGGGCTCCATATAAAATATGGATTGAGCATAAATCAACTAAAAAGTTAGCAATTGAATTTATGGGGGGAGGCGCATGTTGGAGTGCTTCTACTTGTTATGGACCTAATCTGCGTACTTGGATTTTTCCGATACCATCATTACCTATTTTGAGTATGTTTGCTTCAACTAAATCACCGGCCAGAGATCATTCTTATTTATATTTACCTTATTGTACAGGAGATGCTCATTTGGGAAGACATACGGCAAAATACATGAGGGGAAAGATTAAGGTACATCATCAAGGTTTTAGAAATATAGAAAAAACATTTGAATATTTATATAAAAATAACCTTATTAAGTTTTCAGAGGTCGAAGATTTGCTTGTCTATGGAGCTTCAGCAGGGGCGATTGGTGCGTTAGTTCACTCTAAAACTTTTTCACCTTACTTTTCTCCAAACATTAAAAAAGCAATGATAGCAGATGCACCAGGATTGCATTTCTCAGCTGAGAAATTCTGGTCCCAGTTTACTCCTGAATTGATTCAGGATTACTCTGAAGGAATGACAATTTTAGGCATGAACCAATCTGAAGGGGGATATATTTCAAGGTTTATTCCTAAAATGTGTGATGAATTAAAAGATTGGAATATAGGAGTTCTACAGGGTAGTAAAGATGTTATTACTTCTTATTTATTTGGTAAAATTTCTCCTAAAGATCATGAGTTGTTAGTCTATGGAAAAGATGGCTTATGGCAAATGTCACAATTAACTAAAAATTGTTCCGCATGGGTGCCATCTACTTATCATCATACTTTTTTAATCTTTCCTACTTCTTATAATATGGAAATAGAAAATAAGTCAGCGATGGAATTTGCAACGGATATTACAAATGGATTAAGAAATCAATATTACAGATGATTTTTTAAACCTAGCTCTTCAATAAAAATCTTTTCTGTTATTTTCCAGAATTTGTCTTGTTTTCTGGCAATAATAAAAGAGGGTATTCTCATGATAGCTTGGTATTGCACTACTTCCTGTGGATTGGAAAACTCTATATCAAACTCAGGCCTTTTTAGATGAGATCTTAGAAAGTTAATATTAAATTTCTTAAGTCCTGTATAATTATTAAGGTAATGAACTTCAGAGATCGATTTTGCATCATAATCAAAGTATCTAACTTCAAGATATGAGTTTCCATTTCTGTCAAATTGTTCAGAGAATTGTACAGAGTCAGGAATCAATACATGTGAATTTTTTGATAGTTTTGCTTGTTTAAGTTTATTATCAGCATCAACCAATACTGCTTTACATTTATTGCATTGTTTTGCTGAAATATCATTTTCTGCCCCGCAGGTATGACAATTTTTAAACCTGAATCTATATCCGCATGGGTTGTACTCGAGTGTTTCTGGATTCTGGATCGCCCCTTTACATTTTCGACCAAAATGTTCGACGACTTCGTGATCTAAGTTTAGTTTTCCCCAAAATGTATTTTCAAAGCTGCACAGGGGACAATTCACTAGCACTATTTCAGAATCACTTGTTGGCTTTTTTTCACTGATTTCAGGAGAGTATAGATCATGTCCAATTCCTGTATAATCTAGAATAAAGCAATCTTTCTTGGACTCATCTAGTCTGAGTCCTCTTCCAATTATTTGTTGGTATAAACTAACAGATTCTGTTGGCCTTAGGAGAGCAATAACATCAATATGAGGAGCATCAAATCCAGTCGTTAAAACAGATACATTTACAAGGTATTTAAACTGTTTTCGTTTGAAATCATTAATGATTTTATCTCGATCTTTTTGCTCCGTATCCCCGATAATAATATTAGAATCATCTTTTGGTAAATAGCTAAGAATTTCTTGCGCATGTTTTATTGTGCTACTAAAAATCATTACACCTTGTCGATTATAGTTTTCAGTAATATCAATAATGTTTTTAATTATTAATGGAGTAAGTCTTTTTTGTTTTTTTAATAATTCTTCTATTTCACTGGTGGTATACATCCTGCCTTTTTCAGTAACCTCAGAGAAGTCATAGCAGGTTACAGGAATGTCTATTTTAATAGGTTTTGTTAAATAGTTATTCTTAATCATATAAGAAAGAGGTAGTTCATAAATGCACTGATGGAAAAACCTACTTTCTTTAGTTTTTATTTCACCTTTATAGTTATATTGATAAATCCAACCAATACCAATTCGATATGGGGTAGCAGTGAGACCTAGAATACAAATAGTAGAATTATATTTTTTTAATTTTTCAATTACCGTTTTATACTGGGTTTCATCATCTGTTGTAACTCGGTGGCATTCATCTATAATTAAAAGGGAGAAGTTTTCAAAGAAAGTATCAGATGCTCGAGCAACAGATTGAATACTTCCAAAAATTACTTTTTGATTAGATTCTTTTTTATTTAACCCTGCTGAATATATGCCTGCTTCAAGGTCATAATTAATATATTTATTATAATTTTGTTCTACTAGCTCTTTTACATGAGCAAGAATAAGAACTCTACCTTTGGCAATCTTGGATAATTCTGCTATTACGAGGCTTTTCCCTGCTCCTGTAGGTAAGACGATGACAGCAGGATCATTCTTTTTTTTAAAGTAACTGATAGAAGCATTAACAGCTTCTTGTTGGTAAGGCCTAAGTGTGAACATAGGTTAATAATAGTTAATACTCTATGATTATAAAAGATTAAAATAATAATTTATTAATGATATTAAATTTGAAACATAATACTAACTCACTGTAAATACTTATCTAGTCCAGATACAACCTTTGTACTCAGTACATTGATCCATATTTAATTCTCTGCATTCACCATTGGTAATTCTGTCAGTATACTTTTTTGAAACGGGGCACTTCCATCCTCTACAATAAATAGTTCTTCCTTGTAACACTGCTTTGTATCCACCTTCCCAATAATGCCCACTTCTAGAATAGAGTTTTGATAAATATTGTCCTCTTAGGCATAGGTCATTTTTATAACATATATCAGAAGAAAAGTAATACCTCTTTGCTTGCTCTCCATTGTTATTACCTGCTTCATAATCAAATTTTAGGCAAATGGATTTATAATGATTTGTACTTTGATTGCTCCTATCGATAGGGAACTCAGAACATCTCCTATAATTTTGAAAATTAAATTTATAGGAAGAGTTTTTATTACATTTACCAGTAGTTATTGGTTTATTGGTCGTTGGTTTATTGGTTGTTGGTTTATTGGTTGTTGGTTTATTGGTTGTTGGTTTATTGGTTGTTGGTTTAT
>CAYRDP010000003.1:0-29074 GCA_964423165.1 uncultured Bacteriovoracaceae bacterium | reverse complement strand
GTTGGTTTATTGGTTGTTGGTTTATTGGTTGTTGGTTTATTGGTTGTTGGTTTATTGGTTGTTGGCCTTAAGACTATTGCTTCTTGCTCTCTTAATCTAGCTTCTTCATTTGTAATTTGTTCTTTTACTTGTCGTAATAATTGACTTGCTGATTTTTCTTCAGTGGTTGACTCCCCATAATAAAATTTTCTTATTGGATTACTCGGATTACTTTTTAGTGAAATATCAGATATTCTTTTTTGCATATAGCTAGGAAGGGAAGACATATTAAGAATTATTTTATCCCAGGTTTCTGGATCAATTCTTCCACTCTGGCCTGCTAATTCTATAGTCTTTAAAATTTCTAGCGAATCATCTTGCCCATGTAATTGTGTTGAGTCTAATTGATTTTGTAACTCAATAATTCTACTTAACTTACTTGAGGTTTGATTGTTTAATATGTGCCTTGCTTGACAATCATTTGTTTGGTTATTTGGGTCATGATGCAGGCACCAGTTTATTTGAGTTTCAAGCTGTTCAATACTTGTAATATTTTTTGAATGACTAGTATTAAAAGTTGAAATTATGCTTTCAACCTCTTGTTGAGCTTGTGTCAACTCTGTTTGGAGTTCTTGTTTTAACCTTTCGTTCTCAGGGGATAAAGAAGTTGCTTGTAATGCTTCTAGGGACTCTATTATATGATTGTTTAGCTGATCATTTTTGATTGAGTTATGTCTTCTTCCTAGTTTTGTTCCAGTTAGGGTGTAATATGCTATATCTAGTTCCAGTTGTTCATTTATCGTTAGATTACAATTTTCATTACACTGGTAGTCCCCGCTGCATGATTGTTTACATTGTGTAATGTTTGTCTGGAGTCTTGTAATGAAATAATCTTTTATTTGTGGCATAGATTTAATTTTGTTTTGCCAATGTTGTTTGGTATGAGGTGGTAATTGATCAATTACCCTACTTAAAGCAAAACCATAATTATTTAAAAAATTGGGGTCATTTATCGCTTCCTCTAATATCATTTCGCCATCGGTTGAAGATCCATAGTGATTATTTGCTTCTTTATAAAAACTGCAAAGATTACTTTTAGAGGGAAGGTCTCTGGATGATGCAGAGTCAATGGACCTCGGTCTTCTTAAATCAACATTTCCAGTTCCAAAATATTTTTGTTGGTAGGTTTGCCATAAACATTGATATTGAGCACCTGATAAAATTGTTTGAAGATGAGTTGAAATTTGATCCATGAAATCACTACTGCTGAAATCTTCATTTATATCACTTGTTAATCCTCTACCTTTAAGGGACCTTATTTGATCTCTCAGGTACAACATTACTTCATCCTTGGACTTATGCACTCCATCTGTCTCGTCTAATAAAATTAATATTTCTTGAAGGTGTAAAATCATTGATTTTGGACTTGAACTAGTTACTCCAGGAGCTATTCCTTCCCATCCATGTATAATACTTTCTGGAAAACTAGATGCATACCTATCTGTAATATGATAATTGCTCTCATCTTGATGAAAACGTGGTGAATTTGATCTTCTTATTATTGATGTTATATTTGATAAAAAAGAATTATGATTGCTTGATGTTTCATTCTTTGTCTTATGAATATCCTCATCAATGGTGTTACATCCCTGTAGCCACACTGAATTTATATTATTGAAAATATTTGGATAGTCACAGCTAAGTAATAATAGATCTTCAGGGGTTAGTTCTCCCTCGGCAAGATCTCCCCAAAAAGAACCATTTTGATGTCCAGAAACCACAAGCCCATTACATGGATTATTTTTTCGTGTGTGTGGTAGACAAGTTCGGAGAGCATCTAAACTATTTCTTACACTTTGATTCGGGTTTGTTCCATTGGCCATGAGTTCGACAATTTCAATATTTGGAGAATCTTTATATTTGTCTTTCAATTGCTTCATTTCTTCCTTGTTATTCAAAGAAATGTAGCAAATTCTAAATACATCAGGGGCAAGGTTAAAAGTATTTTCACAAGCAATTTGATTATTTGCAGAAGCATTTGAGTTGGTAAAAATTAACAAATAAAATAATATATTATTAATGAAGAACATCAATGTTTATCGGCAGTAGTTGATAGTCAATTAAGTTACTGAAGATAATATATTGTAAATACAATAATGTGTTACAGATTTCTTATAGTTAAGTAAGTTTAATATTATTTTTTTATAGTAATTAAAGTTATATATTATATATTTTAATAAAATGGTTATACCTTTTTTAATTCAGGTTTAGAATTTTATTATCATTAGTATTAATAAAAGAGATTTTTTGCTGGGGCATATTCTATAATAGGCAATCAAGCCTTGAGTTAGATTGATTGGGCATAATTGAATTAATTTACTAGCTAATTTTAGCATTTCAATATTGAAGTTGTTAATAATTTGGGTGTTAAAATTTCAAATTTACTTTCGAGTCATTTATGGAGTCACATATTTTAAATAATCTTAGTCGTTATTGATGAGAAATTATTATTTATTGTTGTGATCTTAATAGTTTAAGAACTAATATTAATATTCTTTTCTTCCGTAATATCTATTTAAATTATAGTTTGGAGATAAAAATGAATAGAGATGATTATCTGATAGTTTTAAAAGAGCATTATATAGAAGAAATTGATGAAGCTCTTATTGAGTCAAGAAAAAATCAAGGTGAAATGATAGACTATGGCCTACTTAATCAATTAGTCCTCAGGTCATGGAATTCGGCTAAAATAGAGGGGGTTCCTCTTGAATTGTTTATAAATTGGGTTTCCGATACCATTCCTGAAGTAGTCACTTATATAGAGTTAGTTAACTTGAGGAAATCTGCTTAGTTAAGGATGACTTGATAAAATGCAAAGATAAAATTGAGACCATACAGTAAGCAGTAAAATAATAAAATCCGCTTTCAAGAGATGACGACATGATAGTTGTTACTTTTACAGGAAGTTCCATACCCAAGAATCTCATGTCGAATGCTTTTGTCTGTTCTCTACCCGCCGTTGATAGATAGACAATAAAAACTCCAACAGCATAGACGTCTGCCATTGACCATTTACCAACGGAGTTCACAAAGTTAAAATATTTTTTCTTTTTTTGGGTGTCCCTATTAAATAAGGCAATTAAAAGCATCATAATTTTAATGACAGGAATTAAAATACTAAATAATAAAATGAGAAATGCCACTAAATATCTTTTGATTTCTAATAGCTCCTTGACAGTTCCTACAATTGATCTTGTTTTTTCAAGCCCTGTTGTTGAAAACTTTTTTACTTTAGCATCAACTTTAGTTTCCATTTTAAAACTTAAAATCGGTTGTGTTAGTCCTGGGATTAGCAATAAAAATGAGATTAATATTAAAATACTGGAGGATAGTTTTATTTTATTCATAGATATAATTATATTAATTTAAAATTATAATTCAAGTAGTATTAATCAACGGCCAAAGAAGAATGATGAGAAATTATTTTTAATTCAGCATTATCTTTAAGATAAACAAATGTATAGTCAGCTTCTATTTTTTGATTATCAAGTTTAAAAAATGTATATTTTCCTACATCAATAATACATTTTTGGAACTCATTAATAAAAGATTGCGTAAAATCAATTTTATTTATTCCATTATTAATAAAGCCAGAGTCATTATATTGCTCTGACCCTATAAAATAAGCTTTGATATCCTCAAAATTTGTTCTGATGATTGGAGATAGGGTTGGTTTCAGAATGGCTTTGGGGCTGTACAAGCTTAAAATTAAATCAACGTCCTGTGTTGTAATACCTGTGGACCACTTTTTTTTTAGTGTATCGACTAACGCAATTGTTTCCATAGTATATTCCTTATTTCATCTTACGAAATCACTTTATGAACTAAATATTATTAATTGTTTTTGCCATCTCAAGATCTTTAACTGATAGGCCATCTACATCATGTGTCGTTAATTTAACTAAAACTTTACCAAAAGTAACCTCTAAATCGGGATGATGTTTTTGATCCTGAGCGTGCCATGCAAGCAAGTTAACAAATGCAATTGTCTTGTAGTAACCTTTAAATTGAAACTCTCTGTATATTGATTTATTATCATCTGCAATGATCCATTCTTGAGGTAATTGTTCTTTTACTTGGTCGATTAAAAGTAATTCTAGTTTAGTTGTATCTTGCATAATTACCATCTGGATCAGGATCAAAAGTAGGAGCATAGTCGCCGAGCGTTATTGCCTCTTCGGCCAAAGCAATAAAATCTTCTTTTATTAATTCTGTAAGATCATCTAGGCCATTTATAACAAAATAGTGATCCTGAAGTATATCTATTCTAAATGGAGTTCTAAGAACCCGCTGAGAATTATATTGCATGTACTTACTTTGAGTGGCTTCCTTTAAACAATACTGAGTTTCTTCAGGAGAAGACAGAATTCCTGCTCCATATATTTTAACTCCGTCATCAGTTTTAACCAGACCAAATTCAATAGTGTGCCAAAAAATTCGAAATAAATATTTTCGTACTTTAGGAGGAGCTTTTAATGCCATTTTTCCATAGTATTGAACAAAATCAGCATAAGATTGATTTGTTAATAATGGGCAATGTCCGTAAATTTCGTGGAAAATATCTGGTTCTTGAATATATTTTAAGTCGTGTGATTTTCGTATAAATGTTGCTGCTGGAAATTTTTTTTCTGATAGTAGTGTGAAGAAATGTTTTGCTGGGATTACAGCAGGGACAGCTTCTACTTGCCATCCTGTCTCTCTAATTAAAATTTTATTAATATCATTAATTTGAGGAGCTTTACTTGTTGATAAATTTAGTTGTTTAACTCCTTTTATAAATTCATCACAAGCTCTTCCCTGAATAAGTTCATCTTGTTTATTTATTAATGTTGCCCAAATTTGATCCTCTTCCGGAGTCCAGGGAATTAATCCATTAGAGTCTAGTTGGTAAGATGTATAGCTATGGCCATTTGACATAAGATTTCCTAGGTATATTTATATTATAATATAAATATGCTTTTTTTTATAAAAATATGAATAACAAAAAAGCTGTTATTACACAAGGTTAGTAAATATATACCATTAATGCTATAAATAATTTTTATTGGTAGCTTTTCCTTATATGTATTATTGACATAAATCACCTTAAATATTACTTTATCGAATAATTAAAAATGGAGTATAAAAGTATGAAAACAAAGATAATGTTATCAGTATTATTAGGTTTATTAATTTCGAGTGTTAGCTTTGCAGAAGTTGATGCAGCAAAATTGTATAAGAGAAAATGTGTTTCTTGTCATGGAAAACAAGGGGAAGGTAAAAAATCTCAAAAAGCACCTCGAATCGGTGGTCAATATGATTGGTATATAGAATCACAAATAAAAGATATTAAAAGCAAAAAAAGAAATAATGGAAGTACAAAGAAGATGGTTACTTTTGTAAAAAAACTTAAGGATGAAGAAATTACAGCATTATCAAAGTATATTTCTGGCCTTAAGTGGAAAGCTAGTAAATAGATCTAATTTTTAGGTTTGTTAAACTTTTTAACTTCTCTTCAATTAAATAAGCATCATCTTTTGAGATGGTGCTTAACTCTCTAACTTGATAGTCAAAAATCTCTTTATGATTTCCCCTGTTTTCTCTATGCCAGCTTAATGGATAGGATCTTTTCGGTGTATTTAATTGGACTGAGTTTGGGGATATTTGGGTTAGTAGTTTTGCAAGATCATCAATAGATTTATTGTTGACAGGTAAAAACATAACTTGCACATCTATTCTACCAGAGAAAGAAGATTTTAGGTTTATTATGTTTTGAACAATATGATCAAGCGTAATTCCTTTAACTGGTCGATTTATTTTTTGAAACATATCTTCATTTGAAGCATCAAGCTTAACTATTACATTATCAAATATGTTTAAATCTTCAATTACTGTCAGATCATCAAAAGTTGTCGCATTTGTTAATATGGCCTGAGGAGCATCGGGAACGATTTCTTTAATCTTTGTCGCAATTTCACCTAAGTTTAATGCTAAAGTGGGCTCTCCATTTCCTGAAAACGTAATATAATCAATTTTTTCACATTTAATTAAAGTTTTACGTAAATCTTTAATTACTTTCTCAGTAGAAACATAAACCTTACGTTCATTAGTATGGTTAACAATATTTCCTAGCTGACAATAAATGCAATTAAATGAACAAATTGAAGTCTTAAATAATGGATCAACCCCCAGAGATTGTCCCAGTCTCCATGATTTGATAGGGCCATAGATAGAACTATCATTTTGAAAATTACTCTTAGCTTTATTCATAATTAATTATATCTCACAAAAAAATTAATACCTAAAGATATTCTTTGTGAAAACAATTTTATTATTATAAAAGCAGTGAATGAAGGAAAATAATGCAATAATAATATGGTTAGTTATCATCTTAATATTTACCTTTTTAATGGTCGTTATAGGTGGAATTACTAGGCTTACAGGGTCAGGGCTTTCTATGGTCGACTGGAGGCCAATAATGGGTGTGATTCCTCCACTTGGCCATCAGGATTGGATAACCGCTTTTACCAAATATCAACAATTTCCAGAGTATAATATTGTCAATATTAATATGACTTTAACAGAGTTCAAACATATATTCTTTTGGGAATACTTACATCGCTTCTGGGGCAGGTTGATAGGAGTTACTTTTTTCTTTCCGGGAGTTTATTTTGCAATACGAAAAAAAATTCCTAATAAATTTAAAATTAAACTAGTAATTGCATTTATTCTAGGAGGGCTGCAAGGCTTACTAGGATGGTATATGGTTAAAAGTGGACTTGTAAATATTCCCGAGGTAAGTCACTTTAGACTTGCATCCCATTTGCTTCTTGCGTTTTTCATAATGGGGTATTTATTGTGGATTATTTTAGATTTAGCTAAAATAAAAAAGAATAAATATTTTCAAATATTATCAATGACTAGTAAAATATTTTTATTACTAATAGTGACGCAGATATTTTTCGGGGCGCTGACAGCAGGACTACACGCAGGGAAAATATATAATTCATTCCCTCTTATGGGGGATAGCTTTTTTCCTGATGAGTTATTTATACTAAATAATCTTTTCGAGAATTTTGTTAGTAATCCTGCTGCGGTTCAGTTTATTCACCGACTACTTGGATGGTCGATTTTATTTTTTATTATCTTTATAAAAGTTAAATCGACTGCTGAGTCAGTAAGTGAAAAGCAAAACGCTAGTATTAATTTAACAATGATTCTTGTAATTCTACAGTTTTGTTTAGGAATAGTTACATTATTATTTGCAGTTCCTGTGGCAATTGCCAGTATTCACCAAGCAGTTGGATGCTTGCTATTTTTATCCACCGTAAATATGACTTTTTTATTTAAAGAAAATTAAATTTTTCCTTTCAGCTCAGAAGGACAGTCTGGCTGGTTATGAGGATGAGAGACTTGAAATGCCTCTAGTTGGAGTAGGTCTTGTGTTATTTTATTAATTAATGGAAATTTTGTTAGATCTATATTGAATCGTTTTGCATTGTAAACTTGTGGAACAATTAATAAATCGGAAAGAGTAACTTCATCTGAAACTGTGAATTTATAAGTGTCTTTGCCTAATAAAACTTCAATAGATTCAAAACCTTTCTGTATCCAATTTCTACTCCAGTCTAATTTTTGTTGGTCACTAATTTTAAAGTTTTTGACTAAGTATTGCATCGTAGATAGGTTTTGGAGAGGTTGAATATAAGTGGAAACTATGTTTGCAATTTCTTGTGATTTAAATCTTATCTCTTTGTCGCTCGGGATAATTCTTGAACTAGGATAAAGCTCATCAAGAAACTCAATAATTGGTATTGATTGAGTTAATATTTTATTTTCAATAATTAAAGTAGGTACTTGAGAGATTGAATTAATCTTTTTGTAATCTTGGGAATTTTGTTCTCCACCATTATTAACTAAATGAATACTTTTGTATTCATAGTTAATATTTTTTAAAGCAAGAGCAATACGAACACGCCATGAACAAGATGATCGAAAATAATTATATAGAACTGGCATCATACTAATCCCTTTTTTCTACAACTTTTTGTGCAATTTTCCCAAATATTGAATTACCCTCATTATCTAACATTTCAATTTCTACAGTATCCCCAAAGCTCATAAACGGAGTTGTAATTTCTCCTTTTTCAATTTTTTCTAACATTCTTTTTTCAGCAAGACAGCTTGATCCTTTACTCTGGTCTTTATTAGAAACTGTTCCGCTACCAATAATTGTTCCTGCTGTTAATGACCTTGTTTGTGTAACATGTTGAATTAAATCTAGAAAACTAAAATGCATCTCCGGGCCTGAATTAGGGTTTCCAAATGGTTTTCCATTATACGTTGTCTTGAGTGGTAAATATACTCTACCACCATCCCAGCTTTGTCCTAACTCGTCCGGAGTAATAGCAAACGGGGAAAATGCAGTGGCCGGCTTTGAGACAAAAAAACCAAATCCTTTTTTTAATTCATCGGGAATTATATTGCGAAGTGATACATCATTTGCAAGCATAATTAGCTTTATATTACCTGCAGCATCACTTTTTTTAGTTCCCATAGGTACATCATCTGTTATAACAGTTATCTCAGATTCGAAGTCAATACCTCCTGTGGTATCAAAATGTTCTATATCAGCATTGGGGCCTAATAGTTTTCCACTACCTCCTTGGTAGACTAAGGGGTCAGTATTTAAGGTTTCTGGAGGCTCTGCCCCTCTCGCTTTTCTCACTAGAATGATATGATTTATATATGCACTTCCATCAATCCACTCATATGCCCTTGGTAATGGTGCTAATAAGGAGTTTGTATCTACTTGAAAGGTATTCGTTAGGTTCTTTTGACATAAGTCATTGTAACGCTGTGTTAGCTTCATTGAAAGTTCACTCCAATTATCCAGTGCTGTTTGTAAGTTAGGAGCAATATCAGTAGCGAGACACGCATTTTGACCCGCTTTATCTACAATAATTAATTCGCCATCTCTTGTGTTATTATCTCTTGTTGCTAGTTTCATAATTAATCCTACGTAAATTAAGTAATAAGTTAAATTTAGTAATTTTCAAGTTAATTGTCTATTGAAATAAAGAATAGTCTCCAGTACCTTCTCTAACAACTTTTGGATTGCCTGGATTTACTAAGTTAATAATTGTTGACTCCCCTGAAAATTCAAATTCTCCAGGATCAATAATTAATTCAGTTAGGTGAGAAATAGAATCTTCTAACATATATGAATAAATTTCTTCATCATTATTAAACAGTGATTTTGGAATATTAGTGCTAATTAATAATTCACCATGAATTTCAATCAGCTTATTAACCAAGATAGAGGGTACAAATCTAATACCTACCTCTTTGTCTGTTTTGGATGCTTTTATTTGCTTTGCCAATTGTTTTGTTGCTTCAAAAATAAATGTATAATTTCCTGGTATTATTTTTTTTAATATTTTGAATGCATTATTATCAATCTGAGCAACTTCAGTTGCCCTTGAAATATCATTACATAGAATTGAAAAATGCTTTTTATCATTTTCATGTTTAATTTTATATAATTTTTCAATGGCCTTCTTTTTAGTAATACATGCCGCCAATATCCAACTAGTGTCTGTCGGAAAACAGATTATGTTTTCTTCACTCAGTATCTGTGACGCTTTTTTTAAGACCCTATCATCGGGGTTATGTAGCTGGACATATTCAATCATTATTTAACTTGTTCTAAGTGAGCACTAAAATGCCTTAAGTATGGTGGGCATTTTGTAATAGTGAGCCCTTTTATTTGAGATGATTTCTCTTTTACTTTCTGTAAAACTTCAATCACATAATCAATATGGCTTTGTGTGTATACTCTTCTTGGAATTGCTAGGCGGAGTAATTCCATTTCTGAGTTATCAAACATCAAGCTTCCAATTTCAACAGACCTGATTCCACCCTCTAAATAAAGTTCACATGCTAATGCTTGTGCTGGGAATTGATGAGGTGGAATGTGGGGAAGAAATTTCTTGGCATCAATATAAACTGCATGTCCTCCAATTGGTCTCATGACAGGTATATCTAGTTTAGTTAATGCATCTCCAAGATATTTTGTAGAAGAGATACGGTAATGTAAATAATCTTCAGATATTACTTCTTCTAACCCTTGTGCCATGGCCTCTAAGTCTCTACCGGCAAGGCCTCCATAGGTAGGGTAACCCTCTGTTAGAATTTCGATATTTTTGACTTGCTCTGCTAGTGCATCGTCATTAAATGCTAGGAAACCACCAATATTAACGAGTGCGTCTTTTTTGGCGCTCATAGTACATCCATCAACATAGCTAAACATTTCTTGGACAATCTCTTTTACTGATGTGTCTTGGTAGCCCGTTTCTCTTGTTTTGATAAACCATGCATTTTCAGCAAACCTACAAGCATCAAAAAATAATGTAATATTATTTTCCTTGCAAATCTTACTGACTTCACGGATGTTCTCCATTGAAACAGGTTGTCCTCCTCCCGAATTATTTGTTACCGTAATCATACACATAGGTATATTTTCAGCACCTTTTTCTTCGATGAACTGTTTGACCTTATCTAGGTCTAGGTTTCCTTTAAATGGATGTTCTAATTCAGGAATTTTGCCTTCATCAATGACGAGGTCAACTGCATTACCACTTAATTGCTCAATATTTGCTCTGGTTGTATCAAAGTGGTTATTATTCATAATATGTTTTTGTTCGTCATTAATAATAATAGAAAACAAAATTCTCTCTGCTGCTCTTCCTTGGTGGGTAGGGAAGACATGCTTAAAGTTCATTAATTTTTGCACTTCTTCTTTAAATGCATAGAATGACTTGCAACCAGCATATGACTCATCTCCATTTAACATTCTTCCCCATTGTGATGCTGACATCGCAGTAGTTCCACTGTCAGTTAATAAGTCGATTAAAATATCTTTGGCATCAATTAAAAATAAATTATGATTTGCTGTTTGGAGAATATCAGTTCTTTCTTCTTTTGTTGTAATCTTTAATGGTTCAACCATTTTTATTCTAAATGGTTCAATAATGGTTTTAAAAACATCAGTCATAATATCCTCTCTCTGTAACGCTCTGCGCTCCGTTTTGTTGCTTGATTTAAATTAACTTTTTTTTAACGAAAGTGAAATCCTTTTTCTATCAATATCAAGTTTTAATAGTCTTGCATTTACTGTTTGCCCTACCTTTAATTCAGAGAAGGCATTTTCAACAAATTTATCTGACATTTGACTAATATGAATCAATCCATTCTCTTTGATACCAATATCAACGAATGCTCCAAACTGAGTTATATTTGTTATTATTCCTGGATAGAATTGACCTTCTGCTAAATCAGATATCTTTGATATATCTTCCCTATACTGAAAAGATTCAAAGATTGTTCTTGGGTCCTGTCTGGGTGCATCTAACGCTTTCGTTATATCTAGGTGAGTATAACTTCCTAATTCTTGGGAAAGATCTTGATCATCTTTAAACTGTTTAATAATTTTATTCTCTTTGACTAATTCTTTGATTGATACCTTTTGCTTATTACACCAGGATTCTATTATTGAATATTTCTCTGGGTGAATAAAAGTTGAATCTAGTGGTTGATCATTATTATAAATTCTCAGGAACCCAGCTGATTGTTCGAATATCTTTGCCGTAAATCGATTAACAGAATCTAATTCTTTCCTATTTGTAAACCCTCCATTTTCCTTTCTCTTTTGCACAATATTTGAAGCAATAGATGATGAAATTCCTGAAACATGAGAAAGTAAATAAGAACTTGCTGTATTTAGATCAACCCCAACGAAGTTAACACAATTATCTATTACTTCATTTAAGGACTTTTTTAACTTGGATTGATTCACATCATGTTGATACTGGCCTACACCAATTGACTTGGGATCAATCTTAACAAGTTCTGCCAACGGATCCTGAAATCTACGGGCAATACTTATCGCACCTCTAACCGTTATATCCTTGTCTGGAAATTCTTCTCTGGCAATATCACTTGCTGAATAAATACTTGCGCCATCTTCGTTAACTAAAGTAGCAGCAGTTTTCTTATTAAGGACTTGAGAAATCGATTTATTGATAAATTCTAGTGTTTCTCTACCATAAGTACCATTTCCGATTGCGATATGTTGGATATTGTACTTATCAATAAGTTTGCAAATTATTTCTTTGGCATTATTAATTTTACTATCTTGATGAGGGTAAATAACAGAGTCGTTTAAAAAAGTTCCGTTCTTGTCTATCAAAGCAATTTTACAACCAGTTCTAATTCCTGGATCAATTCCCATGACAGGCATTTGTCCTAGATAAGGCTGAAGCAACAAATTTTTTAAATTCAAGGAAAAAACTTCGATTGCAAATTCATCAGACTTTTTTTTCAACTCACTTTTTATTTCGAGTTCTAGGCCAGGATGAATATAGTTTATATATGCTTTTCTGATTGAGTCTTTAATTATTTGAGCACAACCTAAGTATTTTAACTCAATATAATTTGCTTGAATAGTTTTAATAGCATTTTCTTTATTGAATTCTATCGTTGCTTTTAAAATTTTATTTGTTATTCCTCTTCTGATTGCACTAAAACGATGTGAGGATTTTCTTTCCCTGAGTGTACTAATTTTTTGTTCAAACTCAAAATAGTCCTTAAATTTATCAAAGTCTTTAATTTCTTCTGCTTTCTTTTTTTTACTTGATTTCAAAGATGCTTGTTTCCAATAGTCTTGTCTTAAAAGATCTTTAATTATTGCATTATGAACAATTTCTTCTGTGATAATATCTTGTGCACCTTGAATGGCATTATCGAAATCTTTTATATTTTCATTAATATAAGTTTGTTCTTGCTCCGTTCGTATTTTTTGAATATTTTTATCTGTTGTTTTAATTAACTCTGCTAAAGGTGCAAGTCCATTTTCTTTAGCTTTTTGTGCTTTTGTTTTTCTCTTTATTTTAAATGGAGCATAGAGATCCTCTAAAGTTGTAACTTCTACTGTTGAAAGAATAGATACTTTTAGTTCTGGAGTGAGTTTATCTTGTTTAACAAGAGTATCGATAATAAACTGTTGGCGTTTCAATAAATCAGTATTATCTTCATAATGTTTTTTTATTTTAGCAATTTCTATTTCATCCAATCCATTTGTTGAGTCTTTCCTATATCGAGCAATAAATGGGATTGTGCATCCTTGATTGAAAATTAAGTCAAGAGTTGATTTAATTGCGTTAGATGAGATTGACAGTTGTTCTGTTGTCAGTCGGTATGATTTTTCATTTAGTTCCATAGTATAAACCTATCAAAGTATTAATTAATTACTATATTGCATTATTTAATATTTTGATAGATAAAATATATACTATTGCTTTCTTTCCCAACGGCCATATAGACCATTTTTATGCTTATAATGTCTGTTGAAAAATAGTTTTTCATTTAGTTTTAACTCTTTTTCAATAAAGCTAATTCCTTCAGAGCGTAAATTATCAACTCCTAACTTTGTTGCAAGTAGGATCTTTTTTCTAAGTTTTTTCATTACTCTTACTTTGGATTCTTGCCTTAAATGTATAAACCTTTTTTCTAGGATAAGCTTCATAACGTAAGTTGCCACTGATTCAGCATAGTATTCATTAGGTGATTTAAGTGAATATTTGCTAATAATATTATTCTTTTTTGCTACTTTTGTTTCTGCATAAATAATAGTTTTACTTTTTAAATCAATACAGTAGTTAATATCAGTGATATTATCACTTTCTTTATAATTATCGATTGCATTATCTATTTCTGCATCAAGCAAGTCATTCCACTCAGATCTAGTTTTACCTTTATAAGATGATTCATTCCAGCTATGTCCTAAGAATTCTATAAAAGTAGTGTCTTTTTGATCTCTATTTTTAATATGTTTTTGATGAGCATGTGCTAATTCATGGATGATAGTAGCATAAAATGGTAATGGAGTTATTCCAGGAAAAACTTCATTAGTTCCTTCTTCTCTTCCTAGATCTTCAATTGTAATCATTTTGCTAATACCGCGAAACCAAGCTAGTACTCTTGAGTTTTCTTTGCCTTTTTGAGCGACTAGGTACTTAACTTCAGGAAATTTACCATTGTTATTACCAAGTACTTCACCATAACCTAACTTAATAACTTCATAAAAAGTTTTAATAGTTCGAGCATTATGAAGTGTATCTTGATTAACAGCGATAATATCTACACTCTCAAAGACAGTTTTTTGTAAAGCGGCCATATTATTAGAAACATTTTTTACATCTGAAATATTATCATTATTAAGGTCCCAATCAAGGTGATTTGGGATATTGTCATTATCTGAATCATTATTTAATATAAAACTATTATATGGATCTTCATCAAAGATATTGTCGATACCATCATTGTCGATATCTTGGTCAATTGCAATAAATATTTTCTTATCATCATTCCACTGCCAGTCATAAATTTTATCACCATCCATATCCATAAAGTAATAAGTCCAAAGTTGGTAATTATATCCAAAATATTTTACTAATTTATCTTTAAGGTCTGCGTACTCTGGATCCTTCATTAGTTTTAAATATTCTTTATAGTCATTTTCTACAATAATAGGAGGGTTTAGGTTTCCTTGGTAAAACATTTCAAATGATTTTGCATCCTGGTTATTCATTCTTTCCCTATCTCCCCAATTAACATCTGGGGTAAAGAAGTAGTTACAAGATGAAAGTATTAAAAGTAGAGGTAAAGTTTTTACATGTAGATGCATTAATGTCCTTTGATAATAATGTATTTAAATTAACCGCCTTGTCGCGCAGAGTCAATACTTATGAAATTTCTATATATTTAATTACATGTTTCTACTGGATATGTTCTAACAAGATCGCAAATGATTTGTTCTGACCTCATCTTGTTGAGCAATGTTCTAAAATAAAATATTCTAAATTTTTGAATATCAACCGCAATTTCAAATACTTGGGTTTTTAAAGCAAATTCTTTTAATGCTTTTTTATTCCAAAACTCCATTAAGTTATCCCAAAATGTATCAGTATTATCAATTTCGGCAAGTGCTTTAACATAAAACTCATTCAGGGAGTTTGCCATAAGATCAATATTTTCATGTTCTAAGTGTTTAGATGTTCCGTTCCAGTTAGGATCTGTAAAAAATGTTTTTGCACTTTCTGGATACAAGTTAGAGTTTGTCATTAATGAATCAACTTGTTCTTTAGTAATACTTGCTCCAAAATTTTCATGATCACCATATAAATCTCGATAAATCATATAGACATCTGCAGGTAACATGACAGCAGAACGTGCTATGGTAAAATATGTCATCCCCTTAATCATAGGTCCTATCGTTAAAACTTCTCCTGTGGTTAATAATGTTGCCGTTGATTCTGTTGCAAATATTGTTGGTATTCCAAGAACATTTGCTTTAATTGCTCCTCCTCTAACCATTGTTGCAATTCCAATTGAGGCAGAAACATACGTTAAGGCAAGGCCTGAGACTATTAAGCTACCTGTAGAAATATTATGAGCAGTTCTCATTGCTTCAAGGCCTTCCTTTGCAGAATTGTAATAATTTTTATATTCAAGGTAAATATCTGTATTTGAGTCAATTTGATCTTCTAAGAATTTTATTCGTCGCTGGTACTCATCATTGGATAAAGAGCAATTACTAGCGTAAGAAAAGTTATTAAGTGAAATTATTATAACAATTATTAATTTAAGTTTTTTCATTAATTAAATATATATGCATATTAAATGCCATTGCATGAACCTGGTATCAGTTATTTAAGTTTTTAATTTATATAATTTACTTATCAGATGACTAAATATTAGTGGATTAATATTTTAATAACTCAAAGGGTACTTATATTATATATAAAAATGATAATTTTATGAACAATGAAATTATTTTAAGGCAATTCAGTATGATAAAGTATTGAAACTTTCTGCTTAAAGTGGCATTAAACTTGATAGTTTAAATGTATGAATAAAATAAAATATCTCCAAAATATTTCTTTACTTGTTATATTTATAATCAATATAAACTCATATGCATCTAACTGTAATATTAATACTTTTGATGAAAATCAGTTTCAGTATTTTATTAAAATTAAAAATTCAGACATTAGGAATAAAGAAGAAGTAAAATCTATCTTTGTTGCTGAGAAGGCAATTATTTCAAACTTAACAGAAGAAGAATTTCAACAAATTATTAGAGATCCAAACTTAATTGCAAAAATTTTGGGAGGAGAAATAGAAGAGATTCACAGCAGTGAAAAATTTAGATTGGCGATGCCAGCAGTATTAGGCATTGACCTATCTTTTGATGTACAAATAATACATCAAAGCAATAATAAAATTAAACTTAAAGCAACAAATTTTAATCATTTTGTTTTAGAAGGTCAGGGAGAAGTTACTGTTGAATATAATGAATCAGGGGAAGCTGTTGTCAAGGTCCAAGGAACTGCTTATATACCTCAGAGTTTAGCTAAAGTATTTATCTTTGGAGTGGGGGGGGAAAATAATTTTAAAAAGATATTGCAGAATGAAATAGAAGATCATAAAGAAACATTTATTAAGAATTATTATAACCTGTAGATTAACAGGTCTATCCTGTCACGAGTCAGACTATTCTTTAAATCTTTAATAACCAATAATAATTTTACACTATAAAGTAACTATTAAGAAATAATTCAATATGTTTAAATTACAAAATTTGTTATCCAATTGCGACACTATCTTTTTCTGTATTTCTAATTCTAAAAGCATTCTCTATCGGAGTAATAAATATTTTACCATCTCCTATCGTTCCAGTTGCGCAAGCTTTTTTGATTGCATCAACAGCAAGTTGAACAAAATTATCGTTTAGGGCTATTTCAATTTTTATTTTTTTGAGCAAATCTACTTCAATTTCAATACCACGATATGACTCATGAATACCATCCTCTTCAGAATGTCCATAAACGCTCATGACACTAAATCGCTTAATATCTTGGGCATAAAGAGCTTTTTTTACATCATTAAGTTTATGTGGCTGGATATAGGCATGTAGTAATTTCATTATAATTCCTTATTTTGATGTATAGTAAGCTTCCATGCCATGTTCTTGGATATCAAGCCCAATATACTCATCTTCTTCATTAACTCTTAGTCCTATTGTTTTCTTAATTGTAAAAAATAAAATAGAACCTGCGATTATTGTATATATGAAAGCACTAGATACACCAACGAATTGACTGATTAACTGATTCACTCCACCACCATAAAACAGGCCAGAGCTTTTTTCTGAAAGACCTAATACTCCCTCTGCTTGAAATAAACCACATGCAAGAGTTCCCCATGCTCCACAAACTCCATGAACGCTGATTGCGCCAACAGGATCATCAATTTTTAATTTTTTTTCAATAAATATAATACTTAAAACAACAAGTAGCCCACCAATGAGACCGACAAAAATTGAACCTTGAGGTGTTATTGCATCACAACCGGCAGTGATACTAACAAGACCTGCCAACGCACCATTGAGTGACATTGATGCATCTGGCTTCTTAAATAATATCCATGATAAAAACATTGCACCAATTGCTCCTGCAGCTCCTGCAATATTTGTAACAAACATAATGCGCCCAATAGAACCATCTCCTACTGTCGTACTACCAGCATTGAAACCAAACCAGCCAAACCACAATATAAAAACCCCAATTGCAGCTAGAACAATATTATGCCCTGGAATTGCGCGAGGGTTTCCATTACGATCAAGTTTTCCTTTTCTTGCTCCTAGAAAATAAGCACCAACTAAAGCAAGCCAACCTCCCACAGAATGGACAACTGTAGACCCAGCAAAATCATGAAAAGGTCCAGTTGAAAGTGTTTCAAGCCAACCTTCTCCATTAAGTAATCCGCCCCATGCCCAGCTTCCAAAAACGGGATAAATAATGGCAGTAATAAAAAAACTATAAATAAGATAAGAAATAAATTTTGTTCTTTCTGCCATAGCTCCTGAAACAATTGTCGCAGCAGTTGCAGCGAATACAGTTTGAAAAATAATAAAGGTATAGTTCCAATGATTTTCTTGAATACCTGATAGCATGAAATCGGTTGTTCCAAATACTCCATTAGATTTTCCGAACATAAGTCCAAATCCAAATATGAAAAAGGTAATGGTACCGACTGAAAAGTCCATTAAGTTTTTCATAACAATATTTATCGCATTTTTAGCTCGAGTAAGACCTATTTCCACTGCCGCAAAACCTGCCTGCATAAAAAAGATTAGGCATGCAGCGATAATAGTCCAAACTGTATTTAAGTTATTTTGAGTAGAGTGTTCTGAAGCAAATGTTTGTGTTGATGTTAAGTAAAGAAGTAGTAACAATATATTACGAATATTCATATTCTTCCTATTATTAATGTTAAATTATTTTAACAAGTACAGTATATTATTTCAATATAGATAGAGAATGTAAGTAAATGTTAATGATTTTGGTGAAAGCTAGTTTAAAGAATCAATAAGTCCACTAAAAAAGTCTTTTTTATATTTATCAACTTGGTCTTCTGAAAGATGCCCAAATGTAGTTCTATCCTGCTCAATATATAATTCTTTAGAAACATCATTAATAAACCTCGACTTATGTCTTGGAATATCCTTGCCAAATATTTTCCTTTCTTTGCAATAAGTCATATAGAGTTCATTTCTCGCTCTAGTAATGCCGACATAACAAAGTCGTCTTTCTTCAGAAATGTCTTCACCTTGCGAGATAGTTTTTTTATGAGGCAATATTTCTTCTTCTAGGCCAATAAAATAAACTATATCAAACTCTAAACCTTTAGAAGAATGAAGTGTCATGAGTGTGACCTCATTTCTATCTGTTTCTTCATTTTCATCTTGCTCATCTTGAGAATCTTGTAATAATAGTTTTTCTAAGAAATCCTTTAAAGAAACTTTTTGTTTATGGTAGTTTTGAAACCTTTCAGCGGAAGACACCATTAAAAGTACATCATTCTTTCTACTCTCGGCATTATTAGGGTTATCATTATATTGATGATCTACATAGGAAAGATAATCAACCTTATTGATTAGATAATTGATCAATGTGGGTAGGTCACTTCCTTTATTTTTATTTTGAAGATCTCTAATTATACGAATGAACTTAGATATTTTACCAGATCTTATTCCTGCTAAATCAGGATTGATTTCCATTGCCCTAAATAGTGAAATCTTTCTTTCCTTAGAAAATGAAATAAACTTATTCAAGGTCGCAGTACCTATTCCTCGATGTGGTACATTTATAATTCTACGTAGAGAAACTTCATTATTAATATTAAGCATAACGCTTAAGTAGGCAATTAAATCTTTGATTTCCTTTTTATCATAAAACTTTTGTCCCCCGATAATGGTATAAGGAATTTGACTTAATCTCAATTGATCTTCCAAAGGAGGAGTTTGGGTTTTACTCCTGTACAGGACAGCAATATCTTTAAGTTGGTTTCCAATGTTTTGTTGTTGTAAAATTTCTTCTACTACAATTTCAGCTTCATGATCGGTATTTCCCATGGCCCACAAAATTGGCTTGCTCTCTGATTGCTTTTGTGACCATAACTTTTTACTTTTTCTGTGCTTGTTTTCAGAAATTACTTTATTTGCTAACTCTAAAATATTTGAGGTAGAACGATAGTTTTGTTCTAGTTTAATTGTCTTGCAACCTGCAAACTTATTTTCAAAGGATAGAATATTATCTAAGTCAGCTCCTCGAAAAGCATAAATGGATTGGTCGTCATCACCGACCACACAAATATTATTATGTGTACTCGTTAATGCTGCTGCAATTTTAAATTGGAGATGATTTGTATCTTGATATTCATCAATCATTAAATATTTATATTGATGGGAGTACTGCTGTGCAACCTCTGGAAACTGGGTAAATAATTTAACTATTAAAAATAAAATATCATCAAAATCTATGGCATTGAAGAAATTTAACTTGTCTTGATAAAAGCGATAGCAATATTCAGTTGCATGGTCATAAGCACTTTCACCATCAAAATAAATTGAATTTGCATAGTTTTCATGATCAATTCCTTTATTTTTTAAATTGCCAATTTTTTGCAATATTCTTTTTCGGTCAAAAGAAGCCTTCTCTGCATGAAAGCTTTTTAAGGCATCCTTAATAATACTTAATTGGTCCCCTGTATCATAAATACTAAAGTTTTTGTGGTAACCAAGCTTTTCAATCTCATTTCGTAGGATTTTGACTCCTAGTGCATGAAACGTTGTGAGTGTTAAACCTTTTGATTTTTCCTTTCCTAATAGGTTTACAACTCGTTCCTTCATTTCTGTTGCGGCCTTATTCGTAAAACTAACCCCTAGAATTGAATAAGGATTAATGCATAAATTATCAACCATATGAGCAATGCGGTAAGTTATAGTTCTAGTTTTACCACTACCAGCACCTGCTAGTATTAGGACAGGGCCTTCAATGGTTCCAGCAGCTTCTCGCTGCATGTTGTTAAGATCGTTGAGATTTATCATAGTTATTGTCTAAATTTTTACTAATTTAACTAATTCAAGTGAAACTGGCCATTAGGATTTAGATCTATTTTTTTAGCGCAGCGTTGGTAATAACTAACTATAATTATGAAAGAAATTATTATATATTTTTATACTTATAAACTTTAAGGAGTAATTGAATGGTGTCCTCAGATACAAAAAAAAATTTAGAAGAATCAATCTTGGAGTTGATTAGAGTAACTTCAACTGTTATTCCAGATGATATTCAAAAAGTTATCCTAAAAACCTTGCGTAAAGAACAAAAAAATACAACTGCAAAATATGCAATGGAAATAATTAAGGCAAATATTAAATTGGCAAAACAAAAATCTCAACCTATTTGTCAGGATACGGGAACCATTTTATTTTACATAAGTCACCCTTCCAATTTTGATCAAATTAAATTTATTAAATTAGTGGAAAGGGTAGTCGTAATTGCAACTAAAAAAGGTTTTTTGAGACAAAACTCGGTTGATACTCTAACAGGTAAAAATGAGACAATGAATATTGGGTTGGGACACCCTAGTTTTCATTTTCATCAACATAATAAAAAGTCAGTGGAAGTAAAGTTAATGTTAAAAGGTGGTGGATGTGAAAATGTAGGTGCTCAATATGCACTACCTAATGTCGATCTGAATGCAGGTCGAGACTTAGATGGGGTGAGAAAAGTAATTCTTGATGCAGTTGTAAAAGCACAAGGAAAAGGTTGTGGCCCTGGAGTTTTAGGGATTTGTATTGGTGGGGATAGGGGATCTGGATTTATTGAATCTAAGGAACAACTTTTAAGAACTCTTGATGATACTAATCAAAATAAAGAGTTATCGAAACTAGAAAAAGATATTGTAAATTACTCTAATAAGTTAGGAATAGGGCCTATGGGATTTGGTGGTAAAACAACTTTGCTAGGATGTAAAATTGGAGTATTAAATCGTTTGCCTGCTTCTTATTTTGTATCAATTTCATATATGTGTTGGGCATACCGAAGGCAAGGAATTATTTTAAATAATCAATCAAAAATTAAAAATTGGATTTATTAATAAAGGAACGCATTATGAAAACTTTAGTTTATCCATTTAATAAGAAAGATATTAGATCCCTAAAGGTAGGGGATATGGTTTTAATTTCTGGTAAGTTATTTACAGGTAGAGATGCTGTTCACAAATACTTACACGATGGCAACCCATCTCCCGTTGATTTGAAAAATCAAATTATCTATCATTGCGGCCCTGTGATACTAGAGGATAAAAAAGGAACTTATAAAGTGGCCGCTGCGGGCCCAACAACCTCTATTAGAGAAGAGCCGTACCAATGGGAAGTAATGAGAGATCACGGAATTGTGGGAGTAATTGGAAAAGGTGGAATGGGTAAAAAGACCCTTGATGCATGTAAAAAATATGGCTGTGTTTATTTTCATGCGATTGGTGGAGCAGCACAAGTTCTTGCTGAGAAAATAATTAGTGTTGATAATGTTTATCTTAGAGAACTAGGTTCACCTGAAGCAATCTGGGAGTTAACAATCAAAGATTTTCCTGTAGTCGTAACTATGGATTCTCATGGTAATTCATTGCATGAGAAAGTATTAAAATCTAGTCAGAAAATATTAAAGAAATTATAAGGAATGTAAATGTCCGAGCTTTTATGGCAACCCACTCAAGAACAAATAAAACAAACACAAATGTTTAAATTTTTAAAGTTTGTTGCTCAGAAATATGATGTAGATATAAAAAGTTATCGAGAGTTGCATCGCTGGTCAGTAGATAATATTGGTGACTTCTGGAGTGAGTTATTTGATTTTTTTTCATTAAAATATAGCGGTGAATTAGTTCCTTCTGTTAATGGTGAGAATTTTCAAGAATACTCATGGTTTTCAAATGTAAAGTTAAATTTTGCTGAAAATTTATTAAAAAATGGAAAAAATGAAGACACTGCAATTAACTTTATTCATGAGTCAGGGATTAAACAAAAAATTTCATATAGGGAAGTGAGAGATAAAACATTTAGTGCTAAGGAAATGTTAAAGCACAATATTTCTAAAGGTGATGTCGTTGCGGCATTTATGCCAAATATCCCTGAAACAATCTATGGTATGCTAGGTTGTAGTTCCTTGGGAGGAGTGTTTACCAGTACAAGCTGTGACTTTGGTGTCGATGGTGTAATAGATAGATTTGGACAAGCAAGGCCAAAGGTATTATTTACAGTTGCAGGTTACGAATATAACGGAAAGTATTATGATTTAATAACTAAGATTAAAGAAATTTCAAAACAAATTCCAAGTATTGAGAAAATTATTATTGTAGATTTTTTAGATAAATCTCCAGATATAACTCAAGTTGAAAAAGCAGTTCTATGGAAAGATATTAACAGTAGTAGTAGATTAGATTTTGAGCCAATGCCTTTTAATTCTCCGTTATATATAATGTACTCTAGTGGGACAACAGGTAAGCCTAAGTGTATTGTCCACTCCATCGGTGGTACTTTATTACAACATGTAAAAGAATTAGGACTTCATTCTAATTTAGGCAAAGGTAAAAATATTTTTTATTTCACAACTTGTGGATGGATGATGTGGAACTGGCTTGTATCCGGCCTACTCTTTGGTGGTAAAATTACTCTTTATGAAGGGGCCCCTGGGGTTCCTACAATAGACTCTTTATTGAGTTTGGTCGATGAGTTTGATATCAATTATTTTGGAACAAGTCCAAAGTTTTTAAAAGCTTTAGAAGATAGTGGTTACAATAAAAAATATACCTTAAGTTCCTTAGAAACAATTCTTTGTACAGGAGCTCCTTTAAATCCGGAACAATTTGATTTTGTCTATTCAAAGATAAAGGGCAATGTACAGTTGTCAAGTATCTGTGGAGGGACTGATATCATTGGTTGTTTTATGCTTGGTAATCCTATGTCGGCCGTAAGACGAGGAGAAATTCAATGCTTAGGATTAGGAATGGATGTAGCTTGTTTTGATGAGTTTGGAAATAAAACAATTGAAGTTGAGGGGGAACTAGTTTGCTTAAAAACATTTCCTAGTCGGCCTATTTATTTTTTGAATGACTCTGAAAATGTTTTAATAAAAAAAGCTTATTTTAATAAGTATGAGAATATATGGCACCATGGTGATTATATTAAAATTACTGAAGTTGATTCTGTGATAGTCTTTGGTCGTTCCGATGCTACGCTAAACCCTGGGGGGGTTCGCATAGGAACTGCTGAGATTTATCGACAAACAGAACAATTAGATTTTATTGAAGATTCAATTTGTGTTGGAAAAAAGATTGCAGGAGAAGTAGAAGTTCAATTATTTGTAATCTTAAAAAATAATTTAGTTCTAGATGATGAAAAGAAAACAAAAATAAAAACAATGATTAGAACAAATACGACACCAAGACATATGCCAAAAAATATTTTTCAAGTTCAAGGAATTCCTTACACTAGAAGTGGAAAGAAAATGGAGCTTTGTATAACAAAGATTATCAATAACCAGAAATTAGGGAGTACTGAAGCAGTTTCAAATATTGATTGCTTAGATGAATATGAACAGTTTAAATAAATTAATATTTATATTAGTATTTTTTTTGAGTACAAATGCTTCTGTTGCCAGCTTGCATCTTGAACCAATTATGGGTTATTCCTTTGGAGTTTCTAGTCATAATGAAACGAGTGAGTTAATTGAGTACTTTTACCATAGTTCGGAACTTGGGGCGAGAGTAGGTTGGAGTTATCTTGGAGCACATCTCGGAGCAGAGTATTTTATTAAACTTCCATTTAAAATAGATAACACCTCAGGAAATAGCAATATAAATTTTGATAATGTTATCTCTCGTTATCTGGGAGGGTTTGCCGAATATCATCTGCCACTTTTATTTATTATTAGAGCAAGGCTAATTATTTCGACTCAGTTTGAAGTGGAAAATGGAAATAATAAAGGTGATATTTATTTTGGTAGTGGTTACGGTGTGGGAGTCGGTTTCACGGGACTTCCATTAGTTGTGTTAAATATTGATTATAGAAGGTATGAGCTTGATGAATTTGAGGACGCAACTACGAGTACGAATTTAGAGTTAGAGGGCCGCTTTAACGGTCATGAGGTTTTATTTTCTGCTTCTATTCCAATAAATCTTTAGGCCGCTCTGAAAAGTAAAAGTAAAAAATAAGTAAACTAGATATTGCCGAAAAACAATGCCAGAAAGCATGTCCTTGAACAATTGAATCAGGGCCACAAACAATTTTAAAATAATCTAGTAACCAAATAATATAACCTGTCACAAATGAAAGTATACTCATTTTTAAATATGAATAATTTATTAATGATGATCTGTTTTTTTCTTTAATAAATATAACTAAAAATAAGGTAACTATTGAGGCCGCAAATAAATATCTTCTGAGATCTGGGACAGCGTAAAGTAAATATCCTAGAATTAAATTGATTAAGATATAAGATGAAATAAATTTAACTTTTTTAGATGGAAAGAAGTTATAAAGAATAAAGAAAGTAACTGCCAGGTACATGCCGAGAACATCAACCCATTGAGACATGAATGTTAAGGTTGAATGGTAATAAAATGAACCAATGCCAACAAGTGCACAACTTAAAGAATAAATAATTATTAAATAGTTGTTCTCTATTAGAGGGTTCTGGCTTTTTTTGTCTTTGATCTTTATGAATACTAGAACTGCAACAATTAAAAAGGAAATATTACTCCAAGCGTTGCTGGGTTGAAGTATGCTTTGATCGTGGTGAATCTTTTCACAAAAGCATTTGTCCGGCATGCAGGTGGCCATTTGTTGATTCATTTAATGCTTTCTTGCAACAGGTTTATTAAAGTTCTCTTTTACCATGAAATCCCATGTATTAATAACAAGTCCAGTTTGACTGTCAATTAATGCCCTATATGAGTTATTACTACCATCTGCATTATGGTAGTTGATTACGACTAATTCAGCAAGTCTTCCTTTCTTTCCGTAAACCATTATCACTTCTTCTTCATGCTTGATCATAAGTTTTGTTGACTTTTTTTGAAATCGAAAGAGATCTTTGACCATTTTTTCTTTCCAGTTTTCAGAGATAGAATTTCTCATTGTAAGTATCGTCTCTGGGTTTGAATACTTGATGGCCTTTTTACCAATGATTCTTCTTTCATTACGGTAATGATACTTAATATCTTTTTTATGCTTTGGTGTAGTATGAGTTTGCCGTATTTTTTTTAACTCATTTTTTGTTGTAGGGTGAGTAGTTATTTGTTCTTTTTTATGCTGGAAAGTATTCCAATTAGTGTTGAGTTTATTTAAATTATTTGAGGTGGATTTATTGCCGAAGTAATAATGAATTACAAATGAAAATAGTCCGATTATAAAAATGATTTTTATTTTTGATTTCATTAATCTACTACCTGAAATTGATAATTAATTACTTTGAATGGTTTATCTCCACTAAATTCATAATCGGCCCAATTATCATAGTCATTATCTTTATCTTCAAAACATTCATCACAATTAGTAAAACTAACTCGAAATCGACAATTAAAAGTTGTTCCAGGAGGAGTATCAGGACTTACTTCAAATAAAATCATATTAGAAGCATCATAACCATTGCCATTGGTATCATCACCAATTTTTATTGTTTCACCCCAGCTCATTTGTGGGTCAATTGCCCAATGCCACGAATAGTCAGCACCTTTTATAGCTCTAATAAAACAATCATCTGTACTATCTTCCCCTCCGAGGCAGCTTGATTTTTCTACCAGCTTTTGCTCTCTTAGCTCGTCTTGTCCGGCCCAACGAGTTGAATCTTCTTCAATTAATTGTGCAAAGCAAATGGGGTGAACTTTATCATTTTTTTCATCGTCATCTAAATCTGGATAATCATTTAAATCTAATTCTTGATTTCCATGAATTCGTGTGATGTATCCACAATCATTGGGTTGATAACTACCTTCTGTTTCATCACTAGTATCAGCGGCCCCTTCAGTATCAAGAGGCCATTCATCATCGAAAGTATTGCATGGTTTTGGTTTACTGTCATCGGTTTTGGCATGATCCCAGTCGTTAGCTAGAACTCTAATACCTGCCATTCTTGAGTTTGATGTATTAAATAAGTTAATTGCGACACCAACAATTTCGCCTGGACTAATTTTTCCATTGGCATTATTGTAGGATAAGTCAGAAGGTATTTGAGAAGATATTTGAGCGATAGACCCAATTTGTTTTTTGCTCTCAACAATCGCTAGCATATTATCCCCTTTGTCAAAGATAACTGCTTCATTTTTACTTTCTCTGTCTTCTAGCTTAATTAAGTCCTTTGAAATTAAGACTGATTTTAAGCGATTCCCATCAGCAACACTTAAGTTGTCACCTTCGTGAGCATTTTTAAAATTACTCCCATTTAAATTATATGTTCTAAATAACAGCAGTCCATAGCTGTCTAATAATTTTTCTACATTATCGATATTGTAATATGATCCATTGCAACTAGTATTGCTTGATTTTCCAAGTGTTAAATAAGTATATTTAGCAAATATTTGAGAAAAACTTCTGAATGTAATGGGGGTTAACTTTTGAAACCATTGCATACTTAATAATATGCCGTCTTTATCCTCTTCTGGTAGCATATTAATACTTGCTTCAGCAGTATTATCAGATGCTGATTGATCTGAGCCCATTGATGTTAAATCACCAATTTCGGCATAGGTTTCATTAAGAATATGTAAAATGGTATTATTTGCTTCTTCTAACTCTATTTCGCAAGTCGCAACTAGGTCTTTTGATAGAGCAACTAAAAAATGAGAAATAGTCATTCCTGCATAATGGATATCAATAGAAACTGTTTCTGGATTATCCTTAAGTGTATAGTTTTGATAAAAAATATAATCAGGATATTTTAGTCTTGAATCAATATCTGTTGAAATACCATCAAGGTGACTTTCGTCATCTTCACTAACAGGGCGATCGCCACAATAAAATTCTGCTGTATCACTTGTTGGGTAACAAAATGTTCCAAATGCCCATTCAAATACATGGCTTCTCTCATTCATAAAATAGCTAAACCAATCCGCAATACCTTCATTGATAGAAGCGTGATCTTCTCTGGCGCCAGCATATGATATTTCAGAACGTTGTAAGATACCTCCAGCAATATTTCTGAAATTCATCATGATTTTTGAGGCAGCATGACCGAACTCATGGTAAATGACAGTAGAATCATGTGATATCTTTACATTTGAAATTTCTTCATTGGTACCAAAGCAAAATGAGAATGTTGCAGAGGAGAAATGTCCACAATAATCTCCTTCTTTTTCAGGGTCACTTTTTTCTGCGTCAGTGGTGCTACTCGTTGTGATGCCATCGGAATAATCTGCGTAACTAATTAATGTTTCTCCTCCATACCAATTTGCTTTTGTTGTATATAAATTACTAGGTAATGAACTCTTATAATTTAAACTAGCGGCAACACTAGGTTGAGCTTTAGTTGTAAATAAATCTAGTAATTCTTCATGAAACCTTGTAATTATATTTTTTAAATGTGAAAAGTTATTTACTTGAGTAAACTCAGTCGTATCAGTTTCAAATGCCCAACGTTCAGATGTATAAGTGATCATATCAGCATTAGTACTAGGGCGTACCTCAAAGCAGTCCGTAATATTTCCGTCATCTCCATTTCCAGCACAATCTTCTCTTAAATATTGATTGCTGGTTATAAAATCAGCTTCACTTTTTAATAGAGTCGATAGATCAGTATCGGAAGGAAGAGCTGTATTTTCTGAAAGAATTATTGGGTTATCATGAAGATATCTTCCGTAACCAACTGCCACTGAGCTTGGAGCATTATTTAAACTATTTGTTGCGACTCTGTCCTGACCTGATCTAGGTGAGTCTGATAAACATGATGAAATTAATATTAAGAGAGAGCAATATAGAAATACTCCTGACAGCGTTTTTAAATTAAAAATATATTTACTTCTTACAATATTAATACTCTCTCCTTAATTACTGTTGCAATGACCCACTTGGTGCCATTGAAGCTCCTTGTTGCATTGTCATTTGGTCAAAACCAACCAATCCTGATCCTATAGATTGACTTGATGCTTGAGCGGCACAACTTCCTCTTGCTTGCTCTCCTATATCTTGCCATTGTGCGAGTAGTGCAGCACCTTGTGTTTCTGTGGCGCCATCTCTTAGTGATGTTAACTTAGATATTGCATTAGAAAAATCGCTTCCTGGTCTATTATGAAACCTTTCTGTCTCATCAGTTCTGCATTTAGATCTTTCAGGGGTTCCTTGTGGCCCACAAGCAGTCAATCTTTCTTCTAGACTTGAATTGTATCCTTCACATAGACGTGCTTCAGACGTTGTATTACTTCTGGCAGCCTCAATATGACCAGCGATTTGTGTAGCTTGTGCTATAAGAGGATTTAAGGCACTTTGACAGTCAGATGGTATGCTTAAACCTCCTAGTTCTTTTAGCATGTTTGCCGCTTGTGTGGCAGAGGCATAACTTGTAGTAAGATTACTTGGAATCTTTGCTAGCATTTG
>CAYRDP010000002.1:0-271038 GCA_964423165.1 uncultured Bacteriovoracaceae bacterium | reverse complement strand
AATCCCGTATAAGCGGTATCCAGGCACAAAAAAACCCATCATTTCGACGGGTTAGGTAGTAGTGGTGGAGATAATCGGGATCGAACCGATGACCTCTTCACTGCCAGCGAAGCGCTCTCCCAGCTGAGCTATACCCCCCCCTACTAATGGATATTAATGTAAATTAATAATGATTTTTTTACAAGTGAAAAGATATTACTTTAAGTGTAAAAGTTTTAATAGTTTCCCTTTAACGGTACAAAACTTATCTACTGCAACATGGCAAAAGTCAGCTGTAAACATTCCAAGAAAAAACCATGAAATCATTTTATAAGATAATTCATCATAGTTATATTGCCTGATAAACTCCCAAATAGAATAAAAAAACTTTTGATGATCAAGCTCTAAATACCCCATTTGAGCAAGTACCAAAACCAGAAAGCAAAGCAAGCAAGCACCATAAATCAAACGACTTAACGTACCAAGAAAAATATTATGCGAAATCCCTCTATGTTTAAACATTATAGAATACGGATAAAGGAAGAACTGTAAAATTGCGGTTCTTTTTTTGGGAGTTAAATCAGTATCAGGTGAGAAAACCAATGTTGCTATCAGCCAACCAATAGCAAACATGATAACAACAGGAACTGACCGCTCTACTCCTATCAGGTAGCCTGTTACTAAGGCACCACAGAATAAGTTAAACCGATCATGAAATTTTCCCATCGCCATAATTTACACCGCTAAAAAAAGTTTGATATATTAATATACACTTGATCTGCTTCTTCTAGTAATTGCATACCTCCGACTTCCGACTCATTCTTCCGGGGAGCATCATAAATTCTAAAGCCAAATTTAATTTTTAAATTATCCCACAGTCTTTCAGAATAACTGAGTGTATAAAAAAGCTCATTACTTCTTTCTAGGTCTATGATGAAACCATAAAATAATTCTCGACTTGAACTATTATTAAAATTATACCGATGTCCAAAAAAGAAATCATTTTGAAAGACAGAGATGTCTGATCGTAATTGCTTGCCATGACTTGGAATAAATGAATACTCAAGTAAGAAAGTACTTTCCGAACTATTCTCATGATAATAGTTATACTCAAGTCCTGTGGCAACTTCTTGGTAATCTAATGGTTGTTTCAATTCTATTGCTGAAGTTGCTGTATTCAAAATTGCAATTTGTTTTGTTGATTGATAATTTTTATCTACTGCTTCTATCTTCAAAAGGAAATCACCTAATTCCTGCTGTAATGAGAATCCAAATTGAACTACTTCATAATAATAAGGAATATTCACAATATTATTTTCCGGAATAGTGCCTACGGGTGTCATTGCAAATGAATGATTTCCAATTATAGGTGTTTTTCTATCTATATGTTTAATATAATGAAATTTATAATCACCTTTAAAAATGCTTTGATTAACTAAAATTCCAAATTGATTATTCCACTGCTTTGAAACGACTTGATTATCAATTACCCAATTGGGATCAGCTATTTCAGTACCTAGTCCAAGCCTTGAGTTCTCGCTAGGATAAATTGATTTTTCAATTTTAGGCCATAGGAATAAAGTTACCTCACCACTAAGTATTGGATACTCCATGGATAATGTTAACTCCCCTTTCTTATCTAAACTCTCTAGATCAGAATCATAGTCAATACTATTAATTACATCGGCAGGATGAAATACTTCTAAGTCACTCCAATTAAAAATTTGATATCCAGCTCGAATAACTAGTTCATCATTAAAAAAAGATGAATTAATAAAAAAATCTTCAATAAACATTTTATTTCGATCAGGGTCTTTTGCGTCAACAAATGACAACCCTTCAAACTTTAAATGCCCAAAGGAGTACGAGGATTCTATTTTTAATTTTGCTAATACTCCAAGTCCTGCATGAGCTCCGGGTTCATCATTATTATCCTTGAACTTCCTTAATTGAAATTCAATCTTCCCAGAGCTTTCCAGCGATTTTGTTTTTCCTTTTACTGGTAATAAAATTAATAAGAGACAAACACTAGCGATAATTATTTTCATTTATTTCAATGCCCTTTTATTAAATATGCTTTTTTTATGCTTAATGCCTATTTTTCTATCTTTCCACGTAATAATTGATTGTTTATTAGTTTGAATATTTTTCATATGAATAATATTAGAACGCCACATTGTTTTTTTATTCACAGTATACTGCTTGAATTTATCAAAAGTTGCGACTTTCAATAACTCCCCTTTTCTATCAAAGTATTCTATTTTAATTGAATTGTTATACTTCTTAGAAATAAAAAGTTTTTGTTTACTATATCCAGAGCTAACTTTCGGAGTTCTTTCAATGGCCCAAACATTTGTTTCGCTGTTATCACTAATAAATTTATAATTGTATTTTTCAATCTCTTGACTGCCTAAATCTTCGTAAGAAAACTCACTCCCCATAAATGATGATGATTTATTTCTAGAATTTATTCTTTTCACTCTTCTAAAAGAAGGTAAATATAACCACTGCTCATCATCCGTTGACTTATGAGACCAAGTTAACATTTTAGTTCCCTTGACATCAAAAGGAGTTAAGAAGATGCTTAAGGACCTATCCCCATCACCTGGAATTTCTAGAACTTTACTTTCCATTTCTCGAATTGTTTTTTCGCCATGAGAATCGATCAAAATCATTTCTACTTTTGATTTTTCTCCAATAAAATTATTATTAGCATCTCTAACAATAGTAGCAATCTCTATTCCTTTCTGATCAGCTAAAACATCCCCAGGATTAAACGATAAAATTACAATCAATAAAAAAATTATATTAGTCATTATTACCTACTCTTCTCAATTATATTGCATATCCATTTTGCCAGACATACACTATGAATAATATATAATTATTATAATAAAGTAAAAAGGGAAGTTAGTAATGAGTGTTTATATCAATAGAGTTCTTAATATGAAGAAAATTAAGGCAATCGGGATTGATATGGACTACACCTTAGTTGAATATAATAGTGAAGCATTTGAGAGGGTTACTTTTCATGCTGCAATATCAAAACTGATTGAACAAAAAAAATACCCTAAAGAAATTAAAAAATTAAAATTCAATTTCAAAAGAGTAATTCAAGGATTAGTTATTGATAAGAAAAGAGGAAATATTTTAAAGCTTAGTCGTTTTGGTAAAGTAAAGCAGTGTTTTTATGGAACGAAGCAGCTACCTTTTCGCAAACAGCAAGAACTTTACCAACAAAGAATTATTGAACTTGGAGATGACAACTACTACAGCTTAGACACTAATTTCTCGATTTCAAATGGCGTTTTATATATGCAATTAGTTGAATTAAAGAAAAAGCTTTCTACTCTTCCCGATTTTGATCAAATGGCACTAGATGTAAGAGAGATGATTGATCTAGCTCATCGTGACGGGACACTTAAGCAAGAAGTTTCACAAAACTTAAAAAAATATATTATTCGAGATCCCAGGATAAGTCATTTGTTAGAAAAGTATAAACGGTTTGGAAAAAAAATCCTTCTGATTACTAATTCAGATTTTCATTACACAAAGACACTTCTTAATTATACAATTACTCCTTTTTTAAAAGAGCATAAATGCTGGAGCGACCTATTTGATATTGTTGTCACACAATCACAAAAGCCGGACTTTTTCACATCGGGGTCTTATTTTCTAGAGATTGAGCAAGATACAGGAAAAATGACAAATACTGAAAAAAGAATTACTTCGGGAATTTATCAAGGTGGAAATGCTCAAAAAATTCAACGTGACCTTAACCTTAAAAGTGATGAAATATTATATCTGGGTGATCATATTTATGGAGATGTTGTGGCCATCAAGAAAACCGTTAATTGGAGAACGGCACTTGTTCTTGAGCCGTTAAAGGAAGAAGTTGACGGCCTTAAGAGAACCAAAAAACTTGAAACAATTCTTAATAAGGATATGCAAAAGAAAGAATTATTAGAACAGAAAATTAATCTGGCACATTCTTCAAAATTAAAACAAAACAACAAAAAACTAGAGCAAAGAATTTCTGGTTTATACCGAGAGCTAGAAGCTTTAGATAAAAAGATATCTAATCAAATTACCACTTATCAAAAACATTTCAACCCGTTTTGGGGTGAACTAATGAGATCAGGGCATGAAGAAAGTCGATTTGCTGACCAAGTAGAAAAATATGCTTGTGTTTACGTTACTAGAGTCGCAGATCTCTTTGAGTGTTCCCCTAGATCATACTTTAGGCCTAAAAAGAGATATCTCCCTCATGAATACTAATTAACTACCTATAATTACAGTCTTATAATTATTACCATTTAGTATCTCAAAATTTCAAAATCTAGTATAAGTAAGTTATGAAGAATACTTGTTTCTTAACTTTTATTTTGTTTTTTTCAATTAAACTGCAAGCTGCTGTTATCTCCTTTAATAATATCCCTGTTGTTGCTCAAGGAAGTTTTAAAATTTGTAACGCAATTACAGTTCAACAAGCAACTGATTATCATCTTCATTCACAAAATATTAAAAGTAACAACTACCTTAGTTCGACACTGATGATTGCAATAGAATACAAGGATACTCCAATTAGAAGAATCTTAGGTTTAGAGACTAGTTTAGATGGGGGAAAGATTTGTAAAACATTTAAAAAAAGTATTTATAAATATGGATCGTGTCCGGTCGAAGTAATAGATAATCATTTCAACAATTACTCGGGCCAGAGTACGTTAAAATTTAATTCATTTAAATCTGCATTTAGAGACTTAGGCAGAATATTTACAAAGTTTAAACAAAATAAAAAACAAAGTACCCATATTCACTCTGATCATATTAATATTATTCAAACCTTTTTAATGACATTAAAACTTACTCAACCAATAAGTGAACTTCAAGTAACTAATGCTTTACTTTCTAAAAACAAAGTTACTTTTTTAAGGAATTTACTTTCCCCATACTGCAAAACTCAACGCACTTTTATCAAAAGCACTCGCTGCAAAAAGAAGATAATTTATTTTAAAAATAAGTCAGGAAGAAAACATTATATAAAAAAAATCAAACGGAAACTTTCAAGTCAGCCTGTTATGATTTCATACTGCTCCAATTTTTTAATTGAGGGAAAGCAATTTAACAAAAGAGATTGCGGTTATCACGCCTCATTAATAATTGGTCACCGTTTAGTTAATCATAAAGATGAATTCCTTATACGGAATTCGTGGGGGACTGACTGTTCCAAGTATCACTCTGACTGGAAATGTACTAGCGGAAATATTTGGGTGGATGCTGACATATTAATCAAGAATACTACTGATTACAATTTCTTCAAAACTAAGTAACCTGATCTAATATTTCTTTTATTTCTTGATAATTTTTAATATTTTGATGTTTTTGGTAACCGTTAAGTAATATATTGCATTTTTTCTTTAAGACTTTAACCAGTTGCTCTCGATAATCATCTCTTCGTAATGTTTCTCTTATTTGAAACATTGACTTTACTCTCCAGTAATCCATTGCAAAGTATTGCTGTGACAGCTGTCCTTCATGCCCTCCATATTTATTAATTATTGGAGTGTTTATAAATCCAACTTTCTCTTTTGCAGTTACCCTTAACCATAAATCATAATCTTCACAAACAACAAACTCTTCACTAAACCCATTATGCTCTCTTAACAATTCTTTTTTCATTATTACAGCAGACGGGCTTATTAAACAAAGATGCAAACATTGTTTAAAAATTTCTCCTCCTGACTTTTCATGAATCTTTTTTTGATTTACTCTTTTTCCATTCCTGATCCATATTTCATTACCATGAATTAATCGGAAGTTATTTTTTAAGACTTCTTCTATTTGCAAACTAAGTTTATTTGGTAGCCACTCATCATCTGAATCTAAAAATGCAACCCACTCTCCAATAGCTAACTTAATACCATAATTCCTAGCTGCACTTACTCCTGAGTTTTCAATTTTAAAATAACTTATCTTGTTTACTTCTTGAAATTTTTCGACAACCTCTTTCGTTTCATCAGTTGAACCATCATCAACAATAATTAATTCCCAATTTGTATATTTCTGATTTATTACAGAGGTAATCGCACGAACTAATAATTGAGATCTATTAAAAGTTGGTATAATGATAGAAACTAATATTTCACTCATTAATTTTCTCTAAGAATAAATCTATTTGTTTTTCATTAGGAAGATTATTCATTGCAGCTAAAGTAGAATCCAATTGAATTTGATCTTTCATTCCACACAAGACAATTTCAACTTCAGGAAAAGAAAGATTATGTCCCAAAGCAAATTCAACCCCTGAAATATTCTCTTTATCTAGTAAAGGATTTAAACTATTAATCTTTTCAATCTTTTCATCTTTATTAGATTTTTTCCACCATGGGGCCCGAGACCTCGCATCACTTTTATCAAAAATCTTGTTTTTTTTCACACTACCTGTAATAATTCCTTTATCAAAAGTACCCCAACTCATAAAGCTAATATTATTTTTCTTCAAGTACGGAAATAATAATTTCACGGCACTGTTTTCAAAAATATTTAATTCAGATTGAACAACTTCAATATTAGTAATCTCTTTTGCTTTCTCTAGATCTTCAACCGTTGTGTTACAAAGACCAATATGTTTCACTTTCTTACTTTCTTGTGCCTTAACAATAACTTCCAAAGGTCTTCTAATATCAATATTTTTATCCGGCCAATGAATCATATATAAATCAATATAATCGGAATTTAAATCACGCAGAGATTGTTCAAGCATCAATTGAGTTACTTTTGGATCATTAGTCATATTAACACGTTTAGAAGGATGCCAACTAACTCCAGACTTTGAAATCAAAAATACTTCTTCTCTATTACTCTTAAATGCTTGTCCTAACCTTTGCTCAGATAATCCAAAACCATAAATGGGAGCTGAGTCATAAACTCTAACACCTTTATCATACGCTAAGCGCAACAAGTTTATTGATTCTTGAGATGAAATATCTCCAAAACCATAACCTCCACCTTCTCCACTTATAGCAGCACACCCAAAACCTAATTTTAAATTATTAAACTTATTTTTTAATAACCCCATGCTTACTTATTCCTTTGACATTTCTGTAGCACGTCATTATAAAAACAACAATAAATATTTAATCTACTTCCATGTGATCATATGAATTTAATAGTTTTTGCTCATAAAGCTGAGGCACAAAATTTTCTTAAAGAGAAAACTATTTCACAATATTCAAAAAAATTACCCAACCTTTACCATTGCGACAAATATTATGTTTTATTTCTAGGAAAAGGAATTGGACACGTTACGAGAGACCTTGCTTCGGCGACCCTCGAGCTAAGTGGAAAAATTAAACAAATAATTAATATGGGTGTTGCAGGAAGCCTTTCTCAAGAATTAGAGTTAAATAAAATCTATCCGATCAAAACCTGCATACTAGCACCTAATGATCTAAAGAGAAGAGAAACGTTTGATCTACAAACACAAAGTGATAAGTTATTTACATGTATCACGACTCAAAGAATGGTTGATACTCCAGCGTATGCAAAGTACTTACACAATTATGCAGATTTAGTAGATATGGAATTATGGGCAATTTCAGCAGTTTGCCATCAACTAAATATGCCTTTATCTGCTTATAAATTAATTTCGGACTACGCAGATAATCCAACAATCACAAAATCAGTTAAGCAAAAAGCTCCTTTTTACAGCAGTTTACTGAAAGAATATTATACTGAATTCATTTAAAAAAAATGCCTAAATTTTTCTTTGCATTATTTAAAATATTAGTTAACTTCCAAATATCAAACCTTAACCTGGAACTTCTTTATGGACACCCAATCATTTGATAATTTAGAGACTTTTAAAATTAAAAGTACTCTTGCTAATACTCCTAATAGTGCACCCAAGTATTTTAAAGAAATAATCAATAATAAAGAAGAAAAGGTAAAACTAGCTGACCCAGATGTATCCAGAGCATTAATTGCTTTAATGAATCAACATGCTGTTATTGGTGGAGCGGCGGCACATTGGGGAGGCCCTTCGGCATTTACTGAAATAATGTCAGCAGTTCATGGCATCTTATTCAAAGAAAGTGATCAAGAATGGTATGAACAATATAACTTTATTAATGATGCCGGCCATGCTGAAAATGGAGTGTATGCAGTCAGAGCAAATTATAATTTTGATAACCTTTCATTTGAGGATCTTAAGGGATTTAGGTCCATTACAAGTAAGTTAACAGGGCACGGAGAGGCACATTTAAATCCTGAAGGTGTTTTAATTAGTAACGGCCCTCTTGGTTCTGGCCTACCACAAGCACAAGGCTTAGCAATTTCTGATAAAGCATTAAACAATAATAGAGTTACAATTTGCACAATGTCTGATGGTGCAGCGATGGAAGGTGAAGCAAAAGAATCATTTGCTGCAATTCCTGGACTTGCTAGCAAAGGATTACTAAACCCTGTCGTAACAATCATTTCTGATAATAATACAAAACTTTCCGGAAGAATTACTGAAGACTCATTTAGCATGAACCCAAGTTTTACTTCATTAGAAACCTTAGGCTGGAATGTTATATATTTAGAGAATGGACATGACCTTCAGTCTGTATTTACGACTATTGAGCAAGGGATAGAACAAGCTAATTCAAACTCTAATCGGCCAGTTGCAATTGTAATAAAAACAATCAAAGGAAAAGGAATAAAATCAACTGAAGACAGTTCTTCAGGGGGACATGGATATCCTCTGAAAGCGTATGATTCTAATTTACTGTCTTTTATACAAGAAATTTTTAATGGAAGTGCTCCCGAAGAATTTATTTCCTGGGGACAAGAAGTTATAAATTCAAAACCAGAAGAATCAGCAAAAGAAGCTAAGTTAGTTAAGGAAGAAAAAGTTCAAAAAGGTATTGCTAGAGCAATTATTCGTTCAAGTGAAGAAGGACTTCCAATTTTTTCATTATCATCAGACCTTCCTGGGTCAACGGGAATCAAAGAATTTCAAGATCAATACCCCAATAGATGCTTAGACTTAGGCATTGCCGAATCCAATATGGTTAGTACAGCAATTGGATTTTCAAAAAATGGTTTTATCCCAATAGTTGATACATTTGCCCAATTTGGAGTAACAAAAGGAAACTTACCTTTAACTATGGCGTCCCTATCTCAGGCACCAATTATTGCACTATTTTCTCATACAGGGTTCCAGGATGCTGCCGATGGAGCCTCACACCAAGCAACTACTTACTTTGCATCTACTTGTTCAATTCCCGATGTCGATGTAATTAACTGTAGCTGTTCATCAGAAGCAGATTTTTTAATGTACCAAACTCTAAATAAGTATGCAGAGCAAAGAAACTCAGGAGTTATACCTAAAAGCACAATCTTTTTTCTAGGTAGAGAAAACTACCCGGAACATTTTGGTGATACAGATTATCAATGGGGCAAAGCTCAAATATTAAGAGAAGGGACTGACATAACAATTGTTGCCACTGGAGCAACTGTAAAAAATGCTATGCTCGCAAGTAAGCTAATGGAAAAATCGGGAGTTAATGCAACTGTTATAAACTCAGCAAATATTAATAATCCAGACACTGAGACTATTGGTAAATGTATAAAAAATACAAATAACAAACTAATTATGGTTGAAGATCATCAAATCATTGGTGGTATGGGATCAATTCTTTCTCAGAAATTACTTCTTGCTGGGTACGCTCCTAAAGTGTTAATTTTAGGAATAAATAATCAATTTGGTCAATCTGCTTATAAGGCAGATCACCTATATGATAAACATGGCTATGGCCCTGAAGGTATCAAGAGCGCTGCAGCAACGCTACTGAGAGAATAAAACTAATTTCAAAAGCTTGATATTTAATAGCTTTGGATATATATTGACCCACTCTTAAACTAGCTAAGAAAAATTAACAGAATAAAAGGTAGAGATATGGCACGAGTATGTGATTTAACAGGAAAAAGAAGATTAGTAGGAAATAAAGTTTCTCATGCTAAAAACAAAACAAAAATGACTCAAAAACCAAACTTACATACTAAAAAGATCTATGATCCAATTAGTGGAGAAAATATTAAGTTTAAGTTATCAACTAGTGCAATTAGAACTCTTGATAAAGTTGGTTCATTAAGTGAGTTCGTAAAAAAATTCCCACATCTACTTGGAAAATAATAAATTCATTATCTACAAATAAGAAAGGGCCCTAATTAGGGCCCTTTTTTTTTTATGCTTGTTTTTATTTTATTCTCTAATTACTTCAACTTCATTCACAATAAAGCCCCATTTTGCAACTGATGTATCTGAAGTAAATTCAATTATCATTGTATCTCCTTCAACATAATCTGTTGTATAAGACTCTCCTGATCCAGAAATCTTTTCAACTTCTGCACGAGAAGCATTTCTAACTCTTAGGAAGTCATAATTTTTCTCTAAGTCATACTTTGAAACTTTAGCTCTCATAAACTTAACACCAGGAATTGTTACTTCTCTAGTTAAAGTTTGTCTATGCTCATAAGGATGAGCACTTTCAAATGCTTCTTCTAAAGATACTGTTTCCCAAAGAGAAGGATCTGGCTCATTTCTATCTGGACGAGTATCAGTAACTAAATTATATGCATTCAAACGTCCACCAGAGATTGTTTTTCTTCTATAAGCTCTAATAGGCTCCGAAGTTTGCATTAATCTCTCTCTCATTTCTGCATGAGGAAGTCTTCCTTCATGTGCAACAAGTAATCCTAATGCTCCTGATACGTGAGGAGTTGCCATTGATGTTCCTGAGTAAGAAGAATATCCACCATTTTTAACAGTTGATAAAATTCTTTGTCCAGGTGCCGCAATATGAACTGTTGTACTTCCGTAACAAGAAAAGCTCGCAAGAGTATCATCTGAACCATGAGCTGCAACTGATACAATATTTTCTACATCATAATTTGATGGGTAATGTGGCCGTGAATCATTATCTGAAGCACTATTTCCAGCAGCAGCAGTAAAGATAATCCCTTTTTCACTAGCTCTTACAATTGCATTTTTTAAATCTTCAGAAAAACCGCCGCCGCCCCAAGAGTTAGACATAATATCTACATCTAATGTTGTTGCGTAATCAATTGCTTTAATTGCATTTGCTGTCGTTCCACTACCACCATCAGATAAAAACTTTACAGCAACAATTGTAACATCATTCATTACGCCTGCGACACCAGTTTCGTTATTATGAACTGCCCCAATTGTTCCAGAACAATGAGTTCCATGTCCATGTCCATCAAGCGGATCACCATCATTATTAGCAAAGTCATAACCATGAATATCATCAACGAATCCATTATTATCATCATCAACACCTTCTTCACCATTTTTCTCTGCTTCATTTACCCACATATTAGCTGCTAAATCTGGATGCCTGTAATCAACACCTGTATCAATCACAGCAACTCTTACTTCTCGAGATCCTCGAGTTAGGTCCCAAACTTCCATTGCTCCAATATCCGCTCCCTCTACTCCATTTCGAGAACTTCCAGAATCATTAGAACCCGTATTATTTAAACCCCATAACTCACCAAATCTTGGATCATTTGGAGTTGATAAATTTTGAGGAGGATTAATTATTGAATTAAAATCTATTTCCTTAATTGGATTAACGATCGAGTAAATAAAGTTAGGATTAGCGCTGATTACCTCATCATTACTTTCTAACATTTTCTGAACTGAATCCATTTTAATACTATTTTCATATCTTACTAAAAATAGTTTTCCATATGAAAGAGAAATTGTTTCTTTTAGTTCAATATCAAGAGACTTGCTTTTACTAAAAAAAGCATTTTCTTGACCTGGCTTTAATTTAACAATTAATTCACCTGGAACTACATTTGGTGCACCATAGGTCATGCCTGAAAAAGCAGATCCTAATACACCAGCAGCTAAACATAGCTTACTCATCATTTTTTTGCCCATAAATTGTTCTCCTATAAGAGTAAAATTGCGATTAAATTTATAAAAATTTTAAATGCAACAAAATTTGTGTAACTAATTTAGAGTAGTTTAACGACACGGTGCTCACATATAGGCAAATTTTTCCAATAAGAATAAATAATATAAATTAAAGATCATTATTTATAATTATATAATGATTTACAATGCATCAGAAGATCCTGTTTTAATTAAAAAAATTTCATTAGAGCTTTGGCTACTTCGCAGTGAGGTTGAAAGTAATATAAAAAAGCTATTGGAAGATGGCAAGAATGACCCGACTAATATTGTCAGCGACTATAATAAATCAACAACAGAGACTCAAGTAGAAATTAGACCATCTAAAATTATTAACGGATCAACATTTTTATCTGAAGTCCAAAAAGACAAAATATTACTATTTAGTGAAAAAAAACTAATTATCGGACAATCTATAGTTATAAATTTTTTAATTCCAAGCCCATTTAAGCTGCATGCAACAATAACTTATTGTAGAAAGTATCAAACAAAAGGTAATGTTATTGCTGTTTCCAAACTACCATACCGGATTCAGGCAGTTTTTAACCTCGATGAGGAAGCAGAAAAAACCTCAATTACCAACTTTCTTGATTCTATAAAAGATATTCAGGGAATTCGAGTGAAATCAGAAGTAGAAGAAGAAGTAGAAGAAGAAGAACTAGATTCAGAAGAAGGGTCTAATGCAAAAGTAGAGAATGAAAAACCTAAACCAGAATAAAATCTAAAAATAGACTCTTTAATAGAACCATTATAATATTGAATTTAATATATGAAGATTATAATCCATCGATATAAAACCTCAACTATTATTCTGACCATGTTTATGTTACTGGTAATCACTATTACTTTTCTTAGTGAGTTATTACAAACAACACAAACTAATAACTTTATTTTAAAAAAATATCAAAACTTATTCGAAAAAAACGACTTGAAAAATATTACTCAAATTAATATTAACAATAAATTTGGAGAATATGAGCTTCAACAAAAAAAAGAATTGTGGAAGATAACAAATCCTAAAACCTTACCTGCTAAAAAGTCTCTTGCAAAAAGATTAATTAAACAAATTCATCAAATAAAAATTAAAAGAATCTATGCAAAAGACCCTATTAATTTAACCAACTTCTCATTAGAGTCACCTACTGCATCAATTAAGTTTAAAAATGATCTCAAAGAAAAAATAACAATAGACTTTGGATTAATAAACCCATTTGATAACTCAACCTATATTACGCTCTCAAATCGTGATGCTATTTATCAAATAGAAACCCCAAAAACCTCAGTTGAATCTCTATCAATGCAACAGTTTATTGACTCTAGAATCTTTACCTTTTCAAAAAACAGTTTTAGAAGTCTTTCCATTAGAAAAAAACAATTTAGTAACTTAAAAAAACAAATCAAAATCAGTTATAATAATAATAAATTTACGACATATAAAAATAAACCTCTTTCAACAACAAAAACAAATAAATTTCTAACAAAACTGCAATTAATAAAAAGCGAAATTATTCTAGATAAAGTGCCTGAGAAATTTACCACTAAGATAAACCACTATTTAAATAACCCAATAAAATTAATTTCTCTAGAAGAAACCAACGGAAATATTACTACTTATAAAATATCTAGACCAATTAAAGCTAATATCCCAGAATTAAGGATTAAAAGAAACCAAAAAATATTAATTCAATCCTCTGGACGAAGCTTCCCCTTTGTTTTATCCAAAGATGTACTATCTACTTTAAATACAAGTATTAGGTCACTTAAATAATTAAATATAATGCAATGGACATTTTTGGATACTATTTTTCACATAAAAATTTTTTGCATGAATAACAATTAACGCATGAAATTCTTGATAAATCATTAAATCCTTCGGTAGGTTTAATTCAAAAACTTGCTTTATTTCATCATAACTCATTTTTTGATTTAAAATTCCCAAGGATATAAATATTCTTTTAGTATAAGAATCAATTACAAACTCAAATCTGTTATAAGCATATAATAAAATAGAATCTGCTGTTTCAGGCCCTATTCCCCAAACCTGTAATAACTGTTCTCGGCGAGGAATTTTATCTTTAAGGTTTAAAAAAAATTCTGATAATAATTTTAATTTCTTTGCTTTTTGCCTATAGAAACCTGAAGGTATTATCAACTTCTCAAGTTGAGATACGTCAATAGATTGTATCTTCCTTGGGCCTATTAACTTAACAGATCTTAAGTTCTCTAAAGATTGCTCTACATTTTTCCAATTTGTATTTTGAGTTAGGACAGCTCCTACTGCGATTTCAAACTGTTCACCTTTACTTAAAGCCGATCTCTCTCTATACATTCCTTCAATAGGCCACCAATTTTGAGGCCCATAAAACTGATATAAATATCGATATATCAATTCAACAGGATGTACTTTTTTCATCTCTTTAAAAAAGTTATTTTATTTCTTTATGAACTGTATGCTTTCTAAGAAATGGATTATATTTTTTAACCTCAATTCTTTCTGGCGTAGTTTTTTTATTTTTTGTCGTAGTATATCTTGAAGGAGATTTTCCTTCCTTCCTTGCTTCTGTACATTCTAAAGTAATGATAACTCTAGGTCCCTTTTTGGCCACAATCAACCTCCACTTAAAATTCTTTTATTCTAAAAACTTGGTCAAACTACAATTATTGCATTGTCCTGACAACAAAAAAGATATATTGTGACATTAATTTTATATAATTATAAATATTTATCGAGTTTTCAATTAGATGGAAGAAATAACAATAAACAACTGGATGAGCTGTTACTACAAGTCATCTAAATTATTTGCAAGTATCTCTATAGGAATGGACTACGGAAGAGATGCCGCAATGGATCATTTCATTACGATTAGTGACCATGATAATAAAGAAGTACTACAAAGAAAATTTTCAAGCTTAGAAGAAGCATTAGTTAATATAAATAATGATTATTCAACCTGGCAATTTACAGACTCAACACTTCCAGAGAAATCAAACGGATGCAATGACTGCATAAAATAACGACTTTGCCTTGACAAGTAGTTATAGATTGGTAAATTAGCCCATCAATTAATAAGGCCTATTGTAACAAATCAATAGAGCAATAGATTAAAGGAATAGATAATGAAAGAAGGAATTCACCCAGATTATAGAGATGTTGTATTTAAGGATGTATCTGGAGATTTTGCAATACTTACAAGATCTACAGTAAGTACAAGCGAAACAATTAAATGGGAAGACGGCAAGGAATATCCGCTGTTCAAAATCGATGTTTCTAGTGCAACTCATCCATTCTATACAGGAAAACAAAAAATACTTGATACCGAAGGTAGAATTGAAAAATTCAGAAAGAAATTTGGCTCTACTTATTCTTCAAAAATGAAAAAGTAATCTACCAGATCTGAATAAATAAAAGTTTATTCAAAGCAATTTCACTCTACGTAAATTTTCATTTATAGTTTTAATTAATAAATATTGAATATTTATTCCTAAGTTTGTTTTTCTAAATTTTTTAATAAAATCTTTATTTAACTCTTTCTTCATTAATTCAAATTTCAAATGCCTTAATTCATTATTTTCTTCAATGCATACTTCAACAACAAAACTAAATTTAGTTTCACTAAGAATTCGAATTAACCTAGCATGCCCTTCTCTATTGATTGCTTTATTTTCTTTTTTATAAACATGACCAATTAAAGGTAACGTACGCCTATCCATTTTTAACTTCTGAGATAACCTTTCTATCGTAGGATGATGTTTTGTTTTTAAAACTTGATGACACCAATCTGTTGTATTTTCTAATGGACAACTATGATCAATATTAAAGCAAGGGTAGGCAAGACTAAATCCATAACTATAAATATCCTTTCTAAATTTTAAAATTTTCTCAAAAGAATCCTTCGTTCCAATAGATAAAAAAATAATAAAATCAGGTTTAATTTTCTCAACTATCCGAATCGCCTTACTTACTCCAATTTCATTTAGACAGTTTCCAAAACACAATGTTATTTTTTGTTTTTCCTCAATATTAATTTTATCAGAAAGATGAATTTGATTTTCTAAGTCAGGATAAAAATGCCGTAGACAACTTCTTGACTGCTCTAGCATTTGAGAGGACCGATCAACGCCTAATGCTCCACAAAAATCATTCTTAGATTTTTTAAAATAATCTAAGAATGAAAGTAAATAAGTTCCAGGGCCGGTACCAAAATCTATAAAAAAAGAATTTGAAATTTGCTGTAAATCTTCTAGTGGTAACTGATCCATTATAAAATGAAACTTGGGAAAATTAGTTGGTAAGTAAAACATTGTATAAGCGCTAACCATATCTTGATTTTTAGTATATAAATCAATTTGATCCCGGTCTACTGTAAAATTATTGTGTATACTCTTGATTAACTTTAGATACTCATGTTCTTTTAAAGATTTTGAATTCAAGCATTTCTGAAAATTGTTTAAATCAAAGTCTAACATTAATTTAAATTATCGACTTGAAAGCGGTGAGTAATTTCTACTAACCTCTCCTGTGTAAACTTGTCGAGGACGACAAATTTTAGAGGAAGGATTATCCGTCATTTCCTTCCATTGAGCAAACCATCCAGGAAGTCTTCCAATAACAAACATAACAGTGAACATATCAGTCGGTATCCCTAAAGCGCGATAAATGATTCCAGAATAGAAGTCCACATTCGGATACAAATTTCTTTCGACAAAATATGGATCACTTAATGCCTCCTCACTTAATCCTTGAGCTATATCCAATAAAGGATCTTCCACTCCCAATTTATCTAAAATGGTGTCACATGCTTTTTTTATAATTTTAGCACGTGGATCAAAATTTTTATAAACCCTATGCCCAAACCCCATTAAACGAAATGGGTCATTCTTATCTTTTGCTTTCGCAATATACTTTTTATAGTCACTGTCATCCTGCTGAATAGTTTCTAGCATTTCTAAAACTGCTTGATTTGCTCCCCCATGAAGTTTTCCCCACAGCGCCCCCATTCCAGCAGAGATAGCTGTAAATACATTAGTTTTAGAGGATCCTACCATTTTAACAGAAGCAGTAGAACAGTTTTGCTCATGATCGGCATGCAGTAAAAGTAATGTATCAAGAGCAGATGCAACATCTTCGTTAACGTCCACTCCTGTTTTATGAAACATCATATTTAAGAAATCACCAGCGTAAGACATTACTTCCTTTGACCTAACGGGGTCTTGTCCTTTTGTACGTCTATAGAAATAGGAAGAAATATTTTTTGCTTGCGCCATTAATAAAGCAATTAATCGTTCTTGCTCCTCTTGGGCCAATTCTTCTTTACAAAATTCGGGATAGAAAGCTGGCATTGTTGAAAATGCTGTTGAAATAACACACATTGGGTGAGCACTTACTGGAAATTGGTCCAAAATACTTTTTAATCCAATTGGAATATCTGTAAAAGAATTCATATTTGTTTTGAAACGATCTAATTGATCCTTAGTTGGTAAATTTCCATTGATTAGCAAAAATGCTGTTTCAACAAACCTAGAATTTTCTGCGAGATCCTCTATACTAAAACCTCTATATTTTAAAATTCCCTTTTCTCCATCTAAATAAGTAATATCAGATTGGCATGAGCCTGTGTTTTTATAACCTTCATCTAAAGTTATATAACCTGTTGTTGCTCTCAAGGAAGTAATATCAATCCCTAAGTCACCTTCTGTTCCTTCGACTATTGGAAATTCAAATTTTTTTCCACCTATCTCTAGTTTTGCAGTATCTGCCATTCATTTTCCTCTTGCTACGTATATTTAAATCGAGTAAACATACACTTTTTATAACCTTTTGCCAATTTTACTCTCCGCGCAATGGGGCTTAAACTTTTGACTTCCAATCAATTAATGCATTCAAATCATCTTTTGAAATAACGCCCTCTTCCACTGCTTCCTTAGATAAATTAGAAAAATTTGACAATGAAAATAACTTTACTCCCAATTTATCCAATTTTGTTTTTGCCGCTGGCATTTGATAATCGATAATACTTAGTGCAGCTACAATATTTAATTTATTCTCTCTTGCGGCCAAGCAAACCTTTTCAAGGCTTGAAGCTTGATTAACTAAATCCTCTATTAATAGTATTTTATCATTATGATTATAATCACCTTCAATTAACTTCTTTTTACCATGAGATTTTGACTCTGACCTTAAGTAAATAAATGATTTACCCATTCTATCAGCAATCATTGCACCAAAAGGAATTCCCGAAGTCGCCACACCCGCAATATGATCAAAATCAAACTCGTTTTTCGAAATCACCTCGATAAATGAATCTATAATTATATCTCTCTCTTTTGGAAATGATAATATTTTTCTATTATCACAATAAATAGGGCCCTTAATCCCAGATGCATATAAAAATAATTGCTGTAAGTTTACCTGAAAGCAGCCAGTATCAAGCAATAACTTGGCGATATTTAAATCTTTCATCAGAATTACTCCCATTTCTAAGCCATTGACTCTATAACGAAAATGATCAGTTATCTATATAATTATTATCTAACAATCATATGTTTAATATCGTGTACTTTAAATACATATTTCTATAAATAAAAAACATGAAAACGATAATCATTATATTTTTAATCTCTTTTATTTCAGTAAACGCCAACGAAGTCATTCTACAAGGTACAATTAGTAAAATCGTACTCGCTAACAAATCACCTTTCAAAGAAGAGAAAATTTGTGTCACCTTTATTCAAAATAAAGTTGAAACTGTTGGTATAATTGAAGATATAAGACAATGTTACCTTGCACAAAAATACAAGAACAACATTGGTGAGTATATTGAATTAAATGAAAAAAATATTTTTTTTATCCAAGATCATGCCTTAATTGAATTACTAGAAGAATTGAACCCAAAAACAAAGTTTATTATTCTAGATTTTGAATAAACTTCTTTTACATTTTAATAACTATAAATTTATTATTCCCTTGACCCAAAGACTGTATTCTTTGATAATTCTAATTAAATTCTTTTAATCATGGAGCAAGATATGGAAGAAAAATCGCTTGGACATGGCGTAAAAATACCATTGTCACTATGGCAGGGAAAAATTACGGATTTCCTAACCCCAGATCTAGTTAAATTACTATCTAACTTGCATAAAACACTAAGCACAAATAGAAATGAATTACTATTAAGTAGACAAACAAGACAAGAAAATTTTGATCAAGGAAATTTGCCACAATACCTAAATAAAAGCTCTTCTGCATGTTCAACCGATTGGAAGGTACGACCAGTTCCAGCTGATTATCAAACAAGACGAGTTGAAATTACAGGCCCAGTGAACGATGCTAAAATGGTAATAAATATGCTCAGTAGAAATGAATCAGGAGCAAGAGCAGATACGGCAATGCTCGATTTTGAAGATTCGATGAAACCAAGTTGGAATAATGTAGTTGATGGTATCTACAATGTTATAGAAGCATCTAAAGGCACCCTTTCATTTACAAAAAAAGCAACTAGCAAAACTCCTGAAAAGAAATATCAGTTAGATAAAGGTGACATGGCCGGTATGATGGTTAGAGTTAGAGGATTACATTTAAGTGAATCAAATATCACAGTTGATGATGAGCCAATATCTGCTGGATTATTCGACCTAGTAGTAACTTTTTATCACTCTCATAACATCCTAATGGAACAAAATAAAACCCCCAAATATTATATTCCCAAATGTGAACATCACTTAGAAGCAAGATGGTGGGAAACACTTTTTACTAATCTTGAAAAATCATTAAACGTACCAATTGGAACGCTGCGCTGTACCTTTTTAATAGAAACCTTAACTGCTGCATTTCAAATTGAAGAAATCCTTTATGAAATCCGAGAACATGCAACGGGCTTAAATGTTGGACGCTGGGACAAAATTTTTAGTGATATAAAAGTACTAAGAAATCATCCCGATCGATTGTCAGCAGATAGAGCATCAATCAATATGTCCAAGTTCTGGATGGATAATTATGCCAAAAGATTAATCAAGATCTGTCACTCTCACGGCGCATTTGCCATAGGAGGAATGTCAGCTTTTACTCCAGGAAAAGATGAAACAATACGAAATGAACAAACAGCAAAAGTTCGCTCTGATAAAAATAATGAAGCTGAAATTGGACATGATGGTTGCTGGGTATCTCACCCATATTTTATTGGCATCGCGATGGAAGCATTTACAAATAATAATCAACTAGAAAGAATTCTAACTGACTTTGATAAATATCCAGACTTATTAATGGACGGAAAAGGAGAACAATCCCTCGATGGCCTAAAGACAAATTTAAGAGTGGGAATTGCCTACCTTCGAGGATGGAATCAAAATATTGGATGCGTTTCATGGGATAACTTAATGGAAGATTTAGCAACCCTAGAAATTTCCAGAGCGCAAACTTGGCAATGGTTACACCACAACGTCCAACTAACAAATGGGAGTAATGTTTCTCCAGATCTTATTAAACAAGAATTTAATAATGAACTAAATAAAATTCTAGAAGAAGTAGATCAAACAATGAAAAATTCATCTACCGAAGAAATAGATAAGGTAAAACAAGAATTTACAATAGCAAAAGAAAATGCAGAGGTTTTATTTCTAAAAACAGAACTTCCTGATTTTTTATCTCTTGCTTCTGATCGAGTTCAATAAGATAATAAATTTAACAAAGGGAGAAAAAATATGTCAGAAACTAATAGGCTTAAGGATTCATGGAATAATGATCCGAGATGGGAAAATGTTACCAGAAACTATTCACCTGAATCAGTAATTAAGTTAAGAGGAAGCTATAAACTAGCTTATAGCCTTGCTCAATTAGGATCAGAAAGGCTTTGGAAGTTAATTAAAGAAAATGATTATACTTCTTCTCTTGGTGCTTTAACAGGAAATCAAGCAGTACAACAAGTGAGAGCAGGCTTACAAGCAATTTACTTAAGTGGATGGCAAGTGGCCGCTGATGCCAACTTAGGCCAAAACATGTACCCAGATCAAAGTTTATATCCAGCTAATAGTGTTCCATCCGTTGTCAAAAGAATAAATAATGCACTAATAAGAGCTGATCAAGTTGAACACCAAGAAGATAATGTAACTAGACATTGGCTTGCTCCCATTGTTGCCGATGCAGAAGCTGGGTTTGGAGGAGCTCTAAATGCCTACGAACTAATGAAGGGAATGATCGAAGCAGGAGCTGCTGGTGTTCACTTTGAAGATCAATTAGCCTCTGAAAAAAAATGTGGGCACTTAGGAGGGAAAGTACTTATTCCAACAGCACAATTTATTAAAACTTTAACTGCTGCCAGACTTGCCTCCGACGTTCTTGATGTTCCAACATTGCTAATTGCAAGAACTGATGCAGAAGCAGCACAACTACTAACAAGTGATGTCGATGATAGGGATAAACAATGGATGACAGGAAAAAGATCTCCTGAAGGATTTTATTATATCAACAACGGCTTTGATCTTGCTATTGATAGAGCTTGTTCCTATGCTCCCTATGCTGATTTACTATGGTGCGAAACAAGTAGGCCAAGTCTAGAAGATGCAAAAAAGTTTGCCGATGGTGTAAAAAGTAAATTTCCAAATCAAAAATTGGCATACAATTGCTCTCCATCATTTAATTGGGAAAAAAATCTAGACGCTCAAACTATTGCAAAATTTCAAAGAGAGCTTGGCGCTATGGGTTATACATTTCAATTTATTACCCTGGCAGGATTTCATGCATTGAATTATAGCATGTATGATTTAGCACTAAAATATAAAGAAACTGGAATGTCTGCCTATTCAGAATTGCAAAAAGCAGAATTTGCGAAAGAAGCACAAGGATATACTGCAACAAAACATCAAAGAGAAGTTGGTACAGGATACTTTGATGCTATCAGCCAGGCCGTTACGTCAGGAGAATCTTCAACTTTAGCACTCAAAGGTTCATGCGAAGAAGATCAATTCTAAATTAATTATTTTCAAGCTGTAAGAATTTTCTTACAGCTTGAACCCCCTACCGTAAACAAACCTATAATTATTAAAGAATCTGTGTTAAAAATTTTAATACATTTCTTATTCTAACGGAGCTTGTGTCATGAAATATTTAGTTATTTTTATTTTATTAAGTTTAACTGTACTACCAGCATTTTCAAAACCATTTATATATTGCTCAGAAGGTAGCCCTAGCGCTTTTAATCCGCAAATTACAACTGATGGTACCTCAAACAATGCTGCGGCCCATACTATTTACGAAAGATTAATTGAATTTAAATATGGAGAAACAAAACTAGAACCAGGCCTGGCTGAGTCATGGAAAGTTACACCTGATGGCTTAACTTATACCTTCAAATTAAGAAAAGGTGTTAAATTTCACAAAACAAATTTTTTTACTCCGACAAGAGAGTTTAATGCTGATGATGTATTATTTTCTTTTAATAGACAAAGATTAAAAAAGCATCCTTTTCATCTCGTCAATGGAGGCCATTATGAATATTTTAGCGCAATGGAAATGCAAACTCTAATCAAGGAACTAAAAAAAATTGATTCATATACAATCCAAATTTCACTCAGTAGACCTGAAGCACCATTTTTAGCAAATATGGCAATGAGTTTTATGAGTATTTTAAGTAAAGAATATGGAGATCAATTAATACAGCAGAATAAAAAAGAGAATATTGATCATTACCCAGTTGGTACAGGCCCATTTATCTTTAAAAAATATAAAAAGGATACATTAATAAGATACTACGCCAATGAAGATTATTACAAAGGAAAGCCAAATATTGATAAGCTTGTTTTTTCAATAACGACAGATCCAAGTGTTCGTTATCAAAAATTAAAAACAGGTGAATGTGATCTTATTATTGAACCATCACCTGCTGACCTTTCAGACATAAGGAAAAATCAACACATTTCTCTTCAAGAAGGGCCTGGAATGAATATTGCCTACCTTGCCATGAATGTAAAAAAGAAACCATTTGACGACCTCAACGTAAGAAAAGCTATTAATCATGCTTTAAATAGAAATTCATATATTAACGCAATCTATATGGGTAATGCCACTGTAGCAAAAAACCCAATCCCCCCATCACTATGGTCATATAATAATAATATACCTGGATATGACTACAATATTGCAAAAGCAAAAAAGTTTATTAAAAGATCTAAGTATCCAAACGGATTTGAAACAGAACTATGGACACTGCCAGTAACTCGTCCCTATAATCCAAATGGTAAAAAGATGGGGGAAATGATGCAAGCTGATCTTGCTAAAATTGGCATTAAAGTAAAACTAGTAAGCTACGACTGGCCAACATATCTATCCAAATCACGTCAGGGTGAACACCAATTAATTCAATTAGGATGGACAGGAGATAACGGAGACCCTGATAACTTTCTGTACGTTCTTTTAGGATGCTCATCGGTAGATGCCGGTTCCAATGTATCCAAATGGTGTAATAATAAATTTAACAAAAAAATAGTTGCAGCTAAAACAACAACCAATATTAATAAAAGAACTAAACTTTACAAAGAAGCACAAAATATCTTTTACCAAAGAGCTCCTTGGGTTCCCATTGCACATTCAACAATTTTTCGTGCTATGAAAAATAATGTCAAAGGATATAAGATTGACCCCCTAGGTGGAGATATTTTTACTCATGTTTCATTTGAATAATATAAAATGATCTTTCTTGTCCTTAAAAAGATTCTTAATATAATCCCAACAATTATTGGAGTCTCAATACTTTCATTTATGTTGATTCGATTTGTCCCCGGTGATCCCGTTATGCTAATGCTAGGAGAAAGAGGAGCTAACCCCAAAGTATATAAAGAAATGCAAAAAAGTTTAGGACTTGATCAACCTATAACCACTCAATATTTTCAATATATCAAAAATGTCATTCAAGGAGATCTTGGAAAATCAATTATAACAAGAAGAAAAGTCACCCACGAATTTGGAGAAAGATTTCCCGCGACACTAGAACTCGGAATGATGGCAATGATATTTGCCATCATTTTTGGAATTCCCCTTGGAATTATTGCTGCAATTAAACGTAATTCTTTTTTTGACTATTTCTTAATGGGAGGATCATTAGTCGGATACTCTATGCCTATATTCTGGTGGGGACTTATATTAATTTTATTTTTCTCAGTGCAACTTGGATTAACTCCAGTTGCAGGAAGAATAAGCGTAATGTTCGATGTCGAACCAATTTCAGGATTTTTATTAATTGACAGTCTTTTAAGTGATGAAGGAATTGAAGCATTTTATAGCTCTCTCAAACATATTATTTTACCTTCTATTGCAATGGGAACTATTCCTCTAGCAGTAATTGCAAGGATGACTAGATCAAGCATGCTAGAAGTCTTGGGTGAAGACTATATTAGAACAGCAAAAGCAAAAGGACTCTCCTACAAAAAAATAATATTCATTCACGCTCTCAGAAATGCCATGATTCCAATTATTACAATTTTAGGTTTAATGTTTGGTAGCATCATTACAGGAGCTATCCTAACAGAAACAATTTTTTCTTGGCCTGGAATAGGAAAATGGATGGTCGCAAGTATTAATGCAAGGGACTATCCAGTGATTCAAGGTGGAGTCTTAATCATTGCATCGATGATAGTAATAATTAATGCTCTTGTTGATGTAATTTATCTTTGGACAAACCCTAGGATGAGGCAATAATGCATAATACCCCAGAAAATACATGGAAAGAATTTTGGAGCTCATTAAAAGAAAATAGAGGTTCAACGATAGGTCTATTTACAATCTTATTAATAATTCTAGTAGCAATTTTTGCTCCATTATTATCTCCCCATAACCCTAGTGAACTCTATAGTGATTATCTTCGATTACCTCCAGCCTGGTCTCAAAATGGAATTTGGAAATTTCCTCTCGGTACCGATGATGTTGGACGAGATATTTTATCCAGATTGATTCATGGATCAACTATATCAATATTTATAGGAGCTGTAGTAGTATGTATTTCATCTCTAATCGGTGTTACCCTTGGATTACTTTCAGGGTACTTTGGAGGAAAAGTAGATAAATCAATAATGAGACTAATTGATATTATCATGGCATTACCTAGCATATTATTAGCAATAGTAGTGGTATCAATTCTAGGGCCTGGAATTAACAACGCAATCATCGCAGTTAGCGTTGTTGCTATCCCTGGATTTACAAGAATTGTCAGAGCATCGGTTCTCTCAGAAAAGAAAAAACAATACGTAATGGCCGCTAAATCATTCGGAGCAGGCCACCTTTATATTATGTTTTCTGAAATTTTACCTAATTGCGTTGCCCCCCTAATTGTTCAAGCAACTCTAGGATTTAGTGATGCAATCTTAAATGCAGCGGCATTAGGTTTTTTAGGATTAGGCGCACAACCTCCTACTCCAGAGTGGGGAATTATGCTTTCAGATGCTAGGCCGTTTATTGAAAGCTCTCCTTGGATGGTAACATTACCAGGAGTTTGTATCTTAATAACTGTTCTTTCATTCAACATATTTGGAGATGGTCTTCGCGATGCCTTAGACCCTAGATTAAAAAAGTAATTTATTATGCTATTAAATGTAAAAAATTTATCTATCAGTTTTCAAACAAAATCAGGAATAATCCAAGCAGTTAGAAATATATCATTTTCCATAAATTCTGGAGACACTCTTGGAATTGTTGGAGAATCTGGATGTGGTAAAAGTATTACGAACCTCGCTATTATGGGGCTATTAACTCCCCAGGCCATCGTTCAAGCTGATGTACTTGAATTTAATGGAGTCAATTTATTAAAACTTAAAGAAAGAAAATGGCAACAAATTAGAGGTAAAGAAATTTCTATGATTTTTCAAGACCCCATGAGTGCATTAAACCCTTGCTTTACAGTAGGCCATCAAATTCAAGAAACATTAAAAGTACATACATCACTCAAGAAAAAAGAAATTGCAGAAAAAACAATTCATCTATTAGAACAAGTAGGAATTCCTGACCCAAAAACAAGAATAAACTCTTACCCCCACGAACTTTCAGGAGGAATGGCACAAAGAGTAATGATTTCTATGGCCATTGCCTGTCAACCTAAACTTCTTATCGCCGATGAACCAACAACAGCCCTGGATGTAACAATCCAAGATCAAATTCTCGAATTATTATCAAAACTACAAAAAGAAAATAATATGGCAATGATTTTAGTCACTCATGACCTAGGTGTTGTCGCCAAGCATAGTAAATTATTACAAGTAATGTATGCCGGAGAAATAATTGAATCAGGAATTACTGATCAAATTATCAATAAGCCGTACCACCCATACACTCATGGATTACTCCAATCATTACCAAGCGAGCATAACACTGAAATAAAATCAATTTTGCCTTCAATTAAAGGAATTGTTCCAGATTTGAATAACAGGCCCACTGGATGCCAATTCCATCCTCGGTGCAATAAAATCATTGAAAATTGCTCTACTCAAATACCATCTAAACATAAAGATATAGATCATCCAGTACTTTGCTTTAACCCAATTTATAAAGATTCATAGGTAAAAAGAATGTCAATTTTTGAAGTAAATGATCTAAAAAAATACTATCAAATTCAATCACCATTTAAGGAAAAAAAAATAATTAAGGCCCTTGATGGTGTCAGCTTTTCATTAGAATATAAAAAGACATTAGGACTTGTTGGAGAATCGGGATGTGGAAAAAGTACTCTAGCTAAAACCCTACTACAGCTAGAAGATGTTACCTCTGGGAACATTAGCTTTGAAGATAAAAATATTGATGATATTAAAAGCAAATATTATCGCTCTTCAGTTCAAATGATTTTTCAAGATCCATACAACTCATTAAACCCGAGAAAGCAAGCATGGGAACTAATCTCTACTCCATTACTAATAAATACGAAGTTATCCAAGCAAGAACGTTTTAATATGGCCACTGAAATGATGGAACAAGTCGGTTTGAGAAAAAATTTAGCACACCGATACCCTCATATGTTTAGTGGCGGTCAAAGACAAAGATTAGGAATTGCAAGGGCACTAATACTAAAACCTAAAATTATCATTTGTGATGAACCCGTTTCTGCATTAGATGTTTCTATTCAAGCACAAGTATTAAATCTTATGATTGAACTTCAAAATAAAATGAATTTAACATATTTATTTATTTCTCATGACCTTTCTGTCGTAAAACATATTTCTGATTTTATTATGGTAATGTATCTGGGGAAAATAGTAGAGTATGGTGATAGCCACCAAATTTTTAATAATCCCAAACACCCTTATACCAAAGCATTGCTGTCAAGTGCCCCAGCAGTAAAACAAAATGATCAAGAAAGAATACAACTAAAAGGAGAAATACCCTCTCCATTATCTCCTCCTAAAGGCTGCAGCTTTCACACTCGATGTCCCATTGCAACTGAAGAATGTGAACAAATAGATCCAACACTAAAATCTATAAGTGGAGTAAAAGTTGCTTGCCTCAAAGTGGAATAATCATCGCACTCTTTTTTTCTACCAACTCATTATATAATACTCTTTTTAACTAAAAACTTAGATTAGATATGAATAAAGAATTATTTGAAATGGAACAAAATAACTTGAATTTAAAAATGCATCAAGTTCACTTCCGAGAAATCATTAAAATTAAAACAGCACCATGCCAAGTTTTCACATATAAAAATGGTAACTACCTCCCAATAATTGAATTCAAAGAATCCATTACAAAATCTAAAATCAATCAACTTTTAACGGAATATGCAGGAGTAATATTTATTTACTCCAAGGATAAAAATAAGTTAATTAACGAACAAGAAGAGTTACTAAGATACAACTTAAGGTATATGCACAATGGAGATCCCGCCAATAAATGTGCTTCTATCTTAGAAAATATTGCAATTCACCTAAATTATGCTTATCAAGATCCATTTAGTTATAATTACTTATTTCTTTATCAAAATATCGAAACCTTCATACCATTCTTAATTAACAATATTAATGTTCATAAAAATATTTATCAATTATTCCTTAAACAAAAACATCATTTTACTATTGAACAACCAATAATTTCTTCATTATTTCTATCTGGTATTTTAAAACAAGCAGAGATTATTCCCGAACAAGAAATTAATAATTTATTTATAACCAGCTTATTCAAAGATATAGGAATATCTCTTGTTCCAAAAGAAATTTATGAAAAGGAAAATCTGAATGAAGATGAAGTTGAAATTTTTTCAAGACATCCACAATGTTCAGTAGATATTTTAAAACACAAAATACCCTTAGAACCAAACTACTTTACTATAATAAAAAACCATCACTTGTATAGTTCTCTCAACAATGATCAAAGTATTCAATTAAACAATGAATTAATTGCTGGTGTCGAAACGATCCTGGTAATAATTACAGACATAATCGCAGCAATGATTTCACAGAGGCCATATCGTGCTCCAGGTACCATTTTTAAATCACTTGACTTAATAAAAGAACTATTTTCTGATCAGTATCCTCAAGAGTTCAGACTTCTTGTCTTATATTTCAAGCAATTTTTTTCATAAAAATAAAATAATACTTTCCATTTGCTTATAAATGTTTCAAAATTTTATATACTTGTTTTTGCAAGTGTAGATTTTCAAGTTGCTAATTTATTCTAAGGAGGGAATTAATGGCGTTGCAAGAAGTGAGTCCACTGACAGGAATTTTTGAAGAAGATAAAGTATACATAGATTTTGGCGAGCATGAAGGCAAGTCAATTTTAGAAATATCAGATACACTCCCAGACTTTTATAATTTCCTGCTTGAGAAAAAAGATTCAGGTAGATGTATTATCAGAAGATCTAAAGATAAAAGTTTTCGATTAAATATTTCTCATACGTTAAACTAGATTCCAGAGCTTGAACCTTCACCTCTTGGATCAGATACACCTGTAAGAACTCCATTTGTTCTAGAAATAGCTTGTATACGGCAACCTAAATTCTTTTTAACTATATCGTAACCATACTGCTTTAGTTTTGCTGTTGTATATTTATCAAAACCTGGCTCTTCAACTCTAATATAATCTGGGGCCCACTGATGGTGAAACCTTAAAGCTGACACCGACTCAAAAAGAGGCAGTTCATATTCTAAGTAATTCAAAATAGTTTGGGCCACGCAAGTTAAAATCCTAGTTCCCGAAGGAGTGCCTAAAGCAAGCATAGGTTCACCTTTATCAAATACAATTGTTGGAGACATACTACTCAAAGGTCTTTTACCAGGCTCGACTAAATTTTTTTCTCCCCCTATTGCTCCAAATAAATTAGATGCTCCAACTTTTGTTGCAAAATCATCCATTTCATTATTAAGAACAATACCAGTTCCAGGGGCCACCAGAGAAGACCCAAACCATCCATTAATTGTTTGAGTAGAAGTTACTGTATTTCCCTGACTATCCATAATGGTAAAATGTGTGGTTTCATCAGACTCGTAAGGAAATGGGTTTCCCGCAGTTCTGTTGCTTTTCTTTAAAGCAATCTTATTTTTAATTTTACTTCTAATTTCTTTTGCATATTTTTTACTTACTAATCCCGCAATAGGAACTTTTACAAAATCAGAGTCTCCTAAATATTTTGCCCTATCAGCAAACGCCGCCTGCATGGCCGCAGCGGTTAAATGAACTGACTCTGCTTGATGAATACCAATACCTTTCAAAGAGTCTTTTTCTAAAATATTTAAAATTTGAATAACATGAATCCCTCCCGAGCTTGGAGGTGACATAGAGTAAATTGTTTTATCTTTATAGGTTCCCTTAATAGGTTTGCGATACTTAACACTATATTGATCTAAATCTTTTTGTGTTATTTGATTACCAGCACTAATAATTGCATCTGCAACTTTTCCTTTATAAAAACCATTGTGTCCATTTTTCGCAATTAATTTTAATGTTTCAGCCAGGTCCTTTTGTACTAGCAGCTCACCTAGTTTAAGAACTTTACCATTTTTAAAAAATATTTTTTTTGAAGATGGAAACAACTCTAAGTCTCCCTTTTTATATTTTAAAGCTTTATCTAGTTCAGGATAGATTTCAAATCCACTTTCTGCCAATTTAATAGCAGGATCTAAAATAGTAGATAAACTTAACTTTCCATATTTTTTATGTACATCTAAAATACCTGCGACAAGACCAGGAACTCCTACTGCATGAATTCCAGTCAAAGACTTACCCTTAATTTCATTTCCATCTTTATCTAAGTACATTTTTGCATGGGCTGCATTTGGTGCCCTTTCTCTAAAATCAATTGCAATAGGACTTGTCATCTCTTTGTTGTAAAATAACATAAATCCTCCACCACCAATTCCAGTTGATTGAGGACGCTCTACCGAGATCACAAATGAGATTGCTGCTGCTACATCAATAATATTGCCTCCAAGAGAAAATATTTTTTCACCTGCGGCAGTAGAGTATTTACCCTGAGTCGTAATCATATATTTTTTACCCACTGCTTTGTACTGTGTTGTAGAACATGAAGACAGTGTCAGTAATAATAAAAGTAAGTAAATATTTTTCATATGTATCCCTTGTATCATTTTAAATATTCATAGTTAAAATTAATAATTTCTAAACATTTTACTCCATTGGGAGTATTAATCGATATTTCATCTCCAGATAACTTACCTAACAAAGATTTACCAACAGGTGACTTCCAACTAATTTTACCTGTCGATAATTCAATTTCATCTATTCCCAAAATTGTATAACAGAAACTCTGATCATCTATACTTTTTAAATTAACAGTTGCACCAAACTTTATTACATCTCTATTATCATTAACAAATAGTACTATCTGAGCATTGTTAATTCTTGTATTTAAAAAACGTATTCTTCGATCAATTTCTCTTAATTTTTTCTTACCGTAAATATAATCAGCATTTTCAGATCTGTCCCCATTACTAACGGCCCAAGAAATGGTATCAATAACTTCAGGACGTGATACTTTTTGAAGTTTTTCCAATTCATTAAGAAGCATTTTATGGCCATGACGACTGATATAGTTCGGTTCTAAATTTCTAGAGTTCATCTTTAATTTTGAGTAAGAGATTTTCTGTACAATCTTCAACTAGGTCTAAAACTAAATCAAATCCACTTTCTCCACCAAAATAAGGGTCAGGTACGAAAGTATTTTCTTTATTTGAGCTAAAATCAGTTAATTTAAATAACTTAGACTTAAACTCTAATTTTTTATCTAATATTTTAATATCTTGTAAATTACTATCATCCATAACAATTAAATAATCAAATTTAGTAAAATCTATTGATGGGTCAAATTTGCGAGAATGACTATCTAAAGTATAACCACGAGCTTTTGCTGCTTTTCTCATTCTTGCATCAGGTAATTCTCCAGCATGATGTCCAATTGTGCCTGCTGAATCACATTGAATCCTATCATCCAAAGAGTGGACCTTTAACTTTTGTTGCATTATTCCTTCTGCAGCTGGAGACCTACAAATATTTCCTAGGCAAATAAATAGTACTTTTTTCATGACTATCCTATTCTATTGATTATAATTATAATTAAATGAAATAGATAATATCCATGAGAGCAGTAAATGGCAATTAAACCCGTATTAAGAATGGGGAATCCCCTTCTTAGAAAACCTTCAACAAAAATTTCAATTGATGAAATTGATTCACAGCAAATCACTCAGCTAATTACAGATCTTAGAGACACAGTGAAACATAACCAAGGAATTGGTATTGCAGCACCCCAGATTGGAGTTAACCTTCAAGCTTGTATAATCAATCTGCCCGAAAACCCCGCAAGATATCCTGAAGAAACAGGCAATAATCAAGAATATATTTTAATAAATCCCCAAATTACTGTATTAGATTCAGCATTAATTGGTAGTTGGGAAGGATGCTTATCCGTTCCTAACTTGAGAGGATTTGTCCAACGACCGAAAAAAATAAAAGTTGATTTTTTTGATCGCTTCAAAAAAAAACATTCACTAGTAATTGATAACTTTTTATCAATTGTTTTCCAACATGAAATAGACCATTTAAATGGTGTTCTTTATATTGATAAAATCACAGATACAAAAATGCTTGCGTTTTGTGAGGAATATGAACAATTTATTAGCAATCAGTAATTACTCGACTTTGCAATCACCATCATTATTCCCTTGAAGTTTTTTAGGTTTTTCAGTTGGTTTAGGAGGTACAAATTCTTTTTCTGTATCACAAGCTTCATCTTTTTTTTTAAAATCATCAAAGTTTTCTTCCATGCTAACAGAGGATGACTTAACAACACTAGCTGAAGGTACATGTTTATTATTACAGCTCATTAAAGTTAATAAAATAAAAGTATAAATGGCAATTCGTTTCATTTCATCAATTCCTTCTGTATAAAATCCACCGGTATAAAAACCTAGGCATTTTATCTAAAATTATTATTAATATTTTCATAGAAAAAGGAAATAGATACAATGTTTTTTTTGCTTGAACAGCATTAATTATTTTGGTTGCGGCCGTAGAAGCATCCATAATGAATGGCATTGGATGATTATTTTTTTGAGTTAATGGAGTATCAATAAATCCTGGAGCAATAGCGGTCGTATGTATTCCATACTTAGGTAAAGTTAAAGAAAATGATTCACATACCTTTAATACAGCAGCTTTAGAAGCACTATAAGCAAAAGCTCCGGGTAGGCCTATAAATCCCGCAACAGATGCAACTGCTACTAAATGTCCCGATTTTTGTTTAATCATTTTATCTAAAGCCACTTCGAAAGTATTTAGTACTCCAATAGTATTTATTTCAAAAATATCTCTCGCTAAATCAAAATTTGGTAAATCAGTTTTCTTACCTAATGAAATTCCAGCATTTGCATAAACAATATCTAAACTTCCTGTATGTTCAATAAATTCATTAATTGCTTTACTTAAGTTGTCCCGAGACCTTACATCTACCTGATAACAGTACAGCCCTGGGTACTTTTCTTTTATTTCTGCTGATAGTTTTGTAGTATCCCTTCCACAAATTCCAACAATACTACCTAAATCCAAGTACTGAATCGCCAACTCAAGTCCAATTCCAGTCGTGCCTCCAGTGATAAAAATATTCATCTAACCTACTCTACTTTTTAAATAATATTGGAAGTAATTTCCCTACGATCAAGGACCTTAACAATAATAATACAAATATTAATGATGATATTTTTTGCACCATAGAATATCCATGCTGATGTAAATGTTCATCATGACCTATTGTAAAATCAATTAGTAAATTAAAATAAGAATAAAGATAATCAACAGAAAATGAAAATATTAATGTTACAATAACGATTGCAACTAAATTCAAAATGATTCCTTTTTTGCCAATATATTTTTGCAAAATTAATAAATTAGAAATATTTGTCGCAGGCCCTAATAAAAGAAGAATTAAAGCTGTTCCTGGTGCCATTCCTTTAATAACTAAAGAAGCTGCCATCGGAGTTGTAGCGGATGCACAAATATACATTGGAACTGCTGCAACCACAATTACGAGCTTCGCCATAATTCCATTAAACTCTGCAAATAAGTTTGGTGGAACTAAATAATCTATACCCGCTCCCGCTATAATTCCAATACTTAACCAAATGGCAATATCATCCATGATTTCAATAAACGAAAAATTAAAAACTCTAGAAATAAATTCACTCATACTTTTATTATTAACTGATTCATTTTTATTTTTCTTACAACAAGTTTTCTGTTGTTCAACGTCTTCGACATAATCGACATTATTAAATAAATACTGCAGAGTCCCCGCAAAAAAAGCTGATACAAAAGCAGCTATAGGCCTCAGAATGGTCATCGGTAAGTCCATCAAAGCATATGTCACAGAAATAGAATCCACTCCTGATTCAGGTGTCGAGATTAAAAAAGAAGATGTTGCACCAGTCCCTGCTCCAGACTTTCTAATTGTAACCGCAGTTGGAATTACGGCACACGAACATAAAGGAAGTGGAATACCAATTAAAGATGCTTTCAAGATAGAAGAAAAGTTATTTTTCCCCAAGGTATCTTGTACCTGCTTATTTGTTAACAGAACTCGAATAATACCACTGGCCAAAAACCCAAACAATAAATATGGAGAGGATAGCATTATATATTTCACTAATGATGTTAAAAAGTTCATAATAAACCAACCTTTTTTTGAACAAACAATAGAATGATAACTACAATTTTGCTATTAATTTTTACAGGATTTCTGGTTGGGATCATTTCTGCTTTTTTTGGAGTAGGTGGTGGAATAATTACTATTCCAATCCTATATTCACTATTTCCAGATATACCTCCCGAAGTAATGATCGGTTCATCCTTATGCATCATCACAGTCAACTCTCTGCGCAATGCGCTAGTGTTAAAGAAAATAGGAAAAAGTATAAATAAAAATTTATGTATAATTTTAATATTTGGCATCTCTACCGGTGCTATTATTGGCACCCAAATCACAACCATACTACCAGCAAAAGCTATAAAAATTATTTTTGGAGTTTTTGCCCTAATCGTAGCGATCAAAACAGCTATTTATAAAATGCCAACACAACAGGCAAAAGAACTTAAATTAAGCAATAAAATTATGATCTATGCATTTTTTTCTAATATAAATGCTGGGATTATCTCAGGTATTACAGGAATTGGAGGGGGAGCAGTAATGATTCCCTTATTTTTAACTATACTCAAAATACCATTAAATCTAGTTTCAACATATTCTAATATTTCAATGACCGCAGGTGCTATGGTAGGCACAATACGATTTATGCTTATCCCTGCACAACTCCCACTTTTCAACAATAAGCTACTCGACTTTGGACAAGTTGGAATGATCAACATACCAATTGTATTACTAATTCTAATCGGAGCATTTACATCAACGAAAATTGGAGTCAAGCTAGGAGAATCAGTAAAACCTACTTTATCCAAGCTCCTTTTTTCAATACTATTAATTATTATTTCAATAAAAATATTTTTTTCAGTTTTTGCTTGACTGAAATCATTCAAATACTTATATTTCCTAGAGTAGTTATGATCAGATGCGGGGGCGTAGTTAAGTTGGTTATAACGCCGGCTTGTCACGCCGGAGGCCGAGGGTTCGAGTCCCTTCGCTCCCGCCATTTTCTTATCAATACAAAAAGGTGTCATCCACTGAGATGGCTTTTTTTGGTCTATTTTTTACCTTTCAAACCAATATTCTTAAACTTCTTTTGATTTATTGTAATCTATTCTAAATTCTCAAATCCTTCGAAGACTATTTTAAACACTTGAGTCACATTTTGTTCAAGCTTATCAACTTTTCTATCGACTCTTTCTTCAAGGGCGCAAAAACTCTCATAATTGCAATACTCACTTCAATTGCAACTTCAGATTTTTAGCAATGTCCCATAAGCCCAATAGCTAGAGTTTTGTAATAAACTTTTTTCCAAGAAACACACCACTCACACCAAGAATTATTAATGGAAGAAAGTGCCAAATAAGAATGTGAAGAGCTCCATCATTATGACATGTAAACTGAACACCATACGCACCGATCCCAAATGCGGCAGTCATTCCTATGCCCCCTGCAAGCTTTCTTTCTAAAACAATACCTTGACGAATTAAAATGAATAAAGCGACACCTGGAATTAATCCAATAACGATTATGTTTTGAATACAGCCAAATCCTAGTTTTCTTAGCTCTTCTAAAGTTGTGTTATTCAAGATTCCAATACTAAATAGAATTAATGCCCAAAGCCCTGCAAGAACAAACAATAAAGCAGTTCCTTTCTTTTTATTTGAAACACTTGGTACACTTAGTTTTATCGAAAAGACTCCAACAATCAAAATTCCAATTAAGATGAAAATATTTTGTGCCAATAATATGGGAGTTGAAAAAAGAGTCATCCAATCTTCTCTCAATCCTAACATCGAAATTCCAGCACTAAGACATAAAGCACAAATAATTAACCATTTGGTAAATCTTATTCTAACAGAAGCAACTTGTTCTACCTTCGTATGCTCAGAAACCAAATCATCAATTAACTTTTTATCGCTCATTAAACTCCTCATCTGTTACAAACTCTCTAATCTGCTTTATAGCACGAAAAGAAATTACTTTTACATTACTCTCACTAAGATCTAACTCTTTTGCAACTTCTGAGACTGAGTAACCTTCGTACTTGAGCTTTAATAGTATTTCCCTTTCATTATCATTTAAAATAGAAGTTATATGTGTAATATATTGCTTTAGCTCTGCTTTATCTACCTGAAAAAGAGATAAATCATATACGTCCTCTTCACTACGATTCTCTTTATACACAGTTCTTAAAAAGTCTGAGACTTTATAATGTGCTATCGCATTTATCCAAGACTTACAAGAACGCTCAGTATCTAAAGTTTTTAAAGATTTATGGACTCCAAGCAAGACTTCTTGTAAGACATCATCTCTACTTGATGCTGGGATCATCATATTAATTTTTATTTGAACATAATCAAGTACAAATTCTAGGAACTCTCTGTAACTTCCCTGATCTCCAGAAATAGCTTTTTTAGCAAGGCTATCTATATAATTCCAGTTAGTTTTACTCATTCTAAATAAAAAATACCTTTTTTTATTAAATTTGTAACCTTTTTATATTCTCCACGAATATATAGGTAAATCAACTATTTCAAAGGAGAAATATGAAAGCAATAATTACAATTTTAAGTTTAATACTAACTCAAATGGCATTTGCTGATATTGGCTGGCAGATTTATAGCGATCGTATATTAAAAACAGCTCAAAATGATGGAAAAGAAATAATCCTTGGATTCCATAAAAAAGGCTGTGGTACTTGTCACTCTCAAGATAAGGCCCTAGAAGCCGCAGGAATAACTGATTCTAAAAATGTTGTTTTTCTAAAAGTAGAAAGAAAAAATGATGCCCATGAAAAAGTATATAAAAAATATGGACTATCTTCACGTCAATGGGCCGCAATTGTTCTTTTAAAAAATAAAAAAGAAATTGCTAGAATAAACCCAGGAATAACTTCTGGTAAAGAAATTACTAATCTTATAACTCAACTTAGAAAGTAGGAGAAGTATATGATTGTACAGTATGGATTAGGTTTTGGAGCTGGACTTCTTAGTTTACTCGCTCCATGTGTCCTTCCTTTAATTCCTATTATCTTTGGCAGTTCAGTGCAATCATCAAAGTTTGGGCCTATTGCAAATGCATTAGGCCTGACTCTCTCCTTTACTCTAGTTGGTATTTTGACAAGTTTGTTTTCGTCAGTATTCAATGTAGGTACGATTCAACATATTGGGGCAGTAACCTTAATTCTAGTAGGAATATTTTTTATCATTCCAAAGCTAAAGAATACTTTTACAAATAAATTATCTTTTATTAGTAATAAAGGTCACTATTTACAATCTAAAATAAAAAGTACTGGTCTTGCATCGCAATTCTTTATGGGGTCAGTGCTTGGAATGATCTGGGCACCTTGTAGTGGCCCAACACTTGCATTTGCTTTTGGCATTGAATATTAACAAAATTATTTATTCACTTGATAATTTTTTCTTAGATAAGGAGAATATATTAAAAATTATTAAAATATAAACTATAGAAGCAAATACTTATACAAAAAAATAAGTTCAGTTTAATTTATAATGACTCAGTAAACCACGTCCTTTAACCTCTTGAACGAGATTATTATTTCCAAGATACTTTGTAGAATAAGCTCTCTCAACCTCTCTTTCATTGTCATGTACGAAAACGTCACCACCTTTTTTAATAAGCTTAGAGGAACTGTAAATACTGGACATTCTGCCAGCAGGAATAAAGTCAGACTCTGAAGCACTTGGATCCCAGTTACCGCATGGCGCGTCGACAAGAATTACGTCCCAATTTATATTTTCTAAATCTTGTGGCAAATTAAGCTTTAAATCACCGGCACTATTTAAAAGACTTTTCCAATTATCAATTTTAGACATATAATTAACAGCGTAGATTTCAGCATGAGGAAACATCTTTCTAACTTTATTTACCCATTTTTCATCATCTTCTATGAAAACAGTTCTTCCTGATTTATTAAGTTCTACCCACATTGATGTATCGTTACCAGCACCAAATACAAGAAAGTTCGCTTTGCGAGAGTGCATGGCAAGAGTTTTACCAATAAGGGCAACTTCTTTGTATTTTAGCTGTATCTTTGGATATAGAATCTTATTTTTAAAATAAATACAAAAAGACATTAAATTATTCATTTTACCCCCATTAATTTACTAATAGATACAACTATTGTAGTATCATTACAACCAGAAATCCTTAATAAAAATCAATTACTTAAGCTATGGCAAATCTCTTTAAACAGCTTTATCCATTTTTAAAACCATATTATATTTATATGGTAGCCTCACTGATTTTATCCATTGGCCTTGCTGGAATTAAGGGAGCACAAGGTTATTTAGTAAAAAATATTTTTGATGAAGCTTTAACTCCAGTATCAGGAGAAGGTGAAGCATTTAAGGTTGCAGGAATTTTACTTTTTCTTTCTTTATTGAATTTTCCATTTAGGTATTTTCATTTGTATTGGGTCCACTTTGTTGTCAATAGAGCGACATGCGATATACGAGAAAAATTATTTGGCAAAGTTTTAAAACTACCAATGGATTACTATTCTAATAATAAGCGAGGTGCTGTACTATCTAAAATAATTAATGACACTGAAGTTTTTTCAACCGGTGCACAAAATTTAGTTGACCTAGTACGTGAACCTTTAACAGCAGTTGTAATGCTTTCCCTTTGTTTATATAGAGATTGGCAATTGTCTTTAGTCGTACTCGCTGTTCTACCTTTATTTGTAGTTGTCTTTAATTTTTCAGGAACGAGAGTAAGAAATAATCAACGTAAAGTCCAAGAGGATTTCTCAGATTTCACTCATGATATTGATGAAGGACTTTCTGGCCAAAAAATAATAAAAGCTTTTAACTTGCAAGATTATATTTTAAAAAGATTAGCATCAACGCAAGAGATGCTTTTTAAGTCAACAATGGATACTGCAAGTATCAGATTTATAGCACATCCCTTAGTTGAATTTATTGGAGCACTTGCCTTCTCAGGCGCAATACTTTTTGCACATTACAGAATCACAAGCGGCGCTATCACGATTGGAGATTTTTTAAGTTTTATCGCTGCTCTTGCACTTCTCATGGACCCTATAAGAAAATACTCTCAAGCAAACTTAAAATTAAATCAATCCAGAGCTGCTGCAAGTAGAATATTTAAATTATTTTCTGAAACAAATGAAGTTGATAATGGAACTAAGGAAATCAAATCATTTGAATCTAGCATAGAAATTGAAAACCTATCTTTTAGCTATGGTGATCATCAAGTATTGAAAAATATTTCAATGAAAATACCAAAAGGAAAAAAGATTGCACTGGTAGGGTCTAGTGGTAGTGGAAAGTCTACATTATGTTATCTACTACTCAGTCTATTCCCTATCAATAAAGGCTCAATTAAAATAGATGGGACAAACACCAAAGAAATAAACTTACGTAATTTGCGTAGTTTATTTGGGCTTGTTAGCCAGGATGTATTTCTATTTAATGATACAATCAAGGAAAACTTACTACTCGGATCTTCTCATTCAACAGAAGAAATAAATAAATCTCTTGATATCTCTTATACATCAGAGTTTGTAAATAATTGTACAAATGGTATGGATACAACCATTGGCGATAGAGGTGTAAAACTATCTGGGGGCCAAAGACAAAGAATAACTATTGCCAGGGCATTTTTAAAAAATACTCCAATTCTTTTATTTGATGAAGCAACATCTGCCTTAGATAATGAGTCTGAAAAAATGGTGCAAAAAGCTTTTGATAAACTTTCAGAGTCAAAAACAGTTGTCGCAGTAGCACATAGGCTAACAACAATTCAAAAGTTTGATTATATTTACGTTTTAAAAGAAGGCCGTATTATCGAGGAAGGAAATCATCAAGAACTAATGAGTAAAAATGGTGAATATCATAAGCTTTATGAATTAAGTTTGTCTTAAAAAGGAAGTAGGTTTTCGGGGCGTACTTTATAAATATAACTGGGATGAGTATTATTAATACTTTTACCTGATAGTACCATCTCATAATACTTAAGATAGTTTTTTGTACAAATATCTATTGAAAAATTATCTTCTACGTATTTTCTGATTACCTCAGGTTCGAATAAATTCTTGTTTTTCATGATAATTGATAATAGTTCATCATAATTAGAAATAATTTTTCCAACATCTTTATTAATAAGCTCTAACTGACTACCGTAAGGAGTACCTATTACTGGTAGCCCCTGACTCATCGCTTCTATAATTGCGATCCCGAAGGGTTCGTGCCATAAAACCGGAAATAATAAAGCATCACACTTATTAATTATATCAAGTTTTTTCTGGCCTCCAACCATTCCGTACCCATTAATATATCTACTCGGAATCCAATGATTTCCTCCTGCAATATGTAATGTTTTTTTTGCTTGCTTACATGCTTTAATACAAGACTTTGCATTTTTTACCCTCCATGATTTTTTTGCCAAAAACAAAAAATTTTTCCACTCTTTAGTTTTTTTGGGATTAAATGGATATTCACTAAGATCTAGTCCATTATAAACATAGTGATTGGCCCCGTGTATTTCGGCATGCTTCTTAGAAACAAAGAGAGTGTTTTTAGGAAACTTTTCTCCAATTTGCCCTGTTCCTCCAATTCTGTAAACAACTGGAATATCAGTTTCAAGCGGTCGATTATAGAAAAGACTTATAATATCTATACCATTTCTAGGTATTAATTTAATCCAATCATCATCGTTCATTTGGATTAAGTTAACTCCATATTTACTAACATCACTATCTTTATGTCCAATAAGAGTAACTTTGTGCCCAAGCTTTATAAGCTCCAGCATATGCCAGAATAAAATTCTTTCAGTTCCGCCATAATTCTTTACAGGTAAAACATTATAAGATTGGAAAAGGATATGCATAAATTACCTTTTATAATAAACTTAATAATTCATAATATCAGATATATTTTAACTACAGCAATATAAATTACATGTAAATTATTATCGTTTTCTTTAATATTATCTAGATAATGCTTTGCCGCAAGAGGTGAGCTCATTTAATATATCTAAACACCAATCACCATACTGAAAAAAATAATTTAATCTATCCCAAAAATAAAAAACATTTACTAACAGTGCCTAATCTCAAGATTATAATTTCCTTATTAAGTAAATTACGAATACTGCTTAACCATATCTTCGGGAAATCTTTTACAAAGATATTTTGTAATCCATGGATATTCATCCAATGAAAGACTCTCTTTCCCTGTTACTAGAAATATCTTATGAAACAAGTAATTGTCATTAATTTCTTTTGATATATACTCTCCTCTATCTGAGTCGAACTTCAAATACGAGTCAATAAAAAGTAATGATTCTTCTCCTGTACCGTGATAGCCTTCTTTAAATTGTTTATAAGATGAAAACGTTACTAGGTTCATATTACTTTTCTGTGCCCTGAATATCCAACTGGTACGAACTAAATCATCATCATCAATGAGTACAATCGATCGATACTTACTCTTACTAATATTCACAACGGGAAAGATTAGTTTAACTTCAGTTCCTCTCCCTGGTTGACTCTCAATATCTAGGCCAACGTCATAGTTACGTAAAGTATTTTGAGCATGATATAAACCAATACCTCTTAACTCTCCCCGTTTTGTTGAGTAATTCTTATTAAAGACTTTTTCTAAATTTTCTTTTAGTATACCTATACCATTATCTTTTATTGTTAAACAAATGCTATCATTTTCTTTATTTACAATAAGAAGAATTTTTCCTTCTTTGTCTATTGCATCCACAGAGTTATTAATCAAATTTGAAATTACTTCTCTTAAATCAGATGAATCAATTGAAACAAAATCGTTACCTTTTTCGACGTTACTATCATACTCTATTTTAAATTTACTTTGAGCAACAAACTCAATTTTTTTTTGGGTAATGATATTTAGAACTACTCTATTTAATGAGAGTGAATTCCTTGAACTCTCTATCAAGTTTGGATCAATTGGCCTTGAAGTAATATCTTCGATTCTCTCAAATGCTAATTCAAGTAAATTATGATCTTTCTCTGAAAGTTTATTTTTTAAATTTATCAAAATGTTTTCAATTGTAATAAGTGGAGACTGTAAGTTATGCTTGAAATACTCCAAAATATCTAATCGTTCTCTATAAGCCGTAAGCTGTGCGGTGCCCATCTCAAGTTTGACTTGAGATCTATTCATTTCTAATAATGCATCACCTATTAGTAAATAGTCTTTATCTTTTATTTTCTTATAAAAATTGTAATTTATTTTACCTTTACCGATAGAGTCCACAAGCGAAAGGATATTTATCATTGGTTCTTTTATTGTTTTCCTTAGTAATAAAGATGTGGCCAATAACGCTATGACAATTAAACATAAAACAGTAATTAAAAACCTTTTTGATACTTTAAAGATATTATTATAATTAACAGAAGTTATCGTTGTCATTCTGAGAGGTTGATCATTATTATTAAAAAAAGCCTTAGACTTATTTATATTAATCGACAGTAGTCTAGGTGATAATCGAGTAAGTCCCTTTACTAATTGATCATACTTATATTTTATTATATTTTTTATTGTCAGCATGGGCAATATGCCACCCAAATATCCCATAATTTCCCCTCGTTGATTTTCATATGGGACGAGATAAATAATAATGTCATTTAATGGAATAATTGTTTCATACTTCAGTTTAGAAATATTTTTTTTACTTATTCGTGTCAATAATGTTCTCGCAAATAAACTACCTTTGATATTTTGTTCTTTATCGACAATAAATAAAATCAAATCATCTTGTTTATTATTTTTAGTTCTATTCAAAAACTTAAATAAGTCCTTTGTTTTTTTTACTTTCAAAGCCTCGATAAAATAATTTGTTTTTGACAAAAAATCGACGAGTCTAAATTCTTCTCTAATTATTTTATTAGAGGAATTGCTAAAGAATAAATTTATACTATCTAATTCAGACTGTTCTTTTTTAATTATTGCATGATCAATATAATAATACTGAATAGTCAGTACCCCTAATATCAAAGTTAAAGATATTGTCAGGAAAATACCTATTGTGCGATATATATAATAATTCATTCAGAAAACTACTCCCTCGAAATGACCTTACACCTTAATAATTAATAGGCCAATTATTTGAATAATTTTCATAGTTATCTTTAATCGAAATATTGATTACCTAAATATGCAGGCAAGAAAAACCTAACTTTATTTGCGTTATAAGATTTTGAAGAAATTCTTAATTTTTGTCCAATTTTTATTTTATCATTTGAAAGTCCATTTATTTCTTTGAGATAAACAGTTGATTCATTAAAATACCTTGCAATAGAGCTTAGAGTATCACCTCTTTTGACAAGATAATAATCTTTATCATTAATCTTAATACTTACATACTTTTCAGCATTTTTTTTAGCACTGTTTAAAGATAACAAATCACTTCTTTTAGACAAAACCTGAGTTGTATGAGTCTTTGGAACCCAAATTTCATAGCTCCTTGAAATAGAAGGAATAACTCCCTTTGATAAATGCGGATTATACTTACGTATAATATCTATGCTAACTCCAGTCATACGAGAAAGTTCAGTTACTTCAATTCCTCCTGGAACTGCAACTGCTTCTAAGCTGGGAAATTTTTCAGTAGTATTTATTTTAAAACCATATTTTGAAAGATTTCTTGCTATGATAATCGCCGCTTTTAATTTTGGAACATAGTTTCTCGTTTCATAAGGTATGGCCTTTCGATAAGCCAAAGATTCAAAACTCCGAGTACCTGTTTTCATTATGGCAGTTAACACTCTATGTTCACCAGCATTGTAGGCAGCAAGAGCTAAGTCCCATGATTGAAATACATTATATAAACTTCTTAAATATTTTGCTGCTGCCTCAGTAGCCCTGATTGGATCTTTACGCTCATCTAGATTTTTATCAATATGTAAACCATACCTTTTGCCAGTACCCTTTATAAACTGCCATGCTCCTACTGCAGATGCAGATGACTTTGCATTTGAATTATAACCACTTTCAATTAACGGCAAATAATATAATTCTTTTGGTAGTCCTTTATCTGATAAAATATTTTGCATAACCAACCTTAGTGGTTCACCTTTATTAATCATTGTTTGAAAACTAGTTGGGTTTTCTTTTGTAAAATATTTTATCCATTTTCTTACCTTCATGCTTGATTCTAAATTTATCCCCTCTATTTTTAATTCTTCAACTATATTTTTTTCAGATAATAAGTTTTTTTTATTACCCGAAAGAAGAATATTGGCTTCAGAAATTAAAACCTCAACAGGTCTTACTCTATCGTGAGCAATCCATTTATATTTATCAAGCTCTTCTTGCTCTTCTGAGGAGATTTCTTCAACTTCCACTTTTTCTTTTTCTTTTTCTTTTTTCTTACTTCCCCAAGGCCAAAGAGAACATGATGAAATTAATATAATTAAAGTAAGCAAAAGAGACCTGACTAAAATGATCATATATTTTCCTCGCACTACTACTTATTAGCTTCAAATATCTTAACATTTTTTCATCAAATATTTGAGTTTTAGTGTATATTTCATGTAATATAAATATGTTATTATTTAACCTAATTGGAGTTTCAGTGAAAATCTTTAATAATATTTTATTAATAGTTATAATTACAAGCTGCTCTTTATTTCAATCAAGTAATAATTCAAATATTACTCCTTACCTAACAGGAAAAAACCTTGATCAAAATACAAGCCTAGAAGAAATTAAAGCAAATTTAACAAAGATAGGGTATCTTGCTGGCGGACAGTATGAAGTAGAAGTTATTCCCATTACCCTACCCAGCATGACAGCTGAGGCATTAGAACTACAAAAATTAAGAGGATTAACAAATGCTGAATACTCACAAATATTAAATATACAAAAAAATAAATATATTAATAATAAGGTATGTATTCAATTGAACTTTAATATTATTAAATTCGAGCAAGTAAGTCATCTAAAAGACTGGAAAGCTGAAATCATTGATTCATTTGGAAATAAATATTTAATAACTTGGATGCCTGAAGACTTAAGAAAAATGCCTATAGCAACCCTTTTTAACGGCCTCTATGGTAAAGAAATGAAATGGTACAATAATGCGACAGGATGTGTAAATCTAGCAATCAATCTCGATAAGGGATTTAAAGTAAAACTCACACCAAGCTTTGTACAATGGCCATTTTCTTCCAGTACGATACTTACTTGGGGCAATCTTTCTCAAGAAAGTTATCAAACATACAGAAAGTACTGATTAACTAGCTAATATTTAAGTATAATCCTCTGTAATTATTACATAACACCTAATAACGCCCAGCGATATGTGTTATGTTTTAATTTCGCAACTAAGCTGAGGATAAAAATGTCAAATCAAAAAATAATTCTTCTCTTCACTTTGATTTTATCAATTAACTACATCAAAGCTGAAGCAAATTACAAGATTACAGATTCTGCCGGTATTCATTTTTCACCATCAGGTCTAAATTATTTTAAAAATAATATTGAAAATCTTTTAATAAAAAATAATGTAAATACAAGTGAAAATACAATTGATAATAAAAATTTCAGTACCGGTGAAAAAACTCTTGAAGAACTTATTCCTGACAACCCTCAAATCACTAGGTTAATAAAAAAAACTAAATACTACTTTAGACGTTTTTTTAGTAGTAGGGAAATTAGATTTAATCAAAGTCACAATTTTGAATTAACTATCAATGATATTAAATTAAATACTAACTTTACAACATTAGGAATCACTGTTGATCACACTGATACCCACTATACAAAATCATTAAAAGGAAACTTTAATATTGTTCTTGAAAACTTTTCAATTTCTACTAATCAAATTAGAGTTAAAGATTTAATGCATGACTTTTTAGAGGAAGTAGGAGTCAATGATACTATTTTAGAGCTAGATCAAGACGAAGCGGCCCTAGAAGTTAACATCCCAATTGAAATTTTTATATCTGAAAGTGGTAAAATTACTTATCAAATATATGATCTAACAAATAATATTGAACAAACAAAGTTAAACTTAGATTTTGCATACCCAATGATTCTTCCAGAGATGATCGTCAGAGTTAATGGATACAAAGTAACAACCAGGTTAGACGAAGTAGAGAAGTTGCTACGAAACAAAAGAAATGACTTACTTGAAGGACTCAAGCTTGCAGTAAAAGATTATCTAGAATCAGATATTCCAGAGATTCTCACTAAAACAGCAGAAAATAAATCTAATGAGTTCTTTAAAGATTATACAAGTATTTCCCCAATGGGAACTTACAGATATGCTGACCCTTTAAGATATAAGTTAAAGCCTGCATATTTTAGATTTTTCGATAATTACCTTTCATTAAGCTTGGATGCTTTTATTAATGACCCTCTCTACTCTAATGATATTTCCATCTCCAAACATTCGAACGCTAGTAATACGGCATCATTGAGTACATTAAAAAAGTATAATTTTGATGTCGCAATTTCAATTGGTCAAGGTATGATCAACAAATTAATAACCTTGAGTGACAGAAGAGGTTACTACAGAACTATTGAATCCTCTGATGGAAAGAAGTATAAGCTTGCCGAAAGACCACAAATTAAATTAAAAGGAAAAATTCCTGGAAGTTCATTGCCTCCAGTTGTTTCCTTAAAAGTAATGTACAATGTTGAAGGCATTAAATCATATGCTGTTAATAATCCAATTACTGTCTCTTTTGATATTGCAATTAAATACAAGGTCAAAAATGGACGTGCTCAAATTTTAATTGATAAAGTTCTGCATGATTCAGTCAGAGTACCACGTCATTTTGCTAAATATGAAATACTATGGCCGAAAGTACAAGAAGCAGCAAAAGAAGAAATACAATCTATGAATAAAGACCTTGTAAATAATGTTATTTCTGAAGACTTACCTATTCCAAATGATATTCTAGGGTTTCCAATGCAAATTACTGAAATGACTTCAGGCACTTCTGGTAACTTAATTCTCTTTATGAGTTACTAGACTTTTGACATAATAATTAGGCAATTTTTTTTCATTTCCTTCAGAAAGTAACCCCAAAACATCACATCTGATAAATTAGGTTATAATTAATTATTACTTTGCCTATGCCGGTTATTCTATGAAACAGATAATTATTACATTTATTTTATTTACTATCATTAATCCTCTACTTATTGCTCAGGACAATACCTTTATAAATAAGCAGGAAAGTTGTTTCAACAATATCACTCAACACCAATTTGGACAGACATATTTTTCCAATAGCAATACACAATTCCTAACTGAAATTAATGATTACTGCAATTGTTCTACGAATCAAAAATTATTAAAGCCTTGGATCTTTCAAAACCACAAAGAACAATTAAAAAAACAAGACCGATGTGCAAAGAAATACCTTTCACCAAACCTGTCATCAATTGTGTATAATGTATCCATTTCTAATACCCTTCAAAGTAATTTACTTAGAAAACTAATTGATCGATATCCACATAATATAAAAGATTTTGCTTCAGAGAAATCTATGTCAGACAAAATTTCTTGCCTCCACTCAATAATACTACAAAAATGTACCTATTTTCCAAACTTAGTTAATACATATAACTGCCTTCAGAATATTATCACGGACCAAAATATTCTTGATAGTCTATCAAAAACTTGCCCATCTTTAAGTACCATTGATTTAAAGCTATATGACTCACCTAAAATATAGTATAATTATAAAAAATGAGTATCCAAATTAAAAATTATCTTATCTTAGACAAAATATCTCAAGGAGGCTTTGGCAGTATTTATCGCGCTCTTCATAATTTACCGATCTCCCAGAGAGTCGCAGTTATAAAAACAATAAAAAATGATCTTTCAGAAAAGAATGATTTCAAAGAATTATTTATATCTGAAACAAAAACGGCCTTTCCATTATCACATTCAAATATCGCTCAGATTTATGAATATGGAGAATCTAATAATCAATTATATTATATTTTAGAATATATTCATGGAATTAATATTAAAGAGCTGAATGAAAAGTATCAAAGAAAAGGTGAATTCCCTATTCCTTTTATTGTATATATTATAATGGAGGCTTGCAAAGGACTTCATTATGCACATTCTTTTAAAAATAAATTAACTGGTAAAAAAATTCAAATTATCCATCGAGATATTTCTCCTAAAAATATTATGATTGACTTTAATGGCAACGTAAAATTAATCGATTTTGGTATTGCAAAATGTAAAACCAATATAGATCACAATAAAAGTACGGTTTTAAAAGGTAGGCCTTCATACATGTCACCGGAGTATGTACAAAGTGAAAATTATGACCATAGAGTTGATCAATTTAGCTTGGGTGTAATTTTATGGGAGCTTTTGACTCAAAAAAACTTATTTTCTGGAGATAGTCATTTAGAAGTGATAAAGCAAGTCATTAAATGTGAAATTCCTCTTCCTCGATTTCATAATGAAAACGTAGATTCAGAACTACAAGAAATTGTGTTAAAAACACTTAGAAAAAAATTCCGTGAAAGATTTACTAATTTAGAAGTATTATACAACACTCTAAGTAAATACCTCTATAAAACATACCCTGATTTCTCCCCTTCTTATTTTGCTAAACAAATTCAGAATATGTTTATTGGGAAGATTAAAAGAGATGAAAATCAATTAAAAAAAATTATAGCAAAAGTTAAAAAATGACCTTAAAACCTTCCGGCCAAAAGTTCTGAAAGTTTTTTGGTAGTTTCTATTCTACTGAAAACTATTTTTAATATTGCCGTAATCGGTACGGCCATAAACATTCCAGGCAATCCCCAAACCATTCCCCAGAACATTAAGAAAATTAAAATAATAATAGGATGAAGGTCCATACTCTCTCCAATCATTTGTGGTTCAATTATATTGCCTATTACAAACTGAATCAGAGATGAAAAAAGCAATACGACATGGAACTGCCAACCAAAACCAAACTGCAATAATACAATTGGTAAGGGCAAAATGACGGCAAATAATGATCCAATATTTGGAATGAAATTTAACAATATTGTTACTACACCAAACATAAATGCCAATTCCACCTGGCAAAGACCTAATAACATCATAATTAATAACCCTGTTGAGACAGATGTAATTAACTTAGTTCCAATGTATCGACCAATCTTTCTTTGAATTTGCTCTACAAGCTCATTAGATTGTTCAGCTTTCTTACTACCTAAAATTAAAAAGATAATAAAAACAACAACCAACGCTGAATTACCAACAAAAGAAAATAAGCTTCCTGTAAGATTATTCGCCCAACTAAATAATGGCAACTCCTTAAAATAAGGGACAAGAGAGAAAGACCTAATATCAACCCCCTTGCTAGATAATATTTCAGAAATATTATTGTATGATGAAATAACCTTTTCTTTATATATTGTTGTACTCTGAAAAAATTCACTAATGGAGCTACCCAAGAAAAAAAACATCACCGTAAAGAAAAACAAAAATATTAAAATTGTCACGCTTAAAGCAATAAAGTGAGGTGCTTTTAATTTTTCTTCGAACCAATTAATAAATGGTGATAATATACTAAAAATAAAAAATGAAATCACAAATGGTACCAATATCTGTCTAGTAAAAATTAATGCCATTGTCACTGCCGTGATAGCAATAATAACCAGACAAGCATTGTTGATCTTTTCCAACTGAGACTTTGATTCCATTTTTTATCCTTTTATATTTATATTAACACGAAGAAATAAAAATTCTACTTGCCCATCGAGACTGAGAGCGTTATTGTCTAAGAAATATAAACATTGGACAAATTAATGGTAACAAGAAGTAAAATCACAAGTATTGGATCCTATATTCCAGAAAAAGTTTATACTAACTTTGACCTAGAAGACATACTTGATACTTCAGATGAATGGATTAAACAAAGAACAGGTATTGAACAAAGATATTGGGCCAATCCATCCCAGTCTACCTCCGACTTAGCGCTTGAAGCTTCCCTCGATGCAATCAATAAATCAGGAATAAGTAAATCAGAAATTGATATGATTATTTTTGCAACACTAAGTCCTGATCATGACTTTCCAGGAAACGCTTGTTTTCTCCAGAAAAAACTAGAGCTTGAAAATATTCCAACACTAGACATCCGTCAACAATGCTCAGGGTTTATTTATGGATTAAGTATTGCAAATAACTTTATATGCTCAAATCAATACAAACATATTTTATTGGTAGGTGCTGAAATTCATTCTAAAGGATTAGATAAAACTCCCAGAGGAAGAAATGTTTCTGTATTATTTGGAGACGGAGCAGGTGCTGCAATCATTAGTGCAACTGAAGTCAACTCAATAAAAAAAGATGCTCATATTATAAAGTCTCATTTACATGCTGATGGAAAATATGCAAAAGAACTATGGCTTCCAGCTCCAGGCTATGCCTTCCCAAGTGATCGGATTACCCCCCTTATGCTCGAAGAGGGATTGCATTACCCTCAAATGAACGGAAAAAAAGTTTTCACTCATGCAGTAAAAAAAATGTGTGAAACACTAGTCAATATTTGCAAAGATACCAATATTAATATTAATGATATTGATGCATTCTTTTTCCACCAAGCAAACCTAAGAATAAACTCCAAAGTTGCAGAAATATTAGAAATCCCTGAAAGCAAAATATTTAATACAATTCAAAAATATGGAAATACAACAGCTGCAACAATTCCCATTGGAATGTCCGATGCAACAAAGGAAAATTTTTTAAAACCAGGAATGTTAGTTGCTTGCGTTGCATTTGGAAGTGGTTTTACGTGGGGGTCCACGATATTAAGATATTAGGAAATACGAATATGAAAAGTAAAATATATATTAGTATCGTATTAATAATTTTATTAAGTACAGGAGTGATTTACGGAGTATTAAATTATAATTACTCCAAAGGTGTAAGATCAGGCCAATTAGTTAAAATTTCTAAAAAAGGAATGCTACTCAAAACCTATGAAGGAACACTTGACTTAGGTAGCGGTGATAATTTAACTTGGAACTTTTCAGTTCATGACCCTAAAATCGGAGAAGCGCTAGTTAAAGCATCCGGAACAAAGGTTAAGCTAGAGTACAGAGAGCTACTATTCCGTATTTTTTATACCACTAAATATGATATTACAGGATTCAAAGTAGAATCAGATAGTACCAATAATTTCTGCAGGTTAATCAATCTATTAAGAACTGATCACAAAATAGTTAAACTGATTAGATCTCTCTTGGAACAAAAAGACCCTCACTTGCTATCAACAATTAGAGAATGCCAAATTTAAGGACAATTATACGCCTCTGCATGCACTCGAACATCTTTTCCGTTCACAATCTCATCATTAATCAATATAAAATTAGCATCGACTTCACTTGCTAAATTTTTTGCATGATTCACTGCTAACTCTATTGTCCCTGAATCATCCTCTCCTATAATTTTTTTAATAATTTTACAATCGTTATGAACCACTGAAGACATCTCTATAACCAACCTCCCTTTATCTGTGAGCTCACCCTTTAAGCTGCTACATGAATAAAATAAAACACTAACTAATAGCACTAAAATAAACTTCATAACCTTACTTCCTTTTATATTGTCATTTTATTTTTCAAAGACATACAATATATTAAGTTAATTTTTATAAATAATCCAAGATTATATTATGAACTACTCTTTTTTACTATTTGGTATCCTACCTCTACTCATATTTGTTGTCGTTGATGCATTCTTAAATATTAAAGCGGCACTAATTTCAGCAATTATAATTGCTGTCGCTGAAGCAATTTTTAGCATTTATTTATTTAAAGAAATTGATAGTTTAACTATTTTCTCTCTTTTATCTGTTGTTATTTTTGCTCTTATTTCCTACAAAATGAACAACTCCCTATTTATAAAATTTCAACCTGTTCTCTTAAGTTTTATAATGGGTGCTATTCTTATTTGTTCATTTTTAATCGATAAGCCCTTACTTTATGAGATGTCTATCAAGTATCAGGAGTTTTACCCAGAAGAAATCCGCCAAAACCTAACAAGTCCATTAATTATTTCGTTGTTAAAACTAAATACTATCGGCTCCGGAATAGCATTAATTTTCCACTCTGTGATTACGGGATATGCTGCTATTAAGCTATCAAACTGGTGGTGGATTGCAACTAGAGGGATTGGCTTTTATCTTTGTATCTTTACTTCAATGATGTTTATTAAATTAATTTATGTTTAAATGAGTCGTTATGAAAATATTATTTCTTATCCTTTTAGTACTTTTATCCAGCTGCTCTCATAACGCAACCAATGAAGCCAGTAAGGCAATGAGGGTTTATAAAAAAGATATCACTCTTCAAGATGACTTAGAGTTAGATCCATTGATTGATTCACTGAAGAAAACAGCTGAACTTCTAAAACAAAGTAATAAAAACTTAACTTTTGGTAAAACTATCATTACTTCCAGAAATTACTCAAAAATGATGAATCAATTAATTAAATGCTACCAAGAAAAACCAAATAAAGATTATTTCTTAAGTTTAATTCAAGAAAACTTTAATGTTCATGAAGTGTATGGACGTAAAAATATTGGAGAAATTTTACTAACCTCTTACTTTGCCCCCATTGTTGATGGACGAAAAGTTCCATCAAAAAAATATTATATACCAATATATTCAACACCATCAGATCTCGCCGAAATTCAAATTAAAAATTTTACTAAAAAGAACTATGGAGTTTTTGAAGATAGAGATGTTTTAACAGGAAGAATAGTAAAGTCTCCCCCGTTAAGCAAAAAAGGACCTAGTTTTAAAATTGAACCATACTACTCTCGAAAGGAAATTGATTCTCTTAACTACTTAAAAGGCAAGGGACTAGAAATCGCATATGTCGATCCAATAGATGCATTTTTCCTTCACATTCAAGGATCCGGAAGTATCAAATTAAAAAATAATAAAGTAATTAATATAGGCTATTCCGCTCAAAATGGCATGAAATATGTCCCGATAGGAAAATTCTTATTAGATAAAATACCCCTTGAAGAAATGAGTCTTCAGAAAATAAAAAAAGAGCTACGCCTATTAACAAAGCAAGACCTCCATGAATTATTAAATAAAAATCCTAGCTATATTTTCTTTCGTCAAATTGATAATAATGCTATCACAACTTCCGGCCTACCAGCTCTTGCGGGACGAACACTTGCAGTTGATCAAAAATTATTTCCACTAGGCGCTATAGGATGGATTAAATTTCAACAACCAATTTTTTCTGACGACGAGATATTTTCACTAAAATCAACTTCAAGAATCATTATAAACCATGACACCGGTGGAGCAATTAAAGGTTCAGGACGAGCAGATTTATTCTGGGGAACTGGAAAACTAGCAGGTAAGCATGCTGGAGTAATGAAACATGCTGCCTATTTGTATTACTTTACCCCAAAAATAAATAAAATAAACAGTACTCTATGTATCAGTACTCAGTAAATCTAAGTTAACTAAGTTGTCCTCTTCATTAATATCACTAATACAATCTAGAATTTCAACCCTATCAGTCACTATTAGAAGTGGGGAACTGATTGGAACCAAAACCTTACCTCTTAAGCAAAATACCTGAGCAATTCTAACCGCTTTCTTCATTTATAACCTCTTAACGATACCTATCACTTATTTCAGGCCATGTTAACCAAATTCTGGTCAGAGGGGAATATATTGATGGATTATAAGCAGTATCCTTTACTGATAAAATAATACTTATCTTGAAAAAAATTTATAATTTCAGCAATACCTTACTGCTGATAACTTTAATTTGTATAAATAATTTAATAAGTGGCAACTTATACGCGCAGCATAATCCACCTCCCTCAATAAAAAATTCAAGAAAATTTACTCACTGGATCAATAGCCATGACAGGAAGAATCTTTTTCAAATACCATTTGATCCATATCAAGACAACTCAATCAAACTAGAAAGTGACGAGGCACTAAGTAGGATTAAAAAATTTACATCAACTCTTTTCGAAGATTACTTTAAAAAAAAATACAGAGTAATTAAAGGTATTAGAATAAGAGGTAATCACTCCACGGTAGTTAATAGCAAATCATTCAATATAATTGATGATATAAAATACAGCCTTAAAGGTAGAAAAATGCAAGTTGCCATATTAGGACAATATTTTAATGTATTAGGGGTTTTATATTTTGATGGCCATGGAGAAATTAAAGTATATCAATATCTAAATGGCCATAATTTAGAAACAGAATATAATTATTCTATAAAAGAAGAACTACATACTATTATCTTTAAAAAGCATTTTTCAAATAAGTTATCAATGAAGGCCAGCATCATAAAAGATAATAGTTACCAAAAAGACGGTAATCAAACAGATGAATATATAGAACTACTCTACACTACCAAACTCTAAAATATAATGAAAGAAGTTAATATTTTGTTATTTCATTAATACTGATTGTTTTATATAGTAACACATGGAAAAAATCATAATTGATTGTAATAAAGTAGAAAAAAAATTTATTAGCTATAAGAAAAAACCCGGACTAAAGGGAGCAATACATTCATTATTTAAAAGAAATTATATTGAAAAATACGCCGTTAAAGAATTTAGCTTTCAGGTTAAACAAGGAGAAATGGTTGGCCTCCTAGGGCCAAATGGGGCAGGAAAAACAACTCTCATGAAAATGTTAACAGGCATTATTGTACCATCCTCTGGGGAAATCAATATACTAGATTACTCCCCATCTAAAAGAGACAAGATTTTCAGAAAAAATATTGCATTAGTTATGGGACAAAAATCCCAACTCTGGTGGGATATACCTGCCATGGACTCCCTTCTTCTTTTACAAAAGTTTTACGAAATACCTGAACATAAATTTAAAAAGAAAGTCGACTACATGGCAAAAATGCTAGAAGTGACAAACTTACTCCATATTCATATTAGAAAACTCTCCCTCGGTGAAAGAATGAAAATGGAATTAATGGCATCATTACTTCACTCTCCTCAAGTTATTTTTCTAGACGAACCAACAATTGGGCTTGATCTAGTCGCGCAAGAGAACATTCGTAATTTTTTAATTAATTATCAACAATCCACTCAATGTACTATAATTATCACTTCTCATTATATGAGTGATGTAGAAGCACTATGTGATCGCATTATTCTAATTCAAGATGGACTCAAATCATTTGATGGCCCAATCTATCAATTTGAAAATATACTTGGACACGAAAAGGAAGTTTCATTTAGTTTTAGCTCCCCTGTAAATACGAAGTCTACAATATTTAATAACCTTGATGCAAAATGGAATAATGATTTCACGAAAGTTGACTTAAGAGTACCTGAAAACTTACTCAAGGAAATTGGACTAAAGGTTTTACAAGAAATGCCTGTCTCAGAGTTTAATACTGAAAAAATGCCAATTGAAAGAGTTATGAAAACGTTAATGAAAAATCCAAAAATATTAACGAAAAAGCCATGATATCAAATTTATTAAAATGGAAACAAACAATAATTATCTCATGGAGTAAATATACTGCATATAGATTTAATTTCTTTTTACAAATAATAGGGCCATCACTCGTTTTCTTTTTTATTAAATACAACCTCTGGAGTTCTATTTATCAAAACAATCAAGATTTGATCATAATGGGATATAATTATAAAAGCATGATTCAATATCATGGGTGGGGTTTTATTGTGTTTTTACTGGCGCAAGGTCATGCTAGCTTTAACTTATCAGAAGATATTAGACTAGGTCGAATTTCAAGCTATTTAATTTATCCCTTTAACTTTTGGGAATTTCATACTGCTAGTTTTATATCTTTTCAACTTTTACAAATTATAATTACGGCCGTTACAATAATTATTCTTTATTTACTAAATATAATTGAGATTGAAAGTATATTCTACCTATTTCATGGATTATTATATTCTCTTTTTGTTAGTTTCTTTTGGTATAATTTGCAGTACTTCACCGGTCTGCTTGCTTTTTGGCTTGAAGAAACTTGGATAATAAGAGTTACCATTCAGATTATTTCATCATTTTTATCTGGAGCAATCCTGCCGCTGGAGTTATATCCTAATTGGCTTGCTTCTATTTTAAAATTTTCTCCTTTTCCATACTTAAGCTACTATCCAATTAAGGTATTTTCAGGATCTATTGATATTGGCCTTATTTATCTCTATTTATTTATATCAGTTTGGATAATAGTTTTTATTTTTATAAATAACTTTATTTGGAAAAAAGGTCTACGTCTATACACTGCAGCAGGAATGTAAGGAGGTTAAAATTAAACATTACTTATCTGTTTATTTAAAGTTTATCAACAATAGCTTTTCAAAAGTTTTAAGCTTTAGAACTAGTTTTGTATTATTAATACTTTTAGATATAAGTTTTTATTTTACATCCTTATATTCAGTAGATCTTATTTTTAACCATATTGAAAATATTGGGCCATGGAACCGTAGTCAATTAATGTTTTTTCTGTCATATATGCTTGTAGTTGATCACTTACATATGACTCTTATCTCTGAAAGCTTTTGGATGTTTTCTTTTGATTTAAGAACTGGCAATTTCGACTTCGATTTATTACGCCCAACTCATTCAATTTTTAATGTATTTTTCAAGTATGTTAGGCCTTCTGGTACTCTGACTATTTTTGTTATTTATCCAATTTTAATTTATTTTGGTATTCAAAATAACCTCAGCATTATAAGTTGGATAACATTACCTCTGTTAATATTACTAAGCTTCACTCTTTTAGCAATTATTGAAATTTTTATTTCGACGAGTATGTTTTGGTCTATAGAGGGAATTGGAATAAACTTCTTGAGGATGCAAGTTCAAAGTTTTTCTAGGTGGCCTGATTTTATTTATTCTTACTTAACCCGTAAAATTCTTTCAGTTTTCTTACCGGTTCTACTCATCGGAACAGCTCCTGTATCTTATTTATTTAATAGCTCAAATTGGCAAGTGATTATTTACTTATTCTTGGCCATTATTATTTTTGGATATATAACATCACTGATTTGGAAAATAGGGCTTAGAACTTATAATTCAGCATCTTCTTAAACAATCATGCAACTTTTTTCATTTGCTTTTTCAATTGCTTCAATTGCCGACCTATTTTGGGTGAATATTTCTGAGAAGACTGATTTTCTAAGTTCTCTAACTTTAACTTTAATTCTAAAATATTTATATTTCTTAATGTTTTTTCATTAACTTTATGCTTTTTTTGTTTTTTGGTCATCTAGACTCCTTTTCAAGTTTAACTATTGATATATTATAAATAACTTCTGGAGATAGATGGAGTCGGAATAATTTTCAAAAGTTGTTTACTCTTGTATTATTTAATTTGATTTTAGATACTTAATAGATATTATAAAAGTATGAAAAAACTAATTTTAATTATCTCATTATCACTTGTTGCATTAATTTATTGGTACTATCAAGTTAGCAAGATTGATAATCCAGAAGAATCACTATCAACAAAAGAATCAAAACATCAAAATATTAAATCAAAAGAAACAATAAGAACGAAACAAAATAATCCAAATAAAATATCTGAAGAAAATGCTTACATAACAGAAGAAGACGAAGATATAGATGATGATATAGAAACTGATTATAGTGAACCCGTTGACCCTGTTGAATTTAGTGATTTTATTACAGCAGCAATTGAAGAAATGGAGAATGGGGAAGAAATGGCACTTGCAATCACCACAGAAATGGTCAAAATATTAAAGGCCCAGCCTAAGTTAAAAGATGAAGTAATTAGATTTTATCGCTCCTGCTCAGAAAATAAAAATGTTGCTTCGTCTGCAAGGAGCAAATGTCAAAAAGAGCTCAGAAACTTAGAGTAAACCTGATGAAATATATCAAAACTTTTATACTACTTTTACTTGTAAGCTCATGCCAAAAAAACAAAACTAATTCTCAAGTAACATCACTTCAGGATATCCTGGGATACACTCTTAATTGCACTATCAAAAATTCAGATAGCAAGGGAGAGCTTCTTATATTATCTCCACATATCATTGCAACGTGGTCACCTGACAAAGATAATACTTTAGAATATTTTAAAGTAGTTCATGTTGATAAAAAACAATCAATATATTTTGAAAGTATTCTTACTGGTGAAAGTAATCTCAAAACTATTCAACACACGCCTGAAGCAAACTCCAATCGACGACTTGTGATATCACTTAGTGATAATTTAGTTAAGGTGACTATTATTAACGGATTAGAGGGAAGTAACAAAAAACCAATTAACCCTATTAAGCTTACTTGCTTGAAAGAAATTTCATTATCTAGCTATTTTGATACAAAATAAATTTAAATTAATCAGTATTTGACTTCCTGACTCATAATCGAATAAAAATAATTTAACTTATAACAACAGGAAGCGCCATGTCATCTGAAATCTTTAATCTTAGCCTATGGGAAACAGTAAAAGGCTTTTCATTTGAGGATATAACTTATCATAAGGCAATCAATCAAGGTACAGTTAGAATTGCATTTAATCGTCCTGAAGTAAGAAATGCCTTTCGGCCTAAAACGGTTGATGAGCTCTATCAAGCTCTTGAACATGCAAGAACTACATCTAATATTGGAACAATTATTTTGACTGGCAATGGCCCTTCGCCCAAAGATGGAGGTTGGGCATTTTGCTCTGGTGGAGATCAAAGAATCAGAGGAAAAGATGGATATAAATATGAAGAAAGTAATCAAGCAAGCTCAGGTCTTGGAAGACTCCATATTTTAGAAGTCCAACGGTTAATTAGGTTCATGCCAAAAATAGTAATTGCAGTGGTCCCAGGATGGGCAGTTGGTGGTGGGCATAGCCTCCATGTTGTGTGTGATCTCACCCTTGCGAGTGCAGAACATGCAATCTTCAAACAAACAGACCCAGATGTTGCCAGTTTTGATAGTGGATATGGTTCAGCATACCTAGCAAGACAAATAGGACAAAAAAGAGCCAGAGAAATATTTTTCCTTGGAAACAATTACTCTGCTGAAGAAGCATTTCAAATGGGAATGGTTAATAAAGTCATCCCCCACCTTAAGCTTGAAGAGGAAGCACTTAAATGGGCAAAAACAATTAACAACAAAAGCCCCACGGCAATAAGGATGCTGAAATTTGGATTTAACTTAATAGATGATGGACTTGTTGGACAACAAATTTTTGCAGGTGAAGCAACTAGATTAGCTTACGGTACAGACGAGGCCCAAGAAGGAAGAGAGTCATTTTTAGAAAAAAGAGAACAAAACTTCAAAAAATTTCCTTGGCATTACTAGTCTATGTAATTACAGTAGTTTAGTGATTGTAATTGTTTCCTGTTGCCCAAAATTAATTGATTTTAATTAAGTATAAGTGTGAATTAAGTTTGCATATTATTTATATAAAAGAGAGATATATGAAAAAATTCTTCATGTTAATTTTACCTTTAATCTATCTTGCTAATATACAAGCAAGTGAAATTGATAGCTTTCAGTTTAGATACTTACCCCTTCAAGACTCTTCTGAAATTATTAATACTGAGGCAAATAGATTATTAAAAACGGCCGTAATAAATGCTAATAAAAGAAAGGGTTGCAGTGAGAAAAGGTTATATAAAAAAATATATAGATTGTTCAAAAATCATTACGTAGACCGATTTTCAAAGTTTGTCTATTCTGATGACAGTGTCCACAGAAGAACTATTGGTATACTCGATTCTATTTACAAAGATTTTTCAATTAAAGAATCATTTATTATTGGTGGATTAGGACACCTATATGAAATTGCAGGATCAATTGTTCGTATGGGCCCCTACTTAATTGGAACAGATAAATTTGAACACCTTTTTGGTCGAGGTTACGTATACTTTAAAAAATTATATATAAAAAACATGACATTAGAAAATGTTTTTAAATACGGAATAAAAACAGAGAAAGGAATTCTAGGAGCAAGTATGACCGGAGTTATGTCGTATGCAGACCTTGCAGCAAATTTTAATGGACTGCTACTTTGGAATCATTTATTAAAAAGAAACAAGGATATTTTCAACATAGATCAGGACTTAGGGCCATACATTGAATGCAAAGACAATAAATGGGTAACCACAAAACCAATTAAACTAGAAAATTATATTGACCATTCTATGGATGAGGCCATTAATTGCTCAAAATTTAAAACAAAAAGAATGGTAGATAAAATTAAGCTACGCCTATCCCAACTTGAAAGTAAAGATCTAAATATTTATCAGTGCCCTGTTAATCACGAACAATTAATTAACATAAAAAATAAATATAAGAATCTATCAAAGTGGTTTATTAACTTTGATGGTCATACAGTTGTTCCATAAACTAGTGTCTTTTTGACATCACTAAAAAAAAACAAAACACGCCAGACGTAAAAACAACCACTTAGTCAGTGCACGACAATTATTTCTTGTTCCTTCTTCGTTTCTAAATAAATATATAACTATATTCATTTTTTATATCTCAAGGAGGATTATTTTGAAAAAATTATTACTTTGTCTTGTTTTACTCTGCACCCAATCTGTTATCGCGTCTTCTGAAGGTACCATTGATATCTTTTCTGACTTAACTTACAACAAATCATGGAGCTCTAAAACTCGTATTATTGCCCCTGGAAAATTTAAAGTCAAAATTAAAAATTATAATAAAAAGTTAATTTTAAAATTTAAAGACAGAAATGGAAAGAGAGCAAGAATAAAAATTAAAACACCTCGAAATATGATACCAAGAAGAAGTGGGGAATTCTCTATTTCATCTCTACAAACAAAACAGCCTTTCGATATTTCGGGTTCGATAGACTCCACCTCAAGTAGGTCATCTTCTCGACATAGAATTGAAAGCTGTACCTACGAAAATGTGACAAGACAATGTCGAATTAATGAACACGGCAGAAGAATATGTAGAACTGTTGTTTATAAAGAAAAAGGAACAAGAAATATTTATTATCATATTTTACATGAAAGAATTAATTCAGAAATACAACTTTACAAACCTGACTCCACAGATCAAATTGCTCATTTAGATACCTTTGAAGCAAAAAACACAATGATTACAGAATACAGAAGCAAATGTCATAGATACTAGCAAACTTTCTGAGAGTAAATATTATTTTTGCTCTCAGATTATTTCATTAAATTTATGAGAAAAATCCTTTTTCATAAATTCATCAAGTAAGTTATTTAAACTATCAACCTTTATATTGATATTTAACACTCGAGAAACTAAATTATAAATACATTGTAAATTACTACTATCTTTTCTTAACTCTTTTAATGAAGTTGCTCCTGAAGATTTTGATAACTTATTATTTTGATAATCTCTGATAAGAGGATGGTGTAAACAAACAATATTTTTAAATGGGTCATCATTAACAAAATAAGACAAATAACCTTGTGCTTGTGTTGATGGCCCTAAATCCTCACCTCTAATTATTAAATTAACTTTATAAAATATATCATCGACTAATGAAGCTACCTGGTAAGATGGTATATTATTTTTTTGATAAACAATGAAATCTCCCATCAATTCAAAAAGTTCAGAATTATCTACTTTTATCCGTGTATTGCCTAAATTCTTTAAGCTCAAGTTTCTACAATGCCCTCTGTAGATGCTATCATGATACAATTTCTTCACCATTGTTCTCGAACATGAACAATGATATAAAACAGCACCATTAACCTTTATGGATGTTATAAAATCATCATAAAGAGAAAGTCTATACTTCTGAGAATATTTTTTCTTAAAATCTTCTACTCCAGATGGCCCTTTGTTAATATCTATCCCAAGCCAATCTAGCTGAAAAAAAATGTCATCGATATACTTATCACGAACTCTACTAGAATCAAGATCATCAATCCTAAGAATTAATTCACCTTTAAACTTTTTTACATACAACCAAGTAATAATAAAGTTTATCGCATTTCCAATATGTAAATATCCACTAGGAGTAGGTGCAATCCTCGAAACAAGAGGTAATTGCAAGTTATTCATTTAATCTGGTGACTCTGACACTAACACTTCTTCATTTACTGCATCTTCTACATTCATTTCCTTTTCTTGCTGAACTGCCGTAGGTAAATCTAATAGTCCTTCATCAACAAGTATTTTTACTTTTTCATCACCTCTAACCCAAACCTTGTTCATGCCTCGAACTCCATATCTACCAGTTTTCTTTTTGTAGATAATATAGATTTTAGTTTTTTTAACTATTTCCATTTAATTCTCCAGTGCATAATAAGATATTAAATCTTGATTTTCACTTTGTCATTCTTAAAATAATCAACACTTAATAGCTAGAGCAATTCACTCGGGTATACATCGAATAAACTTCTCCTACTGCTTATATCGCTGTTACAACAGCTTAATAAATCAAAAAAAATAGTTTTGTAATACCATAAACTTAATATTGGAAATTAATATTTTATGGCCAAACTCTGCCATTACTAAAATTTGATATTCTATGATAAAAGTATGTATAACTAAAACTAATACAATTATTGATCTAGCGGAGCCTACTTATGAAAATATTAATTTTACTTTATCTAATTTCCCTTCCTTCTATTGCAGCAAACAAACAATTATTTGGAAAAAATATTTCTTTATCAAAAGAAATTAAAATAGAAAAAATAATTAATAACTTTGACCAATATTCAGGGGAACAAATTTTAATTCGTGCCAAGGTTGATCAAGTTTGTAAATCTAAAGGATGCTGGATGATTCTTAAATCACAAGAACTTCCAAGTATAAGAGTTACTTTTGAAAACTATAGCTTTTTCGTCCCTTTTAACTTAAAAGGAAAAGAGGTTTTGGTTGAAGGCAAACTTATCTTGAAAAAAATGTCCGTTAATGAAGCCAAGCATTACCTCGAAGATGCAGGGAAACCCCAAATAGAAATTGACAAAATTAAAACTCCCATAAAAGAAGTAAGAATTATTGCATCAGGAGTACAAACTATAAAAGAATAAAATACATGACTCATCAATATAACTCACTTAGAATATATTGACTTTATGAGATAAAAACAATGGATTCTAATAAATTCAAAATGGATTGGTGGAGATGGGGAAACAGCAATCAGATTTTCTCACTAAAGAATAAACCTGGTATCTCTTTATATACTAAAGAAGTATTAAATACGGAAATTCATGATAAACAATTTGAAAAAAAGATTAAGGATATTAAATTACCTGCATCTACCCTCCCTGAAACTATAAAAAATAAATTTATTTTATTATTAGGTCATGATAAATGCCACTTTGACCAGCATGAAAGAATAACTCATGCCCTAGGTAAAAGTTATTATGACATGCTAAAAATTAGAAGTTCAACAATAAAATATGCACCAGATTTAATTCTCTATCCAACAACGGTAGGTCAAATTCAAGAAATTATTCAGGTATGCAATGAAAATAAAATTGCTATTATCCCATTCGGTGGTGGCAGCAGTGTCGTTGGAGGTATTGACTCAAGAAAAGGTAATAATAACTACAGTTGTTGCCTCGACTTATCTCTAATGAATAAAGTACTTAATATAGATAAAGAATCCATGCTCGCAGAAATAGAAGCTGGAATTTTTGGCCCAGAGCTTGAAGAAAAATTAAATAAGGAAGGGTTCACTCTTGGACATTTTCCACAGTCTTTTGAATTTTCCACTCTTGGTGGTTGGATTGCAACTAGATCTAGTGGTCAAAATAGTATTCTCTATGGAGGAATTGAAAAACTTGTCAATTCTATGTCTATAGTTAACCCCAGAGGAGTCCTTAAGACCTTTAATACTCCTCGAATGGCCGTTGGCCCAAACATGAACGAAATACTTCTTGGTTCAGAAGGACGATTTGGTATTATTTCTTCTGCAACCATGAAAGTTAAGCCTATCCCAAAAGAAAAAAAATATATTCTATATATATTTCCGGACTTCGATACAGCAAGAAATGCTTGTCGAGAACTAGCACAATCCAACCTGCATCCTGCAATGATTAGAGTGTCTGACGAATACGAAACTCACGCCTTGTTAACAATGAGTAAATCAAAAGAATCCATGATCAAAAATATCAAAAAGGTATTTGTAAAAAATTATCTGAAATATAAAAAAATTGGACCTAAGAAAATGAGTGCTCTCATGCTTGGACTAGAAGGTACTAAAAAAGAAAACTCAAAATTATATTCAGAAATTAATAAAGCATTCAAACAAAAAGGTGCAATTTCAACAGGTACCTCTGCAGGCAACAAGTGGCTTCAAGACCGTTTTTTCTTACCATATATACGAGACATATTACTTAATAATGATATTCTACTTGATACACTTGAAACGGCAACTTCCTGGAGCAATTTACAAAACTTGTACGATTCAGTTCAGAGTTCCCTAAGAGCTTACTTCAAGGAAAATAATAATAATGCAAGTATACTGACTCATATATCACATTCTTATTCTGATGGAGCATCTCTTTATTTCACTATTATTGCTAAGCAAGATAAAATTGATCCTATAAAACAGTGGGAAAACATGAAACAAATTGCTAATAATTCAATCAAGAATGCTCAAGGAGCAATTAGTCACCATCATGGAGTTGGAGTTGATCATAAAAACTTTACTCCATGGGACAAACTCAGCTCTAAAATATTACATAATATTAGTGATGAGTTAGATTCACCAAAAATTATGAATCCAGAAAAATTATTCCAATGACAAGTAACCGATTAGAGTATTTAAATAACTCTCACTTTGATATTTTAATTATTGGGGGAGGAATTGCAGGTGCTGGAATATTAAGAGATGCAACTTACCGAGGATTAAAATGCTTACTTATTGAGCATAATGACTTTGCCAGTGGGACTAGCTCAAATTCAGGAAAATTAGTTCATGGAGGGCTACGATACCTAGAGTACTTTAATTTTAAACTCGTACGTGAATCGTGCAGGGAACGATATAACTTATTAAAGATCGTCGCACCACATCTCGTTAGGCCAATGAGGTTTATAGTTCCCTTTTATCAAAGCTCTCGAATAAAACGATGGAAAATGTGCATAGGATTGCTTATTTACAACTTTTTCTCATTATTCAAAAGAGTCGGTCCTATAAAATTAATGAATAAAAACACAACACCCTATATTTCAAAAAATAACTTACTTAATTCTATTTCATATTATGATTGCACAGTTCTAGACTCGAGACTCGTAATTGATACGATTAAATCTGCGACCGAAGACGGAGCTTGTGCAGAAAATTATATTTCACTTGAAGCAATTTATGAAAATGAAAAAAACCATCATTGTAAGTTACAGGATACAATAAATAATACATCAACAATTAATATTTCAGCTACTTCAATTATTAATGCAACAGGAAGTTGGTCAAATCAGACACTCGACATACTAAAACAAAATAATAAGTTTAATTTAACATATACTTCTGGAATACATATAACACTTCATAGAGATAAATTGCCTATCGATAGCACAATCTCTGCTGAATCCACCGTTGACCAAAGGTTTATTTACATTGTTCCATGGGAAAATTGGATTTTAGTAGGAACGACCGATCAAAAAATAACAAATATCAATAACACTCCTATAGAAAACAATGATATTAACTATTTACTAGAATCATTAAATCACTATTTTCCACACTCAGGTATCACCCATTCAGATATTATATCTGTTAATATTGGGACAAGACCGTTAATTACAGACAACAAAATTAATAACGAAGTTAAGATGCCTAGAGATCACAAAGTTATTCAATCAAAGAACAAAATAACTTCTGTAACAGGAGGTAAGCTTACAACTTATCGTCTAATGGCAAGCAAAATAGTTGACATCCATTTAAAATCTTTTTTCGATCAAAAATACGACAGGGCAAAATCAACATTATCACCAATTTCAGGAGGAGACAAAACGTCCCCCCCCTCTTTAGAGTCAAATAACATATCAAATGATATTATCAATCTATTTGTTTCAAGATATGGATCAAATTCAACAAAAATAATCAAAATGATAGGAGATAATCCATCTGATATTAGTTATATTTCACCTGAAGTTAATTATACGATTGCGGAAATAAAATATTTTATTATGTTTGAAAACGCTAAAACTACTGAGGATATTATCAAAAGAAGAACTACAATAAGCTACCAAATTAAAGACACACAATTAATTTCTCAAAATATTCAAAATATAATGAAGGCATTCCAATGAAAAGAAAATTTATCATAAACCCCAAATCGGGCAAAGGTATAACAAACTCAAAATTAAATATAATTAAAAATAAAGTCTTAACTAAAATTGACAATTTTGATTATATAATAACAAAGAGCAAAGATGATATTATCTTCCAAACAAGAAGAGCACTAGAAGAAGGTGCTGAGCAAATAATTGCAGTAGGAGGTGATGGAACTATTCATCAAGTCGTTAATGGTTTTTTTAATGACAAAAAACTAATCAACCCCAAAGCAAGCTTAATGGTCACCAATGAGGGAACAGGTTCCGACTTTTATAAAACAGTATCATCAAACAACAATTGGTATAACCTCCTAACAAGTTCACAAATAAAAGAAGTTGACCTAGGAATGATAACTTTTGATAATAATTACCATGAATACTTTATCAATATGGCCAGTTTTGGAATCAGTGCCACCATTGTAAACAAAAAAGAGGAGCTCCCTTCATGGATCCCTTCTAAGTTAAATTATATAATCCCAACTCTCCAGTCATTTACAAGCTTAAGGAGCTATAATGTAAATATAACAACACAAGAACAAAAAATCACTCAAGACATACTGGGAGTCTTTGTTTGCAAAGGCCTATATGCTGGAGGAGGAATGAAATTTGGATCTAATGCCCACGTCAATGATGGGTTATTTGATATAACAATTCTAAAAGAAATGCCTCGACTAGATTTAATTAAAAATTTTTCAAAAATATATAATGGAATACCTAAATCCAACGAGCAGATAATTAGACTGAAAACTAAAACATTATCAATTCAATCAGGCGACACAATCCCCTCAGAGGTCGACGGGGAATCATTCAATAAAAGTAACTTACAAATTAATTGCCAAGATAAAGCACTTAAGATTTGTTACCCTGAACCATAGGTTATAACTTTATATAATCACGAAGTTCATTAATCATAAAGCTCGGTAATTGAAATGATGCACGATGAATATTTATATTATAGTATTTAAAACTACCATCGAAACTCATAATCCTATCTTCTCTCAATCTATTATATGGATGTGTTCCTTTAGAACCATAAACAAATGACCAAATACCTCCCGGATAAGTCATATTTGAAAAATTGTACAAAGCTGATATTTGAAACTTACTTGCCACTATTCCCAATAACTTACTTTGCATTTCTTTTTCATAAAATGCAGACTCACCTTGAGCTACAACAATTCCATCTTCACTTAATGAAGCATAAACGGACTCATAAAACTCTTCTCCAAAAAGTGGACACGCAGGCCCGATTGGGTCAGTTGAGTCAATAATTATAATATCAAATTTTTCATTGTTACTTTTTAAGTACTTTACTCCATCTTCAATGATTAACTCCAACCTCTCATCTGACAAAGAAGATGATGTCTGTGGAATAAATTTTATACATGCATCAACTACCATTTTATCAATTTCAACCATCACACATTTATCAATTGTTTGATGGCGCAGAACCTCTCTTGCTGTACCTCCGTCACCTCCTCCAATTATTAATACCTTCTGAGGGTTTGAGTGAGCAAAAAGCGGAACGTGAGCAATCATATCATGATAAACAAATTCATCTCTCTCTGTTACCATGACAAGTCCATCATTAAGAAGCATACGACCATGCCCTTCGGTCTCAACTACTTTAACTGCTTGAAACTCACTTTTCCCTTCAAATAATACTTCTTTAATTTTATATTTCATACAAAAGTAATCTTTAAATTTTTCCTCTATCCATCCTTCCTGTTTCATTTAAACCTCAAGTTAGTAAATGTACTTTTTGATTTGACAAGTTTATCCTTGTATATTGACTGAAGTAAATATCATAACCACTATCAAGTTGATAGTTTGTATTCTGAATTAATAAATAATCATCATACTTATAATTACTCACACTATTATTAAAGCTTATTATATCAAAACTTTTAGGCATAAAAATGTTTACGAATGAAAATAGATTCTTCATAAACCGACTACCTAAATTTGTCTCTAAGCTTACATATGAAATTGACTCTTCAGGGGTTATATGAATTGTCATATAATCAGACCCATTAATTCCATTTAGTGAATACCCGCATGGATCAAAGACAAAATCATCAAATATAAAATCAGGGAAAAATTCATCTAATTTTAAAACACCTCTAATTTCTTCACTGGAGTAATTTCCGTTCATAAAATAATGAGAAACTTCTGGACATATATGATATAATAAAACCTCCAATGTTTCATCGTTGATATCTGACTGGTAGTTATTTTCAAATGAAAAAATAAAATTATGATGTTCATCTAAATTACCAACTCTTATTGAACTCCCCATAAAAACGTTGCGCAATTCACTAATATCATCCATGAAACTTGTTATTTGCCCTCTCGAGTTATATTCATTTTTTCTTTGATAAATTAATGACTTTATAACTTCACTATCAATTAGCTGTATTAACTTTAATATCGCATTAGCTAAAACGGTTGTGCCACAAGTGATCATAACAACTCTATCATGCCATACAAAAAGAGATGATTCTGATAATAAAAATGCTTTCACATACTTATTATTAATTTCACTTAAAATCGAAGCATTGCATGCATGAACAACCTCATGCCAAAAACTATTATCTAGATCCAATAATGATTTCTCACTTAAGTGAATAATTAATTCAAATTTTTTCTCAGATGCCTCAAAAAACAATTCGACTTCCCCTCAATAAGATTAAACGCTTGGAAAGCCAACCCAAACTCTTAGATATTCGGGATAACTCTCACTTTCTAAAAAAGAGATTTTTTTTATGATTCCTGAAAACTTTTGCCCCATTTTATATGCAAGCTTTTCTGGAAGTTTGAAAGTTAAAGTATCACCAACTTCAAAAAGGTCTGGTTCTAGAACAGAAAGAATAATAGCAAATCCTCTGTCTGAAATGTCTATCATTTTTTTGTTATATATTTTAGAACTTTCTTTTGCTTTGTTAATTTGTTTTCTAAACTTAATTTCCATGTCACTTTCTAATATATTCTCATTTATGACCATCTGGTCTCTATCTACCAATCTTAAATCTCTAATCATTATCTCTGTAGGAAGTTCTACTATTACATGCCCTACTTCGTTGCTTTTTACAAGTGATTTAAACTCAATGTTTTTGTACTGAGAACATAAAGTCAATTCTCCTGTTTGATTATAGTAATTAGCATCTGAAATTTTTATTTCAAGTGTATTATCTGAAATCTTAATTAATGACACTGGTATTTTAACGTCTTTAATAAGGTAAAGATTCTCTCTTGTTTTAAGCATATACTTAAACAGTTTTTGAATTCTATTTTTATTTTTTATAATATTTAAATAATTCATTTCCATCACAAAATCCTTAATAATATATCAGCAAATCATATGCCAAAGCGCGCCCTGTAAGCACATGAAATCACAGTGCCCCCCCCCTTTGTATCGCAACACCTGTCTGATAGTGTAAATTTTTTCTACTTTTATTCGCTTAGATATATAAAAATTATCTACAAATAACCTAATTTACTTATTAATAAAAAAGCACCTAGTCATTCAATTATTTTCATACTAAACAACTACCAATGACAACATTATCTGCTAAATCATTTAATTCATTATTGGACTCACCTATATGTGATCTTAATATCAGTATCTCCAATAGTCGGATACAAAGCTACATCTCTATAATACAAGAGGAATTAACAGTTAAAAATATTAACCTAAATCCGGTTTACTTTATTTCTGACGAGTGGTTTTGTTACGATAGTTCTATTCAAATTGGAATACCATTTTATTTATTCAGCAATAAGCTGATGGAAATAGAGAACTTTTTTATTGGGTATACAGAAGGAGGTTCGAAGACGGAATTCCTTAAATTATTAAGACATGAGATTGCTCATGCAATTGATAATGCTTACTCAATTCGCAAATCAAAGAAAAGACAAAAACTTTTTGGTTTAACCTCCACACCTTACCCATCAAGTTATCATCCCATCACTTCCAGTAAATCTTTTGTTCACAATCTTACAGATAATTATGCGCAAGCTCACCCTGATGAAGACTGGGCCGAAACTTTCGCTGTATGGATTGACCCCAAATCCGACTGGAAAGTTAAATATAAAAACTGGCCGGCAATAAAAAAAATAGAACTCGTTGATGATTTAATGTCAACCTTGCAAAATAAAAGTCCCATTTTCAAGGAAGTACGGACCGAAATATTTTCAATTACACTCAGAGAATATTATAAGCAAAAATTACATAAAATAGACAAGTCATGCAGTTCTTTTTTTTCATCTCCAATTAAAAATACTTTCATTAAAAAAAACACAAACTTATCTGCATCCAATTGGATTTTAAATAACAAACTAAATCTACAAGAAGTATTATGTAACAATAGTAACCTAGGCCAAAATGATGTGGATAGGGTATTATTAGAAATCTCAAGAGTCTGCAGGGCCAAAAACCTTTATGTAAGTCAACCTGGCAATTTACATAATAATTTTATAGATTTATTTGGCCCAATGATTAATAATTATATTAAGAATAAACATAATAGGATAATCATGTGACCAAATTAAATGTCTTGGTACTAGTACATCCCGACTTAATTCCACCTGATCAACCAGGTAAAGACTTTGATCGAAATTCTGTTCCATGGAAAACTGAATTTGATGTAATTACTACTCTCAGATCTATGGGACATAATGTATTCACCTCCGGACTCTATAACAATGTTGAATCACTAAAAGAAGATATTAAACAATTCAAACCACATATAGTTTTCAACCTATTGGAGGAGTTTGATGGCAAATCACATTTCGATCAACATGTAGTTAGTTTACTAGAGTTATTTAAAATTCCATATACTGGATGTTCTCCGAAAGGCTTGACACTAGCAAGAGATAAAGGACTTTCAAAAAAAATTTTTTCTTATCATAATATGTTTTGCCCAAATTTTTTTACTTTTTATAAAAACAAGCCAGTCAATTTACACAGTAATCTTAAGTTTCCTATGTTTGTAAAAAGCCTAACGGAAGAAGCCTCCTATGGGATTTCTAAAGCTTCTCTCGTCAACACACCTGATAAGATGAAAGACAGAATTAATTACCTTATGAATGTGCTAGGCACAGATGTAATTGCAGAAGAGTTTGTCGAGGGAAGGGAGCTTTTTGTAGGTGTGATTGGTAATAAAAACTTAACAACCTTTCCTATCTGGGAGTTAGTCTTCACTAACTCACAAAAACCAGAAAAAGAATTTTACTCTTCAAGTGCTAAATTCAATGATAATTATCGTAAAAGAAATGGTATTCTAACAAAAAAAGCGATACTTGAACCATCTTTAGAATCTAAAATAATTGATATTGCTAAATTAACCTATAAAGTGCTTGAGATAGATGGTTATGCCAGAATTGATCTTAGAGTAACAAGTGATAATCATATATATATACTAGAAGCAAACCCAAACCCCGATATTGCAAAGGATGATGAATTTGCTTTAAGTGCAACTGAGTATGGTTTGAATTATTCCGAATTACTGAAGAAAATCATCACATTAGGAATCAATAAAGTCTAACTTAAGTAATCTTTTTTTTTGCATCTCTGACCCCTAAGTAATAACCTATTATTGTTATACTATTTTTAACCGGAACAGTAATTAACCCTGCAAAATCCCTACGAACAGTATAACAAATTAGATCTTTAAATAAGGCTTTAATAAATAACTTTATTAAATCCTTGAATCCTATATTTTCTTGTTTAATTTGAATATCCATTTGTCCTTCTTTTCTTCTATTTTGAAAAAGAGAAAAATAGCTCTGGTTAATAAAATGTAATGAAACGGCTTCGGGAACATATGAAATACATATATTATTTCTATTGGCCCAATATCCCCATTCATAGTCAGCTAGTATTCCTAAGTTATTATTAAAGTGATGCTGATCCCAGCATTTCTTTAATATCGCAGAAAAAGAAAAAGAAAAACCAACCCATTCTGCGGGATCACCTTCCTCTGGATAAGCATGCTCAAAATCCCTTTTAAGCCATGTTTCTGCATTTGGAAATGTAACTTTGCGACCAAAGACAATAGAAGAATTCGGATCTCTTAATTGTTCTATTAAATTAAAGATCGAATATTCACTAAGTAAAATATTACTTGGATCTAAAAAAACTATTACATCATTTGAGTAATTAGAAATGATCAAATTTAATAAGTGAGAATCATCATTACTACCTATAAAATTATTTTCTATTAAATGAACCTTGTACTCTTCAAGAATCTCGTAATCTTTATTTGTATAGTACTTGTCATAAGTAATTAAATTAAATTCAATATTCTTTTGAGAATACACGCTTATCAATAGTTTGGGTAAATATTCTAGATACTTCGTTGGTCTAATAATAATTGTTATTTTGTTCATTATTGACTGCTCTCAACCAATGAGTTTAATGTATCCATTATTAGCATTGCATGCTTAGAGGAGGAATAATTCATACTAATACTTTCCAACGCATTATCTATATATTTTTTATTTTCAAGCTCTGAATATAAAACTTGTTCTAGTAAATATTCAAATTCTACACTATTTCCAGGAGAAAATATAAACCCATTCTCTTTGTCCCTAATCCACTCCCTTCGAACTTGAGTATCAACGGCAAACACTATTGTATTGGCCTGTATTGCAATCGTTCCCAAGATGGAGTCATCATAGGAGTTCATACCAGCAAAGATCGTAAGTGAAGAGTTATTCATATATTTAACTATATTTAATAGATCAAACTTTTGATGAAAAGTAATATTACATAAAGAAAGTTCTGATTGGATCAATTTTTCATACTCTATATCAATACTATTTTTACTAAATATATTAATTTCAAAATGCTGACCAGTTCCCCCTATACTTAATAAGACATTATCTAAATCGCTAGATTCGAAATCGTCACACAAACAAACTATATTATTACTTAATGAGTAATTATTAACTTGTTTTTGAACCTCTCCCTTAACTGGGGATACTATACATTTATTCTCATCAATATCATGTTGAACCAATAACCACTTCATATACAAGCTCGGCACAAGTATTTTTTCAGATAAATTTATGCTCAACTGCATATTTTTTGTTTTTTTGATAGAAGTAAATTTTCTTCCTATTTGATTTATATTATTAAAATCTGATTTGGAACAAAAGTAACATTTTACCCCTACCTTCTCCATGCAAAATTGACCATCTCTATTAATAAGACGATCTCCCTTTAAACAAAACATATTCATATCATGAATATATCGTACAACAGGGATATCAAAGTTGGATAAAATATTTATCCATTCCTGTTTCAAAACGGTATGAACAAACATCACATCTGGGTTAAATTGGATAATCTGTTCTTTTAAGTCTACAACAGGAAAGGCAGCACAAAAACCAAGTAGCATATCTTTATCAACCTCAGAAGCAAGATCATAAAGTAGAACTGACTCAATTGAATATAATTCTTTTAATTTTTTGCTGACGGTATAAATATACATACCACTTGAGTCATCGATCTTGCCTGAAGCATTTATCCATAATACTTTCACACAAGATCATCCATTTTTGAAATCATAATACGGAAATAATCTCCAACCCACTTAGGTGGGTTTTCAACTTCATGAGTAGTCAAAAAGCTGGCAAGAGAATCCTTGTCTTTTGAGTCATAGCCATGCATACCTGCAATTGAATGCCTCCCCATATCAGAAGGCACAATTTGATACCCAGGATCTAATAAGTAGATTATTTCTCCATACATGTGATCTTTAAAATTAATTCCGAACTCATTTTTTTCATTTTCTGTTAAGATATGGCCATTGGAAAATGAATTTAATACATTTATAATTGGAGCGCGTGAACTTTCATTTAATATCCAAATCCTTGCCATTGTTGAGTCGTAAGTGGCAGTATAGTCTAAACCAAACTCTAGGTTTAATTTTTCAATTTCACCCTTAATATCTAATGTACCCTTTAGTGTTGTCATACCATGATCCGAGATAACTGACAGTGTGACTTCATCATAATTTTCTTTTGCTAATTTGATTACCTCTCTGACAGACTCTTCATACCATTGTATTTTTTCTAAAGACTTATCCCCGCTCTTTGTATCAACATGAGCAATTGCATCTAGTTCGGCCAAACTTACATATGCAAAATTTATCTTCTGCTTTTTGATAGTATCTTTAAAATCATTCAGGATTTCTTGATCTGATTTATGCCAATCAGAAATAAAATATTTAATATTTCTATCAATTAAATGGTCAGTAATATTTTTGATGGGATAAAAACTATTTGGTGCATATAGATCTTCTTTTTCACAATAATCAAAAAGGTGCAACCTTTTAAATGGAAATAAATAAAGTTGAAAGTACCCAGTGTATCCCTTAATTTTCTTAATTAATTGAGAAAGCTTACCTCGAACTCTGTTATATTTAAAAACAAAAGAGGGTAACAAAAAGCTAATCCATTTCATAAACTTAAACGGTGACTTTTCTGGATTATAATAAAAAAAACTAAAATGCTTATGCTCTTCAGGTTTTTTACCTGTTAGTATTGTCGGAATTGCAGTGCAAGTATACCCGAACTGCATTTCGACTGAATTTCTAAACGGTAACTCTTTTTCAAATACATTGTATTTTTTTACTGACTCCCAACCCAATGCATCTATAAACATAATAATGTGTAACTTACTCATTTCCATACCCCAAATAAAAAATCTTGTTAGAGTTTTCTTTTACTACTATATTAACAGAAAATGAGATACTTTCAGGTTAAAAAACAATAAATTATAAAAACCCAATATGTTGGATTATATGAATCAATTATACCAAGTTTTATACAAATTAGCTTATCGTTTACATTTGATAATATGCTTTATTATGCGACAAAAGGTGACAGGAGCTTATGTTGCCGTTTGGTGTGACAATAAAATACTTTTAATTAAAAATTCTTACAAAACAAAATATACTATTCCATGTGGAGGAGTTAATAAAAATGAATCTATTATACAAGCTGCGATTCGTGAGCTTAAAGAAGAAACAGGTATCGAAGTATCAGAAAATGCATTAATCTTTTATCAAAAATATATAAACCTAGAAGAATATAAGGAAGACCATATTCATTTATTTGAATTATTTCTCGAAGTTTTACCTGATGTAAAAGTAGATAATAGAGAGGTTACTTGGGGCGAGTTTAAGACAAAAAATGATGCCCTAAAATATAATTTATTCAAACCTGTCAGAGATTACTTATTATCTAAACCGCATTGAGAATTCCAGCATAGGAAAAATATCAGTATAAGTTTCAGAGACTTCTGTCGCCTCGTCATTGACTGTATAAGAAGAAATATTTAAATTATAATAATTAAATGACCCACCAATAAAGAATGTTTTTCCTAATGGTAATTGATACCCAAAACTGCCGATATAGCTTTTTCCATCAATCTCTTGCTCTACTGTAGAGAGTGTTCGCGTCCCTCTTACGTAAGGGCTGTAAGTACCTGAAATTTTCCAATTTCCCTTGGCACCCATGAACCAAGTAATCTGGACACCAAACTCTGTAAGGTCTATCTTACTTGGATCTGCTCCATCACTTTTGATATGCTCTTTAGACCATTGGTAATAACTATATCCTAAGAAAAATGTATTGTTTTTATTTAGCCCAGCACCAAAAAACAACCAGTTATTCAATCTATTATATGAGAAATCATCAACATCATCACTCCAGCTATGATATAAAAGAGACTCTTGCACAATAAAACCAGGCATTGCAATCGCTGGAATAAACATAAATAAAAGAACTATAATTATTCGATTCATACTTTCCCCTTTATCTAATTATAAGTTGAATTATCAGACATTCAAGGCGTGGTTTTTTCTTCCTGAATAAATAATAGTTAATATAAACAACAAATTGCCAGAATAAGCCATACCAGTTTTCATTATAAATATTCTAGTGTATGAGTAGTTATTATGAATACAGCATCATTTAGACAAGATACGGAAGCAATTATTAACCCTGGAATTCAAGATCAGGAAGGACTTAATGACTTCCAGAAGGTACCCGACTTCTTTGGTATATCAATTCCAAAAGTTGGTATTGAGCGGTTTAGAGTACCATTAATGTTTAAGCACCTTGATGGTAGCGTAATGAACCATGATAGTGAGGTATCGCTATACATTTCTTTAACAGCAGGAAAAACCGGCGTTAATATGAGCCGGTTCTGTTCAATCTTGCAAGATGAGTCAAGTAAAGAACACATTAATGGTTTGTTTTTGAAGAAAATTCTTAAAAGACTCCAAGACCAAATGAAAGATAATCCTAGTGACCCAGAAATTGAAGATGCTTATATTTCCATTAAGTTTATGTACCCAATAAAACAGAGGTCATTAAAAAGCGATAATTGGGGATGGCAATATTATCCCTGTGAAATTAAAGCATATTCAAAAAGTAAAATTCAAGACTCTATGGATTTAATACTCCAATATGAATATTCATCAACTTGCCCATGCTCCTTATCAATGTCTAAGCAGTACGAACTAGACCACAAGGAAGGAAAAACAACTGAGGGTAATGGAATTGCAACTGCCCATTCACAAAGGTCAAAAGCAACAATTACAATTTCATATAAAAATAATATTTCATACTCCATAGAAGATCTAGTTAATTTAGCAAAGATCGCTATTCCAACAGAAACACAGAGTTTAGTAAAAAGGCCTGATGAACAAGCTTTTGCTATTTTAAATGGAGAGCATCCAATGTTTGTTGAACATGCGGCAAGGAGGCTTTCAATTGCTCTAGACTCAGAAAAAAGAATTTTAGACTGGAATGTTAAGATTGAGCATTTTGAATCACTTCATGGACATAACGCTGTTGCCTATATTCAAAAAAAATTACGAAACTCTTTTAATTGATAAATACCATTCGTACATATATTATAACCTCCACCGGAAGTATTCAGGAGAGATATAATGCATAATAAATATGAAGAACACTTAGAAGATTGGGTAAGAGATGAAAAACTAGCACTAAAATTAGTTGCTCTAATGAACACTCTCTGGATAGAGAAATCGATCAAATTGAAAATGTTTAGAAAAACCTTACTTAGTAAAAATACGGCCCAAATTATAGATATACATAATAATTCAGAACTAGATTTAAATGATACTAATCTACTTGCAAATGCAATATCAGAACTTGATTTAACAAATACAAGTATTGATATTGGATATTTAACACAGCAATGGTCAAGCGAACAAGTCACTGATAGAAATGAAAAAGAATTTGTAAACTCTAAGTTAAAAACAATAATAAATAATAAAAAAGACCTCAAAATTATACCTAAAGATATTGTATTATATGGACTTGGAAGAATCGGAAGACTGTGCGCACGTTTATTAACTGAAAATAGCGGAAAAAGTTCACAGCTTAGACTTCGAGCAATTGTTACAAGAAGTAATTCCGACAATGATATCTTAAAAAGAGCATCATTACTTCAGAAAGATTCAGTCCATGGTCCGTTCTTTGGCAATATTAAAATCGACCTTGAAAATAAATGTTTAATAATTAATGGCCAATTAGTATATATGATTGCAGCAAGTGATCCTTCAAAAGTAGACTTTGGCCAATATGAAATTAAAGATGCTTTACTAATAGACAATACAGGAGCATGGAGAGATCGAAATGGATTAGGCCAACATTTAAATGCTAATGGAATTTCAAAAGTACTATTAACAGCTCCAGGAAAAGAAGACATTCCGAATATTGTTTTTGGAGTTAACCATGAGAGATATGATTATTCAGAAGAAAATATTTTCTCTGCCGCTTCCTGTACTACTAATGCAATTGTCCCAATACTTTCATTAATTGAAGAAAAGCTTAAGATTGAGAAGGGCCATATTGAAACTGTACATGCTTATACGAATGATCAAAACTTATTAGATAACTACCATTCAAAATCAAGAAGGGGAAGATCAGCTGCACTCAATATGGTTCTAACAGAAACAGGAGCAGGAAAAGCAGTTGTAAAATGTATTTCTCAGCTAAAAGACAAGTTAACGGCAAATGCAGTTAGAGTTCCGACCCCAAATGGATCTTTAGTAATTTTAAACTTAACTGTAACAAACTCGACCAATATTGAAGAAGTTAATAATTTGATCAAAGAAGCATCTGTTGAAGGAAGCTTAGTTGATCAAATAAAATATTCAACATCTGAAGAGCTAGTTTCTTCTGATATTGTAGGAAACGTTGAAGCCTCAATCTTTGACTCTCCATCTACTATTATTTCTAAAGATGGTAAAAGTATTGTTTTATATGTTTGGTATGATAATGAATTTGGCTATACTCAACAAGTAATAAGGCTGGCAAAAAAAATATCAAGTGTGAGACTACAAAGTTATTGTAATTAGAGATACTTACTATAAAAAAATTACATATTTTTAGATAGATGGTGTCTTCTTATTAATAAAGCATTATCTAATTTACTCTATGATTCAAAATAATAAACAAATTTATTGGCCGTATATTTTTGCTGCATATAGCTCCCTTTTTTTATTGGGATTTATAGATAACTCAAGGGGATTGGCCTATCCTTTAATTCTCAAACATTTCCATATTTCGACTGTTTCTGGTTCATATATTTTTACAATGGCTTCACTTGCCTCTCTATTTGCTGTTATCTTTTCAAAATATTGGTTGAATAAATTTGGTACTTTTAATGGATTGTTAATTTTTTTAATATTTTTGTCTATTGGTTCTATTTTAACTGGCATATCTAGTATTTTCTTAAATTATAAACTTTTATTAATAGCATCATTATTTTTAGGGTTAGGACTTGGAGGAATTGCTGTTGCCATCAACCTAATGGTAGGAGAAGCAACACCTCCAGAATATAGCAGACAAGCATTTTCAGGCCTTCATGCTCTTTATGGTGTTGCATCTTTATTAGCTCCATTTTTATTAAATCAATTCATCCATTTAGGATATACTTGGGGGTTATTTTTTATTATCGCAGGAGCTACTCCTATTTTTCTAATCTACTATATAGCAATTAATACTCCTCTCAAGCAACAGAAGGGCCGATCAAAAATTCAAAACACTCCCTATATTCTTAAAATTTCTTGTGGACTTTTACTCGCATTTTATGTCAGTGCAGAATTATTGGTATCCACAAGAATTGCTTTGTATATTCAAACATATGAAAAATTACCTCAATCAACATCAGCAAATAATTTAATATTATTCTTTTTCTTTCTAACAATAGGTCGATTATTATTCTCGTTCCTGAAGGTGAGAGGAAATACATATCCCTGGCTCATTACGTCATTACTGTCGAGTATTATTTGCTTGATGCTGGGTCTGTATTTTCATTATTACTTTTTAGCATTGTCTGGACTTGGAATGTCTATCTTTTTTCCATGCACATTATCATGGATAAGTGAAGAATTTCCAAAATTCTATCAAGAAATTATTCCTTTTTCTCTTGGCATGGTCGGTGCATTTTTGATTCTAATGCATTCTATGGCGGGATGGATTACTGAAAGTTACGGAATCAAACAAACTTTCAAAATTTTACCTATTGCTTTATTAATATCACTTTTTGCTTTACAATCTTCAAAATTCTTTGCCATCAAATTTAATAAAGAATAATATACTCTTATGTTATTTATAATTAAATTAATATTAATTTTTATTATTAGTGATACATCTATTGCGATGAGCACTTCATCTAAACCAAAAGAAAAACTAGTTCCAAAAACAATTAATTTAATTGGAATTGAGTTAGAGGAAAAATCATTGGTAAATATTGCAATCAGTTCACCAGAGATTAAGATCAGCTCAAAACATAAACATCAAATGACTCAATTAGCACTAAAAGAAATTTCAAAGTATAAACAACTCAAATTAACTTTTGGAAATCATCATGCACTTAAGAACTTAAATATCCCTATCTACAAACTCTATATGACAGGAAAAAAAATAACTTGGGGAGATGGTAAGAATGGATTCAATCTATATTTTTATATCCTTGATCTTTCCAGTGGAAAAAAACAAATTTCATTAAAAAAAGATAAAGTACTTATTGAAAATATTTTATACGAATCTAGAGTAATAATAGAAAGGATAGTAGGTCCAAATACTAAGTTTGAGAGTAAAAATGATTAATCCAGTTTTGGAACTCAATTTGCCTTAGTCCTTTATCCAAAAGACTATCATCAATCCCTAGTTGCCATTTTAAGTCTTTTTTTTCTGGAAATTGTTCCAGTAATTCCATTTTAGAACAATAGTTTAATAAGTCAGAACTACTTTCAAAGAATTTTTCCTGTATCAGTTTTTCTTCTCTCGCCTCAATCAGCTTTGCCATTTCTATAAAATTATATTCAGGATGGTATTGCACGGCCCAAAAAGTACCTTTTTTATATTTTACATCAACTGCTTGAACTGATGTAAATTTATTTCCTGAAAGCACTGTTGAGTTAACTGGCATTGATATAATTTCATCTACATGACTAATAAATGCCTCAAATACTTTAGGTTTATTCTTATACATTGGGTGATTTACTCCATCTTTTGATAGAGTAATATTTCTAGCAATACCCATTTCTCTCCCTTTTGGATTAGAGCTTACTTTTCCACCTGCGATATAAACAGCAATTTGAGCTCCCCAGCAACTTCCAAATTGAGGAATGCCTTTTTCAAAACCAAGCTTTGCTATATTAATCATTTTAGTAACTCGTGAATCTTCGTCATCATAAATAGTTAAATTACATCCAGGCCAGAGAATACCATAAAAACTTGATAAATCTGGAATGGAGCTAGAATCATCATCTGAGGAATAAAATATTTCATATATTGAGTTTGGTAAGTACTCCTGTAACATCAAAGCATAAAGTTTACCAGCAGTAGTCATTCCAACATCATCAAATTTATCTCGACTCTCTTTAGAATATCCATCAATAATTAAGAACTTTGGTTTCATTATTTATTCCTCATTTATTAAACTGCTTTATTAAAGCTGGCAGATCTCTATAATTAGAAACCACCAGGTCGGCAATCGTATTAGTTTTATTTTGTTTTATTACTCGGCTTAAGATTGACTTCAAACCTGATTCTTTTGCCCCTATAATATCATTATGCTCTCGGTCACCAACGTGAGCTACTTCATAACTCTTTACACTAAATAGTCTGACTGCTTCTTCAAAAATCCTTCTAGATGGTTTAGATGCTCCAAACTCATCTGAAAATAAACAAAAATCAAAATTATCTAATATAGTTTTTTTAGATAATATTTTCCTAAGGTTTTTCCCTGGAGTAAAAATAGTGTCTGAGATTACACCTAGTTGATATTCCTTGCTTAACTCACTAAGTACTTCTTTTATATTTGGAGCAAAGTCTAACTCATGACCTAACTCTAATGATTCAAATTTATCTACAACTCTTATTAGATCTACCTCTGAAATTTTAATTTGTAATTTATCAAGTATTCTTTTAACTCTATCTTTTACCGGCCATGTTATATAATTCTCTTTCCATTCATGATTAAATTCTGCAGTTATCTTGTCTATCGCTTGCACAAGCTTCCTTCTTGAAACAGCTTCATAATTAACCACAATATCACTTAAAATAACGACTCTTTCTTCTTCTTTTGTTATCTTTCTTTTTTTCTCATCAGAGTTATCAACGATAATAGTATCCCATAAATCAAATGTAATTGCTTTTATCATAAAATATCCAAAAAATTACATTATCACAGATAATGCGATTAAATATTGACCAGGAAAATATGTTCCCGCAACAATCAATTTAGAAGAAGAATACTTAGTCTTAAAAAGAGAAATTGATAAAGCAGTATCAGAAATTAGAAATAAAATAGCTCCAATAAATATTATAAATGATTGTAGATTATAATTAACTATAGCAACAGAGCTGGCCCCCCAAACCATTCCCATGATTGCTCCAACATAAAAAACTACAGGGATTTTCATTTTACCAAGACCATCAGCAATAAATAAATAAATGATGATTGAAAATGGAATTAAAATTATCAATGGCCAATAATTTAATTCAAAATTATTGAGATTAAAAAATGAATATATATAAATCAAGTGCGCAACAAGAAAGCTCAATAAACCCTCCATTAGCTTTTGTTCTTTAAATACTAAAAATATATCACCGATAAGTGAAAAGATTAATCCAACTATAATATAAGTTCGATAATTTGAATTTGATATATCATCTCTTAAGAAAGGGATTAGTATTATACAAATCATTATTGATGGTTTTGAGATATAACGCACTAAATGATTATTTTTATATGAATAAACTATAAAAATAATCATTAAGGCAAAGGCCGCAATAGATAATAAGATAATATTGCTCATACAAAAACTCCCCTACTATGTAAAAATGTAATACATTTCAAATCAAGTATACTAACGTAAAGTATTATAATAATTTATTCATAATTATAATACTGTATCAAAGAAAAACAAATGAACAAATTATTATTAAGTCTTTTATTAGCACTTAGCTCCTTTTCACAAACTTCTAATGCATCTTGCCCTGAGATAAATGGAAAGTTCGACTCCTGCAAGGTTAAGTCTCCATTACTAAACAAATTACAAACATTTGGTTTTAATACTTTTCTAATTGGCTACCGAGTGGAGTTAAAGGGAAATGAGAATGGTTATTCTATTTTAACAACATATAAAAAACCATTTTCTAAAAGAACAGTTTTAAGTGATGACTTCTTTTTAATCAACCAGACTCGAAACGTTACATTAGAAAGCTCAACAAATGATTATCCTCCACCAGAGTTAGAAATCCATACATTTTGTAAAAATAATAAATTAGTTGAACAGATCAATTGGGTTAATTTAAACACAGATCATTACCCTGCTGATTATGTTAATAAAACACCAAAATTTTACAAATCATATTGGTATATAAACAATAATCATCAATTAACTAGAGCACTAGATATTGAGGATAAGAAAAGTTATTCAAATAAGTTAGATTATATCTATGCTGGAAAAATCACATGTCTACAGATTCGTTAGTAACTTTTAAATAAAAATTCTACCTTATCATTTTTTAATATTAAATTTGCCTGAAATGACTTTCCTTGTTTACTCGTAAACTTCAGTGTTTTTTTTGTTTTACCTTCACTCAAAACTTGTCTTGCTATAGATGGTGTTATTTTTACACTCGCGATACTCTTCCAGATAGAAAATTTACATCCCTTTTTCCAATTTGAACAACTGTAACTTTTAGAATTAGAAATAATTGACCCCTTACATTTTGGGCATTCACCTACCTTCACTCTTTTTTTATCATATAATTTAGCAGGAGCATTGTGTTTTATCTTGCCTTTTACTTTCTGATCTACTTCAACCTCTTTCCACTCTTGGATACAATTTGCTACATACTCTCTAATATTAGACATGAATGAATAAACATTTCCGACCCCTTGAGAGATTGCATCTAGCTCTAATTCCCATTTTGCCGTTTCTGTTATTGTTGTTAATTCCTTTGAAATACTTAAAGATTGAAACATTTCTATTAAATAAATGCCTTTCTCTTGAATAATTAAATTATTTTTATTTCTTTTAACATAATTTCTTTTAATCAATGTTTCAATAATCTGGGCCCTCGTTGCTTGTGTTCCTAGTCCAACCTCCCCTCTAAATAATTGTTTGTATTCTTTTTGTTTAACAAGTCTTGCGGGATTAACCATATCTCCCAACAAACTTGCTTCTGTGTATTCAGATGGAGGAAATGTAAATTTTTCTCCTAAATTAATTTCATAAATATTTCCCTCATCTCCCTTTTTAAACATTGGTATTTTTTGTTCTAACTCCTCTTTAATAAGAAAAGTCCACCCACTAGATAGTATCTCTTTTCCATCTGCTTTAAATAAATGTTTGTCACAATTAAAAATTATAGTTGTTGATTCAAAAATATAGTTAGCAGAAAATGCTGCAATAAATCTCCTCAACACTAAATCAAAAATTTTCCCGTGATCTGTTTTTAAATCACCATTAAACTTTTTTAATGGAATTAAAGCATGGTGATCAGTTAACTGAGCGTCATTAAAAACTAACTTATTTCTCAATGATACTTTTTCATCATCAAAATATTGATAATATTCAGGCATAAATTTTTTAAGTTCTTTTATTATCAATCTAACCTGAGGTAGAGAGCTATCACCCAAGACTCTAGCATCGGTTCTAGGATAAGAAAGGCACTTATTTTTCTCATATAAATCTTGCGCAATTGAAAGTGTTTTTTTCGCAGGGAAACCGTATTTAATATTAGCTATTCTTTGTAGTTCAGTGAGTGATAATAATTGAGGAGGACGATGAGAGCTTCTTTTCTTACTACATTCTTTAACTATAACTATTTGTTTTTCACACTCATTTATTATTTTTTCTGCTGATTCTTTTTTTTCAATCTTGAAACTTTTAGATTGGTCTTTTTTATTTATTTGAAACCAAGTTGCTGAGATAATACCTGTATCAAAGCTAAATTTGGCATTAATTAAATAGTACCTTTCAGCAGAAAACTTATCTATTTCATTTTTTTTTGCAGATAACATTGATAAAACAGCTGTTTGAACCCGTCCGACAGAAAATAAATCTCCAAGCTTAATTGTTGCAATGCGGGTTAAATTCATGCCAATCAACCAATCAGATGATTGCCTGGCCCTTCCAGCAAAATATAATCTGTCATATTCAGATAGTGGTTTTACTTTTGATAAGTGATGTAAAATTACTTTTGAACTTAAAGCCTGAGATGTCCAAAACCTACTACAAGGTATATTTATTTTTGCATTATTTAGTAATGTTCTAGCAATTAGCTCGCCTTCTCGACCAGCATCTGTTGCTACAATAACCTGATTAATATCTTTTCTCTGCAATTGCTGATCAACTATAAAAAACTGCTTTTTTGTTTTATAGTTAACTTTATACGACAATCTTTCAGGAATAATAGGTAAACTTTCAAGAGACCATTTCTTCCATTTGAAGCTATACTCATGAGGTGATTTAAGTTCGAGTAGATGTCCTATCGCCCAAGTTAAAATATATTTATCATCTTCATAAAAGCCTACCCCCTTACATTTAATATTTAATGCTTTTGCAAAATCTTTTGCAACAGATGGCTTTTCAGTTAGTATAAGTGTTTTCATATGTTAGCTAGTATAGAGTTAATCACAGGCCTTATAAAGACAACTTCACATAAAATTCTATTCCGAACTAGACACAATGTAATTACAGCACCTTACCGCCGTAAAAAATTACATTCAATTTTTCCAAACTCTTTACATGACTATGAGAATCATGTTATTTACTATCTTGAAAGAGCAATTCTAGCTCTTTATAGTTATTAGTATCTGTTTTAGAGTTTTATTAGCATAGTCTTATACCTCTCGAGCGGGCCCGAATACCGATAGGAGGTTATATGGGAAAGAAAATTTATGTTGGCAATTTACCTTATTCAGTAACAAGTGAATCTTTAAATGAATCATTCTCTGTTTCAGGAACAGTTGACTCTGCTCAAGTAATTCAAGACAGAGACTCTGGAAGAAGTAGAGGTTTTGGTTTCGTTGAAATGTCAACTGAAGATGAGGCTGAAGCAGCTGTTGCTCAGTTTAATGGAAAAGAATTAGATGGAAGAACATTGACTGTAAATATTGCACGTCCAATGACTCCAAAAAATAATAGATCAGGTGGAAACAGAAGAGAAAGAAACTTCGGTGGAAATAGCTGGTAATTTTAAAAAATTATTGAATCTTTTCAAAGCACGTAGCTAATACCTACGTGCTTTTTTTATTGGCACTAATAATAAATTAATTAATGAAAGGTTTTCTCCTTGATATTCACTTAACCCAATTTTTATTTTATCATGTTGCTTACCTGAAAATGTTTTGAATATTCGATCCCACACTGACAAATTAAATGAAAAATTAGTGTTATATTCGCTAGAAACAACCGAATGATGTATTAGATGCATACTAGGTGTAACAATAACAAATTTTAAATATTTGTCTAATGTCCTATTAATAAAAATATTTGAATGATTAAACATTGCCATTGTATTTAAGATTACTTCGAATATGATTATTGCTTTAGGACTAACCCCTAGGATTAATATAAAAAAAGATTTATATCCTAATGATAAAATAATCTCTATCGGATGAAACCTTAATGCCGTAGTAACATCCATTCCCACGTCGAGATGATGAACTTTATGAAATCTCCATAATAGACTTATCTTATGTGAAAGCAGGTGTTGAATATAAATCAAGAAATCCAGTGCTAAGACAGACAATAATATATGTACTACATAACCTTCAAACGTAAATAAATTAAATAATCCAAAAGATTTTTTTTGTGCCCAAAAAGCAACTGAAACCAAACCAATTGGTAATATAAGCTTAATTACTAATACATTTAAAATTGTTAAACTTAAGTTTGTCAACCATCTATCTTTTTTTGTTTTTCTGGCAGGAACAACCAGTTGCAATATTACAAAAACTAAAAAAAAGACAACAAACAATATGAAACGAAAGTAGTCTGGATTAAACATTTTTATTCCTTAGTCTTGTTGTAATCAATTCTATTGATTAATATTATAAATCACAAGAAATAAAGGATTTTATATGAAGTTGTTAATTATTATTTTAATGATCATTTCTAATTTAAGTATTGCTAGTACTGAAGAAGATTATAATAATGCAGTAAAGCAGGTCATAATACTGAAAGAAAGAAAACTTCTTAAATCCGCTTCAACTAAACTTAATATTAACTATGATACAATTAATTCATCCTTAACGAGAAAGTGGGTAAAGTTAACTCTCGATAGAAAAGGTTATTTAAAATCAGATATTGGTCTTTGCGAAATAGAAATAAAACTTGAAATTTTAAACAATGCGGGTATCGCGACTTGCGTAACTTCTGATTATCATATTAAAAAAATATTTTTATAACTATGAATATAGAATTAATCATTTGTATAATTTCGATAGCATCTATGATTCGTTCTATGGCCGGATTTGGAGATGCATTATTTGCTATGCCCCTACTTCTGCTTATCCTCCCAAGCAATATTGCTATTCCATTATTTGCTTTATGTGGAGGGATGACAGGATTAATCTTAGTTATTGTTAAAAGAAAGAAAATTAATCTGTACTCAACCAAACTACTTATTATGTCTTCATTAATTGGAATACCTATTGGAGTATTTTTCTTAAAAACATTTGACGACACAGTAACAAAAACAATAATTGGCTTATTACTAATATTTTTTTCTATATATATTACTTTCTCAAAAAACAAAATAAAACTAACAAGTAATATTTCTACTTATTTTTTTGGGATAATATCAGGAATTCTTGGAGGAGCATACAATACCAATGGACCGCCTATCATTATTTATGGAAGACTAAGAGGATGGAACAAGCAAGAATACCTTGCTACACTTCAAGCATATTTCTTAATTAGTAGCATTTTTATTATTTTTTCTCACGGAATTTCCGGAATGATTACTAAACAGGTTCTAAATATTTATTTTATATCTATTCCATTTTCCTTATTCTCAATCGCAGTAGGAGTTCAACTAAACAATAAAGTTCCGGAAAAATATTTCAACTACTTTATTAATACAATGATATCAATTGTTGGAGTTGCTCTTGTTATTCAAAATATCATTTAGATTATTTTAGGTTATGCACTTTAAATGAATATAACAAAGGAACTAAAATCAAAGTAACTGTCGTTCCAAAAATTAATCCTCCAGCAATAGAAAGTACAAGAGGAGTTAAAAAGGGTTGATCTCCTCCAAAGCCATAAATAGTGGGTATCATCCCTGCAACCGTAGATACAGTAGTTAAAATTACGGCCCTAAATCTATCTTCTGCACCCTTAACAATTGTTTTAAGGTCAAGATTATTCTTATCTACAACTCGGTTCAAATGTGAAACCATTACCAAGCTATCATTAACTAAAATACCCATCAGGCCCATAGACCCAATCATTGCAAAAAAAGAAATTGGCATTCCATGAAAAAAGAATGAAATAATAACACCACACAAACCAAAGGGTACTACTGACAAGATTAAGAAAGGCTGCCATACGGAATTAAATAAAACTGAAAGTATAAAATAAATAGCAATGAAGGATATACTAAAAGCAATCCCTAAACTTTTCATACTTTCTTGTGTTGCCTTTTCTTCTCCTCCAAATACTAATGCAATTCCAGTTTGGCTTTCAATTTCAGAAGTAAATTTTTCTTTAATCTTTTGATTAACTTGAGCACTTGTTATTATTTTATCATCAACGTCCCCAAGAATAGTTATTGAACGAGTTCCATTATAATGAAGAACTTTATCATCAGACTTAGATTTAGATATTTCAACAAATGATTTTAGTTTAATTAACTGTCCTCTCTGGTTTGGAACTTCAAGGTTCAATAACAGTTCTTCTCCTTCACTAAATCGATCATCTAACTTAACTCTAAAATCTATTTTTTCACCTCCACGAGTTATAGATGTGGCCACAACCCCTTCAAAAGCAGACCTAATAACCTGAGATAGCTGTGTTGAAGTAATGCCCAGTCTGGTCATTTTATTAAAAATAGGGCGAACCATTACCTCTTCTTTACCTGGTCTAGCATCTATCTCTAAATTATTTACTCCAGAAAGTTTTGATAAAAAGTTAAGAATTTTGTTTTGATATTTGTGTCTTAACTCCTGGTTATCACTAACAAGGGTTAAGGTTATTGGACGTCCTATTGGTGGCCCATCATAATATTTCATAACATCTAAACGAGAAAAACCTTGCACCTTCTCTCGCAACTTTATTTCAAACTCTTGTATAATTTCCTCACTGGTTCTTACCCTGTCTTCAGCTTGCTTCAAGTAAACAGTTGTTAGCGCCCAGTTATCTTTCAATGATGCTGATTCTGAAGTATATACATTTATATTATGATGCCCTATACGAGTTGTATAACTTACTAACTCATTTTCGGGAATAAAAGGGACAATTTGTTCTACCTCTTTCATTTTAGTAGACATTTGCTGGATAGATGTCCCCTCAGGCATTTCAGCAATAATATAAAAAATGTCGACATCAGAATACGGGAATAATACAAATCTCATTTTAAAAATAAAAAGAGACATAGAACTAATCAAAAAAGCAGTAAAGAGTAATAAAGCCTTACCTCTGAATTTTAAAACCCAGGTAATAATATTCCCATACCTTTTTTTAAACTTATTAAATAATTTATTAGACTCTGGTTTAATTTTAGGGCCGTGAGCAATATGAGATGGAAGAATAACTAATGATTCAAACAAGCTAAATAATAATGTTAAAATAACAATCTTAGGAATCTCTTGAATAAATCTTCCAGTTACTCCACTCATAAAAAAGATCGGAGCAAATGCCAAAATAGTAGTTAGTATCGTTGTGATGACAGGCCAACAAACCTCTCTTGTACCATCAATTGCAGCTTGTTTAATATCCTTCCCCATCTCTCGATGACGACAAATATTTTCTGCAACAACAATTGCATCATCTACAATTAAGCCTAAAACTAAAATCATTGTAATTAAAGGTATGAAGTTTATATTAATACCTAGCATTGGGAAAAATATTACTGCACCTAAAATTGATAATGGAATACCTAATGCTGTCCAGAAAGCAGCATACCTATTCAAAAACATCATTAAACTTAATAAAACAAGAGCAAAACCAATATAAGCATTATTAGTAACTATATCCAATAATGAAACTATATATTGAGCAAAGTTTCTAACTACTTTTACTCTATACCTTCCATTACTGGTACTTCGAATTGTATTAAGTATTTTGTCTATTTCCTCACTAATTTCTACAACGTCAGCACTCGAGGACGACTTTACAACTAAATTTATACTCGTTTCCTCTTCTGTCCTAGATATAATTTTAGGTGTTTCAAAGTCATCTATAATTTCAGCTACATCATTCAGATAGACTCTCTTTCCTGAGTCATTTGACCTGATAATTAATTTACTAATATCAAGAGGATTATTAATTTCAGACTTTGTTACAACTTTTTTGCTTATTCCTAACTCTTTTAAATTACCCCCTGGTAAATTCAAGTTTTGAGATTGAATAGCATAGATGATATCTGACAAAGAGATCCACTTTTCTGACAGCTGCTGTGCATTTGCTAATATTTTTACTTCTCTTTTTCTATAACCAATTAAATCGACAGTAGAAACTCCTGAAAGAGATTTTAATTTATCCTTTAAATCCCTGGCCACTTTTCTTAATTCTAGCTCCGAAACTTTTCCTTGCAATGCAACCTCAATGACTGGAATATTAGAAGCTGCTAACTCTTCGACCTTAGGTGTTCCTAGAATACCGGCTGGTAAATCTGCAACTCTATCAATCGCACGATTTATTTTACTTTTTGCTTTTTCTGGATATTTATAATTTAAATCTATCCAAACTATTACACTAGAATAATTCTCGGCCGACACAGATATAATTTTATCCAATCCTTCAATTCCAATAATACTATCTTCTATTTTATTTGTTATTTGAACTTCAATTTCTTTAGCTGAAGCTCCTGGGTATGTCGTTGTAATTGTAACAACATCAAAGTTAACATCAGGGTATGTGCTTTTATTTAGCTGTGATAAAGAAACAACTCCTGCAACAATAATCAAGATTGTAATTAGGTTAGTAAGAAGAGGCTTTTCTATAAATATACTTATTAATTTCATTAAACTAGTTTACGTTGATTTATACAAAGAAACAAAAACCAATATTACTATAAATATTTACTACAAAACGTGTCAAATAGTTCCTGATGTTTATAATTATTTAAAGTTGGATCTTGTAAAATCTCTAAACCATCCCTTAAATCTTCAGTATGATCTCTAAGATCTCCCATTGAGCTAATCGCAGCAGAAATAACAAGATCTCCATCTTCTCCTACAGCACTGACCGCTTGTTTTGATTGATTTAAGTTATGTATTACCTCACCATGAATCATTTTGAGATCTCTGTAATCCTTACTGCAGGATGCAAGAGAAGAAAAGTCCATAACTTGGTCAAAGTTATCACAACCAATTGTTTCAGTAATTTGATCTGAATAATCATCTTTAAATTTATCCCTGAAGCATTGGCCTGATCTTTTTGTCCGTAGCCTCATCAACTGCTCAATTTCACCAGTTGGAGATAATCTACTCATATCAACTTCATCAATGCTTTGCGTGATTCCTTCTTCAAATAAAATATTACTTAACATAGGTGGCATTAGTACCTTTCCATCACGAATATCTTTAAGTAAAAAAGCACAAGACTGATCTGTACCAAACAAACTAATATTACTTACCTGTAGTTCAAAATTACCATTACCGTGACACCAGTGCTCACTGCACTTAGACATTGCTCTTTTAAATTTTCTTTGATTGAATTTCTCTTTTAAATCTTTAGAGAGATTATCCTGAGCTTTGATTAATATTTTATTGGCAACCCTTTCTGTTTTCTTTATATCTTTTTCACTCATTGACTTTATTTTTGATTCATTTAACATCCCACTCATTTCTTTAAAATTATCATTTATCTCAGTAGACCTTATAAAACTCGCCCTTCTTAGTAGGGCCTGTGCAACAACAACTGAAGCCTCTGCTTCTCTCCATTTTTTTAACATTTCATTTATTTTTTGACAGATACTAGACATGGTATAATTTTTACCTGTCGAATGATTCATTTCCTGTAAGTAGTCTAAAGTACCTTCCATTTTATTAATTTGAATTTCTAAATCCTTAACCCCTGACGATCCTGTCAACTGAGTAATACATTCTGAGACCTGAGCAACCTTTACAAGATCATCTTGCTCTAAATATAAAGCACCCAGGTTTTCTAGCTCTGTAATTTTATCTTCTTTTATTTTCAAGTTGGCTGCAATAATACCCTTCCGTGCATCAATATGTTTTTCTAGAATAACTTCTAGTTCACTATAAACATCATTTCCCTCATAAAGTTCTAGTAATGGTAAATTTAGAACTAATTTATCCAAGTCACTTCCCATCTTGTCAAAGCTGGCCGCAACACCATCAAAAGCCTCTTTTAATGCATTATAATTTTCAATACGCCTGCCTTTTGTATTAGCTATATACTCAATTAAATTTCCAAGACCTGAAGTAATGCCATTAAGTGCCATACTCATACCAAAAGAACCAAGAGCTGCTCCTGCTGCAGTTGATACTGCCATTTTAAATAAATTCCCACTTGAAAGTTTCTCATCAAGCCAGCTCTGAGTATCAGATAATGAACTTCTCCAAGCTTCACTTTCTGATCTCCATGCTTCACTTTCCGTCATTAGTCCTTCTTGCATATCGGCCAAGTTTAATCTCCATGCCTCACTTTCATCTAGATAAGAAGAGCTAATATTTCTCCATCGCTCTGACTCAGCTTGCCACTCGTCAGACTCTTCATTAAAAGTGGTAGTTGAATCACCGATTGTTGTATTTAATTCACCTACCGCTGTTGTGGCATCTGTAAGTGCATCTGTAAGAGGATCAAGATCTGGGATTTGAGCATTAGCATTTGAAATAAGCTGAATATTAACAATAATATCTTTTAACTGCTGAAAGTAAGTTGTACTTTGATTAGAGAATAAATCCTTACTAAAATCTAATTGCATCATATAGGCTTTACTAACTGCCCTTTTTACAAATGGCAGTCTTATTAAAGCTGTACTTGTTTTAAATCCTTTTTCCGTTTTCACACAAGTAATAATTGTATATTTAAATCCATCCTTCCAAAGGCCATGAATAACATCAACACCTTTAACTTTTTCGAACTGTGTATTTTCTAAATTAATTCCTTTATGTGGAAAAAAATCATTACCACAGTGATCATTTTGATCCATGCTTTGATTCTCAACTTCAATATTTAAGATAGAAGCAACTTGCTTAATGGGTAAATGCTTTGAAAAAAATAAACCTTTAATCGATTGTGCTTTTATTGTTTTATTATTTTGTTTCTGAATAACAAAAGGTTGCTTACTCCACTTAATCTCATAAGCCATTACATTACTTATCCCAAGTAAAAATAGTAAAAAAATAATTTGCTTCATATATGATACCTTATTTAAATAACCTAAATAATTATCATCTTTTTATAAATTATTAGCAATATAGATAACTTTACCTATAGCTTAAGAGATTTCCAACTGTCTGAAATCACATTCGATGTATGGCCATGAAACCGACGTTTTAACTCTATCTGATCTCTAACAAACCCTGAAGACTTTTTATATAATGTTGGTTGAATAATCCAAGATTTATCATTTTTAATTATTTGAATTGTTTTTTTCTGATAATCCAATTTTTCCAATCTTGCAATCCAAAGTTTATACTTTGAAAATTTTAACATTGGGTGATCATTTGGGCTATCCCCTGCAATAAAATATGGACGTTTACCTATCCACTTAAGAATATTTGCTACTTTTCCATAGTACCCAGTCAATGGATAATTAATTTGATCTGTTAAAGTATATTTTTTTAATTGATCCTCATCTAAATTTTTGTATTTAAAATTATTAGTTGCTAAGGGCATGTCTTTAAAAAGAACGTTTTTATTATTTTTCAACAGAGTAGAAACTCCTATTACATTTTTTAAATCAATTTCCCCTTTAAAGCCAGATTGTTTTAATTTTTGATTTAATTTAGATGCCATCCATCGTACACTCCAAATATTACTGGCTGAAACAATATAAACATCATATTTATTTTCCAAAAATGCTCCTATAAGATCAATCATTTCAGGATAAAAGTAAGGCCTTCTAAAATGTTTCATCTTTGTTTCACTTCTTAAATCTAAATGATCCCTAAAAGCACTTTCATTATCATAAGCTTGCTTTGTTGCTTTAATAATTTCAAGTGGAGTCAACCCTTGCATTACTTGTACGGCCCAAGCATATGCATTAGCATATGGAGAAGAATCTAATATTTGATGTTTTGTAGAATTTAGTAAATTTTCATAATGTTTGATTATATCAAATGAAGAACGTAATTCCGTCTTAGATAATACTTCTAAGGTTGCCTCACCTATATCACGACAAATTATTGTATTATCAAAATCAAAAACAACAGGTAAGTTTTGATCTCTCCCAGAATTAATAATTTCTAACAACCTTTCTTTAGTGTGATGATTCCAGTTTCCTGATGACAAGTACTGTTTGCTGGTTTGATCTAATATTGAACAACTAGAAATAATAATACATAAAAACGAAAATATGAATAGGTTATATATTAACTTCATTTACTTCCCCATTTAGCAGCAACCACTACTTGATTGTGACTCTTTATTACACCTGATTTTATCATAGACAAATGCTCCCAAAGAAGCACCTAAAACTGGAATTAGTAGATAAACCCAGATATTTTCAAAATTAGAATTCATTAAAGCAGGAGCAAAACTTCTTGCAGGATTCATAGAAGCCCCAGTCAATGGACCTGCAACAAATGCTGATACCGTAACAGTTGTTCCTATCGCAATTCCTGCTAACTCACCAACTGCCCTTGAGTCTGTGGCCACACTTGTAATAACAAACATTAGACTAAACGAAATAATAAATTCAATAAACAAACCTGCTCCAAATCCTGAGGTCAATATAGTTTGCCCAAATGAGTGACTTAGCTTGCCCCATATAAAACAATGAGAAATACCCGCAAGAATCGCTCCGGAAAACTGAGCAAATAAATAACCAGGAACTCTAACTCCAGGCAACCTTCTTATCGCCCAAAAAGCAATTGTAACAGCGGGATTAAAATGAGCACCTGAAATATGTCCTACTGAGTAAATCATAATTGAAACAGTACCTCCAAAAACCAAAGGAATTGCAAATCCACTTATTGCACTAGAGTCTACTTCAGATAAAATTATTGCTCCACAACCAAAAAATACTAAAAAAAATGTACCTATAAACTCAGCTATATATTGAGGCAATTGGTGTTTTCTATCCATTCCAAACTCCGTCAGAATCTATACTCAAAACAAAGTCTTTAATTTCATCTCTAACACGTCTATATACTGCAAGTATTTCTTCTTCTTTTTGGATATCTTTAACTAAAGATGGAGGATCATCAAAACTTTTATGTAGTTTTAGACATTTATAAGAAAATATTGGACAAGTTTGTTTTGCGTGATCACATACTGTTATCACTAAATCCATATCATTTTCAAAGTATTCACTTACAAGATTAGATTGGTTATTCTTTATATCAATCCCAACTTCGCTCATTACTTTTATAGCATAAGGGTTAATTCCATGCCTCTCAACTCCTGCTGAAAAACAACTATATTTACTAGAATAAAAGAAATTACACCAGCCTTCTGCCATTTGGCTTCTACAAGAATTACCTGTACATAAAAACAATATCTTTTTTTTCATAAATTATTCTATATGCTGTGCTTCTGATATATTTTCTGAGTGTGCCCTAATTTTTCTAAGTGCAACAATTAAGTCTGAATATGTCAATGCAGTCAATGGTTTATAAACATTATCTGAAACTCTCAAAAGATGTCTTTTTCTAATCCTCGAAGCTTTTTGCCTTAACTCTTCAGACTTTCTATGAATTGTACTTAAATCAATACTTCCAAGCTCCATAATACCATCAGATGACTCTTCATAAAATGATTCAACATCTTTAAAAAATTCAAAGAAGTCTTTTCTTGCTTCTCCAACTAAAACATCTTCAAAATCATCTCTTTTCGTATATAAAGTTATGCGTTCCAAATAGTCTGAAACACTTTCTAGCTCATCAGCTACTTTCATGTAAATTTGTCCTTCTGCTGACTCTTCGGAACTAAGAGGACTTGTCATAAGCTTAACAATAAAAAGTGTAATCTCTTTTTGTTGGTTATCAATTATACTCTCATAATCTCGGATTTTAGAAATCGTTTCAGTTCTTGACTTTACATTTCCCTCTAGAAGATCCTTGACCAGTACAAAACATTTATCAACTAATTTTTTCATTCGATTTATTTCAGACCTCACTTGAGAGAGTGCAGTTGCTGGAATTAAGTCTCTTGTATCTCCGAGCATAACTAAGTGATGTTGTTCTTTAGTTTTCTTATCAGGGGTTATCCTAACTACAATTCGACTAAGAGGTGTTAATAATGGAATAAAAACTAATGTTGCTAATACATTAAAAAATGTGTGTCCCGACGCTATGTGAACTGCAATATTTGAAAACTCACCAGCGGAGTTTACAAAATTAGGATCACCAGGAACAAGCTTGTCAATAAACTCTATGTAAAAAGGAAAAATTGAAAAGATTATAACTACTCCAAGCATATTAAAAATAGCATGCGCGCGCGCGGCTCTCTTTGCATTCACACTTGTTCCAACAGATGCTAGTAATGCTGTAATTGTTGTCCCAATATTTTCACCTAATACCAATGCTGCTGCTGTATGAAATTGAATAACTCCACTTAATGCCAGAGCAATGGTTATACCAAGCATGGCAGACGATGATTGAATAATCATTGTTAATAAACACCCAACAATAATACTGGCAAAGTATGAACCGTAATGCTGACCTGAAAAGTAGCTAATTGATTCCAAGAACTCAGGCATTGATCTCAAAGGTTTAAACGCACCTGACATAATCTTGAGTCCAAAAAAAATCATACCTACACCAAAAATAACTCTTCCTATCTGGCGCATCCTGTTAGTTTTTCCAAACATTAATGGAAAAATACCAAGACCAATAAATAATAGCCCGTACTTCGATACCTTTATTGAAATGATCCAACCTGTGATTGTTGTTCCAATATTTGCTCCCAAAATGACACCAATTGCTTGAGTTAAGTTCATTAATCCAGCATTAACAAATCCAACAACCATAACAGTTGTCACTGATGAACTCTGAACAATCATGGTAATTACCGTTCCTACAGCAATTGACGTGATTCTATTTTTTGTAATAATATTAATTGCATTTTTAATCACATCCCCTGCGGCAGACTGTAATGCTTCAGACATTGTTTTCATTCCATAAAAAAACACCCCAAGGCCACCTAGAACTGAATAAACTAATTTAAATACTTCCATTGAATAAAACCCTTATCATAAAAAATGTTTTTAATAGTCCATACTTAGCACCGTTAAAAATAAAATTACAATCTGAAAAAGCAATTTCTATGATATTTTTACATTTTCTTAACATTTAATTAACTCATGTAATATTTTCAATCACTTCACTAATTAAACAAAAAAATTAAAAACATGTTAAATAATTGATTATTTGGAAATTATTATGAAAGCATTATTAACATTAATATTTATTATTAACAGTCACTTACTGCTAGCAACACCGATCGGATCCTTGATTTGTTGGGATAATTATTCTCCCAAGTCATTGATTCCAGGGTATCTATACAGCTTGAATGGTACGACCCTAGATTTTGCTCAGCGCAATAGTTTTGTTATGAATTTTGAAGAAGTTCCTACTTATTGGAAATGGGAAATTGATTACGATTACGCTACATATGGTTGGTCAGTATCTGAATGCGAGGATATGAATTACTTTATTTTTCCCAGAGTTAATCTTTTGAATGTTTTATCAGGAAAAAATAAATCTATTGTTGTTGAATATATCGCAGAAGGCCCTGATGAAGTTCAAACAAGAAAATTAAGATGTGTAAAACTCAATAAGAAAAACCACAACCGTCCACTATTTAAATTCTTCTAAGTCCAGTTAGACAAAGTAAATAACTAACTTGTAATATTATTTATTATTATAAAAAGGATATTATAGTATGAATAAGTTAATTCTAATCATCTGTTTATTAAGTTCTACCATTTCTTTTGCAAACCCAAATAGGGAGCAAGATTTTTCAAAAATAAAAACTTGTTTTCAAGGTGTTCATTTTCAAAACAACTGGATGGCTATCGGGACTTCTTATAAGGATATTTTAATTCAAAATAGTGATTTAAATTTTTCAAAAGAATTAAATTTTGACTTACCTGTTCAAGATTTTTATTTATACAAGAACTCTCTATTTGTCTTAATTAATAACAAAATTGAAATATTTAACTTAGAAGAAAAAATATTTGAATTACCTATTTTAATCGATGCTCAAATACCTAATTATGCAAAATCATTATTTTTAATTGGTGATAAAATTTATGTTTCATTAATGAGAGAGGGTGCTCAGATCTTTTCTTTAGCTTCAAGAGAAAAAGTCGCATCTATTCAAGCAAAAGGTCATGTTGATAATATATATGTTCATAACAAGACTGGTTATATTTATGCCAGTAATGCTGGAGTAGTTGGAGGACAAATATTATCTGCAGTTTACTTATTTGATCCATCAACGAACAAAATAACACATCAATCCTTAATTTCAGGTGCTCCAGGTAATGGCATTTTTGTTGATGACAAAAATGTATTTTTAGGAAAACAATTCTTCTGGCAGGTTCGAAAGAAAAAAATTCACAAAAAGAAATTTATTGCAAGATATAAAAGTGTATTTATTCCAAGGCCTTATGCAAAGGGACGAGCATATCGTGATCATAGAAGCTTATACTATTGCGATCAATTAGAGCACAGGCCACATGTAAGATTAAGAAGCTCGATAGAAAGATAAGGATTAATATTTATGAACAGAATTATATTTCTAATTATATTTTTAATCAGTCAGAGTAATTATTCTCAAGCTAGCGTTTCTAATTTTGCTTTTACTAATATTCCAACAGCTACAACAGTAGATGAATCCAAAGAATATCTCGCTGAGAGAAAAAAGCAGATCATTCAATACTTTGCCTCTCAAGAGCTGGGAACCTCTTTTCAAATTGATACTCATAGACGTTTTAATATTCCTGCTATTGCAAAAGCATATTTAGGAATTGACGGCAATAAGATTTCCAAAATAATTTTATCAAAAGACTTCAAGCCCTTTGCTAAGGCAGGAACAAACTATACTGCCATCCCTGGTATTTGCCAAAGAAAGGGTGATTACGATTTTGCTCTTCATCATTTAGTTAGATTGGCATTTTTACATCAAAGAAATAATATTTTATCCCAAGATGCATACCAAAAATTATTATTTACAATGCTGACAGAAAAGGGGAACAAGCACTATAAGTATTTTTCCATGGGACTTTGTGGAGTATTAAAGGATACTGAAAATCATATTTTAATGACAGAAACAAGTCGATATTTAACAAATGAATTACTGGCCACATATTACAAAAATAATAAATTAAAATTACCTAAAAAACTAAACAATAATATCAATGGATTTAATAATTGGATGCTAGAGTATTTACATGAATTATTTGTTAATTACTTCAATGAATATAACTCACGTCCATATCAGGGTTATGCAATAATGCCTTTACTTAATCTATATTCTTTCTCAACAAATAAAAAAGTAAAAGAAGCATCTAAAATGATTTTAGATTTATTGTCGACAATTTTTGCGACACAAAGTAATAAAGGTAGAAGATCAGTACCATTTAGGCGACAAATTACTTACGAACCTCTTGATAGTATTATTCCTGGGGATGGTGAAATTGCAAGGCATGCATTACTTTCTGGAGAACTCTCCTTTTACGATGGAGATCAAGATTCAAGAGTTATCAATTACGGCACTCAGTTCATGGTCGTTTCTGCGATATCTGATTATGTTATCCCTGACTTCATTTTAGATTTAATTATAAAAACTAATCATAATAGTTTTTTTCAAATTTTAAGTCACCAAACTCCGGAAGTGTATTATAGTTCGCCCAGTTTTTTAGTTAGTGCTGGAGGAATTCATATCAACAGGCTAGACGGTGCAACAAAACAAAATGATGGATGGTCACGACCAACAACATTGATCCCTACTTATGATAATAATCATACACTTAGTAGTTGGTTTCGTTTCTTAGGAAACAAAAAACGTCTACACAGAAAAAATACTTGTGTATATAAGAACTTTTCTTGTGGATTAAATTTTAAAGAACCAAATGAAATTCCTAACGCTTGTAAAGTCAAATATGGAGACTGGACCTTCTATAATTTTGATCGGCCGAATTGTAATTTAAACTATGGATTTCATCTTGCTGTCTTTTCCAAGAAGTGTGACTCATGGAGATGCAAGAAAAGAGCGAGTAACTTTGGTCTATGGGAAGTTAGAGAGAAATCAGAAATATCATTCTCTAATTTCATGAAAAAAATCATTGTTAATAACTCTGATTTTTATTCCAAAAAAGTAAATACATTTAACATGTCAGATGGAACAAAAATTAAATTCAAAATAATGCCTTTTCTACATAAGACTTGGGAAATAATTTCAGTCAATAATAAAAAAGTTCTTCGAAATTTTAAGAAAAGAAAATTATTTAGTGGTGATATTATAAAAAGTATTGAACAAGGAAAGATTTTAATTAGTAACCCCAAACTTAATAAATCTCTACTTTTAGACTTTTCAAATAAATTGCTTCCAAAAAGAAAAGTTATTATAAATTAAATCAAAGTTGAGAAAAGTCCTATTATGGCCCCAAAGACACCTCCCCAAACAACAAGCCATCCAAGATGTTCTTTGATCATATCCTGAATAATTTTTTTTACCATTTGAGGACTCAATTCATTCAAACGCTGATCGACAAGACTAGTAACGCTATCACTAAAGCTTGTGTCACTCTCACTCGTATTAATAATACTAGTTAAAAAGTTTTCGTCATTTAAAACTTCTTTAATTATTTCTTTAAATTTTTCCTCGAACTGAGGCCGTAATGGTTCTAATGCTTGTTCTCCACCAAACATATTAAGCATTCCACCAAATGGAGATTCTACTATTGCTGATTTTAATTTAATAAAAACATTATCAAAATTTATTAATTGAATTATCGAGTCTTCCTCAATTTTTATAATTCCACTTTTATTATTACTCATGAATTTTTCAAAATTTTCTTGAGTAAAAAACTGGTTCATAATTAAATTTCTGATACCAGCTTTAAACTCTTCAAATCTTTCTGTAACAATTCCTGAACCATATAAAAATGGAATTTTTTCAAATAACATATGAATTGCAAGCCAATTAGTTATTGCCCCTGAAAAGGAGTATAAACCCATCGTTTTTATTTCATATGAATAATACGGAGATAGATAACCGATTGAGATCAATGAAATCGAAATTAAATTAGTAATTAAACTTTTATTCATTGCAAACAGAAATGAACTCAGGCCAAGCCTAGATAAGGATTGGCCTAAAGATATATTATTTTCCTGTAACTTTAACGCTTACTGCACATGGACCTTTTCTTCCATCGCCAACTTCAAACTCAACCTTGTCACCATCTTGAGGCTCATCACCTTGAACTTCTGACACATGAAAAAAAATGTCTTTTCCATCATCTGGAGTAATAAAACCAAAACCTTTACTTGAATTAAAAAACTTTACTGTACCTGTACTCATTGTATGCCCTTTTTTGTATTGAGTTATTCAGTTAAAAACTAAATAACATATAAACTGCGTTATGCAAGCATTATATTCACTGTTTTTACTTAATGTATAGAATTATAATAAATTAATTTCATTTAAATTAAACACTTCAGCCGACCCGGCGGTGCGTCAGAACGCTGTTAAGTAAATACCTGCGCCTAATACATAGTTTTTATGCCAACTTTGATTTATTGTATTTTTATTACCAGAGTTCATTAAATCCGATTCTAAATAAGCCTCTGTTAATACTTTTCTACTTAAGAGAAACATTAATCCCGTTCTAAAATTAAGTGTATTAGTAATTTTAGGAAGATATTTATTATAGCGATAACTAAAATGGTCACTTCGGGTAATTTTGCGTCTATATTTCAAGGTGGAACTCAGAAATAATGACTTATTTAATATAAAGGTTGGAGTAATATAAATCCTAGACTCTTCCTTAATGGTTGAATCATTTCCATTATTATTGAAATTAAAATGATGCCTTAATTTAACTTCAGCAACAACTCTTCTATCTATATGCTTTTTAATAACTAGCTGAGGTATAAAAGCACCATCAAAACCATAAAGAGAGCGATTTTTGAAATTCAATATATAATAATTCTTTAATTCTAAATCGAGTGAAACTCCATGCTTGGATTGTTCTAGAATATTTTTTTTCCGATACATTATTTCGGTTAAATCTAGTAATACTCGATCTTTTTCTAGGGATGATCTATGTTCTAAATATAATACAGATGCAAATACCCGTAAATCATTATCATTATTAATAGAATAAAGAAAAGAACTATCTAATTTACTATAAGTTCCATTTACTTTAAAGGTTTTTGAATCTTTAGTTTGCTCACTAGCTAAGATGAATTCTAAGCTAGGGTGTGGAAACTCCTGATTTTGATTTAAATGATGTTCAGAATTATTTTTGGTATTGCTTGCCTGTAGCTCTAAGGAACAAACAAGCAAACAAACAAGTAAATGTTTTAATGACATAATTGCAAATCTCCTCAAGTCTTTATATAGTACCAACTATTATCACTAATAAATTCATATTGCGAGAATGTTTTATGGCGCATAATTTTAAAATCAATTTACCCTTGGCAATTCTTATTACTTTAATCGCCGTTATTTACCAAAGAAGCACAGGGCCGACATATCCTAAGAAGTTTAATATAAATGGAAATAAAATTAAACTATTAAGATCCCACGGAGGAGTAACTGATGCCCCTATTGAGCTTCCTAAAATTACCCCAGACTCCAGCGCAAAACTAATATATAAAAGATTTCCAACAAATGATAAGTGGACGACAGTCGAATTTAAAGATCATGGAAATTTTTTAACTGCCAACTTACCAAATCAACCTCCTGCGGGCAAAATTCAGTATTATATTGAGTTAATAAGCAATCAAAAGCTAGAATCCTTAGGAAGTAAAGATTCACCAATTATGATTAGATTTAAAGGTCATGTTCCCACACTTATCTTGGCCCCACATATATTTTTCATGTTTGTTTCCATGCTACTTGCCATACTTGCTGCACTGGAAGCTTTTAATAAAAAAGACAGTTTTTATTCTCTGACAAAAGCAACATTTTTTTGCTTAATCACTGGTGGAATGATTCTAGGCCCTTTAGTACAAAAGTATGCTTTTGGAGTTTACTGGGCCGGATTCCCATTCGATTGGGACTTAACTGATAATAAGTTATTAATAGCAGTAATTGCTTGGAGTATTGCCTTGATATTAAACCTCAAGAAAAGAAATAGATTTGTAACAATCATTGCAGCAATAGTACTAATTGGAGTCTATTCTATTCCTCATAGCATGCAAGGATCACAATATAATTATGACAAAGGAAAAGTTGAAACAGACTTAGATTAATTGCGTAAAACTGCAGCACCTTGATTGTAAACTAAGTCGGCACCGCTGTGTCCTGTTCGCAATAAAAAATAAACTCCAACGATTGATACTATAAAAATTAGATACTTAAGATTTTTAACTCTCATTGAAAAAATATCTAACAATAAGACCACAAGAAATACGTAAAGTGTGTAATAAGAATAATCCTCATGAATAAAAGCTTCTTGCAATCTAGGAAGGTCTGTTTTTACTATTTCAAGACTCAAATCACCCAGAAATAACGCGACAAAAAAAAACACTAGGCCTAAATATAAAAAAGCTTTAAACAAAATGTCTGAAACTTGTTTAATCTTTTCATTTTCAATAAACTGTCCTAAAAAAAGAAATGGAGTTAAACCCAATAAAGCAATAGGAAAATGGACTGCAAATGAATGAAATAGTTCTTCTCTTATCATTTTTCTAGAATACATAAACTCAAAGGATTAATGCAAATGAAATCAATTATTATTCTAATATTTTTTATATCAAATATTTCTTACGCAAGTTTAATGAAAGACTCATTAAACTTTCTTGCAAGCGATGAATTGAAAGGGAGAAGAGCAGGAACTCCAACAAATAAGATAGCCGCAAATTATATTGAAAATATTTTAAAAAATCATAAACTCACACCTATTCATGAAACTTATAAACATGAATTTACTATATTCACAAAAATGACTAAAGATGGAGAAAACACTCTAAAACAAGTTGGATATAAATTTGCATCCTTTGAACCTATTGCCTTTTCTTCCTCTGGACAGTTAACCTCTACTGATATTGTTTTTGCCGGTTTTGGAATCACTATCCCTTTATCTGATAGTAAAATTAAGTATGATGATTATAAAAACATTGATGTTAAAGATAAGATTGTTATTATTTTAACTGGTGATCCTGCTATTGGAAATCCTAACTCCCCATTTAGAGACCCCGATTATATCAATTATCGCACCTTATTTTATAAATTAAAGAATGCAGAAAGACATAAAGCAAAAGGAGTTATTTTTTTACATGATCCACTCAGTTTTCAAGGAGAAGAACCGACCCTACACTTTAATTCAACAGATGGTGGTGGCACAAGATTTGGAGTTATTACTGGTTTTACTACAAATTCATGGTTCGATAATATATCTCAAAAAAATATCCTTAAATTACAAAATGAGATTTCACAGACTCAAACTCCAAAATCATTCGAGATGCATGCTCAAGTAGACTTACAAGTTCATTTGAAAAGGAACACGGGACGAGTTTCAAATATATTAGGATTAGTTCTTGGAACTGATCCAACCCTAAAAAGAGAGATCATCGTACTTGGTGCACATTTTGATCATCTGGGAATGGGCGGACAGTCATCAATGGATCCTAGCAATACGCCTAAGATTCATAATGGTGCAGACGATAATGCATCTGGTGCATCTCTTCTTGTCAGTTTAATTAATGAAATCAAGAAAGCTAAATTGAAAAAATCTATTTTGTTTGCTTTTTTTAATGCTGAGGAACTTGGTCTCCTTGGTTCAAAGAATTTAGTTAATAACTGGCCAAGATCAGAAGCTAACTATGGAAAGCTGCAAGGAATGATTAATTTTGACATGGTAGGTAGGTTTAATAAAGAATTATCATTAATGGGAACTGGAACTGCTTACGAATGGAAAGATATTTTAAGTAAAGTTGATAGCAATATTATTCCCGTAAAAAATAAAAAAAGAGCTATCGGTTCAAGTGACCATGCTTCATTTATTTCTAATAATATCCCTGCCCTTTTTTACACGACAGGAGCTCATTCAGACTATCATCGCAGTACAGATGATTTTGATAAAATAAAATTTGATTATATGGTAAAAATTAAAAAACATGCACTGCAGGTTATAAAAAAAATTACACAATCAAACCAATTACTCACCTTTGATCCGAGCTCTCGAGATGATGAAGGTGACGGATCAAGAAGAGGTTATGGTGCTCACTTAGGCTGTGTTCCGGAATTTGGTCAAAGTGATGAAGTAATAGGAGTAATATGTATAAAAACAACTCCAAACTCACCAGCAGAACAAGCAGGAGTTATGGATGGAGATATATTAATTCAAATTGGAGATATAGAAATTAAAAATATCTATGACTTAGCATTTAGTTTAAAGTTTTATCGCGCTGGAGATAAGGTAGTACTTGTTTGGAAAAGAGGTGAATCTATAATAAGAAAAGAAATAACTTTAGCAAAAAGTAGACGTGATGGAGAAAAAGAAAATCATAAATGTCATCATGTCCCCATTTACTAAGTAAAGGAATCAACTTGTCTGGAAGACCTATTCTTGGAATCAGCTCTTGTTTACTGGGAGAACCTGTTAGATATAATGGAGGTCATACTAAGGAAGAATGGATAACAAGTACACTGTCAAAATTTGTTGACCTATTCCCCGTCTGCCCTGAGATTGAAATGGGCCTTGGAGTTCCAAGAAAACCAATTCAAATCATTAGACATAAAGACTTTACTACTCTGGAGCAAGTAGAAACGAAGAAAGATATTACAGATTTAGCAAATAAAACATTTAAAAATATTTTACCCCACCAAAAATTTAATGGGTTTATATTAATGAGCAAGTCCCCTTCTTGCGGAGTTAACAATGCTAAATTATTTAATTCGGCAACAGGGCATTTTACTAAGTATAGACAAGGTTTTTTCACGTCTTTTCTTAATATTCAGATCCCATTAATGCCAATAGTTAGTAGCAATAAAATAAATAACAAACAAAGCAGGGATCACTTCCTGAGAATATTATTTGCTCATTTCTACTTCTCCAAACTTAATGGTAACTTATCAGAACTTAAATTATTTCATCAAAAGTATCAGTTTATATTAAATGAACATACAGAAAATAAATTAGATACAATTATTCAAAATACTAATAGGTATAACATAACGACCATATATGAAGAATATTTCTCAAGTTTCATTCCCGCTTTAAAAGAGTCACCTACAAAAAGCAACAGAGTCAAATCTTTTAAAATTATTTATACTCAATTTAAAGATAAATTAACTTACTTAGATAAAAAATACTTTAAACATATTATTAATAAATATCGATCTGGAAAAATATCATATATAAATATGATATCTGAAATACAAAAGATCAATAATAAATATAAACTAGGTATAGAAAAAACTTATCTCTTTAAACCATTCCCAAATGATCTTTCTAATTCTTAAATAATGAATAACTACCAACAAAGTAAGGCTTTTGATTTTTGCTGTTATATAGGCAAAAGTCAGTGCTATTTTGATTTCTTAAACTGCCAATCTCTGCCTTGCAAGGTAAATACATAGGGGAAACAAATCGACATGATATTTCCAAAGGTTTACTCAAAGGAAAATCTATATCACTCAAAACTCTGGCCAGCCCCCACATTCCATGCATCAAGGACCCCTTGTGTCCCATAAGTTTTGATAAAAACGCTGAAACATGAATAGGATCAATATTTTTACTAATCCAAGCATATTTTCTGGCCATACTTTTGCTTAAATAGATTTCTTGTATGATATTTAATTTTTCTGTTTCAGTTTGTGCTTTCCTATTATTGTTTCTTATTTTTTTAAAAGCGGTAGTAGTACTACGCCAAGATAACTTATTATTAATATATAGATCACTAATCATATCAAATTCAATGCCTGAGTTGACTTTTCTGTAATTACTAATGCTAGAATTAAGTGTCCAATTACCTTTTATTAATTTGTTAAATAAAATAATCTTTTCTTTTTTATGAAGAAGTCCATATGGAGAAAAAGGAAAGCTCTTATTATTGACTAATTTATAATGAAGGTGTGTAATAATAGCATATGGAAATATTGGATGAATTACTTCATTTCGCCATTCCACTAAATCGTTATACTCATTGAGTAAACTATTAGAAAAATTTATTTCTGAAATTTCTTCAACTTTAACAGGATTATTGATTAAATATTCAGAGATATCTTTTCTACTATTTGGTATTGATTTAATAAAAGGAGTAATCATTTGGAAGTAATCAAATCTCACAATAGCTCCTGTTTCAATAGACATATTCTATATAAGAGAAATATAATTATATAACTAAATTTACAAAGGATCAAAATGAAATACTTTTTACTTTTACTAATTTTACTTTCTACAAATATTTTAGCAAAAGATATATTTTATCGTTTTGATTCACATCACGGGCCTTTCAAACCAGAGTACAGTAATTATTTCACATCGATATTTGATGAAGGCAGAATGCAAGTTTTCAAGATAAAGCAGAGTTATTCTCTTATTAAGATACCTAATTATATACTCAAGCAATTCAAGGAAATTGACTCCAACAGCTGGAAAGTAATCAAACCGCATGAGTTAACAAAAAAAATAAAACTCAACTCTAAAGTTTTAAATTTAATTGATAATATATCTGAAGAAAATATAAACTTACATTTAGAATTTATGAGCTCAAAACTTTCACGCCGATCAGGTGCTCCAGGTAACCAAGAAACAGTTACTTATATTGAATCCTTCTTAACTAAAAATAACTTTAAAACAACCAAGAACTGCTTTAGTCCAGGTCTGTGTAATATTTGGGGAGTTATCCACGGTGAGATTGATGAATATGTGTTAGTTGAAGCTCATCTGGATAGTGTTGGTAAATCATATGCTGGGGCAGATGACAATGCCAGTGGAACTGCATCTTTGTTAGAGTTAGGGAGGTTGCTTTCAAAGAATAAATATAAAAGAGGATTAATTATATTTGCTACAAATGGAGAAGAGTCAGGCCTACTTGGATCAAAAACTTTTGTAGAAGAAGCAGTCAAAAGTGGTTTATTGAGTAAAATTTCATTTGTTATTAATATGGATATGATTGGATGGAATAAAAATGGAATTGTAGATATTGAAACTGATAGGGAGTTTGAGAACTATGCTAAATGGATGAGTACATTGGTTAACACGTATACAACTCTTTTACCTGAGATAACAATGCCAGCTTGGGGAAGTGATCACGTACCATTCTTACGTAAGAAAATACCAAGTATTTTAACTATTGAACACTGGAAAACTAAAACTCCTTGCTATCATAAAAGTTGTGATACTTTAGATACATTAAATCTGCCATACCTAATGGAAATAACAAAACTAAACTTAGCTGCTTCAGTTTACAAACTTCAGGAATAGGAGTTTTTATTAATTATTGAAGTTACGGCAGCAAAAGCAGTAGCAAAACATCCTTGTAGAAGGTAACCTCCTGTGGGTGCTTCAAAATTAAGCATTTCACCAATTACATACATGCCCGGTATTTTTTTTAATTCGAGTGAATCATTTAATTCAGAAAAACAGATGCCTCCAGAAGTTGAAATTGCTTCATCTATTGGACGAGGTGAAAATAACTCTATGTCTAATTTCTTTATCGACATTGCTAATTTTTCAGGACAATTTAAACTATCATCATCAAGGATTTCTTTTAGTAAAATAAATATTTTCTTATCAATATTTATGCTCTTTCTTAAATGATTACTTAATGTTATTTTTTTACTTTTATTTCTTATTTTTTGAATTAACTCATCTAACTTTATTGATGGACGCAGGTCTAAGTATAAATGAGCACTACCTTGAGAGCAAATTTCATCCCGGATTAAGTTTGATACTGCATATACGCCACTTCCTTCTATACCAAAGGGAGTAAGCATTACTTCACCCATTTCACTTCTTTTATCAAATATTATCTTGATATTCTTTAATGGGTGACGATCAACCTTCTTTATAAAATATTCACTCCAAGTCCTCTCAAAACCACAATTCATTGGCATAAATGAATGTACTTTAATACCTAGATCATCAAAGTATTTTTTCCATTTTCCATCTGAGCCTGTTTTTTTCCAACTAGCACCTCCTAGCGAAAAAATAATATTATCTGAATGAATTGTACTTATTGTTTTATCGACAATTTTTTGTATTATGAATGTTTTATCATTATTTATCTTTAATAAGCGATGCTCTAAATATAAATTAAACCTTTTGTTCGCGTTGAGAACACTCATTAATTTTGTTAAAATCTCAGAAGCTGTCAGGTTTTTGGGGAACAATCTACCGCTAGTACCAATAAAAGTTTCCACTCCTATTTCATTACACCAATCAAGTAGATCGCTAGGTGGAAACTCTTGTAACAACTTTGCAAATAAGTATTTATCTTTTCCATACCGAGAAGCAAATTTCTCTATTTTTTCAGAGTGAGTTAAGTTAAGCCCACCCTTTCCTGCAACTAAAAACTTTTTTCCAACACCACTAGACTGATCATATAAATCAACGCTATATCCCTGTTTTAATAACAGGTAAGCGCTAAACATCCCTCCTGGACCTGCTCCTATAATGACTACTTTATTTTTCAACTCAAACTCTTTATCTAACTGTCAATAGATTAACTTAATGACATAGTTTTTGAATTATTTCTATATATTTTATAATAATAATTTAAAACTAACACACTATAATAGGGAGATGATAAAATGGATAAAGCAAGCGCTGTCGGACATATACCATCAGGGTTATTTATAATATGTAATAAAAATCAAAAGACAAGTAAGATTGATGGTTTCTTGGGTAGCTGGGTGCAGCAAGTAAGTTTTTCTCCATTGTTGGTTTCACTCTGTATTAAACCTGGCAGGCCAGCGAGTGATGCAATAATGGCAGGAGAAATATTTACTATTAATGTAGTAGGAGAGCATAATAAAAATTACCTAAAACATTTTTGGAGCGGATACGATCCAGAGAAAAACCCATTCGCAGAAATAAAGCATACGGACAATAATGGTGCTGTTAGTCTCAATGACTCTATGTCAACAATCACATGTAAAATGAGCGCAACACTCTCTCCGGGTGACCACAATATTATAATTGCAGAAGTTTTAGAAAGTAATATAAATGAAGAAAGCTCAAGTCCAATGGTTCATATTAGAAAATCAGGTCTTGATTATTAGTCATTGATAAGTATGAAGTAAAACTGTGCTATTTTATAATTTCTAGCTTTTAGTCTTTTTTTGTAGTCCACACTGCTTTTTCTTACAACATGGCTTTTCTACTTTTTTATGTTTTGAGCAAGATCTCTTTACTTGGCAAGATTTACTTTTATCGCAAGATTTACTTTTATCGCAAGATTTATTTCCATGGTATAGGTGCCCACATGAAGCAAGAGTAAAAGAGAAGATAGTGACCATTAATAATTTTTTCATTAAAAAACTCCCGTTAAATTATAATTCAAGATTATAACAATAAAATACTTTCTTTTGTAAATATTATTTTAATCAAAATTACATCTCTAAATCATGTGGCCGACAAGAAAGGTTCGTTATTCTCTCCTCTAAACAGTAGCTTCTCTATTGATCATTAATAGGTATATACTTATTTAAAGATTCAAGATAATTCCTTTTCTCTCCCCCTGTTTTGGACCAATAATCATCCAAGATTTTTTTTAGTAATAATATATCTTCTTCTTCCAGCACACTTTCTTTTAAGTATTTTTTATTTATATTTTTTTCATTAATATTATTTATGTATAATACCCCACCAGTCATTCCGGATCCAATATTTTCCAGTGCTCTTCCTATAATTACAACTATCCCTCCTGTCATATATTCACAAGCATGCATACCTGCATTATATAATACTGCCCTCGCACCTGAATTTCTAACAGCAAACCTATCACCTGCACTTCCACCTATTAGCAAAGTACCTCCTGTCGATCCGTACAATGCAGAATTTCCAATTAGAATATCCTCCATTTTAGTTTTATCATCAGGATGAGAAATACTAATACATCCTCCACTCATAGCTTTTGCAACTGAGTCATTAGCAGTACCAACTAATCTAATATCAATATTATCATTATTGAAAACTCCAAACCCTTGCCCTGCATTGCCCTCAAAATTCAATAAGAGATTATCTACATTACCTTTCTCCATTTTTTTCTTTACCATCTCGCCTATTACACTTGCAGGAACAGCTCTATCGGTTGAGTTTATTATATAATTATTCCTTAATGTGTTTCTGTGAAGGTCATCTAATATTGCTTGGTTTAACTCTCCTGGATAAATATCAAATAATTTCACTTTTTTATAATAATAATTTAAATCATCTCCAAGAAAGTAAGTTAAATCTAAACCTAGTTTATTAATCATTTCTAATTGATCGGGGTTACTTTTTAATAAACTTGTCATACCGACTAACTCACCTAAACTTTTTTTCCCTAATTTAGATAATGCTATTCGTATGTCCCTAGCTAAACATCTAAAGTAATTTGAAATACTTTCTACATTTCCCTTGTAAAATGATTGATATTTAGGATTCTGTGTTGCTATACCTGTCGGGCATGTATTCTTCTCACAAACTCTTGCCATAATGCACCCCTGGGAAACCAGGGCAATTCTACCGAAGTCGTACTCATCTGCACCTAAAGCCGTTGCAATAATAATATCTCTTGCCGTTTGCAGCCCTCCATCGACACGCAATAATACATGTTCACGTAAGTTATTTTTCACTAAACTTCGGTGGACTTCGATCAACCCAAACTCAAAAGGCAATCCTGCATGCTTCATAGATAACTTATCAGCGGCACCTGTTCCTCCATTCCCCCCTGAGATATGAATAATATCTGCACCAGCTTTTACAACACCAACAGAAATAGTACCAATATGCTCCGATGCAACAAGCTTGACATTTACTTTAAAGTTTTTATTTAAGTTTTTTATTTCATAAATTAATTGCTTTAAATCTTCTATACTATAAATATCATGATGCGGAGGTGGTGAAATTAAATTTATATTAGCACGAGTATGACGCGACAAAGCTATCTCTTTATCAACCTTTGCCGCCATCAATTGACCACCCTCTCCTGGCTTTGCTCCTTGCGAAATTTTTATTTGAATCTCTTTTCCTGTTAATAAGTATTCAGCAGTTACTCCAAAGCGACCAGATGCCATTTGTTTGCAAGTTGCAGTCGTTCCATCTACTAAGAAATAAGGGTTTTGACCTCCTTCTCCACTATTAGTACGACCTCCAAAAGAGTGAAAAGCATCGATTAAATCTTTCTGCGACTTAGCATTAATTGCTCCAAAACTCATTGCTGCAAGCCCAAACCTTTTTAAGATAGACTCTTCTTTTTCTACTAGATCTAATCGCAAGTTCTCAGGTAAATAATCTGGCGTTAATAAATCTTTCAAATTTACAATTCTTGAATCCAGTCTTTGAACTAAATCATTCCAATTCGATTGATTAATATCTCTTAATGATACCTTATTGATTACATTATGAATTTCTTTTGCATCGATTGTTGAAATACTATGTAACTCTCCTTTTGTTAACTTAGGATGCTCTTTGTGAATAAAAGAGTTGATCTTGGAAATCTTAATACTTAACTTTGAGCGTTCTATTATATTATTAATAATGAATGCTTCATTTTTTCCATTAATTATTGAATCATGTCCGGGAAAATACTGCTCAGTCAGACCTGCATCCAAGGAAAAGGGAGTTAATAACTCAGACCCTTGATAGCTACGAATCACTGATACTCCTTTCTTTGCCATAATCTTTTTTATCCCTGAATTTAATGCCGTAATTAGTTTTTGTTCTTTTCCAGAGGGGTTCAAACTTTCATTTTTTACTTTTCGGGAAATACTAAGTGCTAAATATGGACATATTGCAGAAGCCCCAAAGGCAATTAAGCATGCAGCATGATGTGAATTTAAAACATCTCCTGTATCAACGATTATTGAAACTCTCAGTCTACGCCCAGTGCGATTCAATTCAAGCTGTACTGCCCTAAGAGCAAGCAATGACGGAATTGGAAGTTCATTTTCAGAAGCATTGCGATCAGATAAAACAATAATATTTATACCATTTTTAACTGAGGTAATTACCTTATCCGTTAGTATATTAAGACATTGCTTAAATGAGTTATTATCTTTTGTGGGATTAAATAAAATATCAAATACTTTGGAATTTACTTCAAGTGTTGAACTATCGTTATTATTTGAAGTTATATATTCTAACTGCCCTAAGCTTAAAATGGGTGAGGAAACTTCAAATGCAATAGGAGGGGGTATCAGTTCTTTAGGTTCAAAAATATTTGGCTTTCTTCCTAAGTATACATTCATATTTATTACAATCTCTTCCCTTAGGTAATCTAAGGGTGGATTTGTAACCTGAGAAAAATCTTGAAAAAAATAATCAAATAAAGATCTATCTAAATCTGATAAAAAGGCGGGGCAGGCAGTATTCCCCATTGAGCCTATTGGAACTGACCCATCAATAATTGATGGCAATAATATTTTATCATAATCATCTTTGTAATGAGGAAATAAATCTTTATAATTTATTAACTCTTGTGAATCATTTTTTGTATCAATATAGGATAATTTAATTGTTCTTGAATCTAGGGTTGTCTTTTTATATTGTCCCAATGTATCTATTTCCTGGAAACTAACAGTTCCTTTTAATGCATGAATCGTTACACTTCGACCTGCATGTAAAGTCCCTTGTTCTAATATCTTCATATTGGTATTTGGGAAAATACCGGCTTCAGATGATAGAAAAAAATGATTTTCTGTTTTTTGCCATCTACTAGGCCTAAAGCCATTTCGGTCCAACCTAGCTCCAATATGCTTTCCATCACAATACGCAACCAATGCGGGGCCATCCCATGGTTCCATTGCTCTTGACCAAAATTTAAAATAATCTGATTCTATATCTTTTGATGGCGGCATCATGATGGCCAAAGCTTCTGATGTATTAGGAATACTACTTCTATACTTCAAAGCATCCAAAACCTCATTAAATGTTTCAGAGTCGCTTGTATCATCTCTTGTCACTAACTCATCTTTTCGAAGTCCAATCGCTTTTTCGCGTGAAATAGCATTAAGTTTATTTCCTCTAATTGTATTAATTTCCCCATTATGAGCAATTAATTTAAATGGTTGAACTTTTTTCCAGGAAGGATTGGTATTAGTAGAAAACCTTCTGTGAAATAAGGCAAAGGAAGTTTTAAAGTTAGGATCTTGTAAATCAATAAATAAGTTTTGCAACTCATCCGATGTACACATGGCCTTATAAACAATTGTTCGGGGAGATAATGAAGTGAAGTAAAATTCATTATCCTTATGATCAGTTCTTAGTCTCGCCATGGTTAATTGTTTTGCAAAATACAAAAGTTTCTCAAAAGAGTAGATCGTACGACAATGTGATGGACGATAAATAATTGCTTGAAGCATAACTGGCATACTAATTAACGCTTTAGGATTAATTGCAGTATTATTAGTTCTAACTTCACGGTAATCTTTAATCTTTAACCCAAACTGATTAAATGTTTGCTCAAAAATACCAATCGAGTTATTAAAAATTTTTCTTGTCTGTGATCCAAAAATACTTGCAACTGCATATTGATTTGGTTCTATGCCAAGCAAGTCAAATGGAATGCTTGTCATAATTCCTGCACCATCTCCAAAATCTTGCTTACCACCTCGATGCTCTAAAGCTTTCAAAGCACTAATTCCCATTTCCAAGTTTGAATTATTAACTTCAGAAGTTAAAGATGTAAGTAAACCAACTCCGCAACTAGAAAAGTCTTTTTTAATAACAATACTCCATTTAGTCCACGTTGAATTATTTATAGAAGTTTAATTATTTTAACATATTTCTTCGATTAATTTTTCATTATCTCTATAACACCTAGTATTTTTTAGACATATCGTTATATAAAAAAATAAATTATCTATTTAAAGTGATTACATAATACATAATACATAATATGATAAATCTTACACTTAAAATACTTCCCTCTCCTTAAGATCTCCAACTACTCAGCCCCTTGCTTACACTGAAACAATTATCATATCCCCATCTTTTCATTTTAACAGCTGCAATCAATGACCTTGTACCTGAAGCACAAATTAAATAAATATTTTCATTAGTTTCATATTTTTTCTTCATAGCAACTTCAGTGACATGATGCAAAGGTATATTAACTGACCCTGGTATTGAGTAATTTTCAAACTCATTTTCAGTACGAACATCTATAATTAAAATTTCTCCTTGATCTGAAAGCTCTTTTAGTTTTTGACAACTAATACGCTTCGTTTTAAAAATTATTCGCACAACATGATCTTTTAAGAAGTAAGCAATTATTAAACATATTAGTATTAATGTTTTTAAATCTAATTGAAACTCAAATAGGTCCATTAATTACCCCTTGAAAAGTATTTACTTTTAATTGTAAATCTCTATTGCACCTTAGTCGTTTATCCTGCGTCCTGCATAATGAGTTTATTAGTATTTCCTTTTCTTTTGTTGATAATACGCATGTAGTTTTGTAGTACTGCTGACCCAATACGTAATTCTTGAATACCATAATCATCCAAATTATGCCTTTTATCACCTATGGTGAAGTTAAATCTTTTCGTAATATAAACCTCAGATTGTTGGTCTGGATTATGACTTATTTGAGCATTTGTCCATACTTCTAAAGGCACAGCACGATCAAACAAGGATGGATCTAAGACATACTTTTCAACTTGTCCTCCTGTATCAACTAAAACTATTGGCGCAACATGATACCACCACTCCACGTACCCTTTTGGTGAATTATTTGTTTCTACTCTTAAATCACCTTGCAGAAAGACTTTGCCTGTCACCACTCCATATTGCTCTAGTATTAATGACATTTCTTGTGCTCTGGCATAACAACCATCCTCCGGATAAGAAAATGGAATATGCGGCTGCGACTTCATTAAATTAAAGTATTCCTGAATCCTTTGTTCTGACAATACCGAAATTTGAATTAACACACCGTTATTATCTTCAATAGTAGCTGTTCTCGGAGGGGTCTGTGCAACAAAACCGCTAAAGTCACACGTGGGGCTTACCTCTAAATAATTAAATTCAATAATTTGGGATTCATCATAAATATTATTATGTTCAAAAATATCATATACAGATTTACCAAGTGATATCTCAGGAGTTACTGCTCTTACTGTAAAGCTAGTAATAGTAAGTAAAAATAGCTTAATCACCAAAAGTATAAATTGCTGCATTGAAGAGACCATGATTAATAACTAATTTTACACTGTGTGAAGAATTAGTTAAAGTGGGCAAAATAGCTATGACTTTATATAATAATTAAATATATATTATGAAATATTAAATAACTGCCGGTGTATTTTATATAATTTTATCCAATACTTGTTCAACTGAAATATCCTGCATGCATCTTTTATATATGTTGTTATGACACTTCCCTCTACCATCTTTTGTACATGGGCGGCAGCTTAGGTCTACTTCAACTATTTGAATTGACTGCCCTGTTGTATACCCAAAAGCTGTGGGCCCTAATAATAAGACTCCTTCTTTATCCAAAAGATCCGCCATATGAATCATTCCTGTATCTCCTGAAACAACAAACTTTGATTTACTAATTAAGTAAAAACTTTCAATTAGAGATGAGTTTCCAGCAAAACTCTGAACTCTGTCTGGAAATAATTCTTCTAAGGTCTGACAAAATTGATCATGAGGACCTCCTAGTATAATGAATTTCTTATTAGGCATTTTCTCTATTAATTCTATCCACTTTTCTTCTGGCCAGCGCTTCATTTCCCATGCTGCAGATGGTGCCAAAGCGATAAAGCTCTCATACTTAATAATTGAATCTATTCGTTTACTTTTCAAATTTAATCTACATGAAATTTTTATTTTATTTGGTATTATTTTACTTTGTTTAAGTGGTGCTAGAAAAGATTTCATGCCTCGATAAGGATTTGGTAAATAATTCTTATTGAACTTAAATAATAACAACCGTTTTAATCGCTCTTTCTTTCTCAAAATAAATTTGGTATTGAATCGAAACATCAAGATTTTTAAAATATGTGATCTTAAATTTGAGTGTGCATCATAAATAATATCAAAACCTTCTTTTCTCAGTTTAATCGCCAAAGAAATTAATCCAATAATGCCTTCCCTTTTAGATACTTTCCAAACTTTTTTAACATCAGAAGATAAGGAAACTAAATCAGAAAACTCTGTTTTTGTGGCCCAGTGTATTTCATAATCTTTTAAATTCGGTATAACTGACATTGCTTGAACAATATCACCGATACTTGAAAACCTTATAATTAATATTTTTTCTATCTCCTTTTTCATATATTCAAGATATCAGAAAGCAAATAAAAACCCAACAGCATCAAACAAATTTATTCATACAATATTGATAAGGTAAAAATAGTCATATTTAAATTAATAAAGAGTAGATGTAAAATAACTTATGGCATTTACAATTAAACATTTAACTTCGCTCGTACAAATTGCAGTTGAGCACAATGCAAGCGACATCCATATTCGCATGGACGAAGCTCCGTGTCTAAGAATTAGAGGCGAACTAAAATCTGTTAATGCTAAACCTTTAGGCCAAAGTGAATTGAATGATATATGTTCAATTGTATTTAATAACCAAGAATTAACTTCAAAAATAAATCATTTACAAGAACTTGATGGTAGTTTTGAAATTCCTGAAACTTGTCGTTTGAGATATAATTATTTTAAATATAACGACAAAATTGGCCTTATATTAAGAATTATTAAAACAAGTGTCCCAACGATTGAGGAATTAAAGCTACCTCAAGTTATTAATCAAATTTGTCACCAAAAACGTGGTTTAATTTTAGTTACTGGAGCTACTGGATCTGGAAAAAGTACTACTATGGCCTCAATGATTAATGAAATTAATCAAAATTCATCATCACATATAATCACCATTGAAGATCCAATTGAATACATTCATCAACAAAAGAAATCAAGAATTACTCAAAGAGAAATTGGAAAAGATACAGAAAACTTCACTTCAGGCTTAAGGTCTGCACTAAGACAAGACCCTGACGTACTTTTAATTGGTGAACTTAGAGACTCTGAAACAATTTCAACTGCATTAAAAGCAGCTGAAACGGGTCACCTAGTTCTTGCAACAGTTCATACGAGTAATACTATTTCAACAATTACAAGAATAATTGCCATGTTCCCTCATGATGAACAACAAGAAATAAAAAAAAGACTCGCAGAAAACCTATATGCAACAATTGGACAAAGAATGCTAAGGGGAGTAGTGAAAAACTCAATTGTACTTGCTCAAGAAATAATGATTACAGGCCCTGGAATAAAAGAGTGCATCATTGGCAAAGAAGATATGTCCAGAATAAGAAATATTTTAAGTAATAGTAAAAATAAAGATGAAGTCCATGGCCAATCATTTGATCAGCATATTATGGAATTATATAAAGATGGAAGAATATCAAAAGAAACTGCACTTTCTTCAGTTGATACTCAAGCAGATTTTTTACAAAAACTAGTGATTGAATAAACCTTAAATATACTTCTTTATATTTGGAAAATGCGGTCTGGATTTCAATTTCTGAAGGTAACTTTGAATTACCTCGGAATCAATTTCTATTCCGGTAGTTTTATTTGCCCAAAATAAAGTTTGAGCAATAAAGATATCGGCCAAAGAAAATTCATTCAAAATATAATCATTATTCCCTAACGATTTTTCAATAATTCTATATGCCTGTTCAAATTCCCAAATTGCAGTCGAAATAACAGCTTCAACCCTTTTATCTTCTTTGTAAATATGCCCATGCTTAGCAATAGTCCACAGTGGTTGCTCTAATTCACTCATCACAAAAAATAACCATTGCTCACATTTTGCTCTTTCAATTGTTCCCTCCGGAGGGATCAACAATTTGTCTCTTCTTTGCTGTGCTAAAAATGAACAAATTGCTGCTGACTCAAAGATGTACTGATCATCTACTTCCAGTACCGGAACCTTACCGTTTGGATTTTTTGATAAAAAATCCCTAGATCTTAATTCATCAGAGTTTAGCGCCACTGAAATGTGCTCAAATGGAATTTCTAATTCATGAAATGTCCAAATACACCTAAAGGTTCGAGAAAAAACTGACCCATATAATTTAAACTCCATTCGTAGTGTCCTTTAATCTTGTTTTTCAGGAATAATATAAGTTGCAGTTAAATAATCATGTAACGATCGTTTTTTCTTATTAGTAAAAGCTATAACTATACCGATTATAGTTAAAATGCTTATTGGCTTTAAAACTATTTCTCTTAAAACAACTCTAAATCCACCCACTAGGCCATGATTAATATCTTCTATCTCAACTTTAGTAAAAACTTTTCCAATGGTTCTTTTCATTGAAAAGACAGGAAAAACATAAAGCAATAAAAATAATAACAAAAAATTAACAACTACTATTAATTCATCCTTACTCAAATCCTTATATGATAAATCAGAACCAATTAAAGGAAGTAAATGTTCTGTTGATATTTCTTTGAGAAGATTACTGGCAAACCCTAATAAGACAATTGTGAACAAATCAATGACAAAACTCTTAATCCTCTGTGATACTGAAGCAATATGAGTATCATCTTTTGTCTTATATTTAGCAACAGACTCATTACTATTTCTTCTAGATTTTTTTTCAGGAACAGATTGGAAATCTAATTTTAATTTAGCAGTTTTATTTATCCTTTGTTTTTTATTTACTGGTTTTTCTGTTTTTTCCTTTGTTCCCTCTTCTAATGAGAAGCTCCATTCTGATTCATTATCATCTTCACTCATAATTCTTGCCTATAAACTATTTATTGTCTTTATTAATTTATCTAGTTCTCTTTGAGCATCATCACATTCTTGTTTCCATTTTTCATGATCTAAATTTGGGTCTCTGTTCATTAATAACAAACCTAATCTTCTCGATTGATCATTAAATTTTTTTAATAACTTTACCGATAATTCCTCGTCTTCTAACTGCTCTAATTTTTCAAGTATCCTATTAACTTCGGTATTATCTAATAAGTTTGAATCCATTACTCTCTCATTGTTACTTTGGAATCTTTTGCCATTTTTATCATATCGTCTATAATATAAACTGCTTCTTCTAGCGCAGTATCTTTTTGTAATCCTTCAATCCAGTCCTTGGTTCTTTGGGCCAAGTCCTTATCCCATTGCTTTTTATCTTCTTTTTTAACTTCTTTCATATTCTGTAAAGATTCCTCAAAATGAGAAATATGCATACTCTTGTTAACTTCTCCGTCTTTAAATTTCTTAGACATTTTTTCACTTTCTTCGTTTCTCTTTTTAAATTCATTAATACTTATAGAAATATTTGTATCATCTCTTCTTTTTAAAAGATAAGCCACACTTTCCTTAATCTTAGCAAAGCCTTTATGATTGCTAACTCTATCTTTACTATTTTTTTGTAATAAAGATTTATTAACTTCAAAATTATTCCATGGAGAAAATGCTTGAGATGGCACCTTATCCCACTTTAATGAGTAATCTAAATCTTGCTCTCTATTTTTTATATATCCCATTGGGTCTGGAATAATAATGTCTGGTGTAACACCCTTATATTGAGTTGAAGGGCCTGTCACCCTGTAGAACTTTTGAATAGTAACTTTAAGCGCTCCCATGACTGGCCCAAACATGCTTAATAACGGCCCTTGGTTTAAATTAAGTACGGCCTGAACAGTTCCTTTTCCATGAGAATATTTTCCTCCGACAATAATAGCTCTTCCATAATCCTGTAATGCCGCAGCGACAATTTCTGAAGCGGAAGCACTAAACCTATTAATCATAACAATCAGTGGGCCATCATAAACGACATTGGAATCATTATCTCTGAGCACCTCTATCAACCCTCTATGATTTTTAATTTGAACGATAGGACCTTTTTTAATAAATAGCCCTGCCATTTTTCTTGCATCTTCTAGTGCTCCGCCCCCATTATTTCTTAAATCTAAAATTACAGCATCTACTTTGTGTTTTTTAAAACTTAATAACTCATTTCGAACATCATCGCTGCAATTTCGTGAATTTCCATCAAAGTCTCTATAAAATTTAGGAACATGAATATAACCAACTTTCCTTTTTATTTTTTTATGCTCAATTATGGAGCTTTTTGCATAGGAAGCGGCAATCTGAACAACATCTCTAATTATTGGAATAATTTTTCTCGTACCATCTGCTTTTTTTACAGTTAGTCTTACCTCTGTTCCCTTTTTGCCTCTAATATATCTTACAGCATCATCGACTCTCATATCAACTAAACTGACAGGCTCTTTATCTCCTTGTGCAACCATTAAGATGTGGTCCTCTACTGATAGGCCTTTTTGCCTCCACGCCGCGCCACCAGGAACGATACTAACTACCTTAATGTATGATCCGTCCTCAGATAATACTGCTCCTATTCCTTCTAAGCTTCCTGAAATATCTATATCAAAGTCTTCTTTCTTTTTTGGCGGTAAGTAACTCGTATGAGGGTCAAACACATTAGAAATTGCATTAAAGAACTTTTCTAAATGATCTTCACTATCCTCACTAAGTATTCTAGAAAAATATTTTGTATATTTTTTATTAATGGCTTCCCTTGCTTTCTTGAGCAGTTCTGCATCAGTTAATTTCTTTTCTTTCTTCTTTTTCTTGTCTTTTTTATTTTCCTTATCTTTTTTTTCTGGTGGATTATTTTGCTCTTCTTGAAGCTCTACATACCGAACCAAGGTAGAGTGTTTAAATGTTTTCCTCCAATATTCTTTTAGCTCCTTAACTGTTTCATTGAATTTTCTTTTCTCTGGGTCTAATTCAAGTTTTTCCTTTTTATTAAAGTGAAATTTTTCTTTAAAGACTTGATCTTTGAATTGATCTATTGTTTTTATTCTTTCTGCTAGGATATTCATCGTTTTAATTAATAACTTATGATCCCCTGAGACCATTTGGTCATCCATATCAAACTGAAACTTACTTAATTCGTTAACATCTTTTTGTAATAAAAATTGCTTTCCAAAATCTACTTTGGTTAAAAATTGATCAAATGCTTTTTGAGATAATGTATCATCAATAGATAATTTTGCGTAATGGTAAGTTTCTAGTGCATTTTTAATTTGACTACCTAATAATTTATTTCTTCCCGAACTTGTAAAAGCAAATGCTTGTAAAGAACAACAAAGTAAAACAAAAATCAACTTTTTATTCATCGACAACCTCATAAAACATAGTGGTAAGCAAAAAGGTTACATGGAACACTTTTTTCATATTGTAACATAATTAGTAAGAATATTAATCTACTATTTTACCTGTTACATCAATTGAGTAACACTCAGAAGAATCTAGCATTTTGATCAACTTATCTTCTAGATTATTTCTATCTATAAAGTCATCCCAATAATCTAAGTCTGGTTTTATAATGGGATGCTTTGGTGCAAACAAAGCACAAGCGTCATCGTGAGGAATAACTGAAGTATCGTGAGTTCCTATTTCTTTAGATAAAGAAATAATGTCTACTTTATTAGTACCAATTAACGGTCTTAATATAGGTCTTTTACTATACTTATCAATTGCGGAGATATTATAAATAGTTTGACTTGAAACCTGACCTAGTGCATCTCCAGTACAAATTGCATCAGCATTAATTCTATCTGCTAATAGATTTGCACAATCTACCATATACTTTCTAAATAATAATGTTCGGTACTCTTCAAAACAGCTCTTGGATATTTCATTTTGAATTTCACCAAATGGCACTACATATAATTTAGATCTATATTGATACTTACCTAATATTTTTGAAATTTCTAATATCTTCTCTTTTACTTCGTCTCCTACATAAGGGTAGGAATAAAAGAAAATAAAACTTTGCTTGCATCCTCTTTTTGACATCAAGTAACTAGCGACAGGTGAATCAAACCCTCCAGAAAGCATTGTCACAATATTGCCGCTAGTTCCACAAGGAAGGCCTCCAATGCCTTTATATTTTTTAACTGAAATATATATTTTTTCTGTTGCTACCTTAACTCTAACTTGAATTTCCGGGGATTTTACATCTACTTTTAAATTAGAAAACTTCTGTAAGATTAATGCCCCTAACTCTCTAGACATTTCCATTGAGGTCATTGGGAACTGTTTATTTGATCTATTTGTAATAACTTTAAATGTGGAAAGTTCACAGTCTAAATTTTCAAGCTCATTTATAACAACGGGCGTAATTTCATCAAAGTTTAAGTTTATTTTCTGTGAAGGAGTGATTGCATTAATACCTGGAACTTTCTGCAAGGATATAATTACTTCTTCATTGAAAGAAATATCAGATTCTAAAATTAGTCTTTGATTTTCATTTAAACAAGTAAATGGATCTGAATGAAATGCTTTTACAACCGATTTAATATGTCTTTTAATTGCTTGGATATAAACTTTTCTATTTTTTCCCTTCAACCATAGTTCATCAACGCTTACTGCCAAAATTTTGTACATATAAATTACCTTGTTAGAAATTTCAGCTCTTGACACACTGATAAAAATTCATCAATAAATATTTTTACTTCATCCAAAGTAGTTTCATGGCCGAAGGAAACTCGTAGTAAATTCTTATGATATTTTCCGTCTAGTTTCAGAGCATGTAGCTCTGGTCTTTCCCCTTTAATCTTAGAAGAACATGCAGAAGAGCTGGAAATAAAAATACTTTTTTGCTCTAAATGTCTCAAGATAATATCACTGGGAATATTTGGTACCACCATATTTAAAATATAAGGTGAAACATTCTGTGCCTCTTCAAATGGGAAAAGTATATCCTTATTGGAGTTTTTTATTTCTTTTATTATATGTGATTTGATTTCTACAACTTTACTAAACTCTTGATCTAGCTCCGAAAATGCCTCTTGTGCTGCAGTATTAAATGAATAAATAATTGGTGCGGCCATTGTTGATGAACGTATTCCTTCACACTGTCCTCCTCCATCTAGTAATGGACAACACTTTGCTTGATTACTTACATACAATCCTCCGGCCCCTTTAGGGCCTCCCACTTTATGAGAGGAAATTGAAAGAGTATCAATGATATTTTTATTTAAATTTATTTCTAATTTTCCAAAACTCTGAACTGCATCAATATGAATATGAATATTAGGTGCATGTTGTTTTATTTTTTTAGATAAATCTAATATATCATGTTCATTTCCGGTCTGATTATTCACATGTGCTAAAACAATTGCTTTGGCTTCACGATCAAAGTTTTGAAATAATGAAAATGAATCAATATCACCACCTTTTAAAATTGGAATAGGCAACATAGTCACTCCACATGCTTCTAATGGCCTAATTAAACTTGGGTGATCTCCAAAGTGGCAATATACTTTTTCACCTTTTTTAAGCCCGATTCCCTTTATTGCAGTGTTATTTGACTCTGTTGCTGATGAAGTAAAAATAAATTTATAATTATTTTGCGCTTGAAGTAACTGAATAAAGTCAATTCTTGCTTGTTCAACTCTTTTTTTTAAATTTTTACCTAGTTTATGTCCAGCAGAAGGGTTAGCAAAATCCTCTGTCATTGACTGAGTTAAAACTTTTAAAGACTTACTTCTAACTGGTGCTGATGCTGCATAATCTAAATAAATCATTAATTAATCCCATGTGTAGCGCTGTGAGTCAGTCAGCGTTATTTCTTTTATATGATACTCCCCATTTCTAATTATTAATTATAATATTATCTTCTATTAATAAAGGAAATACTGATGTCTCAAATAGGTTATTATAGCTCTCCCTCAATTTTTGAAAAAAACCTCGTATTTATTTCTGATGACGATATCTGGAAAATGAATACCGCCAATAACCAATGCGTTAGGTTAACCACTTTGCATGGAGTTCCTCAAAATCCTCTTTACTCTCCTAATGGACAAATGATTGCTTATAGCTCCAATGATTCAGGAGATAGAGAAATTTATCTTATTTCACATCTTGGCGGAATGCCTAAAAGGTTAACTTATTTTAAAAATTGTTCTCTAATTGGATGGAAAAATAATCAAACTATTTTATTTCGATCTACATATGAATCGTTCCATAAAAGTATTTCCTATCTTTATTCAATGAATATTTTAACAAGTCGAATAGAAAAAATTAATATCGGGCCTGGCAGTATTGTATTATATGGAAATGAAAAACAAAGGGTTTTAGGAAGAAATATTGGAGACCCTGCTAGGTGGAAGAGGTACAGAGGGGGAACAGCAGGAACTTTATGGGTGGATAAAAAAGGAAATAATGATTTTAAACAAATTTTAAGAAATCTAAAAACTAATCTTTCCAACCCACTTATTATGAATAATAGAATCTTTTTCATTTCAGATCATGAAGGTATTGGAAAAATTTATTCTTGTAATATGTCTGGCACTAACCTTAAAGTACATTCTTCAAATGTTTCTTTTTATGTACGGTCATTTTCTATTGATAATAATAAAATTATTTATGCTTCTGAAGGTAAGTTATTTTTTTTAGATATTAAGCAAAAAGAGACAATCGAATTAAAGATTGAACTTAATAGTAATTTCAATCAAGCTCAGACTAGGTTTGAAAATGCATCAGATTATCTAAGTGACTTTTCTCTTTCGGAAGACAAGCATAAAATCTCCATTACTGCTCGTGGCCAAATCTTTTCTATGTATCCATGGAGTAAGTCTCCTCTTCGATTGGGAGACAAGGAAAAAAGATACAAGATGTCATTTCATCTAGCTAAGACCTCAAATATTCTAGCAATTGAATTAAATCAGAATAATGAAGAAGAATTTGTTTTAATTTCAAGTAAAAAACTAAATAAACAAACTATTCCATCTAAAAAATCATTTGGTAAGGTTTGGACAACTTCATTATCTCCTTGTTCTAATTACTTTGCTTTTTCAACTAACCGAAATCAACTTTGGGTTTTAAATTTAAAAACAAGAAAATTTAATAAGGTTGATGATGCTAGTAAGCTACCATTACTTTCTGTTAATTTCTCTAAAATTTCTTGGTCCCCTTGTTCCCAATTCATTACTTACTCTACGGCCATTGACAATAGAAGATCTGGAATAAAAGTTTATCATTTAGAAAGTAAAAGTAAAAAAAATATTACCTCTCCAATTCTTCATGATTGGTCTCCTGTATTTTGCCCTTCTGGTAAGTACATATACTTCCTTGGTATAAGGGAATTCTACCCTGTGTACAATGAGACTCATTTCGAATTAGGTTTTCCTTATGCTTCCAGGCCATATATTATAATTCTGGATAAAGAAGAAAAGTCTCCTCTCGATCATTGTTTAGAAATCACTGAAGAAAATGATGATGAAGATAAAAAGCAAAAACTTATTACTAAAATAAATTATGAAGACATTGAGTCAAGGGTTCTTCCTGTTCCAATTCGATTAGGAGGATATATTGATCTGATTCCAACTAAAAACAAGTTACTTTATTTGAAAGAAAAAACGACAACGCCTAACCCTGCAACAAAAGTTGAATATGGTGATGATAATCTCTATCAATTTAGTTTCAAAACTTTAAAAGAGGAATTATTTCACGATAAAATTGATGATTACTCACTATCAATAAAGAATGATTATATACTACTTCGCACACATGAAAAATTTCGTTTAATCTCTACTGATGAAAAACCTAATGATGAAGATGACGCAGGGAGGTTTAATAAAAGGGATGGATGGATTGATATGACTCCAGTTTCACTTAAGATTGATCCCAGAAAAGAATGGAAGCAAATTTATCAGGAAGCTTGGATATTACAAAGAGAGCATTTTTGGAATAAACAAATGTCATCAATTAATTGGAAAAATATTTATTTAAAGTATCTTCCACTAGTTGATAGAATTAATACTAGAAGTGAATTTTCTGATCTCTTATGGGAAATGCAAGGTGAGCTTGGAACTTCTCATTGTTATGAATTTGATGGTGATTACCATAAATTGCCTAATCACGAACCTCTAGGCCAACTGGGTGCCAAACTTGAATTCAACCCCAAGAATAAATCCTATAAAATCATCCATATTCATAGAGGTAACTCCTGGGATAACAATATAACTTCCCCATTATCTAATCACTATGTTCAATTGAATCATGGTGATCACATTATCGACCTCGATGGAGAGAAATTTCATAATTCAAATGATATATATGCTCTACTGAATAATAAAGGTAGTAAGAAAATTTCTCTTTTAATCAAGCAAAAAAATAGTAAAACAACTAAAAGGATTTATACTCAAACTTTACCAAATCAAATGCCACTTTTATATAGAGCATGGGTAGAGAATAATAAGAATATTGTTCATAAAAAGACTAATGGTAAGGTTGGATATGTTCATATTCCTGATATGTCTACACAAGGGTTTGCGGAATTTTATCGAGGTTTTTTATCGGAATCAGGTAAGGATGGATTAATTGTTGATGTTCGATTTAATGGCGGAGGAAATGTTTCACAGCATATTCTAAAAATATTAGCACAGAAAACATTAGGGTATGACTTTTCCAGGTGGGGAGCGACTGAAAAATTCCCTAGCTATAGTACTAGAAGTAAAATCACCTGTATTACGAATGAGCTTGCCGGAAGTGATGGAGATATTTTCTCACATAGTTTTAAAATGTTAAAGTTAGGAAAGCTCATTGGGAAGAGGACTTGGGGAGGGGTTATTGGTATATGGCCACGCAATGAATTAAATGATGGAACAATCACTACTCAACCTGAATATTCATTTTGGTTCAATGATGTTGGATACAATATTGAAAATAAGGGAACGGAACCTGATATCAAAGTAGAAATTACTCCCAAGGATTGGAGCAATAATAAGGACACTCAACTAGACAAAGCAATTATTGAGTCCATGAAGGAATTAAAAAAAATTAAGCCAATCAGTAAACACAAACTTAAAATTCCAACTTTAGGACAGAAATGAAACTTAACATTTTATTATTATGTTTTTTTTTAGCATTGTTTTCCAACTGCAAAAATGAAGATTCTTCAGGAAGCTCTTCAGGAGGTTCTTCAGGAGACTCTCCTGGCTCTTCTCTACCAACTCTATCCGAAATTATTGATAACCCCAGTGATCAATTTATATTGGACGCTGAAGGATTAGAAAAAGTTTCACGTGCATTCCCTTATAAGGGAGCAGCTTCTGATTGTGCCCATGAGGGGGCACATTTACATTTTAAGAGTGAGGATAATCCTTATGAAATAAAAGTTTATGCTCCTACAGATGGAGTTATTAGTAATATTGATAATTGTTATGATCTTGGTAATGGAAATGATAAGTTTGGTATTGCAATAAAGATTGCTACGCTAGAAAGTAAAAATATTACATTTAGCTTAAGCTTAGAACCAATGAGTGGAATGTATTGCCAAGATAATTCAGATTTTTACGATCAATATATTCATGTGACAGATGGTGAGTCAATAAACAAGGGAGACCATATTGCCACACTTTTTAAAGAACCAGGAGGAGATGGAACCCATATTCATTTTCATATAACAAAATCTGGATCAAATTCATTTTACTGTCCTAATATTTTCAATACTGATATTGTAAATCAGTTTTCTAGTGTAACTGGATCAGAGACATGTAATGGAGAAAGCTTTGGTGATACACTTTGCTATCTTCCTAATGCAAGCGAAGACTTAACGGGACTATAATTCTTTTGTCCGACTATTTTGATGTTGGCCCGAAAAAGAAATTTCTAATATTGAAAAACTACCTCATTATAACAATATTTGATCAAAATTTTAAAATATGTTAAGATTTTTCAAGTGAAACAAATTATCTTTACTGCATTAATATTCATTATTTTTCCCATAAGTGGGTTCTCATCAGAGCTAAGCTGTAGTCAATTAAAGAAAAAAGTTGCAAAAAGAACGATGAGAATAAATAAACTCAAAGCATTAAAAGAAAAAAACCTCGTGAAATATGAAGAGTATAAAAATGATATTTCTAAAAAAATCAAAATTACTTCAAATTTATTTATTTTAACTAATAAAATTGAACAAGTATCACTGCAGATATCCGATATACAAAATAATATAACTGAAATGAAATGCTTGGTGAATAACACTTAAAATTGGTAAGGTCTTAATTATGGCAAAACGAAAAGTATCCAATCTATTAATTAACCCTAAATTTCAAAAAAAGTATGTCTTTTGGATGAGTTCAACTGGTATTATCTTAACTTGTATTAATGCAACAATAATTTACTTTTTTACAAAAGAAAATTATGAATTTTTAGTTGAAATGTTAGAGATGACTGATGATGCAAAAAACCAAATGTATCAAGAGCTATACCAAATTATAGGACTTTTGGGGATATCATCTCTTGTATTTATGATTATTGTTTCTATTTGGGGTATCATTTTATCTCACCGAGTTGCAGGGCCTTTACATAAATTAAAAATGAGTATTGATAATATAACAAATGGAAAAACTGATACTAGAGTATTCTTTAGAAAAAATGATCATTTTCAAGACTTGGCAGCAAGTTTTAATGACATGATGGATGAATTAACTAAGAATAAGAAACAATAAGATTAATTAGTTAAAAATCCAAAACTAATAGGATAATTAAGTGAGACTCCAAAATATTGTCCTTTTAAAAACTCAGGTAAGTTATTTTCTAAGGTAAAATCACTTAACTCTTCTTCGTAAGAAATAAATCCATTTACCATATTACTAGCTAAATATTTATATCTACCATAGCTAACTTCTGCGACAATATCAAAAATAAGATGCATTGAAAGAGACATTCTCCAACCACCTCCTGAAAATGATACATGCTCATTGATGTTCATAGATACTATTTCTTCTTCATCCTCCTCTTCATTGTAATCTTCATAAGTAATAAGATAATTAAAATTATCAAGTCCCAAGCGATTTACTATATAAAATGTAAATTTGAGTCTAAGCTTATTTTTAAATAAGAAAACACCGGATGAAAGTCCTAGTAGTTGTCTTGTTCCATCATGATTAGCTTGGTTTAAATACGGGCTGTCAATATTTTGGGTTTGGTCAGGTGTTAATTCCTGACTTGAATATGAATAATCAAGTCCTCCAAAATATTTATTGCCATTAACATAAAAACTGACTCCTATTTCCGATGAACTTGCATCTCCTTCTTGCTCTCCAATAAGCCAACCTTTTTTTGTTGATGAGTTTATTAATGAATCGTATCCATAGTTTCCTGTCATTGTATCGAGTCTAAAGTAAGGTTCTATAATAAAGGTTTTCTTAGGGAATGGTTTAAAAAACTCTCCCAAAGAATTAGTCGAGTAAAAGCTAAGCAATATAATTAAATAAATTTTTATCATTAATACAACTTTTCTTGAAATAATGTTTTCTTTCCGAGGTAAATTGCTAAATCAATTTTTGCCTGTAGATGTTCTTGTGTCTGTGTATAGTACTCTTTGTTAATCTCTGTCACTTCTTTAACTGCATCTAAAATATCGTCTCTCGTTGAGCTGTCTTTAGAGTAATTCATCAATGTTCTATCTAGTAAATTAGATGTATTTTCTAATTGTTCTTTTATAGAGTTTACTTCCTCCTCTATGGATTTAATCGCTTGATATTTTTCAAGTAAATCCTTTTTTACACTGCTTTCAGCAAAGCTAAACTCTAGTTTAGCTGCTGCAAAGTTTAACTCCTCCTCTCTAATTGCTATTCGATTAAAGAATCCACCTGATGATGAAATAGGGATACTTAAGTTTAGTGACATTGTCATATCTATATTTCCGTTTCCTGATGTTGGGCCAATTGTTTCATATTTGTCATTTAAACTATGAGAAATAGAAAACCCACTCAACGAAAGAGAGGGAAGAGGCATCATAGACTTCCATGTTTGTTTATTTGCTATTTTTGCAGACCTAAAACCTTCAATATAAGTTTTCATCGTAGGTGTTTTATCAAATATTTTCAATAATCCATCCTCGGAAAAATTTATAGGCCTATAATTTAATTTAGAAACAAGATTGTAGTCCTGGGATAATTCTTGAGCAACTTTCTCATTAAAGTTTAAAAGCTCTCCCTTGTAATCTTGTTTTGCACTAGCTAAATTCTGCTGAGCTTTAATTAACTCACCTTTAGCAAACAGCATATCAGCTTCTGTTCCTTTTTTTGACTTTGTCTTTTGAAGACTAAGATCGTAAATTGATTGGTTTAGCAACACTTGATTTTCAGCATTTTTTACTTGCTCATTAAAAGTTACTAAACTAAAGTACAAGCTAACAACATTAAAAACATACGTTAAATATGTTTCCTTAAACCCTCTTGTAGTAGCAGCATATGAGTCCATCTCCTGCTTATAGGAATCAGAAATTGCTCCCGTGCTAAATAATGTTAAATCAGAAACATCTAAAGAGATTGATCCACTTGGTTCCATCATTACTTTTTGAGTCGGGTCAGGGTCAATAAATGTATTACTCTCTGAATCAGAGTATTTCATTTGGGTTACTGTGTGGCCAAATCCATAATCAGCACTTAATGAAACTGATGGAGTAAACAAATCTAGTAAAGCTCTCTTGTGGTTTAACTCCGCTAGCTCACCCTCAATTTTAAATTTAATTGCTTCGTAACTATTCTCTAAACCTAACTGAATTGCTTGACGCACACTCAGCATTCGGAGTGAATTTTTTGTTTTTGCTGTTTCATCTGCATCAGCACTATTTATTGATATTGCTGCAATAAAAAAGATTGTTTTTATTAAGGTTGAATTCATTATAAAAATATTTTCATATGCTTTTAATCAAATGGCAAATTTTGAATTATGGTAAGTAATAATTTAGAGTCTTTATATTAACAAACTCCTTAATTCCTTGCTCTCCAAGCTCTCTTCCTATTCCACTTAATTTTATGCCCCCAAAAGGTATTTTCGGATCTGATTTAACTATAGAGTTAATAAATACCGCTCCGCATTCGAGGGCCTTTACAATTGAGTTTATTTTTTCAAAATCCTTCCCCCATATTGACGCTGCTAGTCCATATTTAGAATTATTTGCCAAGGCAACAGCTTGATTTTCATCTTTAAATTTATAAATACATGCCACAGGGCCAAAAACTTCTTCTGAAAATATATTCATTTCAGAAGTTATTTTAGAGATAACCGTTGGTAAAAATAGTAAGGTATCTTTCTCTTTTAATTTTCCTCCACAATGAATAATTGCACCTTTATTTTTTGCATCTTGAACTTGCTCTAGTAATGTTCTTACCCCTTTGAAATTATATAAAGGGCCTATATCTATATCTTTCATGCAGGGATCACCTGTTTTAACCCTTTGCATTGCGTCGGTAAGTTTATCTAGAAATAAATCATATATTTTCTCATGAACTAAAAACCTTTTTCCCGCAATGCAGGTTTGTCCTGCATTTAGTAATCTACTAAAAACAGCATTTTGAACTGCCTTATCAATATCAGCATCTCCTAAAACAATAAATGGGTCAGATCCCCCTAACTCTAAAACTACTTTTTTCATAGATTTAGCAGCATTAGAATAAACTTCAGCGCCAGCTCTTGTGCTACCAGTAAATGAAACTCCGGCAATTTTAGAAAACTTCACCATCGTTGCTATTTGCTCATGGGATGCCAATAGCGATTTATATACTCCTTCAGGAAATCCAGCTTCAAGGAAGGCATTTTCAATACAAATCCCAGATTGAGTCGTTTCTTCTGCTGATTTAACAATTGTAGTATTTCCCGCCATAATTGTAGGAATTGCAAATCGAAATGCCTGCCAAAAGGGAAAATTCCAGGGCATAATTGATAAGATTACCCCCAAAGGCTCAAAGACAATATAGTGCTTATTACCATCAGATTCAATTTTTTCCGCTTGCAAGTACTTCTCACCATTAGCAATATAATGATTTATTAATAATTTACATTTTTCGACTTCGGCCAGTGACTCTCTTAAGGACTTTCCCATTTCATTTGTAATAGTTATTGCATATTCATTTTTATTTTTCTCTAACACTTTTATTAAATTAATAAAGTACTTATTTCTTTCATTTATTGACTTAGTCTTCCAATTACAAAAACTTTGATGAGATAACCTAAGTTTTTCAATAATTTCTGGATCTGACTCATAATTAAATCTTTTTAATATCTCTTGAGTAAACGGATTTAGTGTATGAAAGCTCATAATTTCACCTAATGTTAATTTTACCTAGACAAACTTACCTGCCTTTGCTTAGAAGTAAATATAAAACAAAGTACTTAAAAATAGAAGAAAGAATGGAAAAAGATAATATTTTTGATAATAAGCTAAGTAAAATTAAAGATTTTAAATTCAATCAAGAAGTTGCTAATGTTTTTGATGATATGGTTTCTAGGTCCATTCCGTTTTATGATGAAATCCACCGTATTATTTTAGATATTTCCCGACACCATCTCGGTGACAATAACACCATCATAGACCTCGGTTGCTCTACAGGAACAACAATTTATTTATTAGAGACATTGCTAAAAAAACACAAACAAAATGCGCGTTTTATTGGGGTTGATAACTCTCAAGATATGTTAAATAAATGTGAGGAGAAACTTTCTAAGTATAAAGTAAGAAACTTTAAGCTACTTTGCCAAGACCTTAATCAAATAGAGCTACCGAAATCAAACCTTGTGATAATGAACTATACTCTTCAATTCTTAAGTCCAAGCTCTCGTGTTACCCTGCTTGCAAAGATTTTTCAATCTCTAGAAAAAGGCAGTGTATTTATTTTAACAGAAAAGATTAAAACAAATAATAAAGAAGTTAACGACCTTCTAATTGATCTATATTATGACTTCAAGCGCAGGAATGGTTATTCAGAGCTTGAAATATTTCAAAAGCGTGAAGCACTAGAAAACGTTTTGCGTCCTAGTACTGCAGAAAAAAATATTGAGTTATTACAAAATGCGGGGTTTAAAAAAACAGAAACTCTTTTTCGTTGGTACAATTTTGCATGTTTTATTGGGATTAAATAAATGAACCTTGATTACTTAATACCTTTTGCTAATCAATGTAATATTGATCAAATTTCAAAAATCATTACAGAAAGGTCATCGTGGAAAAATCACAACCATGCAGTTAATTATAATCAAGTCTTAAGCTCGTTACCAAATATTGATTCAGCTCAGGTCTGTGTTTCCCAAAATAAAGTAACTGTTAAAAAGGATATAACCGAAGAAAATAAAGAACTAATCAAAACTGCATGCATAGGCTTAGGCCCTTGGAGAAAAGGACCTTTTAATTTATTTGACATTCAAATTGATGCAGAATGGAGATCAGACTTAAAATGGAATCGTATTGCTTCGAGTTTGGGGGATCTAAAAGATAAAACTATTTTGGATATTGGCTGCAATAATGGATACTTTATGTTCAAAATGCTCAATCAAAAACCTAACTTAGTTTTAGGAATTGACCCTGTCGTACATTGCCAAAGTCAATTTAATTTAGTTCAGCATTTTATTCAAGCACCAAATATAAAGCATGAATTATTGGGAGTCGAACACCTTAATTTATTCAATGAAATGTTTGATGTTATTTTATCCATGGGAATTATTTATCACCACCGTCATCCAATTCAGCAATTATTAGATTTAAAAAATGCTCTCAAGCCTAATGGCAAAGCAATCATTGAAACTATCGGAATCCCAGGGAAAGATTCTACTGCACTATTTCCTGAAGACAGATATGCCAAGATGAGAAATGTTTGGTTTGTCCCTACTCTTAATTGCTTGATCAATTGGGCCAAGAGAGCTAAGTTTTCTAATGTAGAGGTTATTTCTGATACTCTTTTAACTCAAGAAGAACAAAGAATAACTAAATGGTCTCCTCAGCAATCTTTAAAAGATTTTTTAAATCCCAATGATTCAAATCAAACAATCGAGGGACATCCAGCACCTAGAAGGTTTTGTATTAAAGTAACAAAAATAAAATAAATTAAATTAAATTAAATTAAATTAAATTAAATTAAATTAATAAATAATTAAAGCGATGATCTCGTCAATAGGTTTTTTTAATAATTATCTTTCACATGCATCGCAAACACCCCCACAATCAACTCCTGTTTCATTCTGATTTTGTACATCATCGTTACAACTAGGACATGGATGACCAAGAATACTAATTCGAGGTGAAACAAATTGAGGGCCATAATAACCGGCCCAATCACCGTCATCAAGGCCTGACCAAGTAAAATAAATTTCATCTGGTATTTCTAATCCAGAATATGTAGTATTTTGTTCAAATAACTGCCAGGTATCATTTGAGATTGAAGTCGATCCTAATACACTTTCTGCAATGGGAGTGTTTTGATCATCTATAGAGTAAATTTTAGTGCTACTTGAGTATGAATCTTCACCATTTAGAGTCCCTGCTAAATAATAAAAAGAAGTATACACATCAATATCAGAAAGCTGACTTGAACTGTAACCAAAATCAGCTGAAAGACTAACTGTTTTTGATAGTATACACCATTGAGAGGCAATACTTAGTTGAATAGTGGTTCCAGGACGATCTACAAAATTATCATCAATTGTATCATAGTATGGCCCTGCTATATCATCAGAGGTAAAACCACATGTAGGAATCATGAAAGTTAAAGGCCAGTCACCATTTGCTTCTGGGTTTGCATCCTCTGTCCAGTTATTAATATCATCAAACATATCAAAATTATTTGTTATTAAATTACATCCCTGAACACATGATTCATCCTGACAAATTCCACTTTCACAATCAGATCCATATATACAACTGCTTCCTCCTGAACATGGAGTTGAAATACATTGAGTACCTCCACAATCGATATCAACCTCATCACCATTTTTAACACCATCACTACAATTAGGCGTGGTGCAAATATTATTAACACAACTTTCAGAATTACAATCAGTACTTGTAAGACATTGAAATGTTAGATTACAACTTGAACAACTTTCACCCCCACAGTTAACATCTGTTTCTGATCCATTTTTATAATCATCATCACAAGTTGAAATAGTACAAATATTTTCTAAGCAGAATCCTGAATCACAATCAGAATTTTCTGTACATTGTAAGTTTAAACTACATGAGTTACATTCATTTCCACCACAATCTATATCTGTTTCTATGTCATTTTTCTCTCCATCAGTACAAGTTGGATCCTCACAAAAATCTAAATTATTACAAAAAGAACTTTTACATTCATTACTACTTTTACATTCATCATTGTTTAATTTTTTAGGGTTCAAAATAAAAACTGAGCTTAATTCACTATTCTCTGTGGGCAATATGGATATTTTGTCTTTAGAATAAAATGTATTAATACTTGAAAAATTAAAAGTTTCTAGCAATTCAGTACAATTATTGTCAGAATAAACTTTAAGATCGTAATGAAATGGATACTTCCACTGAGAGTCAACAGGAAGTTCTATCTCTAATTCAGCTAAAGCATTATCATCAAATTGAATGCACTCTAGTTTTACATTATCACTTATTGAGTAATCAGGATTATCAATTGGAGATAAAATAACTCGAGAAAGAGATACTTGTACACTTCCACCAAGTCCAGAATCACAACTCATTTTAGAGTCAGTAGGCAATTCATGACAACTAAAAAAAGATAATTGCCTAATATGGTCACTAGAACTTTTATATTTATCTGAATTAAAAATAGTATTTTTACAGTTACTAGTAGTAAAACTAATCTCAACAGATTCAGTTGGATTCCTAAGCACTCCATTATAATTATCAGTTGTTAATCCACACTTAATTAAACCTGAGCTATCTAAATGAATTGCATAAAAAAACCAATTACCATGGGGGAGCTCAATTGCATACTGTGAATTGCCTCCTTCATATGGCTCTGAAAAGAATACATTATCAGGGCCAACCCCATTGATTACAATACGTTCTCCGTCATTAATTTTGCCTACAATATGAATAATTGTTGTACTTCCACTCCTTTCCCGACAACTAAATACAAGTAATGCAAGAAAAATTATTTTTAGTATATTTCTTATTTTTATCATTTAGATATTATTCGGAAGAAATGATCAGAATATAATTAAATAGACTGTTATTTATAATAGAGAAAGTTTTTCTGGTATTATTTTCACTCAAAAAAAACAATATAAAAAAATATTTTATTTTTTTAGTTATCTTAATGAATTTAACTGATTGTTTAATTTCTCTATTAATTCATCATCAATTTTAGGTACTAATGCTTTTGGCATTTTCACAGGTGATGAATTCTTATCATAAATTTCTTTAATAGAAGAAATATCACCTTGATAAATTTTATTAATCGTTGACTCGTCTACTTCACCAAATAAAGAAATAATATTACCAGAAAGATGGGGTAAGAAAGGACGAAGAGCACAAGCAAGAATTAAAATCATAGAACCTGTTTTCGCAATAGTCTCACTGGCCAATTTTGTATCTTCTTTAAGTTGTGCCCAAGGTGCTTGATCACTAAAATATTCATTTGCAAAATGCCCCATACTCATTGCTACGTCTAGTGCTTTTTTTATTTCTTTATCAGATAAAAAACTTCTTATTTCTGATAATTTATTTTCTAGTATTCCCCATTCATCTGAATTTATTATATTTAATACTACTTCATCTTCTATTCCTTTTGGCCAGTTCTTCTTCCAAAATTTTAAGCAACGATTAACCAGATTTCCTATATTATTAGCAAGCTCACCATTAACTTTGGACTGAAAGCCACTCCAAGTAAAACTAGAGTCACTAGTTTCGGGTAATATTGAAAGTAGATAATATCTTAATGAGTCACTTCCAAATTGTTCAACAGCTGTTTTTGCATCAATATACCAACCACTTGATTTAGAAAATTGTTTACCTTCTAAGTTAAGATATTGATTTGCAGGAACATCGTAACAAACATTGGTTTGTTCACTCACTAAACACATAACAGGAAAGATAACGCAATGGAAAATAATATTGTCCTTTCCGATAAAGTGCTCAATTTTTGTTTCAGAGTTTTTCCACCAGTCCTTTTTATAATCTTCTTTTGAACCCAATGATTTAAGCCACTCTTTCGTATTACTAACATATCCAATTGGAGCATCAAACCAAACATAAAGTTTTTTACCAACTGCTTGTGCCAGAGGAACATCAATGCCCCAATCCAAATCTCTTGATATTGCTCGATCCACTAAATTTTCTTTTGTTAAGCTATCAACGTATGGCCCTACTGTTTTTTTCCAAAAGGATGTGTGATTTTCTAGCCAGTTTCTAAATTCTCCATGTGCCTTTGATAATAATAAATAATATTGAGTAACAGTTACTTCCGTTATATTTGTTGATTTACAAATTTGGCAAATTGGTTTTATCAATCTCACAGAGTCAATTATAATTCCACAATTTGGACATTCATCACCTCTGGCTTCAGGATGATGACATTCATAACATTCCCCTACTACAAAACGATCTGGTAGATGATTAGAACAATCTTGACATTGTAATTGTTGCATATCTCTTGGTTCAATCATCCCTTTTTCGTGAAGTGAGTTAAACCATTTTAAAACTTCTTCCTCGTGATACTTTTTTGAAGTTTGTCCAAAGTACTCAAAGTTAATATTAAAGTTTTCAAATAAATTTTTATGTTCTAAATGCCATCCATCAACATACTCCTGATAGTCCTTTTTGGCCTTTTGGGCATTTAGCATTATTGCTACTCCATGCTCATCACTGCCACTAATATGAATCGCATCTTCCCCTTGCATTTTTCTATGCCGAGTGTAAACGTCTGCAGGAATATAAACACCTGCCAAATGGCCAAAGTGCAGTGGCCCATTTGCATAAGGAAGAGCTGAAGTAATCAGATATTTCATAAATTTATCCTAAAAAAATAAGTAATAAAAAATAACGGATAGTACATTGTTTGTCACATGAAACTGTTTTTAGATGTTAAATAACCAAGATACTTCTTTGTATTATATATATCTTGTTAGACAACAAATTAAATCAAAATATTTGTACTGCGTAATAAATGTCTGTCTATCTACTTGAATTTTAAGGATTTTCACTGAAATATATAAAAATTTATTATATTGAAGCAAGTCTCCAGGTAATAGAATTTTAAAAAGTGTAAGAACGAACATGGAGTGACTTCAATAATAGAAAGTATAACAGGTTTTTCTAATATGTGGCTCTCCAGTAACCATTTTAATTCATCTTTTTTTATTCATAATTTAATTTACTTGAATCCGGTTAAAACCTCCATCAGGATATATAAGAATTTTTAATTGTTCAAATATATCATCCTTCAAAATAAGAAACCTTTTTTTATTGCCTGCAAACGCTTTGACATTAACTTTTGTGGTAAGCATTATCCATTCACCATTAACTAATCCTAAAAACTGCATTTCATTAGGGTTATTATTGATAAAGTAAGTAAAATCAATTTCAATATTTTCTATCTTTTGTGGTCTTTTGAACCCTAGGTTAATTTCTTCAAAATTACCTTCAACTCTACTTCTTGATGATTCAAAACCATCAAACATATTAAGAGGAGGGTAAGAAGATAATATTGACTTAGCAGGAGCATAGTGTTCGTTAGATGTACTAATAAATTCTAAGTTAGAGTTATTTTCAAAGCTCATGCTAAGTGGTTTATTTATCTCTGGAATTTTTTCATCGTAAGGATATGACTTATTATCAAATAATTTAGCTTCACTTTTAGGAAGCCCCTCATAAAGACCTAGCCGAGTAAGTCCTCCGTCAGGATAAGTAATAACTTTTAATTGTTTGTATAAATTATTTTGTTGATTGAGGTAAATTCTCTTAATGCTGTGGCCTTCTAGTTCGCTCCTGACAAGGATTTCATCCCACATATTATTATTTTGGTTTAGACCTAATATAGTTACTGATTGAACCTGATTTCCAAGGTGATACTTAGTACATAAACTTAAATACGTTATTTTTGCAGGTTTATATAATTTTAAAATTAAATATTCAAATCCTTCCTCACTATGCCTTGCTGATTCCCAACTATCCATCACCTTGCCTTGACTACCAAAGAGAGCAGGATCAAAAGTCGGAAAATTTGGATTAATCAAATTTTCAGCAAGTGCAAACTTTTGATTGCTAACTTCAATAATTTCTGCATCTTTTGCAAAATTATATTCAGATAGAGGATCAATATTATTTTCTCTAATTATTTTCTCTGGGAGCTTCTCTGAAAAAGCATTTAGAAGTAATTCTTTGTAACCAATATTTACAATTTCTTCTTGAGTTAAATTAGATAATTCAAAATTTTCTTTAAACCTCGATTTATAAAGACCTATAATATTAAGGTGATCTAAAATTAATTGACAGACCTTTGCATTAAAAAAGACTCCTTCTAAGTCTCCATTACAAAAGATGCTAAGTCCCTTTCCAAAGTCAGGGCCATTATAACAGTGGAGAAAGATTGATCTAAAACCATCATTTGCTCCTTGATGAAGCATAAACTGATTAGGGCCACAATCGATAGTAAAAATTCCTAATCCCATTAAGGAATTCATAAATTTTTTACAACCTCTGTCTTTACCTTCAAGCATTAATACTGCGGTGTCATGAGAAATAGGGCCTTCTGTATTACTATCTTTATAAGCATTTGCCATAGAGATTAAAAACTTTTGCATGGAACTAGATGTACCCATTGCTCCTGCAGCAAAAGCCGGAAACATTTTTCGTTCAGCTTCTATTTCTTTGCCATTAAGATAGGCATTAGAAAAAATCTCTGAATTGTTACTATATTGATCAAAAGTGAATTGATCCATTTTTAATTCTTTAAAAAACTTCTTTGTTATTTCTTTAATAGGTTTTTTTTCTAAGGATTCAATTAAATATTCCAAAACGATAAAACCAGCGCCTGAGTATTTAAATATTTCCCCTGGATTATTTATAATTTCAATTGGTGGATAATCGTATTGAGTATTTCCATTGAGAAAGTCAGAAATTGGAGGCATTAATTTACTAGCTTCAACACCATTAACGTAGTGAAGATTTAGTCCACTATGATTCATAAGATGTTTAATCTTTAAATCTTCAGCACAGAAAGAATCATCTTTAGTAGATGCAGATTTTTTTAGTCTAAACTCCATTCCTAACTTCTTAAGGAGTTGATTAACACTAGTATTTAAATCAATACCTTTCGCTTTAAAATATTCAATTGAAAAAGCTGTTGCTACTGATTTTGAAAGAGAGGCAATTTGGAAATAAGTATTGGAATCAACTTCTTTTATGTTTTTCTTGGCATAACCAAAATTAAGAGTTTGAATGTCGTGATTATTTTCCACAAATGAAACGGTAGCACCTACAATATTATACTTTTCTAATAGATTATTAATATCAATATTTAATTTATCGATCGGGTGCTCAATCATTCTTTTTTGCGTAATTTCACAGAGAGCTTTCTTTGCATTTTCTAACTCTTGATTACTTGAATTATCCATGCGACTAAGTAGGGTTTCTTTAATTTCGTTAGATGTTTTACCTTTTGCTGAAATTAAAAATTTTATTGAATGTTTTTTTAAATATTGATTTCCAAGCTCAAGAAGTTCAGTCTTAACCTTTTGGCCATCTTGAGATACAAGTTTCTGTTCATCGCATGCCAGTTTATCAAGGACCTTTTTGTTTTCTCCTATATTCCCATGAAAGCTAGCAGCACTTATTGTTTGATCAAGAGTAAAGTTTAGAATATTTTTCTGTACATCTTTTATATTTAGTACAGGGTTTAATGCCATGGATGAAGCAAAGTCTATTGACCCACACATTTCAAAATAATAATTTAAACGATTTAAATATGGATCAATTTTAAATTTAACAGGGTCAACTAAGCTTGCATTTTCCCATGGGTTGTTAGATCGCCTTATCTGTTCAATAGTAAAAGGTAATAGAAGCTGACTCGCAAATTCAACGGGATTTTTATTACCCATTAACTGTATCATTAATTTAAAAGCTACGGGGTACCATTTGGCAGTTCTTTGATCAAATTTAACTTGCACAATTTTTTTATTATTAGATTGATCTTTTCTAATAAAGTGCATTTCCTCATGAGAAATTCTTATAAAATCTTCTAAACTAAACCTATTATGATAAAGCTCATGCCAAACTTCCCATCTAGACCTTTCTGCTGTTGCAAGGTCATCCATAACTCTAACAGGAGTTCCATTGATATGATGAGGGAGTGCGACACAACCGTTACCGCAAAGCCAGTCCGTTAGATACTGTAAACTTTGAAATATATTATAGCGAATTTCTTCAGGATCATTGTTTGCCATAAAATCTGATTCTTGAACGTCGGCAACAATTAAAGATCTAGCAAACATCGGATCATTAGTATTCAAACCCTCAATATCATCTGCATGAATAAAGTCAATCATTTCACCTTGATATTTTTTAACGAGAATGGAACAAATAAGTTTTTCCATATAAGAAGAGTCACCTTTTTTAAAAATTTTCCATGCCTCTACTATGGCGATTCCAATTCTTACAAAGTCAGGATGTGCAACCCAAAAGCCAGTTAAATCGCGTTTTAATTGAGTAATCACATCTCTAAAATAACCTCTCATTGTAATTTGAAATGACTCACTTTCTAGATTGTTATCAATGGGAAGAACTCCATACATCCCTCCGACTTTAATTCCTCCTCTAGAACCAACAACATCAGCAAGGAGGTTATGTGAGGCCTGAATATACTTAATAACTATATCTGGGTCTGCTTTAACGGGAATTCTATAATTGCTATCTTCTTTAAAAACTCTGGCGGTACTTGCCAAAAAATCGTGCCAACCAAGAGAGGCGCCGACAAAATAGGGATATAGTTCATCCATCATTTCATGTGCTCTAAAAATTGCTCTAGGGTTTTCAAGTACAACCATTAAACGAATTGTGCCTATTTGATACTCCGGATGCATTTGTTGGATCATTTTTTCAGAAGTTTCAATCATGTTTTTTATATAACGCGCCTCTAATTCATTTTCTAACTTAGGGACATAAAAAACTAAAGATTCAGGTCTTTTCCAGTTTTTAAATAAGTGAAGAGCAAAATCGTATAGATGGAGGGGGATGGGATTATTATTATAAAATAAAAACATAGATGGAAGTGCTAAACCGGGAAATCTTTTTAACGGAAGAGAGAGTTTACTATCTTTAAGTTTATACTCTTTTTTTGTTTTCGGATCTATATAATCAAAGTTACCAGTGAAACACTGAGATAGATTTTTTCCTGCTTCAATTAAATCAGAACGGAGAGGTGTCTTTGAGTCTTCATCGTCTGCACCCCACATCGGGCGGCCATTAAAATTTGCTAAGAGCTGTTCAATAATTCCGGGTTCATTATTCATCTTTCGATGAAAAGTATTCATCGCATTTATACACATCTTTTCCGAACTAGGAGGTCCAAAAAGTGTTACATGAATACCTTTTAAGTAATCCGGGATGGGAGCAATTGGTTTTTGATTTTCTTGTCTACAATAAGTTTTAGAGAGAGGCCCCACAATAACTTCAGCATTAGAATCTTCGATGCCTAGTATTGTTTTATATTGATCAGATAGGTAATTTATATTCTCAGATTTATTATATTGGTAAGTGCATCTAACTCTCTCATCAATAAACTTTCGATCTTCTATTCTTTTTGAAAGAACTAAGTTTAATTCATCTTTAGTTCCTTCATATAAATTAATTAAAAACTGTAATGATTCTTTAGTTTCTAGACCACTTCCTTTTCCAACCTCTAATAGGCCATCGACCCCTGAAACAGGGCTTGATTGATTCAAGAGGTACTCTAAATAAGAATCTGATAAAAAATCCCTATAATAAGGAATATCTCTTGATGTCATTAATTAACTTCCTCTGTAAGTAGAATATCCAAATGGATTGAGTAGAAGAGGGACGTGATATTTCCTGTCCGTATTTGTTATCTTAAATATTACTGGAGTAGTAACAAAGAAAGACTCTAAATTATTTTTTTCAAAATAATCTTCTGTCTTAAACTTTAAACGATATACTCCTTGCTCTTTTCCACAATTAAAAGCAATTCTACCGTCATCATTAGTTAATTCATCCCCAATTATATTCCATTTTGAATCTACAAGTCTTTCAAGGGTGACTTGCACTTCAGATGCGGGATGTCCTTTAGATGTATCAAGAATATGAGTACTAATCATTTTTTAACTCCTATACTTTTAAAAGTTGTCGATATATTTAATTCACTATCAGCTGAAACATTTATTTCTTTAATTTGAGTTCCGTATACTTCATGCCAGAATTCTATTGTATAATTTCCAGGCGGAATATTATTAATTTTAAATTTTCCCTTTGAGTCAGTAATTGAGAAGAAAGGATGATCCATAATCGCAATATAAGCACCCATCCAAGGGTGGACACTACATTTAGTTTTAAGAAAAAATTCAGGAGATTTAAAAAACACACTTTTCCTTTGCCCCTTCTTCGGCATCGACATGTTAAATCGTTTATTCTTTTTAGTGAAAGATTTAACATTGTGGTAAAGAGGGTCACTATTGATAAATATTACTTCTTGACCAACCCTTGCCGTATTAACTCTAGGGACGTAGATACACCCCTTTTGATCAATCTCAACGGGAGTAGAAGGAACTGTAGTGTCATAGAGTTTATTTTCATGACCTTTAATAATTCGAACTAATACATTTTGCAATTTTCCATTTTTTACCATAACCTCATTTGAATATACAGGGCCCTTAAATTGTCTTGCGCATGCCTTCGGAAGACGAAGTTTTTTTCCCTTGGGAGCGATTCCTTCAAAATTTACGATTCCAGTTAAGCTATAAGTCTTTATATCTTTCAATTGTTGTTTTTGCTCAATGGTTTCTTCTTTTTTATCAACCTTTTGTAATTTTATAATTTCTTGTTCTGATATGGAACCAGGTACATTTCCTTCATCTTGCTTTTCTTTTGTATAAAAAATTGAAACCAAAATTAAAATTATTCCAAGAGCTGCAAATATTTTTGACCTTAAAGGATTGGTTAATCTTACAATAAAGAATTCTCTAATTGCTGCTCCAGCAGCACAGATAATAAATAAGACTAACCAATTCTTCTCATGTCCATAAGTTGCAGGAAAATGGTTACTTATCATAACCAAAATTACAGGCAGGGTAAAATAAGTATTATGAGTTGACCTATTCTTCGCATTGACTCCCCAATCTTGATTAACTGGTAGGGAGTTCTTTGCAGCTTCCACCATTTTTATTTGACGAGGAATAATTCTCATGAAAACGTTTGCAGTCATCCACGTCCCTATCATTCCACCAACATGCATGTATGCAGCTCTGCCACTAAGAGTTTCACACAAAATATATGACATGCTAACAAACCAAGCAATTGTTAAGAAATGTCCAACCATTGGTGAGTTCTTAGTAAGTTTTCTTTCCCATAAAAAGTCATAAAAAAACCATGAACCAAAAATAGAAAAAAGACTTAATAAAACAGCAGGAAGAAAAGAGATATCTGAAACTGTTTCATCTAAAAGAAAAGTTCCATTCCCTGTATAAAAAATCATTGCGACAAGAAACATACCACTGAGCCAAGTCCAATATGCTTCCCATTTGAACCAATGGAGAGATTCAGGAACTTTGGTAGGCCCCATAAGAAGTTTTTCTACATGATAGAACCCACCACCATGAACCATCCAAACTTCACCAACATGGCCAGGGTTTACTGAACTATCACTTTTGACAAAACTCCTATCAAGCCACATAAAAAAAATAGAAGTACCAATCCAAGTGATAGCAACGGTGATATGGAGCCAACGACCAAGTAGCAAAAACCAATCAAAAATGTCTTGATCCAAGGTTATCTCCTGTTAATTTGAGTACAACATTTAATCACATTGGGAACAATAAACCTACAAAATGATAACAGTTAATCAGTGAGGGACACATGTGAATTCAGGCACTTAGCCACAAATTGCTAATAAAATGAAATGAAATGATTATACAAAATGCATTTTAAACCATTGCATGACGATTATTTTTAATAATATGATAAAATATAGTTAATCTTTTATTAGGAGTAAAAATTGAAATCATTAAACGATTGGCTTGCTGCTTATGCTGTTTGTCATAAAAATCCATCAAATATTTTAATACATAAAATCTGTGTTCCTTTAATCATGTTTAGTTTACTTGGAATGCTTTGGTGTATTCCAACTCCCTCTTTTCTAGATTCAAGTTGGCCTATTAATTTTTCATCTCTTTTTGCTTTCGCTTGTCTTGTTTTTTATTTTTTTCTAGATTTAAAAATGTTTTTAGGCATGTTAGTTTTTTGTTTTGTTATGATGACAGGAGTTTACTATATAGATCAAACGGGAACACTTCTTGTTACTTCAATAACTATATTTGTTTTATCCTGGATTGGACAGTTTTGGGGACATAAGATTGAAGGAAAAAAACCTTCCTTCTTTGAAGATTTGACTTTTCTTTTAATAGGCCCTCTATGGGTTCTTCATTCATTTTATCGAGTGATTGGAATTCGACAATAAATATTTTATATTGAACAACCATTAGCTTCCCCATTACAACTCATGGTTTTGTGAATAAAAGAATCTTGTCTTAATAGGTATTGAATTCTAAAGCGGCCGGAAGGATGAATACCTTCATCTATAGACCCATTACAGTCGATACTATAAGTTTCGCGTAAAAAGTTAAGCTTGTCTGTTTTCGATTTAGGGCCTTCATCACTTAGAAAATATTGTTCTAACGCTCTTATTGCCCAATAGTCTGCTGAGATTTCCCCAATATGATTTTCTACATTTACATTTGATTTAATCGTTGGGACTTTATTCCAATATTCATTAGGGAAACTTTTTTGCCACCCTTGACGTTTAAATGTGAGCTTACCTTCGTATTTATTCTTAATACAACTTTTATAATCTTTATAATATTGCGGAAATTTTTTAGCATCTAAATGATGCCCAATCTCATGTGCCATTGTTGCGAAAATATTATTAAAATTGTTACGAGAACTTTGTCCATCACCAATAGCTGAAACTAGAAAACCAGGACAAAAAAGAATATATTGTTTATTGTTGATTGTTTGTGCAAAAGCATTATCAGACATTTACATCATCAGAGCAAATTCTACGGTAGCTTTTTGAAACTGCTTTATAAGATTCTTTTCCCCATATTTTCATAATAGGTAAAGTAATTTGAGTAACAGGTTGGATATTTTGTATTCTGGCCATCAGTATTGCTTTATCAATAAAACCTGTTTTAATTTCTTTGTTTACGGCCATTATTAAATATTTTTTTGCTATTTCAATATTTCCATAAACTGCATTTATTTCAACTGGGTGAATTTTATTATTAGTTGCATCCTGGAGTGATTTTATTCTAGTTAGATAAAAGCTTGCTTTTTGAAAAATACTTAAATGAGAGGAGTCCATAACTTCTTCTATCTTTTGAGAAGTTAAATCACTTGCTTCATTTATATGTAATCTGTTAAAAACTTCCTTAAAGTCAGAGTCATCTATGAACTTTTCATATAATATTTTTTGTGCTTCTGATTTAATTTCTCTTTTCACCCTTCCAACTCGTGCATTCCTTAGAACACGTCCATTACCATGGCATATCGCACCATAGGGGTTATCACAAAAATTATTAGTAGGGCTTATTGTTGATACGTAAGCACTTTCACTTGATAATATTTGATTTACATCTTTAGAATGGTTATTGCATTGACTTGCAACTTGATTTGAATTTTTTATAAAACTATTAATATGATTTGCAATTTGTCCTGCATCTTTTAATTCATCAACGTCATTAGCAAACAAAGAAACAGGAATAATTATTAAGATTAAAAATGATATTCTAAAATTAGAAATTAATATTTTTTTCATAAAGCCTCCACCCATATTACTTTTATTCAAATGAAGGGCCAAATAACAGCTGTAATCATAAGGAGTTAAGATAGCTTAAATAGGAATAAATGATAACAAAAAATAAACTTGTATAATAAATAGTCAGTACTTTATAGTTATATTTTTGTTCTAGATACTTATTATTATTAAATTAAATGACGATAATAATTATATGTTATACGGTGATAATAAATCCTCCATTGTTATCAAAAGATAGGAATACGATTAGTTCAGTTAATGAATACATGCAAAATTTGCCATTAGAATTTAGGAAAAACTTTATTTTTATGGGAGAAAGTGGCAGCCCTCAAGAAGCAAAAGATGAAACTCCTAAAGTAATTATGAAAAGTGATAGTGGTAAGGTCGTTATTAGTGTAGGTTGCCTCATAATGTCCCATAGTGATGATGATAGTTTAGTTTTACCTCCCAAAATTTCATCAGTTCATGTTAGTATTCTTCCTATAGCTCCAAAGAAAGGAAGAAGAAAAAAGAATTAATGGATGAGGTTACTTCTCTTGTCGCAGGACTTCAGACCATGGAGAATTGGCTTGTTTTACAGAACCAGTTATATTGTAAATAAAAGAGGATAAATTATCTCAGAAGGTTTAGAGAAACAAGATGAGGTTGTGTATTCAGATTGTGACTTAGGACTCATAAAAGAAGTTAAACATACTATCAATTCTTTAAAGATCGTCGTCCTGATGCCTGCGGTGAGTTAGTCGATCCTCAATATTAATTAATACGTCAATTTTTTAATCAATTGCATTAAATTAATACTACGAAAACTATAAGCATCCGTTTTGACAGTTTACATCTTAATTATTCTTGGCACTTTCGTTGCTTCTAATACAACGGTAACAAATATAAGGGAGTAATTATGAAAACATATCTTTTAATGTTTAGCATACCGCTAATTCTCTCTTCTGCTTTTGCAGAAGAACAAAAAAAACTAACAAACCTATTACCTAAAAAAGTACAGGAGATCATTCAAAGCAAAAAGGATAAAAAGTCTATTCTTGCTTTATTCAAAAAACCAGATCTGATTGAGAGCAATAAATACTATTTCATAGTGAATAACTTTAAGTATGGGATTAACCTCGAATTCAAAGATGGCAATTTAAGTAAAATGAACTATACAATTGTAGATAAAAACAAAAGACCAGCTCTAAATCTATTTGATAAATTTATTACAAAAGAAAATTTAAAATTATCGAACGAAGAAAGATCAAAATTCTCAGGAAGATATCTTGAACTAAACCTAAAAAAGGAAAGATTAAAACTAAGGTTTAAAAACATTAACTCTAAACCTCTATATGACATCACCTTTTCAAACACAGATGTTAAGGAGGTAAAATGAAAACGATACTATTCTTAATATTCGTCATACTTTCAACTATTGTACAAGCTGACAACAAATGTGGTTCAGGCATTACTATTTCTAAGCAGTCAGAAGACTTACTACGGCTTGCAAAAAAAGTACCTCTTTCTCAATGGAGTGCAAGCAAGAAACAAATCAGAAATAAAAAATGTGACGAACAGGTTCCATCGACAGAAGAAATTAATAGCTATATCGACAATAAATTCAGAAGAAATAATCATTCAGAAAAAATTTATGGAGCAGACTTTGAAAACGAAGATCCTTTACTACTTGCCCATTTCAAAGAATTAATGACGAAGAGAACTTATTTACTTGAGAACAAAGACCCCAAGAATCAAGTTGACCTGCAAGATAAATTTGACCTTAACCCGAGTTGTAAAAAAGTAAAATGTGCTATGGATAAAATATTTGGTGAAGAACTTGGAAATAAAATATTATTATTAAAAACTAAATATGATCTCAATTCTTCTGAGTATGGAAATGGTGCGAGCAGTAGACTAAAAGTTTCAGAGATAAATAATTTGATCAAAAGTGCTCAAAGTTTTCCTGAAACTACATTCCCTATTGAGAAAAATAAAGCATTTTTCAAATTCAAAAGAAAAGCACGAGGATTTGGGCCTGGAGTTCTTGCCAACGCAGTAATTTCTTTTTTTGATACATGGTCAGGTTATGGCCCTGAAATCAGGGAGTATGCATCCTTTCACGAACTATCTCATTATATTGGAGGACAACTAGACATTGATGATAGTCCTGAATGGCTTAATTTTAGTGGATGGGAAAAGAAAGGAGAGAAATGGGAAGCAACAAAAGATTCTACATTTTCTTCAAAATACGGCATGACTAACCCTCATGAAGATTTTGCAGAGTCAGTTTCAGCTTATCGATATAACCCTGAGTCATTAAAAGAAGTCTCTCCTGATAAGTATAGATTCATTAAAGAAATTGTTTTTCATGGGCTTGAATATACAGATGATAATAAGTGTTCCATGGATAATTCATATTTAAACAATTTGCCTACAGCAGAAAGTTCACCAACAGTTCCAGAAGACAAAAACAAGGAATTACTATCTGTTGTTAATGGTTGCGCAGACGAGGTCGTATCATTAATAATCAATAACCCCAATTCAAAGGGAACTCTTGATCAATGTCTTATCACTTCAGATAAAAAGTTAGTTATCAATCAAAAAATTGATAATATGAATTTAAAATATCCTAAATATGTAAAAATGGGTATTCAACAATTTGGAAATAATGAATTCATTGATCTGAATCTAGACATAAATCAAAAGAATGATACTAACCAATACAGAAGGTATATAAGACGAGAAGTTGTTAATAAAATGATTGAAGAAAAAAATGACAAAAAATCACTACTCCGCTCTATAAAGCCATCTAAGGTATGTGGTTATATTTGGGATTATTTTTACTATGATATTTTTAAAAAGGGTATTAAAACTTTCTCAAGTCCTATTTCAAAAGCGTTCTCACAAGATAAAGAATCTAATAAGTTCATTGAGGAAAGCAAAAAGGCCTGTATTGCTAAAGGAAAGGAAGGTATGAGTGATGAGGATGTAAAGTCTATTTTCTCTCACGTTTCTTCATTGAGTAAAAACCAAGAAACTATAACAAGGGAATTACTAAAAATTTATCAATCCAGATACAAAACCGCGGAAGAAGAATATAATAAATTAGATTTTGTAGATAAACTAACTCATTATCCTTCATGGAATCAAAAGAAGACTTATCTCAATGGATTAATTAATAAATTAAAAGACAAGCTATATAATTAAGAAATAAAATCACGCACAAAATCACTAGCAGGAGCTTCTCTAATTTCAGTTGGAGTTCCTGTTTGTACAATATCGCCTTGATTCATAACTACTATTTTATCACTCATAGTAAAAGCTTCAATTTGATCATGCGTTACATAAATGCAAGTAATTCCAAAAGATTGTTGGATTTTCCTTATATCTACTCTCATTTTCTCTCTTAATTTTGCATCCAAGTTTGACAAAGGTTCATCAAGTAATAATACATTAGGCTTCATCACAAGACCACGAGCAAGAGCAACACGTTGCTGTTGACCTCCGCTTAAAGCATTAGGCATTCTATTTTCAAGCCCCGTTAATTCAACAATAGAGATTATTTCATCAACCCTTTTTTTGATTTCGGTCTTTGATACCTTTGCTACTTTCAAAGGATAAGCAATATTATTAAATACATTCATATGGGGCCAAACAGCATATGATTGAAATACCATTCCTACATTTCTTTTTTCAGGAGCAAGAAAAAAATTTCCTTGAGCATTAGAAACTTGTTCGTCTCCTATTAGTAATGTCCCTGAAGTATTTTGCTCTAATCCTGAAACTATTCTTAAACAGGTTGTTTTACCACATCCTGACGGCCCTAAAAATGAAACAAATTCACCATCATTAATCTCTAGAGAAAAGTCTTTAATAACTTCAACTTCACCATAATTCTTACCTATATTTTTAAAAGTTACTGTGCTCATAGTCCATATTTCCCTTTAGATAAAACTTTGACAAAAATATTAATAATTCCCACCGCAACAATCACTGTTAAGGATAATACTGCAGCACCACCACCGCTGGCATCACCATACTCTTGTAATTGAAACAATAATGTGCCCATTGTTTCGAGTCCCGGCCCTGTGAGTAATATGGTCATTGTTAATTCACTAAACGCAGGCATAAAAATTAAAAACCATGATGCCACTAATGCTGGTTTCATCAAAGGAAACCAAATGGTCGTTAATGTTGTCCCCCAGCTAGCTCCTGAAACTCTAGCTGCTTCTGATAAGCAATCATCAATCTGTCCAAATCCATCCCCTGTTGTTCTAATGGCAAAGTTAAGATATTTAGCAAAGTATGCCAGTCCGATCATAAATAAAGTATTATATAAAGCAATTTTAATCCCCCATATTCCACCGCTAAAACTTAAAATAAATGCTAAAGCTAAAACTGTTCCCGGTGTTGCATATGGTAAAGAGGCAAATATCTCAATAAGACTTCTTCCCTTTATTCTCGTTTTAACGTTTATATAGGACATAATCATGCCGAAAAATGTTGCAACGGTTGCAACAACAAAAGCTAACACTAATGAATTTCTAAAAGCTCGAGGAGTTTCGTTAACTTCAAAAAATACCTTATAAAAATTTTGCAGTCCTAAATTTGAAAGTTCAAACTTTCCTTGAATTTTACTTAAAGCAGTGAAAGCTATTCCTAGTATTGGTAATATAAATAAAATAAAAATAAATATCGCAAGAAAAAAACTAATCACTGCTTTCCATTTACCAAGGTCAATTAAACTATGTCGACTAGTTTTACCTGAGATAGTTTTAAAGTGATCTCTTGATAAGATTTTTTGATTTACCACTAAAATAATAATTGCAAGAATTAATAAAATTATTGAGATTGCACCAGACTGATATATCCCGCTCAAAGATCCCATCTTTTGATAAGTATATATCTTTGTCGTCATTAAATAAATTCCAGCGGGATTACCAATTAGGGCCGGAACTCCAAAGCTAGCAGCTGCTGCTAAAATTACTAGTAAGACTCCACTCATTAGTGATGGCCAGACAATTGGTAGTGTTATTTGAAAAAATATTCTAAAAGGTCCTGCGCCTGATAAACGTGCAGCTTCTTCTAAAGAAGGGTCCATTCGGTCTAAAGCAGAAGAGAGAGATAAAAGTATAAAGGTATAAAAGAAACTACCCATCACCCAAATTAATCCACCACTAGAATATATATTAAAAAGTTTAACCCCAAATAGCTCATTAATTAATCCGTTAGAAGGATTTGCTAAATAGATCCAAGCAATGGCACCAATATACGGAGGAATTGCATACGGCAGGCAAAATAATGATCGCCAAACTCCAGCTTTAGGAAGATTCGTTCGTGTTAAAACCCAACTTAATGGAATTGCTAGTAGTGTGCTAAATAGTGCTGAAGCTAGGCTTACCCAGAGAGTATTTGTAATTGCTGAAAATGTTGATTTACTTAAAAATGCTTTTTGTACGTAGTGAAGATTAAAAGCACCATCTGCTCCTGAAAAAATAACTTTTCCAATTAAAACACAAAAAGGATAAAGGCAAAAGGTAATTAAAACCAAAATTGAAAATGATAAAATAAATTTCTGATTAAATAATTTTGACATTAATGCCTTATTCTACTGAAACATTATCTCTGTATACTTTTCTTTTAACTCTGCTCTTGATGCCGTTACTTTTTGCAAGAACTTATTGGTCCATGGAAATGAATTACTTAATATCTCTGAAAACTTAGGGGCACCGACTGGTGGAATAAATGAAGGTAATGGTGAATACATAAATGATTTAACCATTATATTTTGACCTTCGGTACTAAACATCCAATCGACAAATTTCTCTGCTAGTTTTCTATCTCCATTTTCTTTTTTTGTTACGGCCATCACATTTGCATGAGTGACAACTCCATCCTTTGGATAAATTATTTTCAAACGATCATCTTTTCCTTTAAAACGCAAAATATTTTCTAATAATACCCAACCTACAGGACGTTCCTTACTTTGAATTCTTCTTAAAACAGAACTATTCCCACCTTGTGAAATTATATTATTTATTTTTAATGATTTAAAATAATCCCAGCCATAGTGATGTTGTAACATTGCCATTGTTGTAAAATTCGTACCAGAAGCAAGAGGAGAGCCAGTCGTAAACTTATCCTTCCATTTTGGTAGTGCCATTTCTTTAAATGTAGTAGGTATATTTCCCTCTGTAATAACCTCATTATTGTAACAAAGTACCATGACAGGTAAACTGACAGCGCTATAAAAACCATCCTTATTTTTTAATTGAACTGGAACCTTGCTCGCATTGGGAGAAGGATAGGAATGCAAGAAACCTTTTTGTGCCATTTCTTCATACCAAAACCGATCTGATGAAATTAAGATATCTGCCTGTAAGTTGCCTGCAAGTAATTCTGCATTAACCTTGGTTGCAATTTCTTCTGAACCTGCTTGGTACCAATTAAACTGTATACCTGGAAATTTCTTTTTTAAAAGTGGAGTTAAATCATTAATTGTATCTTTATACATTGAAGTATAGATCCAAAGTTCTTTTTTTGCCTCATTTTCAGTACTACATCCTGCTACAAGCAAAAGGGTAATAATGATTGCTTTAATCATATTAGTCTCCAGTATCATTTTTAGTTAATAACTATATCAGTAAAAAAACAATTAGTTAAATAACGCTTATTAGAAAGAAAGCTCAAGCTTTTCCTTGATCTCGCTTAATGCTATCGATTCATTTTTATTATCAATTTCAACTAAATAAAGAATTCCCTTAATTTTAACTTCGTTGTCAAATATTGGATCAAACTCCATTGCTTGCATTAGTGTATCTAGTAAAACTCTTTGTTCTTTATATTCTTGATTATTATAAATTCCTTCTTTTTGAGAAATACAACCTGCAGTTTGCCTTAGTGGGTAAAAAGGAGTTGTTGGATCAGTATTTTGTCTACCTGTTCCATGAATTCTTAAATGAGCTCTCCCTACATCTCTAGCGATACTAGCTTGCTTCCACCATGTTTTATCTTGCGCAGAATTTGGTAGTAGTATTGATGTATCAAGATCATCGGGGGAAAATTGTAAGATCACTCTTCTGTACTTACCAAATGCCAAAGGTCTATTTGCTTCTGGCATCACTGAATCCATAGTATGAACACCTGAAGGTGTATTCCCATTAACCTTGTTATAAGGTAACCCCCTGCTAGATGAACCTAAAGCTTGTTGATGCCATAAAGTATCACCAAGGTATACTGGATTATTGTAAATATCTTTCATTAGCATCATGCATGGATATAGCCTATTCTTTCTGCAGAATACAAATAGCTTCACTGAATTTGAATACTCTCCCCCTCGATAACTTACCAAGTCCGGGGAATAGTCATACAAATCTTGTAGCTCTTCATTGGTTTTATTTCTAAATACCGGCATACTTACTGCAGAAATAATCTCGTGAAATTGCTCACCTGGAATTAGCAACCTTGACTCATCGGGATATGAAGCTATTAATATCTTTAGCCTTTTAGAGAAAACCTTTGTCTCTTTAAGTTGGCCCTTAAATCGCTGCGTGGCACTTGTTCTTTTTAAATACATAACCCCTAAAAGCTCTAATCTAAAGCTTTCTTCAATTGCCCACTCTTGTTGTATTATTTCTTTAAGTAGTGATCGTTTTCCTTTTCCTGAAGTAAAGGTATCCCAAACCGCATCAATATAATATTTTTCTTCCTCTCGTGTTAATTTTGATTTTACCAATAGCCCACTTTCAATTTGATCTTTCCATTGAAAATATTTTTCTTCGTTATCCACAATGGCTGAATTTGCAAATACTGAATTCATTAAAAAAGATACCAGGACTAAAGTAAATAACTTCATCTATTCTCCTAATTATTTAACACTTGAAAACTCTAACTCTTCCGCTGTTGGATCTCTCACTTCCGTAATATTAACATCAAACTTTAATGCTTTTCCTGCAAGAGGATGGTTTCCATCAACAACAACGGTGCTTTCTTTAATCTCCTTAACGTAGACATAAATCTTTGTTTCAGAAAACTCCAATTCAAATTGCTGTCCAATTTCTAATTTTTCAGGATGAACATATCTAGTAATGGGCACTTCCATCAGTAAATCAGGGTCATATTTTCCATATGCTTGCTCCGCTGAAAAACTAACAAAAAATTTTTCATCTTTATCCTTTCCTTCCAGGGTTTCTTCCAAGCAAGGAAGTAACCCCCCTGCTCCGTGAACATAAGACAATGCACCCGAATCTTCCGAGCAATCTAACTTTTCTCCAGTTGACTGCTCTATCAAGACATATTCTAAAGTAACTAATTTTCCTTTTATAATTTTCATTTTCTTCTTACTGACTTGATAACGACAGGAACAACAGGAACATTTTGCATAGGGCCTTGAGCAGATGTTTTTGCCATTTTAATTGTATTAACAACATCCATTCCCTTAATTACTCTACCAAAAACAGCATATCCAAAACCTCTCTGAGATTTATCCTTGTGGTTCAAAAATCCATTTTCTTTAACATTAATAAAGAACTGTGCTGTTGCGCTATCAACAACTCCAGTTCTTGCCATAGCAATTGTACCAACATCATTGCTAAGGCCGTTACTAGCTTCGTTTTTAATTGGTGAATGTGTATCTTTTTTACCCATATCCTTAGTAAACCCACCACCTTGAATCATAAAGTTATCAATCACTCTGTGGAAAATTGTATTATTATAAAATCCCTCGTCTACATATCTTAAAAAGTTTTTTACAGTAACTGGAGCTTTAGTACTATCTAGCTCTAGTTCGATTGAGCCTTTATTTGTTTCCATTATCACACCAATAGTAGAGCTACTATCCGTGGAACTAGGCCCTCGACCTTGACAAGATATTAATCCCATAATCATAAATACTAATAGTGAAATACTAAGTTTTCTCATAGAAATCTCCTGAATTTATTAACTAAAATAGTTTATAAATTTTTCAATAGGAAGCGCAATAAATTTTAATAACTCGGCGCGCCGAACGATTACAATAAATTAAGCATATCCTGATCTGTCAGCTCTGGATGAAACGGATTTTCAGGGTGAATTAAGTCATGAGATTCAGTAGGTGACTGACCATAAATAAAAGGATTAAATAAATCATCTAGGTCATGATTAAAAAATAGCTCTAAGTCATCTTGAAAAGTACTCGTTAATACTGGAGTTAACTTTCTTTCAGTAAAGTAACTTTTTAAAAACTTTTTTAACCCACCTTGTTGTAAGAATAATGTATCTAAATACCCCATAAATCTAGCGCCCTTGGTATAAGCAGCTCGATCGGTCGTTCTTCTATAAATTGAGTGACCTGCCATTTTAGTAACTTCAAGCTCTCCCAATGTTCTTCTTCTATAGTTTGAATCTCTCCAGCTAGCAATTGCTTCATCCATCCATCCTGAATTTCCGCGAGCTGACATAACTCCCCTTGCAAAATAACTATGTATTAACTCATGCCCTAAAGCTCTAAGACTAGTGATTGTAGCTCCACAATATTCCATACCTCCTGAGCCGGCACCATAAATTACAAGACCTTCATGTGGCCAGACGCCATAATCATTTTCTAGCTCACGCAATACAGAAAGAGTTCTCGTTTTATATTCAGATAGATAACTTGTTCCATATAAATCAACATTAATAGTGCGTCCGTCAATTGATTGATAAGTAAAATTATTTTCCTTATAGGCACCTTTTTCAAATAAATGAAAGAAAATAGAGGATGACGTAAAATAATCAGGGTAAGAAATTTTCCATTTATTATCTTCAGACTTTATAATCTTACCATTTGTTTTAATGACATGATTTATATTTGTTCCTATTACTGCGACCTCGAAAGTCATAGAATATTGATCATACTCTAGGCTTGTTGGAAGGAATTGCTCTAAAAATCTTCTGTCTGATAAATCGGACATCCAAAATGCACTTCTCACACTTCTATTATAAGTAGAATATCTTAAATACTTTTCTAATTTATGCTCAATAACAACAGTATACTCACCTTCTCCAAGTAATTTATCTAAATATCTCAATGTCGAAACATTGTTTGGAGAAAAAGTATTCGTAGAAATTCTTTCATCTCCAATCTTAGCACTTCTAATTAAAGGAACTAAATCAATGACAGGCCTACCCTCTTCAGGCATTTCAAATGTAATAGTTGAAGTAACCATTGTTTGTAATTTATCTACATCATAATTTATTTTATAGACAGCACTTTTAATATCTACAAAAACAGCTTTACTTCCATCCCCTCTTTTTAATGAATATGAAGGCGGGGCATTTTCAAAGGATGCCCATAAATTAGTTGAAAACATAACTAGAAATAAAAGTGCTATTTTCATTAAATCTCCTATTAGTTGAAAATATTTAAATAAATTATTATATAAACTTTTACCTTATCTATATATGGGTAAGTGGAACTGTAAGTTTTTAATATATTGATGTAGCATTTGGATCAAGATTATTTGTGTTATAATATGAGATAAAGATATCTGGAGTGATAAAATTAAAATTATTATTATAATATTATCAATAATTTCTTGTAGTAAAAACTATGACCAAGAATACTGTGAAGAGTTATCCATGAAATCATTCAAGGGTTCCCCCATTGCGGCAAGCAAGTTTCAAAATAACTGCCAAGGTATTCCCAATAAGTATTCAAACAAGGTTTGTAAACAAGCATTACAAGGATTGATGATGGGTAGTTCAAGTGAGGATCTACAAGAGAGGTTTGGAAAAAAAATTATGAATTGCTTTACTCAAAATGATCTTAAGAACTTTTTAAATTAATTATTTATTTATATTCATAAAGACAAAAGTTGAAATACCGGCGAGTAATGCCAACATAAAAAATATTAATTGCTTCCCATGCTTCTTTTGGCTTGAAGTAATTATTTTTGACTTGGCTTCTTGCTCCTTCTTGAAACCAGCGCGACTTTTTCTCTGCTTTTCTTTTTTATTTTTCTTTTCTTGTTTAGATACCATAATAACTCCTGGCAATTTATTGAATATCTCCTGTTAATCTAGCTCTACGTCTCCTGTATATTTGCTCTATTAACAATTCATTTTTTTTCATAATTTTCTTAGCATTCTTCACTGCTTCTTGAGCAGTGAAGGTTTTTAATTGGTTCTCTTGTTTTTCAAAGTTTTCCCATGGCCTCAACTTATTAGTTCGGGCAACCTCTTTTTTTTCTGCACCTTTTTTTAAATCTTTGAGTCCTAGTGCCATTAATTAATCTCATTTGAATTATAGTCAAAAGAATCCGTGTTAAAAGAGAACATATTAGTAATAGGATCTGACCTTTTTGTTCCTAATTGTTCAAAAACACTTTTAACAATTTGTTTAAACTCCGCTGCAACCTTACTATTTGGGGCATGTTCAATCATGGAAATATTCAATGCTGTTGCTTCTTCTCCTGAAACACTTTCACGAATTCCATCATGTAAACAACCATCAACATTACTTTCATACCAATCTTTAATTTCTAAACTAAGTTTTTTATTTAAGCTAAATTTAGTGGGAATAAATATTTGATCAAACTTCAATCTCATATCTTCTTTAAATTCTTTTAAAAACTCTTGAAAAACCCTAAAGTTTCTAAAATTATTTATTTTGCACTCCAGTGGTGAAATAAGAGCATCAGAAGCGACTAGAGCATTGGTTGTTAACTTGTTCCAATTGGGAGAACAGTCCATGATAATTAAATCAAAGTTTTGTTTTAATTTATCTACTATTCTATCTTTTAGCCAAAATTCCCTTCGGTTGATATTGTTAATGGAATCATTCATTGCTACGAGTTCAGGAGTTTCAGGAATAAGAAATAAATTTGGTAAATCTGTCGGAACAATCACATCTTCTAAAATTGATTTTCCACTAAAAATATCTGCAAGTCCTTTGATGCTATCAATCCTGCTAATAACATCTTCAATCCCTGAGTAATTTTCATATTCTCCGTCATGACCTAATGCTGTTGTAATATCTCCTTGAACATCAAGTCCAACGACACAAGTTTTAATATTGTGTAATGCCGCAACTCTGGCCAGATTAAGAGAAAGAGTCGTTTTTAGTACTCCGCCTTTAGTTGTAAAAATTGAAATCGCTAATGATTTTTCAGGTCTACTTAAAAATCCTAATTGCTCTCCGATTTCGGGTAAGTCATGAGACTCCCAACCTTTTATCTTAGTTGCCCCTCGTTTAACCTGCTTTAATTTAGGAATTAATTTATTTTTTTCTAGCTCAATTAACTTGCTCTTAGTGAGATGAATATCCTCTCCAAAAATTTGAGAAACTTTTTTTAAAGTAAAAAATGATAAATCAGTCATGTAAACTCCACTTCCATATGGATAATACAATAATTCTAAATGGTTATTTTTTTTTCGTCAAAACCTAAAGAGTATCAGAGGAAATAGCTATGCTATATCAGTGTTATTATCAACTAAGGGAACTTCTCCTTGCGTATTTTTATCAATTGAAGTTTGAACATTTTTAATCATACTCTTTAATCTAAACACTTCAGATTTTAATTTTTCATTATCAACTTTTACATAGTGCATATGTTTTTCTAACTCTTCTGCATATTGGGCAGTTTGTTGATGTTCTTGTTTTTCTCTATCTAAGTATAGTTTTACTCTGTTAGAATAATCTTTTAATTTATCTAAATTAGCTTGGAGTTTAACAACTGAACTTCTTGTGTTTTTAGTATCTTCTCTTAGTTCACAGGAGTAATTTTGTAGTTCTTCTAAATAGATCTTGCTTTGATCCAGTTCTGAGTTAATTTTTTCATTTACCGTTTCGAGCCTATTTAAATTAGCATTTGCTTGATCTGCATCAGCAATTGATTTCTCTGCTAGTAATTTAGCTCGATCTCTCTCTTCTTGTACAATCTTGAATTGGTGATTTAATTGTGAAATTTCTTTTTCCGACTTTCTTACATTAATATCCAAATCAACTGAAGTTGATTTAATTGCCGTTAATTCATTTTCAAGCTTAAAATTTTCTTCGGTTAAAGATTTTATTTGTGCTTGGGCCTCATCGGATGACTGAAGTAACATTTCAACATCTTCTTTTAAACTTGCTGATTCTTTTTGAGACTCACTAGATAACTCTTCTGATTTATCAACATATTTTTTTAATTTATCTACATACTCATTAGATTTTGTAAGTTCTTCCAGGGAGTGTGCCAACTCCAACTCCAAACCTTTCTCTTTTTCTTCTAGTTTTTGACGCTTAATCAATTCTTTATCTAATTCATCCCTAACGCTATCGGTGTCTGCTTTTGCCATCTCAACTGCTTGCTTTACTTGCTCCCCATAGTCTCTTAACTCTTCGATATATTCTGTTGCTTCTGAAAGTTCATTCTCCAACTGGGAATAATTATTTAGTTTTTCATCTCTTTCTCTTATTGATTTATCTTCTTTTAAAACTCTACCTTCAAGATGTTTAATTTTATTGATTAGTTGTTCAATTTCCCCTTGACGAGCATCCCAACATGCTCGAATAATTCCCTTATGTCCGTTTTTCAAAATATGAGTAAAAATGGTTTCATTGTGGCTTAATAGCTCTTCAAAACTTTTGTAAACCTTCTTCACAGTGCCTCCATACTTAAGGTGCCAATTAATTATATACTGAATTAAAACGTTAGGTAATCATTTTTTACAAAAGTAAAAATAAAATACATATTTAATCTAGCATAAGTATGAATTTAGTAACAAGTGGCGCCAGCCTGACTGTATTGGTCAGGGATTCACCTCGACAACTTCGTACTACTGAGGTGCTTTGAAATAACAAGGGGTTGCTTGACTGTAAATTGCTCTAGAAAGCTAATAATAGCAATAAAGAATATGGAAAGAAAAAATAATTTATAATTCAGGCCCTTATTAATCAATTTCAATTTTGTTCTCCTTAGAAAAGCAGCAATAAAGCTGACTCGGAATTATTTATAAAGACTTTAGAACTGACTTAAAGTGTTTTAACGAGATTGAATAACTGTTGTTCTAATTTTCTAGCATCTTCAATTGTTTTAGAGATTACTGTGTAACCAATTTTCCCTACAGAATTCATTGCTTCTAATAAGTGAAAAACTATTCCTTCCTGCCTCTGAGCAGAAAATAACAATCCTTGATCATTAACCAAATCAAGCCAGTAATTGACCGAATACTTTTTTAATTCATAAAAGGTAAAATTATCGTTAGAAATATATACTACTTCTTGGTTCTTATCATTAATTAGTACACCTTTTGCAGAGTCATATCTAGAATTTGTTAAATATTTTGCTGTAAAATAAGGGTGAGTTGTTCCACCTTTTCTAATGTTTATTTCAATAACCCAAACAATAGTCTTTCCATTTTCCTCACTAAGTAGAAAGTCAATGCTATAGCTACCGATTACTCCTCGAGTAGCTAGCTCCTTACCGATAAGATCGGTATATTGAGTCAATGTTTCTCTGTAGTCCTTAGAGGCCGGAAAAGTTCCCCCTAAAAACTTCATCCCGTTTTCATCAAGAATTTGCTCGTGAGTAGATAGTAGTTCAACGTGGCCATCAGGGTGAATTTTACCTTGTGCACTGGGAGAGCATCTAAGCTCACCTGAAATAAATAGCTCAATAATCATTCCTTCTGTAATTTGTTTTGAATATTCACTCCACTCCATACATTTAGATTGATATTTAGCATTTAATAAAATCGCATCAAGATATTTATCTTTTTGTGGTTGACCTAATGTTTTAAATTCATCAAAAGTAATTTTATGCTGAACAATAGCATTACCATCACCGGAAACACCAGTATCAAGCTTCATCATATGCTTTGTAATTAATGGATATTTCTCCCATAAAGAAACGATTGCTAATTTTAATTGAGACTCACTGTAAATATCATTAATACCATCGGCAAAATTAATTCCGCATTCTTGAAAAATCTTTCTATTTCCGCTTTTCGTTGCCCAGTATTGATCAAATGATCCAAAGGAAACTATTCCTAATGCTTGTGCCACTTTTTTTTCACAATCAGTAGATATAAAACTTTCCAAATATGTTTCACTTGGATTTATTTTATTTTTTATAATCCTTATTAAATCTGGGCGTGCTAATAGCTTATCCCCTAATGGGACATCAACCCTAAGATCATCCAAACTAATAAAACTAACTCTTTGTCTAATACTGGCCCCATTTTTACTGGACGATAATAAATGCTTAATATTTTCAATAATCATTTTTCTAGAAGTGATAAAGATTATTTTTGTTCTGGGACAATTTGCGGCCAATATCTCCCAAAGACTTCTTGCTTCGTAGTGTTCAATGCCTAAAATTCCCTTTAGATTTTCATGAGGAAATGAAATTGATGGCATAACAACGATAGTTCTAATTCCACCTTTCAAATACTTTTCTTGTATATTACATAAGAGCTCTAAATCTAAATTGCAAGGAGTTCTAATTTCTTTGGAATAGTTTAAATTTTGAGATTCCATGCTGTTCCCATCCTTAGGTATTCATCAGTCTGTCCATGACTAACGATATTATTCTAGCAAAAAAATATTATTTCAAAAGCATTAAAGTATTTTTTTTGTCAATTTTTTTATTATTCAACTAAGTGACTAAAAATACTCAGGGCGAAATAGTCGACCCTTTTACTACGAATACTTTCCAGAAAGTATAAAGTATCACAGTATAAACGGAAAGAATTAAAATATTTATCCAGTAATAAAAATTGGGATCTGATTGACCTTGCCCGAATAAAGGTATTAAAAATGTAGCAAAAATTGGAATAGTTAAGGGTACTGATATACCTGCACCCATAACCACATCTTGTGCCGCAGAAGTTTTAAATTCAGGGTCAACCATTCTGTTTAAAGTTAATCCTGTACTTAAAGTTCCTGTTAAAGTGCCAAATAATACAGCAAATCTCCCAAGAGGATAATCAAGCCTAGACTTTTGAATAAGTAAATAAACTAATCCAATCATTGCTATACCACCAATCGAAGTCATTAAAATGATGATCGTTAAATATTCTCTTAAAACTTTTAAAGAAATTGCTGCTATCGCTGCCACAACCATAAAATCTAAGAATACTCCAGATAGTTTAGTCATTAGGTCATTATTAATAAGCTCACTTTTTTTAAATCCATTTAATATCTTTTTTATAGCAAGTGCTAAAAGCGCTGCAATGATAAAATGAACTCCCCACAAAGTTCCCTTTAGCTGCATAATTAATTTTGTTTTTTGTGTAAGAAAATTAATATCTATAAATTTCAATAATGAATAAGTAATAAAGTAAACAAAAGCAACCCAAGTAATTTGCTGAGTTAAATTTGAGTTCTCATTAGCTACGACTTTGGACTGTTCTGTAAAATATTCATTTTTTTCTACTTTGCTTTTATTGTTAAACCAAGAAACAATTAAAACGCCTGGAATTGCGGCCCATAAATATCCGAAGGCTGCGAACGTTAAACCAATTGATCCTCCGTTTACAAAACCTGCATTTTCCCAGGTACTACCAAGGGAATATGCTTGCCCAGGGCCTTGCCCAAACCCAAGCATTAGCATATAGCCAAAGTTTGGAAATAATTCACTTGATGAAACCATTGAGTAAAGCTGTACAACTAATAATCCAATAACAGCTTGTGCTCCATAGCCAATACTTAGAATAACTCCACTAGAGACTATGGAAGATTTTTTATTTTGAGCAGCTGAACCAAGTCCCATGGCAATAAAGATAAGAGGGAGTAAGTGATAAACATATGTTCCAAACCTTTCATAAGAGATATCTACGAATTGTAAAACTTCAGGGCCTAGAATCAGAAATATAACTCCTGCAATAATATTTGCTGGCACTGCTATTTTTCTAAAAACAGGAATAGCTCTTACAATACCATTAGAAATTAACAGTAAAACTGACATGATTAAAAAATCATTAATTACACCCCATTCAATATTCATTTTGCATCTCCGTTCAATTTATAAAGTATTTTGTTAAGGATGGAACATATGACTTAATTGCACCTGCGCTTAATTTTACAATTGCTTCTATTGCTTTGTTTCTATCTAAATTATTACTTAAGGTATACTGGAGTCCAATTCTCATCCACATTGACATTAGAGCATGAGTTAATAACTTTGCAGTAGTTTGGTCGCAAGAACCTTGCTCAATAAAGAATATCGTTAGCATGTTTTCTAATTCTGGGTTTACACCATCTCTTACTCTTTTTACATTTCTCCCTGAAGTCATTTGCTCTAAGTAAACATGAATAAAAACGGTATTAGTTTCAAGAAACGTAATTACCTCATTAGCAATTTGTTTTAATATTTTTTGTCCGTAGTAACCATTGGAATCTTTCAAAATCCTAGAAAGTGTTTTTAATAAATACCCATTATAGTCTTGCAAAATATCTTCTAAGATTGCTTCTTTATCTTCAAAATGAAAATAGAAAGTACCTCTTGCAACTCCAGCATTATCTATAATATCTTTAACCTGAATATCTTTGATACCAATGTCATTAATTACATCTATGCAGGATGATTTTAAGTGTTTATATGTTTCTTGCTTTTGTTGCTCTCTTCTCATTTAAGACAGATAACACCTTACTGACATGGCGTCAACCAAGCTAACCATTCGATATATTGGTAAATATAAGATATAATAATTAACGATGAGGGGAATAACTTGAATAAACTCGTTTTATTTATATCTATTTATGCTTTAAATTTACAATTAGTAAATGCAACTTCAAATAATCATACTAGAGCTATTTATTTTAATAAAGATTACCCTTCAAAGAATATAAGATACATAAACACTATGGAACAAATTTTAACAAACAAAGGTTACCACTTAGTTTTATTGGATTTAAAAAATAAAAAGCTTAAAAAAGGAGATCTTTATTTAACTTTTCAAAAAAGCTTAAAAGGGTCTACTATATACCCTCCTTGTGAAATAAAAATTAAAATCATGTCTATTGCAAAACAGTTTGCAAACTCTAATGAAGATAAAGTTTATTTTGAATCAAGTTTTAAACGAGCCCACCCGAGGTTAACTAGAGATGGATTTACTCGATGTAATATGGCCGTTAGGGATACTCTTAGCACATTAAAGGCAAATATTATTGATTAGTCACGAGCCTTTTATTTTTCTTATGTTTTATTCTTTCACTTGCAATAAAACCAATAATCGCAAATGAAAGATATAATTGATACATTGCCCCTCTTTGTTTAATCACAGACTCTATTATACTTTGAATATAGACAAATGTTAATGCCGAAACAAGTGCTAAGGACGATAAAAAATATAACTGATTAACTTTTCTAAAGTATAATGTATTTATTATACTTGTTATATAAAAAGAAAATAGGATAAATATGTATATAGTAAAACCTATCAAACCTTCCTCTACCCATGTAACTAAATATGCACTTTCTGGTATTCCTAAACCAATACGCCCCTCTTCTTCAAATCGTTTTTTCATTTCACTCTCAGATGACCTCAGGGAGTGAGTAACTTCAACTCCATCCTTCATATACTTAACTGGTTCTATGTTTTCTGCATAGCTATACGGGAATCCGAGCTTAACTGCTATATTATTTATTCCAACTCCTGTTAACATATTTTTCTTAATTATCTCCATCCCTACACGAAGATACCATACTCTTGTCAATCCAGACTCTATTGGAGCAGTTTCAAAACGCTCTTTAATTGTATCGAATGCAGGTGTTATAAATATCACCAACCCAACAAACGCACAACATATAAACAGAAGTCGCCTAAAGCTGAACTTGAGTATCACTATGGCTATCGAAAACAGACCCAGTGAAGATATAAATGCAACTAACCCCGCTCTGGAAAGAGTGAGGATAACAGTTCCAAAGTATAATAATAAAATAAATAAATAAAATATTTTACTTATATATTTATTATTAGAATTTAAGACCTGTGATAATGCCAGAGTACCATATATATGACAAAACATTACTGTAGCATTTTGATGCTCTAAACCACCTGTGCATATTACTTGTTTTAGTACATACCGCTGGTACAACGAATTAAGTCCAACAAACAGACCAACAAATGACATACTTAAAATACAAAACTCCAGTTTTTTCTCCGAAGTAATAATGTTAGACATCACCCAAAAAAATAATACTATCCAAAATCGCTGCCATACTTCAAAAAATCCATACAACATATTTTCTGGCTCCAAGGCAAATGCAGAGTAGGCTCCCCAAGACCACATTAGTACAATCAATATAAAGTAATTAGGGTTTATCTTAATATGAGTCTCACGACGTAATAATATTAGTGAGAATATAATCAATATAAAAACATCAACAAATGTAAGTTGAAGCCCCCTTGATGTTCCTGAGTACCCAATTTCATGAATAAAATGGATTGAAGCAAGGGGCCGGCAAGTAAAGAAAATACAAAATAACAAATATAGAGATTCAACCTTTTTATAAATTATACCCATAATTATTGATATTGGCATAAATACAAATACAGCGACAGCAAATGCTTCAAACTTAATAGATGTTAAAAATTCATTGAAATTAGCAAATGCTTGAACAGGAAAACATAACAATAAAAGTGCGCCTAATAATAAAAATAAAGACATACTTCTTTTCATATTGTTCCCAGTTTAATTTACTATATTATCATAATTTATATTTTTTTTAAAAGTATTCAATAATAAAGAAAAACTGAGTTTATTTTAAGGATTATTTATTATAATAATAATTGTATTAGTATACAAATTTCGTTGTACTTAAGATAGTATCTCTGGAGATATTAAATCATTCATTCATGTTGCAACTGAAAATAACATCTGAATGATGCATGTATTTTTTCTTCATCTACAAAAAATAATGCATCTAATGGTAGGTCAATTCCATCTCCCCCTGCGACCATACTTAGTTCATTGCAAGAAGAATTAGTGCAATTTTTTTGGTATATTAATTGCTCTTCCGGTACGTATTGCCCCATATTGCCAGAATCAAAACCATACTCTTCAAAGTAGCTAGAAATATCTACAGGGTCATCGCCCAACCAATGAGAAATAACAACAAGATTATACTCTGAATAGTTTGAATAATTTTTGGGGTCTGGATCTCGTTTTAAATAATCCCAAATATTTTTATTAATTAGTCCACCTTTATACAATGATTGAACACCATCATCTACTATGCCCAAAGACTTTCCTCTACAATAATCAATGCCATTCTGTTTTAATCCTATTTCATCTGGTTTTTTCGTCTCTACTAGCGATCTGTAATCATGTATATAAATACTCCCACTTGGTGGAATAACTACATCGATGATATCCCTGCCTGTTATCTCTGATGCATAAATGATATTATTTTTCTCTCTCATTAATACTACCTTAAAATAGTAATACCTAGATGGAGTTAAGTTTTCAATATGTACATTATTTGAATATCTATCTACATCTAAATAAAGTAAATCACTTGTTATTCCTCCTGCAATTGATTCCAATCTAGAGCGAGAAGGACTAATAAAAATACGATACCCTACTCCATTTCCCCAAAAGACAGATTCAGGCTCTGCATGATCCCATGAAAAGTTAACACTGCCATCACTTTCAGACTGCACGTTATATATACCATTATTTGTCAAAGGTATTGATTTATTGGCCTCTACAAATCCATTTAGATTAAATGTAATAAATCCAGTAGTCTCTCTATTATTATTATAATAATTAAGGTTTATCAAATGTTCACTAGGGGCAATACTTTTTGATATATATTTTTCATTTAAGGATAAAAATATTTCTATCTGACATTGCTCTGTCGATGCGGAGTTAAAACCTCTCTTATAAAACTCTAGTTCTTTTTGGTCATCACCGACTATGCAAGGTTTCGTTGCACATATAGTTAATTGTGTATCATTAATATCTTTTTCATAAATTTTATAATCTTTACCTTCATAATCACATGAGAGTAAATTTATATCAGATTGAAATACATTCTTATCTAACAATATTGAATCATCATTAAACCCCATTAACTCCCATAGACTGCTTTTCTCTCCTGTACTCCCAACCCATTCAATTCTAAAATTTGAGTTGGAGGAAATATTATATTTCCCTTCCATGTGGTCAAATGATACTGAATACTGATTGTTAATCTGATTTACATTTAATAATCCTTCAATAACTTCAGCAAGTTCTTTATGAGTGTACTTTTTAAACTCACTTAAAACTTCTACTGAATTAAAAGGAACACTAATTACTCTCTCATTTCCCAAAGAATCAATTATTTTAAATTGGTTGTTTATATTATTTATTGAAACTGAAACTTCTTCTAATGCTTTTAAGAATGATGCATTCATATTCGTAATATTTGTTATTAAAATATCTCCAGAAGATTCAACTTGAGGATAATTCCCACTCAGTATAATATGACTGGGGTTATTTACTGAACCAAAGTTATGTTCAAATGAGGGTAAACTGATCCCCGATTCTGCATCTATAACATAGAAAGTTGGAAGATCCTCAGTTGTCAAAACTGCAGGATTTAAAGGAAGCAAGTTAATATTGAATCCAGTCGAAATTGATTGATTACTTGCTATATTATAATTCAGAGTAATAAAGAGGGAGGAAATCAATGACGTTGTTATTGGGTTATACACAATATCAAATTCAATTTCTTCTCCGGGAGCCAAGTCCTTATCTTTGTTACTATCCAAAATCTTATAATCAATTTCTTCAAAGTTACCCTTTTCAGCAGAGTTAAATTCTTTACCAGGTCTCAGATCTATGCCTTCAAATGGAAGGTTTGATATATTTTTTAATTTAATTGTAACTTTACCATAAGACTTTGAATCCCTAATCTCCGACAAAGTTATCTCATCAAGATGCGCTCTGTTATAAACAGTTGGAATAGTAAATACTCCTGGAATCAAACTTTCCACTACCTCATTTGAACTATTATTATAGTTAATATCATATAACTGATAGCTAATTTCTAGCTCTGGAAAATTAGTAATTCCTTCAGCTATTACTTTTATAACTTTTCTAACCTCTATAGCATTACCATCTTTATCCTTTAGCCCATTGTAATAAGTAATTAAAACCTCTGATTCGTATTTTACCTGATCAACAGGACTAAAAATAAACTCTAATTTTATTTCACCTGTTTTTCTACCAATAATATCCTTAGTTAAATTCACAAGTTGAATAGCATTACTTCCTGACAAATTATTAAACTCAAAATCAATTATTTCAGCTTTTCCTTCATATTGAGACATAACAAAACTAAAATTATGTGATTGATCCGCAGGAAAGGTTCCTGCATGAAACAAGTACTCTCCTGGATACTCATTAATTATTCCTTCTACGTATTCTATTGATTTTTCTTGGTTATTAAGCTCTGCACTTTCACCTTCCTTTAACAAAATCCATAGATCATCTGCAATATAACTGTCAAAGCTTATAAAACTAGCAAAAGACATAAAGGGATAAGTAATAAATGGCCTATAAAGCACGGCACTAGTAGAAGGTAGAGGAGTGCTCGGCAACCATTTACCTGCGAAGAAAGGTTCAAACTCTATTTTATAATGATTATTTTTTGCCTGTGCTTCATCAAGTGTTACCTGTACTTCATTCCCCCAGTGAAAGTTATAACTTTCATTTTCTTGATTATATAAATATTTATCTCCATCTCTGTAAAGAAAACTTAACTCTAAACTAGTGTCAATATCTTGTCTAAACTCCCAAACTTCAGGTCTACTATCAATCTCTTTACTATACTCTCTTAATAACTCTTTATCCAAGTTATCGAAATAACTTTCTGGTTGAATTGTATCGTCTCTTACTCTCACAAATACCATTAACTGACATGACTCTCCGGGATTTAAAATACCTTTGGCATCATAGTCTTCGTCCAAACTTACATTTTCAGAAAAATCTACAATATAATAACAATCTTTATCTCCCTCACTAATATTAAAATCAGGAATAATAAAAAATGGATTAGTTACATCATTTATTTTTTTAAAAGGATCAAAATTATCTTCGAACTTTATATACTCGACTGGTCCAGTCCCAACATTATTAATCCGTAATGAATGTATTGCACTTTCTCCGACTTGAAGAGTTCCAACATTATGATTCAAGCTATCTGCATCAAACACAAGAATTCCTCTATACTTTAATTCCCCTGTCAATTTCACTGATTTATGTAATTGTTCTGTAAGAGTATAATCATCATTATAAGTACTGTTATCTTTAAAATAAAAATTAAACTCTTTATATTTATTGATATTAAATCCTAAATTTTCAGCTCCATAATCAAATAACATACTCTCTTCTTTAAATGTGTCATTAAAGAAAACTGGAACTATATCAAAAGTCAATTTACATGTATCTCCTTCTGCTAGAATTATTCCCACTTCACAACCATTAGCAATATTTTTATAATAAGATGTTTCTTCCGGGTATAAAACAGAGGTTAGGGTTTTAGATTCTTTACTTATGGAAACAGGTTTACTTTGTCCGTCCATCGTCCCTTGTATTGTAATTTCACCTTGACCAGTATTTTTAAGCCGTACTTCAATTTTAGTTTGCTCTAAGTTGCTACCTGGTTGAATAAGTTTGACTCCTCCGAAGTCGAAAGTGTTAATATCATCATTAACTCGTTTCAATTTATACTCTTGATTAGTTATATTATAAACACTGATACTTAACTTAGCTCTTTTTGTTGCATTCGCATTAATCTTAAAGATCTTTGCAATTTCTTTAAATGTAGGATCATCATGCCAGTTAGAAAAATAACTCAAGCCGAAACTCCAATCACTAACATTGATCTGTGAGTCAATATTAATACTTGGATGAAACCTAAGTTTCAAAAAACAACTTTCTCCTGATGAGTCAACAGTTACCCCTTTAATCTCTCTACCTAAGCATTGATTTAAGTCATATACCTCGAACGGAACATCGATCAAGCGTGCCATCATATCATTATCAAGGAAGCAAAAAAGCTTACTCTCATTGTCCTCTGAGTTGCAGTACATAACCGGCTTGTCGTTCTCATTATAAATAATAACTTGGTCAATTATTCCCTTCCTCAAACCATCATTGTTAATTACAATTTCCTTTTCACTAAAAGTTCCAGCAACCAGATTAGGGAAGTCAATTATTTTCTTTTGGCTTATGAAGTTTGCTTTAATTTTTGTTGAAAAAAACTCATAGAATAAGTTCAAGCTGCCTACCCTTTCTCTCGCATCATCAATGTAATTCATTTTAAAAGTAGATGTAAATAATTCTTCTTCATCAATAACTCTGTTGTTTAATGCAGTATAAGATACCGTAATATTGCATGAGTCTAAATACCCAAGGAAAAGGGGGCAATCATGTTCCTCTACGACAACTGGTGGTGGATTTATATCAGATTCAATTACAAAATGAATATCTGTTGCAGTTAAACCGCCCCTGTTTTCGACTAATATTTTTCTTACTTTAGGTGTAATTGAAGTCTGTTCAACATTCCCAAAATCAAAGAACGATTCATCATCAACGACAACTAATGATGCCGCATGCCCTGTCTTAAAAGCAAGAACTCTTCTTTCTTCTGTGTATTCAACAAGGTTTCGATAACTCACCTTAAATGGCTGTGTATACTCACCTGTTTTTTCCGGATTATAAATAATAGATAAATAACACTTAGACGGATTTACCTCACTAGTTATTAAACTTGCACTTGAAATAATTTGACTTGAAGGACAAGGGCATAAAAGATTATCACTAAGCTCATCTTCTATACAGCCTTTTCCATTATCGCCTGGATATATGGGGTCTCCTGAATCTATATAGGCCCATTCCATTTCAGCAGAGTTCTCACTTGTTTCAAAGTCGAGAGATATATCGGTAATGCTATACTTAGATAAATTTTCAATTTTTATATCGACATAAACAGGTTCAGACCCGACTAAAACCTCCCCCCTATCTTCCCCTCCTATTACCTCGATTAATACTCCATCAAAAATACCCTCTGTTCCAATAACAACTGTTTTATTTGCACTCTCTGGTTTGCAAGAAAGTAAATGCATTAAAATAATTAATAAGAAAAGTTTTTTTATATTCATTGTTAACTCATTCATCAAGTATTACAGAGCATCTTGCCACTACATCGCTCTTAAAGTAAGACAAGTCAGGTACATCATTTCCTACTAATTTAAGAGAATATATTCCAACTTGTTGTTTTTTATAGTCTCCACCTCCAATCATTAATAACTTTATTTGCGTTTTGGGTTCAGGAAGAGATCCTGGTAGTACATTGGCTTCATATAGGATATTGCCATTCAAGTCATACTGATCCTCTCTTGGGGTTGTCCAATATGCAAAATCAGCAATAACTTCAGCGTTAGAATCCAGACCTGCAACAAGATAGATCATACTACTTAATTCTAAGTCAGGAGGATAATCAACGAGGTCAATGGAGTCAATATATTGAAACATAATGTCATCCTCATTAGGCCAACGATTAAATCCAAGTGGATAATCAGTAGAATCAGAAATATCGGCCATTGACTCATTCTGAATAATTGACGCCCCTATTGGAAAATTATTAATCTCTATTTTTTCTAACTCATTACTATCTGTAATATTATCGATTAAACTGGATGTTGTGATAACTTGATTATCATTATTTTCATATTCACAACCATTATCAATACATGATAAAGTGATACCAACTGCTGGTGCAAAAAACTTAACCTTTGAATTACCTATAAAACTAATATTATTTTCCTTACTTAATGGAGGTGCAATATTTCGCTGACCAAACGTCAAAAATTGACCATTACCATTTCTCATGTCATTCACCGATTCTTGGTCATAGAATTTATACCTTTTAATAATATCGGTATTAACCTCATTACCCCCTAGTTCAAATATTGAATTAAATCTAGATCCTGACCTGTACTTTAGATCACTATCTTCTCCGACTGCGACAAATGAACATCTTCCTGTTCCTGGTGAAGGCTGAGACCATGCAACCAAATCTCTTGAATAAAGTCTTTCATAATGAGAACCAAATGGTAAGGATAGAAAAGGATTATTCTCCACTCCTAGCATTAATGTTTCACCACTTGGGTCGCAATAAACTTCATCACTGAGATAATTTTCATAATTTCCCAAAGTATCTTGAATACCATATTTACTCATACAGTTTTGGGTTGATGAATATAGTCCATCACTAACTTGATTGTCCAGTGGACTTGAACCTGTTATAGTTTGAATGTTATAAACACTTCCAAACCGACTATTAAGTAATGATCCATTAAATAAATAACTAACTACGAATTGAAACTCGTTCCTTCTATTATTTATATTGCAAGAATTATTACCATCTCCTGAACCGTAATTTTCATATTTAATACATTCACCATCATCGTTATTTTCACAATTCGATCCTGATGTAATTCCATCAATCATTGATTCATCAAAAGTAGATGGCCAAGTAGAGAAAGCTATAGTTTCTTTTCTTGTAGAAATTTCTTTTGATTTTTCTTTTTTAACTTCTACAAACTCTCCATTATCTAATTCATAACCAACATTAACTGAAAACATTGAGCATGCCTTATGAAAAGACTCTTTTTTCAATTTGGAAACAAATGGTAACTTTGCATCATTTGACACCATCAATCTCAACAAGGGGGTTTCCATAAAAGATGGAGATCGAAAAGAACTAACATCGGGCATTTGTAAACTATCACCATACAAACTATTTATTTTTTCTAAATCTGATAGACTTTTATCATATAGAGTTCCTAATGGAATATCGCTATACGTTAATCCATCTTCCTCTAGTATTCCATTTAAATATACCCACCTTGCTACAGTATTATTAGGATTAGTCGTCTTCTCAGCAGAAAGATTAATTGCACATTGAGAAAGTGCAAAACTTCGATATAAAAGAAAAGTATCTGGTTCATCTGACTCAATAGTTAAGTTAGCATGTAAGTGCATAATTGTACTTTGCGAAGCCTCTATATTCTTTTGATCATAAAATACTGTTCCTGGGGATGATTGAGCAACCATTTTGTCAAACTTGAAACCGGGGTAACGCATAATATCTTGACCGCTAGGTATGCCAAAGTATGTATGACTTGTTTTATCATCACAATCTTCTAGTACCCCTCCATGTGCTCCTGGAAATGAAAAAGTTCTATAGGGATTATCTTTTTTATCCTCTGGGCTGCACTGGAAGTAGGACATCTTAAAATTGCTATTACCTACACAGTCACCTGGTCGCAATCTGCTCCAACTTTCATCACTCAAATCCATACTAAGAGTTTTATTATTTTTATCTTTTAAATTTTCACATGAAGAATCATTTTCAGGCACAGTATTAAACGGCAAGTACCCATAAGACTTATCAATCCTACAACTATCTTCATCTAACTCAAAGCTTCCTTTTCCTGTACATCCTATTAAATCAGATCCAGAATCATTTTTTCCTTTAAAGTTCTCAAGACCCTTTGCTGTATCGTAATTACTATCACTCTTGTCAAGGCCACCTCTTGAAAAATTACAACCTAACCCAAAGCGATCAACAAGCATATCTCCACCTATGTCATAAACAGTTTTACCTGCAACCCACGGACGATCAAGCCCAGATGCACCAACGCCGTTAAAATAACATGCATAATGAGATGATTCATCTTTAAGAATAGGTTTTTTATCAATATACTGACCATTATCCCAAATCATTCCTATAGAGTTACAAAATGCTTTATTGGCCATCTTTCTATTTACCAATGCCATGTTAGGGGGAGGTAAAACAACTTTTATCATATGATCTCTATCATCAGATATTAGTTGAATGTCATTTAAATAAGGAACAACTTTATACCAGTATACTCTGGCCGTCTCAGTTGCTTCATGATTCTTTGCTGTGATAGCAGATACAGAATAATCAATAAAACTTGCGATCCTTCTACTAATTGCAGGTGCGTTTACACGTGGTTTCCAGTTTGTGGGAGTTGCTAAGATATAGCCTGCATTCAATGGATTTTGGAAGCTATATGATTCTGAAGTTAATTCAACCCAACTTAATCTATTATCGATTGACCTATAAACTTTATACCCACTTCTCCTTTCAGTTTTTGAAATATTTTTATTCTTTGAGTTTTCATTTTCTAATTCTTGCTCATCCAAGTTGACTAAATCATCTAAGGTTTGACTACCATTATAAAATGTAACTTCTTCCCAACTTATTTTAATAATTCCGCTATTACTAAACTTAAAAAGACCATTTAAACTGATACTGTCTTTGGCGCCGAAAGCGCCATCAAAACCCGCATCCTCTTCATAATCAAAGATTACACTATTATCGTCTGGGTTAGTTAATATTTCAGCATTCATTTTAACTTCAGTAGGAATGCCATTCTTTAAAGTTTCTACGATATACTCTTTGTTGATTTCTTTTCTAAAGTCCGGAGATAAGCCATTTCCCTTTGGCCCAATTGCAAAGGCTTCTTCCCACTCTTGAAACTCAAATTTAGGATTGGGCAGAGGACAAGAACTGAATGAGGCATTGAACTCGCTATACTTCTTAACTCCTGTGAATGGGTCAACGTAATAAGTTAAAACTCCAATAACATATTCTTTACCTGGAGACAGATTATCGATAAATATAGCAGTATTATTTTCATCAATTTGATCTACAAACTTATAACTGCTTTCTAAATTCGTGGCGCTCGAAAAAGAAAAAGGGTGAAGGAGGTCTTTTAATTTCCAAAATACTGAGAAAAACTTATAAATTCCTCCCGAAGGTTTCTCCCATGTAATGCCGAGAGAATTATCATCGATGATGCATGAATCTTTTCTCCCTGAAAATTGAACGATACTCGGTACTTTGACTTCTGGGATTATACATTTGACATTTGCATCTGTGACGTTTCGAATATCTTCAAACCCATAATCATTAACACCATCTATCTCTACACCCCCCGAGAAGCAATATTGTTTCCCTGGTAATGCTCCTTCAATAGAAACACGACTAAAGCGAAAATATTCTTCTTGACTTTCAGGCATTGGCATATACCTATTATCAGCATTATTCCATACAACTAACTTAAGACCATTACAACCCTCTTCTTCAGGTAAATCACTTACTGTATTGAAATCTAATTTCACGGGATTTTGATCATCTTTGCTAGAATAGCAGTAAAACTGCAGATCTGTTAAATAACCCAAGTTTGTTGATGGTGGTGTGAAGTTTATGTGAATTCTGCTGAGAGCAACATCAGGAAAATTTAATGGACTATCGATAGATGAAATACCTTCAAATGGTGCAAGTTCAGGAAATGTATCAAACCTTTTTAATTCACTTTCTTGACGGCTTGAGGAATCACATTGGGGAGTTTCACAAACAATTAATTTTAATTGATATGGCCTATAACTTTCAAGGTTTTTAATCACGGCCGAATCCTCTCCTGACTCTACCCTCAAATACATGCTAGGGTTTTCAATAACTTCATCAATAAACTTAGTCGTGATTTTATCTACAGTATCTAAAGAGTCAATTTTGTGAACTATCAACTTGTAATGGTCAAAATCTCCAGATGCAGCTTTCCATTTAATATCATGATTACTTAATGCCTTTTCCCCTAAAGGCTTCACTAGCTCTATAGTCGATTCCTCAAAGTAAAAACTACCTCTATTCTCCTCTGTTTTTATTGACAGTATTATATTATTTTCTTCACTTTTGTAACCTGTCACGGTATCAGAAAATTTATTATACCCAGCATGAATTGCTCTTACTCTAAAGAAATACTCCGTACCAGGTGATAATCCATTAACCTCTCTAGATCTTTCTTTTGCAATCATTGGCAACTCTGATAAACTATCAAGGTCAAGTAAGGTAACCTTATCTTCACCGTAATATGAACTATCATTCATGATTTTAATTGCATCTGCGCCATAGGTATAAGTCAGCTCATATCCAACAACATCTCTGTTTTTAGCATACAGTGTCCCTATTGTATCAACTGGAACCCAACTGATAATTACTGAATCCTTTGCTCTTTTGCCTTTTGGTAGCTCTAGACTATTAACTCCTGCAAAATTACTTGTAAAATCCATAAAAGTTGTTGCAAATAATGTTTCTCCCTTAGAGCTCTCTCTACTGGATTCTTTGTCTATCACTGATACTGAAAATGCATACTTTGTATTAACCTGTAAATTCTTTACCGTATAAATTAAATAACCTTGTTGATTAATATTTAGAGATTGACTACTCAAGTGAATTGGAAATCTTGAATTATTAATAAAAATTTTGTAAGTAATGTCTTTAGATTTACTACTCACTGACTTAAAGTAAAGCTCCACCTGAGAATGGGAAGTAGGAATTACCCTTTCCAGTCCTTTAAACTCCAGAATATCTACTTCTGCAGGAATCGTTTTTGTCTTCTCTATTTTTGTTGTTGCTACAGTCCCGATACATGAGACAGAAAATATTATTAAATTAATATTGATCAATAAAGCTAAAACATTATGTAAGGACAAAATCAAAACATCACCTAAATATTCAAAACCATTGAGTACCTATCGGTTCAAATGGTATTGCTGTTAATATTTATTTAATGATACCCCCTGTACTCTCATTAACAAGTTATTGTTATTAATTACTTAAAGCATGTTCATGTAAATAGTTAGAAAATAAAGAAAGGAACTACGTTTATACACAAAATATAACATTTAGAAAATCTAATTTTTATAGTACAATTATATTTTTGTGAAGTATTTAATTGGCAAGAGTTATTACTCTATGATGCACTCAACGATACCATCGTTGAAGTCACTGTACATATATTCCCCCAAAATATTCAAGTAAGTCAGGACCCCAACTTTGTAAGTTCCAGCAGTGCTTATATAATAAGAAAAACCCTCGTCATAACTTGGAATATCAAATACTTGATAAGAGCTATCTTCACTAGTTGCGGCCCCAAAGCTAAATGATGAATCCTTGGGACTCACAAAAACTTTATACCCAAAATATACTCCACTCAAAGGCTGTGCCCAATTAACAATTATTTTACCATCCGAAACCAAGCACCTACCTTCAATCCCACGAAAATCTTCATTTGAGGGTGCAACCACTTGAGGGATTGCACATTTTGTAACATCATTTGTATCAAATACAATTGGCTCGCCCTCTACATCAGTCAGGTAGGGCAAAATCTTAAAGCAGTATGGTTTATTTGCAAATGGATTCACTCCTGTAATCAACAATCTTGTTGCAGTTTTATAATCAAACTGTAAATAATCTAAAATTGTTTCATTTGTTTTTTTAGGGTGGTTTAATGGAAGGTACCCTTTTGAATCATCTAAATAATAAATTATTAATCCATCAAGAACTCCAGACAGCATTGACGTACTCTCAATATTTATTGAAATAATATCCAGTACATCTAAACTGGTTTCAAACTCAACGCTACTAATTCCTTTAAAGCTTACTACTTGTGGATCTATCTTAATCATCCTATCATTGCTAACCATTCTTGAATTACGATCACACTCCTCTGTTACACATAAAACAACAACAAAGTGATACTCGCTTTGATAAATTAAGCTAGCAAAGACAGTTAATGATTCACTATAACTGACCTTCTTACATCCACTAACAGAACTTATCTCGTCACACAAAGGAGTAATATCACGTTCCGTTATTGCGCTCTTCCCTTCCTTGTAATAAACTCGATAATGATCAAAAGGACCATCTCCACTTTTCCACTCTACTTCAACTGAAGAAAAACCTTTTTCATCTTCAGGTAATGATAGCGTCAATGATTCTAAATCAAATTCTATATTTGATATATCAGAGCTGAGGGTCTTAGCTCTGATATATTTTGTATTTTCTTCTTTCTTGTAGCTTTCATCACTAGAGTTAGAGATATAGTCATGATGAATACAACGAACTTGGATTGCATATTCTGTATCCTCTGAAAGCCCTGTAATATCTATCGTAATTTTATCCGGGTTTACTGGATCTACATATTTCACTTGTCGTTTTGGAAACTCAAAATTATCATTATTAATATCTGCAGGTGAAAGGTCTAATAAATCAACTATTATCACTTCAAATAAATAAGGATCATATGCATCAGGAAGAAAGGAACCTTTTTTTGTTGGCCATGCCCAAATTATGCTAAGTGTGTCTAACCCATCTCTTCCTGTTGGCGCAACAACACTCTGCACTCCGGCAAAATCACATACTTTATTACTAAATAAAGTTACTACAAAACTTTCAAGTGATTTGGTACTCACTTCATCTGTTTCCAAATTCCTTGCCATTACTTCAAAGCTATAAATACCACTAGTTTTTAAACCTGAGACTGTATATCTAAGAAAGCCTTGGTAGTCTGGCTCTAAGTTTAAACCAAATAGAGTAATTGGTTTATCTAATCCATCATAATATATTTCATAAATTATTTTCTCTGGATCGTCATTGACAGGTAAGAAAAATAGCTCCACTTTATCATGTGCAATAGGCTTAGCCACTTGCAATCCCTCAAAAGATAAAATAGGTGATTCTATTACAAAATTTCTATTATTTTTTAATTTAGTAGTTTTAATTGTCCCGACACAAGAAGTGAGAAATAAAAACAACGTAAAAATATATACAAAATTTACACTCAAACTGCTTTCCTTTGTAATCAATAAGAATATTTAAAGTTCTCATAAAAAAACTAATACTATTCATTCAAATGGTCACTCGTAATAAATCCGGCAAGATACATCGACCAGGCAAATGTACAAAATTAATTAAGTTTCATTGGTCTGCACAATATTCCAGTAAATATATTAAATATCATATAGTAACCTACAGAACTGTTCGGAGAGATGAAGCAAAGATAAAGAGTTTTAAGAAAACTTAATAATGTGAAAGTAATAAGCAATTATTTTAACAAAACTGTCAAAAAATTGTTCACCTAGAAAAAAAATATTCAATTAAAGTAAGCTAAAAAGAATCATTACACAAAAAATCAATCGATTAGATAAGCTGTAGTTGGCATACAAGTTGTATCATTTGTTCTGAATTTTGCGAACCAAGGACAAAGACATGAATAAAAATCAATCATCAAAGTTACTTACCACGTTTATTACCGCAAGCATTTTGAGTTCTGGTGTAACATATAAAATATTAACTAATCAAAATAACTTTGCCTCGAGGCATATTGCAAGTGAATTGACAGTAGTTGAGGAAAACAAGGAGGTAACTGCTACTCCAGAAGAGCAAATCACACAAGGTACTGAGAGAATAAATATTCAAGAATTAAATTTACGTATCAAAATATTAAATGATGAAGTCAAGTCTGAGTTATCCAAAATTTCAAAAGAAGAAAAAATAAATATTAAAGACCTTAAGAAACAACTAAAAAGAATAACACAATTACTAGAAAGCTATCAAACCGATTTACTCGCAGTTAGTAAGGATGCAGAGAAAAAAGACGAAAATAATGTAGTCGCAAAAAACATGAAGAGAAACATTCAAGAAATTCAAGATTCAGTAACATTAATTTCTGGTTTTATTACTATCATTGACTCAAGAGATAGCAAAGCATCAGAACTTGAAAGAAAGTTATGTGCGCAAGATAAAAAAATCTCTAATCTATCAAGTAAGGTTGATGAATTAGTATCCATAAATGAAAAAGTAATTAAGGAAAAAGCAGCAGAAGTAAAATCAAGTGAAGAAAAAACAGATAAAATAACTAAGAAGTTTGAACAAACATTTCTAGGAATGAGCAGCATGTTTCAACAGCTTGCAGCGCAAAGCCAAAGTTTACAGTCCCCTAATTTTTTAGGTAATCCATATTTATCATATATGGGAATTAATCCTTATGGTTTCATGCCACCGATGACGGGTTATGGAGCTTATAGTGGGATGCAAATGCCACAACAAAGTAATAATAGAGGTATCCAAAATCAATATAACTTCTACGACAACTATGATAGTTTTGGATACGGTAACAATAATTCTTATTATGATCAAGACTATAAAATGATTAACAATATGAATATGCCAAATATAACAAGAGAGCTTGCTTCTCCTCAGGGGTATTTTAACTTCTAGTTAGTCGGAGCAAGGACTCTAGATTACTCCTTGAATTATCAAGCGTATTGCCAACAAGAGTGTCTGTTTCGATAATATACCATTCTATTTCCTGGTTGGTTGCAAGGTATTGAGCGATATTAATCCAATCAATATCATCTGAACCTATAACTGCGACCTCTTTATTCTTAGAGAATGGTTTACAATGAACACTACGAATTTTATGACTAGAATCATTGAAAGTTTTTATAATATCCTTACCTGATGAATATAAATTACCAATATCTAACTGAAAAAATATACCCGGGTTTAAATATTCATTTAATAAATCCCAAGGGCATATATTGCTAGCTAAATCAACAAACTCCTCTCGGTGATTATGATAACCAAGCTGCATGCCTTCACCTTGAACAATATTATAAACCTCATTGATTTGATTAATGGCATTTCTCCAATCATCTAAACTTCTTATTCTTTTAGGGCGCCAGCTTCCAAAAATATTATCTTTAATTAATCTTAAATATTTATAACCAAATGGAAATGTATTTATATTTGGAATGACTAATACTCTATTCCCAATTTTTTTATGATACCTTAAAGTATTTTTTATATTTCTTTTATTCAACATATCTAAAGAAACATGGGAACTACAAATACTTAAACTATAATAATCACATTTTTCCTTAAGTTCTTTTGCTTCTAAATTAAAGGTAGAATATAACTCAATCGCATTAAATCCAATATTTGAAACCTGAGATAAACAATCATTTAAATTTTGTTCACAAAAATCTCTAACTGAATATAATTGAAGAGCTATCTTATGCATGATTATTATTATCGAATTTATTATAAATTTATTAAAAGAATCATTAAATATTTTTAATGAATAGTCGAAATGAAGTTATGGGTCAGAAGGTAAGAATATGAAAATAGACAATTTATCAAAAAAAAATATAAATAACTTAAAAATAATTATAAAAAAATGTCATCTCTGTGGGTATATAATTGAATCCTTCACTGAAAGCTCAAAATGCCCTTGCTGCGCCAAGTCTTTTATGCCAAGTAGCTATTTTAATAAAGTACATACAAAAGATAACGAACACTTAAAAAGTCTTTTTTCAAAATCTCAAGATTTAGATGAAAAAGATCTAGTTAAGGGTTTGTATGTTATTTGGTAGTTGGCAATAAGAGTCAAGGATATTTAAAATTTTTGTGCTAGTTTATTTCCATCAAGGAAAATAAAATTATGCTACAAGAAAATCCCAATAACAATTCATTACACCCGGTAATACTTAAGATATTAGAACAAAGAATTGGTGATAAAGAACAAATCAATAATTTTTTTTCTTGGGATTTAAAATCGCTACCTGATTTCTCACAATTAAAAGATATTAATAATGCAAGTTTAAGAATCATAAGAGCAATTAACGATAACGAAAAAATTGCCATCTATGGTGATTACGATGTTGATGGCACAACATCTTGTGCACTTTTCTATCATTTTTTTCAACTATTAAATATAGAGGTTGAGTTAATTCAGCCTAGTCGATTTATAGAAGGTTACGGGATTCACCCAAAAGCAATTGAGGATGTACATGCAAAGGGAATTGCCCTTTTGATTACAGTTGATTGCGGTATTACGAACTCAGCAGCAGCAGAGAGGGCCTTAGAGCTAGGATTAGATTTAATTATAACTGATCACCATAAGGACGCATTACCTGAAATGCCAAAAGCTTACGCTATTGTAAACCCAAGTCGAAGAGATGAACCTAAAGATTCGCCTCTTAAAGATCTTGCCGGTGTTGCAGTGGCATTTGCTGTTTGTATTCAGGTAAGAAAAAACTTGCTCCTTGAGGAAAAATCTGTTCCTAGTATTTATCCACTTCTTCAATTTGTTGCAATTGGCACTATTTGTGACCTAGTCCAGTTAACTCCTATGAACCTCAAACTAGTTAGACATGGTCTAAGGTTAATTCAAACGACAACTTATGCTGGGATTAAGTCATTTTTCCCGCCAGAAGAAAGAAATCAAAAATACATTCCATCACAAAAACTTTCTTTTAATGTGGGCCCTTTGATTAACTCAAAAGGAAGGTTAGACCACCCAGAGAAAGCATTAGCTCTTTTAATTTCAGACGACTCAACAATTGCTTATGAACATTTTTCACATTTAGAAATTTGTAACAATGAAAGAAAGTTCATCCAGTCAAATGTTTACAAAGAAGCAAAAGAACAAATTATCAGCAATGGAAATATAGAGAGCAATAATATTAGTATTGTCTATAAACCTGATTGGCACGAAGGCGTAATTGGGATAGTGGCATCAAAACTAGTTGATTGTTTTAAAGTTCCTGCAATTGTATTTACTAACTCAAGTGAAGATGGAGTAATTAAGGCATCAGCAAGAACAGCAGGAAATCTAAATATTTTTGACTGCCTAGCTCAATGCAATGATTTATTTACCAAATTTGGTGGACATAAAGCTGCGGCAGGACTTTCAATGCCAAAGGAAAATCTTTCAGCATTTATTACAAAAATGAATAAATGCCTACAAGAAATACCTTTAATTAAAAGAAAGACAGAATTAAGTTTTGATATAGAAGTTGCAGCATCTGAAATTACTCCTAATTTATTACGTTCTTTAGAGAAAATGGAACCCTTTGGAAATGGTAATAACATGCCTATTTTTAAGGTAACAAATATAAAGCTAGACTCATATAAACTTTTAAAAGATATTCATGTTAGGTGGGAATTTTCAGACATTAATAATTCATCAACTAAATTAAAAGGTATTAGCTTTAATTATGTAGGAGAATGGGAGAAAATCCACCCTGAAGAAATCTATCAAGATCAAAAACAATCAATTAATGGAATAACTTTATACTTTGAACTCTCTGTCAATCGATGGAAAGGCAGAGAGTATATTCAATTAATGATTAAGCATATTGAATACTAACTTAATCTCTAATAATTATAACTTCTTCTATCACAATATCTTCAGTTGGACGATCCATCATTCCTGTTTGTGTACCTCCAATTAATTTAACAACATCCATTCCTGAAATAACCTTACCAAATACAGTATGTCTACCATCTAAGTGAGGTGTTGGAACTAAAGTAATAAAAAACTGAGATCCATTTGTTCCCGGCCCGGCATTTGCCATAGATAAAACACCTTCGACATCATGCTTTAAATTTGCACTCGTTTCATCCTCAAATTTATACCCAGGACCTCCTGTACCATTACCTAATGGACATCCACCTTGAATCATAAACCCTTCAATTACTCTGTGAAATACTAGTCCATTATAATATGGGCCTTCCTTAATTGTTTCTTGTTTCCCTTCTGAAAGGTTGATGAAATTCCATACCGTTTCAGGACATTCTTTATGAAAAAGTTCAATTTTAAATTCTCCCAAACTAGTTTTAAAGTTTGCATATAGAGAATTAACATCTTCTCTATGTGATAATTTTTTAAAAGTTTTTGAACCAAACATCTCTTCTCCTTTATTTATTATGAATTATAAATGTTCCTTGTATTTCTTTCGTTAATTTTTCACCTTCAGGAAAAAACATATGTAAAGATTGATCTTTTTTAAATATTTTATCCAAATCTATCGTAATATTTGTTTGAAGTTGACCAATATAATTAAAGGGAGAAAAAGCTTCGAAGGTTAATACTTTAATATTTCGATTATTAAGACTTTCAGACTCTAAAAAAGTTAATAATTCACTTCTTGTTTTGCATAAAGAAATCATAACGGGATGACCTAAGTCCATCTCTTTGCTATTCATTAATGCTTTTAACTTGTTAATACCTTTTTTTTCAACGATAAACTTATCCGCCCAAATCAAATTTATTCTTTGGTATTCTGGTCGAATAAAAGTATAAATTTTGGCATGAACCTTTTCACTTTCAGTATAGAATAGTTTTTCCTCTTCTTTTGATGATAAAAACTTAAGTCCGGAACTATCTAATAATTTTTTATATTGATTATTAAACGAGTATTGCAGTTGCATAATTTCGAAATATGTTAGATTAAAACTTGATAAAATATTTGAGTAGTTTAGATAGTAAGGAACTGTTTTTCGGTGACATTGCCCTCCTTGGGAATAATTAATCCACTGAGGAATACTGGGCTGAAAATATCTAATTACTCCTGATCCAATATAAAATTCGTCCAGGCTCCTTTTTCCTAAAGACATTCCATTTTTTTCATGGGCACATGAAGACAGTAATAAAGTAATTATAAAAAAATGTTTAAACATATTAAATAGTTAAGTTTATGAAGATGTACCATAGATTTATAGATAGAACTATAAAAAGTAGTATTTTGAATCGTTTTTATCAATTGTAGAGTGTTCAGCAAATTTGTACATAAAGTCGATAAAGCTACGCAGCGCCCCAAATGATGGCAGAGACTTATCAAACTCACACCCATAACGGATGAATAAGCTACCATTATGATCAATATATTCACTAGAATGCTTTACATTTACGGAAACTGGAATGAATGATTTTTTTGTAAAATATAGCCTGATTGTTATCTCTGAATTTTCTGCGTAATGAGCTTCATCATCTTTTTTAGTGAAAATTTGAAACATACAACCATCATGGGAAATATCAATGAGGTCAACAGGATAAATTGCACCATTTTTGTTAATTACAGAGTAGGCACCAAGCACATTATTAAATAAAACCCTCTCAAATTCACGGCGTTTATTTTCTATATTTTCATTACGCTTACCTACAAAATCCAGTAACTTACTTTTTGACATGAGTACTCCTAGTCAACGATCAATCATATTACTTCTCGGATTTTTTAATTAACTCTTGAGTATACTAGACAAACTAGGCAATTAGTTTCACTATGCAAGTAGTTTAGAATATTAATATTTGTTACTTCTTCTTTTTTTGCCATTGAGGAGTTTGGGATATTTCTATCTTTATTTTTTGAAATGATGAAAGTCTGGAAAGAACTAAATCTCTTTTTTCTAATGGAACTATTTTCTTGTCCCAAAATACACACCCCAAGTCATGTTCTCTATGCTCACAATTTCTAAATTTACATAAACAAGAAATCTCTGCAATATCGGGAAAAAACTCAATAAGCTGATCAGGGTCTATGTCATCTAATGAAAAGGATCTAATACCTGGGGAGTCAATCATTTTAAAATCACCACAATCAACTATTTCAGACCATGTTGTTGTATGAGAACCTTTCCCTGCTTTGCCTACTGTATTTGTTTTCAAATCTACTTTTCCTGCTGATAGATGACTAATTACTTTACTTTTTCCAACTCCTGATTGGCCTAAGAAAATAGAACTATTATTTGAAATTATTTTTTTTAATTCAGTCATTCCATTTTTCAAGTATTTATTTTGGTAATCAGGAAACTTTGCTGAAACTTCAAAGCATTCTATATTAAGTGAATCTAACCTTGTAACTTCTTCTTTAATATTAAAAGCATCCTCAATATATTCATCCATTTTGTTAAATACTACCAATGGCCTTATTTCCCATTGAAATGCTCTTACCAGGAATCGATCTATAATTCCTCTTTTATATTCAGGTCGAGACACGGAAGTAAAAATAATCATTAAATCACAATTAGCAGCTGTTACTTTCTTTTTATTTTCTCTAACAATCATTCTAAAAATTTCATTTTTTCTAGGCATCACTTCGGTAATTACAAACTCATTTAACCTTTGTTCTTCTAGGATAACTTTATCTCCAACAACAATTGAATCACTTCCTTTTAATAAGTTTCCTAAAGAACTTGCAGTAACTAATTGGTTACTTTTTTCAATCCTGCAATCAAATGTTCTAGCAGAAGATCTACAAACAAGTGCAATCATAAAGAAGAATCCTTTAGACTCATAAACCCCATGGGAAAAAATTGATTCATGGGGTCCATTTCTTGTTTTAAGTATTTAAAAAGTTCAAAGTGCTTAGCTTCATAAAAATATTTTATATACTTTTGTTTAAGTAGCCCTACTCCATGCTCTGCAAATGGTGATGCTTTCCATTTAACGACATCAGAGTATAGGTTTTCAAAATATTTTTGACATTTATCTACATCATTTACAGATGGCAAAAAATTAAAATGCAAATGAGCATCTCCAAAATGCCCAAATAAATTATAATTTACACCTGCTTCTTTGGCCATATTCCGATAAGTCACTAACAATTGATCAAACTGCCTTGATTCAACCTGAATATCAGTTCCAAGTTTTACTACGTTCATTTTACTATTAACCTCAAACGTAGCTCGAGGGATAGTCATCCTTAATTGCCGACATTTAGTTGCTGAGATTTCAAAAATATTTTCCATTGAAACAGAGGACAACTTTTCAATTAGTTCCTCGAAAATAAAATCAAACTTACTTGTTAATACTTCTAGAAAGATTAAATCTTGACCATGTTTACCTGGTCGGTCTTCTTTCTCTAAAACTTGTAATGAATTATCATCGATTAGCTCACAAGAAAAAATATCATCTCGAAAAGGTTGAATTTTTTCGAAGACTTCTAGGTGTTGAGAAAAATCTTCTTCCCATTTAGGTAGAAGAATAAATAAATAAGTAACATCTCTTTTAGGAATAGTCTTAATGACTGCACTAGTTATTACTCCTAGCTGTCCCTCAGTCCCAATCATTAAATCTGTTTCATTTTGAAATCTTGGAAAAGGTGCATTTTTAAAAAATTTAAAATGACGGTAACTTTTCTGATAAGATTTTAGTAATTCGAAGTTTCCCTTAAACTTTTCTGAATCTGACAGCTGTTGCCTTGCACTTAAGTTTTGAAAATTACCATTATAATCTAAGTAAGAAATAGATTGCACTTGATCTCTTAGTGTCCCAAACCCGAAGCATCTTTCTCCTGTCGCTGAAGTTGCAATCCCGGACAATATAGAAGCTAACTCTTCAGTAGGAGAAGTCATGATTTCTCTATCATGTTTATTACAAAATTCTTTTGCTTCTTGCCATGTTACAGGCCCTTGAACTTCTAATTCTCCCTTAGTATTAATTGCTAAAGATCTTGGTAATTGAGAAATGTCAGCAAGAATTAACTTTGGTAAATTATACTTCATTAAATACTTATCAATTTTTTCATATGGTATAACTGTTGAGGTTCTTGACGCAGCGAAAAACGTGGGTAAATGTTCAGTTAAGTGAGCAACTAAATTTTCTAAATTATTAAATGAAACTGGTTTAATTTTCATATCTGACAGCTTAATACAAAATTAACAAAGATAAAACATTGAATATGTTATTCAAACGCTTGACAGGTTAAGGTATTCTTTTTACATTCCATTCTTGCGAGTTCCCGACTAATTAAAAAATCTTGGAATCAAGAACAACAGTTAGAAGGGAGCTTTCTTTTATCATTAATGCAGCCGTAGCTCAGCTGGATAGAGCAAGCGCCTTCTAAGCGCTAGGTCGCAGGTTCGAATCCTGCCGGCTGTGCCATACTCAATCAAAGCATATTTTTCTTTTCTTCCACCTTATTGCATGAGACCTTTCATTTTGTTCTTTGTAGGGAATTTTTCTATAACCGGGAACAGTAGGATCAGAAGCTTTATCCTTCTGATATTTGACCATATAGTCTAAAATATCCATCATCTGTTGATATGGTAAATCTTTTTTTTCTAGGTCTCTTTGAATTAAGCTATCAATTGTAAAGTACAATGCTTCTATTGTTGAAAGGCAGTACTTGTCTGGCTGATGCTTAATCACAAATCTTGATTGCTTACTTGGAGTAAAGCATATTCTGGGCAAAGAGTTGATATTTGTACTTAATTTCATTATTTTTTTAGCACACGGCCATGTTCCATCAATAACAAAAATAATATTTTCCTTATATGTCTTCAGACTATGAAGAGAAGATTCTTTATTGGACAAATTTAAAGCTAATTCACCAGGATATAAGACAAAACATTGATACTTATTTGATTCTAAATACGAATTTACCTGTTTATTTTCTGTGAAATTAATTCCTATTATAATTTCACTATTAGTTAACAAAAGTGATGAAACTCTACCTGTACCTACTTTTTGTTTTTTTGCTTCTTTGGGGTGCATTAAAATTACAAATTTAGTATTTGTATTGAATGCTGTTATTTTAGAACACAGACAACTTGTTTCTGCTCTTAAACAACTTAAACATATTTTTCTATAGTTATATGTCACTATTTCCCTCATTTTTGAATATTAACTACTTATACTAGAATTTTGGTACAATACTCGTTATAAACACTTATGACTATATTATGTTCATTAAAAAATATAAATCTAAACTTTGGAAACAAACCACTTTTTCATAAAGCTGAGCTAATAATTCACCATGGTGATAAGATTGGCCTATTGGGATTAAATGGTAAGGGTAAATCTTCGCTATTTAAAATAATAAATCATGAGCTCACTCCTGATAATTCAATTCCTCCATTCTTATTTGATAAATCGAATAATCCAGAAAATCCTTTTACTACCTTTATGGTTCCTCAGGAAATTCCTTTAAGTAAGAATGAAGATACTTCAATTATCGATTTCATATTAGGATTTTACCCAAAAATACAAAAATCGATGAAGCAATTAGAGCAGATTAATCATTCACTAAGTAATAATAACTCTAAAGACATAGAAGATAAATTAATTGAACAACAAAAAATAGTTTTGGATTACTTAGAGCATGAAAACTGGTGGCAAGTTATTCAACAATATGAATCCTATCTAAAAGTATTTAACATCACCGATTTCTCTGTCCCAGTATCTATTCTAAGCGGAGGAGAGCAAAAAAAAGTTTTATTATCTCTAGGTCTTTCTACTCCTGCTGAAGTTGTTCTTTGGGACGAACCAACTAATCATCTAGATATTGAAACTATAAAATTATTAGAAAATGAACTAGAAGCTACAAATAAAACTTTCTTAATTATCTCACATGATCGTTTTTTACTAAGTAAAGTCACAAATAAAATATTTCAAATTCAAAATAAACAAATTATGTCTTATAATGGTAAGTATACTGAATATTTAGACTACTTATCTCAACAAGATCAACAAAGAAAAAAACAACTGGCCAAGCTAAATAACACATTATCGAGAGAAACAGAATGGATGAGACAAGGAGTCAAGGCCAGAGGAACAAAAAGTAAAAAGAGAATAGAGGGATATCACAACCTTAGACAAGAAGTAGAGGTACTGAAAAGCCTTGCAAAAAAAGAGCTAAAACTAAATATTAATGAGTCCCTAAAGAAAAATAAAAAACTAATTGAACTAAAGGGGGCCAGCTTTGGATATGAGAGCAAAAGATTAATCAATAATTTATCCCTAAGTATTTTCCGTGGTGATAAGATTGGTATAGTTGGAGCAAATGGAATAGGTAAATCCACCTTAACTGACCTTATTTCAGAAAAACTTTCACCCGATTCTGGTGAGATCAAATATTATCCGGAGTTAATTATTCAAAACTTCTCACAAAAACGAGAAGAACTAAATCCTGACAGCACCCCTTTTGAGTTACTAGGCGAAGGTACTGATACACTAAAGCTATCAGATGGACGTTCTAAAAATGTAATTGCTTATTTTAAGGATTTTTTATTCTCTCAAGATGAAGTCCATCGACCTATAAATACTTTTTCAGGAGGAGAGAAAAATAGAATTCAACTTGCATTAAACTTGAAACGCTTTGGTGATATTTGGATCTTTGATGAACCTACAAATGATCTAGACCTTGAAACATTGCAAATACTAGAAGATAAGTTAAGTGCATTCAAGGGATCACTTATTGTAATTAGTCACGATAGATATTTCTTGGAGAATGTTACAAATAAGATTTGGTATATGGATAATGAAAAGTTTGAAATTTTCAATGCCGGTTACTCACAAGTCCAACATTACCTTGAAACTTTTGCAATGGAAAAACAAATTAAGCTAAATTGCAAAGAGACTGATACAATTAAAAACGAACCCTCATTTCAAAAGGCAACAAACAAAGATAAAGAGAGATTAAAAGTTATCCATAATGAAATAAAAACACTGGAACAAGACATAGCGAAATTGGAATGCTCCTTAAGAGACTTTGACTATACCGACATGAATAATGAAGCAAATATAAAACTACAAACACTCAATAACCAACAAGAACAAAATGAAACTCAATTACTCCAGTTATACGAAGAACTTGAAACCCTAGAAGAACTTAACAAGTAATAGATTTTTTCCATAATATGATTATAATTATACTATGTGTAGATTATTTGGATTTAGATCAGTGATTCAAGGCAAAGTTCATACGAGCCTAGTTGAGGCCGAAAATGCTTTGGGAATACAAAGTTTTAATCACCCCGATGGATGGGGAGTTGCATACTATTTATCTGATGCCCCACACTTAATTAAATCAGAGCATTCTGCTATTAAGGACAATCTATTTAAAAAAGTTTCAGGAGTTGTTTCTTCTCAAACCGTATTAGCACATATTCGAAAAGCAACCCATGGTAGCAAAACGGTATTAAACACTCATCCATTTCAATATGGGAAGTGGATTTTTGCTCATAACGGAAATATCAATAATTTTAACACACACAAAAAGCAACTATTAAACAATATACCTGAAGATTTAAGACGATTTATTTTAGGTGAAACTGATAGCGAAATTATTTTTTATTACTTATTAAGTAAAATATCTGAGAAATCTGATTTATCATCTACAAGTATTAATTTAACTCAACTCCATCAACAAATATCAACAGGAATTGAGGAAATCATTGAGATAATCGGAGAATGCACTAATGAAAAAGTTTGCGATCGCGAAGATAGAAATTACTTATCATTTATAATTACTAATGGCCCTTCTATGTTGGCATATAATGGCGGTAAAAAACTTTTTTTCAGCACTTATAAAACCAAGTGTAATGAAAGAGATACATGTTCTAGTTTTTCCGAAGCATGTGAAAACCCAGTAAAAGATATACCCATTAATCACCTCATTTTTAGCAGTGAACCCATTTCAAATGAAAATATTTGGAAACCTGTTGAGTACGAACAATTTATTGGAGCTGGTCCTGACATGATACTAAAAATTTTTTAACTAATTTTTATATTTTCTTTTATATAATTTGTTGCTTTAGTAATACTATCAAAAATTAACTTTCCTTTTTCCTGACTTTTTACATGACGACCACGAATGATTAAGGACTTGAGGCCTGGAACTAATAATTGGTCAGTTATATTATCTCCAATCATGAAACTTTTCTGAAAATCTATCTGAATATTCCTTCCTACTTTAAGTAACATTCCTGGATTTGGTTTTCGAAATAAAGAATTTTTAGCATACTCAGCGACCGTTCCTTTTGTATGATATGGGCAATACTCCCATTGAAGTATATTAATTTTATTTGTTTGCAAGAATTTATTCATTTCTTGATGCAGTTGATTTAATTCTTCAATGGAGTACATTCCTCTAGCTATTCCGGACTGATTTGTTAAGATTACTATTTTCCTTCCTAATTCTGTCCACCACTTCATTAAATGAATTGTTTCCTCTACCCATTCTATTTCTGAAATTTTGTATACATAATCTTTGTCAATATTAATTATTCCATCTCGATCTAAAAATAATACTGGTTCTATATTTACATTACTGTATTCTTGGTTACATACTGGTAGAGGAATAAAATTAAAATTATCTAAAATTATTTTTTCAATACTAAAATCAAATGAATCTGAATTCACTAATTCTTCTTGTATGAGAAATACACCTGATAAGAAATACCCATCTACGTATTGTTCATTTCCAGCGACCAATCTTTCAAATTTAAAACTGGAATCAATCCAAAATAAGTCCTGTATTGAATCATTATTATCCTTACAATGAACTATACAGGAGTTTTTATTTCCTGAATGTCGCAAGAAGTAGTTAATATCAATTTTTCTGTAATTCTTACTGGAAATTATTAAGCTAGGTCTCTTGTATAAAGAAATATCTTTCAATGTCCCTACTATATTGACATCAGAGTACTGCCTGCCTTGTATTTCTAAGAACTTATTACGTTTAACAAAAATTAAATCATCAGGAGACAAACAGCTTTCTAAAATAAATAATTTACAATTAGCATTCATGAACTATATTTTATTCTCTTGGATTCTACGACGAAAGCCTGAGGTCGACCAATCATGATCCCTTTGATGCCAATGAATATTAATATCTAAGTCCATTCCAGTAAATTCCTTTCCCTTCCAGTCAGATCCAATGATTCTAATATCAGGGTTAATATCTAACAACATTTGCATTAAGTCTGATTCTGTCCCATAGAGTCTTACCTCATCTACATATTTAACAGCAGAGATCATAATCTGTCGTTCTTCTAATGTTTGAACAGGTTTGTTTTTATTCGGACGATCGAGAGAGGGGTCTTTTTGCAGTCCAATAATTAGGTGGTCGCATACATTCTTACAATCTTGTAACATTATAATATGACCTGGGTGCAATAAATCAAAAGTACTACAAGTAAAACCGACCTTCATTTAAGTCCTTTATTCTTTAATTGATTTATAAAATACCTTCATCATTAAATGATCCATTACCATGTGCAAATCTTCTACTATTTGCATATCGTCGATATTTACATGAATATTATGTTGTGCCATTTGTAATAACTTACCACCATTATAACCGCAAAGACCAACAGTAATGCCTTTATTCTTATTTGCAAAATCTATTGCTTTTAAAACATTCTCTGAATTTCCTGAGCCTGAAATACCTATAACAAGATCTCCTTCATTATAGTAATTTTTTAATTGTTCTACAAAAATATCCTCGTAGGATAAATCATTCGCATATGCCATCAATGAAGCAATATTATCATTTAAACATATCAATTTAAATTTTTGTTTTTTATCTAGGGATATTCCCTTATTGAAATCACATACAAAATGAGATGCAGTTGATGCTGACCCACCATTCCCCATAATGAATACTTGTTTATTATCTTGATATGCACTTAGTAGCACATTCATCACATTACTAATTTGCCCTCTATCTAAAGAGTCAGCAGTAGTCTTCAAACGATCTAAGTAATTATTAATTTCAAGTGTAAAATCCATTTCCCCCTCTTTTATCTAAATGATAATTTTGGCCCTACGTAAATAACTTTTGAACCAAAGTGATCAAATTTAAATTTCATATCTTTGTAACAAGACATTTCTTTTTTGAACTCATCCTGATTATTAACTGGTACATAAAAAAGTATGAACCCACCGGCGCCTGCACCGAGTAACTTCCCTCCGGATGCACCTGACTTAACTCCTTTGCTGTAGATGGTATCAATAACCTCATTCGATATTGACTTCATGAGTGATTTTTTTAATAACCATCCTTCATGTAGTATCCTTCCAAAATCATCAATGCTATTATTTATTAATGTATCCCTTAAGCAATAAGTTAACTTAACCATTTCTTGCAAGTTTTTAAATTTATCATCTTTACTAACAGTAATTTTACTTTGCTGTGCTAAAAGATCTTTTGCTGAATGATCTTTCCCTGTATAAATTAAGAATAAATTATTTTCCAATTCTTCCTTTTTGGCAGGGTCCATCATGATTTTTTTTACATTTACAGTTTCATCACCATGAAACTCTATTAAGTTAAGCCCCCCGTACGATGCAGCATACTGATCTTGTTTTCCAATTAAGTTGCCCAGCTTTTCAATCTCTATTTTACAAGCTTCATGTGCTAACTGAGATGATGAAACAAATTTATCCTGATAAGCATGAACCGCATTCAAAACCCCAACAGTAAAAGACCCACTTGATCCAAGCCCTGTCCCCGATGGTATATCTGCAACCGAGGTTATATCAATACCATTTAATTTATGATCGAATAATACTTGCTTATAAATAGGATGCTGGATTTCAGAGAAATGGTCTACTATTTCTGTTACTGAATATTTAAGAAATATTTTTTTTCTATCAAAGTAAGGATGAATCATAATATACATATACTTGTCTATTGAAGTACTTAGCACCGCACCTTGTTCTTGGTTATAGAAAGCAGGAAGGTCAGTTCCTCCACCAGAAAATGAAATTCGGAAAGGAGTTTTTGTAATTATCATTAATACCTCTTATCTATTAATCATCCTACTCTTTCGTCCATTATCTTTACTTTAGTATCACCTTTTTTATACCTTTTTTGAGCATTTTTGTTTCCAAGATAATATCCAAGGCTAAATGCTATATTTCTAAATGGTATTTTAAAAATTCTTATAAACTCTTTGTTTTTCAAGTAGTAAACCATTTCTGATAAACATTTTTTCATGTAACTAGAAAGAAAATCTTTAATGGTTTCTCTAGTATTAAAAATAAAAAAATCTGCTTCCCCATTATTATATCGTCTATTGTATAGTTGGTGGTTTGTATAATTATGGGAGTGCATCGCAATAGACTCTGGGATATATAAAATTTTCTTACCTGTATTTTCAATCACCCATTTTGCCCATTCCGTATCCTCTGAAGCATAAGCATCGCTATAAAATGACCTTTGCTTCCAAATACTTTTCTTTAGAGAGGCAAGGGGTAATGAAATTAACATCCAGTCAGGTTTATTATCGTTGTCAGGGAATGCGTTGAGATAATCCTTAATTACCCATGGTTCCGCCTCCGGTCGTACTACCTGTCGCCCATAAGTTGCTCCAACAATTTCATTTTGTAATGGAGCTAATAAGCGATTAATAGAGTATGGCGATAAGCAAATTGTGTCCGAATTAATAAAAGTAACAAATTCATTACTACATTGACTAATTGCTTTGTTAATTACCTTACCGGGAATGTAAACGTCTTCATAATGAATAATTTTTGCATTGAATTTACTTGCAATATCAAGAGTGGAGTCAGTTGATCCGGAGTCAATAACTATTAATTCCATATCAATATTCTTCTGAGTAATTATTGCACTTAATGCCTCTTCTAGAATATCTTCATTATCTTTAGTCCTAACTACAATTGAAGTTTTTATTTTTTCTATATTTTCCATAATTATTCTTTTGTTTAATTATAATATAATTATGAAATGAGTTAAAATGTAAATATTTGCCGAATGTTATCATACTGAAAAGATTAAGAATCTAGACAAAAGTCCTATTTTTTTAGGTATTGCACGCACTATTATTTATTATGCTATAATTAAGAAGTAATTGGAGTTTCTGATGCTACCATATAAAAATATTTTTCTTTTGATCTTAATCATTTCTTCTCAAAATCTATTTGCAAGAAGCCCTGCGGTATTGCCTACTAGGGGAATTTCGATTGATGAATTTAAGCAAATTACCCCCAAGCAAGCAAAGGCATTTGGTTATCAATTTACAAAAGGTTTACCAAAATCTGTTAATGACTCCGAAAGGAAAGTAATTAATAATGGTGATATTGTCTTGCAAAATATAAAGAAAAATGCAAATTCCTCTATTATGTCTATTCCTATTTTCATAACTCTATTCATATTATCCATCCCTCTGTTCTTATGGTTTTTTATGATAAGAACAATTGATCATGCTAAAACAGATGGCGATATAAATAAAAATGTCATTCCTTTAAACAATGATCAAAAAGAAGATAGGGATGACCATTCCAAAGTATCTTAAATTTCAATCCAAGTTTGATATTTTTTATATAAATATACTCTTGAATTTTTCTGATCTTTAATTAAGACTTCCTGTATACCATCATTATTAAAATCAAACAAACTCAGTCGATATTTCCTTTGGTGATAATGAGTATTTCTATATTCTCCCTCCCCCCAAATAGCAGGCCCTTTATAAATTGCTAATGTCTTCAAATCATTATTATCAATACTTATAAAATAAATTCGTGAACTCCCTGAAAAATGCAAGTACTTTGTTTGGCCTTCATAGAAGTAAACAAATAAAACTTTGGTTTTTTCAGAGATCTCCCTAATTGAGATGCGGTATACTTTTGAGTTGTATCCGTTTGTTGTAAGTTCAAAACGCTTTATGCGTTTTTTATATATATCGTAAATATTAATCCAATTTCTCCCATCCTTGATATCCCAAATGATCATTTCTTTTTTTTGGTCTGAATTAAGATCAATTCGATAAATAGGAGAATTCACCTGAAAAATGTAATCTTTATCCAGCCTTTGTTTCTCTCTTATAGCTAAATTTTTATTTGTAAAATAGTTTCTAATTAGACGTTCATCTTGGGCCTCAACAAATAAAGAATTCATACAAAAAAATAATAATAGTATTTCTCTTAATATCATTTCTATAGTTTACCATACCTAAACAAAATCAAAGATCGGCAAAACATTAAACTCAAATAATAATTGTTTACATTTACGAAATGAATGCCTAAAGATATACTGATAGTGTATTAACTAAATTAAACGAGTGTAATATGGAATTCTCCCTAGGGTATGTATCAACAAATAATCAACTGGACATAAATACATTTTCTGCAAATCAAGAAAAAACATCCAAAAGACTCGACTTAAATGATCTTAATACAATTAATATTGATGGACTGCTCATTAACTCTGAAGATTGTAATATTCCTGGGATATATGAAAATAATAAATATTATCCCCTACAAGAGGCCAAGCGATACAATATTTCCCACAGTAATTTCAGCGAGTTATCATTTGCAGATGCAAGTGAAATTTATGACTCAATGATTGAAGCATGGTCATTAAACAATAACGTATCTTTGTTGTCGAATTTAGTTGAAACTACTAATCACCTAACTTCATTATGGCCAAATGATAGAAGTGCATTCTTTGAGGAATTTTGGTTTTTACTAAAAACAAATCTAGGCTCTAGTAGTCTTAATTTAATTTATAATGATATTATAAGAGAGAGGCATAGTAAAAATAAACTGATCAAAATAAAAGTGTCTGGAAATAAAAACCCGGAAAGTAGCACCGGATCTGAAGTAGAAGATATGCTAGTTGAAAATTACAAAAGTGATTTTGGAGACAGTTTTAATATTACAGAATACGATCTAAATACTAAGAAGTTAGTAATCACTATTATGATTAATAAAAGCCCTGTATTGGTTATGGCAACTAAAACAGAATTAAGTCCAATTAAAGCAAATATTATTAAAGCATTAGTCGAAAATATTAATAATTTACTAGAAAGATAAACCATTTGAAATCCATGTAGAAATACTTACCTCTCTTTTTACTGTAGGATCAATCCATTTACTGTTTTTATATTTATTATCTATTTTAAAGTTGTCTTTATTTAATCCATTGCTAGAAACCACTTTCAAGAGTCCTGTTTTGATTTTTCGTAATTTATCTTTTTTGACAAATAAGTCAACTGGATATTCCTTACCACTTTTAAGAAATGAACAATCTATAACTAAATCAAGTATTCGACCATTATCATAGGTGATAGTTTTAATAAACTCTGGTTTTATAGTGCTTATTGGCAGCATAGTTTTATTAAAGTATAAATATATTTTTTTAAAGATTTCATCTGTTTTAAAATTTAACTTTTCGATTTTTACTTCTAGCTTATCTCGCATTTCAACTATTGCAGTTCCTTTCTTTTTTATTTCGGAGCAATATTTCATTCTATCAAACCGTCCTGTACAACGTCGTTCTTCCCACGTTGCCAAAATATTCTTTCTGTAAACCTCACCATAAAGTTGTTGCTTTTTTATACCTTTGAACTTAATTCTAATTTTACTATTATCATTAACCTTTCCTATTAATATTTTACTTCCAGATTTAATATTAATTTTATTTTTGACAATTTGTTTTCCTGTCAAATTCTCAAGCTCTCCTTTTGTAATATATGCTATTAGAACTGTTTGGCCTAGGGTGTTTTCATCTAATGACCCAAGTAATATTTCCCATTTCCCGCTCTCTCTGTCATTTTCACTCAGCAAGTAATTATTGATTAAATTGCTTGCTGAGTTTCTCCATTTTCCCAACTGAATTAAATCATCAGAGTCTGATAAAACAAAATTAGAATCGTAATGCAAAAGAAATTCTTTAATACTTATTTCCGGTGTGATAAAAAAGTTTTTTGTACTGACTGGAGTACTGATAATAATTTGAATTGTCTTTTTCTTAATATCAGATAATAACTCATGAAAGAAAACCTCTTTTCCATTATCATAATACAATTTAAAATCGTGTGTTTGTAGTACTAGCATTCCATCTTGCCTTACATTATACATAAACTCAGTAGCAATAGAGGTTTCACCCTCTATTTTCAGTTCAAATGGATAGATATAATCATCTTGATAATTAATTTCTTCAATATGGTGATTAAAGAGACTTAACCTTGTTTTACTCAATGTCATCAGTTCATAATCTTTCTTCCTGACAATATTTTGTGAAACTTTCAGTCCATCGATTTTTTTTATTGGTAAATTATTTTGTAACTTTACTTTAAACTTCGTTTTAATTTCTGCTTTTCTTTCATATACTGAAGAATCATTATAAATATTTTTTAAATGATGTAAAAATGGATAATAATTTTTATGGCCCCATTCGCTAAAGCTTAATGAGTAGAAGTCTAGTAAGTTTATTTCCACTTTTGCTTTTTTATAATATTTATAAATTATTTTCTTTCTAATATAATTATAACGTTCCTGACGTCCTTTAGCACCAAGTAAATCAATTCCATATTTCTTGTTATTTTTTTTATAGCTGATACTTAAATTGACATCCTTATATCGGAATGGAAACACTTCAGGAATATTTGCAATAAAAGGATTTGTTCCATTTTCAAGTTCATCAAGATCAGTAATGAAATCCCCGTCAGAATCAATACTAATATCTACTTCCTCATCTTGAATTACTTCATCATTATCAACCGTATTTACCGTATCAACCGTATCAACCGTATCAACCGTATCAACCGTATCAACCGTATCAACCGTATCAACCGTACTTACTTCTTTAGGAGCAGGATACCTATAATGAAAGTTCTTTTGAATCTTTTTTCCACAAGAAATATTAATGATTAATAAAAAGCAATAAATAAATAAATGCATAAACTCTCCATAATTGTTTAACTGGGGTTACTACATATAATTTATTATGAGTAATATTTTGAAATTATTAGGATATTTATTTTATATATGAAATAAGTAATTAATGATTTTCTCTTTGAATATCAGCACCAATATTTGACAATTTTTTATCAAGATGATCGTAACCTCTATCTAAGTGATAAACTCGTTGAATCTCTGTTTTACCCTTTGCACTTAATGCTGCAATTACTAATGCGGCACTGGCACGAAGATCAGTACACATTACAGGTGCTGAATACAAGTTATTTTTTCCTTCAATGATAGCTACGTTCCCACGGAGTTCAATTTTAGCACCAAGCCTTCTTAGCTCTGGTACATGCATAAACCTATTTTCAAAAATATTTTCAGTAATAATTGATGTTCCTTTGGCCTTTGTCATTAATGCCATTAACTGAGCTTGCACGTCTGTGGGGAACCCAGGAAAAGGAGATGTTTCAACTTTAACTGCTTTTAAGTTGCTAGGAAAAACTGAAACACTTTGTCCTTCTATTTTTAAGTTTGCACCCATATCGACGAGAATAGACAGGACTGAATCTAAGTGAGAAGGTGTTACTCCTGTAACCTTAATCTCTGAATTCGTAATTAAGCCTGCCATAATATAAGTAGCAGCTTCTATTCTATCTCCAATTGCCTCATATTCGACAGGCATTAACTCTTTAGTGCCCTCTATAATTAAAATTGAAGTTCCTCTTCCTTTTATTTTAGCACCCATTGCAACTAGAAAGTCTACAAGGTCATCAATCTCTGGCTCTTTTGCAGCATTTTCAATTATTGTTTTACCTTCTGCTAAGGTTGCGGCCATAAGTAAATTTTCTGTTGCTCCGACAGAAGGGAAATCTAAAACTAAATTTGCTCCAACAAGTCCACTGGTAACAGCTTCAACATATCCATTACCAAGTGAAATTTTTGCCCCCATTTTCTCTAGGTTTTTCAAATGCAAATCAATTGGCCTTGCTCCAATGGCACACCCACCTGGAAGTGAAACTTTTGCTTGCTTAAATCTTGTTAGTAATGGACCTAGCACTAATATTGATGCTCTCATTGTTTTTACAAGTTCATAAACAGCTTCAAATGAAGTAATATTTTCTGCATTCAATATTGTTAGGTTATTTTTTTGAGTAATTTTAACACCTAAATTAGTTAATAATTTAAAAATTGTGCTTATATCCCTCAACTTTGGAATATTTTTTAGAGTAACTTTATTTTTATTGAGTAGAACGGCTGCAATAATTGGTAAGTATGCATTTTTTGCTTTAGATACTTTTATTTCACCAGATAATTTCTGTTGGCCTGTTATACATAATCTATCCATTTTACCTTTTCCCTTTCAAAAAACGTTGATTTTCAGAATAATCCATAATTATTTCAAGTTGTTTAAATCCTAACTTATTTGCGATATCTAATAAAGTTTCTAAATGAAATTCACTCCCCTCCATAATAAAATATCCGTTTGTCTTTAGAGAATTATATATCCCAGAAAGAAACTGTTTAAACCATTGAATATATTGACCATCTTGAATATACAATGCCAATAGGGGTTCAAACTTCTGTACTTGATGATGAACATGTTTTTTTGATTCACTTTTTTTAATATAAGGGGGATTTGACAAAATTAAATCAAACTTTTGATCAAATCCTTGCATTTGATCACTTAAAATAAATCCAATTTCAGACTCTTTGTGAATTAAATATTTATGCTGGTTATAATTAATTTGAGCAACTCTTAATGCTTCGATTGAAATATCGCTAGCAATAGCTTTAACTTTAAAACTTAGTTCTTGCAAGACAGATAAAATAATTGCTCCAGAACCAGTTCCTATATCAGCTATTATTAATTCATTTGTATTATTTATTTTTTTAGATAATTGAACGGCCTTTTCTACTAATATTTCTGTCTCGCTGCGAGGAATAAGCACATCTTCATTTACATAAAATGATGATTTATAAAAATAGCTTTTATTTAAAATATATTCAAGCGGTTTACCTGTAAGTAAAAAGGAGATAAATAAATCAAATAACCCCGAAGTTGAATGACAGTAATATTCTTCAAGAAAGCTCTTACGTCCTGAAAAATCAATTAAATCTTGTTTTATTCTGTTAAGGTTAATTCCAGGATAGTTTATCATTAATAATTTTTTATTATCTCGAAAAAAATGATTTAATTTATCTGTATTTGTGATAGATAAAGGCACGTTACTATTCTTCCTGCCCCTTAAGTAGCTCTGCTTGATGATAGGCAATTAATGCTTCAGTCACAGGTGATAGGTCACCTTCAATAATCTTATCAAGAGAATATAAAGTTAGCCCAATTCGATGATCTGTTAAACGACCTTGTGGAAAGTTATATGTCCTAATTCTTTCAGATCTATCACCAGTACCAACAAGACCTCTTCTTTCTGCTGCTTCTTTATCTTGTTTATCAATAAGCATTTTATCATAAATTCTATTTCTTAAAATCCGGAGTGCTTTTTCCTTATTTTTTATTTGTGATTTTTGATCTTGATTAGCAACAACTGTATTTGTAGGTAAGTGAGTTACACGCACAGCTGAATCAGTTGTATTAACATGTTGTCCACCGGCCCCACTTGCTCTGAATACATCGATTTTTACATCATTCATATCTAGCTCAAAATCTATTTCATCAGCTTCAGGTAAGATTGCAACAGTGATTGTTGAAGTATGTACCCTACCTTGAGATTCAGTTTTAGGAACTCTTTGAACTCGGTGCACTCCCGATTCATATTTTAACTTAGAATAAACCTGGTCACCTGTCACAGAGAAGATTACTTCTTTAATTCCTTGGTCTCCCTCGCTCACTGAAATAAGTTCGATAGTAAAACCTAAGTCCTTAAAGTAATTCTGATACATTCTATAAATATCAGCAACAAAGATAGAGGCTTCATCTCCTCCTGCACCAGCTCTGATTTCTACCATAACGTTTTTATCATCTAGTGGATCTTTGGGTAATAATAAAACCCTAAGTTTTTCTTCTAGGGGAACAATTTGAGATTCTAATTCAGTCAATTCCTCTTTTGCCATTTCTCTTAAGTCGTCATCTTTTTCAGTTTTCAAAATGTCTTTTGCTTCATTAATATCATTATTAACTTTGACATAAATTTTATAAGTATTTACTAATTCTTCTAATGAAGATCTTTCTTGAGTAATTGCTCTATACTCTTTCTGTCTTTCGTACAGAGTAGGGTCTGCCATCTTCTCGGTTAACTCTTCAAATCGTTTAACTACAGGCAGTAATTTATCATACATAATATTTCTCTAAAAAATGAAACTATCTATCGCTATGGCTCTAAAAAATCTTGCAATTGATAATTATCTGGATGTATATCTTTATAAGAATTAAGGTCCGCTTCTTCCATTGATATTTTCTTTGACTTAGCTTCACTTAATTCGAATCGACTTTCTAAATCAATCACTGCCCGAATGGATGACAATGCTACTTCTAATTGCTCATCATCTGGCTCCCTAGTAGTCAATCTCTGTAGAAGCATACCTGGATAACCAATAATTTTTCCCCAAGCAGTATCAGTATTTTTGCCCATTAATTTAATTAACTCGTATGATATACCTGCAATTGGAAATGTTAATCCTATCTTACAAAAAATAACTAATAAGTGCTTGATGTACTGATTATATCCTTCTCCCACCGGCACAACAGCAAAAATAACAGCAAATAATATAATCGAAATAAATAATAAGAAAAAAACAAACGTTGTCCCACAGCGAGGGTGAAAAGTTGGATATTTCCGAGCATTTTCTACTGTTAGATCTTCTTTTGCTTCAAAGGTTGAAATAGATTTATGTTCAGCGCCATGATACTGAAAAACTCTTTTAATATCAGGTAATAAACCTATTATACTAACGTAAGAAACAAAAATGATTGCTTTAATTACACCATCAACAAAATGAAACTCAAAACTTTTGACTCCCCAACTTGCACCAAAAAAGTTTTCTAAAAGTGCGGTCAGACCATGTGGAAGAAAAATAAATAGGCCCATTCCAAAAATAAATGAGAAACCAATTGTCATAAATGTCATCCAATCAATTTTCTCTTTTTTTTGTTTTTGTTTTTCGTATTCTTTCTCTGTCATCCCCTTATCCATGGCCTCTTTTCTTAATTCTTCATCCATCGCCACGTTTGCAGAGTAATTCAAAGAAACAATACCATTTGCCATAGTTTCAACTAATACTAAAACACCTCTTAAAAATGGTTTCTTTAACATTGACCATTTTTTGCTTAGGCCAAACCATTGATCTCTTCTTAGTCTAATTGTTCCATCTGGCTTTCTAACTGCAATAACAAATGCATTAGGAGATCTCATCATCACGCCTTCAATTACGGCCTGACCACCTATGGAAGCATATTTTTTAGCTTCTGTGTTAAATAAAATTAATAATAATTTATGTAATTTTTTCACCTTGTTCCTTAGTGATTAACCATTCATTGAATCCAAAAATTCAATATTAGTTTTAGATTTTGTGATACGATTTAACATAAACTCCATTGCATCTATCGTATTCATCGGATGTATTACTCTTCGTAAGACTGTAACTCTTTGAAGATCATTATTATCCATTAATAATTCTTCTTTTCTTGTTGAAGACTTATTAATATCTAAGCAAGGAAATATTCGTTTTTCAAGTAATTTACGATCTAATTGTATTTCAGAGTTACCAGTTCCTTTGAATTCTTCAAAAATTACTTCATCCATTCTTGATCCTGTATCAATTAATGAAGTTGCAATAATAGTTAAAGATCCACCATTTTCAATATTTCTAGCAGCCCCAAAGAATCTTTTTGGCCTATGAAGTGCGTTTGAATCAACACCACCAGAGAGGATTTTTCCTGAGGGGGGTACTACTGTATTGTAAGCTCTTGCAAGGCGAGTAATTGAGTCAAGCAAGATTACGACATCTTTACCTGCTTCTGTTAATCTTTTTGATTTTTCCATCACCATTTCTGCAACCTGAACGTGTCTATTTGCAGGTTCATCAAATGTTGAAGAAACAACCTCTGCTTCAACACCTCTTTTCATATCTGTTACTTCTTCCGGTCTTTCGTCAATTAAAAGTACGATAAGTACTGTTTCGGGGTGATTATAAGAAATTGCGTTTGCAATATCCTTTAATAACATCGTTTTCCCAGCTTTAGGAGGAGCTACGATTAAACATCTTTGTCCAAATCCTTGAGGAACATATAAATCAATAATTCTTGTAGAGTAATTTGTTGGTTTATATTCTAAGTTAATTTTCTTTTCTGGATAAAGGGGTGTTAAGTTATCGAAGAGTACGGTTTTTTTATGATCGCCAGGTGTCTGAGCATTGATAGAATTGACTTTTAGTAAAGCAAAATATCTTTCACTCTCTTTTGGAGGTCTTATTTGACCTTCAATAGAGTCACCTTTTCTTAATCCAAATCTCCTAATTTGACTTGGGCTTACATAAATATCATCAGCTCCTGGTAGATAGTTATAAACAGGAGACCTCAAAAATCCAAATCCATCTGGTAATATTTCTAAAACTCCACTACCGAAAATTTCTTCCTTGTTTTTTGCATGAGTTTTAAGTAATGCAAAAATAACTTCATGCCGCTTTAAGGCACCAGTATTTTCAATTTCCATTTCAGTTGCAAGTTTCGTTAATTCTTCGATGTTTTTTTCTCTAAGCTCATTGAGGTGCATCAATTTAGTCTCCTGGGTGTATAATTGATTCATTAAAACTAGGTGTTTTTGTTATTTCCTAAATATGCTTTTTAAGAAGTTTCATCGGAAATTCATTTCTTCAAAGCAATCAAAAATTAGATAAATGAAATTTAGATAATTACTGTTACATAATATATTTATCAGTCATCTTGTCAAGTAATAAAGAATTATATACTCATATTTATATGGGTTTATATCTAAAAGGATTCATAAAATAATGGAACTAAAAAATTATGCAAACTATCAGAACAATCTAGGTCACAAGATTCTAGCGATAGATTATGGTACTAAAATAATCGGACTTGCAATATTTAATATTGGATTTGATCCATATCCATTACTTTACGGTAAAATCATCACTTCTCCAAAATCCCAAGATGAAATTATTGAAATTATTAAGCTTGAGGAGATTGACACCGTTATTCTGGGAGTTCCATACTTGCTGGATGGAAAAAGTACCGACATGACGCGCAAAATATTAATCTACGGTGAATCTTTAAAGAAAAAACTTATTAATATAAATTTTTATTTTCAGGATGAAACCTTATCATCATTTGAGGCAGAACAAAGAATGCTCAGTTCTCCACGTTTTAATTTTAAAATAGATAAAAAACAAATAGATTCTCTGGCCGCTTCTATTATTCTAGAAGATTGGATCAAAAGTGAATAAATCTTGAATGATTCATACTCTAATATTATCCTAGAAAGGTTACTTCATTGATTGGGAGAAAATGTGTCATCTAAAATGAAAATATTTATTTTTTTCGTTGCTGCCCCGTTGCTGGCATTGAGTTTTGTTAGTCTTGAAATATATTATTTAGTAAAAATATGGAGTTATGATGGTCCTCCTACTATATTTGAAATTAAACCAGGCCAAAGTTTTGCAAATATTAACTACAATCTCCAACAAAAAGATCTAATTAGTAACGCAAAAATTTTTCATAAATATGCGAAATTTAAAGATCAGTTAACTAAATTTAAAGCTGGTAATTATCAAATCCCATCACAGTCAAATATGTCTGACATCCTCACTTTACTTACTCGAGGAAAGTCACTCACTGTTAAAATAACAATTCCCGAAGGAAAGAACCTATATGAAATTGCCAAAATTCTTGAGCAAAAAGAAATAACTTCATCAGTTGATTTTGTAAAAAAATCAAAAAACCATGAATTTATAAAAAAGTTAAAAATTAATAATACAACGACTGAAGGATACTTATATCCTGATACATATTATTTTTCAAAGAACACAAGTCCCTCTATAATCATTACAACCATGCTTCATCAATTTAATGTAAAAACGAAAGAACTTAATTTTAAACAAACCCATTTAACAAAATCTCAAATTATAACTCTTGCATCCATTATAGAAAAAGAAACTGGAGCTGCTAGTGAAAGGCCTCGCATATCTGGTGTTTTTCATAATAGATTACAAAAAAAGATGCGGTTACAATCTGACCCAACCACCATTTATGGAATATTTGAAAAATTTAATGGTAACTTACGGAAGAAACATCTCTTACAAAAAACTCCCTATAATACATATAGGGTTTCAGGTTTACCAATAGGACCTATTTCAAACCCAGGTATTGATTCTATCAAAGCTGCACTTTCTCCGGAAAAGCATGATTATTTATATTTTGTTAGTAAAAATGACGGTACACATATTTTTACTAAAACTTATAAAGAGCATTCAATTGCAGTTAATTACTGGCAAAAACGAAGATCAAGCCGCAAAGGAAAAAGCTGGAGAAACTTAAAACAGTAATATAATGATACACTTTCCAGAGCTTAGCTGTTTAATAATTATACACTTACTCTAAATTCACCTTAGCCTCTAACTATAAGTACTTAATTTAATGTTAACCTCTTTATTAATATTGGCATTTAGATTGCTGATTATGTTGTGTAAATCCACAGCAAAGGTCATACAAAAAATGATATTTTTTTACCGAAAAAATCAAACCAAAATTTCAACAATGCTTCTTTTTATACTTTCCAGTATCTTACATTTATCATTTGCTGGACAAAATCATTTATTTAAAACAAACCCGTCTTATAGTAATTGGGCCGTATCAAAACAAAATATAACTTCATCCATTAAACTTCAAAGTGCATGGGAGAAAAGTACAAAACTAAAAAAAGAAATAATAGTAGCAGTAATTGACACAGGCATTGACCCAAACCATCCTCACTTAAAAAATAATATTTATATTCACAATGCAAAAGTTGATAAAGATAGCTTTGGAGTTGATTTTTCAAAAGGAAATTTTTCTAAATTTGCCCCATATGACTACAATGGACACGGAACTCATATAGCAGGAATAATTAAAACAGTTTTCCCATCGGTAAAAATATTACCTTTAAAGTATTTTAACCCTAAGGCATCAGGAAGAGATAATTTAAAATCGACTATAGCTGCACTTAAATACGCAGTCGACATAGGTGTCGATATTATTAATTACTCGGGAGGAGGGCCAGATGCTTCCACAAAGGAAATGCGTATAATTAAACGAGCAAAAGAAAAAGGAATTTTAATTATTACTGCGGCAGGGAATGAACATCATAATATTGATCAGCTAAGTCATGCATATTTTCCTGCAAGTTATAAATTTGATAATATTCTTGCTGTCACAACACATGATCAACATAATAAAATGTTAATGTCATCAAATTATGGAAAACAAGCGGTAGATATTGCTGCACCTGGATTAAGAATTAAATCATCTTTACCAAATAATAGAAGTGGATATTTATCAGGAACAAGCCAATCAACAGCTTTTGTTACAGGGGTTGCTGCTTTAATTATGTCTCAACACCCTGAGCTGAGTTACTTTGAGGTTAAACAAATTATTAAACTTTCCTCCCAAAAAGAGTCATCTTTAATTGGCCTGACAAATTCTGGAGGAAGACTAGATGCAGAGTCCGCAATAAAATTAGTACATGAATTATTTGGAAAAGTTCAAAATAGAGAAGTGGCCAACCACTAAATTCGTTGGCATTTAAAGATTCAACACTTACACTAACTTAATGTTTAAAAATAATATTTTTCTATTAAAAACTCCTATTGTTTTATTTTGTGGAGGAGTAATGTACGCGGCAGGATTTCCAATTCTTGCTACTGAGTATTCAATTATATTCGCCCCAATTATTGGTTTTTCTATTTTATTGTCTTATCTCAATATTACTTCTAACAAAATAACTAATATTAATTTTAAATCTCAAATAGCATATGTTATGTATTTTAGTTTAGGATTCTACTCGCTGGGGTTCTACTGGATTCCTTATACGCTACAGGAGTTTGGAGCAATTCCATCTCCGTTTCATATTTTACTAGGAATCATTTTCACTATTGTTCTACTCCCTCAATTAACTAGTCTACTAATAATACAAACAAGTATTAATAATTTTTTTATCAAAAAAAAAATTGATAATAATTACTTATCAGTGAAACATATCTTAATTGCTTTTTTACTTACACTCCTAGAGCAAATGATCCCGCAACAGTTCCCGGCCCATATTGGACATAGCTGGCTTCAATTAGCTCCATTTTTAGGTTTAGCTCCTATCTTAGGAGCAGCTTCCTTTTCCTTTATCAGTTTTTTGGCCGCATTGATTATCTCCCAATATTTTAAATACAAAAAGTTAGACTATTTCTCTTCAGTAATTGTCTTAATATTTATTATTGCTAATTTTATCTTTCCTCTAATGCCTAATAAAAACTTACAATATAAATACCAACTAAGAATAGTACAGGCCAACATTGGAAATAATTTAAAAATAAGTTCTGAAGAAGGATCTCCTCTCTCTATAAAAAAAGTCTATAAAAGATATTTTGATCTTAGTACAAAAAATCTTCCCACCAAAACAGATTTAATCATTTGGCCAGAAACAGCTTTTCCAAACTCAATTAGTAGCAAGTCAATTAACAACCTTGAATATCCCTTACCAAAAATACTTCACTCTATTTCCGAGTACACTAATACTGATTTATTTTTTGGTGGATATGACCATAATATGAAATCATTTAACCAACATTTTCAATCTGAATACAATACTGCTTTTTTATTATCATCCAAGAGCAAACAATTAACATTCTATCACAAAATCAAGCTTATACCATTTGGAGAGGGACTTCCCTTCGGGCCTTTAAATAAATTCTTAAGTAATTATATAAATAATATTTCTTACTTTGCTGCTGGTGATAAATTTACCTTATTTAAAACTTCCAAAGATTTGAAATTTACTGCTGCTATTTGTTATGAAATTTTATTTACTAATTTTATCCGAAATCAAATCAACCGTTTAAAAGAAATGCCTCAAGCAATTATCAATTTAACAAATGACTCTTGGTACGGTGACTCGAGTGAACCTTTTCAGCACTTATTTCTTACAAAATGGCGATCTTTAGAATTACAAATCCCTATCATCAGATCAACTAATACTGGAATTACCTCAGTACTATACCCTAACGGATCAGAAGGCCAAAGATTGAAATTAAATGAAATAAAAAGCTTAGATGTTGCTGTCATTGCTCCACCTATAGAAAAAACAATTTACTTAAAATATGGTATCTGGACACTTTTCCTAGTTGTATTATCTTTAGTAATGATATTTTTGATTTACAAATCTTTATTTAGAAATAAATCCTTCCTTTAATAGATCATGAAGCCTAATAAATCCTAGGAATAAATTCTTCTCATTTACGATTGGTAAGATGTTTATTTGGCTTTGTCTTTGCTCCATTAAGACTAAGGCATCAAAAGCAAGTGTATTTTCTTGAACAGTCACAGGATCTTTAGTCATTATGCTTTCTACTTTCATGGATAAGCTAGTACTTTTCTCAGCAAAAGCTCTACGAATATCTCCTTCTACCATTATTCCTTTTAAAGTATTATCAAATCCTAATATTGCACATCCTCCTACATTATGCTGAGTCATTGATAAAATAACTTCCTGTAAAGTTGCCTCTTCGTTAACATGCGCACATCTATTCTTTTCCCACATCAAATCTAAAACTTTCATGCGTAGCCGTTTTCCTAAAATTCCTCCTGGGTGATTAACGGCAAAACTTTCTTTCGTTAAATTAACTCTGCTTTCGTAAACTACGGCCATAGAATCTCCTATCGCAAGAGTTACAGTTGAACTAGTTGTTGGAGCTTGATTATTTAAGCATGCTTCTTCCGCAACTGAACAATCAAAAACTAATTCACATTTTTGAGCTAGTGGAGACGTAATATCTCCAATTAATCCAATTTTATTTTTTTGCTCAATTGGTAAAAATGGAATTAACTTAAGAATTTCTTCCGCTGTTCCTGATTTGCTTAAGAAAATTATCGCATCACGGTTACTAACTCTACCAAGGTCTCCGTGTAATGCTTCAACTGGATGTAAAAAGTATGAGGGTAACCCCAAGGAGGAAAAAGTTGCTGCAAGCTTTTGAGCAATAATTCCAGATTTTCCAATCCCACAAAATATTAAATCACCACCAGTTTTAATCAAATTATCGAACACTTGAAGTAATTCTTCCAAATCTTCTGCCTTCAAGCGCTTAGCGGCATCTAAAACCGCACTTCCTTCAATTCTTAAAACATTCTGTGCTAGCTCTAGAGTAGTTTCCATATTTAGGTTTCCTGCAATCATATTAAATAATCTATTTATTCTGATGAAATATTTGTATTTTTCATCTTTATTGATATCATTTAGTTAATGGTTAACACTTCAAATAAATCCAGTCAAAAAACAATAAGTACTAATTGTATGTATCACTCGATATTTTATATTATAATAATCATATTTTCAGGATCCTGTTCTTCTTATCGAGAATTTCAATATATGTCCCAAGAACTGGAAATACCAACAAAAGTTTTTAAAGTAGAGTATAGCCTAGCATGGCAGGTTGTTATTGATATTATGAAGGATAAAGACCTATCTTTGCAAGACCAAGAGGCCGGAGTTATCAAAACTAAGTGGATTCCCAATACTATGGAATTAAACTTTGCAGACTCATTTGGTGGTAAAGACTCAGTTAAGTCTGCAAAATATAAAACAATCATTAATGTTATCAAGGGGTTTCGCGGAGCGAAAGAAGTCACGAAGATCACTATCTTTCGTAGACAAATGATTAATAAAGACTTTTTACAAGGATGGAAGATTGTTCCAAGTGATCGAATTCTAGAAAAAACATTACTTTATAGAATTGAAAGAAAATTATTAATAGAAAAAAAATTAAAAGCAATAGAAGATCAGAAGGCAAAAGAAATAGAAGCAAGCTTCTAATTCTCTATCATTTGAATTATGATTTCCATTTTACAGGAAATCTAATATGAACATAAGAAAAATAATCATTCTACTTCCAATTTTCATTTTAGGATGCAATAGCAACACAAGCCTTCCTATTATTAAAAACCTCAACCAAATTTCAGGAGCTATTGACCATCTTGACCCCCAAGTGAGCACTGGTCTTGCTGCAACAATGCAAATAGCAAAATCATATGAGTCATTAATGGAAACTCATCCCTATGATCCTCCTTTTACACTTTTACCTAATTTAGCAAAAGAACATCCATTGATTTCAGATGATGGACTTACATATACTTTTAAAATAAAAAAAAATATTTTTTACCATAGTTGCCCATGTTTTCAGTCACCAAGAGAGCTTGTTGCAGAAGATTTCGTGACTACTTTTAAAAGGATATCAGACCCGAAGCTAGTATCTCCTTATTTTAATTATTGGTCTAAAATTATTATAGGATTAGATAACTGGCATCAGAAAAATTCAAAGTTAAATGAAACAAATTACTCAACTCCTTTAACTGGAGTATATGCAAAAAGCAAATACCAATTAGTCATTAAAATTAAAAACTATGATTCTTATTTTGCAAATTTACTCACTTCACCATCAACCTCTCCGATTCCAATTGAAGCTATTAACTATTACAACAATAATTTTTCAGATGTTATGATCGGCACGGGCCCATTCAAGATGACAAAATATGTCCGTAAAAGTAAATTAGAGTTTTTAAAAAATACTGAATTTAGACCAAAGTATTTCCCTACTACATCTGCTCCTCAACACAAGGAAATAGTAAATGATTACAAAGGAAAGAAAATTCCATTTATTGATAAAATAAACGTGAGCATCATCAATGAATCTCAAACTGCTTGGCTTAACTTCCTTAAAGGAAAAGTAGATTACTTAGAGGTCCCTAAAGATAATTATTCCGAGAACTTCACAAATAATTCACTCTCTCCTTCTATGAAAAATAAAGGAATGACTTCAGGTGCGAGTTCATCAAAAAGTAATACTTACTACTTTGGATTTAACTTATCACATCCAGTTCTAAAAAATTCTCTTGTTCGACATGCCATCGCTTATGCATTTAATCATCAAAAATTCAATCAATTATTTTTTAACAATTCAGCTGAGCTAGCATCCTCACTACTACCCCCTCTTATACCAGGCAATGATCCGGCACTAAAAGGAAAGCACATCCAATACGACATAGCAAAAGCAAAACAATTACTTGCTCAGGCAGGGTACCCTAATGGACATGGTATTCCCCCTTTAAAAGTAATGGTCAAAAATAAAACGGTCTCAAGACAGGTTGGACAATTCTTAGCATTACAAGCAGAAAAAATTGGAATTAATCTTACCGTAGAAGCAGTTACTTGGGCCGCACTCCTACAAAATGCGCAGAAGGGAAATTATGATATCTTTTATCTGGCCTGGTTCGTGGGTATCCCTACGGCAAATGAATTCTTTGAGCTTCTATACGGCCCTAACCATCCGACAAGTTATAATAGAGTAGGATTTAAAAATAAAGAGTTTGATCTCTTATTTAACCAGGTAAAAAAAGCAAGGAATATAAAAAAACAAAACGAATTAATAAAAAAGATGAATTATATCGTCAACAATAAATTACCTTTACTACCACTACTACATGCAAAAACTTACTATATTCAACATGGATGGCTTAAAAATTATATCCCAATAGATCAATATGGAGGTCTAGAGCAATACTATGATATTGACCTAGAGCTTAAATCAAAACTAATAAATAAGCTTTAATAAATTATATAGTTAATTCTGATATATTAATTTTCTTCCAATATCTCATTTTAGAACGAAGATCTCCTTTTGGAGATTTCTTCCCCGTTATTTTATTTAAGGAGTAATCAATTTCATGAAAAACATCTTTATATTTCTTTTTCTGAGACATAGATAACAATGGCTTTTTTGCTTTCTTAAATTTCAAATCACCGATTGCAGTGATAATATTTTTTATAATATGAGTTCCTTCTTTTGTCTTATCTTCTTTATAATAATTCCTTTTATCATATAGCATTTTCCAAATACTTGGTGCATGTTTTACCAAATGCAAACCTCTAATATTTTCAATTGCCTGAATTCTCACCAATAAGGATTTATCATTCAATGCTTCTACATATTTACCTTCAAAGGAGATTTCCTTCAATGCAAGCAATGCTTTTAAACTTGCCATCCTTAAAACCCAATTAGGATGATCAATAAACTTAGCAATAAATGGAGACGACTTCTTTCCCATAATTCGACCAAGCATAAAGGTTGCAATCCATCTATTTTTATCTGAATATCTAGAACTTTTCATCACCTCAACCAAAGCGGGTACTGCCTTTCCCTTCAATGATAAAATATACTTTTTTAATGCTCTTACCTTATTTTTGTCATTATAATTAATCATAAATCGTTTCAATAAGGTCATTTTAATAGCGGAGTTATTTTTTTCTTTTACCTCTTGAAAGTTCGATTGTTTTGCAAGAGCAAAATTCCATAGCAATAAAACAACTAACATTGGTTTTAATATCATAACTATTGTCCCGATTACCCTAACATTTTCTCAAATTCACTCAATAATTCTTCTGCAGACTTTTGATCTATTCCTTTATTTTCTTTTTTATCGTTACTAGAAGCAACGACAGTTTCCTCTTCTTTTCCTTCCTCCTCTCCTGAAGCAACGACAGTTTCCTCTTTTTTTCCTTCTTCCTCTCCTGAAGCAACGACAGTTTCCTCTTCTTTTCCTTCTTCCTCTCCAGAAGAAACGACAGTTTTATCCTCTTTTATTGGTGGATTACTTACTGATTCATATAATTCATCCATTGATATATCATCATCATCATCATCATCTCCTGCTCTCTCTTTTACTTCTGTTGAAGCTTTCTTAAGACTTGCATTTTCTTCTTTAATCGTTTCTATCTCCGAAATATCATCCTTCAAAGTTTCAAGTTTTAATAATCTATCCTTTAGTTCATCTCTTTCCTTTGTCAGTAATCTTACTGATTCAACATTATCTTTTTGTATTTTATTTATCTTTGAATCTTCCATAGATCTTTCAAGCTCTGATACTCTGCTCTCAAGTTGGTTAATAATATTATTTTTTTGACCAATCTCATTTTTTAATGCTGAGTACTCAGTGTTTGTATCACTCGCCAAAGCTGTTCCACCATCATTACTTAAACTCTCTAGTGGTCTAATTGAAGGCACTCCCTCTTCGCTGACTAATTCTCCCCCTTTTAATAATGAGGATTTCAAAGAGTTAGAGTTTGAAATTATGGAATCTAAATAATTCTTTACAACTGAAGCTGGTATATGTTGAAAGATTTCGTTGGTTTTTTTTCTATTGTAAAGTAGGTATGCAATATATAGACATAAAATAATTATTGAAAGAGATCCAAAAACTAAAAGAAACTCATCCGTAAAATAAGTTAGAGTTCTTAATATTTCCGTCATTATTCCTCCTGAATACACTTACTATCAATAGTATATTGTAATATAAAACTAGATTGAAAAATACTAATTTTATATTTCCTAGTTATTAAGTTAATGTTGCTTTTAATTATACAAAACTAATGAGTCGACTATTCATCTTCACTTTCAAAATCAGCATGCTCTCCAGGAACAGAATAACTCTCATCAAGCCACTGGCCTAGATCAATCATTTTACATCTTTCACTGCAAAAAGGCCTGAACTTAGTGCTCCAGTATAGAAATAAAACATCACAATTGGGACATTTAACCTGCAATTTAGAGTTTTTCACTTTTTTTCTCCTCAACATACTTCTTGCAAGACTCTGCAAAAACTTCCTGTATCTTAGTAAAACAGTTCACTTTTTCTAGGTTAAAACTTTTTCCATCAATTGAGGATATTAAACTTAATCCCTTAACTGAGTTTGTTGCAAAAGCAAAGTCAGCTTCTATTAAGGTACCTATATCAAAATGTCCCTCTTCTACGATATGACCTTTTCTATTCAATTCTCGAATTAATTGTTTTCTTGTTACTCCATCCAAGCACTGACAATCCAAGGAAGGAGTCATAATTTTTTCATTCTTAATAAAAAAAATATTACTAGTGGAACATTCTGATATAAATCCTTCTTTATTAGAATACAGTAAGTCAGTAAATCCTTCCCTCTTAACCTTAGAAAGTTCCCACATCTCTTGTGAATAATTACCTAACTTAAAAAATGAAGGAAAAACTGAAGACTCTTTTTTTACTAATGATGTCTTTAACTTTAAAGTTCTTTCTACTTCTGGTAATTGTTGATAATTAATTATTATCTCTAAATCGTTAATCTCTGAACTGAGACTTAATTCATCACTATAAAATAGAATATTAATTCTGAAGTAGTAACTTAAGTTAAGATCGATTAACTTTAATACTTCTTTCATTGATCTATAAATTTTTTCTTCTGCAATAGATATTAAATATTTATTTGAGTGAGTATAAAACTTTACACTAAGTAATAATCTTTCGATATGCTGGCAAAAAAATAGAGGAACACCACTAACCACCTGTAATGACGTAAATATATTTTCCCCATAAAGAGCTGACCTATTAAGAAACTTGTCTGAACCATATGTGTAATACTCTTTGCTCATAGCGTAATCTTCTATTTGTTTAAATTTGAAAAAAATCACAATACATGATAATCACTAGCAATATCAAAATACCTGCTTTGGTAAAAGTAAATTATGCACAAAAAACAAAAAATTGTAATTATTGGATTTGGATCTCAGGCAAAATCATGGGCATTAAACCTTCGTGATTCTGGGTGGTTAGTTTATATTCTCTTAAGAAGTAATAGTCCCAGTTTAAAAATAGCAAAAAAATTAAATTTTGATACTCTTATACTAGGTAAAAGTTCATTAGAAAATTTTTCAAACTTCGCAATGCTTACCCCTGACCATACTCATCAACAAACTCTTTCTAAATATCAGTCTTATTTACCAAAACAATCAAAATTAATTTATGCCCACGGGTTCAGTTTAGTAAAAAACAAGCTGAACAAAATATTTCCAGATTTCACTCATCTACTTTTAGCACCTAAATCTATTGCAAGTGAGCTTCGTTTCTTATTTGAGACAAAAGGGAAAATAGCAGCTGCTATCAGCACTGAATTTTCAAATAATGCGAGTGACAAAGAATTTCTTCTTTGCCTTGCTAAAGACTTAGGAATTACTGCAGGACCGTTTGAAACCAATTTCCAAGAAGAAACATATACCGATCTATTTTCAGAACAAACAATATTATGCTCTGCAATTCCCTATCTTTCAAAACTCAGTTTTGAAAAACTTAGATCAAAGGGAGTCTCTCCTGAGTTAGCATTTATTGAATGCTGGCATGAAATGAAATTAATTATAGATACTATCTTCAGGCTAGGCCCTATTAATTTTTTTAAACTGATAAGCCCTAATGCTTTAATTGGAGGAGAAAAAGGAAGAAGAGTTTTATTTGATCAACAATTTAAAAAGCAATTAGATATTCTACTAGATGATATCTGGGAAGGAAGATTTAACGATGAAATAGATTCTAGTAACTTTGAGCAAACTAAAAATGAAATTATTGAAAGATGGTCAACTTCTGAGTTCCATACTATATATAATAAATTACATGATCAGCTCACAAACTAAAGATTAACAAATGAAACTAAATACAAGGAAATTAAGAAATTTTAAAAAAGTAAAAAAAAATAAGCAGCTCGAGATGTTAACTTGCTATGATTTTCAAACCGCGAGAATGTTAGAGAATACTTCTCTCGATTTAATTTTAGTCGGTGATAGTGTTGGTAATGTGATATTAGGACTTGAGAATACAATCCAAGTAACACTTGAACATATGATTACTTTTGGTGCTGCAGTTAAAAGAGGTGCTCCGAGTAAATTTGTAATTATTGACTTACCTTTTGGTACATATTCCTCATTCGAAGATGGAATTAATAATGCATCGAAACTATTCAAAGAGACCAGAGGTGAAGCAATTAAGCTCGAAGGAGCTTTTCCATTTCAACTAGAATTAATTCAGCGTTTAACTCAAACAGGCATCCCGGTTATGGGACATATTGGACTAACCCCCCAGTCAGTTCATCAACAAGGTGGTTATTACACGCATGGAAAAGATATAGAATCAAAAGAAAGACTTTTGTCTGAAGCAAAATCGCTAGAAAAAGCTGGAGCATTTGCTCTTGTTTTAGAATGTGTAGATAAAACAGTTGCAAAAGAAATAACTGATAATATAACAATACCGACGATTGGAATTGGTTCTGGTGATGATACTGATGGACAAGTGTTAGTAACTAATGACCTACTTGGCATGGGTGAAACTACAACACCAAAATTCTGTAATCCGATGGCCGATTTGTACTCTGACAAAAAATTACTAATTGAAAAGTATTTAAATAGAACCAATCCTAACAAAGCAGTTAATAATGATTTCATTCAATGACTTCTAATATCTATACATTTGATTTTGGAAATACAAATCCTAAAGTTGGAATCTGGAAAGATAGAACATTATGTCAAACTGTCCCCCTTGACCAATTTAAATTAAACATTGAGCTTCCAAATTTAACCTTTCTCAAATCATCAGTACGGCCAAATAAAGATCAAGAAATATCAAAAGAACTAAACATCAAATTTGAAGATTTTATAAAATTTAGAAAAGAAAACTCATTTCTTGATATGCCAGTAAACTATTCAGTAACGTTAGGTGAAGACAGGCTATTTCAAGCATACTATATTTACAAAAACTGTATTTCAGATCAAACAAACAATATAATACTTATTGATAGTGGAACCTTTACAACCATTGACTTTATAACAAACCAAGGATTTGTAGGAGGTTATATTATTCCAGGAAATCAAACCTATCTAGATATTTATAAACAAAGGGGAGAGCAATTAAATCAATTTAAAGCGAGTGAATTAATCCAGTCAAATCAGATACCAAACAAAACTCAATGCGCAATTTTAAATTCATTACCAATGTTATTAGAATCATTTTACCAAAATATATATGATAAAAATCCCAATAGCATATGCATCACAACAGGTGGAGGTTCAATACTTCATCATCAAATACTTAGTAAAATAACTAACTCTTATATAAATAATGATCTTATTCACGAATCGCTTCACTATATACATAAAATAACTACCTCTAATTATATGTAATTACGTATAAACTCAAGTTTTTTCGACATCTTAGCACTTTTATGAAATAAGTCTTTCATGAATATATTATTAGGGGTTACAGGCTCAATTTCTGCCTATAAGACATTCGATATTCTAAGAGGCCTAATTTCAAATGGACATGAAGTTTCTGTTATATTAACAAATGGTGCTTTAAAATTTGTTCGTGCTGAGCTGTTCAAATACCTTGGAGCAAGGCAAGTTTTACTCACAAAGAACTCATTTAATCCAAATCTTGAATCTTCAGACCAACAAATGATTCATATTGAAATCACAAAATGGGCAGATAAATTTGTTATTGTCCCCGCATCAGCAAATACAATTGCAAACCTCGCAAATGGTAATGCAAATGATCTCTTAACTGAAACATTCTTAGCATGGGAACCACAAAAACCAATAATTATTTTTCCGGCCATGAATACAAAAATGTTAAATCACCAATTTACATGTAAGAATATAAAAACCTTAAACACACTTCCCAATTTATTTATACATCCAACAATACAAGGAAGCCTTGCTTGTGGTGATATTGGTTTTGGAAAATTGCCTGAAGTAGAAAAAATAATTGAACTAATTCCAGTTTTAAACAATATTAAACCTAGTTGTTCAAAAAAAATATTAATCGTAACCGGTGCAACAATCTCTCCTTTAGATCCTGTGCGATATCTAACAAACTCTTCAAGTGGATTAACTGGCTTTCATTTAGCTCAGGAAGCATTAAAGCTAGGCCATACAGTCCACATAATTGCGGGACATAATGCTACTTCAAAACTAAATTACTTTACTTCACACCCTCGTTACACAATTGAAAAGACTAAAACTAACCAAGAAATGTTTCAAGCTGTAAAAAGATCGATTGAAACTGCAGACATTTATCTCTCAGCAGCTGCAATTGGAGATATTAACTTCCTTGGTCATGAAGAAAAGATAAAAAAACATAAATTAATGGAAAGTCTACCAATAGAATCTGCTACTGATATTCTATCCTACGTATTAAAATCGAAAAAAGATTACCAACAAATAGTCGGTTTTGCTGCTGAAACTAACCTTTCTTCAGAAGTACTAAATACAAAATGGAAAAATAAACCAGTTGATTTACTCGTTGGGACAAAAGTTCATAATGGATTTATAAATAATCAAAAACAAGAAGGTTTTTCTGCTCCTCATGCAAATTATTCTATTTTAAAAAAAGGAAAGTTACATTTTGACGGAAAAATGACAAAAAATGAATTATCAACCTATATTTTTAGAAATATTACTCAATGATAAAAATAATAAGAACACTTACCGATTTTGTATCACTCAGAAAAAATATTGATCAAGAACTATCAATAGGCCTTGTGCCAACAATGGGAAATTTACATAAAGGCCATCTTTCACTAATAGAAAAAAGCTTACAAGATAATGCATATACAATTATTACTATTTTTGTAAACCCTAAACAATTTTCTCCAAATGAAGATTTAAGCAAGTATCCACGCACACTTGACCAAGATATTGTCAAAATAAAAGAAATAGCAAAAGAAAAAAATATAATTCTTTTCTCTCCGATTGATAATCATGAAATTTATCCCAATAATTTCGATACTAATATTTCTGTAGGACAACTATCAAAATGCTTATGTGGAAAAACTCGAACGGGCCATTTTGATGGTGTTGCAACAGTAGTATACTTATTACTTTCAATTACCAGACCAACCATTGCTTATTTCGGTCAGAAAGATTATCAGCAATTTCAAATTATCAAAAGAATGGTAAAAGATTTAAACTTAATAGTTCAAATTAAAATGTTACCAATCATTAGAGATCATAATGGACTTGCCCTCTCAAGCCGAAACCAATATTTAAGTAGCCAAGACTATAAAACAGCACTCATTTTACCTCAATCAATTCAACAAATTTCCAATGTCGTAAAACAAAATTTCAACTTACAATTCATTAAAAATAATATAAATAAAATAGTACAAAGATATCAAGGTTGGGAATATCTAGAGTTCCTAGATGCCAATACTTTAAGACAACCAAATCAATCAACTAAACTCTTTCTCGTTGCGGGAGCTTTACAATGCAATGAAACTAGAATTATAGATAATAATATTATAAGGATATAAATGCTCGAGAATGAATTTAATATTTCAAAAGATCACAAAGCAGCAATTGTCTCAATTATTACACCTTTACTTGAACATCACACAACTTTAAAAGAAACAAATAGCTCTCTCAACGAACTGGAAAAATTACTTGATACACTTGGCGTTCCCGTAAAGTCCCGCTATACCCAGAACAGGAAAAAATTGGACCCAGGAACTTTAATAGGAAGTGGTAAATTAAAGGAGATTGCCAAAGATATGAAAGATCAAGGGATATCTCTTTTAGTCTTTGATTGTGAACTAGGGCCAGGACAAATTAAAAACATTAAAAAAATTACTAGCATCGATGTCATTGATCGTTGTCATGTCATACTTGAAATTTTTGCAGAGCATGCAAGAACCAGGGAAGCAAAAATTCAAATTGAATTAGCAAGGCTTGAGTACCTACTCCCTAGACTTTCAGGTTTTTGGACTCACTTTTCAAGACAGAAAGGTGGAGTAGGTGTCAGAGGTGGTGAGGGAGAGCAACAAATTGAGCTAGATAGAAGAATCGTTAGGCAAAGAATTGATAAGTATAAAAAAGAATTAAAGTCTATTGTAAAGTCAAGACATCAACAAAGAAAAAAAAGAACAAACATGGCAATTACTGCTGCTCTCGTTGGTTATACCAATGCAGGTAAATCATCTCTAATGAATCGTCTCTGTAAAGTTAATATTCTAGAAGAAAATAAATTATTTGCTACCTTAGATTCTACATTTAGGACATTAACTCCGGATACAAAACCTCCAATGATTCTTATTGATACAGTTGGATTTATTTCGAATTTACCCAACACTCTAATTGATGGATTTAAAACGACTTTAGAGTCGGCCCTAGAAGCAGACCTTATTATTATTGTGTGCGATATATCTGACCCTGATTACAAAAAACATTTAGGGGTTACAACTCAAGTACTACAAGAGCTAAATATTAATAATAAAGATAGTATTATAGTGTTCAATAAAAAAGATCAACTCAATGATCCTTTTACCGCTCCGATTATAACGAGAGGACATAAAGATAGCTTTGTTGTCTCGTCATTTGATGAAAAAGATATGATTAATTTAAGAGAGTATATTATCAATTACTTTCTAGAAAAACAGACTTATTTTGAATTGTTTATTCCATACAACAAAGGTGAAGTTCATGCCACCATTGCAAAATATACCAATATAATCAAAAGACATAATCACCAAGAAGGTATTTTTTATCGTGTTAGATCACCCGGATTTGTTGCAAACAATATTGGAATTACTCCATTTATTCTATCGCCAGAAGACCCTCTTATAAAAGAGTTATTAATAGATTAAAATAAAGTTTCACCGTTAAAATAAATTGCTAACGCAAAAACCGACACCGCAAGTAAAATAACTAAAATTGTTAACCAAATATCTATCTTCACTCATTAATTATAATTCAAACGGCCATTCAAAGAAATAAAATTCTTATATGGCTAGTATTAATACAATTAACTCTGATACTATATTCTATAAAATTATAGTAAAGGATGTAAAAGTGATACAAAATAAATCATGGATAGATAATATCAAGGTATTTCTAGATAAAAAATCTATTACAATGCTATTTCTAGGATTTTCAGCAGGGCTTCCTATTTTAATGATATTTTCATCTTTAAGTTTGTGGCTTCGAGAAGCAGGTGTGCAAAGATCTGCTGTTACATATTTTAGTTGGGCAGCATTGGGGTATTCATTTAAATTTATTTGGGCACCACTTGTAGATAAATTACCATTACCAATTATGACTAAATTACTAGGAAGAAGAAGAAGTTGGTTATTACTCTCTCAGGTAATGATTATTCTTTCAATTTGCATGATGGCACTTACAGATCCTGCCATTTCATCAAATAATTTAACATGGATGGCAATCGGAGCTGTATTACTTGGATTTTCATCTGCAACTCAAGATATTGTCATTGATGCTTATAGAATTGAGTCAGCAAAAAGTGAAATGCAGGCCATTTTATCTGCCACCTATATTGCAGGGTACAGGATTGGAATGCTTGTTTCTGGTGCGGGGGCACTCTATATAGCTTCATTTTTAGGAACAACAAAAGATAATTATTCATATGAAGCATGGAAAAATACATACCTCATTATGGCATGCTTCATGATTGTTGGCATCGTAACAGTACTTTTAAGACCTGAACCAGAGGTTGAAAATAAAGAAAATAAACACTCAACATTAGATTACCTTAGATTTTTTCTATTATTTTTAACTATGGCGGCAATATTTATTACGATCTTTTTCCTAAGTGCAGGAATGACATCAGACATTAAAATTTTCCTCACCGATATCTTTCACAATAAAGCACTGGCCGCGTTTATCAGTGGTTTTATGAGGTTAAGCGTTGCAATGGGCTGCACCGTAGCTCTGTCTTATCTTATACGAAAGACAGGAGCTGTTAATACTCAAATGCTAGAAGATGGATATATTGCTCCAGTGAAAAACTTTTTTGATCGATACGGAAAAAGTCTTTCACTCTTACTACTTGCTCTAGTTGGGCTTTACAGAATTTCTGATATCGTTTTAGGTGTTATCTCTAATGTATTTTATCAAGATCTAGGATTTACCAAAATTCAAATAGCAAATATTGTAAAAACATTCGGACTGGCCATGACCCTTATTGGCGGATTCCTAGGAGGAATTCTAACAACTCGTTTTGGTATAATGAAGATGCTACTCTGGGGTGCGATTTTATCAGCAGGGACAAACTTATTATTTATGATACTTGCCCACTTAGGTAATAATATGCCAATGCTCTATTTAGTAATCTCGGCAGATAATCTAGCAGCAGGACTAGCAAGTGCTGCATTTGTTGCTTTTCTGTCTAGTTTGACCGATGTATCTTTTACCGCTGTTCAATATGCTATTTTTACATCATTAATGACATTACTTCCTAAAGTCTTAGGTGGATACTCCGGAGGAATGGTTGATACTCTTGGATATTCCGGTTTTTTTCTAGCAACTACATTAATGGGAGTACCCGTGCTGTATATCGTCGTTTTATGTGGCAAAAATTTTAAATTAAAGACTTAACTTAGATTCTATTTTCTCCATTAACTCTATAGGGGAAAATGGTTTTTGTATATAAAGATAAGGATTCAAGTCATCGCTTACTTTTTCAGATGCAGTTGTAATAATAATAGAACTACTCTGGAAAAAATTACTTAATAAAATATCTCCTACTGAATCCTGATCTACTATTATTAACTTAGGTCTTAAATCTGCTATCATCAAACTTAAACTTTGAGTGGATTCCATAGTATATAATTTGATTTCACTATCTCGAAAAGCAATTTCAAGTGCCTTTCTTAATGCTGCCTCTTTTTCAATATATATAATATAGCGCTCTGACATTATATCACTCTTAAATAAGGGGAAATGACTATTAATCATTTCCCCTTTAAATATTAATCATTATTACTTAAGATTATTCATCTTTATCTGAAACAGAAAATCCCTTCAATTGACTTGCAAAGGAAGTAGACGCAGTCTCTTCTTCTCTTGTTCTTGCAACACTTGCTTTAGTTTCAGCATCATTAACTGACTTAATAGAAAGAGCAATTTTCTTTGTATCTTTATCTAAAGAAATCACCATTGATTGAACCATGTCATCTTTCTTGAATAGGTCTGCAGGATTTTCAACCCTTTCCTCAGATAATTCAGAGATATGAACAAGACCTTCTATTCCAGTCTCAAGCTCAACGAATACACCAAATTCAGTTACCCTTACAACCCTTGATTCAACAACGGTTCCTACAGGTAGCCTTTCTTCAATCTTCTTCCATGGATCTTCCTCTAGTTGCTTAATACCTAAGCAGAATTTTTGATCTTCCATATTTACCGCAAGTACCGCAGCTTCAATCTCTTCACCTTCTTTATATGTATCTTCAAGTACAATATTCTTTTTAGTCCATGAAAGATCAGAAACATGGATTAAAGCATCAACCTCTTCTCCGATATCAACGAAAATACCAAACTCTACAACTGATTTAATTGTTCCCTTAATCTTACTTCCAACAGCATATTTTGCTTGAAGCTCTGTCCATGGGTTCTCAGTCAATTGCTTCATACCAAGAGAAATTCTTTTGTTTTCAGTATCAACTTCTAAAATTTGAGCTTCAACTTTTTCCCCTACACTGAAATGCTTCATTGGATTTTTAATCTTACCGGTCCAGCTCATTTCACTTACATGAATAAGCCCTTCAATCCCATCACTTAATTCAATAAAAACACCATAATCTTTAACTGATACTATCTCACCATCTACTTTTGCTCCAACAGCATATTTTTCTTTTGCTGCTTCCCATGGATTAGGTTGAACTTGCTTAAGACCTAAGGAAACCCTTTCTTTTTCAGTATCAAACTTTAATATTTTAACTTCTATTTCATCACCAACATTTAATAAATTTGATGGATGTTTTACTCTACCCCATGACATGTCTGTAATATGAAGTAATCCATCAATCCCACCAAGGTCGATAAATGCACCATAATCAGTGATGTTTTTTACAACACCTTTTACAATCATACCCTCTTCAATTTGACCTAAAATCTCTGACCTTAGTTTACCTCTTTCTTCTTGTAGTATTGCCCTTCTGGAAAGAACAATATTACCCCTTTTCTTATTAAATTTAATAACTTTAAAGTCCATTGTCTTACCAAGAAATTTATCAAGATTTCTTGTTGGTCGTAGATCAATCTGAGAACCTGGCAAGAATGCTTTAACTCCAATATCAACCGAAAGTCCACCCTTTACTTTGGCAATTACAGTTCCATTGACTGGCTCGCCTGATTCACATGCTTCTGAAATTTTATCCCATGCATGTAAAATTTCGGCTTTATCTTTTGATAAAACAAGATTTCCTAAACTTGACTCTAATTTTTCTAAATAAACTTCAATTTCATCGCCGGCAGCAATTTTTACGCTTCCATCATAAGATTGAAATTCCTTAACATGAATAAGTCCTTCTTGTTTGTACCCAATATCAACAGTAACGTAATCGCCCCCCACTGATATGATTTTTCCTTTAAAAACTTCTCCCTCTTTAAAGTTGGTTGCTTCAAAATCTTTTAATAAAGTTTCAAATTCACCTGCTTTAAATGTTTTTTCTTCCTCGCCTTCGATGACATCGTAACCTTCCATCCACTTTTGTTTGATCTGCTGATCCATAATTAACCTCTTTGCGAAGATCGATTTTATCAATCTTCAATTTTGATATCCTTCCGTAAAACAGAAGTGTTTACTCTCCTACTGGAGACATAAAACCTAAGTAATGATTGTCGTGAGATTAGTCTAAAATGATGTAATAAGTCAATATATATAAGTATTTATAAAAAAATTCTAATCATAATTATTCTAAGCTTTATATACTATTATAGATAGGCTTTATTATAGCTAGGATAAGTAATAATATTTAACATATTTCACCAAAAAACAATACCTTGCAAATATATTTATTTGTTAATTACTAAACGTTTTCTTCTTAAAATTGCAAGGTCGTAAATTGAAAATATTGATTTTTTAAAAAATTTACTATTTCTTATATTTTTTGCTGCACTTATTGCCAAAGTCTTATATTTTTCGAAATTAATTACAATCATCTCTAGCTTGTTACGCAACTCCGCTGTATTCTCAGGATTAAAAGTTTCACCTGACATTTCTTGCCGTGATAATAATTTCTTCAAAGTTGGGTTACGCGTTCCAAGTACGGGTATACTATTTACTATGGCCTGCAAAATAAAATCATCAACGAGGAAGTCACTTTCATCTGAAAACCAAAGATGAATATTTTGAATATTATTTTGTGTAAAGTTTTTCACGGAATACTTATTTTCATTGACAGTTTCATTCCCTGAAATAACATCATCAACAAAAATAACGAATTCTAAGTTAATTTTATTTTTTATTTTAATAATATCTATTGATTGAAATAACTCTTCTAGTTTCTCATTCAGGTTATTTAAACTTTTTAAATAAGTACCTATTATAAATTTGTCAGTCTTTACTCTATGGTAACCTTGTTCAACTATTTCAGGAACGGCTACTTCAAACTTACCAGGATGAACTAATATTTTTTTTGAAACTTTATATATTAACTCATCATCCATTATAATTATTTTATCAAGGCGTAACCGAATTCTTTTTAATACGCTAGGTGCTACATTTAGCTGAGATAAGCTATCTAAGGATAAGAACAAAGGTATTCTTGGAAATTGCCTTACCGTCAAACTTAAACCAATGATATTCTTCAAGGTAAAGCTATGCACTAAGTCTATTTTTAATTTTCGGATTTGTTTATAAATTAACATTACTTCTTGAAATTGGTTTAATTGACTTTTTTCTATAGAAATTAATTTTATTTTTTTATTATTTCTTTTTTGAAAAAAACATACACTATGGCCACAATATGCATAATTTACTCCTCCATTTCTTTCATTCTGAATAGCAAGTCGTGTAATATTTCTTTCTGAAATACTTGAGATATCAGTACTAACAACAAATAGAATAGAAAATGGCCTATTGCTTGTATTCAACAAGTTCTCCAACAGCAGTTCCTATTTTAATTTTCAGCTCTACCTTTAATAATTTTCGTAGTTTATCATCTGAAAGCCAAAAATAAATAAATTTATCCTTTTTATCATCAACACCTGGAAACTTGCTTAATGACTTTATTTTTATTGCTTTATATTTTTTGCCATCAATATTAATTATTTCTCTCTTTTCGAAAAAGATAGTTGAAAGGTAGAGCTTTGTTTTTGTTGATACCGGGAATTCATATGTAGTCCCAACCTTACCTACTAAGCTTCTCATAAAGTAAACCCCTGAGAAAATATCTTGAAAGTAAATAGGTATAAACCCACTTTTTTTATACTTTGTTACTTTTTTCTTTTTAACCTTTTTATACCACAAGTATGATTTAAACTTTTCATGATCAAATAATTGCAAGTCATCAATTGCCTTACCTGATTCTCTTTGTCTCAAAACATACTTTACAGGCAAAAACTTTTCATAGTCGACATAGCTATCCACTGTATCCTCCAGAGAATAGATCATACTATAAAACTTCTCTGACTTTAGAATTGCCTTAAAATGATTTACTTTTCTATCTTTTATCATAACAGGCATCTCTACCTTTAGCTTCAAATGGCCAATAATTATTCCTAAATATTTAACCCTGAGTAAATGAGTTTCACCAACCTTAAATTTTAAACTTGCTTCTTTCCATATTTTTTTAGATTTAAGATCATAAGACTTTATCTCCTCTGGTAAATCTTTGGGGTAGACTTCAGTAACTGTCTTAATTGGATTAACCGACTTAGACGGATCAACTGGCTTAACTGGCTTAACTGGCTTAACTGGCTTAACTGGCTTAACTGGCTTAACTGGCTTAACTGGATTAACTTGTTTAATACTCTTTTCTACAAACGGAATTTGCTCTTCTTTGAATATTTGAATTTCTTCTGTTTTAACATCAAATGTCTCCGCAATGTCTTCTAGTTTCGGAGTCTTTATTTTAGGAATTTTCCCTGAGCTGCAAGAAGTCAAAAAAATAAGAATTAATAATAAACGCATTTTTTATAATCCCTTATCAATTATTGATTTTATTTTTTCTTCTCCTGAAAGGAACTCAACCGCTATTGATAGATATAATATTTCATCAAAACAATTCAAACTATTTATTTTTACAATATCTTTTTCTGTTGTAATTACAATTGCATTTTCTCTCTGAGACTCTTTAAGAATTACTTCAATCTCACTTGACGAAAAGCTATGATGGTCAGGAAAAGTATGTTTATTTATAATCTTAGCACCAAGAGACTCCAATGACTTATAAAATGACTCTGGTGAAGCTATTCCGGCCATCGCAATAACTTTTTTATCTTTTATTTCTTCAGTCCTTAATTTTCGCCGAAGGTTTGAATCAAAAAAGCCTAATGTCTTATAGTCTATTTCAGCTACGGGAATAGTCGAATTCGTAAATCTTAATATTTTATTCTTTAGTAATTTAATCTTGTGAGTATTAACTTGACTACATCTAGTCAAAATTATTGCATCGGCTTTTCTAAGAGCAGTAAAGCTTTCACGTAAATATCCTCTCGGTGCTACATGATAACTCTCCATTGGCAAAGTTGAATCAAACAAACACAAATTAATATTTCTGGCGAGTTTTAAATGTTGATGGCCATCGTCTAATAAAACCAAATCAGGTGACTCTAGTCCCAAATAATACCTTAAATTTTTGCTTCTATTTTTACCTACGACAATTTTTGCATTTTTTAAATTTCTTCCAAAAATAATTGCTTCATCTCCAAACTTCGTTGGATCATACGACTGCGCATCGTTGGCACATACAAGACCATGACCTTTTTCTTTACTGCCTTTATACCCTCTCATCAAAATCATAACTTTTTTATTTTGCTCTTCAAAATATTGAGCTATCCATAATGTAAATGGAGTTTTCCCTGTACCTCCAAAAGTAATATTACCCACAGAGATAATAGGAATTCTAAAACTATTTTGAACAAAGAGTCCATACTCATATCCGAAACGCCTAATTTTATAAAAAGTAGACCAGCAAAATGACAATGGCATCAATATCACTATTATTATTTTTTTTATGAAGCTAACTATCATTTGTTCCACTTATAATTTCAAAAAGTTTTTCTGAAATATTATAATTTATACTATTGAAACTATTATACATTTCATTTAACCCCATCTGTATATTATTCGAATACAACTGGTCACCTACAATCTTATTAAATTCTGCACATATATTATATTCAGTTACTCTATCTCCTATCAGCTCATTAAAAATCTTTTTTCTCGCAACAAGATTTGCCAAAGAAATATATCCTGAATATTCCACAAAACTATTGAAAACAAACTGTGTAAATAAGGAGCTTGTATAGCATACGATTGTTGGTACTCTAAATAGTGCTGTTGCAAGAGTTACAGTTCCACTGGTTGCAATAGCAATATCGGAACGGAGAAGTACTTCGCCTAAATTATCATCATAAAAGATCGAATCAATTTCACTAAGATATGGTTGGAATATCTTTTCACTTAAGGACCTAGAAATAACTATCGATATATTTAAATTGTCATATTTTTGCCTAAGTTGCTTTACAGACATAATATATGTAGGCAATAACTCCATTACTTCAGATTTTCTACTGCCTGGTAAAAGTACAACATTAATATGTTTATTATTTTTCTCCTTTACTCTTGAAAGCTGGTTTTGATATGTATTAAGTAACGGATGCCTAGTTGTGATCACATTAATAAAACCTTTACTGGCAAACCAGTTTTTCTCAAACGGTAAGATAGTAAATAATGTATCCACATTTTCTTTTATTATTTCTACTCTCTTACTTTTCCAGGCCCAAACTTGAGGAGCAACATAATAAATTATTTTCATGTTTAATTTTTTTAATCTTTTGGATAAACGTAAATTAAACCCTGGATAATCAACCAGAATTGCAACTGTACATTTTCTTTTTATTGCTTCTTGTTCAATATTATCTAATGCTTTTGAGTAGAAAGGAATCTTCTTGATAATTTCACTAAATCCCATGCTTGAAAATTCATTGATATGATATATCAGCTCCATATCTTCAGCAAGAAGATCATCCCCTCCGACTCCCCAGAAGCTCACATCTGGGCATTTTTTTTTCAAATCAGAAAAAAAGCTTAAGCAATGCTCTTCTCCTGATTTTTCTCCTGTAATAATTAAGCAATTATTATTTTTCATAATGATTCAATTTGTATTACTTTGTTTGTTTGTAATGAAATTAATACTTTTTCTATTAAATTAGCAGCATTAATTCCATCATCTACTGTAACTATGGTTGCCTCATCGTTAAGAATGGAGTTGTAAAACGATTCTTGTTCTCTAAGCAAGTGGTCATTTTTTTCATATTGATATTTATTTATATCAACTAGTAAGGTCTCTTTATTAAAGCTAGAATGTGAAATCTTTAAGTTTATTAGATCTATATTTAAATAGCCATGACTATTACTTAAATCTAATTGTCTTATTTCAGAAATATATCCTCTGGAAGCTGTAAGTATCGCTTGCCGGCCAGAAACGAATTCAAATACTGCTGTAACATCATCCCAGTGATTGGTTAGTATTTTACTTCCATGACATTTCACAGAGGTTGGTATTTCACCCATAATCCAAAGTAATAAATCAATATCATGGATCATTAAATCTTGAACGACATCAACATCAGTCGCCCTACCTTTGTAAAGAGCACGCCTTTCAATTTTCATAAAGCTATCATAAATTAATTTATCATGAAAATTATTTTTGATTAACGGCATCCAACAGTTATGGAATCGTTCACTATGGCCAATTTGCAATTTGATCCCAGCCGGAATCTTTTCCTTTATTAAGAGTGCTTCTTGCAATGTTTGAGTAATTGTCTTTTCGCAAAATACATGTTTTTCATGCGCTAATAATTCTTGTACCAATTCGAAATGGGTCGAAGTAGGTGTTGCAATAATTGCTGCATCTATTTTCTCAATTATATTTACTAATTTATCTGTAATAATACATTTAGGATATTTCTGTGATATTTCTCCCCATATTTTTTTGTTTTTTTCAATTACGGCGACTAATGTACAGCTTGGTAAAATATCTGCTTTTTGTGTATGCCATTTTCCTAAATGTCCAAAGCCTATCACTGCTATTCGAACTTTTTCCATATAAAACCTATACCGTAAATGGAGCTATTCCAACCTCACTATCATTTATAATTTTTGTCATTTCTGAAATGATTTCATTATTATTAAAATCAACCATTAGTTCATCGTGATTAATAAATGCCCGGGGTGAAAGAGCTGAAGCTTCCATTGATCTGTAGAAATCAACAACCTCTGAAATAGTATTTCTGGGATAACCTAAGCGACGAAGTCCAATAATATTGACCCCTCTTAAGGAAACTCTGTTGCCATAAGCAGTACAAAATGCGGGAACATCTTTTGTCACCGCAGATGCTCCTCCAATATAAGCTCCTCTTCCAAGAGAAACAAACTGACTCACATTAGATGCTCCTCCAATAATTACTCTATCTGCTAACTTAACGTGACCTGCAAGATTAACAGAGTTAACGATTATACAATCATCTCCAACAATTACATCATGTCCTACGTGCACATATGCCATAAATAAAGAGTTACTTCCTATTTTTGTTATTTTATTCTCTTTAGTTGTTGCTTTATGAACAGAAACATACTCTCTGAAAATATTATTATCTCCAATTTCTACTTTTGTGGGAGTTTGATCATAACCTAAATCCTGTGGATCTTCTCCTATAGAACAAAACTGGAAAAAAGTATTATTTTTACCGATTTTTACCCCTGAACGAATTATTGTATTAGAAATAACTTTAGTATTATCACCAATTTCTACACCTTCCTCTATAATACAAAAAGGACCGATGGAAATATTTTCTCCGAAGATTACTTCATTTGATACAATTGAGGTTGGATGAATTTTTGCTGTGCTCATATTAATTCCTATATTTGAATTGAAGCTATTATATCTGCTTCAGACATTACTTTTCCATCATGCAGTACTTTACATGTAAACCCACTAATATTTCCTCTTAAGCGAATACATGTTGCATGAATTTTTAAATCCATTGATGGCAATACTGGATTTCTAAATTTAGCATTATTAACAGAGATTAGAGCAATATTTAAATCTCCAATGTTTAATAAATTATCTTTTGTTGCTGTAACGATAAAAGTGCTTACTTGGGCCATAATTTCGACTTGTATCACTCCTGGCAATATTGGATGTCCAGGAAAATGCCCTTTAAATATCTCCAAATCAGATGAAACAAAATAACTTCCTGTAATTTCTGTTCCTACTAACTGATTCTTTGTTAGAGGAACATCTCCAAACCTCCAATCATCCTTCGAAATTGAATCAATACTATCTACAAATAAAAATGGATCTCGATGTGGTAAAACATTTAAAACTTGTTCCTTGTTTAATAACATTATAACTCCTGTCGCTTACTTTCGTGAGCTTAGTTTTCTTAAAGTAACAATTGAGCGCATCCAATCTTTTAGTGGCCGTGCTGGATGTCCACCAACCTTACTACTATCTTTAAGAGAATTCGTTACAACACAAGCACCAGCTAATTGACATTGTCTACCAATGACTACTCCCGGAACGACTTTAGCAGCACCTCCTAAAACAGTATAATCTCCAATTGTAACACTACCTCCAATTCCAACTTGACCACATAGAATAACATATTTGCCAATATTACAATTATGTCCAACTTGCACAATATTATCTATTTTAGTTCCCTCTCCGATTTTGGTAGTCCCAAATGCTCCCCTGTCTATGCAAGTATTTGAACCTATTTCTACATCATTTTCAATCTTCACATTTCCTAAATGCCATACTTTAAGATGTTCTTTTCCATCAAAGTTATATCCAAAACCATCAGATCCAATAGTTGTTCCAGAGTGTATTCTGACATTTTCACCAATTTCTGTATTTCTATAAATTGTTACATTTGGAAAAATAATAGTATCCTTTCCAATTGTAGAATTAGACATTATAACCACACCTGAAAATATTTGAACATTTGCTTCAATTGTTACGCCTTCACCGATAAATACATTTTGTGCAATAACTGCTGTTGAGTCAATATTACATGTTCCCATTTGCCTACCATCAACCACATCATTTAATTTTTTATTTGATAGATCTGAAATATCTTTGGATAATTTAGAAGTTGAAATCTCAATATTTTCTGTCAGTGCCAATATATCACAATATTGACCAGGAGTTTTTAGTAAACAATCATCATTAATAGTTTCAAAAAATAATTTATCTATAATAATACATAAATTATTAATCTTTTTATTATTTTTACAATAAATCTCAAATTCATTTAAGTACTTACTATCTTTTATAAAAATAATTGAATTTTCAACTGGCAATGAAGGTGTAGAAATTCTATCAAAATTAGTATATTCATTACTCTTAAATAAGATCTCAAAATTTTTACTTAAATCGCTAATATTATACATTCTCACAACCCTATCTTTTGATTACTATATACTACAAAGGGAGCTACCTAGCTCCCTTTGAAATATTATTCTTACTTTTTTTAAAAAAATTATTTATGTCTCTTATTATATAATTCTATAACTTTATCTGTTAAATTTTTCTCTGACTTAGCATATACAATTGGAGCTGTGCTCGCCTCAAAAGTCATTTCCACACCAGCTGACCTTGATACTTCTTCAATAATCACTCTCACTTTTTCAAGTATTGGTTTCTTTAATTTTTCTTCCATTTGTTGAATTTCTTTTTGAAACCCCATTGATTTTTGCTGTAACGCCATTATCTTCCCTTGAATTTCTCTTTCTTTTTTAGTTTTGGCTTGGTCATTCATAACAAGAGATTGCTTTTTATAAGTTTCTTGTAATGATTTTATTCCTTCTTCCTCTTTTTTAAGAATACCTTGTTTTGACTCAAAAGATTTCTTTAATTTATCTCTTACTTTTTGTCCTTCCTTCACTGTAACTAGTACTTTTTGAATATCTACTTTACCGATTAAAACACTTGACCAAGCTGATGCCGTTAAAGTTAATGCTAATACAAATAAAATTATTTTTTTCATAAATATGCTCCGATTCATTATTATTTATTTAATTTATTAAAATAATTGTCCTATATCAAAGTTAAATTGGCCACCTTGATCTTCATCTTCGTTCAAAGGATAACCAAATTCAAACCTAAGTACTCCAATTGGAGAAAACCATCTAAAACCAAAACCATAATCACTATATAATTTAAATGTATCATAAGTCCCTGCATCTCCAGCGTCAAAAAATATTACCCATTTTAGCCCAGCTTCTCTGGCCAAGGGATGCTCAAGTTCAAGTGTTGTATATGCCGAAAATAAACCTCCAGTATTAAACTCCATTGAAACACCATCTACGTCATAAACCCCTTTTGGCCCAATTGATTCGTATGGATAACCTCTAAGGTTTCTAGCTCCCCCTAAAGTAAACTTCTCAGTTCTAGGAATTGCTTTTCCATTAATTTCACTTAATTTCGACGCATAAAATCTTGATCTAAAGACAAGGTCTCCATATAACTTCTTAAAATATCTACCATCTGCTTCAACTTTGAACCAATACTTATCTCCACCAAGCCCTGAGTACTCTGTGGAAATACTTGTATAGTATCCACTAGAAGGCTCAAACTTGTTATTTCTGATATCTCGTATAAAGCTAGTTCTAATAATAGAAGCAATTCCATTTTCTAATTCAACATCTAATGTCGGGTCGGCCGTCTGCGTCATGTTGGTTTTTTCAAGCTTATATGTTACAAATAATCGAGTGTAGTCAAATATTGGATAACCTACTCTTAAATCAAATCCATCTCTCTTATAAGAGTAAGAGCTACTAGACTCATTATTCTGAGAAAAGATATCACCACCAGCAGTCCATTTAGTATCGAATAAATATGGTTCAGTGAAACCTATATTAAATGTTTTGTTGGTATCTGACCACGTCAAACTAAATGCCAAATTCTGCCCTCTACCCAAAAAGTTATTTTGAGAAATAGATGCATTAACAAACATTCCTCTGGCGGTTGAGTAACCAGCTCCCACCGAAAGCTGACCAGTATTTCTTTCTTTGACTTGAATTTCAATATCTAAAATATCATCTTGGCCACGTCGTGTTATTGTATTGAAAATTACACTTCCAGGTTCAAAAAAACCCAAACGATTAACATGCTCTTTAGACACCCTTAAATCAGTTCCTGAAAACTTTTCACCTTCTACAATTACGAGCTCTCTTCTGATTACTTTATCTCTCGTTTTTGTATTTCCTCTAATACTAATTCTTCCAAAATATGCAAGTTTTCCTTTTTCAAATGAAAACTCCACATTGACCTTATTTTCACCTGGTACAATACTTAATGTTCTTAAAACATTTGCAAAAGCATAACCTTTATCCTGATACATCTCTGTTAATTTTTGGATATCTCTTCTAAGCAAATCTTCTGAATAAACAGTATCTGTCTTTATTTTAATTTTATTTAATAATTGATCTTCAGAAAATAATAGCTCTCCTTGAAAACTAACATCATTTACCTTAAAGCTAGGTCCTTCGTTTAGCTTAATCGTAATAAATATCCATTTTCTATCTTCTGATACTGTAATTTCAGGAGATCCTATATTAATTTGTAAATAACCTTTAGTTTTATAAAAATACTTTATTCTTTCAATGTCTGTTTGAAAGTTAAAATCCTTGAAATTTCCGGAACCAGACATAAAAGAAAATAAGGATTCCTCTCTTGTTTCCATAATGTCTTTTAATTGAAAATCTTCGAACGCTTTATTACCTAAGAATATAATTTTTTTGACCATTACTTTATCAAATTCTTTAATTTTAAATTTGACTTCAATATTCTCATCTGAAACTTTTTTAATTTCGTAGTTAATAGAAGCCAGGTAAAAGCCTTTTTCCTCATAGTACTTTTGCAAGGTTTTAACATCTGATTTCAGTGTATTAATATCAAGTATTGAGTAGTTTTTACTTTTAATTTGCTCTTTTAAATCATCTGTATCTACTTCATCATTTCCCATGAAAATAATGCTATTAATAATAGGTCTCTCTTTGACAATAAAAACTAATTTATTTTCATTTTCTCTATGTGCCTCAACATTTTCAAAGTATTTCATAGAGTAAATTTTCTTGATATCTTTCCGCAATAAGTAATTATCTAAATTGGTTCCAACTTTTGAGTTAATTTTTTCAAGAATGGCTTGAGACTCCACCTTTTTAATTCCACGAATTTCAATGGAGTTAATTTTAAATAATTCTTTTCGTTCCCCGAGTTCTGCATAGGTTGGTTGAGTAAAAATAACCCACAACAAAATGACTGAAACCAAATTTGAAATATTATTAAACGTCATTTATTGTCCATATTATGAAGCTAGTATAATTCCGATTATTAAATCATATAAATAAAGTACATTAATCAGGCATTGAAAGTATCAATAATTTTACGATCTTACAATATTTCCAGTAGATAAATCTATTTTTGTAAAATACCATCCTCAATGAAAAAGTGGTTATCAAACTTATTAGCAACTTTATCATTATGAGTAACAACTACTAGCGTTGAATTATAGGAAATAGATAGATCTCTTAGTAGAGAAACAACATTTTGAGAATTATTAGAATCTAAATTCCCTGTGGGCTCATCACATAAAATCAATTTAGGATGCATTGATAATGCTCTAATAATATTAACTCTTTGCTGCTCTCCACCAGATAATTCGTACGGAAACTTTTTCAAGCAATGCATAATTGAAAGTTCTTTCGCTAGTTCAATTACCTCATTTCTTAACTCAGGTGTATTCTTACCTCCAATCTTAGCTGGCAATAGTATGTTATTCATACAATCTAACGTAGAGAGTAAAAAGTGAAACTGAAAAACAAGTCCAATAAACTCATTTCGATATGAAGCGAGTTGTTCATCATTGAACATTGATAAATTTGTTTCATTAACAATAATTTCTCCAGAAGTTTGACGATCTAATCCAGCAAGTAAGTATAGCAAAGTTGATTTACCTGATCCTGAAGGGCCTTGTATTATATATTGTTTTTCTTCTTCGAGAGAAAGCGATACATTACTAACAGCATGCACTTGACCAAATGATTTGCAAACATTTTGCAATTGAACCAACATACTCACTCCTATGAAAACTCTTTTCGCAATCCATGTAAGATTGAACGGTTCCCTATTTTTCTAAAACTACTCCATGATAGTAGCAATATCCACAATAAGGTAGCACCAAAAACTAATAAATAATCAAAACCATTAATAATAATATCTAATTGTCCTAAATGATAAATATCCCCAGGTAACTTAAAAATACTTAAATGCTGCAAACATAAATCAAATATTTTTACAAGCAATAAAGAAACAGTACATGATATGGCCCATAAAGTTACAACGACATAAGACCAAATTATTAAAATCTTTTTTTGTCCGAGACCGAGAGCTTTTAATAAAAATAACTCTTTTGACTTCTTTTCATCCACAAAGACAATAAATGCTAAAACATTAAAAATAGAAATAACAACAATTAGCTGTAAAATAATTCCAATAACTAACTTTTCTACTTTAACTGCTTCAAGTAAAGTTGCAAACTCTTGCCAAAACGGAACTGCTCTAAAACTCAAATCTAATCTGTTATTTAAATCCCTCGTGAATACATCTATCGAAGCTTCACCTTTTGGTACTAGTATTGAAATTGCATTTATATAGTCTTCAAGCATCGAAACCTCTTGAAGTACTGATTGCTTAATGTAAACAAAACGTAAATTTTTTTCATAAATATTATGATTAACAATCCCCGAAACTCTAAATCTATTCAGCTGAGGTAAACCCACATCATTTTTTCCAAATGCAAGTACTGCAAAATCATTTATTTTTAAGGATAGATCTTTTGCCAACTCACTTCCAATAACAATGTCATTATTGTTCAAATTAAGATTTAGGTTAGTCACTCTATTAAAGCTCTCTGGGATCACACCCTTAATTAGGATACCTTTTGAAATATTATCCTTAATAATAAATCCTTCTATATTGACCAATGGACTAATATTATTAATACCTTCACTATTAAAAAAATCACTTAATTCTTCTGAATACTGAAAAAAGCCGTCAGAAGATTTAATAATAATATCTCCTTCTGAGCCTCTAAGAGAGCTTTGGAGTGATTCTTTAAATCCATCCATAATTCCAATTGTAGATAATATTACAGCAATAGAGAAACTCAGGCTTAATACAACTCCAAGAGCAAACTTAAAAGAAGATTTATCTTTGAGAATTATTACTAAAAGTGATTGATATATTTTAAACATATAAGTTAATCTTTATTTATTTCAAATGACCATCTTAAATAAGCATCCATAAACTTATCAAGATCTCCGTCTAGTATCTTTTCAGCGTTACTAACTTCGAAATTTGTTCTGTGATCTTTGACAAGTTTGTATGGGTGCAAAACATAAGACCTTATTTGTGCCCCCCACCCAATTTCTTTTTTACTTGCTTCAACTATATCACTTTCAGCTTTTTTCTTTTCCATTTCAAGATCATAAATCCTAGATCTAAGTACTTTCATTGCTTGAAGTTTGTTTTGTAATTGTGACCTTTCATTTTGACATGTAACAATAATACCAGTAGGAAAATGAGTTATTCTCACTGCTGAATCTGTTGTATTTACCGATTGGCCTCCTGCTCCACCCGATCTATAAACATCGATTTTTATATCCTTATCTAAAACTTCAACTTCTATCTCATCATCTAACTCAGGGGAAACAAATATTGAAGCAAAGGAGGTATGTCTTCTGGCATTTGAATCAAAAGGAGAAATTCTAACTAATCTATGGACTCCGCTTTCTGACTTTAATTGTCCATAGGCATAATTTCCAGATACTAATAAGGTAGTTGATTTTATTCCAGCAGTATCACCTGATTGCATATCTAGTTGTGCTACTTTAAATTGTTTTGATTCGGCCCAGCGAGTAATCATTCTAAAAAGCATATATGCCCAGTCACAAGACTCTGTTCCACCAGCACCAGCGTTAATTGAAATAATAGCATTATTAGGATCGACAAGGTCACTTAGTAATACTTTTTGCTCTGCTGAATTATATGTCGCAACTAATGAATTAAACTTTTCTAATGCTTCCTTACCATAGGAAGTATCATTTTCTGAGTTTGCATACTCAATGAGTAATTCAATCTCTTCATAAGTATCCATTAAAGCAGTATAGGTATTTACAATTTCTTGAATTAATGATTTTTCTTTTTGTATTTTAGAAACTTCTTGAGTATCTTCCCAGAACCCTTCTAGTGATTCTAGTTCTGAAATTTCTTTTAAACGATTGTCTTTTTTAGAAATGTCAAAGAGACCTCCGAAGCAAATTTAATTTATTTTTATAAGTTTTTAATTCAGAATTAATTTCATCTAATTTTATACTAATCTGTTCATCCATAATTACTTCCTGTAAATCATCCTCATAAACTTTTCTTCAAGCTTGACCATCTTTCTCTCTTCTTCTTTTGAAAGTTCATGATCCAATCCAAAAAGATGCAACATACCATGAACATACAACTGTATTAATTCTTGATGATAACTAATATTAAACTCTACTGACTGTTGATAAGCAACTTCCTTGCAGATAAAAATATCACCTAGATTAACGTGGGCGCATGCATCATTACTCTCATGATAAAAATCATTCAATGGAAATGAAAGAACATCAGTCACCTTATTTTTCCTAAGGTACAACTGATTTAAACTTTTTATTTTTGATTTGCCACAAAAGTTAAGAGTGTACTCAATTGATTCAACATCGACTAAAAGTTTATTTTTTAATAAAAAACTATCAAATACTTTTGTTGCCAAATCTAATAATAAGGTAAGTTTTATATCAGAAAGCAAACTGGCCTTACGCCCAGAATCCTGTAAGTAGACTGTTGTTATATTAGTTTTTATTATTCTGCTACGCATTGACATACCGTTTAATTAACGTAATTAATAATATAAGTCATATTGTACGTCTATCTTTTAAAAGGAGAAACTGTGAAATTCACAGAGTTTGAAAAAACATTTGATTTAATTAAAAAATTAAGAGATCCAAAGGATGGATGCCCTTGGGATTTAGAGCAAACTCATCAAAGTTTACTTAAATTTCTTCTAGAGGAAGCTTATGAATACATGGATGCTGTTGAATCAGGAAAAATAGATAAAATAGAGGAGGAGCTTGGAGACCTATTGTTACAAATACTTCTTCATAGCGCAATTGGAGAAGAAAACAATTCCTTCACATTAGAATCAGTATCCAAAATTCTAGGTGATAAAATTATTCGTCGCCATCCACATGTATTTGAAAAGAGTGCAAAAAAAATAACATCAAGTGAAGTAAAAAAGAACTGGAGAAAAATTAAACATAATGAAATAGAAGGAAAGAAGCAACCGCTTTTTAACAACTCAATTCTAAGATTCCCTGGGCTTGTTAGCGCAATTAAAATAGGCAAGAAAACCGAAGTCGTTGGATTTGATTGGGAGAACCCCATGCAAGTAATATATAAGATTGAAGAAGAATGGCAAGAACTTAAAGAAGAGTTAAATCCTTCAGGGCAATACAACATTAATAGGGTCAAAGAAGAAATGGGTGATTTCCTATTTACAATTGCTCAACTTGCAAGGCATTTACAAATTGATGCAGAAGAATCAATTAGAAATGCTAATAAAAAATTTATTTCTCGCTTCGGTAAGATGGAACACCTTATTCTCAATGACAGTAAAGTACTTAGTGAAATAGGACAGCTTGAAATGGATAAATACTGGGGTGAAGTCAAAAAAAATGAAAGAGAATACAAATGAAATTTAAAACACTAAACGTTGACAAACGTTTATACAATCTAAGAATTCCAATCATAGGTTTGACAGGAGGTGTAGCAACTGGAAAGAGCACTGTATCGCAAATCCTCAAACAAAAGAACTTCCCTGTTATTTGTGCAGACTCCCTTGTTAAGGAAGTTTACTTAATGGATCAAACAATAAGTACTTTACAAAAAATTAATCCTGAATTTATTATTAATCAAAAGATAAACTTTAAAAAACTAAGAAATGATTTCTTCAACAATAATGATCTTAAAATTCATATTGAAAAATATATTTACTCACATTTAGAAGAAGTTTTTAACTTAGAAATTAAAAACTTTCCCCATGCTCAATATATTATTTACGATGTTCCATTATTATTCGAAAAAAAAATTAATACGATGGTAGACTTAACAATTTGTGTATATTCCCCTCCGGAGCAACAGCTTGCTCGGTTAGTAAAAAGAGACTCTATTAATGAAAACCTAGGAAAGAAGATTATTGCTTCCCAAATGAGCATTGAAGAAAAAGCAACAATGGCAGATTATATAATACCAAACACTTCAAATATAGAAAAACTTAATAGCATCATAGATCAACTTATAACAAAATATTTATAAACTTTTTGTTCTTAAGACTTCATCTAAAGGTCTTCTTACTGACCGTGCAACTCTTAAATCATTGGGATAATTTCCACATGCTATTAACATAATTACGACCTCTGACTTAGATATACCTGCCGCGCTATGCAGTAAGTCATCTGACTTTTTGGTTGCACACCAATTCAAGCAACAACTTCCAATCCCTAATGAATGCAAGGCATATAGCAATGACATCGCAAATAGACCGCCATCTATCCAGCACTGATTTCTTTCATCTGTACTAATGAATGACTCTAAATTACTAGTAACTATATATACAGCTTGAACCGATTTTGCAAATGAAGCACACCCATTCTGATAAGACAAAACCTTATTAACATCATCTTTATTATGAAACAAATAGACTTTTGAAGACTGACGGTTACATACGCTGGGCGTTTTCTGTGCCATCTTCACTGCTTTTTTCAAATCAGAAAGAGATAATGAACTAGAGGAAAAATTTCTAATACTATGCCTACTTGCAAAAAAGTTGCTTAAGTCTATTTTGGACCTACTTATAATATCTGCTCTGGTTATATTATAAGTACCACCGTTATCTTCAAATTCATTTAAGTTACAAGTTGAAACTATTTTGCTTATTTCATCATTCAAAGTACTATTCATACTTTGATTTTTTTTATTGAACGATTGATATTCTAATAAGCATGTTAATGCTACCTGCAAGGTTTCACTATGCCCAAATTTATTTAAATACTCATTATAATTATCTAATAAACGCTGAACTACAGCAACACCAAATCCTGGGCGAGGATCTTTCAGCGCCAAGCCCTTTTCAATTTTATGATAATCTGCAATTATTACTGCTTGTAATTTCTCTTGTTTATCTAAAGTATTATTTGACCTGCCATAAAAGATTGACGCATGCACTGATGAATACAAATAAAAACGAACTACGTCATCAATGAATCTTTTCACAAGATACAAAATCATGAAAGGCAATGTTAGAAAATAACGCATACTTGACTTAATTTTTTTCATTAATTACCTTACCTCCATATTTAAGCTCTATTATTATTATTTACTGTTTGGTCATTAAAATTAAAATTCTCTAAATTCCCTTTTCTTTTCCTACTAATGAGTTCAGTCAGTTCCTCTGTATGCTTAGAACTATTAACACACGATAAATAAACTGTTTTAATTGATTCTATGATTTTTTCTTCCTCTTCTTGAGATCGATCAACGAGGCTTGCTACACTTAGATCACTTGTCGTCATCGACAGTATATTATTTTTTTTATGATTAATAATTAGATCACTTTTTGACAAGGTAATGTCTAAAGAGGATGTACTTTTAATAAAGTCACTTATCGACTCTTGGCCTGCAAGCGCTTCATTATATATTTTTTTCACTTGTAAGTCTGTATCATCATCTAAATCAAGATACAACATACTTTTAATCATCCTCGTTAATCTTAATAAAAATTCTTCAACTCTAACTCTAGATTCTCTAATACATTCTTTTGACTCAACCAAAGATCGCAGTGACTTTTCACACTCAGTTAATGAATGATTTATTTTCAGTGAATTTACATGCATCTCTATCGCTTTACCTGAAATACCAATGCATGCATCTTCAACCTCTCCCTTTGTACTAATCAAAGACACGATATTATTTCTCATATTTTTAAAGCTTGACATTATTTCATCTTGATCACTTCCTAGCTCATTAATTCGCTCTGAGAAATCATTGACAAACTGTAAGTGGTCTTGTTTTTCTCTTTCAAGTAGTTCAACTTCAGATCCAATCATACTTATTTTTTCATCAATTATATTTTTTAATCTTACAAGCTGAGTTAATAAATCAGTAATATTGGAAACCGAAAAATCTTTTTCAACGTTACTAATAAACTCCTTATTAAAATTACCATTAATAATTGCATTTAAGCTTTTTGAAATCGGTAAGGTTATTGATTTTAATTGATCATTAACTGTTTCTTCTAGTTGATCAAGCGGGTAAAACATTATCATTACTCTTTTTTGATTTTTATACTCAACAGGGGAAACATACATTTCGTAGGAAGTTGACTTTTTATCAGCATCTAATCTTACTTGAACTTGATAAATCCCACCCACTTTACTCCTAATTGATTCTATCACGGGATCATCTTGCCCTAGATTTGTTAATTGTTGTAAATATCCCCACGTAAGAGGTTTATTTTCATATTTAGCTTCTAATAGCCCCCAATTTTCATAAAATAAAGTATTGGCCCAAATCAAGTTTAAGTTTGAATCTAGTAAAATTGATGAAAAGGGTAACGATTCTTGAAAAATTGTTCCAAAGCTCATCCTCTTTTCTAAGTACGACCTCATTTTAATTACTTCATTATTAAAACTGTTATTCGATTGCTGAAAAGAACTTAGATCAAACTCTCTAGAAATTAAGCTTTTCATTAGAGAAAGAGATTCTGTCAATAAATTATCCCGATCCTTATTGTAATTAACCTTATAAATTAAAATTCCACTTATTAAAAATATAAACAGAATTATTATTATTGAAATGAATAATAATAATACTTCGTTCTTGTATTTTTCAAGATGAATCTTTTGAATAATAATTTCAGGCCCAATTGACTTAATCCATGCATCATACGATTTACTTAATTCCATCACCGAATTAGTAAATTCTGTTAATGCCATAACATGATTATCCAGGATAGAAAGCTCTTTTCTAAACCCGGCAGTTTTTCCAACGATGGCGTTCTTATCAGTATTCTCGAGAATTGATTTCTGAGTCAAAACAATCATTGCATCAAGGTCTTTTTTAATTCCACTAACGCTTCTGGATAATTCTTTCGCATTCGAAACTTTTCTCGACCTCGAATTTAAATCAGAAATATCTCTTGTTAGTTTTTTGGACATACGAGATAATGTTTTCCAATTATTATTTGAAACATAAGACTCAAAGCTTTTAACTTTCTTGAGTAATACTTTTAAAATATTGGAAAGCTTAGGGGACGATATCAGTTGATTAATAGAATGTTTAACTTTAAGAATATCTCTCAAAAAATTTTTCTCAACCCTAAAATTTTCTTGATCAAACCTAAGTTTTTGAATTTTTTTTTCAAACTCTGAAAAGGTTTGAACAGCTGATCGGGATCGATCACTATAAACTTGCTTTTTAATATTTTTTAAATACTGCCTTTCTTTCAGCTCTTCTAGTCTTCCAGTTGCTAAATAGACCTGCTCTGCTTTATTAATATTTAATGCACCTGAATAGGACAAACCAAAACTAAAATATGAAATCAACGAGATTAATGCAACGAGTGAAGCTATAAAATAAATAATGAAGATTTTATTCAATTTAAAATTCATAAAAACCTCTACACAACAATGGGCAAAGGGCAAAGGAAGAATTTTTTAAATATAATAGATAAACATCATGTTTATGAACTTAAACCTCTTCCTGGGCCTAAATATTAAGTAGGAAAAAAATTCCTACCGTTAATATTATTAATTAAATTTTCAAAAATAGAAAGGGAAATATTATTAAATTAACAGGCAATATCTTCGGGATATTCAAATACTTTTCTTAGTCGCATTTTTAGTTTTATTATTGCTTGAGTGTGCAACTGTGATACTCGCGATTCTGTTACATCTAGTACTTGTCCGATTTCTTTTAAATTCAAATCTTCATAATAATACAAGGACAGAACTAATCTTTGTTTTTCGGGTAAAGAAGAGATTCCTTCTTTAATTCTATCTCTTGAGTTTTTATAACTAACTGCACTGAAAGGATTGGAAGACCTAGAATCCTCCATCAATCCGGCCATTAGCTTTTTATCTCCCTTATTAAAGCTTGTGGAATCATCAAAGTTTAACAAAGAAATAGATTTTGCCTTATTTAATAAGTCATAAAACTCCTCTTGCGTAAGATTTAACTCCTTGCACATTTCTTCATCTGTAGCAGGTCGACCTAAAGTTGATTCAAGTTTAGCATAGGCCCTTTCAACCAACTTAGCCTTTTCCCTAATAGACCTAGGAACCCAATCCTGAGACCTTAGTTCATCTAAGACTGCTCCCCTTATTCGGAATTCTGCATATGTTTTAAATTTATTATCACGAGTTGGATCAAACTTTTCAATTGCATCCATTAGGCCTATAACACCACATGAAATCAAGTCATCGACCTCGATGTTTGAAGGTAAGCGTGAGGCAATTTTTTGAGCAATATATTTTACTAGTGGTGCATACTCAACTACTACTTTATCTTTTACTGCTTGATCTTTAATTGAACGATAGTCGGTAAGATTTCTTAACTTTTTGGAAAGGGACGACATTAATTACTCCTTAAATATTCATGCGCGAACATCGTGTTCTGGGCCATCTGCTACTGTACCTATACGATCAACTATCTTGAAAGTAGGATCAGTCTTGCTACCTTTCATCTCGGTAAATCTACTTACAATTTTATTAAAATCTTCATTCATGGAAGAATTTGCCTTTCTTAATAAATAACTATCAAATTTATCTGCAGAACATGCAAAGTAGTCTATTTTTCCCATTTGATAAATACGGCAAGATAAAAACTTCTCAACCGTTTCGCTAAAGCTTTTTACTATCTTTTTATATTGCTGTTCTGAACCAATCTTATTCATTAATAGGTGAAACTTATTAACTCCAAACTTTTTATTTAGTATTTTAACTAATGAATATGAATCTGTAATTGAAGATTTATCTGGTGAAATGACAACAAATCTGAAATCACTATAAGCATTTAATGCCAGTGCATCCCTGCCTAGCCCAGCAGGACTATCAAGAATAATATAATCATAGTCTGATTTCTTGTCTTGTATTAAGTTAATTAATGGCATATCTATCCTTAAGTTATTTTCAAATAAGTTTAAATCACCATTACAGCCAGAAAGAATATCTATTCCATGATAACTAACAATACAATCTTCAAATTTTTTAATTCCTTTTAATAATAAATAAAAATTATCATTTATTGGTAAACCTAATTTCACCATGCAGTTTGATAGATTATAGTCACAATCAATTAATAGGACTTTATAATTATTTGTACTTAAAGTTTGAGCAAGTTTTAATGCAATGGATGTTTTCCCAACTCCACCTTTTCCACTTGCGACAGAAATAACACTAGAGCTCTTATTCACAAAAGTATAATCTGTATGACTTATCCTTGACTTACTATGTGACAACAACCAATCTGCGGCATTTTTATTCGACATTCTGTCTCCTGTTCATTAATTAAAGATTAAATATCCCATCTAGTATTCTTTCTGCTGTTGCTGATTCAATATCTTCTGGTATCACCTTGCCTGTGCCAAAAAACTTATAAGGAAGTGCGGGAAAACTCTCTGACAGATTGAACAATGCTCCAAAATCTACACAAGAATCTACAAATGAAACGACTGATCCATTTAACAAATTTTGATATTTACTCAAAAAATTCCTAGAAATTTGTTCAGAATGAAGAGATGATAATGTTGCTAATACCTCTATTGAACTAAATGCCCTTCTCATTCCATCAAGAAATCTTTTTGTATCATTAAATTCGTTACCTTCTATTTTATAATCTACAAATACCGTTTTTCCCTCATCAACTAAGTTACCACATTTAGCAACTACATCAGAGATACTTTCTACTTCATAAACATTAACTCCAAAAACAGTTTCAGTTAAATTAAATCGTCCATTGCGTTTATTTCGGAACCTCACTATAGCTACATCTTTTTTTAATGCTGCAATTTTATACCCCATACTTGATTGTCCGCAGGGAATATCTGAAATAAATACCGTTATCGATGGCCCTATATTTGCTGATGAAAAAAGAGGCATCTCTGTCTTAATCACTTCCAACATTTCTCGGAGGGCAAACTCAAATACATGAAGATGATCATTTTGATCTTCTTTTTTTAATTCAAACATTGCTTTTTTGACCAAAGTTCGAATATAAGCCTCAGAAATTTTATATGACCTTAAAGTTGTCATTAAGTGCTGAATACCTACAGGATCGGGCTTAACAAATTCAGCAAACTCAGATTTCAAAGCAAAAATTGTTTGTTCCAATTCATTTATTTTATCAATATTGTCATGTGTACTTGGCAACGAAAAAGTTTGTTCTTTTTTTAGATGAGGGGTGCTTTCGATTGTTTTTTTGGTGCCTGCTAAAAATGAATCTAAGCTAGAAGATGATGTCTTTTTATCAGATGGAATTATATTTGCTGATTTATTTAAACTAATTTTGCCATAACCATCACTCACTTGTTGATTCTGAGGCTCATTGTCAAATTGTTTAATCATTTTAGAAATATGCTGGCTTTCACTATTATAAAAACTTTCTTTCTCATCATCATTCAAAACTTTATCAACTTTGCTTTTTTGAGAAATATTTTTCTCTGAAATTGCTGCCGTAATTTCAATCTTGCTTTTCTTGAAAGCTCCCTTTATTCCTTTATTGGAAACTGTTTTTAAAATAATCGCATCGGGCCCTAGCTCTCTTTTTATATCTTTGAGAGCTCCATCTAATGTTTCTGATTCAAATTTTTGTACATACATCTATAACCTCACAGTGCCAAGGGATCTGATATTTGATTCAGAGCTTAGCTCATTATGGCTTACAACAGTTAAGCTTGGAATAAACTTTTCTGTTAAGCGTTTAAAATGACTTCTTACTATTGGAGAACATAAAACAATCATCTTCTCACCAACATTAGTTGCTTCTTCTATTTTTTCATTTAAGCTTGCTAATACATTTTGTGTAATTTGCGGATCTAGTGCTAATTGCTTACCTTGTTCTGTTTGAATAATGTTTGATACAACTGCTTCTTCAATGGATCTATCTAAGGTGAATAATGGAATATCTCCTTGATCATTTCTAACTGAATCCGTAATTGTACGATATAAAGATTGGCGAACAGACTCAGTTAATGATTCTGGATCTTTTATTGATGTACCATATTCGGCCAAGGACTCTAAGATAGTGCGGAGGTCCCTAATAGAAACACCCTCTCTTAGTAAATTTTGCAATACTTTTAATACAATTCCTAATGTTAAAATATCAGGAACAAGATCACTTACAACCTTAGGATAAATATCTTTAAATGAATCCATTACTTTAACAAGTTCTTGTCGACCAAATAATTCATGTAGATTTGTTTTCAGAACTTCAGTTAAGTGGGTTGCAATAATTGTAGAGTTATCAACTACCGTATACCCATTATATTGAGCATCCTCTTTTTGATCTTCTGAAATCCAGACAGCGGGTAGTCCAAATACAGGTTCTACGGTCTGAACACCATCCATTTTTTCAATAACAGTACCCGGATCCATGGCCAAATAATGATCACATAACATCTCACCCTTTGCGATTTCCATTCCTTTTATTTTTAAGGAATATCCACCTGGTTTTAACTCAAGATTATCTTTTATTCTGACTGCAGGAATAATTACCCCCCAGTCAATTGCAAACTGTTTTCTAATTTGTGTAATTCGCTCTAATAAATCTCCGTCCTGGCCAGAATCAACTAAAGCAACTAGACCATAACCAACTTCGAGCTCGACTAAATCTAACGGTAATAAATCCTCTAATGAGTCAGGCTTTGCTTTTTGTTCGCTAGAACTTGCATCTTGTGCCATTTGTTTTTCGCGTTCATTATCTTTATCTACTCTATAAGCGATAATTCCCAACATTGTCCCCACGGCCATAAATGGTAATTTAGGTAGACCTGGAATAATAGCAAAAACAAATAAAACTCCCGCAGACATGTACATTGCTTTTGGGTGTATTTTAAATTGTTTACCGACTTGCAACCCCAACGAGCTGCTTTTACTATTTCTAGTTGCAACAATACCTGCTGCAGTTGAAATAATAATTGCTGGAATTTGAGAGACAAGGCCATCACCTATTGTCAGTAATGTAAATGTTTGTGCTGCTGAACCAAAATTCATTTCATGCTGAGTGATACCAATTACAATACCTGCTATTATATTTAAAACAGTAATTAATATACCTGCAATTGCATCACCTCGTACGAACTTAGAAGCACCATCCATGGAACCATAAAAATCTGCTTCTTGTGATATTTCCTCTCTTCGTTCTTTAGCTTCTCTTTCATTAATTAAACCTGCATTTAAATCTGCATCAATCGCCATTTGTTTACCTGGCATTGCGTCTAAGGTAAACCTAGCAGCAACTTCCGCTACTCTTCCAGCACCTTTTGTAATAACCACAAAATTTACAATTACAAGGATTGTGAAAACTATAATACCAACAGCATAATTTCCTTCGACAACAAATTCACCAAAAGATTGGATGATTCTCCCTGCAGCTTGTGTTCCTTCATTCCCTCCTCTTAGCAAAATATTTCTTGTAGATGCTACGTTTAAGGACAATCTAAAAAGAGTCATCACAAGCAAAACAGTTGGAAATGTTGAGAAATCTAGTTGTTTTTTTGAATAAACTGAAATCAATAATATTAAAACAGATGATGCCAGTGTTAAAGCTATAAGCAAATCAAGTACCATAGGATGAATAGGCACTACCATAACACTTAAAACAAGTAAGATTCCAAAAGCTACCGCTAGATCCGAATTGCTTGTAAATGATTTTAATCTTGATAGTAGATCATTCATTCTATGCTAGTCCTCCTTTTTTTGCTTTCAACTTATATACAAATGCTAATACCTCAGCGACTGCTTTATAAAGAGGTCGAGGTACTGCACGGCCAACTTTGACAGTTTTATACAAACTTCTTGCTAGAGGTACATTTTCCACAACAGGAATATTATACTCTTTTGCTATTTCTCTAATTCTAAATGCTAAATGATCGGCACCTTTTGCAATAACGGTCGGAGAAACCATCGTTTCAGCATCATATGAAACAGCAACACTAATATGAGTTGGATTTGCCAAAATAACATCTGCCTTTGGGATTTCCGCCATCATTCTTTTTTGTGCCATTTCCCGCTGTAAAACTTTTATTTTTTGCTTAACTTCTGGACTACCCTCTTGCTCTTTCAAGTCTCTTTTTGCCTCTTCTTTTGTTTGCCTAATCTTTTTATTATAAGAAAATTTCTGATAAGTGAAATCACCTACTGCAATTATAAACATTCCAAAAAGGATTGATGATCCCATTTTAATAATAGTAGTTTTTCCATGTAAAAATGAGTCTTCAAAATCTAGGTATAAGAATCCAATATAGCTATTAATATCTTCCCTCAGAAACAAATAAACTATAGATAAAATAAACAAAAATTTAAGTATACCTTTTGCTGCTTCAACAATAGACCTCATAGAGAAAATTCTTTTAAATCCTTTCATTGGGTTAATTCTCTCAAATTTCAATGTTAAAACATCTGGTGCATATAAAATCCCTACTTGTGCAACAGTAGATAGAACCCCTACGATAAGAGAAACAATCATAACTGGTGCACAACATTTTAAAATAGTGATCATTGATTTCGTAAGAAGTTCTTTTAACTCATTACTTGAAAAAGCCTTTTCTAAATTTAAAGCATAAATATATTCAATTAGACCAGACAGGGTTTCAAATATATATATCATTGAAATACCAAGCGTTAAAATGCTTGCCGTCAATAGTAGAACACTAGTTAACTCCTTAGAACTAGCTACATCTCCTTTCTTTCTAAATTCTTCGATCCTTTTTGCAGAAGGTTCTTCCGTCTTTTCTGCATCTGAATCTGAATCGTCTGCCATCTAATTCCTCAACTTATATATTGAAACCACTCACCTAACTTATTTGAGTAAATTCTAAATCCCACTTGAAAAAATTCGCTGGAGCATGCTAAAAATACCAATAGCCCAGTTCCTATATTAATCACAAAACTCATCATTAAAACATTCATTTGGGGAACCATTCTGGCAACAATACCCAATACCGACATAATTAACGTATTGATAAAAATAAATGGGGATGCAAGTAATAACGCCGATAAAAATATTTCTTTTGCAAAGTGCAAGGCAAACTCATAAGAATTTAAAAACTTACTTAAATCTTGAATATGAATAGCAGTAAATGAATTATGAATTCCCTTGAACATAGGCAATAACGCTCCTGAGATTAAAACCATTAAAACAATTGTCCAAGTAATTATTTTCTCAAATGGACCGACACCTTGAGAAGCACTATTATCAAAATACCTTAGTGCTGAGAAACCCATCTGTTGTGTTATCACAGATCCTGCTGACAAAAAAATATCCATGATGCTTTTTACGAAAAAACCAATAATCAACCCAATTATAACATTATAGATAGTTAAAACCCAAAAATGTTTCACACCTAAATAAAGTATATCTTTAAGAATCTCATCTTGAACGTATGGGAAAAATGCGTATGAAATAACAAGAGAACTTAATGCTTTAATTGAGTTTGGTATCATCATTGTATTAAACAAAGGCAATTGAACTAAAATAACAGACCACCTTGTAAAACAAAGCCAAAAAGCAATTAAAACCTTTTGATCTATTACCTCAACTGAAATCATATCTCTCCTACTTACCTTCCTGCTATGATTGCGGGAATATTTATAATTAAATCAGACGTAAAATTTGTTAAGACTTCAGACATCCATGGAGCAAAAATGACCAAAGCTCCACCGATTGCCAGGATCTTAGGTATAAATGATAAAGTTTGTTCATTAATTTGAGTGACTGCCTGAAAGACTGAGACTGTCATACCCACGATCAACGCACCGAGCAGCATAGGCGAGGCAATCATTAATGCCACTTTGATCCCTTGCCCAGCAACACCATTTATAAAATCATCATTCATTATTATCTCCAGTACTAATTAAAAGATCTAATTATTGATCCTGTTACCAATTGCCACCCATCAACTAAAACAAATAGCAGCAATTTAAAAGGTAATGAAATCATGACAGGGGGTAACATCATCATACCCATTGCCATCAATACAGATGCAACGACTAAGTCTAAAATCAAAAAAGGAATATAAAGGAGAAAGCCAATCTGAAATGCTGTTTTTAATTCTGAAATAATAAATGCTGGGATTAAAAAATGAATTGGAGTTTCATGAATATTTTTAGGTGCTGTTCTACCAGTAACATCAAAAAATAAAGCGATATCTTGTTTTCTTACTTGTTTATTCATAAATTCTCTTAGGCCACCTTCAATTACATCTAATGCCGCCACTGTGGTAATTTGTTTATTTAAATATGGTGTAATACCATTATTATAAATTTTTTCACCTACTGGTTGCATTACAAACAATGTTAAAAACAATGAAAAACCTATCAGAAGTTGATTCGGAGGCATATTCTGTGTGCCTATCGCCTGGCGCAAGAATGCTAAAACTATAATAATCCTTGTAAAACAAGTACATAATATAAGTACCGCTGGTGCTAATGTTAGTACTGTAAATAAAGCAACAACTTGCAAAGTATCAACAAGGTCTACTCCTTGCCCAAAATTAACTGCAATACCCGGCAACGATAGTGCATTTGTTGCTTGAGCAAATGAAAGAGCTGGAATCAAACTAAGAATAAATGTTGATAACAATTTTAATTTTTTATTGCTCATCTATCATTACCTTTTATTGAAGTGCCTTCAAATTTTTGACTCTGTTTTTTATCTTTTCTGAAACACTTGTATTTTTTAATTTATCCTTTGCATCTATAGAATTTGTATCAGTTTTCAATGTGAATTTCTTATCTTCTTCACGGTTATTAATACCTGTAAGCTCAGTATCAAAATTATTGCCTGCAACTTGCTTTTCTCCATCCTTTAATACTTCTGCAACATCATCTATTTCAGACAGCATGTTTATTCCATTATCTGAAACTCCTAATAAAAATACTTGTTTATTAACTCTGACCATTGCCAAGCTCTTTTTTGGAGCTAGATAGGTATTACTAATTACTGAGACGGCATTCATATTTTTCAAAAAACCAAACTGTCCTTTTTTTATCGTACCTTTTCTAAAAAAATAAGATATACCATAAAAGAAAATTATAATTACGGCCAAAAAGGCAATAAACTTTGCCACAAACCCCATCACTGAAAATTCATCCCATATACTTTCTTTACCTGCTTTAACTGATTTATTTCCTGAAAGAGAAACTCTAACTTGATCCTTTACTCTAGGTGTTGTTTTACTAAAACCTTTTTTATTATTACTTCGATCTTGATCAGTTAATAATTGCTCTAGTAAATTTTCATCATATAATTTCTTATTGCTATTGATAGAAGCTATACCGTTTTTACTAATAATAACTTTAATCCTACTGTCCTCTTCCTTAATCTTGATTCCGTTTAAATTAAACTTAAGATTATCTGGTACGATTGCTCTAAACCGAACTGTATCCTTATTGTATTGATAAGCTGTAATGATCATTTTTTTATTTGATTCTTTTAGACCAAATGATTTTTCAATCTTTGGCCAAACCGTTGACTTTGGTAATGTCACCTGCACGACAGAGTCTTTTATCAGTAGAACTGGTGTAGTCTGTAACTTTTTCTGTAACTTAATTTCAAGTATCTTATCATCACCATTTACTGAATATGATATATCTTGAAGCTTACTACTTTCAACTGCAAATAATATTGAAGGGACTAATGCAACTAACATAATAATATTTTTAAAATTAATATTCATAAATGAACCTCTTGCTATCTTAATGTTTCTATTCTCTCAATTGGGCTTACAATATCTGTTAATTTCACTCCAAACTTTTCATTAACAACTACTACCTCACCTCTCGCAATCAATTTTCCGTTAACTAAAATTTCTAATGGTTCCCCTGCTAGTTTATCTAGTTCCAGTACTGATCCCTGGCCTAACTGAAGTAATTCTTTAATCACCATTGAAGACCTACCCAACTCGACTGTTACTTTTAATGGTATATCTAATATAAAATCTAAATTTTGTACTTTTAATTTTTTTAATGAATCATCACCAGTTCTAATATGATCTGCTAATTCCTGGACTTGATCATCTGTATATTTTTTCTCTTCATTCTCAGAAATGTTTTCATCTATTTCAGTCATTTATTTTCTCCACTAAACTATTAAACCTTTTTTGTTACTTGAATGGCACGACTTCCCTTATATTCACCAATAATACATTTAAGCTTTTCTTTTCCTCCAACTCCAACACTTACTTCTTTAGAAACCTCTTGTTTTAAAGGTAGAACATCTCCTTTTTCTAAGTTCAGTAAATCTCCAATGCTAATTTCTGTCTCACCTAGAGTAACCACTAGTTCTGCATTACAATCTTCAATGCTTTTCTCCATTGCACTTACCCAGATACTGTCAGTCATGTCATTGTCTGTTTGAAAACTTGAACTTAGTTTTTGCTTTATAGGTTCAATGGTAGAGTAAGGCATCACAATCATAATTGTTCCTGACGCTGACTCGAGTTCAACTTCAAGAGTGGTTACAATGACAACATCACTTGGTGGAACAACTCCAACAAACTGAGGGTTAATTTCAGTTCTTAAATATTGAGCATCAATTCTATGGACAGGTGCCCATGCCTCTTCTAAATCATTGATGGCCATATCCATAATTTTTTTCATAAATGTTAATTCTATTTGAGTGAACTCTTTTCCTTCGATTTTAGTAAATGGACGATCAGTTCCACCAAAGAATGAATCAATTATGGCATACGCAATCTTTGACTCAATTACCATTAAGATAGTTCCTCTCAACGAGTTGAACCTAATAATGGACATACATGAAGGAATTGGCAGAGTATTAACAAACTCACCAAATTTTAATAAATCAGTAGAAATTAATGAAATAGTTGATGTTTTCCTAAGAGATATTGACAATGAAACTCTAAACGATCTTATAAATCTTTCGTAGATAATTTCTAGTATAGGCATTCTTCCACGAATTACTCTATCTTGATTAGTGAGATCATAATATTGAATTTTATCTTCAGTTGTCTCAGGTTGTTGATCGCTTGATTCACCTGTTAATTGATCAACATCATCATCACTCACTGCACTTAATAAAGCATCTACTTCTTCTTGGCTTAAAACCTGTGCCATAAGATCCCCTCCTGGGATTTACTTATAGCGCCCCTATTCCTAGAGCACTTTAATTTATTTGAAAACCTACATAATAAACGTCAATGACACTTCCATTAACTAAAAATGCATTTATTGCAGATTTTATCTCTTCTTTCAAAAAATTTTTCCCATCCATTTTTAATAAGTCTTCTGGTCTTTTTGAATTTAGTAAACTTATTACAGTATCTCTAATTTGTGGTTTTCTTGCTTTAAATTCTTCTTCATTAGAATCTTCTCTAAATTTTAATACAGCATTTAACCTAACAAATCTTCTAGGCCCATCAGATTGTGCTAAATTCGCTGTAAAGCTTTCTAATGGAAAAAGAATTCCTTCCTTGTCTACAGCTATACCACTTGCCAGTGAACTTTCCTTATCCTTTCTTTCTTCTTCAAGCTCAGCTTTAATAATATCTTTCACGGACTGTTCACTTATTCGTTCCTCATGTGATTTAAGTTGTGAATACACTACAAAAATCATTAAACCAGTATTGATCAAAATCAATAAACTTAATAAGTAGTTTTTTGAAGAGCCTGATTGAGACTTTTGAAAATCTTCTTGAACCAATAATTCTTTGTTGTCTGCGGGCATTTGCTACCATCCATGGTAAATATTTTACTGAATATCTTTCCCCATACTGGGGAAGCCTATGTCAAAAATTATACAATTTTCTCTAAATTCTATCAAGTCAGGCATTGTTGATTAGGTAAAATATACCCTTATCTATTCTTAACTAGGCAAATTTTGCTTACTGACAAAAATACGGGTCAACTATTTGACACTTCCTCTTGTAAAAAGTGTAACTCATCCTCTATTCCTATTCGTATTGCCTCGAGCAATCTCTCTCTAAGTGAATTACTCTCATCGGAGGTATCTCTTTCTCTAATTGCTCTTAAAAGTATTGGTGATAGCTTACTATAGAACAAAGTTAAATTGGGAATGTTATTATGTTCATTTCTTTCTAGTAACTGAAAAAGGCCATCTTCTAGTTTACAAATCGACTCTATAACTAGGTCTATATCTTCTATTAATAAAATATTATGTAAGTCATTACACAAAGAAATCAAGACCTCTCTATTAATAATAACTTCACGATCTAACAAATTATCAATAGTGATATCTTCTGAATGATTAATTTTCATTAAAGGTTTATTGTAATTTTTAAATGATTCATAAGATGTATTTTTCATTTAATGCTCCCTATATTTCGAGAGTATAAACTAAAAATAACTATAAAACAAAAAAGGGCCTAATAAGGCCCTTTAATTATTGTAAATTATTATTTTATTAAAGTTTAACCTTGCCTCTTTTTTTAAGCTCTTCAATAATTCCATCAAAATGTGAAGTAGGATATGCTCCTTTTACTGGAATTCCATTAAGGAGAAAACCTGGTGTTCCTTGCATTCCAAATTTAGCCGCTTCTTTTTGATCTTCTTCTATTCTTGCTAGAACTGGTGCCGATTTATAGTCTTTAGCAAGCTTTGCCATATTTACTCCTAGGCTTTTAGCTGTTGCTTTTAAAAATTTCTCACCGTTCTTTAATTTTCTTTGATTTTTAAAAATTTCATCATGAAACTTAAATGCTTTTTTCTCATCTTGTAATCTAATCGCTTCATAATATTGTGATGCCAGCATTGCTTGTCTATGAAAACTTAATGGTAAGTGCTTATAGATAAATTGTAACTTATCACCATATTTTTTCATTAACTCAACGACAGTATTAAACCCTCTTGTACAATATGGACACTCAAAATCGGAGTACTCAACCAAAACTAAAGGTGCACCTTTTTTTCCTCTAATCGATTCATCCTTTCTGATTACAGGAACTAAAGGATTATCATATGCTTGTGCTAACTTTTGCTTCTCTTCTTCTTCTTTTTTCTTGGCAAGTACGCCCTGGGCATCTTTCGCTGCTTTTTGAAATGTTAAAATAAAATCTGCTGGATTTTTTTCAATTACATCTGTAATCATTTTGGGATTATCCTTCAAAATCTTGCCCATTTTTTCTTTTAATTGATCATCCGTAGTACACCCCGCAAATATCATTATGCCTATTAATCCTAACAAACTTATTACTTTGCTTATTTGTCTCATCTTATTATTCCTTAGTTCTTTATTAAAATAATTGTAAGATACATCATAAATGAAAAACTCAATTGAAACAATAATTTTGATAAGGATAATTATTTATTAGTTAATTCTTGAGCAATTTCATCCAGAAACTTATTCAATCTTCGACTATCATTTCTGATATAAGAAAAACCAAGAAAATGGACACGATTTGAATATTTTCCTTTTAGGAATGACCTCATGGTTGCAAAAATACCAAAGGCAGGAGCGGCAACCTTTGAGTAAAGATTAATGCTCATTGAAATATATAATACTGTGTATATAACAATTGTTCCATAGTATAAGGTATCCAATAGACTCTCCTGGTCAGTTAATATCTGCCTCAATAGAGAATTTTGACCAATACTTTCTAAGCTTATATCTATTAGTCCACTATATATGCTAAATATAAATTGATGCACCAAGACAGCACCAATTATCGCAACGATAAGGATTATTAAAAAGTATTGCAAAAAAAACGTTCCTTCAAAAACAGGCCCACGTACTCTCGCAAATTTTGATGGAATAATTACTTGCTCTAATTTTTGATTTTTTTTCGCACTTTCAATAATATTAAAAAAGTATTCGCTAAATTGAGTTAATATCTTTAAATCAGTAAAAAAGTCTGGATCATAAATCACTTCTTTGCCATCAATGGAATCGCCACAATAATCACCAATCATTTTAAATGGACGAAGCAATAATGTTGATAAGTAATAACCTAAAAATAATGCAATTATTTCAAATAATATAATGTAAGGTGATAAATTATAACTTTGGGAAAATATATATTCATAATATGCATCCTCCAGGGCTACTACATCAAAAAGTCCATTTGCGTTGAATGTAACTAAATTGATTTTCAAAAAAAACCATAGCGCTATATACAGGAAGAGTCCTGTAATAACCGGAATCACTGCAATTTTTACTGCAGTAACAATCTTAAAGATTCTTTCTGGTTTTTTCTTAAATAGTGTATTAGTCCATATTGATTGTGACATCACAAACTTATCGTTTAATTAGGATTTAAAATCAAGGGCGGCCATAAATCCTCGTAATCACACGGATTATTTTATAAAGAAAATTTATTAATAAATTTTCTTTAACTTCCGAATAGTAAATTGAAGGAGTTAAAAATGACGAATAATATTAATTATAAAATTATTATGAAATATATAATATCTTGTTGTCTTTTATTTGTTATTGGATGTGGAAAAAAGAATGTTGTGAATACAGGAACAACTAGTAGCTCAAGTGGAGGAACAGTATCAGGTACATCATATTTATCAACACAAGACCTTACAAAACTTCAAACTCAATATCCCTGCACACAAGGTAACCGGGTTTCAGATCTACATTTTTCTACTACTACTACCGCAAACTATAATGGAAATTCTACTGTAGTCTCTGGGCCATTTAATTCAGGGTTGATATCTGGTTCAATTGATACAACATATTTTGGAGTAAGTGGATTTAATGACTTAATCATTGTTCATAAAATTGTCAATAATTCCCAAGTTACAGGTTTTAATATTGTACTTTCCATGTGTGAATTTCAATCAATTATAGCTCAAGGCAGAGGATTATCTGGATTTACAGCAAATAATGGTATTATCCTAGATCAAGATACTAATTGTTCTTATTCTAGCGTAGATGCTGCAACAAATACTGTTTTAATTGCAGCTGCAACAAGTCTTCTTCCTGAATACCCCGTAGTTACAACTTTCACAAAAGCAAGCTGTGGTGGAGGATACTATTAGTAAAGTTTTTTAATTTTGTGATTTGGGTAATAAAACTTCAATATCTTTTTAAAATCTAGACTACTTCTTGCAAGGTCTAATGCTCCTATCTGGCACATTCCTACCCCATGGCCGTTACCTTTTCCTTGTATTTTAATCTCTTTATTAAAATCTATTATATAATTATGAGATGGAACTTTTACTCTACCAAAATACTTCCTCATTAAAACTTTATTAATTACAATTACTTTTTCTCCTAAGTAAACTCGAAAATTGTCATAGTTTTTATTATCAGGAGCTATTAAAAGCTTATTATCCAAATCAAGTTTGGTTATGACTAATTTATATTTTCTAATTACCCAACGTAAAAATTGCTTAAATTTAAATTCACTTAGATTGGTCATCCAGTTTCTTTTTTTCTTAGATAAGCATGAATTGCATTTAACCTCCTCATATCCCTCGACATGATTCTCCCATACTTTTTCAGGAAGTAATGTTTTCCCCCCACACTGAGCATGAAAAAAGATTGGAGTTAACTCCTCCTTGTTTGTCACTAAAATCATACCTTTCGTTTGCTCAGTTGCAAGAGAGGTTTTCGGGGTAATATCTTTAAGACTTCCACTTACTTGATATTTTTCAGAACTTTCTAAATCAAAAAAACTTGATGATCTCGATTGTTGCAAGTTCATTTTATGGTAAGCATAAGTTCTCGCAGCAACTGCTTGTGCTTTAAGTGCTTCTAGGTGCCAAGAACTGTTCATTTCTTTTGACAATAACGTTTTTAAGTACGACTCAATTGGAACAATGTTTATTACATCACAACCACTCTTGCCTGGAGTTTTAATTATATTAAGTGAACCGCTATAATTGTTATCTCCCACTTTTAATATATTTTTAAGTGAGGACAAAGATGCAAATAATATATTTTTATTATTCCCGCGGGATACCAAGCTTTTGCCCCGGCAATTAAACACTATTTTTTTTGAATCTCTATATGATTTAATATCTTTTGTATAATGAATCTTTCTTGTAATTTTATCTCCAAAAATTTCCACATTATCTAATGAGCTTGCAATTTTAACCCTAAGCTTTTTATTTTCTGAGTTACTTTTTATAAATAATGGTTTCACTTTTGAAAAAGTTTTTTGTGAAATTAAAATCAGAAATATATAAATAATTATTTTATTCAACTTTGCTCATCCTAAGCTAGTTAGTTCTTATATATATATTAATATAAATGAAAATAAAGACAAGTTGGCTTAATTATTTTTTAAATATTCTATTACTTGCTGCAAATCGACCCATGCAGTACTTTTCATATTTTTATTTATACTCAAAAATTCTGGATGAAAGATTGGCACTATATTAACCTTGAAAGTTAGTTCTTCGTTCTTAAATTCTTTTTCTATAAATTTACCATGAATATTGGAAAGTCTTTCCTTGTTACCTAGTACTGCATTTGTTGACATTGCTCCAAGTGTAATTACTACTTTTGGCCTTAATATCAATAACTGTCTTTCAAAAGATATATTTTTATCACTCTCTGAAAAGCAGAGAGAAAAGGCAAAACTTTTTGGTGCTAATTCCATTGCCCTGACGATATTAGATAAGATACTCCATTTTTCATCCTCAAAATTCAATTGTTCAATATTTTCAATTGCTGACTCTCTAATGGGGTCTCCAACAAATAAAATATCTAAACTCGTTATAGCGCCAATTTTATCTACATACCATTGGTAAGTACTAGAATCATGCTGAATAATTTTCTGTGTTGAAAGTTCACCTTTATTTAATTTTATACTAATATTATTAGAAACAATTTTTGAAGTCTTTTCTACTGATGCTTTTTTATTTATAAATTTCTCTAAAGATTTAAAAGTTTTTTTCCTTTCTAAACCAATGCCATCTCGTAGCTTTCTTGTATGGTTTTTAACGTAAAATCGGGTGTTTGAAAATATTAGATCTAGGAATTCAGCAGACTCTTCTTGGTTTTGTTCTAAATTTCTTAATTTTTCAAAATTAATACTCATACAATTATTTCGATTAGGCAATTTATCCCAAAATTCTCATTAATCATCAGTGAAGTAAAGAAGAAATAGTATATTCCCGAGTAATTAAATGTAACAACTGCAAAAAAAGGTTAATAGATGCGAAATGATTATAATTTTTCTATACAAAGACTGGAAGATTTCTATGGAGATATAGATGAAGTCAAAGAAGCTATGAATGTATGCAAAAACTGTGGTGCAAAGCATACTTTTACTTATGATTCAAATTACGAGGATCTATACGTACAGGAAATTGTTATTTGTGCTGACTGCGATAAGCCCACTGAAAGTTATATTCATATAATAAACTAAAAAGAAAATTATACTTTCCAGGTCTCTCCTGAATGTAATAATTTCTCAATACTTCCCAAACCTGCTTTCTCTTTAACAGCATCAATTTGCTGGTTAATTTGCACATCATAAGAAGCATCCTTTTGTACTTTTCTAATTACTCCTAGTGGAACTGGAAAATCTGGAGCATTAAGTCTGGAAAGCATACTCGCGTTATTATAGTCAGTTTCATCATGAACAATTAAATCAGACTCATTAATATTTTCGTCATCGAGAGAAACCACCTCAGGGTTGAATCCATTTAATTTCAAACCTTTATTTTTGTCTTTACCAAAAATCATTGGTTCACCATGTTTTAGTCTTACAGTAGTATCATCTCTTGTTAATCTACTTGTTTGTAAATCGTGAATCTTATCATTAAAGATTATACAATTTTGTAATACTTCAATAAGCGAAGTTCCTTTATGCTTTGAGGCTTCAACAAAAGTTTCAATCATATGTTTAGGATCAGTATCTATCGTTCGTGCAATAAATGTTGCTCCAGAACCTAGTGCCAAAGAAGCTGGCTTAAAGCTTCGATCTAAGGATCCGTGAGGGCTTGATTTAGTAACTAGCCCAGGACTAGATGTCGGTGAATATTGTCCTTTTGTTAAACCATAAATTTCATTATTAAATAATAAAATATTTATATTAACATTTCTTCTTAATGCGTGAATAAAATGGTTTCCTCCAATGGAAAGAGCATCACCATCTCCTGTAGGTATCCATACTTCTAAGTCTGGGTTATGAACCTTTAGTCCTGTTGCTATTGCTGGTGCCCTACCATGAATAGTATGAAGCCCATATGTATTCATATAATAAGGAAATCTTGACGAGCAACCAATGCCAGAAACAAATACTATATCTTCTTTTTTCTTCCCTATTTTTGTCATTGCCATTTGAATACTAGACAATATTGCGTAATCACCACATCCTGGACACCACCTTACTTCTTGGTCACTAACAAAATCTTTTTTCTTATATGTTGCTAACTCAGTCATTGATATTCCTTATAGTTCTTTTGAAATTGCTCCAACTAGTTCCGAAATTTTAAATGGTAATCCCTGGATTTTATTATAACCGGCAGCATTACAACCAAACTCTGCATTTAATATCCTTAGAAGTTGACCATTGTTTAATTCAGGAACCAAAATTTTATTAAACTTCCCTAATATCTCTCTTAAATTTTTAGGAAATGGATTTAAATATTTTAAGTGAACATGGGAAACTTTTTTACCATCTTCTCTTAATTCCTTAACTGCCATGCATACTGATCCATATGTCCCCCCCCAGCTCACAACTAATATATCTCCAACATCATCACCTTCTACTTTAAGTAAAGGAATATTATCTGCAACTTTTGCAACCTTTCCTGCTCGTATGCTTGTCATCATTTCGTGATTTTGAGGATCATATGAAACATTACCTGTATCAATTTGTTTCTCCAATCCTCCTAGACGATGTTCATACCCAGGTATTCCAGGTATTGCCCATTTCCTTACAAGATTTTCATCACGAATATATGGAGAATATTTTTCACCCTCGCTCATTTCTGATTTTTCATTAATTAAATGGGTTTTTATTTTATTAAATTTCTTTGTTAGGTCAGGTAATAACCAAGGTTCTGATCCATTTGCAATATATCCATCAGTTAATAATATAACCGGTGTCATATGCTCTAATGTTAACCTTACTGCTTCATATGCCATGTTAAAACAATCACTAGGATTGGCCGCTGCAATTACGATCATGGGGCAATCTCCATTTCTTCCGTACATTGCCTGTAATAAGTCAGATTGCTCTGTCTTTGTAGGTAATCCTGTCGACGGGCCACCTCTTTGCACATTAATGATTACCAGCGGTGTTTCATACATTATTGCAAGTCCCATTGCTTCTCCCTTTAAAGCAAGCCCAGGGCCTGAAGTAGTAGTAACAGAAAGTGCTCCTCCAAAAGATGCCCCAATGGCAGAGGATACTCCAGCGATCTCATCTTCAGCTTGAAATGTTTTTAATCCAAAATTTTTATGCTTAGTTAATTCATGGAGAATATCCGTTGCTGGAGTAATCGGATATGTTCCTAAAAATAATTCTCTATTTGAGACTTGAGATGCATGAATCAATCCCCAAGCCGTCGCTGTATTTCCATTAATTTGCCTGTAAGTACCTGGAGCAATTTTTGCGGGTGCTACTGTATATGTAGTAGCAATTGCTCCGATTGTTTCAGCAAAGTTTCTGCCAGAGTTTAACGCCAATATGTTGGCTTCCATTATATCTTCTTTTTTAGAAAACTTTTCTTTAATCCATCTTATTGTTGAATCTAAATCTCTATTAAACATAAAGTATGTAATACCAAGTGCATAAAAGTTTTTACAACGAGCTTTGGATTTTTTATCTAAAGTGGTATCTTTAAGAGTTTCCATCGTTTGAGAAGTAATATGAGCTTTTACCAAACTAAATGATGATAAAGAGTCGTCTGTTAATGGATCTAATTCATACCCTGCTTTTTTCAAGTTTAATTCGTTAAAAGCATCTTCGTTAACAATGATTGTTCCACCTTTTTTTACACTTTCAAAATTAGCTTTTAAAGCCGCAGGGTTCATTGCAACCAATACATCAGGTTCATCTCCTGGAGTATTAATTTCAGTTGAACCTAAGTGCACCTGAAAGCCTGATACACCTGCAATCGTTCCTTGAGGTGCCCTAATTTCAGCAGGAAAGTCAGGAAATGTTGAAATATCATTACCCATTAGTGCTGACGTATTTGAAAATTGAGTCCCAGTCAACTGCATCCCATCTCCTGAGTCTCCTGAAAATCTAATTACGACACTATCTACTTCCTTCATTGAATTTGCCCTTAGGTTATTTTTTAATGTTTTTATAAGAATTTATTAACATATTACAATATATAATGGAAACTAACTTTTTGTTAATACAATACTTTCTATAATAAATATTTTTTATCTTTATTTTAACCCATATAAATCCCTGGTGCAACGAGTTAGTTGAATTAATTTTAGCTGAGAAGGTAAATAAAGGATCTAAAACTAAAAGTTAATATTCAATCTCATTATATTAGTTTTCAATCTAAATATTTTGTATTTTAATATATTTATCCAAACGAGACCTTACATACAAATAAATAGTTAGCAATATGGACATAAAAATTAGAAATGCGAATCTAAGTGATGCTCAAGGTATCGCAAAGGTTCATGTTAAAAGCTGGCAGGAAACCTATCACCGGTTATTACCAGAAAAATATCTCAACAACTTAAAAATTGATGACCGAGAAAAACTATGGAAGAAAGTACTTGGGCAGGAAGATGCTTCAGATTGGCTTTGGGTTGCAATTGATGAAAAAGATAAAATTATTGGTTTCTGTAATGGCGGAAAATCCAGAGACAAACATCTTCCTTTTGACTGCGAACTATATGCAATTTATTTATTGAGTGCATATAAAGGAAACGGAATTGGTCGCCAACTATTTGATTCACTCAAAAAAAAATGTATATCAGAAGGTTTTAAACATTTATACCTATGGATATTAAAAGGAAACCCTACTGTTGAAATTTATAAATCCCTTGGAGGTATATTAAGGAAAGATATCTTGGAAACATCAATAGGGGGGAAATCTGTTAAAGAAGTTTTATACTCCTTTAATTTTGAAAAATAACACCAATGAAACTAATTTTCACCCTACTTGTATTTCCCGGAATCCTGATGGGCCAAATTTACCAACCAAAACGATCAGCTGAGCAAGTTATTCGTTACCAGTGTGGAGCTTGCCACATTCCTTCATCTCCCTCCGCTCAAAAATTGGCGTTAAATATTTTTAATCTTGATGACCCTCTCTGGGCAAGTAAGTTAAGTGAAGCCAGAAAACAAGACTTTCTTTCTAGACTTGAACAAAGAGTAAATATGTCTGACCTCGAGATCTCATACTTGATGCCTAAAGGATATCTTCCCCTACCTAATAGGCCAACGAAAGAAGAAATTCTTGAAATTAAGTTATATATGTCTAATGAATCTCTATCCTTCAAACAATTAATCGACCCGAAATAGCTTTTTCTTTTCTTGCTTATGATGCAATTTTCTTGAAAAACGATGTGCTTCATCCCTCACTTCAACTAATATTTTCATTAAGTGCCTATTCTCTATCAACGGCAAATCTACTCCGAGACCTGGTACCAATATTCTCTCTACTGATTTTTTAACTTTACTGTCATAATAGTTATTTTTCACTTTCGACTTTACAATACCAACAACAGGAACAGACAACCCATTTTCTTTTAATTTATTTGCAAAGATATTTATTTGCCCCTTTCCACCGTCCACTATAAAGACATCCGGAAAGTTACCTTTTGTTAATCTTCGAGTGATTACCTCTTTCATCATCTCAAAATCATTATTTCCTTCTGGTAGATCTTTAAGATGATAATGCCGATACCTTGATTTTTCCGGTATGCCATCAATAAAAACAACCCTTGATGCTGTAGGTGAAGATCCTTGCCAGATTGCAATATCATAGCATTCTAATACTCGAGGCAAGTGAGACAAACTTAAAATCTTTTGCAAAGTTTTTAACCCAACTTGAATATTATCTATTTTGCTTTTATTTAAACGATAGCATTCAGTGGCATGAACCAAAGTTGTTTTATACAATTTGTTATGATTTCTTCTACTACTTTTAACCAGCACATTATTTTTCATTTTCCTTATAACCTGCTGAACAAGCTCTCTGGATGCGACATCTAAATTTGTGATAATTATATCTGGAATCAAGTACTGCTGATTTAAATATAAATTACAAATATTTGTTATTATGTCGGAATCTAAGGAATTATTAATAATAAAATTTCTTGTGCCCAACAAAAGACCATTTCGAACTGTATAAATTGAAATAGATGTTAATAACTCAGATGAATAATATGCAATTATATCAATACTATTTTCAGAGGTGACCACTTGGACACTTTGCTCCTGCGTGTGATTACAAAAATTTTCCAATGCTAAAATATTGTCCCTAATAATGGCAGCTTGTTCATAGTTTTCATCTTTACTCAATTCATTCATTTGCTTTTTTAAAAAGGACAATGCATGCTTTGTTTTTCCGTTTAGAAAATTTGTTACTATTTCAAGTAATGATAAATAATTGCTTGTATTAATTAGTCCGACACAAGGTGCTGAGCATTGTTTTAATTGATAAAGTAAACAAGGAACTTTTCTCGATTTAAACTCTCTTAAAGAACAGTCTCTTAACCCCAATGATTTATTCAAAACAGATAATACTAACCTTAAATTACTCCCATTTGTAAAAGGGCCAAATACCTTTATCCCACTTTTTTTAGGAATTCTTCTTGCATACTTCAACCTAGGGTAATTTTCAGTATTATCAATAATGACAAATGGGTAGGAAGTATCATCTTTTAATTTTATATTATATTTAGGTTTATACTTTTTAATTAAATTATTTTCTAAGATAAAAGATTCAGCTTCTGTTGATGTAATAATGAAATCAAATGAAGTTATAGTATTAACAAGGTTCTTTGTTTTAATATTCAAACCGTCTTTATTTCTAAAGTAAGAACTGACTCTTTTTTTTAAATTCTTTGCTTTACCAATATATATTACACCCTTAGCTCCATTCATTAAGTAACAACCTGGAATGTTTGGCAATGCCATTGCCTCTTCCAAAAGAATCTTTTTATCACACTTATTGACTAATTCGGTCACAAAGGATACCTTACGTTAAATTCAAAATTAGTATTCCATTATTATATTAATCTTACATAAAGGCATTGCATGTCAAATTTAAGCGCGGGTCAAGAAGTATTAGCATATTGTGGGAAGTGTAAACTTTCACTGTATCACACAATAGTTGTTATGAAAGATGATTCAACCCCACATAAAGTTCAATGTTCTTCCTGTAAATCAACTCATGCATTCAAAGATCAAAGTGCTAAGCCAAAGAAAAAAACAACTAGCAGAAAGAAAAAAGTTGTTGTACCTAATGCTGAAATATGGGCAGAAAAATTAAAGGATAACTCAAACACTCCAGTTAAATATTCAATTAGTCACCCATTTACATCTGGAGACATCGTAGATCATCCCACATTTGGAATAGGAATAATAGAAAGTATAATTGATACAAATAAAATTGAAGTATTGTTTGAATCAGAACTGAAAATACTTATGCATAATAAAAAGTAAGTTTAAAAACAAGCATGAAATCCACCACCGATACCAAAATTAAGTCCCATATTCCCCATTGCATATGGTGTACCATATCCACCGTATCCACCACCATATCCACCATATCCACCATATCCACCATATCCACCATATCCACCATATCCACCATACCCACCGTATCCACCACTACCATACATATTAGAGTATAAATTAGAACTCGCATTCATATAATTTTGATAAAGTGCTGCATTTGCAGAACTCTGAACTGATGAATTCACTTGTGACCTTGCAAAACCTGCTTGATTTTGCTGCGCCATCGCCATCTGCTGAGCTTGCTGTTGTTGATATTGCTGTTGCTGTGCTTGCCAATTATTATTTCCCCATCCGCCACCATTATTCCAATAACTTCCTCCTCCAGCTCCAGGATAATAACCATTCATACCTGCTCCACCTGGGTACATCGAACCACCCATCCCTGGATAGCCACCCATTCCAACACCTGCATTAAATCCTATTCCAGGCATACCACCGTATCCGCCCATTCCAGGCATACCACCGTATCCACCCATTCCAGGCATACCACCGT
>CAYRDP010000001.1:0-374360 GCA_964423165.1 uncultured Bacteriovoracaceae bacterium | reverse complement strand
AAAATAGATCAATAAACGTTTACGTTGAGATCGCACATAATGGTACTTTGTTTTTTTAAGTATATGCAAGTAAACTACTTTTTTTAAATTATTTATTCTTGAAGGAAAAAACGGGACAGGTGTCCAGAAAAGGACGGAAAAAACTTGACACCTATCCAGAAAAGTCCATAATGGAAGAATGGAAAGAGCACTAAAAAAACAACTGAAATTAGATTTGTCAGATTTTAAAATGATTCTATTGGCGGGACCGAGGCAAGTTGGTAAAACAACCATTTCAAAGTCTCTATATAAATCAATCGATTATATGAATTGGGACATAGATGAGGATAGAACAAGAATCATCAATAAAGAATTTAAAAAGGCCAATTTATGGGTTTTTGATGAGGTTCATAAATTTACAAGATGGCGAAACTATTTAAAAGGGATTTATGATAAGCAAGGTTCTACTCAAAAAATACTAGTTACAGGTAGTGCAAAGATTGATGTTCTTAGAAAAGGTGGAGACAGTTTACAGGGAAGATATTTGTTCCATAGACTAATGCCTTTAACATATAATGAATTAAAAATGAAAACTCAAAAAGATTTATTAAATCTCTATGAGTTATCAGGGTTTCCAGAACCATTTCTAAAGGGATCTAAAACATCTGCAAATCGATGGTCTAGGTTTTATAGACAGAAAATTGTGAGAGAAGAAATTTCAACTAATGAGCAGTTTAATAATCTAGCTACCATTGAAATAATGTATAACAGATTACCCCAACTTGCAGGAGGTACTCTTTCAATAAATTCATTGGCCGAAGATCTTCAAGTTGCTAATAAGACTTTATCAAAGTGGGTTGAAGCACTCGAACGATTGTATGCAATTTTTCGCCTTAGTCCTTTCGGGCCACCGAATATAAAGGCGGTTAGAAAACTTCAAAAAGTTTTTTTCTTTGATTGGAACTCAGTAATTGATGAGGGTAGCAGATTCGAAAATTTAGTTGCTGTTCATTTATTAAAATATATTTACCATGAGCAAGATATTAAAGGACGAAATCTCGAGTTAAGATATTTTAGAGATAAATATGACAGGGAAGTAGATTTTATAATTATTGAAAATGGAGTCCCCATTCAATTTATTGAAGCTAAACTAAGTGATAGCGAGATTACCAAAGGATTAAAATACTTAAAATCACGCTATCCAAATGTTTTGGCCCAACAAGTTCACTTAAAAGGAAAAAAAGATTATATTTCTTATGATGGAATTGAACACATCCCCGTTAACAAACTCCTTTCGACCCTATATTAGCACCAATAAATATGACTTTTCCATACCAATAATAAGGAATGTTTACTTGTATTGTTTCTATTCGAATAATAACTAATACTTATTAGTATAAATTATTGAATATCTGAGATGTCATTTTTACATTAGCGATACATACATAACATCATTTAGTAGTTAATTATAGTGGACCCTGAAATAAAGCAACCATTGCTCAGTAGTGGTAGATCATTTTTCTTAGCGTTTAATAGATACAAGTAGATATTCCTTATGAAATAGGTTTTCAAAAAACAAAATGTTCGAACACTCTATCCAAGAGATAGCTAACTAAAAATAATAATATCTGGAAATTAAGATTGAGCTAGGTTCTTATCCACGAAGTCAACTCACCCATGACCATTTACATATTGTATATATTACTATTTCATAAAGTAGTACTTTAGCTATGTCAATTTTATTCCGTTAAGTAGATCTATGAAAAAAATTCTTATTTTTGGTGGATCTCAGTTTGTTGGTAAAAGGCTAATAGGAAACCTATTAGAAAAAAAAATGATCTAACAGTTGTTACGAGGGGAAATTGGCCTGTACCTTATTTAAACTCTATCTCTCATGTTATTGCAGATAGGTATGACTCAAAATCATTTGGCAATCTTATAGATCAAGATTGGGATATCATTGTCGATCAGTTAGCTTTCTATGGTTACGATGCAAGGATATTAATAGATTCATTTAAAGGAAAAGTGAAAAAGTTTGTTTGTGTAACATCGAATGCTATTTATGATAGTGGATTAAACCTGGTTGAAAGTAATTTCGAACCATTGAGTCTAGATGTTACAAAAATTAATTTTGAAGGTTACCGTGAACCTAAAGTTGATACTACTGAATATCAAATGGGAAAACGTGAAGTAGAGTATACTTTTATAATGAGTGGAATACCTACTACGTTGGTACGTTTTCCAGTTATTATAGGTCTAGATGACTTATCATTAAGATTTTATGAACTATGTAAGTTGATCAAAAATAATGAAGAAATTAGAATTGAAAATTTTGATAGGAGGCAATCTTTTATTAGTTCGAGGGAAGCCGCACGATTTCTTTCATTCTGTATTGATAAAGAAATTAATGGCCCCATCAATGCGTGCTTGGATGGTGAATTTTCACTTAAATTGTTAGAAGAAATTATGAAGAAAAAAATTAAGTACAGTATATCTCGAGACACAAATACTTTTTTATCAGGAAATGAGATCTCACTAAATTGTGATCTCGCAAAAAGATATGGTTACAGTTTTGAGTCTTTAGAAGATTACTTGAAAGAACTAACTTTATTGTATGACTTTTTTAGTAAACGTTTCATCTGAGTGGCAGCATAATGGCACTTTGTTTTTTTAAGTACATGTAAATAAATTTCTTTGTGAAACTCCGTATTTCACTGCGTACTAAGAAGAAGCCTAGTAACGGGCAAGATTAGTGCTAAGAAAGATATCAGAAGTAACTTAAATCTCGCACAACCTTGGGAAATATTTGTTCATTGTACAAAAATTTGTTCATTGTACAAAAGGTGAGCGATCTCAAAATTGATAAGTATAAATAATTATTAACGAAGTGATGGCAATACAATTGCAGCGGTCTCTCCTTATCAAAAATGATTGGGAAAAACATGATTGGGAAAAAAATAATTGGAAAAAAATTTATTGCTTTTGTTGCTATTTGCTCGATATCAACGGTTTCTTTGGCCGACCGTTACTATCCACCATCAGAGACAAGTCTCATCACTGCAGAAAACCAGTATACAGGTAAGCCCTACACAATGAAGCTTGCCCCTACCAAAAGAATTGGAGACATGTTTGTTAACAAGGTAATTGCTCAAGGAGTTCAGCCATTGATTTACGGTCATCAAAAGCCTCGAGATCCAATTTATCTCTTTGCCGAAAGAGACCCACTATTGACTCTAGAACACTTTAAGGCAAAAGCCGAAGCTGGAAAAGTCAATTATTATAGCATGCACATGGAGCTGAGTTCTAAGGATGCTGTCAATTGTGTATCTGACCAAACAAAAGAAATACTTAAGTCAAAATACTTTAAAGCTGTTCACAAAGACCACACGACGGCGGTTGTGTTATGGGACAAGAGCTCATTAGAATTAAGAGATCAAAATAAATATGTTGCTGAAAGAAAAGATATATTTCATGAGCCTCAACTATATGTCGACGTTGGTGAGTCGGACCAAAAAAGTGAATTTAGTGTTATTTTGAGAAATGGTTACTGTGATTATGTTCACCATTGGAAAATTGACCGTATTCTAAAAGAAAGATACCCTAAAATTGCTGAAAAGGTGGATAAAGAAATTCAGGAAAAATTGGCAAAGTCTATTTGTGGAGGGAAGTTAAGAATTTTAAGCCCTAATATCGACATAGAGACAACTACAAAAATCATGAATAGTTTATAAATATAAATCTATCTTCCGACGGTTTCACCAGCAAGAGCTCCTACAGTATTATAATTATTCAGGGTTTTAAAATATGTCTTTTATTCTTCCTATACCTGCAGAAGCATTTATACGCCTTTATTAGTAGATATATTAAGTAATCGTTAACTTTTTATTCATTTTATTTATTTTTAGTTAATAAATATTATCATTTCTTTCATTATTTAAAATAGTTACCTCTTATTGTTTGGCATATCTTTTGCTGTTTTAAGAGAGCAGGGTAGAACGGGAAAGAAGACTTAGAGTTATAAAACATATTTGCGAAATTTTGTTCTATTTTAGGGAGAAATAATGAAATTTTTAATATTTACTTTTTTTTGTACTTCAATATCATATTTATTTTTTTTGAAACAAAATTCACATAAATGTTTATTAATAAATAAGCTTCTTATTATTTGTTTCTTAGTTCCAACTATTGCAGCAGCAAATCCATATCAGGAGGAATGGCTTGAGCTTCAAGAGAAGGTACATGATCTTGAAGCAATAGTTCAAACGACACAACAAAGAAAACAAGAAATGGAAGGTTCATTTTCTTTTAAAGTTTTTAATCCATTTAGTTATAAAAGAAAGATTAGACTTCAAAAATATAAATTATCCAAGCTGACAAGAGATATCAAAAGAGTAATTGAAGAAATGGATGATATAAAAACTAACTCTAAAGTTTCAATTTACAGAAATATTAATGATACACTTATTAATGTTTATATAAATCCATTTGATGATGAAGTAAGAGAATGTTCTTTTGCGAGCAAGGATGGTCACTTTTTTGAGTCAGAATCTGTTGTTAGATTATATGAACAATACCAAGAAATGTATAAAGGATTATCACAAGGGTATGGTCAACATATACCTTATATCAATAGGTGTATTAAGCATGTTCCTGAAAATGATTTAGGAGTTTATGTTAATAAGAAAAGAAAAACTTTGTGTCGAAAATCTACTACAGGAGGAGAGGATTTATACCAAAATCTAAATCATAAATATTTTCTAGAAAGAAAAGATGGAAGAATTATTTTAACATCAAGTATAAATTTTAAATATAGAGGAACGCCAGAGAATAAAGAAGAAGTAGAGTCAAAAGCGGCAGGTACAGTTAATTGTATTCGTAGCTTCTTTGCACTACATGGAATTGATTTAAATTTAACTTTTTCTTTTAATAAAACTAACTCGCAAAGACGATCTAAATTCTATGAATCTGAAGTTAATTTATGGGATCACTATCATCGATCAAATAGTAAAAACTGGTCTACATTGTCTCGTTTCGGCAAACCAATGGATAAAGATAAAAGATGCTCATTATATATTCATGAATTAGGGCATGTCTTAGGTTTAGCTGATACTTATAGGGAAACTAAGAAATGTCCAGATAGAATGAATATAAAACCTAACTCCAATGTAATGAATGATCATGAGGGCCTGTATGATCATGAAGAGATTAAACACTTTGACGAGGAACAAATTAAAATGTTACTAAGTCCATTATGTGATGCTAAATATTCTAGAGAATAATTTTTACCTTCTTCATTTAATATATACTTTCTTTTTATTAATAATTACAACTGGTTAATTGTTGTACCAATTAGGTGGTAAACAAAAGAGAAAAATAAACATAATATAATATTTAGAACCAAGAAAATTTAATTTTGATAAATAATTACCGAAAAGTAGTTTCATGATGTATAGAATTATAATTTTACTCTGGTTCTTATTTTCACTATCTGCTTTTGGTGAGCAAACTCCCAACATCACTTTAGATGTATTACTAGAGACGCAGTCAATGGTATCTTCTGAAAATCTTTTTGATAAAGTAAATAAATTTATAAAGTAACATCAAGGCAGCACGATTCTAAGTTCTTCGAAAGGAAAAAGGTTATTGAACAATCATGAGAAAATGGGTCGTTTACTGACATTAAAAAAAATGATGAATGACTGTCAGCTTGGGGTCAATGAGAATGAAGAAATTAATAAAAGAGAGATAGAAATGTTGGAGCAGGTTTTGGTTGGCCTTAGTGACACCAGTTTATGTATTTTGAGAAGTGATGATTACTTCACTGATTTTAATAGTATTGAAGATTTTTCGAAAAGTATTATTGATATCTCTTCTCATCTTTTAACTGATACTCAAAACATAGAAAAACAAATTGACTCCAGATCGAGGATATTTGAGGACCTTTCTAAGCAATCTCAAAAAAATGCAATAATATCCCTGGTTGCTCATATGCAACGATTTATGCCTGAGTTTCGAGAGCAGTCAGTAGATAAAAATGAAGAAGATTTATATAAATTTCTTTGCTACAGAGGTGTAGCTGATCCAAGAATAAACACATGTAATGGAGGATCAATTGATATTCGAAGTGAAATAAAAATGGCACTTGAGAAAGCTTCGTCAATTGACCCAATTTCAGTTAAAGCGGCAAAAAGTCAAATAAATGAAAACTTTTTAGCTTTAAATCATCATCTAAAAAGTGTTTCTGCTCAATTAAATGTAGATGAAGGTTGGATCTATATTCCTGGTTTATTAGATACTAGTGATGTAGAAATCACAGAGAAGGCAAGAGAGAAATATCGTGAATATAAAAGAATTTTTTCTGAATTTAGTTCCACCCCTGTGGGAAGTTTACTTTTTTCCAATACATTGGAGACAAAAGGAGGGAGGTTTAAAATGTTGCAAGAGGATGATATGTTTGAAAGGAAGCCTATGCCAGGCATGGATACAACATTTAGAATGGCAGAACATCAATACCTAAGTCCTGCAGATATCGACAACTCTATACAGGATGTAAAAAATATTATTGGTTCACAATTTGCGCGCTTAAACTTCCAAGAAAGAATAAATAACAGAACCCAACAAGAGTTTTCTCAAATGACACAAGGAGAAGGTTATTTCGTTGAAACTGTTAGAGAAAACCGAAGTGATTGGTTAAATGGTGCAATAGGAAAACTTGTTCGAACTAATCCCGCTGCTACGGCCCAGGTTTTAATGAATAATCCTGAAAGAGTTCCGTTAATATGTCAGGCGATAAAAAAATCGGCAGAAGATGGCAGTGGAGAAAATGGTTGGGCCGAAACTTGGGCGCATGGAGGAATGTACGTAGGAGGAGCTTTAATGGTCACAGGTTTTTTTGCTCCAGAGGGAACTGCTATTGCGGGTATATCTGGAATGATCGGCATGGTTTTTGGTGCAGCAGATGCTGTTTATTATGGTAATCGAGCAGTTACAAAAGGATGGACATATCATCGTTATAAAATGGGTTTTTTTGGAGGAAGCTCTGGATCAAATAATATGCTGGGAATAGCACAACGGGAGGCCCAAGCTTATGAGGATGCTCTGATTGATGTAAGTTTGGCAATGGGGTTTTCTATTTTAGACTTCGCTTCATTAATAAAAGCAAAAAGTTTAGTCTCAGGAGCTGATGACATTAGTCAAGCTAGAGCTGTTCTTCAAAGATCAAAAGAGCTTTGGATAGATCTTAAAAATTCTCCAATTGCTCTGGAAAAAATTAAAAAAGTTACACAATCGATGGGATCAAGAGGAAAGGAAAAACTTACAGAGTACTTTAACCTTCTTTCTACTCTCCCTTCTAGGGCCAAAGATAATATTATTAATCAACTTAAAAACTCTGAAATATCTATTGAAAGGTTTAAGAATCATATCGATGAATTTCTTGATCGTTTCAAAAGGACGTGTGCTACATGACCTGTATATATAAACTAGCTATATTATTTTTACTTTCTGCAAGCTATGTTTTTGCAAATAACCCTAGCTGCAAGGATGAGCTAGTAAGTTCAGTAGCAAGTGTAAGTCTAAAGGCCGATCATCCATCGATGTCATACCATACTTCAATAGCTCCAGGTCACGCTAAGAGAAGTTTAGTTACATGGAATAATAGTCTTGATCGAATTAAAGTTATGTGCGCTGATGAGAAAACCTGCTACGGAGCGACAGAAGCAAATATTAAGGTGATACAGAAAGAGGTCGACGATCAAGTTTTTTATTCTGCGATGGGTAGATATCAGGGGAAAATAGAAGTCGGCTCTGATATTGCTCAAAATCCGTATGTTGCTTCAGCTACTGATCCTATCTCAGGTGTTTATAGTATAAGACATAATGAGTTTCCGGCGCAAGCGAACAGCGACAGCAATCTAACTTTATCGAACCTAAGATCAAAAATTATTAAAAGCAGAGTAAAAAACTTAGAAGAAAATAGAAATGAATACATTAAGCGATCGGGCAATGTAGAGTTCTTTCCTGATGGGTCCAGAAAAGCCTCTTATATAGAGCCGACTATTCGAAATGGATCTGATGGAAGACATGCAGAAGTTTTAGCAGCAAGTAATGTTTTAAGGTTTAAGGATGAAATTGGTCAATGCATACATGGTGGTCCTTGTGAAAGCCTTCCCGCATGTCTGAAAAGTCTTGATTGTAATTTTGACCAATGGAATGAAGTAGGAGAGCTATATGGTGTCAAGATTCCATATGATTTCCAAGATACATGCGGTAAAAGTCCCCGCGATTGTTTTCCTGCTCCGCCAGATGGGGGTTATACTCCAAGTACTTTGTTCTTTGATGTTAGGGGATCAGATCATCAAACTATTACAAGAAATCCAAGCGTAAAATTGAAAAAATTAAGAATAAACACTTTATTTCAAGAATTTAAGAATAGAGATAATGCTGAAGAAATTTATCATGATTTTTTAACTAGGCAAACTAACACTAATAGGAGAAGAAGAGGAGCTGAAGTAAAAGGAGGAGTTTATATTAGTAGTGATGATGCTGATAACGTTATTTCTCAAATAAAGGAGGCCTGCAACAGTGCTATTCCTAATCCAATGTCGGGGATAGGTCGAGGTTGTCATATGGCTTACCTTCAATCAGTGCATGAATTTTGTAAGAAGGAGAGAGAAAGTTGTAACCCACCAGACATACAGGAGGCAAGGCAATATGTTACGGCCAAGGTTACTGGGCAGGATACAAGTACTCCTGGTATTCAATTTGGTGCTGGTCAACGATGTGTACACTGCTTTCATATTCTTGATGGAGAGAACTTTCATAGTACCCTCGGAACAGGCAATTCCACTAATCCTTAAGCGGATTTTCTTTCCCCTTTTAAAGAAGACTAATTGATTCGCTGAACTCCGCGTTTAACTGCGTACCAAGAAGATCCCTCAATTATAAAATGTAGGATATATTTTTTTAAACTTTAAATTTTGTACCTTAACTGCTTTTATTTAATTGGTTTAAATGAAGTATCTTTGCTAAAAGCTAAAGAAAACCTCACGCTCAATAATTTCTCTATTACAAGCAAAAGCTGTTTTCAATGAAGGCTGATTTTCTTCGTTAATGTGCCCATAAATATAATAAATATTTTTCATCTCCAGATGAAATAACTGCTGCATAAATTTTGCCAGACCTTTCCCTCTAAATTTTTCAAATAACAATTCATCACAAATATACACTGCCTTATTTCCATAAAATTGTTCTCTTCGTCCACAAATAATTCCAGCGAACTCATTCTGAACGTAAAACTTATAATACAAACCGTTTTTTGCGGAATCAATTAAAGTAACTTCAGGCTCCTTTGAAACAAATCGTGACAAGCTCTTGTTTCGTAAGGACCAATGATCATAAACCTTGCAGTACTCTGCATAATCCATCGGGGTATCAGCTTTTCTTAAAGATAAGTCTGAATTATTAACAACTCCCTCATATTTTCCTGCAACAACTTGATTCCAAAAAATGATATCTTGATAATTATTATGAGTAAATCTCAAATTTACAGTAAGTCCATGAGGTTTAATCTTTGAAAATCTTCTCTTTGCAATCTCTTTAATTTCATTAATCGCACTTGAAAGATATTTCTCATCAAAACCAATAATTAGTAAGATAAAGGGAAAATCTCTAGCTCCATTCTTAAACCTCTGCCCTAATAAAAAAGGCCCCACCCCTTTTATTTCATAGCAAGTAGGTTTCAAGTCATCCTTTGTAATATCGGGGTACCCTTCTTTAACCCAATCAAAAAAACCCTCTACAAAACTATCCGTAAAGTAATTATTGATCTCTTTAAAGTTTTCACAAACTTCATTTTCATATAAATCTAGATCTCCAACTTCAGCAGGGGATTTTCTTAAATAATTATCCAAAAATACTTTATATTTATATTCACAAACTTTTATTTGCATAACTTCCCTTGAGCTTAACTGGAAAATCTCTTTCTTTTGGAGGAGTTTTCATAATTACATAATTGCCCCAAAAGAAGTCAGGTCTTTCAACTGTCTGAACAACAATGTAATCTTTTTTCTCAATAACAGAAGCAAAGAATTTATCTAAAATTAAACTTGTTCTTAATGCATAGGACTTCAGCAACTAAAATCTCCTGGTTGTAATCGTAGTACAAATATAACACGAGGTATAGGAATAATAAAAGGCATATTAAAAACCCTCAATTCGTTGTTGCTGGACTATTTTGGTCAAGCAGAAAAACAAACTAAACTAAACTTCCTTTAATTAATATTTGTTTACTTAATTCTAGGTTTCTTACTTACTAAAAGGGAGTTATCAATTTTTAGGCGCACCTATTTCTCGCTCTTTTTTTAAAGAGAAAATGAACATCAAATAATTTATTAATTCTAATGCTGAAGAAGCTTTTGCTGGTGAAATCTTCGGTGGATAGATTTCCATTTGCAAATTATTCATGATTATGAAATTTACTTGCATGTACTCTAGAAAAAATAAAGTGCCATTATGAACGACCTCAACGTAAACGCTTATTGATCTATTTTAGTTTCTAGCACTTTTATAGTAACCGGTTCTCTAAGTTTGTACTGACGCTTTATTTTACTGTCTTCGAGTTTACTTAACATTAAGTTCTAAGAGTTGATACAAGTCATATAGGAATTACTTTTTTATAGATGTTTATAAAACGCTTTGCGCTTCTTGTGTCTTAAAATATGTGTAAGGTAATTTATTTTACTTTTCTATTTTTGGTAATTTTAAAATTAGAGACAGTATAGTTGGACTGCGATTGGTATTATTACTTTAATTGGTTATCTCCCTGATTTATTTTATGGTACTATGACAGGTTACCTTATCGATGAACTCCCCGGAGCACAGGGCTTTTTATTTGTTTTTTGGCTTTTTGGTTTAATGGAGTTCTTTTATTAATTGAAGAAATTGCTTCTTATATCTGCTTTTGGCGTACAATTAAAAGTAAGTGATTTTTTTTCTATTGTATTTATTTCTTGTTTATTTTTTATACAATGAGTAGTTTTTATGTTTTTTTTAAAAAGAGTTTTTAACTACTTACGTTACTTTTTTGGTATTTGTTTTGCTGTTACTCGTGTGGGTAATTAAAAAACATTTAAAATTATTTATGATAAGTAGACAGGGAGTAACCATGATCAGATTAATTTTTATATTTATTCTATTAATAAGCACTAAAGCTTATTCCACACCTGAATTACCTGAAAGTGACTCGAGTAGTGATTCTGGGTGGGGTGCTCGTTGGAGCGAATATGAAGATGCCGCTAGGTCTGAGACGGAATCCGGAGTAGGAAAGTTATCAGAAAGTAAAAAAGCAGGTTTGTCGTTAGACTTAACATCAGATAGTAGCCTTAAGCAAATTAGAGAAATTTTGTCGGATGGAAAAGAAAGTGGAGAGGAGTTATTAGCTGAAGCAGAAAGAGTTGCAAAACATACGATAGATAGTATGGGTAACGTCTTTCAACCAGACAAACTACTATATAGTGCTATTGCAACAACTGCAGGGCTTACTTTAGGAGAAGTATTTGTTGAAGGTACAATCTCAGGTGCAGATAAAGTACTTGGCTTTATATTAAATAAGTTAACTCAGGATATGGAGAAGATAAATTATGAGATTTTTTATAATGAATTTTTTAAGTTAGGATCTTACCTTGATGATCTAGACAATTTATCAAATGCAACGGAAAAAATGAAAAAATTAATGGAAATAAAAAATAAAATATCTCCACTTTACAAAGAGAGAATTAATGAAAAAGATATTAATGCTTTTGCAAAAAAAGTAGTTTGTCATTCATCACTTGATGTTTTTCAGCAAGCAAAAACAAGATCGAATATAAAAGATATGATATCGATGATGAATGATTCATCTGGTTTTGATCAACGTTTTTGTTATAAAATGGCAAAGATAGATGAATTAAATTCTAGAATTGATTCCATTTATCGAATCTTGGTCTCAAAATTTGATGATATGAAAAACTATAGACTTGCAAAAGTAGAAGAAGAAGCAACAAATTCTTTTAATGCTTATGTCAAAGACAAAAAAGAACATAACCCTCATATAGATAAATATAGAAATATTGCATTTTCTTGCTTGAGTGATCCTAATAAAATAAAGGGAACCGAACTTGAATTATTAAGTAAAAATAAAAAAATAAAGGATATATCAGGTGATGAATTTGATTTTAAAAAAGTATGGAATCATTACTTCTCATCGGAGAAAACCGCTCTTACAAATGGTTTTGATTTAAGTAACTCGCAGAAAGAGTTTGAAATAGAACTTTTAGATAAAGTAAATACTATTGGATGTGATGGCCAATTTTATGGCGGATTAAATGAATGCATTAAAGGAATGACCGGAGATAAAGTAGAATTTGAAAATGATACAATGGCCCTACAGTCTATATTGTTAATGAAGGCAAAAGAACTTACGGGAGAAGAATTAACAACTATGGAAAAAATGATTTTGTCTCAGCTAGGAGATCATTTAGATGAGGAATCAATGTCGTTTATTAAAAACCCTTTTGGGAATATGATTATGATATCTGGGCCAAAGAGCGTAAACTTTACTAAATCAGCTATAAGCTCTAGATCCAATCAGCCGAATATAAATAGGGCGGCCAGAGAAATATTTGCGCCAAAAATAAAAGGATTAGAAAAAATAAATGATATTTCTTTATTATCATGTGATCATGACTACATTATGGATAAAAGTCTTTGTATGAGGATGCTTAAAGGAATGAAAGAAGTCATACAAGGTAGTTGTAATGATCAATTCAACAACAATAATATTAAAGAAAAAGCCTTAGTAAAAATAGAAAAGGATATATTAGATGCGTCTAAGAAAATTGACCTGGCAATTTTAAAAGAGAAAGTTAAGTTAAGAAAACTAAAAGATTTTGTTCATAAGTATAGTACTTCTGGTACAGAAAAAGACCTAGAGTCTCAAATAAGAGAAATTTCCAATGATTATAAGGCATTTATTAGAAAGGGTTACTGCAGATAAAAACATACTAATTATAAATAATTACCTTAAGATATATTTTCATAAAGTTAATAACTTATGAGCTAGATTATGATTCAAGCTAAAGTTTAATATTACAGGTAAACCCTAATGTAACGAGAACTCCTTTGTCGAATGCCAGAATTAAAGGAACGGAAGGCTTTACTTTAATCGGAATTGAAACATGTTACTATAAAAATACTATAAATTAAAATATATCAATAAACGCTTACATTGAGATTGCATATATTGTACTTTGTTTTTTTAAGTACATACAAGTCAGTTCCTAAAGTTAGGATGTAATTAGAACATAACTAAATGGTGATTTTTTCTAATTTGAAGTATAATATAATTATGATAACTATTTTTTACGACTTAAATTGTCCTTTGTGTACTAAGATAAAAGCTTTTTTAAAGTTAATTGACATAGATGATAAATTTGCTTTTAGGCCGATTCAAGATGAGTCTATCTATTTAGATTTTCCGCAGTTAAATTATTGGGATTGTCGACAAACTATTCATGTTGTTAACAACTCCGGAGAGCTATTTTCTTCAGAGAATGCAGTACTTGAAATTATTGATAGGGTAAAAATTATTAAAAAGGGATCAATTTTTTTTAAAACGAAGTTAGGAAAATATTTTATTAGTTTATTATACACTGCTTTAAATAAATATAGACTTGAGCTTCAAAAATATTGTACTGATTGTATATCTTAATATTAAATTCAAATAAATAGTAAGGTTTTTTATATGGAATATGAAGAAATAATTGTTGCCGGTGGGTGTTTCTGGGGAGTTGAAGCTGCCTATCGCTTAGTTGATGGGGTTGTTGAAACTAAGGTTGGATATATTGGTGGGCACAAAGAGAACCCAACTTATGAAGAAATTTGTACTGGAAGTACTGGGCATGCTGAAGCAGTTGAAATTAAGTTTGATCAAAGTATCGTTAAGCTTTCTTTTTTATTAGATATCTTTTTCTTAATTCATGATCCTACTCAGTTAAATCGTCAAGGTAATGATATTGGAGATCAGTATCGATCTGAATTATTTTATTTTAATGATGAGCAAAAGGAATTAATAAATCAAAAAATTTTAATTCTAAAAGAAAAAAAAACCTTTGATGGCGGGATTGTTACCAAAATAACTCCAGTGAAAAAGTTTTACATAGGTGAGAGGTATCACCAAAAGTATTTAGAAAAAAAACCAATGGGTTATTGTCATATTAATTTAAGTGAAGTAAAAAAAATATTAGCTAATATAAAATAGTCTTCTAATATATTTCTACTAATTATAGCATTAATAATTCTAGATCGACTGACACCATCTTAACATTAACTAAGTACTTTATTTTAAGGTTAAAATATAATGAAAAAATAACCTTCATTTTAGTCTTTTACAGAATATTATTGTATTACTAATACAGGTAAATCCTTGCTTGAAATGTACTATTTATATAATTCAACAAATATTTAGTTATTTAATAAATAATAGGATTGAATTAAGATCATATTCGCTTATAGATATCATTCTTACTTATATCTGATAGAAATGCTAAATAATTGTACAAATGATATTTTAGTAGTAATTTAAAGTTGTCAGTTTGTTGCTAGGATAATAAGAGCAATTAAATTACTGAGGATTTATGCTAAGATTAAATAACTTTATTTGTGTCATAACTTCCATTCTGTTGTTTAATATATTGCTTTCAGTTGCACAAAGCGAGCAATACGATACAACAAATACCGAAATTAATAAAAAAGTAGATAAAATTTTTTCTTCATTTAAAAATGAAAAATCTGCTAGTGTAAGCGCTGTAATCAAAAAAAATGATCAAGTCATTTATCAAAAATCTTTTGGAATGGCCGAGATTAATAAATACTTAAAAGCAACAGATAAAAGTAATTACCGTTTAGCATCAGTATCAAAACAGTTTACAGCAATGGCAGTCGCAATATTGATCGACTCAGGAAGACTGGATTTATCTTCTACTCTTGTAGATATTTTTCCTTCTTTCCCAAACTACGGCAATAAAATTACAGTTAAGCATTTATTGCATCATACCTCTGGACTAATTGACTATGTCGACTTAGTGCCACGAGGACAAATAAAACAAGTAACTGATCTGCAAGTATTTAACCTTTTAAAAATTCAAAATAGAACCTACTTTGTTCCTGGAGAAAAATATCGTTATAGTAATTCTGGATATGCTTTGCTTTCCGTCATCGTTGAAAAAATGTCCTCAATGACTTTCAGAGATTACTTAAAAGAATATATTTTTAGACCACTCAAAATGAATGAAACAGTTGCTCATGTAGAAGGAGAAACAAATATCTCAAATAGGGCATTTGGATACACTTATAGTAATGGTAAATATATAAAAACAGACCAGAATTTATATAGTGGGGTTTTGGGAGATGGAGGTATATATTCTTCAATCACTGATATTATAAAATGGAGAGATAGTTTTTATTCCAAGTCTCTCGTTTCTTCTGACATGTATAAGAGAATTTTTTCACAAGGAGATCTAGGTAATGGAAAAAAAACAAACTATGGATTTGGTTGGAGACTAGGAAAATATCGAGGAGTATATCGCAGGTATCATACAGGAAAAAGTATTGGATTTAGATCGGTTATAGTAGATTTTCCTGATATTGAATTATCTATTGTAATACTTTCTAACTCATCTAATACTAATACATTGGAATTTGCCAATAAAATTGCTGATTATTTTATTTTGTAAATTAAATAATTTAGTACGTAAAAATTAATTTCATATTGCTAAGATATTTACTATATGTATTTTGATTTTTTTTATGCGTATTCTCATAGGAAGAAACTATAAAGTCGATAGTTTACGATTATGCTTTTTACATAGGATTAATTTACATGTCGCTTCGTGGCAATACTTGGTGTACAGTTAAATTTGCTTATTATATTACATACTTTATATAAGTTATTAATATAACGACCTTAATATATTCTTACTAAAAAAAACGACCATATTACCCTCTCGAATTGCTTATCAAGTAAAATAATGTTTTAACTATCGACACATTTTAAAAGGTTATTATGAATTTTAATATTAGATTTATTTTATGTCTGGCACTCTTTTATCATGAAGCTTTATGGGCCAATTGTGGTAGTGATCAATACTTTGATCTTAAATATCCCAATGATTTAAAGGTAGGGCCAAAAGGTGGGTTTTCTATACCGTACGCTCCTTTTTATAATAAAGGATTATTTCCTGGCAAACAAAGACCTTCAGATGCACCTGCAAATACTGGATTATTTTGGGTTCCGAAAGAAGCTTGCCAAAAAAAAGAAATAGATTTATTGATAGCTTTACACGGCTGGAGAAGTTTTAAGGATCCTTCTGGTAACGTTTTTTTAAAAAGTAAGAACCATAAGTATATTGAAGGAATTGTTAGAAAGCATATTGATAACGGAGGCGCCCCTCTTATCATCGCAGGGCCGATGAATGACGTAGGGCCTAGATCTAATACTTGGTTGCCTTGGGATGAAAATAAAAAAGTTGGATATAATATTAACGACCATATAGAAAAAATTTTAGCAATCTTAAAACAAAACAATATCGAAATTAATATAAAAAGTGTAAGTCTTTTAGGGCACAGTAATGCTAATTGTGCGCAAGGATTATTTCGATCAGCAATGGAATTAAATAAAGAACAGTTTCCTCTTTATATGGTTTTATCTGCAGATGGAACTTGTGGTACAAGCAATTTTATAAGTAAAGATTTTTTAAAAATGATAGAACAAGAAAAGAACGCTAAGTTATTTCATATGTGGGTCTGGCACAAGTCAGATGAAATAACAGGTAATGAAATTAAAAAAGGGAAATCTGGAGTTAACCCTGATCCAGATGTTATTGAAAAAAATAAATATGAATATTCAAGGACTTGGAAAAGCTCTGATCTGAAATTTTATACCTATAAACTAAAAGTTAACGGCAACTTATCTAAGCACACTCATAGTACTGTTCCAATGGATCTCTTGAGAGAGGTCCTACCTAGGTTTTATAAACTCTAAAATGCATATTTACTTGTAATACTCCTATTGCAATAATAACTAATACAAATTGATATAAGTTATTAAAATTTGGTATGTCATCTCTATGAGCACATGAGTGATATAAGCAGATATTCCTTAAATTTGTAAACATGATTTTAAGCTGCATTATTACAGCAAATACACGGAAATTACTCTTCATCTTTCTAATCGAGGTAGTCGTACAACTTTATCGAGAGTTGTTCGTATTAATTACAGTAACAAATAAATGATGAACATAGGGGAGAGCATGACCTTTTTAAACAAACTTAATATTTTTAAATTGTTAATTTTAAATATTGCAATACTTACATCGTTAAATGCATATACTGAGTGTTCAACATTAGTATCTATTGATTCTTTGGCATCCTTTGTAGAGTTGGAACAGCTCGAACGAGACTTAGATGAATATAGAGAGGATTTATATATTGAAAAGGATCATTTCTTTCGATACCTTTTGTATACTTTGAGTAATTCTAGCGAAGTTAAAAATCTATCCAGTAAAGATACTGTTTTAATAAAGCCTTATAATCTACGGGCAGATTTAATGGCCGTAGATATTATTGATCAGGTAACCGATATATTGGATTCAAGAGGTATTAAAAGATATAAAGAAAAGTTAGAGTTAATTTTAGATGGAGATCCTGTAGGCAATTTTGTACCGTGGTATCTAATGGTCAAGAAAATAGCTGAAGATGATTTACGTTTCAAGAAAAAGCTTAATAAGAATTTAGTATTTCAAGTTTACGATAAAACCGGAACGGCGCTTGCGACAGTTCCGAAACGTTTGTCTAAAAATTATGACTCACATGTTAAGAGAAACCGGTTAATTTCGATATATAATATCTATGGGGCAGATCCTGAGTCAAGTGAACTATTGATATCCTTCATTCCTACGGAAATAGAACCTTATGTTACTAAAAGATTCACTGTACAAAAAATGAAAAATGTAAAAAAAGGTGAGCTAAAAGAAAAAAGAATTTCATTCTATGAAGATTTTTGTGAAGAATATTTAAAAATTGAAAACGCAGTTACAGCAGACTATGAAATTATATGTAATCCAAGGAAAAAAAATCCTGTGAGTTTAAAAGTTTCTAGAGATGCACCAGAAAGAGTTAAGCAGACATTAAAACCTTTATTTGAGTCAATTCATAGCAGTAGCAATAAAAGAGATTACACAGCAATGCTGATGGAATTCAGCGAAGACATTAACGATTTTAAATATCCAAATCCTCAATCGATACTTGATAACCTAGAAGAATATGATGAAATGATAAAAGAATATACTAGTCAAAGACTATTGTCTGCAGAAGATGATGAGAAGGCACTTCCTTACTTTATTAAAGAGTTTATCCCAGGACATGAATTCTTTGGGGACAGCGAGCGGTTATCTGTTAGATTTGCTGTTCGCAATGATGCTTTAGCCACTAGGGTCAATATCATTCGACATGGTGTTAAGTTTTATAATGATCATGGAGAAACTCATGGGGTTGAACTTGAAGCTGCAAAAAAATTATCTAACTTTAATGCAAATTTAACATTAATGTATCACACAAATCTTTTTACGGATGCTCATTATATAGAAATAGATGAAAATAACTACACAAATCAAACATTCACCAGCGAACAGGTATTAAAAGCTTTAATCAATAATATTTCTCCAGAAGGAAACTGGTATTTTGATTCTGGGGCGGGGTTCATTGAATTAAACTCAACTGATGATCAAAACATTTTTAGAGCTAGTGCTCAACAACGTATATATCATGGAAATACACATAATTATAATATCTATAATAAAGCAACGCCTACCCAGAATCAGCTTGGAGTAACTGCCAACCTTTATGGTGGTGTGAAAAAAAGTTTAATTAACGAGAACGTAGGTCTTAGGCTTGACGTGAAAGGTGATTTAGGTTTCGATGTCGCGACTATTGAAAATTACAATAATTTTAAAGTAAGGTTTGCCAGTGATCTATACTTTCAAAGACCTAGTGGATCAGTGGGCGCAAAGTTGTCTTTAGGAGTACCTATTACCTTTCATAGAACGGATGATGATCAAGAGAGTATATTTCCATCATTAGAAGTAAGGCCCAAAGTTGGTCTTTCTTTGGCATCAAGAAAATCCGAGTTTGGTATGGCATTAGAAATTCCTTTCGGGCCATTAAGGACATATATTCAAGAAAATAATCGTACAATTGATGAAGGCATTGTACTAGATCTTGGGGAAGTAGGTACAATATATCTTAAGAGAAAATTTTAATTTTTGCCCCTACTTTGGAATTAACTTGAAAAAAAACTAATCATCTCGCTAAGGCAGGCAGTAGTCCCTTAGGGTTTGTTTTAGGAGCATTTCCTTTCTTGAGTTTTTGAAAGTTTGGAATAGCAATGGCGGAATTAGTCTTTGAGCCTTGTTTTTTTACACCTTTTGAAATAGGTCCCCTTATCCCCAGGCTTTTATTCTTACCTTTCATGTGGCTGCCCTTAGGTTTAAAGGGACTACTATTGACCGTCCATGAACCTAGCTCATTTTTAAGTTTTCCGATATAACCTTTTTTCTTTTTCTTGCTTCTTGTTTTTTCTATTTTTGAAATAATCTTTTCTATTTTCCTTATTTTAATTACCTGTAGATTCTTTAATCCCTGTGAATTCTTTAATCCGCTTTTTTTGTACTGCGCTTTTATTGTGGAAAGATATCCCTTTATTTTATTAAGGTCTTTTTTCCCTTGTATTTACCCATTATGTTTACGATTGATTTATGCTTTTGTTTAACTAGTTTCATTTTAGATTTTGATAACTTAGATTCCGAAGCATAAGAATTGAAAAATAAAAAATTTGCCATTAATATACTTATGATTATAATTCGCATAGTTTGCTCCTAGTTTAATCTTTCCTGCTGACTTAAAAGGTCATTGTGTTTACGGTAATGTTTATAAATATCTTTAACTGGGCAATAATAACAATGCCTTCCATAAGAAAAGAGCGGATAACTAAAACGTTAAATGTAGTTTGTAAAATCATGGATACTTTTGAAGGAGCAGCTTCAAATAATAAATTTAAAAGTGAGGGTAATTAATTTAGCATTAACCATTCTTTGCAAAAGATGTGATCGTTGGAGAAGCTATTTTTAAGTAATCATCAACTTTTATTATAAATGATTTTGTTAATACCCCGGCATTAAACGCAATATACTCATTACTTACAATTGATTGATCAACGTAAAGGTCAAATGGGAACAGGTCTCTCCCAAATGGAGGAAGAGCACCTTTAACTACTCCTGCAAGATCCATTAGCTCCTCTTTCGTTGCAAAGCGAAGCCTTTGGGATTTTAATATTTTTCTTATCTTATTTGAATCTGCTTGTAGAGATGCTGATATTACAAAGATTCTAAAATCTTTTTTGTCCTTGAATAGGATTGCTTTGCCTCCTACTTCAAGGTCTTCCCCTCTTGCTAGAGAGGATTTTTCACAAGTATCTGCTTCTTCGTGGTCAACTTCTTTATACGATATTCTATTATCGTCAAGCAGGTCTCTAATTCTCTTTGTTAATTCTATAGACATATCTTTTTTATTTAAATAATATTTTTTCTACTCCCCATTTACTATCTACAATCGTCATCTTGTTAATTTTCTCTCCATCTTTTCTTAGCTCCCAAAGAGTACCTTCTCCTCGTACAAGTTCAAGACTATATTTTCTGTATTCATTAGACTCAAGTAAATTATATTCGTATAAATATACTAAATCAACAAAACCACCAGTATAAATACTAAGATCATTACTTTTCAAAATTAAAACTGCAATGCCCCTTTCTTTTAGGATCGTTTTTCCTTTTTTAGATTTTAAATCATCTGGAGTTACAAAGGTTTCTTCATCATCAATTATATACATTCCAGCAACGTCCTTATCTATATTATTTTTAAGAAAGAGTGCTGCCTTTCTATTAGAGTCGCTACTGCTGTCTATTTTAGCTAGCAACTGTCCATAATCTTTTTTAACTTTTTCTTCGCCATGGGTTATTGGTAATAAAAGATTTAAAATCACAACCAATACAAATGACTTTGATCCCGTTCTCTTAAAGTTTTTCATATCCCGCTCCTTTTCTGTGATTAAATCATAAGCAAAGACTTACACAGTGAAAAAGATCCTTCAATTGATATGTAAAAAGTTCACACTCTTAAGGTAACTTATTAATATTAAATAAAATAAAATGGGTAATAGACTGTAGATAGGTAGATTAACATTTAAGGAATAAGTTAAATCTTCTTACATTTTAAGTGAAGTATATTATCCGGCCTTTTTCATTCCATCAGGACTTGGGATCGATCGGTCGTAAAGTTCTTGTAGGGTCAAGGATTCAAAGTTTTGGGTAATCGCTTTGTTGTATTTGTCCCAAAACCATTGATTTGTACAATAGTCTAGTGGTTCGGCATGTCCCTCTTCATCTGAACATTCAAGTCTTTGAAGAAAATCAGACATTTTCAGATATGAAGGATTAAAATTTAGCATTGCTAAGTTTCCAAGACCATTGTTTAAAACAGAGATTAATCCAACAGAACATAATTGCTCTATTACTGAAAGAGCAAAAGTAGGCGATATTTTTCCAATTGCAGATAATTCGTACGGATGAAGACCAATTTTTTTAGAGTCAAATGAGTGAATTGAAAATCTTTTTGTTAATTCTAATAAACAAATAATAGCAACTTCTTTTCTAGAACGTCTGTCATCATGATCATCAGTATCATAACCTTCGTTCCTAAAAATACTTTTTTCAGAGTTAACAGCAATCTGAGCACCAAAGTGATAACAAAATGATCTAAATATGGCCCAACAGAATGTTGCCAATATTATATATAAAAAACCTCTGTCTATATTTATTGTCTTAGGAATTATAATTGTAAATAATACTACCGAGCTAATTGTATAGGGAACAGTTGCATGAATTCCGCCATAAAAGGATGACTTCCAAGAAATTGCTCTCGTGCTTAATATTTTATATCCAACGGATATAACCGCAGAAAGTATACAAAACTCTAATATTAAGGCACCAGTAATAGCAAGCATACCAGACTCTTTAATAACAGCAATGCATGGTAAAAGAAGTGCAAAGGCAGACGGAATCGTTAAAGTTGTAAACATAAGCCAATAACGATTAAGTTTTTGAGAAACTGTTTGATCTAATAATGCACCCCATGATTCACCTAACGTTACTTCTGCAAAATAATATGTACCGAAGACAGAAAGACAGAAAAATGGAAAAGAAATTAAAATAAGTGGCAAGATTTCCATCGTTCCAAAAAAATCATCTATAGATGTAAAGATAGGACTAAGTTGTGGTATTTCACTTCCGAGAAGCTGGTTTGCTCCCCCTAAGAGTTTAAACATTAGACAAGCAAAAAAGCTACCTAGTATTATTGAAGCAAAAAATGAAAAACACATCACAAAAAGATTTGTGATTGATTCTTCAATCTTTAATCCTTCCTTAAAGGCTTCAATTGGAAGCATAAAGAAATTAGATCCACTATTATCTGACTCTTCATCGGAATCATCTTCTTCATGTCCTTCTTCAATGCTAACAGGGCCAGAAGTCTCTTCATCTTCATAATTATTTAAATCATTTAGTCTGTACTCTACAGTTTTATCATGATCATTATTACCATCATTTTGATTGTCATTATCATTGTCCATGGTAATTTTATCGGCATAAATATCTCAAATATTAGTATCTAATTAAAATAATCCATTATTATTTTAAAACTAAACGATTTAAGATATAGAAATTGAATATATAAATGAGGTTGATCAATTATAGGTAATAAAAGTATGGAGAAAATTGATGGGTTATATAATTTTATTTCACTTTATCTATTATATTTTATTAAGTGGAATATTTTTACTGACAGGAAAATTCATTAATATTAAATTTGGGGATAATTTAAATAAGGAGAGTTATTATCAATAAGAAGAAAAAGCAAATAAAAATATGGCCTGTAGTTTTTGGATTTACTATTTTATTTCTTATCTCAAGGATGTTAATTCTGAATGGAAATATCCAAGTTAGCGATACTGGTATCTACTTTAAAACATCTCTTAAAGCTTCTTCAAAATTTTATAAGGACGACAATTCTAGGAAACACCCATCTCTGAGTACTTTAGATTATCCTCCTTTTGCAATCCATTGGATTAAACTACCTTCATTTATAAATTCTGATCTGAAAACTTTATCTTTAAGCAACTTTAGATCTTATAATAAGATCCTTCGATTTCAATCATTTATTGTTGATTGTCTTTTATTTTTGATAATATCAATCCTAACCATTAAACAACGAATGAATGCCAAGTCAGCATCAATTCGTTTTTTTGTATATATTATTAGTGGCCATTTTCTTTTTCACTTGATGTATGATCGGCTAGATTTAGTTCTTTCTCTTTTTCTCTTCTTGGGATGTGTTTTTCAAATCATAAAACGGCCGTTTCTATCGGGCATTGCATTTATTATTGGTATATTATTTAAATTTATGCCAATTTTTCTAATTCCTGCATGGATGATCGGGTTTATACCATCAAAAGTTTTAAAAAATACTGATGGCTTTTTTTGTCTTAGTACATGGGAAATAACTCTGAAGCGGTTAATACTCCTGCTAGGAGTACTATTTATTGTTGTTTTTATATATCTTCAAACTCTTGGGGTAAAATCATTTAGTTTTATTTCTTGGCAAGTCAATAGGGGACTTCACCTTGAGTCAGTTTATAGTAATATTCTACTTCTGTTTTCCAAATTGGGTTTACCTGTTAAATTTAACACATCCTATGGAAGTTTTAATATTAGTGCTCCTTTAAGTGATGTATTGACGAGTATTTCTCTGTTGGTTATTATCATCACAATTATAGTGATAATTGTTTCTTGGCTTAGAAATCATTTATCAAATTATTCTGTTAAATTAAACTCAACGGACATCGCTACTTATAATCCTGATTCATTAATATTTTTGTACTTAGTGTGCATAGTTGGACTACTAATCACGAGTAAGGTTTTATCACCACAATATTTTATTTGGTTAATTCCGTTTATTTCGATTCTATCCCATAAAATAAAATTGATTGATATCTTTTTATGGTTTACGATACTTGGTCTAACTACTGCTATTTTCCCTTATAGTTTCTGGGATAATATTATTAGATTAATACCTCAACAAAATGGTCACATGATTTTAGGCCCTGATACTAAAGGAATAGTATTACTAACAGTCAGAAATGGTTTATTAATTACTTTGTTCTTTAGGCTACTAAGATATAAGAAAATATTTAATCAATAAAAAATAAGTTTAAGAGTGAAAACAAAAATTCAAATAATCATTTTTATATAACAGATCATTTAAACCTTAATTACAATAATTTTCTCTTAAGATTAACAATTTATTTAATCTGTCTTGATAAAAAAGGTATTTTATTAATATAATAAAGCAATATTAACTAATTTCAATAAGGACATTTTATGGATTTATCTCTATTTAGCTTTAGTGGCGCAGAAATGCTAGGTCGCTGGGCCCATTATTTTGCTGGAGTTGCTTGGATTGGAATGCTTTGGTATTTCAACTTTGTTCAAGGAGGATGGTTTAAAACAACAGATGCTGAAACAAAAACTAATGCATTAAAGCAAATGGTACCGAATGCCTTATGGTGGTTTCGTTGGGGTGCTATGTTTACATTTGTATCTGGAGTTTATTTATTATGGCACCGCGCTAGTAGTATGGGGATGAGCTGGGATGTTCTAGGAAGTTCTTCTTGGACAGTATTTATTTTTGTGGGTGGTCTTATGGGGACATTTATGTTCCTAAATGTCTGGCTTATAATTTGGCCTGCACAAAAAATTATAATTGCTAAAGCCAATGGAGAAGATATTGGATCAGCTGATCCTGCTGATGCTGCTGCGAGGGCAGGAGTAGCTTCAAGAACTAATACTTTATTTTCCATACCTCTGCTTTTCTTGATGGGAGCGGCGAGTCATTTACCGATTAGTGCTGTTAAAACTGGAATCACAACCGCATTAGCTGTGTGCTGTGCTATTGTAGTGCTTATAGAGTTTAATGCAGCTTTCACTCCTAGAAAAATGGGCCCTATGGCTTCTGTAAAGGGTGTAATTACAAGTGGAGTTGTTTTATGGGCCGTTATTTACTTACTTATAGAAGTACTATGTAACTAAAAATATGATTAAAGATGTAAAGAATATAAGAACAAAATTAAGGGCCGGGATAATTTATCTGGCCCTTATATTATTACCCCTAATAACAGGATGCTTTGAAGATTCATCAATTAAAAAGTTTAATTCTAGAGAGCAAAAATTATACAATAAGGGCCGTGGCATTTATAATTCTGTTTGTATCTCTTGTCATAATGCAAATCCGAAATTACCAGGTGCTATTGGACCAGACAATTATGGATCATCCTTAGACCTTCTTAGATTAAAAGTATTAAAAAATCAATATCCTCCTGGCTATATTCCTAAACGAAAAACGGATGAAATGCCAGAATTCGAAGAATATGAAAATGACATTGATGCCATACATTTTTTTCTAAATAATTAATTGAATTCATTTTCTAAGAATTAGTTTTACATTTCTTTTACATATCCCAGGAGAACTTTCCGGTACTTAATGATATATTTTTTTAATATATCAAGGGGTAGTAATGCAACAAAATACCAACAACAGAGATCTTGACTGGAACTGTATTCTTTTTTTAACCTTAACTCCAATCTTTGCCATTATCGGAACGATTTTACATCTTATATATGAAGGGCCCAATCTTAACCTTATCTTAATTGCTCTCATATTTTATTTTATTGCAGGTTTATCTATAACGGCAGGGTACCACCGTTTATTTTCCCATAAAAGTTACAATGCACATCCTTTTCTAAAAATATTATTTATTATTTTTGGTGCCTCTGCATTTCAAAACTCAGTTTTAAAATGGTGTAGTGACCACCGGGTCCATCATCAAAAATGTGATTAATGCTGTTTTGCTGAAGCACTTTTCAACTCAAGCTAAAGTAATTCATCTTGGTGGTAACCCTTCAGCTTTAGGTCGATTTACAGGTAGCGGGATTGAATTTAGTGATGGTAGAAGATTTTCTGAGTTTGAATTTAATCCATTTGATGAAATGAATACAGAATTAACTTTAGGAGAAGTGGGTAATGTTTCAGATCGTTTATCCAATATGAGAATAAATACTGTTAATGGGAAATATTCTGCAAATGTTGGAGAGGTCGATTTAGACTGTGATAATAATGTTTGTGGCTTTATACGGCACGGTATTATGAGTCCTCAAGTTCATATTGATGATTTTGGCAGTGATTTTTCGAGAGTCTTTTTAAATATTGAAAAAACAGGAGAAAATAAATTTCTTTATGGAAACTTTCACGCAATGAATAGTAGTTATGATCGTTTTAATAATCTATTACCTGAAAATTCTCCATTAAGAATTAATGTTAATTTTTATGATTCTGCCGAAGTCTTTACTGGTGATCCTGGTGATCATGTTGAGATGATGAGGTCTTTTATTAATCAATTGGCAAATTCTCCTGAAGGAAGAATTGATTGGCCGTTTGGGAATGAGGATATTTTTCAAATTCATGATATGGGAACTCATTCTACGATGGGGTTACTTGATGCAAATTTTATTAATGCGGCCAAAGGTAAGTCTCAAGAGGTTGTCCAATTTATAAATTTTATGAAAACCAAGAATGTGAACTCAAATGACCCACTGATAGAGGATATAATAAGAAAATCATCATCAGATATGGAGAGTGTAGGTGCTCTTGGAGGTCAACTACAATTAAATAATTCTTCTCATAGGGATATCGTTTTACCAAAGATGGATGTAGTAGACAATATGAGTGGCACTAGCATAAATTATTTGGAAAATTTAGTAGGAGAAAATTTTAGAAGAAATCGTTTATGGCGAGAATATCTTTCAGAAAGAGTTGAACCAGAGTCGTCAAATCCTGGATCTTTTACAGCTCACTCACTTCGAAATATTGCTTTAGAGAAGAAAATATTGATCAATGAAGCCATTGAGAGTAACAGATTTGGAAGTTAAGACAAAAATATAGATATCTTTTTATATAAATATCTTGAATCACTCTTGTTTAAATAGAGAATGTATTCTCTATTATATAATATTTGTCTTTATTCCTGATACTTTAACTTCTATTAATAAATAGTTTATATTTATTTCTTATCATATTACTACTAAAATTATTACTAATATTATTTGAAAAGCCTGAGTTCTTCTCTTCGTTAAAGAATTATCTTTATATTGATTGATAATATGTTTAATATTAGTGATTTATAAAATAAATTAATAATATAAATAATTTATATCTGTTAGTTATATACTTTCGGAAATTCTTTCCCTTAACAAAGAAAAAACAAGCCTTATAGTATAATATTTGAAGAATCCAACATGTTTTTTAATGGATAAATATGCAAAGATTTATTTTAATTTCCCTACTCACCATATTGCCTTTTTCTTCAGCATACTCTTACACTGCAACATGGAACCAATGGTTAAGATTTGGGTTAGGTGTTGACTTTAATAATTTTACTTCTCCTGAAACGGGAGGGGATGTAACGTCTGATGTTACAAGGAGCACTTTTGGTTATGGTGGTGAAGCATCATTGCCTATTTTTGATATTTTACCTCCAATTGCATATTTACATTCTAACTTAGTAATAGGTTATAGACATAAAAAAAATGAACATAGAGTTTCGTCGACAACAGGTACTGTTACTGGAAGAAGCTATATAGAAAGGGAAAAAGGCCCGTATTTTCTTTTAGAATGGGAACCTTTATTACATTTTACATTTGCACTAGGAGTATGGTTGAGAGAATACTCGCTAAGTGAAAGTTATACTGTTAGTGGTAGTTCCAGCAGTATTTCAATTGAAGATAATGATCCTTATTTAATGTTGAGATTTGCTGTTCCAATTGTAGATGCTAGGCAGTGGAACTTAACTGTTGATGTAAATTCTATGGCACCTCAAAATAGTCCTGCATCTCTTTTTAAGTTATCATTTATAAATTTTGGAGTTAGGTTTATATTTGAAATACCAACAAACTTAAAATGGAGCGTGGGAGAAAGAAGTGGATACTAACCTTCTTACAGGTTTAATTTTAAGCAATAATCTTTATAGTTGTTCATAAGATTCAGAATAACTTTGCCAGTGAAGGTCTCCAGTTTGAATATATCGATCAATCACAGCAGCAGCTTTTTTAGAGAATTCTTCAGTATAGTTCTGACCAATACTAAGTACAAATCCTAAGTACAGGTCTTTAGTTGGATTCGTTTGTCTGAAGCTGTTTATATCATCAAGGGCCTCAGATATTATATCATCTAAAACATCTAAGTCATTATCTTCTTCAATACATTCTCCTTCTGTTTCTTGATATAAGCATGCTAATTTTCCAACATGAAGACTTGGAAATATTATTAAGTCATCTTTGCTTGCTTCAGGGGTAAAATAAAGAGTCATATTATTAATCCAATTTTTAGAATCATATAGAGTAAAAGGTGTAAAACCAAACTCCGTCATTTCTTTTGGTGGGAACACACCATGACAATCTTGTGTGTCACTTATTTGTTGTGCAGGACTTTTACATTCATATACCCAACTATATTCAGAAGGAAGGTTAGCAGGATCGTTACTTTTCATACAATAATTAACCATTGAAGTAACAAATTTTATTCCCTGTTTTTTTACAAGTTCAATCCATGGCAAGTGGCCACAAACTCCACTGGCACCTTTTATTTTTTGTCCGATCGCTTTTTCAACAATGCCCTTTTTTGTAATCAGCTCTTGTTCAAATTGCTGGATTGTTTTATCAGGCTGGCCACCAATATCTCCATGAAGATATACAGAATGTCCCAACTCCATCTTTCTTGTTAAATAATTATTTCCAGGAGCTTCATGCTCCATCGCCATTAAACCAAATATATTATTCACTTCAAGGTTTAATTTTCCTGGAGGTGAAAGTTGTTCAAAAGCAGAGATAAACTTTTCGAGTTTATTTACATGATTATCATAAGCATCTTTATTGCTGATTTGATGACCTTTCCCACCTTCAGCATGTAATGAAATTGTTATGTAGTTCTTGCCTTTTTTCAGCATATTATAATTTGTTGGCAGTTTTATATTACTATCTAAAATGTTTTCTAACCTAGCAAATGTTAAAGAGTTAATGCTTAAATAAACAAGTAATGTAATAGTTAAGAATTTCACGATATATTTCCTTTGTTTGTGTCATTGGTTCTTAAAGTAATACGTAACAGAAAAATAAATGGATTAAATAAAAATAAAAAAAAGCGGTATTTAAATAATAACAGTAGCTTAAAGCGTAGTTAATAATTAACTACTTATAATAAAAAAGTAAATTGAGACTTTTTGAATAAATATAAATGAACTTTATGAATATTATTTATTATGTTTTTGCCTAACGTAAATTAAAATACTGGCCAAGCTTCCTATAAATAAGATCGACCCAGTAAAATAAAAGCAATATGTATATCCAGTTGATCCTGGATAAGTATCAATAAAGTGTCCCGTAATTATTCCAAAGAAAAAATCGGGCATGAACCCAACAAGTGATACTATTCCAACTGTTGTACCAATTAAAGTTTCTTTAATTTTTAAATCTCCAAAAATAGAAAAATAAATTGCTCTTAATGAGTAGGCAAGTGCAGATGATATGATTATAGTCATAATGATAATATTATAAATACTTATAAAGTTGGATGCAATTATTATTTGCATGGCCGCAGATAAAAGAAGAAGTATTGTTAGTATTATAAATCGCCCTGACTTTATTTTTGAGTGTAACTTATCAGCAATTATACCCGCAACAAATGCGGAGATAGGTCTAAGCCAAAAAATAATTGTAGTAAAAGTAGATGATTGCATAAGGCTTTGTCCATGGACATCGACTAAATAGACAGAATAATTATCAATTGCTTTATAACCACAATAAGCACTAAGTATAACAATTCCTAGAAGTCAAACACTTGGGTTTCTTAAAACCGTTACTGCTTCTTTTATAGACCAATTAGTACTTAATGTTTCTTTAGTTTTAAAGTTTTTTAATGAAAGCCAAATAATAAATGCCATAACTATGATGAAAAATATAACTGTTATGTATATTGTTGTAAGTGCTTCTACTTTAGTCTTATGTGTATCAAGTATTTTATAGGTTTTTGTAGTAATAAATAATAATAATGAACTAATTAGAGCAGCACTTAATCCTCTACCAGCATCAAGAATTCCCATGGCAGAAGATCGTGCCTTGTCTGCTCCTGAAGTATGCGTAACCTTTATTAATGCACCCCACATAAGTAAAATTGTGGATATACCATAGATAAAATATGTAATGATCAGTACTGTATAACTTGGAGAGATAATTAGATAAAAAGTACTTATTGCTGTTACGAATAAGGATAAACTCATTAAAACTCTTGGATGATAGCGATCAGCAAACTGACCTCCAACTAAGTATGATATCATTGCAGAAAGTCCATAAACTGAAAATGCTGTTCCTAGTTGTGTGTTATTTAAATTCCATGCATCTAGTATTAGAGGGCGATATAATCGTGGTATCATAAATGGAAGCATGAAAATTGCTTCACCTGCAATAATTATAAAAATAAAACTTAGTTTTTTAGATAACATTATTATAAACTATAACTAAATATGATAAATAAAGATAGAAAGATATTGAATGATAGATTTTATTAATACTTATATTAAATTGCCAAGTGAATTCTATGAAAAGGTAAATCCGAGGATTGTTTCAAACCCTTCTCTTGTGATTATAAACGATGATTTAGTAGATGCACTTAACTTAAACTTGAGCAATTTGACAAGGTGTGAATTAGCATCTTATTTTTCGGGGGAAAAACTATTTGATGGCTCAGAGCCACTAGCAATGGCATATGCTGGACATCAATTTGGTCATTTTGTACCTCAGTTGAGTGATGGACGTGCTGTTCTACTTGGAGAAGTAATTTCAAAAACTGGTACACAGACAGATATTCAGCTAAAAGGGTCTGGGCAAACAAAGTTTTCACGGCGAGGTGATGGTTTATCTTCAATCGGTTCCGTTGTACGTGAATATATAGTTAGTGAAGCTATGTATAATTTGAATATTCCAACAACTAGGTCCCTTGCAATAGTGGCCACGGACGACTCTGTCTATCGAGATAAAGAGTTGCCTGGTGGTGTTTTAACACGAGTTGCATCAAGTCACCTTAGGGTTGGCACCTTTGAATATTTTGTAGGAAGGGGTGATTATGATAATTTATTAATATTAGTTAATTATGCAATTAAAAAGATTGATAAAGATTTAGTGAATCATCCTAATAAATACTTTGAGTTTTTTAAAAGAATATGTAGGAGGCAGATAAAATTAGTAACAAGGTGGATGGGGGTTGGGTTTATTCATGGTGTAATGAATACTGATAATACATCAATAAGCGGAGAGACTATTGATTATGGGCCGTGTGCTTTCATGGATAACTTTTCTAATAATAAAGTATTTAGCTCTATCGATAAATATGGTCGGTATGCTTATTCAAATCAAGGAAAGATTGGAATATGGAATATGTCGATACTTGGATATTGTTTTATTCAGTTAATTAAGAATAGTTCAGTATTAGATGAATCTATTATTGAACAAATTAATATTGAGATAAATAATCTAGAGAGGTTATTTAATGATGAATATTTGATCGTTATGGGTAAGAAGTTTGGAATAGAAGATCCGCATTCAGATGATCTTGATCTGATTAATCATTTTTTATCTTATCTCCAAATAAATGAATTAGATTTTACTAATAGTTTTAGAAAGTTGTGCAAATGGCAATTGGATGACATTGGTTTAAAAAAATCTTGGCAGAAGCGGATTCATGATATGTCTAAATCAGAGAATATTATGAAGTCTGTAAATCCTGTTGTTATTCCGAGAAATCACTTAATTGAAAAGTCTATTCAATTAAGTGAATTAGGTGACTATACATTATTAAAAGATCTTATGGCCGTTTATCATAATCCCTTCGCAGAATCCTTAAGTAAGTCCATATATGCAAAAGCTCCTGAACCAAATGAAGTGGTTCATAAAACGTTTTGTGGAACCTAAAGGAAATATTTTAATTTTGATAAGATAGAACTTCTTTTTCAAGGTATTTAATAATATCACTGGATTCATAAAGCCACTGTGCAGGTTCTTCTTTGTTTATTTTTAGACATGGCACTTGAACCTTACCTCCATTGTTAAGAAGTTCGCTTCTATGATCACTGTTATTTTTTGCATCCCTTAATTGTAAAATTATATTATTTTTTTTCATGTATCTTCTGACTTTAATGCAAAAAGGACATGCATTAAATTCAAATAGTTCTAACTTACTTGAATTATTTAAAATAAATTGTTTTTGCTCTTCTGTAATCCTTAATGGTTTAGGAGAGAATAATTTATCTAGTGTTACAAGCACAAATCCTAAAACTACTCTAATAATTTTCATCATAAGTTTATCTCCAAAAGAATATTAATTTAATGGTACATATCATTATTTTTGTTTACATACTACTAAAAATCACTTGTATATAAGCTTATTTTACGTGTTGAATTATTTATTATTCGAATACAAATGCAAATACTGAGTATTATAAAGCCATATTTAATAACATTAGGAGCAAATTTAAGTTTTGTATTAGGATCACAAAGTTTCTCTTATTTTTCAAGAAACTTTGTTCTTTATGGATTAATACATTTAGGGCTTTTGTGGAAATCTGTTTGGGGGAGGCTCCTGGTGTTATTTGGATTTAACTAATCGTGTTATTGGCCCAAAATTAAATAAAGAAATCTTCAAAAAAATATTGGATTTTTTCTTCAATCTTATGGCCATAAAAATAAAAATAATAGTTCCAACTGTTATACAAAAACATACTTAGATGTGTAAATGTTCTATGTAATGAATATTTGTTGGGTGTTATGAGATTATATATATCTTTACAGGTACCAATTTACATTTTTTATAACTAGGTTTCTTATACTAATTATTTAAATGTTTATTTTCTCAATCGATGTTTAATTTATGTAGACAGAAACAGATATGTGTCAAAATGCACCACCGATTAAATTATTCTTTAACAATTGCCTAGCTATAAGCATTATTTTTGCATTTATTTTTATTTCCTATAAAAATAAATATAGGCAAAATAATTTGCTATATTAAGGAGTAATAATGAAATTAAGTATGATATTTATTATAGGTGTAATGGTCTTACCTTCAATAGCTTTTGGAAAAAAATACTCTTTTAAAAACTCGATTAGCTCTAGGTATATGGTTAGCCTAGACCGTGTAGTTCACTATGGATATTATTCTTCAAATTTTAATTTATGCGGCCCCAATCAACAAATAGGAGGAAATGTATGGGTATATTCAACTCAATGTTGCAAAAAAAATGATCAAAAAGAATGTGTAGAAGAGAAGCAATGCAGGAGAGCAAAAGCTGATTGTGCTCATAAAGATAGTGATGGAAAGCTCATCGCTATTTATGAATCTTATGGAGTAAAGGATTGTGGTTCATGTCAGCCTATTAGTTCTGACACAATACTAGAAACTATAGCTCCTTAATTAACTAGTGTCGAAATGACTATTAAATATTAATTTAAATAACACTTTCTTACAAAAGACACGGGTTTAGAATTATATTATTTCTAAACCCGTGTCTTTTAATTTGATATGGGAAATCTATAATCGAAGTATTATCTTTACCTTTAACTATAATTTTTGTTATTTTTAATCTATGTGTTTATCTTCGATGCCATATATTGATTTTGCAACTAAATACTATATTAATCCACGGTTTAATTTAGCAATGAGTGATGTTCCTAAGTTTGATCTGAAAGAATATTTACTTTCAAAAGAGCTAATTACTCTTATGGAAAATCATACTTATTTATTAATGAAAAAACTTGCACTGATAATTGCCGATAAGTATGGAGTTAAACCAAATCAAGTTGAACTAACTATTGGCGTAACGAACTCTTTTTCTATCGTGGCCCAGGTAATGAAGGATCTAGGACATACAAAAGTATTATCTGAATGTCCCGGTTACGAACCTTTATGGCTTACCCCTCAAGGCCTTGGACTTGAAGTTGTTGAGATTAGAAGAGAGTTACCAGATTATTCATTTGATTTAAACAAACTAAATGATATGGCCAAAGAAAACTCTTGGTTATGGATGACTAACTCTCACAATCCTTCTGGAAGATATTTGAATTTAGATGATATGAAAGCAATTATAGATGTTATGAAAAAAAATAACAGTTATGTTTTTGTGGATGAAGTTTATCATGATTTCTGTGCTCCCCTAGGTCAAGACTCAGCATTAAACTTATCTGATAATGTGATTATTGCGAGTGGTTTAACAAAAACTTATGGATTAGGAACTTTGAAAATTGGTTGGATGGTAGGCCCAGAAGAGCTTATTCAAAGGGCCACAATTGCTAGGTTACATCAATTCATGCTTGTTCCAGGGCCTAGCTTAGCATTAACAAACCTATTTATGAAAGATCAAGAAAGTGTAAGACAGAGTCAAATTAATAGAGTTAATACAAATAGAAGTTATGTAAAGCAATATTTATCTGATCAGGACTTATTTATTTCACCTACTGGGCCAATAGGCCTTTTAAAATTGCCTACGTCAATTGATGATGTAGAACTTGCGAAAAAGGCTATTGAAAAAGAAGGGCTGGCACTTACTCCAGGGTACTTTTTTAAACACCCTGGTTTTTTACGGATTAGTTATGCAGGAGAATTGAGTAATATTATCAAGGGCCTAGAACTACTTAAATTTTATTTGTAGTAATGAATTATGTTTCTTTTACTAATGTTAATGTATAATTTATGAAGCTTGTTTTTTACTGCTACTAATCAATGCCATTGATACTTGTGAACTTAGCATAGATTGAATTGAAAAATATAATGATGGATTTCTTTTTAGAAGAATTTTTAACTCCTCCTGTTTCCATGTTAAGCACACTGTCTCATGATGAACAGTAACCGTTGCAGAGGCTTTATGGTCTGTTAAAAAACTCATTTCACCAATGAAGTTACCATCTTTAAGTTCTGAAACTATTTTACCATCTATTTCAACATTAACATTCCCTGAATAAATTAACCGCAAAGAATTTACATCATTGTCTTGTTTAATTAAAACGTCACCTGGTTTAGATGAGGTCCAAGTGCCAATTTTTATTATTTTCATGAATTCAACTGGGGATAATTTATTAAACATTGTTTCATAAAGTTCCTTATCTCTTTCATTCATTACAATGCTTCTTTTTTCATAAATTAAAACAGATATATGATAAATATTTAGTGATACAAAGATAATGTTCCATGTTATTGCAACCCATAAAGGTGAGGCAGGTGCAAAGTAGTTATAAATAAAAGAAAAGCAGCTTGCAACAATGGAGAGTGTTCGAAGCCAAAAAATATCTTTTAATAGAAATGAGAAAGCAATTATTGCAAATGTTAGGTGACCAGCTATATGTGCTTCCATTAATATCTCTATATTTAGTTAATACTTTCAGTATGTATCGGGTTAAATTGATTATTCTTTATATTATTAAGGTGTAATTTTAATAATTTATGACATTGCAATATTTCAAACTTTAAATTAGAACTATTGACTTAAAATAATCAACAACTTGTAATGCTATAACTTTATTATACAAAATTTGCTCTATAATAAGAACTTTCTTTTCGACTTTCCGTATAACTTCATAAGGTAATTAGGAGTACATAGACTACGTCTAAAGGATTTATTATGAAAACCATAAGAAACATTAACCTACTTTCTATAGGATTTCTATGCCTATTTATTTCCGCATGTAATATTCAAGTTACATCTGATGATGGAACAACTGAAATTTCAATTGATCAGGATTTAGAAAATAATGAGGAAAATCAAGTGCTTTTAAATAATTTTACTAGGCATTATGTAGAGGACGCAATTTCAAGAAAGGCAGTTTGTAATGATGGTTCTCCTGCTGCGTTTTACTTTCAAAAAGGTCATATAAAAAATGATGAAGAATTTCCAGAGCAAAACAAGTGGGTTATATTTCTAAAAGGTGGGAATAGTTGTTCGTCAGATGCAGAGTGCCTTGCTCGTATGGAAGAAGATAACCTTGATCTTAAGGTAGGTAAATGGAAACATCGAATGACGTCAAAACACTATATACCTGAGGCCTCTTTTGGAGGTATTTTTAATAACGACCCAGTACTGAATAAAGATTTTCATAATTTTAATAAAGTTTTTATAATGTATTGTAGTTCAGATACTTGGATTGGAGACAAAGATAAAGGTGATGGATTATATCATTTTCGAGGAAAAAGAATTGTCACTGAAGTTATTAATGATTTAAAAAAGTACTTTAGATTAGATCAAGCAAGTCATTTAATTTTTTCTGGTAGCTCTGCAGGCAGTGCTGGCATGGGGTACAACTTAGACATGATTGCTGAAATGCTTCCACAAGCAAAAGTATTAGGAATAAGAGATGCCTCATTTACACCTAGCTTAGGAATTGACATGGGGTTAACTCTTGAAGATGAGCTTGAAAAAGCAGGAAATACAAGAGTTGAATATTGGAATCCAGTTTATGATACAACTTGCTTTGATCAAAATAGTGACGACCCTAGAGTTTGTTTGAACTTTGGATATCTTTATAGAAATAATTACCTAGAAACACCTTTCTTTGTGTATATGGATCAAAATGACCACATGGTTATGGATAGATTTCATAATCCAGATAATCAACAAATAAAAGATTCTGTCGCTGAGTCAATCAAGAGTGATCTTTATGATTTTCCTTACGGTGCGTTTAGTACTAGAAGTGGAAATCATGTAGCACTTACAGATGATCATAAATTCTTTGATGTTACTGTAAATGGAGCAACATACTATCAGACCTTAGGTAACTGGATTTATCAAAGATCAGGGAAAGTTAAAGTAATTACAGATTAAAAATTAATTTTTAATTCATATTTAGCAAGAGTATATCTTTAAATATTCTTGCTAAATACCATAAGTTTTTAAAATATTGATTAAACATTATTGATATATACTCGATTGAGTCTATTATGATTTCAAAACAGTAACAACCGTGATATCAGTAAGTTAAGTGAAAGTTTTGACTGGACTATCTTCAATCTGTTCAATATAAATTAATTATGAGAAATGACTATGAAATGGAAAAATCAATCATTGATAAAAAACGCAAGGAGACTAGGGAATACCTAAATAATAATCCTAAACAGATTTCCGAAATAAGAAAACCTAGTTGGTTAAAAGTATCATTAAAAACGGATGAAAATTCCTCAAAAATAAAACAGGAGCTAAAGTCCAAGAATCTTTGGACAGTATGTGAAGAAGCAAGTTGTCCTAATCTTAGTGAATGTTGGTCTCATAAAACTGCTACAATAATGATCTTGGGTGGAACTTGTACTAGAGCATGTAAATTTTGTAATGTTGTAACAGGTAACCCTAAAGGTAAAATAGATAAAACTGAAATAACTAATGCTAGTAAAATGGTAGAAGTTATGAAACTCAGATATCTTGTTATTACAAGTGTTGACCGTGATGATTTAGCAGATTTTGGTGCCGGCCACTTTGCTGATACAATTTTAGAAATTCATAAAAATCATCCAGGTATACTAGTCGAGGTCTTGATTCCTGATTTCAATTGTATTCCACAGCATATGCACACACTTGCTAAAACCAACCCATTTGTAATTGCTCAAAATATTGAGACTGTTAAACGTTTGACTTCTGTCGTTAGAGATAAAAGAGCGGGATATGAACAGACTCTTAAATGCTTAGAATTTTATAAAAATAATTATCCACATATTACAACCAAGTCATCTTTAATGTTAGGTTTGGGCGAAAGTGACGATGAAATTATTCAATGCATGAAAGACTTAAGGTCTGTTGGCGTCCAAATCTTAACTCTAGGGCAATATCTTCGACCTACTAAAGGTCACCTTCCAGTTGAAAAATATTATTCACCTCAAGTCTTTGATAATTTTAAAAAAGTAGCTCTTGAACTCGGATTTGAGTTTGTAGCTTCAGGCCCTTTGGTAAGAAGCAGTTATAAGGCAATTGATTATTTAAAACATCTTGAGGAAAAAGGATTATGGCCTCGAACTTAATTAATATATTAAAATCTAAAGTACCTAGTTCTGAAATTAGTATTATTGATAATTTTGTTATTATAACTAAATATAAATGGGATTATTTAAAAGCATTAGAGTTTCAAGAGTGGTGCTGTGAGTATGTTTATCTGAACACTACTGTTTCTTTTCTTATAATAACAAATCACTTACCATGCTTTACTATAGGTAGAGGCCTACAGAGAAATTCTATTGTGTCAGACGGTTTAATAGACTTTGATTATAACCAAGCGAAGAGATTGACTATTCCACTACATAAAATAAAACGAGGCGGTGGAATTACTTTTCATCATTCAAACCAATTAGTAATTTATCCAATAATTAATCTCACAGAGCAAAATATGAAAGTATATGATTTAATGGAACGATTACTCAGGATAATAGTAGAAGTATTGGAAAATGATTTTAAGGTCTATGATTTAGATTATTGTAGAAAGTTATTAGGTCTTTGGCATGGTAATAAAAAGCTTGCAAGCATAGGCCTACAAGTCAGAAGGTTTGTAACGATGCACGGCGTAGCCGTAAATATAGGGGAATGCACAAGAATAGAGCAAAATTTAACTAGCATTTACCCATGTGGACTACCGCCTAATATCTATACAAGTCTTAATAATCTTATAAATAAGAAAGTTTGTCCTAAAAAATTTGGAGAAATAGCTCAAAAGAGATTGTCTCTTTTACTCCAATAGAGTGCAGTAAGTTTTTTCAGCTTCTTTTTCAGTGTTTTTTAAAATATAATAAGTTGAAATTTATATTTTAATTAAAGGAAGCAATATGTCTAAAAATCTAATGCCATTAGAAACTTTTTGTAATTTTGAAGATATTTACGGAGATACTAAGGTTTATCTTAAACAACCACTAAACGGAACTTGGAGAGATTTTACATGGAAAGAGGTAGGCCAAGAAGCAAGAAAACTTGCAGCCGCGATAAAAAAGATGGACTTACCTGAAAAAAGTTGTATTGGTTTAATTTCCAAAAACTGTGCTCACTGGATTATAACTGACTTAGCAATTTGGATGTCTGGACATATTTCTGTCCCTCTTTATCCAACTCTCACAACTGGAAGTATTGATCAAATCTTAGATCATAGTGAAGCAAAATTATTATTTGTCGGTAAATTAGATGAATGGGATTCACAATTAGATGGATTAAAATCAGATATTAAAAGAGTTCATTTTCCATTCTGGGAAAATAAAGACTGTGAAAGTTGGGACTCATTTGTAGGTGATTGCGAACCATTGATGGATTTTTCATTTCCAAAACCAGATGATGTATCAACAATAATTTATACTTCAGGCACTACGGGGATACCTAAGGGTGTTGTCCATACATTTGATAGTATCTCATTTCCAGCAAGAGAAGCATTAGACGAATTAGGGTTTTGTTCTACTGATAGGTTTATCTCTTACTTACCTCTATCACATATTGCAGAAAGGTTATTAATTGAAATTGGAGCAATGTATGGAGCTGGTACTGTATTTTTTGCAGAATCATTAGACACATTTAAGGACAACTTACAAGAAGCTTCACCAACTGTTTTTTTAGCAGTTCCAAGAATATGGCTTAAGTTTCAACAAGGCATTTTAGCAAAGGTACCTCAGAAAAAACTTAACTTCTTATTGTCTATTCCCATTCTTGGGGGATTAATTAAGAAAAAAATTAGAACACAATTAGGGTTAAATGATGTAAGAGTTCCAATTACAGGAGCAGCACCCATTGCAGCTGACTTATTGGAATGGTTTAGTAAACTAGATATAAACGTTATGGAAGTTTATGGCATGACTGAAAACTTTGGCCTAGCTACTTTTAATTTTCCTGGTAGAGTAAGGTTTGGGACAGTAGGTGAAAGCTGGAGTAATGGAGAAGTTAAGATTGATGATAATGGAGAAATTTTAACAAAGTCAGCTGCTACAATGAAAGGTTATTATAAGGAAGAAGGTAAAACAAAAGAAGTTCTAGGTGATGATGGGTGGTTGCGTACTGGTGATAAAGGTGAATTTGATAATCAAGGTTATCTTAAAATTACAGGGCGAGTAAAAGATTTATTTAAAACTTCAAAAGGAAAATACGTAGCACCAAATCCAATTGAAAAACATTTTACAATGAGCGAAGTCATTGAACAGGTTTGTGTTGTGGGTGCAGGGCTTCCAGCGCCATTTGCTATAACAGTATTATCTGAAATTGGAATGGTTAAAAAAGAAGAGGAACTTAAAACCATCATGTCTACATTGTTGGTAGATGTAAACAACAAGGTGGAACATTTTGAAAGGCTAAGTAAAGTGGTTGTTCTGAAAGATGAATGGAGTGCTGAAACAGGAATCTTGACTCCAACTATGAAAATAAAAAGAAATGTATTAGAAAAAAAGTATGAAACTGATATCGAAAGATGGGATTCATTAAAAGAAAACGTAGTTTTTAATTAATTTTAAATGTGGAGTAGGAAACTACTCCACATAATTTTCTAATATTTTGATTTCAATATTACCTTCTTGAGCATTAATTTTCATTTTACTTCTTTGTTGTAACGTAATCATTGGGACAGTATGAGAGCAATCAAAGTCTGATATTATGAGGTAATCTCTATTACCAATAATTTCTAAAATTAAATCATCTAATGAAAATTGAGCACTCTCTAGATTTATTTCTTCCGGCCTTCCAAAGAGAAGTCCATTAATTTTTTCAAAAACTCCCATCAGTGATAGCTGTCTGAGAGACCTCTCCACACGTGGGAAAGGAGCATCCATTTCTTCAATAATTAATATTTTGTTCTCTAAATCTGGAAAAAAATCTGTACCGGCAATACCTGAAAGAGTATTTAAATTAGCAATTACAATCTCACCTTGCGCTGTTCCCTCTGAAAGAAGATTCCATCCATTATGTTCTTCCCACTTACGAGGAACATTCTTCCAATCTCCATTTTCCCAGTTTCGCATATGATTACTCCATCGCTTAAATGGTGTAAGAGTTCGCTCTTTAACTGAATTATTAGTTACAGCAGTAAGAAATGAATCAATACTTTCAGGGACTCCATGTGGATACTCCCCAAACCAAGTCATCACCATAGGGCCATAAAAGGTTTTAAGTCCTGAGTAATGAAGTATTGCCATATGGAGTGAAGTGATATCACTGTAGCCACAAATAATTTTTTTAGAATGTCTGATTTGTTCAAAGTCTAAATAGGGGATTAGACTACTGGAATTATAGCCACCAATAGTAGGAATAAGAGCCTTAACATCCGAGTCCATGATTAAATTCATGAATTCTTCTGCTCTTTCTTGTGGCGAAGCAGATCTATAACCTTGAGTTGATCTAGCTTTAGTTAAATGTCCTTGATTAACCTTAAATCCTAGTCTTTGTAAATTATTTATTCCATTCTTAAATAATTCTTCATTAAAAACATAAGCAGGTGTAGAAGGAGTAAAAACTCCAATAGTATCACCTTGATTTAGTTTATGAGGTTTGATTAAATCAGTCATGAAAATATACTAGAATTTGATATATATAAGTCAATAATATTTAGGGGTAGTAATGGAATATAGACAAATATATGGAATAACAAAAAGAGTTAGTGCTATTTGCTTAGGAACTATGACTTTTGGTGAACAAAATTCCATCAAAGAATCACATGAAATAATGGATTATGCCTACTATCAAGGCGTAAACTTCTTTGATACTGCTGAAATGTATCCAATTCCTCCCTCTGGACAGACCTATAATCAAACAGAATCAATAATAGGAAAGTGGGATAAAATTAAAACAAATCGAGATAACATTATTATTGCTTCTAAAGTGATAGGCCCTTCGAGTGAGATGTCTTATATTAGAGATGGAAATCACAAATTAAATAAAAAAAATATGATTCAGGCGTTGAATGGCAGTTTAAAAAGACTTAACACCGAGTATATTGATTTATACCAAGTCCATTGGCCAGAACGAGCAACCAATTACTTTGGACGATTAGGATTTGAAATTAACGAGGATATAGAGATTAATTCTATTGCTGAAACACTAGAAGTTTTAGATTGCTTTGTTAAAGAGGGGAAAATTAAGGCAATTGGAATTTCAAATGAAACTCCTTGGGGCATGATGCAATACCTCAAGTGGAGTGATAAACTTAACTTAACAAAGATATCAACAATTCAAAATCCATATAATCTACTAAATAGAACTTTTGAAGTAGGTTTATCTGAAATGTCCATTAGAGAAAATGTTGGACTACTGGCATACTCGCCTTTAGGTTTTGGCACTTTAACAGGAAAGTATATTGAAAATAAATCTACACCAAATAGCAGATTAAATAAGTGGCCTAGTTACTTACGATACAGTTCTTCCCAATCGGTAAAAGCAATAGAAAGGTATTTAGAAATATCCAAAAAGTTTAATTTAACATTAACTCAATTAGCATTAAGTTTTGTTAATTATCGTGATTTTATTACAAGCACTATTATAGGTGCAACTAACTTGCAGCAATTAGAAGAAAATATAGAATCAATTAATTTAGTACTTCATGATGAAATAATTTTTGAAATAAATAAAATTCACAAAGAGATTTCTAATCCTGCCCCATAGGTCTAAAGCAATGATCTGAATAAGTTTGCAGGCAAAAATCTTATTACATATAAAAACTTTTCAATAAGTGATGTTTTAAAGAATATGGTAGAGCCATCTACTGGAGCACCTTTTTCATTTAACTCAAGAGAATTTTCGATATGCCCATCTATATAATTTTTTAATTCTTGTGCTAGGAGTTTATTATCATGACAGAAAAAACCATTTTCAGCATTTGTGTTATGTGAGATAGGATCAAAGTTATAAGTTCCAACCATTATTGTGTTGTCATCAATGATCAGGCTTTTTGAATGAATTCCCCATCTTTGTTTTAAACTTTTTGTTTCATCATCATAACTTGGGTCTGGAATATCACCTTTGTAGATATATGTAGTCAAACCTTTTTTTATCCATTTGCCGATTGATGGATGAAATGCACCTGCGACAAGTCCATGATTATTAGAATATAAGCTGTTTGTAACTAATGATACATCCAAATTAGATTCGAGTAAGTTATTAAATAATAAATTGTGATCTCTGATTGTAATAAAGTAAGGAGTCTCTATCAATATTGAATGTTTTGCATTTTTTAGCATTTGAAATAGTTTATTAGAAAAATATCGAGACGTTTTTTTTCTGCCTGGTGAATCACTTATAAATTCTGCATTGGTACAATTATATGTTTGAATAGAGCTAAGTTGATGTAACCCTTGTCTTGTTATTGTTTCGAGGAAGTTATTTGAATCTTCATTTGCTAATAGAAAGTTTTTAGCTTCTTCAAGCCTAAGTTTAATTAACCTTTTTTTTCTTCTTTCTTTATCCCTCTCACTTCGAGGCAAGTTACTAAGTAAATGTTTACTTCTTGTTTTTGGGATTTTAGGAGTAGTATTCTTATTATAACTCCAAAAGATATTAAAACTGTTTGTAACAGATGTTGTAATAGGGCCTTTTACCAAAATATCTCGGTCAATGAATGTAAACTTTTTTCCAAAGTCAAAGTATTCATTGCCAATATTTCTGCCCCCTGTGATAAATTGTTGGTTATCGACAATTAATATTTTGCGATGATTGCGATAGCTTAATTCTTCAATGTTTTTAATTATCATAGGATTGTAATATTTAACTATAACGTTATTTTGCTTTAATACATGAATTAAATATTTATTTAATGTCGGCGCAAGAGGGTTTTTATCAATCAGTATTTGTACTTTTACACCTTGCTCTGCTTTTTTTATTAACTCCAGAAGTAGTAATTTTCCACTTAAGTCAGGACGGAAGATAAAGTACTCCAGTTTGATACTATTAGTTGCAGACCTGATTAATTGTATTCTTTTTAATAATGAGCTTTTTCCATGCTCTAAAATTTGTACTAAATGTGATTTCTTGCTTACTGTATGTAAGTTTTCTTTGGCATTAGTACCGCAGCTCAAGATGATGAATAATAAAAAAATTAGTAACTTATATTGCAAGTTTTTCCCCTTATAAACCTTTAATATATCGTAATCTTACTTTGATCATTCAATATTTAACTATTTGTAATAAATTCACATGTTAAGATATCGTAAATTATAATACTTAAGGCATTCAGTAAATGGAATTGCCTTATTCTGATAGCTTATCCTCCTTTACAAAAAAGCTTTTTATGATAGTGCCGCTTTTAGCAGAAAATTTTTCTCATAAATTATAATTATCTATTTTTGATTTATGAAAAATAAATGCTCCCGACAAGTTTACGTAAGAAAAACCTAGGGAGTTTATATGTTAAGTCAAAGGTTTAATAAACTGCTTCTCGTTTTATTACTTCTAACACCTGCAATAGACACAAATGCCTTTTGGTTTTCTGTTCCAGATGCTTCAGAGGTAATAGTGACAATGGGAGCACCTGCAAAGAAAGTTTTAGATCCAACTTCTATTAAATTATTAGTTTGGAATATGTATAAAGGTAAGAATAAATCGTGGGAAGATGACTTTATTTTTTTAAAAGCAGATCGTGATATTTTAGTATTACAAGAAGGCTTGATGAATGAGAATATGGAAAAAATTCTGAGTAATGATAATGATTTTTCTTATTTGCTCGCTACTTCCTTTGTCTATAAGAAAGGTAATAAAAGAACGGGGGTAGTTACCGGTTCTTCAGCTTTACCCATTGATTCTTATTACAAAAAATCTAGAGATTTGGAGTGGATTGGATTAACACCTAAAGCGATGCTCTTCACTGAATATGAATTGAGGGGATATAAAAAAACATTATTGGTTGTTAATATTCATGCAATAAACTCTGTTCCTTGGTATTTACTAGCACGTCAATTAAAGCAGGTAGGGAGAAAAATTAAAAAGCATAACGGGCCTGTAGTTTTTGCTGGTGATTTTAATACTTGGACTAAAAAGAAGATTAAGTATATGAGAAAGTATTTATCTTCACTTGGATTATATGAAGTAAACTTTCCAAATGGAGACAAACGCATGAAGTCTTCATTTACAAAAAAGATCCTTGATTATATTTGGATAAAAGGTTTGAAATATACCAATTCTTATGTTTGGGAAGATATAGAAGGAGCTGATCATAAGGCAATGTCAGTCGAACTTAGCGTTAAAAACCAATGATATTCCAGATGGTTAGCTTTATAAATATGTAGATATTATTCACAAGTCTTTTTTCCTTTGTCTAGCAGTATTTTACATCTATATATATAAACCTGCTTTAATAAAGGAGAACCTTTGAAGGCAAAATTATTATTTCTAATCATCATTATATTATCAACGAGTGTTGTTACTTACGGTGCAAGTGACAGTAAGAATGTTTTTATAAAAGCTAGTTTTTCTAATGAAAATGAAAGACTGGAAGTCACGACAGTTTTAGTCAATGATAATATAAGTGAGAACTATGAACTTACAGATTGGGCAAAAAAAGAATTAAGTGGTCTTCATGATTCTACGATTGTTGTTTTAGATGATGGAACGGAAGTAAATAAAAGATACTCTGAGAAAATATATTCCAGTATTTTAGATAAATTATCAAATGTAAGAAAGAATATAAAAACGGTGAAAAGCAGCGTTAACCAAGCTTTAGTAAATAAAAAAAATACAGGAAAAGAACTATTTTTTAAACATGAGAGGATTTCTTTAAGTCTATTAAGGACTGTCGTTAATGGAACTACTGTGAGTACTGGGTTGATCATTGCTTCAGGACTAACTCCTGCAGCTTCAATCAGTATTGGGATTTTGTCGGGAAGCTTGTCTGGCCTAGTTCAATTTTTTAATCCTCAGTTTCAAAGTTTAATTGATGGAAACCATGAAAAAAATAAAAAAATTATCAAAGAAAGTAAAGTTGGTGGGTTAAAAGTAAAAACAATGCAATTAACGAGATGGTTTTTTACCGAAGTTGCGTTATATACATTAATTGAAGGGTTTTCAATCTCTGTTGGTGCCCCAAGCGATACTTTAATGCGGGAATCATACAAAGTATTAAAATCTAGTTTGTTAGCAACAGCTTCTCAAGGTTTATGGGATTCAACTGTTGCAACTGAAACGAAAGAAAGATTAAGGGCAGCAGGAGGTAATGCCGAATTAAGACAAAAAGTACAGTTCAACGCAAATGTGAAAGCATTTGCCGTTTCGATGGTTTCTGTTTTTGGAGGAGTGATGACCTTGGTAGGATCTCCTGTTGGAGGTTGGTCATTAGGTATTCTTGGTGTTACAGGGGTACTTTATACGGCCAAATCTTGGTATGCAAAGAGACAATCTGGCCAGAGTGGTCGTATAGACTTTATGTTAGCAAATTGTCATAATGTTTTTATGTAGAATATTGATAAGTTTTAAATTATCAGTTAGGATCAATACTGTAAATTCTAATAGGAATACTTTATGCATATACTGATTGCTTTTATTTTTGGAGCATGTTTGTGGCAACTCGCAGAATATTTTATTCACCGTTACTTGGGCCATGTTGTTAAGTATAATAATTTATTTAAAAAGGAGCATGATCAACATCACCAAAAAACTGATTATTTTTCGCCTTTTTATTTGAAGGTTTTGTCCGCAGTTCCGGTTTCATTAGTTGTTTATTTTATAATTAGTTTTATTTTGACAAAATATACTTCAATAGCTTTTACGTGTGGATTTATAACTTTTTATTTTATATATGAGTTGATTCATTTAAGTTTACATGTTGTTCCTCCGTACACATTTTATGGAAAGTTTATAAGGAAACATCATTTTTATCATCATTTTATTAACCCCAAGATGAATCATGGTGTCACAACACCATTGTTTGACTTCGTTTTCGGAACTTACGCTAAAGTTGATCAGTTAAAGGTACCTAAGAAATTTGCAATGAAATGGCTTATTAGCGATGATCAGCTCGTAAAAGATAAGTATCAAACTGATTATTTTATATAGTAATGGATTCTATGATTGATTTTATACCACCTATTAACGCAACATTTAATTCATTATCGTTTATATGTTTATTATTGGCATGGTTTTTTATAAAAAGAGAAAATGCTAAATTACATAAGCAGTTTATAATTGCTGCTCTATCATTTTCCTCATTATTTTTAGCAGGTTATATATATTTACATCTTCATGTTGGAGCAACTAAGTTCCCTGAAATTGGTTGGATTAAAACTTTTTATTTGATAATACTATTTATTCATACCATTTTTGCGGCAGCTTTATTGCCTTTAATTTTTATTACTATGCGCAGAATTATTAAGGGGCAAAAACAAAAACATAAAGAGATTGCTAAAATTACAATGCCTATTTGGTTATTTGTTTCGTCTTCTGGAGTATTTATTTACTTTATGTTGTATCAGTGGTTTCCGGCAAGAAGTTAAGGTATTTTATTTCTTTAATTGGAGTTAGCTCTTCGCATTTTAACTGCTAGAGCAGAGGCTAAGTTTTTCATAAATACAAACCCAAATCGATAATTACTATGAAGTAATTCATGTAGTTTTCCACCATCAAATTGTATTACATGCATATCACCAATCGCTGTGACCTGTGCAGAACGGCTAACACCTTCTAGAAAGGTTATCTCTCCAAATTGTTCTCCTGTACTTAGTGTTGCGACTATTCTTTGATTTCCATTGTTGGATGCGGAGTCTGTAATGGAAACTTCAACTTTTCCATTCAGTATCGTATATAAATCAAAATCTATTGAATTCTCTGCAATTATTATGGATTGGTCCTTGTACTTATGAATTGAAGAAATTTCGATCAATTTTTCTAGGTCATATTTATTAATCTCTTTAAATAATTCAAAATTTATTAATTTGTTAATTAATTCCATTTGTACTCTCTTGATTATAATTTATGATATCTTTATATATGATTTTTATTATTTTTTTCAAAAGAGAAAATATGTCTAACGAGCAACTTAATTCAACTTTTAAAAAAACTAGATCTGTAATGAAGGTTTTATCACAATATCACTCCTATCAAGTTATAGGTGAAAATAACTTTCCTGCAAATGGGCCATTTATATTATTGAATAACCACAGCTTGGCAACTTACGATGGATTTCTTCTTGGACTTAAAATATTTGATTTAACAGGGAGGTTACCAAAAGCACTAGGTGACGATATGTTATTTAATTTTTCACCGACAAAATACTGGTGCGAAAGGATTGGGATTATCCCGGCATCTCCTAAAAATGCTAAGCAAGCACTACTTGATGGTGAAATTTTAGCACTAGCTCCAGGAGGGATGATTGAATCTTTAAGGTCATCAAAAGAGAGATATAAAATCAAGTGGAATTCGAGAAAAGGATTTATTAAATTGGCCTTAGAGGCACAAGTACCAATAGTTCTTGCTGCTTGCCCTCAAGCGGATAAAATTTTTCATGTATATAATAATCCAATAACTGATTTCATGTATGATAAGTTTAAATTTCCATTACCAATCTTCAGAGGATTAGGCCCAACTTTAATTCCTAGGCCTGTTAAACTATGGCATTATGTATCTGAGCCAATTATTCCGCCAAAAGTTAAAGATATAAGTAAAGAAGTTATCAACTCTCTTCATCATGAAGTTGTAACTAAAATGAATAAACTAATCCTTGATGCAAATAATTTTTCATAATAGGCCTTTAAATAATACTCCGTCATTATGGCCTGCCATATAGCAAAAATTTAATTTGTTATTACTTGGTGGTGAAGGAACATAATCATTTAATGCAGTCTTTTTTCCATTAATATATTCTTGAATACAGTCTCCTCCTACTTCTGAATAGTTTTGTTCTCTGGCAAATATTCTTAGTTGAACAAGTCCATAACTTCTTCCAGCATTAAAGCATTCTTGTGGTGATTTTGAATTTAATATATCACCTTCAAGTCCAGCTCTTTCACCTTCTAAAAATACAACTAAACATTTTCCATTAGAGTCTCTTCTGTTAAGAAGCTTCCTTGCATCATAACTTCCAATTCTCCAACACATTTCATCTATTATTTGTGGTTTTCGAGAGTTTTTATCGAGGTATTTGTTTGCAAGTCCTAAGTGATAACTTTCAAATCTATAGTTAAGTCCACACCAAGCTTGTTGCTGAGTGAATCCGTTTGTTGAAATAATAAGAGAAAAGATAAAAATAAATAATTTCATAGATATTCCTTGTAAAGTGAATATCACAAGTAACAAAATTGATTATCTTTAAAAAGGAACTATGTGTTAAAAGTCTCGGTCCATTAATGTTTTTCTACCTTCTTGACGTGCGTTAGAAACTGCCTCGTCACATAAGTGCCTAACCAGTATAGATAGTTTAGGCATAACATTTGCGGACGTATTTATATCATATTTGTCCTTAATATATTTCTTAAGCTTAGATGCCACAATTAAAATATCATCTGAATTAGCAGAGTTAGTAGGTTTTTTGCTCGTAATTAATCTTCTGCTAGGGCCAGTATCATCTTTAGAAGGAGACGTATTCTCTTCGGCCCAAGAACTTTTATGATTCATCACAGTTTGGTGTTGACCACAGCAATCAACAGAGCAGTACGCAAATTTTTTACAACTAGATATACTGCATTGATAATACTTCGTAGACCAGTTTATTTCTTTTTTACAAGCTCCACATTTTCTCCAGTAGTTTTTATCTAAATTATCCATTTTGTCTCCTAAAACATGAAGGCTAGCTTCAAAAAATAACTGCTAGTTTTATAACTATAGTTTGTTTTTTCTAATTCTTCATAATTTTTTAGTAAAGAACTAGAATTTGAAAATTCTAATATCATAGATGACCTACTATCCTCAAAATGATAACCAAGGCCAACGGTATGGCCAAAGCCAAGATCAAATTTATATTCATTTTCAATTGACTCTTTTCCCGTGGATGGCGCATTAGTGTTTGACGGAGGAAAAGTCCGAGAATATTTATTATATACTCCCAGCTCAGGACCGAAGCTTATATCGGTAAAAAAACCTTCAACCTTTTGTTTTTTATTTAGGTAAACTCTACTAAAAAAACCAAACCTTAAAAATACATTAGTAAATGAAATAATTAAGCTCTCTTCTTGCTCTTTTTTACTTTCTCCAAGAATATACAATAAGTTAATATTTAAAAAAGGACCTAAGTAAATTGAACTTTTTGGTAGTTGCTGAATTTTAGTGTATCCAATGGTTGCATAATATGAATTTACATCATTATCGATTAAACTCTCAAATTCATTGATATCATCTAGTAATTCATCTTGAGGATTGTTTTTAAATCCATAAGCAATACTAATTAAGTGAAATTTCCTGGTTGCTACATCAGTATATTCAATTTTCGTGTCCGTATCAATATTTCGAATATTATTATTAATTTTAATTCGAGATTTATTTGTGCAATTAGATGAGTCTAGAAGAACTTTATTTTTTTTATTATCCTTTATTCTTGGTTTAGTATGGATTACTGTTGCGTAACAAAGTTCTGTTGGAGTGATTTCAATTATTAAAATTTCATTCTCTTGATATTGCTTATTATTATAAGTATATACAATGATTCTTGTATTTCTGGGGGAGACTTTTTCTACTTTACCAATTTCAATACTGGAGTATGATTCTGTCGATAAAAGTGTTAACAAACAAATAATAATTATTTTCATATATAGTTATTATAATAGCATGGGCAAAAACTAAGGAGAAAAAATAAGTTCTTTTCTTTTAACTTTTTCGATGCTTTCTTTATTCATTAACTGATTTCGATACTTATTATTAAAATATAATGTACTTTGATCATTATAATGTTCACTTGCTAAGTGACCAGAATTTCCAATAGGTAAAATTCCAAAAGATAATTCAGGACTATTAAAGTCTATTATCCTGCGCGTAGAAGGTCCTGCTTTTATTTTTTGCTGAAAGCTGCACGAAGCTGCTTTTAGGTTATTGATTTGTTCATAACCTCCTGGAGATTTATAGGGGCCTAAATTAAAAATTAAATTTAATGGTCTCTTTTTTCCAAGGGGATGTTGAAACTCTAGTTGATGAATATCTCCCCATTCCCAATTATTAAGATTATTTAATTTACTCATCGTAAGTTTAAATGCTTGGTAGACTATTTCGTTTTTGTCTTCAATTTTTTGTTTTGATGAAATACTATCCCACCATCTAGATTGTGGCTCAGAAAGTAACTTCTTATATAAAGTCCAATGCTCTCCAAGTTTACAAAAGTTATTTAATTCAGTATCTGTAAGTTCATCAAATAATAATTTTTTTACTGAAATATTCCAATAATGATAAATACTTGCTCCCACACTAGAAATTTCAGATAAATGATTCCATTTATTTAGATATTTAATAGCACTCTTTTCAGTGGTTGATAGTGAATAAGACTTAATTGAATTTAATAAAATTGGTAAAATTACTTTTGAACTTTGAGCAAAGGATTTAGTTTGTAATTTTTTTGTATCTTCTATTGACCATTTGTCTTGTTTGTTTAAAAGATTAGCAATGGTATCAAAGCGATCAGTAGGGGACCAAAAGCCAGCTATTTTTTCGGGAATATTTTGCCTTGCATTTGCGAGTACAATTTGACCCGATTTAGGATTAAATAGTTTTGGGTTTTGTGAATACTTATAATAAGAGTACTCATTTTCACCATTCGCTCCATTTAGGATTCGGTTGGAAAATAAAAGATGTTCCCTATTTGGAATCTTACCGTAAACCAAAGATCCAATATTTCCAGAGGAGTCCGCATATGCAATATGTAAACCTGGTGCTGCTCCAAAAGAAAAAGCATTTTTAAATTCACCCCAGTTTTTTGCTCTTTCAGCTAAGTAAAGTGTATCTAAGGCAAGGTTGTCTGGTTCATAATAACTCCACTTCATGGAAATATTTTTCTTATCTAAAACATAATCCATAATAGGTCCATGTGGAGTAAGTTTAATTTCAATTTCAACAGGTTTTTGACCTTTAATATTAATTATTTCTTTATATGATTTGATTTTTACCCATGAGTTTTTATACATAACCTTTTTCTTGTCCTTCGAAAATGTTTCAGCATAAAAATCCATATCATCAACCTTGGACATGGTTAGACCCCAACCAATATATTTATTATGTCCTAGAGCAGGAAAAGGAATTAGAGGTAAATAATGGCCGTAAATTTCATGAGTTGGAGTTTTGATATGAGCTTCATACCACACTCCAGGTAAAGAAAAACTAATATGAGGGTCAGATGCTAGTATTGGTTTTCTACTTTTTGTTCTTTTGCCAGACAAAACCCAAGCATTACTACCATCAAAATCTGTTAATGGAGCAATTGTACTAAGTACTTTGAAATTTATCGTATTTTGCTTAGCACGCTTTTCAAGATCATGAAAAAGTGTAGCAGGGAGTTTTTCTAATAGCGTTGAAAATAAGATGTCTTTAGTAACAGAAGTTGCAAATGAATAACCCATATAGCCAGAGAAAGCAAAAGAATCAATGGGTGAAAATGGTTTTGGAGAATATCTTAATAGTATAAACTCTATAGGAAGAGGGTTGTTTTTGATAAAAAAATTAACACCATCAAAATAAGATTTTAACGCACTCCACATTTTTTTATTTTTATTGATGGGGTGATCTTTATTATTTACTTTTTCAGTAATAGATTTTTTAAATCTAAGTGATCTTAATTTTTTATCTGTAGGTAGCATCTTCGAACCTAATATTTCACTAAGTTCACCATTTGCAACTCTTCTTTGAATATCCATTTGAAACAGTCTTTCACTTGCAATCTTGTAACCTAAGGCAAAATAAGCATGATTTTCTTCTTGGGAGTAAATATGAGGTATACCCCAATTGTCCTGTTTGATATTTGCATTTATTTTAGAGTTTTTAATTTTGATGATAGGAGAGTTACTAGGGATTACTCTATAAATAAGGTGATAATAAATTATTATTGGAACAATAATTAAAACAGGAATTATTAATAATAGTTTTTTCATTTTTAGCTATTTAATTCTAAACTAGTAACCGAAAATCGTTCACCAAACTCTTTTTCTAATTGATTACAAGTCTGAATGAAATTTTCCTTACCAACTAAATCAATATAGCTAATCGTTCCACCTGTATATGCCGGAAATGCCCATCCTAAGATAGAGCCAATATCTGCTTCATGAGCTGAAGTTACAATATTTTCATTTAAACATTTGATCGACTCAATGGATTGGATGGTTAGTAATCTCGTTGCAAGATCATCTGCTGAAATTATCTTATTGGAATCTTGAAACGTCTGAAATGTTTCATCTGCAAGTTTTATGTTTGTAGTATCTTGATAATTATAAAATCCAACTCCATTTTTACGTCCAAATCGTTTTTGGTTATGAACAAAATCTTCAAGCAGTTTAAATAAGTCTAAATTAAGATTATTATTTTGGAGTTTTAAGATATCACACACTAAATCAAGTCCAACACCATCCGCCGCGGCCAAAGGCCCATAAGCCATTCCTGAGAGCTTACCCGCATTTTCAATTAAAACGGGAGATATTCCCTCATTTAAAGCAAAGAGCCCCTCAAGTACATAAGTGATAAAAACTCTCGAAGTATAAAATCCTTGAGCGTCATTTACTACAATAGGAACTTTTTTTATTTTTTGAACTAAACTTAAGCATTGCTCTATTGATTGATCTGAAGTTTCTTTTCCTTTAATAATCTCAACCAATTTCATTCTTTCCACTGGAGAAAAGAAATGGAGTCCTATAAATTGACTTGCTTTTTTTGCTGCCGTTGCAAGTTCCGTAATTGGAATTGTTGAAGTATTTGTTGCAATTAACGTATTAGCTGAGACATGTGAATCTATTTTTGAAATAATTTCCTTTTTAAGCTCTGGAACTTCCGATACTGCTTCAATAACAAGTTGACATTCACTTAATGAATCATAGCTAGTACTAGTTTTAATCTTTGCCAGAATCTCGGAACTTTGCTCTTGGTTACGTTTTTTATTTAATTTTTTTGAAATTAGTTCGGTAGATTTATCTAACACTTCTTGATTAATATCTATTAAAATTACTTTAAAATCAAATTGAGCAAGGTTTTGAGCAATCCCTGAACCCATTACTCCTGCACCGATAATTCCTACTTGAGTGATATTGGTTTTTGGTACCTTCCTTTTACATTTATTCATTGAAAAAAATAAAGTTTTAATCATATTATGAGTTGATTTATTAAATATTAAATCAGTAAAGTAATCTGCTTCTATTTTTAGCCCCATATCCATTGGTACTTGAAGGCCTTCATAGACTGATTTTAATATTTTTTGTGGCGCTAAATAATTGTTAAATGTTTGAGACCTAACCGTTGCAGTTGCTGCTGGAAATACTGTATAGCCTACTGGGGTATGAACATTTCCACCTGGAATTCTATAACCCTTTTTATCCCAAGGTTGTTTTATCTCTGGATTACTATTAATAAAAGTAATTGCTTTTTCCATTAGTTCTTCTGGCGTATTAGCTAGTTCATTAGCAATTTTAAATTTCAATGCTTTTTTAGGTGTAAAATGCTTTCCTTTTAATAAAATATCTAAAGAAGACTGTATCCCAATTAGTCTCGGTAGCCTTTGAGTACCGCCTCCACCTGGGAGTAATCCTAAATTTACTTCAGGTAAGCCTAATTGAATCTTATCATCATCTAAAATTACTCTATAGTTACAAGCTAAAGTTAACTCTAAACCACCACCTAAGGCAGTTCCATTTATTGCTGCAACAATTGGTTTTTGACATGTTTCTATAACTCTTAGAGCTTGGTTGAAGCTTTGAAATTTTTCAGTGTCTTCTATTGTTTTAATCGTTTCAAAAATTGAGAGATCTGCTCCAACTACAAATTCAGGCCTACTGGATGTAATTATTGCTCCCTTGATAGAGTCATCAGAATTTATAGTTTCTGCTATCTCTACAAGTTTGTTGATAAACTCAACATTAATAATATTTAATGGCGTTGATGTTGAATTTATTGAAACTGTTAAAATATTTTGACTGCATTTATTTGTTGTAAACATAATTTTTCCTAAACTCGTTGAATAATAGTAGCTATTCCCATTCCCCCTCCAATACAGAGAGTGGCAAGTCCTAATTCTTTATCTCTTCTTTCCAATTCATCGACTAACGTATTTATTAAAATTGCCCCAGTTGCACCTAAAGGATGTCCCATAGCAATGGAACCACCATTAACATTAATTTTATCAAAACCAATATTGAATTGTCGTTCAAAATGCATAACCACTGATGCAAACGCTTCATTGACTTCTATTAGGTCAATATCAGAGATATTCATATTTGCATGTTTTAAAGCTTTTTCAGTAGCTGGAACAGGCCCTGTTAACATGATTGTTGGTTCTGTGGAAACTACTGCATGTGAAATAATTTTTGCTTTAGGTTTGATTGAGAGTTGATTTCCAATTTCAAGGTTTCCTAATAAAACAGCGGCCGCACCGTCAACAATTCCTGATGAATTTCCTGCATGGTGAATATGATTAATATATTCAACCTGAGGATATTTTTGAATTGCAACTGAGTTAAATCCATATTGTTCTCCCAATATTTTAAATGCCGGTTTTAATCCTCCCAGTGATTCAAGAGTTGTTTCTGGCCTAATCAATTCATCTGAATCCAAAATGGTTGTACCCCATTTGTCCTTAATAGGAATAGTCGAATTTTTAAAATATCCATTTTTTAACGCACTTGAAGCTTTCATTTGAGTATTGAGAGCAAATTGATCAACGTCTTTTCGGGAAAAATTATTAATCGTCGCAATTAAATCAGCAGAAATTCCCTGGGGAATAAAGCCAGTTTTATTTGCAAGTTCAGGATCAATCATCCAGGAACCACCATCTGTTCCAAATGGTACTCGGGACATAGATTCAACTCCGCCAGCAATTATTAGGTTTGAGAATCCAGATATTATAGAATTTGCAGATTGGTTAATGGCTTGAAGCCCTGAGCCGCAATACCGATTAAGAGTAACTCCTGCAACTTTTTGATCAAAGTCGGCATGCATGGCCGCTGCTTTTGCTACACACCCTCCTTGTTCCGCCACTTGAGTAACACAACCCAAAACTACATCTTCAACTAAAGACGTATCTAGATTATTTCTATTTTTTAATGCTGTTAATGTACTTGCAGCAAGATCAATAGGACGCTGGGAATGAATTTTACCAGTTGGTTTGCCTTTTCCCCTAGGAGTTCTAACACAATCATAAATATATGCATGATTCATAATTTTCCTTAATCAAATTTTGTATTTATTAATTCTAATAGATATTGTTTGGAACTGTCTTGAAAAAACTGCTCCCAAAATGATTTTAGGAGCAGTTAGATTTATTTATGGTAAAGGAATAGATACTGAAGCAAATACTTCATTAGAAGTTATGTCGTTTGTTAAATCAGTTTCGCTTCCACCTGAAGCTGTCGATTTATCAAATGTGACACTTCTATATTCAACATTTAAACTAACAAAAGGTAGTCCAGTAAAACCTACACCTAATGTAAAACCACTTCCGCTTGTTACATTTCCCTTGCCAGAGTCTGATGTTATTTCACTGTCTACTGACAGATTGTATGTGGCCCAAGCTCTAAGTAAGATTGGTAATTCGTAACCTACAAAAACTCCCATATAAGTAGTTTGTAAGTCTGTACTTGCAGCTGGTATAGATACACTACCAACAGTAGCAGCAGCTAAATCTTGGGTAGTAGTAGACATTCCATACTCTGCTCCGGCCATAAAACCAAGCATTTGAAATCCAGCTCTTGCTCCAAACATAGGGCCCATTGAGGTGTAGTCTAATGATACTGTGGTTGATCCTTCTGTATGGTCCTTAGTTGCCCAACCAGCATTATAACCAAGATAAGGGTCAACAAATAAACCTGCTTTTGCATTATTAACTCCAGTTAGAATTAATACACTGACAATTAAACTTCTGATAAATATGCTTTTCACTTTCTACTCCTTAAAAATAGTTTATTACTGGTTTATTATACAATGAATAATCAGATTTACAATTTCGATTCGAGTTGCTCAAGCTTTAACTTATAATCATTAAATATCAGCTCATGTTTCTCGGTTATTGTTTCTAGTTTTGAAAATTTTTGCTCAATTTCTTCTTCTAGATCTTGGACTTGTGATGATAGTTTGAGGATAGCATTACTATCTGATTCACCTGAAGCATTGATTAAAAGTTGAGTAATTTTCTTTGACTCTTCTTCATTTTTCTGAATCTCATTTTCAAGTATTGAAATTTCTTTTTTATATGGAGTCAGTGCTTTTCCACGCTCTTCTATGATTAGTGCTCTTGCTTTCTTGTATTCTTTTTTTGACAGTAGAGATTTCTTTTCTTCTTTACCGCTTTGAGCTAGTTCTTCTTCCCAACCAACTTTTTCTAAGAATTCATCATAATTACCATCAAATAATTCAATAGTATTTTTATGAAAAACAATTAGTTTGTTGACGACAGATCTTAAAAGGAACTCATTATGAGTGACAACTAAAATTGCTCCTGAGTAATTTTTTACTTCTTGGCAAAGGGAGTCAATAGATTGCATATCAAGGTGATTTGTAGGTTCATCTAGCATTAGAATATTAGTTTTTTTTGCCAGTAATTTTCCTATTAATACTCTGCTTTTTTCACCCCCCGATAAGATATTAATTTTTTTATCGGCCAAGACACCTGAAAACATCATTGTTCCACAAATACTGCGTACTTGAGTTTGTGATAGAGTATTATTAGTAGAATAAATTTCTTCAGCAATGGAATTACTAAAAGTTAGTCTATTGATATTAGTTTGTCCGAAATGACCAATCGAAGCAGATGGGTGGGAATTAATTTCACCATTAATTGGTTTTAATTCATTTGCTAGTAGGTTTAATAGTGTGGATTTTCCTTTTCCGTTTTTCCCAATGATACCAATTCGGTCATTGCGCTGAATATTTAAACTAAATTTTTTTATCAATAATTCATTTAAGTTTTGGTTGTTATATGAAAAATCAAGATTTTTTACAGACATTATCATTTTTGCAGGGCACTCAGTATATGGAAAATTAAAACCTAAGAGTTGTTCATCAGAAAGTTTATCAAAACTGCCCATCTTTTCTAGTTGTTTTACTCTGGATTGAGCTTGTTTCGCTTTTGAAGCTTTTGCTTTAAACCTAGTTACAAATTGTTCAAGTTCTTGTTTTTTCTTTTCATGATTTAATCTTGTTTGTTCGTAGTTTTCATCTTCAAGTTGAATTTGTTGGTAGTAATCTTTAGTTACTCCTTTTATCTTTTTAATACTTTTTCTTGTTATTCCCATAATATGAGTGCAAACACTATCCATAAATGTCTTATCATGGGTAATAATAATTAACTCTCCTGGAAAGTTTTTAAGAAATTTCTCAAGCCATCGCAAACTAACAATATCTAAGTAGTTTGTTGGTTCATCTAGTAATAGTAGATTGGGAGATTCTAAAAGTACTTTTGCTAAACATATTCGAACTTGAAACCCGCCTGAAAAACTATTCGGTGATTTTGTTAAATCATCTTGGGTAAGGCCTAGTCCAAATAAAATTTTTTCCGCTTTGTAGGAGTTGTGCTGTTCATCTTCTGTAAATGATTGACAACATTCTTCTAATACCGTTTCTTTCGTAAATTCAATTGTTTGGGATAGTGAAGAAATTTTATAATATTTTGGAACCTGGATATTACCACTTTCACTTGATTCAAGTCCTAGAATAATTTTAAATAAAGTTGATTTACCTGAACCGTTACGTCCGATTAGACCAACTCTTTCTCTTTTACTCAGAGTGAAAGAAATATTTTCTAGTACTTCTTGAGTGCTATAGCTCTTGGATAGATTATTTATTTTTATCATAGATATTTATATAGATTTGATAAATTACTATGTAAATACTTCATCAAGAAAATCTTTAACATTATCAATAATCCAGTCAGGGGCATCGTAAGATAAGTCATGTCCTGCAAAGTCATTTAAGTTATATTTAAAATTATATTTATTTGCAATGTTTACCCCACAGCTGTAGTGACATAGCTTATCTCCTTTTCCTGCTAGTAATAGAGTTGGTGCATTTATTTTCTTCGGTGATTTAAACGCCATACCTGCTATTGCTTGAAATGCGATATTTTTAAATTGTATTGGTTTTTCTCTTCTATATTTTGTCCAGTCTGAAATTGTCTTATCATTTTGTTCTTGATTACTGGTAATTTTATATATAATTTTTTCTTTTTCGGTTGGGTCTTTTAATAATAACATTTTAGATAAATTATAAGCCGAAAAAGGTAATATTCTTTTTCTTGCAGGTGATAGGTCTTTAGCACTTGTATTCATAATTATGTACGAACTAAAATCTTTAGGGTATTTACTTGCCCACTCAAGTCCAACCATTCCAGCGAGGGAGACTCCAAAGTAATGCCAGCTTTTATTTTCCACATTCATTTTTAAAATTTGAAATTGATTTCTCAGAAACTCTACATACTGAGATATTTTTGTGGGGGCAGTGGCATTATTGTTTTGACCAGCTCCTGGTAAATCAAGAAAGTTAATTTTTGCCTGAGGAAACGCTGATTGCAATTTGAGTATAAAATCTCCCCAATGTCTTTGTTCTCTAGTTAGTCCTCTGATTAACAAGAAGTTCATTGTATTTCCTTTGCGCATAGCATTTTTTTTGACACTTATTTGTTTATAAATTACCACAGAAGATAATATTTTGATATATTCAAAGAAATTTAGGAGTAAAAAAATGTTGAAAATAGTTCAGATTTTTATTTTATGCATAATAATGTCAGCATGCGGAATGAGAAGTATTCCCATGGCAAATAACGAGGTTGACGCAACTTGGGCAGAAGTTCAAAATCAGTATAAGAGAAGGACAGACCTGATTCCTAACTTGGTCTCCACTGTTAAAGGTTATGCTTCTCATGAAAAAGAAACCCTTCAAGCAGTTGTTGAAGCTAGGGCGAAAGCGACCTCAGTTAATGTTGATCCTTCAAAACTAAATGCTGCAACAATGAAGAAGTTTTCACAAGCGCAAGGTGGTTTAAGCTCGGCTTTGGGTAAATTAATGGTCGTAGTAGAAAAGTATCCCCAATTAAAGGCAAATGAAAATTTTAGAGACTTGCAAGTGCAATTAGAAGGCACAGAAAATAGAATTACAGTTGCGAGGAACCGATATATTCAGTCCATCAAAGGATTTAATAATTTAGTTACTGTTCCCCCCACTTCTTGGTACAATTCTATTTTTCTTCACCATGATAAAAAACCTCAATTTCAAGTAGAAAATTTAGATAAAGTTAAAAATCCTCCAAAAGTGAGCTTCTAATAATGGAAAAAGCTTTAATTGGATTTTTACTTTTACTGTCATTTTTTGCTCAAGCAAAAGAAGTCCCTCGTCATAGCGGCCCTGTAATGGATCGAGCAGGTTTATTGTCTTCACAAGAGAGTAAAGCTTTAATTGGTGCGTTGTATAATTTCAAGCAACAGTATGGCCCTGAAATTCAATTGTTAACCATAGATTCACTTGAAGGAGATTCTTTAGAAGACTTTTCAATTAGAATTGTAGATCAATGGAAGATTGGAGATAAAAAACGTGATGATGGTGTTTTATTTTTAATTTCGGTAAAAGACAAAAAAATGAGAATTGAAGTTGGACAAGGTCTTGAAGGAGACCTGACCGATGCAGAAGCTGGTAGAATAATAAGGTCTGTAGGAAAATATTTTAAATCAAAAGATTATAGGTCTGGGGTTATTTTAGGACTATCCATGATCTCTGAACAAGTAGGAGGGAAGTTAACTGGATCACCTCGAGTAAGAGTGAAAAGAGCACGAAAGGGTAGTTTATTTAATACTTTTTTTGTATTTATATTCTTCGCTTTAATGTTTGGAAGAAGACGAAGAGGGGGATTTATGGCCGGTATGCTGCTTGGCGGAATGAGTGGTGGTTCACACTCCGGATTTGGTGGGGGTGGAAGTTTCGGTGGTGGAGGCGGTTTTTCCGGTGGTGGTTCTAGTGGGAGTTGGTAATGAAAATTAGTGAAAATGAAAAACAACTAGTAAAAAATACAATTGAAAAAGCAGAGAAAAATACCTCCGGAGAAATTTTACCTGTAATTCTCAAGTCATCAGATATGTACCCAGCTGCGCACTTTAGAGGAGCTCTTCTTTTAAGTGCTATTTGTTCTTTTTTGACTTATTTATTTATAGATTTTGATGATCCAATTGTTTTAATTTGGTCACAGATAATAGGGCTTTTGGCCGGTTACTTACTAGCATTTATTCCTGCTATTAAAAGAATATTAATAACTCAGAGAGAAATCGATGAAGAAGTTTATCAAAAAGCATTAGAAGTATTTTTTGAACATCATATTTCTCAAACAGTTGATCGAACAGGAATACTAATTTTAGTATCAACTCTTGAGCATAAAATTGAGGTACTTGCAGACTGTGGAATAAACTCAAAAGTAGATAAAAATTATTGGAATGATATAGTTGAAAAACTTATTATTGATATTAAAAATAAGCAGTTTATTCCAGGAATATGTAGAGCAATAGAAGATTGTGGTAAAAAACTAGAAGAAAGTTTTCCACGCAAAGAAAATGATACCAATGAAATTAAAGATGAGTTAATTATTAAATAATGGTTACGTATGATGTGGTCATAATTGGTGGTGGTGCTGCAGGTTTATTTTGTGCTGCCAATATACTTAATCCTAATTTAAGTGTTCTCGTTTTAGAAAGAAATAATACTTGTGGAAAAAAAATTTTAGTCTCTGGTGGAGGGCGATGTAATTTTACAAATATGATTAATAGTTTTGAAGATTATAATTCCCAAAATAAACATTTTCCAAAGTCTGCGTTAAATAAATTTAGTTCACAAGACTTTATTTCATTAATAGAAGATGAAGGGATTAAGTACGTTGAAAAGAAGTTAGGTCAATTATTTTGTCAAAAAACAGCAAGGCCTATTTTGGATTTGTTATTAAATAAATGTGATAAAGATAATATTGATATACAAACAGGTGCCCAAGTTTCCAAAATAGATCACTCTGACAATATTTTTACAGTTAATGTTTCTGGTGCAAAGATTCAGGCAAGCAAACTCGTAATTGCGACTGGAGGGGTATCATATCCAGCTCTTGGTGCTACCGATTTTGGATATAGACTTGCAAAACAATTTGGACATAAAATAATTAATTGCCGACCAGGGCTTGTTGGTCTCAACCTTCCAGGATTTAAACAGTTGGCCGGAACTTCATTAAAGGTAAAAGTTCAGGTAAATAAATTTAAGATTGAGGAAGAGGTTTTATTTACTCACAAAGGGCTTAGTGGGCCTAGTATTTTGAAAGTATCTTTATATTCTGAAAATGGATCAATGATTAGAGTCAATTGGTTACCAAGTATTAAGTTATTTGAGGCGTTGACTGATGAAAACATTATGATTCATAAATATTTAAATAAATATTTTCCTAAAAAATTTACCGAATTAATATTAAATAAATTAAATATAGATAAAAGAGAGCAAATAAACTCAATTAGTAAAAAGCAATTAAAAGCACTATCTGAATATATCCATAATTTTAAATTTCAAAATAAGGGTACTTTTGGTTATCAGAGAGCAGAAGTTACTGTAGGCGGAGTTGATACAGATACAATTTCATCTAAAACGATGGAGAGTAAATTAATTCCAGGCCTGTATTTTATAGGAGAAGTTTTAGATGTTACAGGTCAATTAGGAGGACATAATTTTCAGTGGGCGTGGTCAAGCGCTTATGCTGTGGCAAGAGTGTTAAGCACTTAATATTTAATGAAAACCTTTAATTCAAACATTTATTGAATATTAAATTAAATTATGTTAATTCAAAGTATTATAATTGCTACAAAGGAATAATTAATGGCAGATCAAATTACAGCATCCCACATTTTGGTTGATAATGATTATGAAGCTCAAGATATAATTAAAAAATTAGACGATGGTGCAAGTTTTGAAGATTTAGCGAAAGACTATTCAAAATGCCCTTCATCAAACTCAGGTGGTAGTTTAGGGTCTTTTGGTAAAGGCCAGATGGTTGCTCCATTTGAAGATGCTGCTTTTTCTTTAGAAGTTGGATCTGTATCAGGTCCAGTTAGGACACAATTTGGATATCATGTAATTAAAAGAATATCATAATTTATGGACAACAAAGCACTAATTCAAAAATTTCAAGATGAGGTTAAGCAGGCAGATTGGTCAATGCTGAAACCTCATTTCGAGAGAGATGCTATATGGGTTATAGAAGAAAGCTTGAATTTATTTGAAACAGCTGTTGCAATTGCGAGAGATGATGTAAGCAAGATTAAAGAATGGAAAGATAATGAAAAGCTGAGAGAGTTAACTTTAGAGGAGATTTCAGAATGGGATAATAGTCCATTTAAGAAAGTAGTTAATTTTGTCATTTTAGCTCCATTCGTGATTGTTCAAAAACTTTAGGATATTTTGATGAAAAAAAAATCTCTCATACCGGTAAATCAAAATAAAGTAAACTTAAGTCATTCAATGGCACATTATTTAATGGCCATTCATCAGCTTACGGAAAGTAAAGGATATGCCCGGGGGATTGATATTGCCAAGCTTCTTGGACTTACAAAGGGTAGTGTTTCTTTAGCTTTGAAAAAACTTAAAGCTAAAGACTTAATTTTAGAGGATGAGAGTCACTTCTTATCATTAACTGAAAATTCACATGAGTTAGTTCATAGTGTATTGTCTGCTAGAACTTTATTATATTATTTCTTTAAAGACTTTCTGGGAGTTAGTAATGAATACTCTCATATTGATGCATGCCTGACTGAGCATCTTTTAAGCCCAGAAACACAAAAAAAGCTTTTTAGGTTCATGAAAAAAATAACGGAAATTGATGATAGTAAGGTCCGAAATGTTTTATTTGATGATGATGTTGATTTTCTTAATGATTTTAAAAACTATAATGAATTTAAACGAAAGCAAACGACAGGGTCGATATAAAGTAGGCGCATAAATAAATAGATCTAGAAGCGAGCATTTAATTCACACATCTTAATTATTATATTATTTATTTTTTTTAATAGTGACAGCATGTTTAAACCAATTGGTAGGGATTTCTTTTATTTGTATTTCAGTGAAAGACCCGGTGCGCAAGAATGGTTTTCCACAAAAAGTTTATCTATTGTCATTTAATAGACAAGCTTAAGATCTTGATTAAGATAGTCTCTATGAAAAAATATTTGATGATAGCGACACTATCTGGAGCAATTACCGTTATGATGGGTGCCCTAGGGGCCCACAAACTTGCTACAATAATTGATACTTATAGTTTACAAGTATTTAATAAAGCGGTGTTTTATCAATTCATTCATACATTATTACTAATGATAATTGTAATGTTTCATAGTTCATCAAAGTTTTTATTTTATTCTGCAAGATTCATAGTTGTTGGGATTGTTCTATTTTCAGGATCTCTATATTTGTTATCATTAAAATCTTTTTTAAGTAGTGGTGTAATTTCTATTTTAGGCCCGTTAACTCCAATTGGAGGAATTTGTCTTATATTGAGCTGGTTAACTATTTCCTTATATTGTATTAAGGAATATAAATATACAAAAGGTACATTATGAAAAAATATTGGCTAATGAAAACAGAGCCTAATACATTTTCGATTGAAGATCTTATTGCTTCACCCAAAAAAACAACACAATGGGAAGGAATCAGAAATTATCAAGCAAGAAATTTCATGAGAGATGAAATGAAGGTCGGAGATGAAGTTTTACTTTATCACTCAAATTGCAAGAGTATTGGGGTAGTAGGCGTTGCAACTGTTTCAAAAAATGCTTACCCTGATTATTTCTCTTTAGATAAAAAATCTCAATACTTTGACCCGAAATCAAGTATGGAAAATAATCGATGGTGCATGGTTGATGTTAAGTTTAAAGAAAAATTTGATACTACTGTCTTGTTATCTGACTTAAAAAATGAAAAAAAGTTGGAAGGAATGCAACTTCTAAAAAAAGGTAACAGACTTTCGATTTTACCGGTCTCAAAGGCCGAGTTTAACCACATATTAAAAATGAAGCCAAAACCTAAGGTGAAAACAAAAAAAATTGGTAAGTTGGCCATTGGGCATAAAGCTCCATTATTTAGTTTGAAAAATCACAAAGGAAAAAATATTTCGATTAAAGAGTACCTGGGTAAAAAAAATATAGTAGTTTATTTTTATCCAAAAGCATTAACGCCTGGTTGTACTGTTCAGGCATGCGGCATTAGCGATATAAAAGATAAATTAAAAAAATTAAATACTGTGGTTTTTGGAATTAGTCCAGACCTAGAAAGTAAGTTATTGAATTTTGTTGAGAAAAAACAATTAAACTTTAATTTATTATCTGATCCTGACCATTCTATTGCTAACAAATATGGAGTATGGGGAAAGAAAAAATTCATGGGTAGAGAGTATATTGGTATACTTAGAACTAGTTTTATTATTGGTTTGGATGGAAAAATTAAGCACATAATGTTTCCTGTGAAAACGAAAACTCATCATGAAGATATTATAAGCTTTATAAAATAGAACTTGGAACAAAATATGAAATTAGCAAACGAAGTTATTGAATTTCTTAAAAATAATGTAGAAAACTCTGAGGTGAAATTAACCAATTTTCCAGGAAAAGGGGCACATAATCATCTTGGATTATTGATCGTATCCAATGTATTTGAAGGTAAGAATACTCTTGCTAGGCATCAACTTATTATGGACTTGCTGTCTGGTTATTTAAAAGATAAGTTACATGCTGTAATTTTAAAAACATTAACTAAAAAAGAATATGAGGAATTATATGAATGAGTTAACTCTGGAAAGTAAAATTAAAGACTTAGTAACAGATAATGATGTCTTATTATTTATGAAAGGTGATAAAGAGACTCCAATGTGCAGATTCTCCGCACAAGTAGTAAGTATTTTAAATTTAAACAAAGTTGAATTTAATTCTTTTAATATTCTAGAAGATGATATGATGAGAGAACAAGTAAAATTATATACCAAATGGCCTACGTATCCTCAATTATATATAAAAGGAAAGTTTGTAGGTGGGTGTGACATTATAACTGAACTCCATGAAAATGATGAGTTTCAAGAATTATTTAATTAATTTTTCTGGAATTGAAATAGAGAGTTTTCTCACAGGCATAATCCTTTCGTGAGAAATTAAATCAATAATAAGCTTATTGTCTACTAACTTTAAATACCATTGCTCTATTCCAATTAATGGGTCGTGATTATTTAATATTTCTCCATTATTATTATAAAATAAACTAAATGTTCCATTATTTTTAATTGTAGGATCTAAATAATCATACGAAGAAAATAATGGTGATGGATTAACTCCCACAAGTTTGTTAATTCCTCTGAAATACTGATATGTTGTTACTAATTTGTTTAACCTAGTAGGGGGGAAGTAAGCAGTGCTTTCTTTTTTCAGTTCTTTAATATTAATATTTCCTATTACAAAATTAATTCCCTTAGTATTTTTCAAATTAATGGTTAAATAATTATCAGCTTTTGTTATTTGTGCTGATTTATAATATGGAATATATTGTTTATAGTTATACTTAATTCGATTATCAGAGTCTGAGTTTAGCTTTTCATCTGATTCGAATATCTTACGTTGATCATAATTCCTTGATTGCCCGGAATAAACTCCATCAACTTCAAATTTAGAAAGATGAACTTGATAATTGATAATATCATTATATTTCATAAATGTATGAGGAACAATTTTGCACTTAAAGGTCTTCCAGTATAGTTCTGGGTTCATGTTTTCATGTTTTTTTGGGGGGGAGAAATTGTGGGGAGGTATATTGGGATAGTTTTTTTGCTTACATGGTGTCATTACATATGAGAGAGACTCTTTGATTAGAACATAGTTTGATTTTAACTGTGTTTCGGAAAGGAATTGTTCATATCTAATTTTTCCTTTTAAATGTTTAATTTGAGAGTTTGTTGTTATTGAATTATTTATTTTGGTTATGAAGTTTTTTATATTACAGTTGTGAACGGCTTTTTTAAAGTTACTAATAGAATACCATTGGTATGTCTTATCAGCATATGTTGAATATATTTTTATTAGTCTATTTTTTAATGTTAATTCTAGATTTTCTTGATACTGTTGGGCAAAGTGTTTACTTGTTCTGATTTCAGTTCCTGTCATTCTTCTGCTTAATAAACTTTCATTGCAATATTGGCTTTTACTATAAGCTTGCAATAGTTCATCAATATATTCTGGCGGGAACTGAAGGTAGCCGCTAAGCATACCAGGCCACTCAAACTCAAAGCTACCTAATCCTCTACAATTATTTGTTAACACAAAGTTCTCTATATCAAGCCTTTCATATTTGATAGAGTGCTTAATATCTCGAGCTAATTTTTCAAAATTGATTTTTTTACTTAATTCCCTTTTGAATTTGAAAACTTTAGATTTCCTAATATACTCGGAGAAGTGTCCTTGAACAATAACTTTGCATTGTTCCGATTCTTTATGGATTAAAAGTGATGGAGGAAAAAATATTCGTAAATCAATATTTGTAACTTTAATTACAAACTTACTTTTATCTCCATGGAGATACAAGTCAATTATAAATTGATTACTATTGTTTTGAAAAACTGAATACCTTGTTAGATTGGTGACTTTTATGTGATCATTGTAGTTGGTCGCATTGCGGGAATCAGCTTGAGTAGTGTGGTCTATTTTATATGAAAATAATGATTTCTCTAATAATGGCATCTCATCTTTGTGAATGGTGGTAACATAACTCGGTAATTTATTGAAAGGCTGAACCTTATTATTACAAATCGGATATACGGTATTAGAAATTAGTGTAGTAAGAATAATTATTACTTTGTTCATATTTCTAGTGGCTTTGTTTGAAGACTGGTGCTTAATAATGAATGCAATTTTCGCAGAATATTGACTAGTTTTGATCGGTTAATTTTCTTAAAGTTAGTATTAGTAGTATTTGTATAAATTTCTGAGATTAATGAAAATAATATGTCTTCAATTTTCCCCTCCTTTCTTTTATCAATGAAAAGTTTATTTATCCATTTTGATCTTGCAATAATATTTGATAATTTTTTGTAGAACTTTTTATCATTAAGCTCTTTCTCTGAATCTTTCCAGAAAAACTTACTTTGATTAAAGTGAATTGCTTCAACAAGTAGATCAAAAATAATTTTAATGATACCTAAAGATTGAATCTTTCGAAGATCTATTGTTTTTAATGGCCCTTTATGGTGTCGTTGATCATGAATCATATTATTATTGGCAGTAGGCTCGCATTTAATCTTGTTAAAAAAATAAGCTGATTTAATTTGAGTTCTTAAAACGGATGCCATTCCATGTCTCTTTTTTACTTGTATATATCGTGGGCCTGTTGAGTATGCAACATTGGTAAATGGCAATGCTTGCGTCTTTTGAATGTTTAAATTACCTGGGATAAAACTCAATAAAACTTTATTTTTTATATTTATGTCTTTGGTCAGGTGAATGGTATGGTAAATATCAAGGATTCCGGATGTTGTATTTTGTATTATGTTTAACTTAAATGTTATAAATTGATTTTTTTTTACAAAATCACTAAGAGAGTTTTTTAGGTCTAGGATACTACTTGAGACATTATTCCAATTAAAATTGGCAGTATGATTTGTTAAATAATGAGTTTCCACACCATTTATGTAATTGATATATTTCTTCTGTTTATTGTTAACTGAGTACTTCAGTTGGTATTGGTTGATTAACTTAGCTTGATCGTATGAAATATTTAACAGTTGGAAAACACTATTGGATTTACCGTTATGTAAGCTATGACCTTCACATCTAATTGAATAGTTAGGGTAGGCATATTGAAAGAATATAAGTTGAATTAAAATAATGAATGAAAATAGTTTGAGATTATTTTGTTTCATAGATTTATTTTAAGTTTAAATCTTTATTAGTAAATTAATTAATCATGTTATAATAATTTTTATAGTTTGTACATATTTTAAATATTAGGAGAGTCATGAAAATCTATTTTAAGTTTTTGTTAATACTAACCTTAATGAATATTAATTCAATTTCTTTCTCTGCAGAGAATCCTGAGTACGTTTTTGGTAAAATCGCTCCATTAGAGTTAGCTGATGCTACTAATGCTCAAGATAATTTAAATTTTGATGTTGTTGATTATGACGCAGAGTTAGCATCATTTGCATCAAGCCAACTACAAAACTTAATAAATAGATGTGCAATGTTTTATATTCAGCTTGATATGGGCGAACAAGGTGAGAATGGTATGACCGCCAGTGAAATTGCTAGTTATGAAAGTACTGTAAATGAAAAATGTCTTTGCCGACTAGGACAATCTTTAAGCAACTCTGATCCTTCAAACTCAAGTAATTTAGTATCTACTACTAGTCCTGGAGTTTGGGAGGATTCATCCAACACTGCAAGTAACGGTGCTATTTTGGGAGGTAGTTGTAATTCTGCGAGTGCATCAACACTTCCAGGAAGAGCTAACATATTAGAGTACACAATAAATAAATGCGTTAATAGAAGAATTCAACTTGACGGAAAAGTGGACACAGCACAGTGTGGATCCGAGTGGGGAAAAGATGTCTCTGACTTATCTGATACATGTAAAATACATATTGAAGCTTTACGAGTAGAGTGCTTAACCCTTCTTAGGGAAGAGACAGCTTATAATATGGATTTTTCAGGAGATGTATATTCATGTAATTTTGATGATCAAACAAAGTTTCTAAAATTAAAGGGAACAAGCATCTGTTTTCAATACTCTAGCGTTTCAGTCTCTCAAGCAGAGACACAATACGGAGACGATGAAACTGAAAGCATGGTAGATGAGTATGGTACTTTTGAGATTGGGGAAATATTTTTGATGAATCAATACTCAAGAAGCCCTTGTATTAAAGATGTATCATATGGAAAAAAAGATAAGAATGAATTATGGGTATCTCAAAGTTGTGATGGCGAGTTCGCTATTAAATATAAGTCAGTAGATTGCGGTTACCGTCCAGTATGTACTGTTCAGCCTAATGAGGATACGCATGAAGAAGCTTCAGGTAGTGTTGCTTCAGGTGATCATAAAACATCAACTGTTACGTGTGATGGTGGGCAAGCGGATAATGGTGCAAAAGTTTGGTGTAAAGTTCAACCAGCAATAGAGGAAAGTGGGCCTACTGAAGGTGATAATGATTATTCTGTAGAAATTACAAATATTGATCCATCAAATATATCTATTGAAAATAAAAATGGAGGAAGTTGCTATTGGTCTACTGGAACGACAACAACTCCTTCTAATTATGGAGTAGAGAAAAAGGGTTCTGAAATAGATGGTGCTGATGATAATAATGTAAGAGGTTGGGGTGTTTGGGCAACTGGAAATTGTCATGCTATTTTCACTGTTAAATATGACTGGAAGAGGAAGGAGTGTAAAAAAGCAGGGGAAAATGCAACAAACGATGTATGTTGCGATGGCCTTGTATTTAATGGTAATGATAAAATATGCCATTCTCCAATAATGGCATTTGATATTCCCAAACTTGATGAAGAAGATCATTTAGAACCTTATATTGAAGGAGAGTGTAAAGTTTCAATTGCGGATGCAGCAAAAGAAGCAGCAAAAGACTATATGGCAGAGATTGCAAATTATGAAAACTTATTTACAGCAATTGACTTTTCTAATGATGCTATGACTAAGATAAAAGCTGCTTATCATAAAACAGCAGTAGCAGAAACTAAGACCATCATAGATGATGAAACTGGCGAGTCAACTGAGGTATTAGACATTGTTACAAAAGTTGAACGGCCGGCGAGTAAACAAAAATTGCTTGATGAGCTCTTAACTGAAAATACAGGTTACACTGTTAAAACAAATGATGAATCAATCAGCTATGACCCAGATTGGATTTCTGAATTAACCAATACTGATAATAAAAGTACTGGGGTCGAAGATTCAATGGGAGATGTTAATAAGTATGACCAGATTATTGATGCATCAGAACCTTTAGATTCAGCAATGTTTGCTTGGAAGCATATGCATGATTCATTTGTCACTTTTAGAAGAAGAATGTTTGGATTGCAGGAAGCTTTGAGAAAAGCGAATGAGGAGAATGAACAATTTACAAAAGAGCATATTGATTTTACCAAAGCTAAGGCTGCTGGTACCGCTACAGAAGAAGAAGTTGCAAAGAATGCTTTAAATCCTTATCGTGACGACAATCTTCAGCTTACATCCGTTAAAGTAACTCACCTTGGAATTCAACTACAGATGATTTATTCGCTTGGGCTTGAGGCCAATTTATTATGGCTTGAAAATAGGATGAAACAAGCAGTTCAAATTGGAGCAGATTTACTTTGGACTTGTGCTCATAATACAGATTGCTCAAAATCAAGTTGGTTTCTCTATGATGAAAATAGGGAAAATGTTGCTGATATAATTCTAGATCCAGTTTATCCTTATTTATATTCTAGTAAAAGCATTAGCCTAGAGTCTTTAGAGTATCCATTATTTGATTATAAAAAAAGTATTACAACTGTATCTAACCTAAATGATTACTTTGATGTATTTTACAAAGAGAATCTATATGACAATATGTATAATTATGAGCACAATGAATATCACGCACTGCCCCAGCAACGCAGCGCGTCTCTGCATTCAGCAGGTAAGTTATTTAAAGAATATTCAATTGATATCCCTCTAAAAGACAGTGATAAGATAAAAAGTAATTTCCTAGATGATAATATATTAAAAAAATTTGGTGAAGAAGACATTGATCATCAAGTAGAAATGGCAGATCTACCATTTTATTGCTCACAGCAAGATGAAACTGGTTGGCAAATTAGAGCGCCAATGGGTAAGTTGATTATACCATTAAGAGCATACCAATTAGTTAGATTTTTAAGAATATATCAATCTGGTTACTTTAGTACCTATGAAGCAAAGTCAACTTGTACCCAAAAAGTTATTGATGGTTTAGGCTCAAGTGGTGTCGCTGCAGAAGATGAGTCAGCTGTTGCTGTAGCTGAAGGAGCTGTCGATTCAGAAGGGAGCGATGAAGTGAATGAAGTCTTATCAGGATTTGTTGCAAGTGTTTTTGCTAATTCACCTAACGTAGGATCATTAATGGCATCACAAGGCCTTTCTAACTTGGTACCAGATAATCTTGCGACAGATGCAACTTCCGGTACATCGACTGTTTCTTCTGCTGATGTCGGAGCGCTATCGAAGAAGAAGAAAAGTGCAATTGATGATATGATTAAATTAAGAGAAGATAAGGGAGATGACATTATTAGAAAACACATTGATAGCCTAAATAATTCACTAGGGAAAGCATTAAAATCTAAAACAAGAGTGACTGCTTCAACTGGCGGAATGTCTCTTTCTACTGATGTTGCAGCTCCTTCATCTGGTATTTCTGAAGCGATAAAAACAATAGAGAAAAAAGATAAGAAAGTTAATAAAAATGCTCAAAAGAAAAAAGGATCAGGCGGAAAGAGAAGCGGATTTAGAAATTCATACAAAAGTAGTAATTCAAGAAAATCAAACTATTCTTCTTCAAATTCTAATAATAGAAAAATGATGAAAGCAATTAAAAATTCGAAGTATGACCATGATGAAAGTGACTCTTTATGGGAAACTTTATCTAAGAGATACATTAGGTCAGGTTATCCAGCACTTCTGTTTGAAAAAGATGATTAACTACCAACTGCAGTAGTATAAGATTGATTTTCTTTTACAAACGATATTCCAATGTTTATTATTTAATTAGTAAACATTGGATAAATAAATGAAGAAATATTTATGTTTTTTAATTATTTTACTTTCTCTTGAATTAAGTGCTTCTACATATATTAAACCTTATTTACAACAGTCTTTGCCTAACTCTCAAATTATAATGTGGGAAGATGACTCATCAAGGTCATTAAAGCTGTATTACCATGAGACCAATAGCGATCAAGTATATGAGCTACGAGGTAATAAAATAAGTAACCATTCAAGATCAAAGTCATTGTACCGAGTTGTATTGAAAGATTTAAAACCAGGGGGAAATTATACTTATTATTTTGATGAGTTTATAGAGAGATTTAATTTTAAAGCAATGGATACCAATAACTCTTCTTTTACATTTTTAGTTATGAGTGACGCACAAAGAGGTCATAAGGTAACAACTAAAAATATTAGGGAAAGTGTATTAAAATATAACTTTGATGAAGAGCAAAATGCACTTCATCCTCTTCGGTTTGTGTTATTTGCAGGTGACTTAGTACAAAGCGGAAAAGACCACTATAGATGGAAGAAAGAGTTTTTTGACCCTCTTGCCCCATTAATTTCTAAAGTTCCTGTTTATCCGGCCATCGGAAATCACGAAGAGAATAATAAATTGTATTTTAATTATTTTGATCTTCCCCAAAATGGTGAAGATGAACATTGGTATAGCTTTATACAAGGTAATATTGCATTTATAGCATTGGATACAAATAAAAAATACCGTATAGATAAACAATTACTTTGGCTTGAAGAGCAATTAATTATGTTTGCCAATGACAGTCGTATAGACTTTGTTGTTACTCAATTTCATCATCCACATAAATCAGAGTTATGGAATAGAGGTGAGACAAACTATTCAGGTGAAATTGAGATGAGATTGAAAAAATTTTCCTCTAAAACGAATAAGCCTAGTATTTACTTCTGTGGACATACACATGGATACTCTCGAGGCCATTCTAACAACTCAAACCATACAATGGTTATTGTTGGCAGCATCGGAGGCCCTGTTGATGATTGGGGAGATTACAGACAAAAAGATTATCAGGAATACTTTAAATCTCTGGCTCAGTTTGGTTGGGTAAAGGTTGAGGTGACAGATGGAGATAATCCACAAATGTATATTCGAAGATATAGCTTTGGCGATGACCGATATCAATTTGACATGGGTGTTGTTGATGAGTTTACATTAAAAAAATATAATCTTATTCCAGAAAAACCTGAATTGTTAAGTTTGAAAGTAAAGGAAAGGTCATTGTTTCAGTACTTGATCCAATTAGAAATAAGTGACTTCGCAGATATTGATATGGATCAACATTTAATGACGCAAATAAAGGTAATAAACTCTAAAAATGAGAGCATTGTATTTTCAATTAATAGTGAAAACTGGTATTACGGAGTTGATTTAATGAAAGGGGTTGATCTTGAGGCACCTATTATCGATGTTAGCAACTTAACGAGTGATAAATATATAATGAAAGTAAGATTTCGAGACTCTTCTTTAGCTTGGAGTGAGTGGTCAAATAGTTTGTTTATTATAAGGTAGTGGTTGATCTAATTTTTTTAAGTTGATTTTATTTGGTAAAAAATATTTTCCTTGGTAGATATTTTTTTTGTACATTAATTTAGATAGTTCAAGTAATAATTCACTAGAAGTTAAGTTCCATCTGGGAGAAACCATTTCCTCTGAAGGTGCATTACCAAATAATCGTTGAATAACTATACTAGGATTTAGATATGATAAATATTCACAAAGAATATCTAAATATTCTTCTTTACTTAGTAATTCAAATTCATTCTTCTGATACTGAGATGCCATTACCGTATTTTTTACAATATGTAATTGGTGAATTTTTAGAAAGTCTAGTGGTAAGTTAGATAATACTTTTGCACTTTCAATCATCTCAGATCGACTCTCCCCAGGAAGGCCAAGTATTATATGAGCACAAATTTTTATATTCTTGCCTGCAGTCATAAGTACTGCATCTTCAAATGACTGGTAGTCATGACAGCGGTTGATCTTTTTTAATGTTGAATTATGAATTGACTCAATGCCGTACTCAATAGTGATATCATTCGTTTTCCCTAGTTTATCTAATAAGGAGATTTTTTCTCGATCAATGCAATCAGGTCTCGTTCCAATGCATAGGCCTGTGACACCATTAATTGATAATGCATCTTTATATAGTCTTTCAAGCTCCTCAACTGGGGCATAAGTATTAGAATAGCTCTGAAAGTAGATATAAAATTTTTTTAAATTTTTATATCTACTTTGGTAGTACTTAATTCCTCTTGTTATTTGATGTGTTAAATCAGTTTTAGATGTATTAAATGAAAAGCTGGCATTACTACAGTAGGTACATCCACCTATTCCTTTGGTTCCATCTCTATTTGGGCAAGTAGATCCAGCATCAATGGGAATTTTTTGAATTCTTTCGTTGTAAGTTTCTTTAATATATCTTGAATATAAATTTATAGGAATTTTCAATTGCTCAATTGGAGTCATAATGTTCACACTTTTTTTTGGTTATAATCTTTATCTTGTATTTAGTAAATGCTAAATGGAAATACTTTATTACCTGTAGATTTCAACAGTTTTTCTAGGCATTTAAATTTAGATTTATTTTTCTTCCTACGTCATTACAGTAGGATAAACATCTAATCAATCTTGAGTAAAGAAATCATATATAATGACGATATGAGTATATATACTAAAAAGGATATTTTATGTTTATTAACCTAGTGAAATTAAAAGACTATACTCTTTTAATTATACTTTTAACAATATTTTTTATTTGCTTATTAGGTCAAGCAACTGCAGCTAATATTGCGGCAACAGTAATTTCACTAAAAGGAAGTGTTGTTATTGAATATCCAGATGGTAAGTCTGTTAATCTTAAAAAAGGCGATGAAGTAATTGAGCATGCAGTTATTAAGTCTTCAAAATCAAGTTTTGCAAAACTTCTATTCATAGATAAATCTACCATGAATATAGGTCCTGGTTCTTCCATTGAGGTTGCCATGTTTGTAAAAAATAAACCAGGTGTTATAAAATTAATGGGGGGGGAAATTAGATCTAAAGTAACAAAAAACTATATGAATATTAATAATAAAAATAGGAGTAAACTATTAATAAGAACTCCTACTGCTGCGATGGGAGTTAGAGGGACTGATTTTATTGTCAGCGTGGAGAAGAATATATCATCATTTAAAGTTATAGAAGGAACTATTGTGGTGACACCATTAAAAAATATAAATGCTCAAATGGGTGATAAATTAGTAAGCTTTTTAGATAATAAACTTAATTCAAATAAATCAGTAAAAGTTACGGCAAATAATATGACCACAGTAACAACTACCTCTAAGCCGCAAGTGATACCTCTCTCTAATGAAGATTTTTTATCTGCTAGTGAAAAAATCATTGATAATGATAAATCAGATAATCAAAAAGAGGATAATAATGACAAAATAATTGAATCAAAACCAGTAGATGAACCTTCAAAATCAAAAGATTCAAGTACCAGTGTTCAGCAAGAAAAAAAGATAGTTAAACCTGAAGGAGGTTCAGTTGTTGAAATAAATGATAAAAAGTCAGTTACAATAGACACAAAATTTGCTGATAGTGTTTTACCAGAAGATTTATTGAAAAGTGAAGGTGTAACCAAGGACGCATTAAATATTTCACCATCATCAAAAGGAGATAAAACAACTGTTAAAATCAATTTTGTCGATTTAAGTTCAACCAAATCTAATTCACCTGAAGCAGTTGTAACGACAGTGGATAAAATTAGTATTACAAAAGTAGAGAAAACTCAAACGAATACAGTAAAACAAGAAAATACAAAGACAGATAAAAGTGAGGTTCAAAAAAGCAGAGCACCTGCTTCAGTTAATCAAAAACCATCACAATTGGCACCTCCAAAGTTAAAGAACAATATTAACTTATTTGAAAACTATGGTTTAAAAACAGGTGTTGCAAGTAGAGGTGGATCAGGACAGTCTGGAGATATCATTAAAGATATTAATAACTCAATAGATAAATTACCAAATGTTAGAGTGTCAGATACCTCAAAAAACAAAGAAAAAATTGCTGATAAAATTAAAAAAACAAATAATAAAGTTCGTCCTTTAGATAAAAATAAAAGTAGGGTTAAAATTGACTTTAAAATTAAAAATCCTCCTACGGACAGCAAAAATAAATCAAAGCAAGTAAAAAGGTAGGTAAGGGACAGACGACCTCAAGTATTATGTAGCAACTTTTATTATATCTTAAGCTACACAATTAATCATTTTCGATAGATAATACTTATATATGTTTAAAAATTGTTTTCTATTTATTGCCATATTAATAACTTCAGTAAAACTTTATGCAAATGTAAATTTTGATCAAGTTTCAAACTTAATTCGAGTTGCAAAATACAATGATGCAATTATTATTATTGAAAAAATGCTAGATCAAAAAATGTCACGAAGTGAACTAGAAAAAAAATATTATTTCCTAGGAGTTTGTCAAAGTAGATTATTAAAATTTGCAAGCGCATCATCAAACTTTAATAAATCATTAAGCTATGGGAAAAGTTTTAATGATATCTACTATGAATTAGGCCAATCTTATTACGCGATTAACAAACTAGAAGAATCTCGTAATTTTTTTCTATTATCTTTAAAAGAAAAGTTTAAAGAAGTCATTTCACTTTACTATATTGCTCATATTTCTCAAATTTTAGAAAACTATAAAATGGCAAAGAAATACTATCGTTTAATTTTAAAGCATTCTCTTGCTAGTAACGAATTTAAACAAATTGCAGGTTTTCAGTTAGCAGAAGTTATGTTATCTCGATCTGAAATATTACATGATATTGAAATTCGTAAAGGATATGTTAAAAAGTTTGTATTACCAAAGTACAATAAATTTCTTGAAATAAATCCTAAATCTAATATAGCAAGGGACATTCAAGCAAAACGTTTACAAGTACAAAATATTTTTGGATTGAATCCAAACTTATTAGTAAATGGATTACCTTTACCGAAAAAAAAATACAACTTTAGTCTTTCTAATAAAATATCTTATGATAACAACATGACTTTTGCTACTGATTTCCCCACTTTAAAAGCAACCTCTAAGGATTCTTTTATAAATTCAATTTCGATGGGAGTCAGCTCAACTACATACTTCAAAAGAAAATATTTATTTAATCCATCTCTTTCATTAAACTATATTTATCATTCAGATAGAAACAATAGTGATGTTTTTGTGAATGATTCTAGCGAAATTGTAGGAGGGATAAAGACTGGTATTGAACATAAGTTATTTCAATCTCCTGCTACATTTACTTTTTCTGGTGACTATGCAAACGTGCGTACTGATAAAAACAGTACGAAAGAGCTATCTTCTTACTCTAGTTCATTTACCTTTTCTTTTGATGAATCCTTTTCATTATTTGATTTCGGAAGCACTTCTGTAAACTACTCCGCCAGATTTTCAAGCCTTTATGACTCTGATTTAGATAATCATGCTTACACTTTAACTGTTGTCCAGCCTATAATGAGAGAAAATTCAGATCTGGCATTAATTATTTTAATGTATTCAAGAAACAGGTTAAATGATAGCAAAAACTCATCAAGCAATACCGATACCTATTTGGCGAGAATTGATTATATTATTCCTGAAGTATTGCCACATTTTATTTTAAACTACAGTTTATCAATATTATTCTTAGACACACTGGAACAACGAGAAGAGAGAGGAATTGAGAAAATGTATATGCCAAAGATAATCATAACACGTAAATCTAGTAAGAAACTTCAAACTTCGATGTCTTACGAGTATATTATGAATTCCTCTTTGGATGAAGACACGTACGGATTTAATAAGTATCAAATTGGACTGGAGCTAAAGTATATATTTTAAATAATTTTCTTTTTAGCTTGTTGTATAATGTAATAACGGTTGGTTGCAACGTACCTTATTCATAGATCCTGCCTCTTATAATTTCAGATTTGTGTTTTTTTTATTTAATAATCATGTTATCAATCAATATGCTAAAACTTATATATTCCACTATTTTCCTTCTTAGTTTAAGTGTCGGTTCAGAAGAGTTCTCATGTAAAAATGAAATATGCAAAATAATCGTTATCTCTGATTTGAATCAAAGCTATGGATCTACAAAGTACTCAAAAGAAGTTTCTTTAGCAGTTAATAAAATAATCAAAATATCTCCTGATATTGTTTTGACAACTGGTGACCATGTAGCAGGTCAAAAAAAAGGACTTGATTATGAATTAATGTGGAGGTCATTTCATAAAGTCGTTACTATTCCTCTGATAAATAATAATATTCCATTGGCGGTAACTCCTGGTAACCATGATGCTTCAGATTATCCTGGTTTTAAAGTTGAAAGAGAGGTTTATAAAAATCAATGGAAAAATAAATTCAAGGCAAAGCTTAACTATATTGATAATAGTAAGTATCCACTTCAATACTCTTTTTATATTGATAATATTTTGTTTATTTCTTTAGATGCTACTACATTAAGTCTATCTTCAGTTACAATGAGTTGGCTTCATGAGACGCTGGAAAAATATTCATCACTTTATAATTATACAATCATATTTGGTCATGTCCCTCTATACCCTTTCGCTGAAAAGGTTAAGAATCAGGCTTTGATGGACAAGGACTTAGCGCAGCTAATTCAAAGGTATAATGTCGATTTATGGATAAGTGGTCATCATCATGCTTATTATCCAGGTCGTAAAAATAATACTAGATATGTTAGCACTTCTTGCCTCGGTAGTGGCCCTCGGAGGTTAATTTCTAAAAGTCATTCAAGATTATCAAAGAAAAGTTTTTTATATTTAGAATTTTATAACTCTGATTTACTTCGGTTAGATGCGTTTGAGTCACCGACATTTGATAAAGTTATTAAAAGAGAAGATTTACCTAGTTTTGTAGGTGAAAATGAAAATAAAATAATCAGAGATGATTTATAAATAATAGTTATTAACGAAGGAGTAATTATTAAAACAATAATCTTGTTGGTATTAATTTTTTCTAGTGCATTTAGTTTTGCTGAGAAAATTGAAGAAAATAAAATTTACTCTGGACAAAGTGTTAAAGAAGTCTCATTGAAATTTATTTTAGATGAAGTGGCCCCTGGCACTATTGTAATCCTCAGCGAATATCATAATTTAATAAAACATCATGAGAAGCAATTATTATTTTTAGATGCATTAAACACAGTAACTCATGAAGTAATCAGTGTTGGCATGGAGTTTTTATCATTTATATATCAACAAACAGTTGATGACTTTTTGCAGGAATTGATTACCGAAGATGAATTTCTTAAGAAAGTACAATGGAGCGGGGATTTTAATCTTTATAGAGATATCGTTTTATTTCCTAGAAACAATAACGGAAGAACTATTGCGATTAATTCACCTAGAGAGTTAACAAGTAAAATTTCAAAGTTAGGACTTGAATCATTAACAGACAAAGAAAGAAGATTACTCCCTGAAAATTTTGAGTTAGGTAACTCATTATATTTTGAACGGTTTAAATATATTATGACTGGAGGTGGCCATGAGCTTCCTCCTGAAATAATTAATCGATATTTTGCTGCTCAGAGTGTCTGGGATGATACCATGGCATATTATATTTTAAATTATTTAAAAACTAACCCCAATGATATACTTGTTGTCATCGTTGGTGATTTTCATGCTACATATGGAGGAGGGCTACCCGACAGATTAAAGGCCAGAGGTGCTGATAAGATTCTTACAATTTCTCAGATTAACTTATATGGAATAACTCAAGAAGAAGCTTTGGCTGACATTTCTACTCATCCTAAATGGGGAGAGAGAGCTGATTATATTTGGACATCCTCTGAGAAAGTAGATTGATGAATATAAAATAATTTAAAAGTTGAGCAACTTGTTAATAATACATCAATAATAAATGACTTAATGCGAGATACTATGTACTTTCTTGCAAATCACTATTGATTTGTATATGTAGTTTTTAACAATAACCGGCGAAACACAGGACCTATAATGAAAAAATTAGCATTATTATTTATTAGTTTAATTATGAGTTACAGTACTTATGCATCAGAAGAAGTTTCAGTAAATATCAAGGTTTGTAATCCAACAAAAAGTATTGAATCTTGGACATTCGACAGATCTTATAATACTTATAATGGTGTTCCTGACAGAAGAGGATACTTAAGGGTTAAATTTGCAAAAAGCACTAATGAATTAGGAAATACTATTCAAACAACTACTACACTGCCTGTAAAAAATTTGAAATGGGATAAGAATTTTAAGAATGTTATTTATACTTCTTCTGAAGGTGACTTAACTACTTGTGCGAGGAAGAAATTCTTAGGATTAAGAGTTTATAATAAAGATTGCTACCTTGAAGATATTGAATTTGGTGAACTCTCAGGTGAGGAACTTGAGGAATGTAAAACTGAAGAGGGAACTTTATATTCAGGTAACTTGATCATTAAATAGTTTTTTTATAATTATGGCCAATTAAATTTGGCCATATACTTTTGATGTAAAATCTATATCCAATTATATATAAATGGTTTCCATATTCTTTGTAATATAAATTGGTAATCTGTCTAATTATTAGTTATTTCTCATATATCTCTTCATACTTAATCCAATTATCCATTGCTTATATAAGCAACTTTGGCACTTCAATTGCTCGTAGTTAAAGCATGAAAAAATGGATAGTTATAATACAATTTTTATTTTCTTGTATTCTTTATGCAGGAGGGGCAAATAATTGTGTAGGCCCATATTGCAAGAGATTATTAAATGATGCTGGCTTTTTTTTAAAGCTTGATCATCAAATTGGAAATTTTACATCCGGAATTATTCAAACTTCATTAGGTGCATTACATATTCCGGTATACTTTATTGCCGATCTTGCAAGATCAAAAAAAACTAATATTCCTTTTAAGATTTACAGAAGTCCAAGAGGTGAAAATGATCAAATTATAATAAATAGGGATACGCCTTTTGGTTCAGGCCTATGTTATTCATTAGGGGCATTTCAGGTTTGTGATATACCTGTTGTCTTTGATCACGAGGCAGGTCATAGTATCGCATCAAACTCTTTGGGAATGTTTTATTTACCAACAGTAATTGCTTCTTACGCAACGGAAGGTCATAGTAAAAGTTTTCTGGAAGAATGGGCAGATCTTTCTGCGTATTCTGCTAAATATAATTCTTTTTCTAAAACATACTCCTTGAGCCGTGGTTTACTGTATGACCTGGATAGTAAAAACTATTATGCCAGTTTTAAATTTCATATTAATAAGAGCCAAGAAAACAAAAGTCCAAGACTTTTAGAAAGAAAAGAGTATCAACTTCTGGATACTGCAATACATTTACCACTAAATAATTCATGCGGGATCTCCAGGTTTTTAGCAAGTATTACTCCGCTTTCTAAAGAGACACAGCTTACTGTAGGATTCAACAATAGTTCACGAAAACGTTCTGACATTGAGTTTTTTAATAAGTCTCTTAGTGAATATTTAACCTTTAATTATGATGGAAGTAACCAAACTTTTAGATCTTACCCCATTAAATGGTCCAACTTAGTTGGTGCTCAATATTCTCCTTCTGAAAACTTTAGAGTTAGGTTATTAGGAGGCCCTACATTTGGATCTGGCGTCTATGCACCAGAGCGATATAGCTTAGGGGATGATTTACATTTTGATATTTTTGCTGGCTATAATGTAGAAGGTGAAATTGTGTTATTTGATTATTTATCTATAAAAACTGCGTTGGAACAAACTTGGGGTATGAATGGCAGTAATGAATTAAATTTTTTTAGTGGATTATCAAATGATATGAAAAGTATGACTAAAGATCGTGGAGGATTTTTAAACTACCTAGAAGTGCGTGGTGGTTATAATTATCATGAATTTAATCTTGGTGAGGAAACACTGTCAACTGAAAATATTGGTTTTACGTTGGGTGGTAAGTTCTAGTAGTCTAAAATAAGTTAATTTTTATTAATATATCCGTGTCTTACCTGAGCGCTTTAGGATGTCAATCAACTTAACTATAAGTAAATAATAGGTTTAATTTTTTATAAAGTTTGATTTTTATAAAATTAAGCATAGTGTACAATAAATTATATAAAGTAAAATACCAAAGTTGATCCAGGAGGGATTAATGAAAAGAACATTTAAATTGATTTTAGTAATTATATGTTTATGTCCCAGTATCTTATTTTCACAATCATTAGATAATTTTTATAAAAGGTATACGTTAAAAAGGGATAGTAACGGAGCGCTTATTCAAATCATTGATAAGGATATTATTGCAGCACAAGAAAGTTTTAACCTTGTCGCAGAGATTAATAATTTAACAATATTAGCACAAACCATGGGAGAAAAGAGTAAAAGTAGATCACAGTTGGAGCTTAAAATTGATTTGGAAAGTGTACTAAAGAAACTTTCTCATAAAAAAGAAAACTATGAAGAACTTATAGATGAACTGATTTCAATTATTGGAGAGTTAGATTCAGGGAACCTTTGGAATAATAATAAATCAAGGATGGTGTATAAGAAATTAGAGCAAAATTGGAAGGATGCAGTAAGAAATGGATCATTTTCAATTATTGCTAACTTAGAAAATAAGTATTATTTTTATAAAATCAATTTACATAATCAGTTGATGAATGGAGTAATATCACTTGCAAAGAGTGTTATTCCTGGAGGGGCAGCATTAAATGTTGTGACATATATAATAAAAAGATTTACCTCACTTATAGAGGATTCAAAATCCTACCACCAAAATATTTTGCTTCACTACTTAACATCATTCTCACCAAATGATTTGGGGATTACATCTCAAGAGAGAAATTTAGCAATTTCTTCAATAATGGAAGCAAAAACCAAGTGGTTTGATATATTTAGTTTATTAAAAGTCAAAAGAGATTGGGAAAATTTTGGAGTTAATAAAATAGAAAAACAACAAAGAAAAGTTTGGAAAAGACTTTCCAAGCATCGAGATAAATATTCATACGTTGGTGATTCAGTTGGAACATATTTTTATAACGTTGGTTTTAAAAAAGGTAATCAAGGAATAATCAACCTTCTAAAGGGAAAATTTTTATTTAACTCTAGGCCATCAGTAACTTGGGTAAAAGAAAGGCCAAATTATGTTTTTGCTAAAAGGTTAGTATATGAACTTGCCAAGTTCGCTGTAAGTATAATTCCTGTTAAATTTGTTTCTAGTATAACTAATCCCATTATTAACAGTTTTCATAAAGATCAAATTAAGCAAGAAGGAAACCTTTGGGGATATTATGAATCATGGGAAAATATTGAAATGAAAAAAAGCATCATGCGACAGTCAATAAATCCAATACTTATTCAATCATTAAGGTAGAAGGTTTGATAGATATATTAGTGAATACTGTAGTATTATTGAATTAATATATAATAAAACTTTTTAAATCTCTAATAATCATTTACCAATCTTCTTTGGAACATATTGTATTAAAACATTTTTTCTAACTCTAAATCTGTATGGAGTTTAGTGTATTCAAATATTGTTACTACATTTACTTTTTCATTTGTGATTATTTTATGCAATCCATGATGACTTTTTTACATCTCTGGCAACTGTGCGCACCAGCATACCAATGATTAATTATAATTAAATATTCGGTCTTCTTTTGTTTGAGCTTTTACTCTTAATGCTTTTAATAATTTAAGATAGATAGAGATCGCTATCTTGGCACGTCTGTGCTGCTGTTTATTGTCTCGACATCTGTCTCCAATGGTAAATTACCGCTTTCTATTTGGTCATCTCTTACTTCACCTTGTGTTTCTATTCTTTCCTTGCTCCAAGGAAATATATGTTCAAAAAAAGTATCATCAAATAAAGAGCTTGGGATACATTGAGTTAAGCTTTGCTCTTTTCTTTTAAGAAGTGGTATATATCCAATACGACTAATACAACGTACCATTTTTTTAGGTTTATTTGAGAAGTTATAATAAAAAGGTTTCTTTAGGCATTCGGAAAAACCAATTATTGCTTTTTCCCTTCTTCCTGTTTGATATTTGGTATAACTTTGAAATAAATAATTAAAACTCATAGGATGGTTCTCAATGCAAAGAAGTACTCCATTATTGTCTAGTGATGATGTACAGTCTGAAATATTATTTGGAGTATTTGTTCTTTTTAAACAATAGGCCAATGCCTCTGTAATCGTTTGGCATGAGATTGGACACAGATTATCAAATGGAGTAACCCTTGTCGTATAATCCTTACTCGGATGAAAGCACGGAGTAATTTCTTCTACCTCGTTACTGGTGTCTCCATTCTTAGCACAATATTTTGTCATCAAATATTTATTTGCATTCCAGTTTTTAAGTACGTGATCTAATATGCCCTCTTCTTGTAGACCAAAGCAGAGGTCTGTAGAAATGTTATTCTCCGTTGTCCAGCTCGCACATTCAATATATTCAGCTTTGTACTTTGTTATAATTTCCATTACGTGATAATCTCCGCACTGTTCGTCCCCTTGGTACTCCAGACATATATCAAATGCATTATAATCGCTCTGAATAATATTTAATAAAAAATGATCTTTGCAAAGTTTGGCGGACTCATCATCATACTTATTGATGCAATAAGAGAACCCTTCCTTATATTTATCGTACCATGCTGGTAAATGTAAAATACAAACATCTCGTCTCTCTTGATTGATAGTCTCATCATTTAGACAACGAGTAGAATGACTAAGTAAAAGTAGGTTATCTTTATTATTATCAACATATTGTTTGCACAAAATACTACTGTGTGTATTTGTTATACATGATACTAAAAAGTTATTTGATTCTTCACTTATATCATTAGTGTGGCTTTCCTCTAGTAACTCAAGAACACCTTCATTTAAACAGTCTTCATCATCAATTCCTATTGTGCGGCAAGTATTAAAGGTTAGGTCTGCATTATTTTGTATAGCATTTAAAACCGCAGCACTTTTACAATCGTTTCCTGAATCATATTTTAGGCAGTACTTATAGTGTGGGAAATGATTTTGCATTATCCTTAACTCTTGTTCATCATCACAGAAATATCTTTTATCATTTTTATAGCAATATATGTATTCATCCTTATAAGTATTATAAATCCATTGTGCTTTTTGGTAAATTCTTGTTTTACTGCAGTCACTTTCGAGAAAAGATATACAAAAATCGACTAGTTCTTTGTCTTCTGAATCCCTTCTTTGTAGTAACTCTATATTTTGGCAGTTCTTTAATGAGCTAAACTCTATGAAATTTAAATTCTCCTTATTATCACTGATGCAAGCTACGTATTGATCAAAGTATGATATTTCCTCACTACTACTGGTCGAATTCGACCGGTAGAGTACGTCAACACAAGCATCGATACTATGATTCATGAAGCTTGTTTGGACAAGAGAACTACATGAGACAATTTTATCTTTGTTATCAGAACTTTTAATAAGCTCTGATAAATTATCATTTTCGCAAATGTAATTAGCATCCATGAATGAACCATATGTACCTTTCTTTTTTACTTGATTGAAAATTTCATTATAGTTTTGAATACAGTCATAATTATTATTGGAATATGAAAGAGGAACATAGGATATTATAATAAAAGAAATCGAAAAAAAGTATAGCTTTATGTTCATTGTATCCTTGTCTATCTATGGTACACATCAATTACTATATCGGAATATTAGAAAAAAAATGACTTTTATAAATAGATTATAACATTTAAGATATTGATGATAAGAATAAGAGTCCTTAGACGGTAAATGTAATTTTAATGCTTTAGTTACTTATAGAAAGGAATGAATTGTTATTTATTAAATTGAATGATCGTATACTTTGAAAGCAATGGGAAATCATTATTAACCTGGCGTGACCATGATGCCATTACATTACAGGGAACTGTATATTGATTACCAAATGAGTTGACTATCATGTTGCATTTACCACCCTCGTGAAACTCTACATCAACAACAGTAACCCAATGTAAAACTTTTTTACTTCCTGGCAGGGAAAATAAAATTGCGATAGGAGATTTTTTTGCAGTATCACCTGAAGTATTAAGTCGTTCTAGTTGGTTAACACCAACATTTTGGTAAATAGCTGCAGTTATTGTTGAAATATAATCTGTTTCATTTATTGCATTATAGTTAGAGAAATACCCTGTTGGACAATCAGAGTTTGGACTAAATAGCCTATTAAGGCCATTCGTAATCGTTGTAGGTCTCGTACCAGGGGTATAATCATTTGCATAATTACTGTCAACAGATGAAACTGAAATATTCCAATTGCAATACATATGGTACATATTTGACATGGCCACTTGCCCGCACATTCCTTCTTGCTCAATAATGCCTTCTGAAGCGGGTTGATTGTAAGAAATTGAGTTGTCTTTACATCCATAATAATTATATTTATTATTTTTATATTCTACGCAGTCTTCCGTTTTATAATTACTAAATTTTTTAGTGTTAGTGTGTCCAATGTAGTCAGTAATAAAAGTTTCATTGGTCGATGTAGAGCATGAAGTACATGTGCCATGAGGTGAATATGTACCAGTTCCTGGAGTTGGATCAATACTATAGGCATTAAAAGTAAAAAGTGCTAAAATAAAGATAATCATAATAAAATCTCAGGTATAATAAGTAGTGAAGCCTTTATCTCATTGAGTATATTTGATGGAACAAAAGAAGATACAAATGGTATAAATGGTGCAAGTGATGAACGCCTGATAACGAGGCATAATAGCAATCCACTTACCTATTCATATTATAATGGAACACCTAGTACTACAAGTAGTGGTAGCAATATATATATTGGATCTCATTACAGCAGTCAAAGTTCTTATAACTGGATGGGCGACATCATGGCAGTTGCCTACTTCGATGAAACCTTAACGAGTGACGAGATAAATTTACTTGAAACTTATTTCATGAAAAAATATGGAATTATTAAAGTATGTGAACTTCCTAGTAGCACAGCTGGATACAATGTTGACTCTTGTGATACCTCCAGTGAAATGCTAACAGAGTCTGAGTGTACAATTAGCTGTGCAAGCGGTTACTCAGGACATTCTCTTGTTTCCATAGGCGCTTCATGTCCTGTTTCTAATGGTGATTTTACTTTATCAGGCTGCTTTGACGATAACGCTCCTCCTTCAACAGCACAATTAGCAGCAGGTATTTTAAGTGGATCAAAAGTATATTTTTCAGCAGCAAGTGGATTTACTGCTAACGGTAACAATATTGCCTGGAACTCTGTAGTCGGAAATAGTTCACTAACTGGTAGCACAACAGGAGTAAGCCGCGTACTATCTAACTCCAATTTTGCAAACCAACCTACAATACATATGAATGGCAGTGGTTCATATTTGAATGATGCTTCTTTTAATGGAATGACAGGAGCAACTGACTTCACAAAAATTGCTGTTTTTAGCTCCGATCAGTCAGGGTCTGTAAACCAAGTGCTACTAGCTGATGGTGTCACTTCTTCTATACAAAATTATAGTAATAATTTGTATAGTTATGTAGGAAATTCTAGTCGGGCACAAAAGAGTATGCAATTTGCAACAGGTACTCCCTATATACATTTACACACTTTTGACAGCTCAGGAGCATCAAATGATGAAAAAAGTACCGTAAGACTTGATGGTACTAAGTTAACATCTCTTACTTATTATGGCACTCAAGCCACTAAAAGTACAGGTACTGGTATACAGATAGGACACGCTAATTCTGGCTATGACTGGTATGGTGATTTAGCAGAGTATGCTCTCTTTGATCGAGTTCTAACAGATAATGAAATTCAATTAGTAGAAAATTATTTAAGAGTAAAATATGGACAATTAAAGCAATGTAATGCTGGAAGTGATACTGGTTACGATTTCACAAATTGTAATACGTCAGGAGGTCCAATACCTGCTACAGATTGTAACATTGGCTGCGCTTCTGGATATCAATCAAGTATTCATGTCTCTCCATCTGTAACTTGCTCTACTACTGGCGCAAACTTTGTACCTACAGGTTGCTATCTGCCAAGTGCTGTTCCCGCATATTTATTGTATGAAGAATTTAATACTGAAGGGGCCTTAACAACAGCATCCTATTCCAGTAAGTGGGATACTTATAAGGATAACTATGGTCAACTCACAGTTTCAGATGGAGCTTTAAAATTGAATGGATCTTCTCACTGGGGATCATCAGTAATTACTAAAGATACATTTGGCAGAGGTATTACATTAGAATTTGATTATACATCAAATGGTGAAGTTGGAAATTGTCGTGGTGGATACAACTGCTCTCAAGCAGGACTATATCTTTACGGCGCCGGTAACCTTCCAACTAGAAATAGTGACTATGGTAGACCTGAAAGCTGGAGCAATACGAATGATTATGCCTATATTCGTTTTTATAAGAAAAACTACAAGCCTCAATTAATACTTGGAGGTGCATTTGGAGCAACTGAATACATTGAACTTTCAGGAGTGTTTTCTCCCCGAACTTTTCATATTGAAGTCCTAATTAATATGGATAATACATTTGAAATTTTTGTAGATGGAACCTCTGTTAAAGCAGGAAGCATAAGTGGTTCCGTAGATCTAACAAATTATAAGATGGAATTCTATGGAGGTGATTACACCTCACCAATTCATAAATTCGATAATATTGTCGTATTAGACAGATCATTTAATTGTGGTCTAAGTACAACTAATCCTGGTTATGATACCAGTAGTTGTGATGGCTCTGGCGGAAATATTAATGTTGGTGAATGTTCAGTCACATGTGCGACAGGATATAATGGAACTGCAGCTGCATCCTGCTCTTCAGAAGGAGCAGACTTTTCCTTTACAGGATGTCAACAAAATCTACGCTATGGAACAACATATAGTAGTTGCCCTAATGCTCTAGCTGATAATTCAGATACAGCTGGTTACTATACTATTGATGGAGCAGGAGGAAACCCTCCCCAATCTTTATTTTGCTCTTGGGCAATACAAACTCTATTTTCTGATGACCTCTCATATTTGAGTAATACTGACAGTACTTTTCAATCAAAATGGGATATATCACCTTCTTATAGTGACTCCACTGTGGGAAGTGGTGTATTGAGAAGAGGGGCTCAGGCTAATAATATAATTATTTCTCCTAACTACTATATCCAAAATAATTCGATAATAGAGCTAATTTTAAATGTTAACTATGCCTCATACCAATGGGCCACGGATGAAGGAATTTTCTTTTACCCTAAAGTAAATGAAAACTCAATTTCAAGAGGTGTAAACCCAAGGTCAGATAATTTTCCTAACTTTTCTACAGAAACTTATGGTATATGGACTAGGAACTGGAGCTATAATATTGTTTGGGGTGGTAATTTTAACGATAGCGCCTCTAACGAAACTTGGTTTACTTACCAAAATATTATTAGAAATGGACGTGCTGCTGGAAATGGTGTCCGAAAATGGAGAATAAGATTTGTTCTTAATAATGGAAAACTAAAAGTTAAATTCGCACATTTAGGTGATCCTGGATACCCTGGTAGGAACGATATCACAACGAAAAGTGTCGACATGCATAGTGACTTTGATTATAGCAGCGTTAAGATGGAAATTATTACCCATACGGGCCTAACAAGTATTGATGAATTCACTGTTAAAACTTTATATTCTTGTTCAGTACCAGATACTATTCCTGTGGGTTACGAAGTAACAGGTTGTAGTCCTGGGGATAATACTACTGAAACATCTTGTAACGTAACTTGTGCTTCAGGATATACTGCTGAATACTTAATTAATGCCTTTCCGACAATGGAATGCCAAACAAAAAATGCACCTTTTACATTTTTAGGTTGCCAACCTGAATAAATTTGTATCTTTAAGTTAGAATATTCTGCAACGTGATTGCAAACCATTTGTCTAATGATATCACTTCCTACAGCGACTGGGTTATCTGTGTTTATAGATATAGCTATATTTAAAAAATTCCATACTCAAAATTAATAACTGTTGATCAATTATTAATCATTAATAAATTTTTCAGTACGTAATATCCATTACCTACAAGGTTTATTTGGCCTAGATATTGCTTCATTTAAGTATGGGTAGGCCGCAGAATTTATTTTGTAGCTTTAATGGGAGTTATCAAAATGACGAGAATAAAAAGCTTTTTAGCATTAATGCTAATTTTCACGATTAATGTTTCTTTATCAGAAGAGTTAAGTACTGAAACTGAAAGATTAGAAAATAAAATAGTCGATCAAGTTAAAGAAGTGGTTATCAAACCATTATCAAATCAAACAATTAGTGATGGCCCTAATATAGAAGAAGGGTGTGACAATGATCAAGAAATAACTGATGATAGTAATCCTCTTGCTATAATTGATCGCGTAGAAGGTAAAGTTATAGACTTAGGTCTTATGATCTTAGATACAGCATCAGGAAAAAATAAAGATTATCACTTTATCTATTATAATAAAGTTCAGGCGGGGGAGAAAAATAAATATGCTCAGCCTTTGTATATTAGATTACCGTGGATCAATTTAAGAAAAAGTAATAGTAGTAATACTAACGGAATGAGCAACAGTGCCATCGATGGAGCAAAAATTACAGAAGAGTTAACAAAACTTAAAACAGAAAAAGAAATGCTCCAATATGTAAAAGAACAGTCAAAGGGTAAAAGTTATAGAGAAAAATTATCGATTTTAGCAAGTATAGTAGGTAACTTTAGTGCTGGATACGATAATGATAGAACAAATTTAAATCACATAAAATCAAAAGGTGTGGTTAGCTTAAAAGAAATGATAGATGCAATAAAATTAAGTGTTGTTTCAGGTAATAAAATAGATGCAGGGGTCTGTCGTGATATGCATATAGCAATTGCAAAATTAGGAAGAGCAATGGGTATGAAGCATATTTATGGATTATCATATAACACAAAGGATGGAGGACACTTAACTACTATTGCGACCCAGACAAATAATTACGGATCAGTTGATTCTTTAAATTACTCTAAACATCATGAAAAAAAAGGAGTTATAGGTCCTAGGGCATTGGAGTTAAATGAAGGAATACCTTCACATGGGTTAGATCTTACTATTAATGACCCAACAGGAAAATCTAGAATAAAGTTACCTACAGATTTATTAATGTCCTTAATGGAAGCATCTAATGGTCAATTATCCCATCTTCATGCCGGACTCCGTGAAGAAAACCAAACTGGTGAGCAAAATAAAACTGGAGTTAAAACCCCTTATGGAAATATTAGGTATTTTAAAAGTGAAAGCTCTATGGGGACACCTGCAATTACAGAAGGGGTAGGTTTTGATACTAAATTAAGATTAAATAATTATCTTAAAGGAGAGTTAGGCTATACAGTTTATAATAATGAACGAGAAAGTAGGGAAGGACCAATTAAATCTGAAGGCCAATTCTTCCGTGCTGAATCTGAAGTTCAGCAGGCGTATGACTTACAATTGGGGCAAGTAAAGCTTGGAGTAGATGCTAGATATAGACATACTCTAATTACTTTAAATGAATGTAGAAGTGACTCAGGAAGTGAATGTTTTGATAGTGTCAGTTCTTATAATACAGGAAATTTAGGAGTGCGTTTTCATCAACAATTTGGGGATAGCTTTAAACTGACTGAAGGAATGAATTTCAACTTTCAAGTTCTTAAAGATGATATAAAGGCTGCTGAATCAACTAGTTCAATTGAAACTCCTGTAACGAGATTTTTCTTAAGAGGAGAAGCGGATTTTGGCAAGAAGTTAAATTTAGAACTTGGTGGAAGTTTAATACGTACAGATGTTGGTGATATTGTTTATTCAACTTATACAGTTGATTCACTCATAAGAAGCCCTTTATTAGGTTCTCAGCTAGAAGTTATTAATCAAGGTAGATTATCAGGATCTGGAGGAAAAGATGAAGTTCCTGTTTGGGTACCTGGTTCTTCTGATCAAACTACAATTAGAGTTACTCAAAAGGTGCCATTAACTGGTGGATCTTTTGGTGGAGAAGGTAAGATTAATCATGACTTCTCAGATTTAAGTACATTCTTTGTAATCTTTTCTATTGGTGATAATAGATAAATTATTCTATTTCTGCATCGCGAAATCTATTTACCTTGACTCAAAGTAAGAATTACTTGAATATGTCCAAAATTAAAATATATATGGAGGATTCTTTATGTCTGGTAATAACTATCTAAATTTATGTGGAATTGAGTTTGTTGAATTTACTTCAAGTGAACCTCAAAAATTAGATCAATTATTTTTAGAGTTTGGATTTTCAAGAGTTATGAAGCATAAGGAAAAAGATATATCTTATTATAACCAAAATGATATTCATTTTTTATTAAATATGGATCAATCATCTTATGCAAATAAATTTAATAAATTACACGGTCCCTCCATTTGTTCTATGGGTTGGAGAGTCGCAGATGCTCAATATGCACTTGAGCAATCACTTGAAAGAGGTGCAATACAAGCTGAAGGTGATTTTTTCTACTTAGGAAAAAGTGTTTCTGCAATTAAAGGTATTGGAGATTCATTAATATATTTTATTCAAGATTTTGATAATAAAGATTTATACTCTAATTTGGGTTTTATAGATCATGACTCAAAAGAAATAGTACCTTCTAAAGGGTTTATTTGTATTGATCACCTAACTAATAATGTTGAAAAGGGAACAATGAGTACCTGGTCTGACTTTTATAAAAACGTTTTTGGTTTTACAGAAGTAAGATATTTCGACATAAGAGGTGCTAAAACAGGATTAACTTCATTTGCTTTAAAATCACCATGTGGTACATTTTGTATCCCAATTAACGAGGCGACTGATAAGAAGTCACAAATTAATGAATATATTGAGGAATATAACGGGCCAGGGATCCAGCACTTGGCATTTACCACACATGATATTGTCCAATCACTAGACAAACTAGATGGAACTTCAATTAAAACTCTCGATATTGAAAATGAATATTATGATGATATTTTAGAAAGGGTTCCAAATGTCACTGAAAAATTAAAAGATTTATCAGATAGGAAAATACTAATTGATGGTGATATTAAAGGTTATCTTTTACAAATATTTACAAAGAATGTGATAGGCCCAATTTTTATTGAGATTATTCAAAGAAAAAATCATTACTCATTTGGAGAAGGTAACTTTGGAGCACTATTTAGATCAATTGAAAGGGACCAAGAGGAGCGAGGTTATTTAAAGTAGCTTATATCAAAACATACCATATATAAATTTCATAGGATTGCTTTTTAATGCATGCTTAAATTCATAATCGAATATAATACAGTTCATAATGATGGGCTTAACTATTTCTAAGTACTTAATCTTTCATTGGAGCATTAGAGTGAAATCTATATTAGTAATTATATTAGTAATATTCTCTCTCGGTGGATGTAGAGGCAAAATGGGGGTGATTCCACCTATAGATTTACGTCTTGATACAAACAATAATATTGCACTAAAAAGTATTTCTGAAACTATAGGCATCAGAATTTTTTGGTGGAATGTTGCCTGGGGCAAGTTTAATAATCAAGCAGATCTTGATCATAATATACAAATTATTACTAAATCAAATATTAGACCTGATGTACTTGTTTTAGGTGAATACAAATCGACTATTTTTAATAATAAAACAAAACAAACATTAAGATCTCACTACCCATTTCAATTATTTATTCCATACTATCCAAAATCAAATATTGGTATACAAATTTATTCTATAAAGAAGTTTGTATCATCACCCATCGAACAACTAAAGTGGCATCCACTAAACTTAAAGGGATCATTAAAACAACAGAATTATATGAATAACTGGTTGTCTATCACTCCAAATCACTCTCGTCATTGGAACAGATCATATACAAAGTTAACATGGAGGATTGGCAATATAAATATCTCACTGATTCCAGTGCATCTACTTGAACCTTGGGCCGCAATCGGACAAGCGCAAGGAAAAACAACTGCCTTTAAATCATTTCTAAGTACAACTATAGATAATCCACTAAATAATCAAATTATACACTTAAAGAAAAAATTAAAACGTGACTTTGGAAAGAAATTTAATGAAAATCCATTTATCGTATTAGGGGACTTTAATGTTCCTAAAAGGGTTGCCGGAATTACACCTCCTATTTATATGAAAATGAAGCAAGGTTTACATGAAGCTTTCTGGGGCAATCCCTACACATTCCCAAGTAAGTCTACCAGAGATCAAGCTCATTCTATATTTAAGCATGCATCAGTAAAAATAGATCATGCTTTTTATAATGATAAAGTTTACGCAAAGGTAAAAGAAGTAATACATCTAAAAGGATCTGATCATTATCCTCTATATCTTGTACTAACTCGATAAGTTTTAATTTTTAAGGGTTATTAATTTATAGAAAGTAATGAAATATATTTACTTAAACTATTTATTTCTTCATCTGTTAGAGACTTTACAAAAGGGAGCATTTTTTTAGTATTACCATTGGACCTTTTATTATTTTTAGCTTCTAAAGGTTTAAATGGTGTTTCAAAATTCTTTAAAAATCATCATGAGCTAGAAGAAGGTCATATGCATCGACTAGAGGAATATATTATTGCAACTGGTGGAAGAGTAAAAGTAGGTGCAGTTGAGGCCCCTCCTGAAGACTTTAAGAGTGTTGCAGATGTCTTAAAATTGGCACTTGAAAAAGAAGTTGCAGTATCTGCTTCTATAAATGAAATGGTTGAGTTCTTTTTTAAAGAGAAAAATTACTCAACTTTTAATTTTCTACAATGGTTTGTTGCTGAACAACATGAGGAAGAGCATTTATTTAGAGGATTAATTGAAAAAGCAGAGTTAATAGGTAGTGACCAAAGAGGTTTATATTGGCTTGATAAAGAGCTAGGAAGTACTTCTGCTGGTAAATAATTATTAAGGTATAATTTATAAGTTCAAATTCTTGTATTATATTATTTCATTATTTTTTTGCTACTTTTATGTAATTTGACTTATTATAAGTTAAATTTTGATTAAAGTAGCTAAAATTAAAAGTAATAATAAATACCTTTGATTACTAATTATATGATTTTATTTATAAATAATTAATTGTCGTTAAATATTTTGAATTTATACGTATAAGTAATTAAATTCACTCAAACGGGGTTATACAGTAATCTTTTTTTATATATCATACGCTACTAATATAGTTCACTATTAAGAAGTAGGTCACATCAAGATTTATTTAAGGCAACTACAATTTATTAAGAAATATTATTATGACTTTAATTTATTATAAGTAAGTTATTTATATTTGAGAGCCTTAGTATTGTGAAACCTTTTAAGATTACATTATTTATAATGATAAGTTTATTTAATTATAAATCTTATTCAGTTTCTGTAAGTATAGATTCAATCAGAGATGGGATTAATTTGCTAACAGGCCAAATTTATCCCTCTGTTACTCCAGCATGTAGTGAAGAAAATGACTTAATAGGCCATCGTTATAGCTCCAGTGAAGATTTTATTTTATTTGTGCAAACTATTGCAGCAATAAATTGTAATAATACAGCAGTTGAACTAGGAATATCTCATATTCAAAATAATGAACTCGTTCCAAGTACAACAATTTCTGATTTTAGTACATTTAATTTAACTAATGAACAATGGTGTAGTGCTAGCCCTATTTATTTATTTAACAACTGTGCACTAGAACTTTTAGAAGGTGTTTTTGTTGACGGCATATGGGGAGATGCAAGTTTATTATATCAAGTTGGTAAGTTTACACTTAGAGAAGGTGCCAGGTTTAGCATTGGACAAGTTCCATTTAGAAACTTAGCCCTTGAAGCAATGGGGGTGAAAACAACAGAACAAATAGCATTAGAAAAAATGGAAACAATGCATTCAACTTTTTTAAAGTTCAATGACTATTTTCAAACTAATGAATGGTTGAAAAATATTGAAAAACTTTACTGCTTTAATACAAATGAAAAATTTAAAGAAAGCTACAAAATGTTTATCATAAAAAATATATAAATTGAACTTGCTAGAATATCTCCTGGTATTATTATAATATAAGTCAGCGTCCTTGCTCTGAAGTAGGAGATATGATCTGTGGAATTGGAGGGTTACTTGTATATGAATTTGGTTCAGATGCCCTGTTAACAACTCTTGCAGGAGGACTAATAGTGGGAGCAACAGATACCGTAGGAACTGCGACTGCTGCCGGAGCTGGAGAAGCTCCAATAACTATGGCAAAAGGGGCAGGTTGATTATTGAAAATTGCAAAAAAATAAATAGACCTTTTTCTTGCAGCATTAAATTATTTAAAAAAGTTTTTGCCAATTTCAACTTTTGAAGAATTATTAAGCTATTTTAAAAGAAATCTATCTACTGGAGCTGTTAGATCTAGAGCAAGAGGTCTTATTTATGCCTGGAGCAAAGTTTAACGTTATTGAGTATACTGAAACACCCGATGGAGTAAGTATTGTTTTGGAAGAAATTATTGATTAATATATCCAAAACTTAATCCTTGTTTACTCATTTATTAGATATTATAATTAAATTAAGCTAGATATTACTTGATATAAATAAGGTTATAGATTTAAGTTATCATGAGTTAGATGCAATAATTATATTTGATAACTGAATTATTATTAATAGATAAATCAGGAGTAATAATTGAAAGAAACAAGAGATATTGAAAAAGATTACCCCATAACTGATTTTGTCTCTAAATTAAGAAGGCTTGCTGACTCATTAGAAAAAGGTGAACAGTTTGAAATTCAGATAGCTGGAGAGAGAATATATGTACCAGTTCGAGCTAAGTATAATATAGAGCATGAGCGAGATGGTGATGATGAAGAAATTGAATTTCAAATAAAGTGGTCATCTAAATAAACTTATTTATTTCCAATAGATAATCCTAAGATAGAATATTCAGGGTCATCATGATTATATTCACCGTAAGTTCCAAGATTGACAGGCAAAAAGTGTAGTCCTTGGCGTAAACTAATATTGGTAGTTTCTCCACTACCAGGAATAAACTCTGGAGTTTTATCTTGGAGAGAACCTTGATGTGCTAATGATAATCTAGTTTGCCAATTGGTTTGTTCAAATTTCATATTAGTTTGATAAGTTTTGTATATTGCATCTCCAAGGTCGTTATAAATAATCCTACCATCAATACTAATTCTACTGCTTAGTGTTGGTTTAAACAATAAGCCAGCGCCTAAAGAGTAATTAGTAATCCTAATTTCATCAGGGCTCTCATTATCAGTAGACTCACTACTACTTGTATAAGTGTTGCCTTCAGAGCTTAAAGTTAAGCTGAATTTGTCTCCAAAACTTTGTTCTACTTGAGCAAGTAAATGTATTGTATTGTAGCTGTCACTATTACCAGTACATGATTTATTATTTAATTCAGTGCAATTTACAACACCGAAAAGTTGTGGCGTTACTTGTAGGTTGACTCTTGTTCCTGTTGTCTGAAAAGTTTCATCTAACTTAAGTCGCGGTGAGAAACGATATGCAAATCCATCATCTTTTAAATTGCCATATAGCGTGTCTCTTGAAGAGCTGTAAAAACTTAAACCGCCAGACAATTCAATAAAACGTGTAATAGGTTGATCAATATCATAGGAAATACCTGATGTTTTCTCGACTGTTCCATGAGAAGAGTTACTAGTAAATACTCGTAATCTACCATAAGGAGTTCGAACTCCAATTTGATGAAGTGATGGTTTTCTTATTGGGCTTACTGTAAGAGTTTTGTCATCACCACCCATAATTTCATTTAAAACTACTCCAAGTTCACTTGGTAAAATAGTCGCCAGTTTAGAATTGACATTGTATATTCTGAATTTAATTCCTGAAGATGGAAGTGATCCATTAAATTGTAACGCTTTTGTACCTCGGATCTCATTATTTTGTGTACCTTCACCGTAATTATACAATGTTATACCTTTGTTTTTTCCTTCTGAATTAAGATTAATTCTATGATGACCATCTCCTGTTGTTTGATATCCTAATGCATATGAAATTTTAATTCCCATGGCCTTACTAATCTTAACTCCTGCCATTGCAATGTCTCTGCATACTCCTGCAACTTGTTTATCTTTGAATTTAGAGTTATGTCTCCAGTTTTTAAAAACATCTTCAAAACTAACAATGCCTTCTGATTCACTTGTCCCATCAACTGCACGTAAATCATCATATCCATCGGCCAAAGTTTTCAGAACTCTCGACAATAGCCTCATCTTTCCATTGTAGTCTAATCCTGTACTTGCTTCTTTAAATGTATTTAAAATATCTTCTTCTTTTTCAAATTTAAGTGCATCACGTATAATTGAAGCTTCAATAAGATATGGATATGATGGATGACTAGTTGGCAGTTCCATTAGTTCTGAAATTTTAGTAGTCCATTCTTCGCGACTAAGTTGGTCTAACTCATCTTGAGACATTCCAAATACATGCTTTAAAGTATTTTCTATTGGAAATATATCAATCGAGTATCCTTGACCAAGCAGACTGTTTGATTCTGTTCTTCCATTAAAAAATTGTTTGAATTCAAAAAAAACATGAACCTTTTTATTTTCCGGATTAATAATTTGAAAAATAATTCCTTTTTTATTTATATTTTTTTCTTTTTTAACGTCTTTTTGGCATAAACTGCAATTTAAAGCTCCTAGTTTTTCAGGCGCCTGTATAATTGAAAGGCCATCATTGAAATTACTGTCACTTCGAGCTTCAATTGAGAATATACATATAAAAATAATAGTAATTAGATTAATCATATTATACCTATTAATAAATATGCCATATCTTTTTGTGTTTAGGGTCTATTTTATTTAACTGCTTAATTGTGCGGCTGTTATTTGGGTCAGTATAGTCTGTCCAAACTTGGCCTTTGACTTTTCCTCTAGTTAATTTTGTTAAAACAAGCATTGCTTCATTATAAAAATCATCTCCTACTGGTTCATAATTGGCTAGTGTTTGACCTTTACACTGATATCTTTTATCTCTTGCAACAAATGCAATAGTACCTTTAGGTAACTTAATATTTTTTAAACTCCAGAGTGGAACTCCAGAATCGGTTTTCCCAATGTTTGTGGAGTGCAAAGATCCAGAAATATCAAATATAACAAGTCGATCAAACTTCGTTTGAGGGTTGTATGATTCAACTACAATTTTTACATGTTTGTCGTGAGAGGAATGTGTTTTTGAGTGTTTCTCTCCTGAAACATCCCACGTGATATTCTTATTCTTTATACTTATTCCATAAGGTAAAACGTTTTCTATATACCGCCATACATTAAGGCCTCTTCTTCTTGCTAAGTCTTGATTGTAGTCAGAATCACCACATTCATCAGCATGTGATGTCATATGTATTTTAAAACAATTTTTAGGTAACTTTTTAAAAAAATTCCTAAGTCTTCTTCTCTCTGATTTTTTAATATTATCTTTGTCTTCATTGAAGTAAACTTTTATTTCATGTTTTTTAACGAGTGGAATAGCATTATTAGAAGAAATTCTACATAGCTTAAATGTTTGATTATTATAACCAAACCATGTAGACTCTTTTGCATATAGATTATTATTAGTAAATTCTGCTGATTCTACTGAATTATTATTAATAAAAAAGATTAATAATATAATTAATATATTTTTCATTTTCCCAACTCCCTATTTCGTGGATATATAAGCAAGACCAATGCCAGATAATCTATCCAAATAATATGAATTACATTAAACTTAGATAAATATAATGTATTAATTTTTATTAACTGTATAAACTTTGTACACAAATAACGACATTGTAATTATGTTTTTAATTAAATTATAAAAAGAGAGGACATATATAATGCCCTCTCTTTGTATTAAGTATCGTTTCTACTGCTTACTTATCATTAAGAGGGATTTCTATCCTAGGTGAAATAATAACAGGGAAAGGCATTGATGGATTTGTATCACTGTAATTATCATCGTCATTGTCTTGTAGGTGGTCTCCATAAAGACAAACAAAATGCCTTGATTCCATCTTTGACTTTGCATATCTTCTTGCTTCTTCTATTGGAAGGTTTAATCCAGAAAGTGATCTAGCAAAACTAAAAGCAGTTAAGAATTCATTTCTAAAACTACTATCACCACAAAATCTTGCAATTCTACTTTTAGTGTATCGAACAGCTTCTTCTCTTGAAAGATTTAGTCCATTTAATGATGTTGAAAAAATGCGTATAGTTTTTAAATCTCTTGCAAAGTTTTCAGCATATGAACAAGGATATTTTGTTGCCCAATTTCTAGCATAACGAATAGCAGACTCTTTGTTTAATCCTAGGCCTGAGTTCGAGTATGCTGCAGTTTTAATTTCTAAAAATGCTCTTTTGTAAATATTCATGTGATCATTGCTACACTGTAGAACTGGTGCAGGATTTGGGTTTTCATATCTTCCTGTTAAAATACCTCTAGATCTTTTTAGGTTTCTAAGTAGTCCTCTTTTCTCCTCAATTGAAAGAGTGTCTAAGTTAGTGTAGATCAATCTTTTTATCTGTTGACTAACACCTTTAATTCTTCGCTCTAAATCTCTATGATCGGCAAATGCATTAAAATTAATAATTGAAAATGTAAAAATAAGTAATGAAATAAGTTTCATATAAACCCCCTGATAAATTTTATTTGTATTATTAAGCATTAGTAATTCATAATATGAAAAATATCAACAAGGGTTTAGGCACTGAGTAAATTATACAATTTTAAGGTTGTATATGTATTTTATGGTGTCTTTAAGCATATAGGTGCAAATTGGGCCTTTCTTGCCCCTACTAACTTCGTAATAATTTTTTGACAGGTAATTTTCCACTGGTTTAACCTACGCGATAATTGTTCTGGAGTTTGTGTTACCCAAGAAGGGAAAAAGAACTCTTTACCAAAGGTTTGATAGAAATCATTCGGATTTTTAAATGGGTTTCTTGCTACTGGTCTAATTCCAGTGTCAACCATGACCCATTTATTGCTTGATGAACTCCACTTGAAATTGTTTGCCTTTATATCTGCATAAACAACATCTCTATTTTTTAAAAATGATTGCTCAAAATCAAAATACAAATTTACCAAATCATCTATTTGTTCATCTGTGTAGTTCTTACCTGAAAATAAGATATTACTCGCTTCTTCCCCTGGGATAAATTCCTTTGTCATTATAACCATTTTTTTATCTGAAGTTATCCTGGCCGCACGTTCGCCATTACTTGAATATAGCTCACTCAGTTCTCTCTCGTATCTATAAATATAATCATTATGATAGTCTAACGGAATTTTTATGATTTCATCACATCCTCCTGTTGAAGCGCGACAAAAAACCGAGCCATAGCCTCCTTGGCCAATAAAATCTCCAAGTGGTTCTTTTTTTGCGTAAGGAATATAGAACTCCATATAAGGTCCTGGCGACATATTGAATAATTGCATTTCCTTTGATCCCTGTTTTACATTACTTAATCTTTCTTTAAGAGCTGTTGCTATACTCGAACAATCATTTCTTGAAGTACAGTTGGTTATAAAAGTACTGATTGTATGATTTGTAACATCTTTATTTGTTATGAATTTAATAAAATTATCAGCTGCCACTTTGTTGTCTTTTACAAATAATGATATATTTTTTGCTATATTTGAAACTTCATTTTTCATAAGCATTTTTAGGCCAGCACCTCTTTTAACCGTGGAACTCAGTAGTTTTCTTGCTAATATTTCATAATCTCCACCTAAGTTATAAATAGCTTTTAATCTTGCCAAAGTAGGTACATCTAAGGATCTAAGAAACTTAACTTCTTGTAAATTAAGAGTTCCAGCAAATTTTTTTTCAAAATATGTTGTTAGCTTTATCCCCATTTTATTAGGTATATTATTAACTATTTGGTCAATATATCCAGTAGGCATATCATCTGTTACTGCTGTAGAGCTTTTTATATCGGAAAAGACATTTCTATTTGGAAGAGAATTATTAGAACTTTTATTATTAAGTATTATCTCTGAATTATTCTGTTTATGTGCAATTTTATTATTTGGTTGAGATAAAGATAATTCACCAGGTATAGTTGCTGGTAGGTCCTCAATAATGTCATTGGTAACAGGTGTCGGTAAGTCTTGGATATGTTTCTTTGGAATACTATCTGTAGCTTCTGTTAAAACTTTACTTTGATAAAATAATGCCAAATCTTCACCAGTAACACCCTCCTTTGTTATAATGTCTGAGATATTAGTAAGTGAATGTTTTAGTTTATTAACTTCTTCCAGATTATTTATAATTGAGGCATCTTCAATTTGATTTAATATCTCATCCCTTTGTTTTAGAAGTGTTTGTGTTGGAGATTTTAATTTTCTTAAAGTTGATATATCAGCTGCTGCTGAGAAAATTTCAAGAGGTGAAAGAATTAATTGAAGCTTTAAATCACTAGCTGCTTCTTCATAGCGTTTTTTAGCCTTTGCCCAGCTTGCTGAATCGCATATCCGATAAACATCTTTTTGAGTTAAATCAGGAGAAGAAATCATACATGATTTTATATTATCTCGATGTACCTTACTTAATATATAATTGTTATACATAGCACTTGTTTCGAGACCGAAGCAACCAAGACCAGTAGCTAAAGCCACACCTCCTAACCCACCTTCTAAGATTGTAGCAATGCCAGCAGCGATAGACAGCCCTGCACATCCAATCATAAAAGTTATATTTTTAGTTTGATCATTTTCTTCTCTTAATTGATTGTTTATTTCAAGACAAGCATCTATTCTGCCCATAACAAAACTAGGAAAATTTTCTAATGCGGCTTTACGTAAAGTTGGCATATTTATAAGGTCTGTAGTTGTGATATCTGGTTTGTTTTTTCCGCAAAAACGATTTATTGCGTCGACTAAATTAGTTTTAATTATTAAATCTCTCTCTTTATATAAATCCTCGTCAGATTTTGACTGCAGCTCTACAAAACTACCTTTTGGGTCCAAGACTTGTTGGTAGAGCTTTTCATCGTTCAAATCAATTCTTGAACCTAGCAAAGGAAACTCACTTAAAAGTTTAAATAGTTTTTTGTTTAACTCTTGATAGATTGGCCTATTTTTAATCCATATTTCTGTATCCTCACATATTACTGATAGTTGATCTATATCTCGAACATGCCTGCATTTTAATTGCTCTACTTCATAAATACTTTTAATACGTTCTGCTAAACCAGAAGTCGCTTGGATCATATCTCTATTTCTTTTGATGATTAATTCCTGTGATCTACTATGATTATTGATAGCAGGATTGAATTCAATTGGTGTTAGTTCATATATATTATCTAAAGAATGCCCATAAGGAATTTCACATTTTTTTAGAAGTTGACGATCTGGAAGATTTCCTAATGCATTTGTGTAATTTAAAAAAAGTTCACGTATAGCTTCGATTCTCAAAATATCAAAATATTTATGTACATTGTTCTTTAATAGAATCATATCTTCATTTAACTGTAGTGAAAAAACTTCTAAACTACTTTCTACATTGCATGATCTACTAGAGCTATTTATACTTAGATCACCAAATTTATTATTTTTGAGACATTCATATAAAAATTGATTAGCAGTTTCCTTTAATCCATTATTTGAATTGCTCCAAATTTGTGATGTTGAGTTTACCAAGCTTGGATTGAATTGGTTTATAGGTAAAATATACTCAAAGTTGTCAATTCCAAAATATTCTTCGCTTACCTTCTTGTCGATTGCAGTACACAATATTTTTAAATCATTGCTCTTGCCCACATGATAGCATTCATGCCACTGATGATTTGTTTTTGTGTTTTCATTATTAAAAGTTCGTTCAAACCTATGACGATACTCATTTTCGATTTTATTACCAAAGTCTGCTAACCTTAATACATTTTCTCCCAGTTCAATTAAAGCAGGTTCTCCATTGGCATTTTCTAAAATTTCTTTTGCAAGTTGTGTATTCAAGGCCATGTCATAGGTACCATTATCATATTTGACAATTACACCTTTTGGAAATGATATTTCAGAATTGAGAGGTCGATTTGAATCAATTCCCCATTTTAAAAAAATATTTCTCTTACTTTCTGTTAATATCTTTTCTAGCCTTGGGGTTTCATTAACGATTCTTAAAGCATCATCTATTGTGGTTTGTTCAAGAGCTATTCCATATTCTCTTGGGGATATCGGTGAGCATTCTGATATGTCAGCACAATACATGCAGTCAGAGCAAACTATATCAAAATCAGAAAAGCATTTCATTGGACATTTTGCAACTGCGATAGAAATATATGTTACAGAAATGAAAATAAAAATAGAAATTTTTTTCATTGAACTCCATATGAAAGTTATTGTTACTTTACGGTATAAAGAATAGTTAAATTAAGTTAGTTTCGAAATAACAGGCTCTTAAGTGTGTTATAGCGTAGTGGATATAAAGTTCAGCATATAATAATCAGTATATATTTAGTTTATAAAACTATAAAATCAAGCAAATTGAAAACTATTTTCTCATAATCCTCTTTAGTCAATAAACCAGAACTATGATCCTCTCTTATTCTTTTTGAAAATGGTGTCTTCGTATATTTATATAAAGTTTTTGCTGCTGACAGTTTTGATTTAGTTTCTTTAATTTTATTTTGAAAAAATGGCCTCAAGTTATTGCTGTAAATTTTACTTTTTAATTTCTTCCAATATAACTTTTCATATCTTAAACTATCAAGGTAACTTAATGAATGATTTCCAAAAGCGTTATTGTAAGCATTGTTAACATCTCCGTACACTTGAAAATAACCATCTTCACTAAGTTCAATATTTCTACCAGTAAGTCCTTCCAGGATTTTGGTACTTACATCTTTTTCATAATTATATATCATCATATCTCTTTGCGGCCCTGTCTTTTCAAAGAGCTCGGCCAGCTTGTCTGATAGCGCATACTTGAGGTCTTGCCTGATTTCTCTACCTTTTAATTTACCTAACCTTAGTATATGTTGACGAGCATGGATCATATGAGTATCACAAATTAATTCAAATGTTTTTCTTTTTTGCCAAGCAATTTTATTATTTTTATAATCCATTTTTAATGGGCAAATAACTCTTTTTGATCTCCGAAGAAAGAAATCAGTTATTTTATTACCATTCCAATCTCTCATATCACTATTACAGACACCTTCTACATTAAATACCTTAAATGGTTTAACTTCAATACCAATAGGTTGCTTGCCACTATTGTTTTCTAGCATATTTTCATAAAATGTAATATGAGGATTAAAGGTGTTATTAAATGTATAACTAAATGGGATAGGCACTCCTTTATATGCAATCTTTCTGAAAATAGAATCATCTACTTTTTCTCCACAAAAAAATGTTTTAGTCCTATCCATTGATTCTATTTTGCTTTTTATAAAATGATTCTTTCTAAACTGAAATTTATTTTCAATCCACAATTTATCATTATAATTAATTCCATTAATAAGCCAGGTATAAAATAAAGTTAATCTTTCAATTTCAAGATCAACTTTTCTGATTGAAATCATATAATTTGCTTTTGATACGTTAGCAGAATGTAGTAAGGTTTCCCTCCATCTATCTAGAACAGAGGAATATTTTTTGGCAAGTTTTTTTATATCTCTATGGTCTGCATTATTTGTTATCGATTTTTCTAACTTTTGTTTATAATTTGTTAAATCATTTATTATAAAACCTCTGTCCCAATGCTTGATCATAAAATCTTCTAATACTGGTGCCCAAAGAAGGAAGATTGATGTTTCTACAAGATATCCACCCATCATGATAATGGGATTTATTCTAACTAACTTACCACCTTTAATTGTGTATTTTATACCGGACTTAACAATTTTATGTTGTTTTAGTAACTTATTACCAAATTTGATTATTGCTTGAGATGTTTTTTTATTAAAAGTAAACTTTACTAATTTGCTACTACTTTTAAACAGATGCCCCATGGCCTTTGTCGTTGCGTGTGAAACATATGCAGATCCAAGTAGACCAATTACATTAGGAATTTTATTGAAAATATAAGTTGCACTTCCTGTCGTGAACTCCTTCCATAAAATATTTAATAATTTTTTTCTTTCTTTGGTTCTTTCTTCTTCACTAATTTTAGTATTACCCATTAATGAGAATAAATCTTGGACTGTTGGGTGACTATAAAGATCGTGAAAGATTGTTTGTGCCATCATCCCAGAAGCTAGGCCTACATAACTAATTAAGGCCGGATTCAATCTACCCAGAGACTTTATTTGCAAATATTCAGTCGTCATATGGTTTGCTTTCATAAAAAGAGCGAAACCAACGTGCCCTACAGGATCTTTTAAACTTTGTAGGAAGTTTTCACATAAAGTAGCATCATTTTTTAATATGCAACGGCTGAACTCAACTGCCGCAACAGCAGAGTAAAACTTTGCCATATCCATTGTCATTGCACCAGCTTTTGCTAATATCGTAATATCCTTAACATTTTTTTCGAACTCTTTTGGGTTTTGGATCAGCTCTTTTAACTGAACACTTTCTGTCGGTTTTTTAATTTTATATACTTTTGGAAGCTTGATGTTATTAATTTTTTTTCTGTTCTTTTTCTTTTTTCTGTTCTTTTTAATTTTACTTTGTAGCCTTTTTTTTGCGATGCGATTAGATACAGACTTTTTACTTTTCGGTGCCGCCGTTGCAGAGGGGAGTGGTAAAAGTAAATTTAAGCTTGTTAATAATATTAGGAATAATCTTTTGTTTTGCTTTTTGCTAGCAGTGACACTTGTAAATATACTCGATATTAATACTACTAAATTAGCAGTAACTCCCTTCTTAAACATTTTATTCCCTTTATAATTTCTTAGAGAAATAACATACACTCACTATTATGATGACAGTAGAAGATTAAAGTTTCGAGTTTATTTTACATGGTTCGCTGTTAAACTCCTGAATTTACAACATATTATTAAGATATTTTCATATCAAAATAACTTATTACTTTAGAGACTGAGTTACCTTTTTAATGTAAAAAATTTCAAACATTAGAATTATTTTTACATTTTTATTCTTTTTAGCTATTTATTGCTTTTATTTAAACAAGGACAATTGTGATTATTTATCTTAGAAACTTTATCTTATTTTTAACATTATCTTTTAATGTAGCTAATGCATTAGAGTCTGACCAATATTTAGTTTGGGGGAAGGAATTAAAAGACGTCTCCAAAGAAATAAATTCATATATGAATGCAAAAATTTTACAAGTAGTTAGAACGGCCAATAAAGATAATGATCATTTGTATACTTGCAATGATTTAAGAAAAAAATCAGTAGATGTGTTTAGAGGATTTATTGTTCAAAAAATAGAAAAATGGATCGAACATAATTTAGGCACAGATATGCTACCTAACGCAAATACTTCAAATAGAAAATATTATAATATGAGTATCTATCATTTTAAATACTCAGGATTAGCAAGGATTTTGCCTATGGGACACAACTTACAAATGAATAATGTCTATTTTGGAGCTGATAAACTAGCTCATTTTTTAAGCACTGGTATGAGATATTTTAATGTATATAATAAATATATCAGAAAAGGTTATTCAGAAAATGATGCTTTTAGAAAAGCAATTGATTTTGGAATCAGGTTAGAAAGAACAGTCCTAGGTTATTGGCCGTCAGGTGTTTTCTCCTTCGGTGATCTTGAAGCTAATTATCAAGGTTTACTATTTTATCGAAATCTTTGTGAAGGGCCAAACCCTTATTTAATAAGAGATGGTAATAAGTGGAAGGTAAATAATGAAGTTGATTTGCTTGACTATATAGGCCCTTACTGGGATGAAACTTTTAATTTATCACATTTTAACTTTTTTAAATGGTTCAAAGTTAAACGAAACTTAAAAAAATATTGTAAAGTAAAAGATTCTGAACACGTTGTTAGACGGATGAACTATTACAAAACAATTGCACAAGAAAGTTTTTCTGTTAAGTACCTTAATGAATTAAGAACAAAGGGAGATAAAAGAATCCCACATCCCGAAAAACGCTCCTTAGATACTGTCTGTCCATAAAAATTAATATTGTAGAGCAAAAATATCCGGATTGATATAATGCCAATACTTTAGCAAGTGACATTTAATTAATGCTATCATTAATACATTCAATTAAAATAATTATCAAGGAGTTAAAAATGAAGTGCCTTATTATTGTATTATTATCTATGATTTCACTAACTACATTTGCTGATATGAGAAAAGTAACCTTGGTTACTTATGAAATTGAAGGCACTAAGCAATGGGTACCAGGAACTATTGCAGGTTATGAAGATGAGGAATTAGAACTTACTCTAATCAATAAGGCCAAAGGAAATCATGGCTTTATGATTCCGAGTCACGGCGTCACTGAAGTTGTAAAGAAAGGTGAAAAAAAAATAGTTAAGGTTAAGCTAAAGAAAAATGGAATTTATCCAATGAAGTGTCACTTGCATCCAGCACATATTGGTGGGCAGTTAATTATTTTAAAGAAGTAGTTTTGGTATAGAACCTCTTTAACAAGTAAAAAGGTTCTATTAAGAAATTGCTCTAGAAGTAATAAATTAAAGCAAGACTTGGTATCGGATATATTCCAAAACCATCATTTTTTAGCATTAGAGTAAGAGGAAGTTCAAAAACAAGTCCAATATTTTTACCAAGTGGAAATTCCATACCAATACCAATACCTAAATTTATAGTAGTACTGTTATTCCAAGAAGCCTCAACTCCGCTACATGGGTCATAAGAAGGATTTTCTTCCCAGACGGAATCAGGTACGTCATATTCACACTGGTCCCAATCAATCTCATTGTTTGCATTATAAAATGCACTAGCACCAGATATAACCATAAAACGACCCCATTTACTTTGGTGAAGAGTTTTAAAAACCGTTGCACCAAGGTTAGCATGAACATTACTTGATGATCCCCAAAGAATTCCTCCAATCTGATATCCCCACTTATTAGCAAGATGTCTTCTATAAGCAAAACCTACCCCAGTGACTGCACCTGCAGTAAAGCCAAGTCCAGAATTACTTCTAACCTCATCACAATCTCCGCCTTCTTTATCACAAGTGGCATTTATTTTAATTGTGCTAGTTAAACCGTGATTAATGCTCATTTTTCTTTTAATCTTTGCAGCATGAACCTTAAGCTCTGCTTTTGAAATTACTTCTATAATTTGATATCTTTCAGATAAATTATCGAATTCCATTAAAAGGATATTTTCTTTGTTTTCTTCTTTTATACTAACTGCAAGTCTGCCATCAGGTAGAGTTGTTAAGTTTGAAAGAACTCCACTTCCAGTCAACATTGAGCTTTTCTCCATCTTGCTCCATTCACCGTTTTCTTTTCCAAAACCATTAACCATCCACTTATTATCAATTTGAACTAAATAAGTTAATTGATTATCCTTATTTAACTCAATTTCTAGTTTTGCATTAGTTGCTTCAAAGTCTAAAACATGAAAATCTTGTTTAAAGCTTTCATCTAAGTCTTTTAGTAATAATATATGGCCATTTTTATTGAAAAATCGGTTAGCGATAAACGTATCACCCGTTTTTGATCCAATTGCTACATCTTCGATATTTACAGTTGAAGATGAAAAACTTGGCATTGAAATAAGTAATGAAATTAAACTTATAGTTAATATTTTGAAGCTCATTTTACTTTGTCCTTTTTATAATTACTAATTCTGGATACATAACTTTAAAGACCTATAGATGTCAACCTGATGCATTGCAGGTAAAATTATTTCATACTTACTTTTTTATTATTTTTTAAGTACTTAGGTTAATATTTATGACTGTAAAATTTATATTTGAGTAATATTTAAAAGATATTTTTTCTTGTAAGTGTTACTAAAAGTAATCAACTATTACCGGTAGGGGCATTTGAGAAAATACTTATTTTTACTATTTTTAATTTCAGGAATTGGATCAACGATTACATCAAGTCATGCTCAGCAAGTATTTAATCCTTTACCTCCAGAGTTTCTACCTACTGAAATAAATTATGGAGATACTCTAAACCCTTACTTTAAAAATGCAACACTTTGGGAAATTCAAGATAGAAGAATAAATAACCTTGATGATTCTTTGTATCAAATAACGGGCGTCGATCTGCTGAGGGCAATGAAGCCTTTATCAGAAGAAAATTTTAAAAAGTTCAAAAATCAGATAGTTAGATCCATGCAGTATTTTTTTGAAGATGGTAAAGATATAAAATACAAAGATTATCTTAACTTTCTTATGAATGAAGCCGTTTCAAAAATTTGGCTTGGGCGTATATTAAAAATTGAGGCATTAAAATCAAATTACGATTTCAATACAGACGAAAGAATTGTTAATTATATCTTCTCTGATATCATAGGTCAGAATATTGAAGAAACAGATTACTACTGGGACGAAATAGAAGCATTTCGACAGCTAAGAAATTCAAAGAATGAATTTAAAATAATTCCTATAAGTTTGAAAGAATTAAAGGGGAGTGTAACTGTTAATAGTAATTCAATCATAAGTAACTACCCCAATGTAATTAACATGCAAATTGCTTGTAAAAGTACTACCTGGTCAGAATGTGCACCAATGTTAACTAAATCTCAATTAGTGAAAATTTTTATGTCTAAGATAGTATCTATTGTTGAAGATAAACGCTTGTCAGGAATACGATTTGAAATGAATGAAAAGGAGAGGATTCGATTGAGACATATATTATTGAACAATATTGAAAGAGAAAAAATTAAAAATGAAATAGATCTTTTTATTGAAGAAGAAATGGTGGAGAGATTAAATAAATTAATTAGTCTGAATGATAACTCAGGAAAATCTAAAGAGATTATTGAGTCATGGTTAAATAATATAATTGAAAGCAAGATAGTGGTTAATGCAGGAAAAGACCTAAACAGTGTGATATCTGAAGGAAATGTTCGTAACTTTACTGTAGATCAAATCTATTTCAATTTAGAGATGGCCCCAGTTAAAAATTTTAAAAATAAAATAAAAGAACAAGTAGATCAGGTTACCAAAGTTATTATCCAAAAACTTGTATTTGCTGATTTATTAAAGAAATATGCACCATTTATGTCTTTTGACTTAATGTTAGCAGTAGGTGATAGAGAATTAAAAAGTAGGTATGATTATTTATCAAAGAATAGTTCATCTTTAATTAGTTTTGAGGAACTTCATCTTAATGTACTTGAAATATTAATTGAACCAAAAGAATCTGTAAGTTCAGTTGAACAAATAAGAAAAACTGTACTTAAGAATATGAATGGGCAGATCTTTAATAGTACAAACGAAAAAAGAGAAGCAATCATAAAATATCTTTCTCAAAATGGGCATGCTGGAAAAATTAAGGATAGTTATAGAGTTATTAGAAAGAGCAAAGCAACAGAAAAGGAACTTACTTTCTTTAATCCGATCTTGCTTATGTCTAGTTACTTACCTTCAGTTCACTTAAAAGAAGAAAGTAAGTTAGTTTTTATCCTTGATATTAAAAATAAAGGTCGCACTGTTTTACCTTTAGAGAATGAAAAAGTTCAAGCTGTCTTAAGAGAATTAATCGTTACTAAAAAGAAGCATTCTATATATAGGGAAGTTGTAAGTAGTACTTTTTATAATTATCCTATTCGAGAAATACTTTCGACTTGTTCACACCCATCATGGCCGTGCTTTTCTAGTAGTCGTTCAGAATTAATAAATGTTTTATTTGTTGAAAAATTTATGAGTGATGTTCAATTACCAACTGATGAGCTACACAGAGGTAAAAATTCATTGGAAAATCCAAAGTTACTTCCATTTGTTGAGGAAATTGATATTTCAAAGCTTCAGCATGTATTATTAAAGTAAGCAAATCACACTAGCTTTAGTGTGAAACTTTCTATAAGGCCTTAACTTTTATTTGTAGGCTTAATAATGCTTTGCTTAATAAAGAAATAAGTATCAGCATATAATAAGCTTGGGTGATCTGTCGTCAGCAACCTGACCAGACCCCATTCCTCAGTCCATTCTTAATTTGAATTCATTTAACACGGTAAAGTTTCACTGACAATTTCAAAACCCTGTATAAAAGGTAGTATATAACCAATATTGCTATGAAGTCTTACCGTGTTATATTCGTTCCTCCACATCTCGACTAAAACTTGTGCTTCCTTAATCCTCGTTGATAGTTGATGAGCTCCCAGTTAATTTCATTTTGTAAAAGTAATAACGTTAGATTTCCTAGAGTAATATTGGTATCCGATTTGTTCAGCTAAGTAAATTTGAATTACATCTCCCGAATCAAGTTCCAACCAACCTTTTGACATAGAATTAGTAGCACCTGTACTATAAAAATAGCCATTTTTTGTATACGCCCAAACAAGATTGCTCATATCTCCAAGACTTCCTGTTCTAACCAATGTATCTGTCGTAGGAATTTTTGAAATTTCATAATCACAATCACTACCTCCGCTAGGGTAAGCTTCTGGAGTTGACCCACCATTTATAAGCATATTACCGCCACAATCATCACCGAAAGAAGGTCCCCCTTCATTACCTACTATTATTTCATTTACAGCTCCACCTGAATTTTGATTAAATAAATTCCCTATATAATAATGATTACCTGAACCAACAACTGTAATATCGAGATAACCTGGAAAGCTAAACGTTTTCCCTCCACTCATTTGATCCGGCCAATTAAAATCTGGCGACATTTGAGCCACAGAAGTTCCATCCTTGTATAAGTGGAGTTGACCAGTAGGAACACCACTATTATCATCTCCTCCTGTATACTTTGCATCCAGAGTATAATTGCCTGCGGTTATAGAGCTATTGAGTACAATATCTTGAACTTTCAGAGAATTATCAAACTGAGAATACTTCTGAAGAGATCCTCCTATAACAACAAATGTGCAATCTCTTTCAAATCTACCTTTACCTGAAGCACCATTAGAATCATTACATGCAGTTGATTGACTTTGATTATCATGAATATCACAATAAACATTAGGATTAGTCGTAATTTATTGAGATACTGGAAAACAATTTCCACTATTCCAACAAGCATTACCATTACCATCTTTTGGCCCTAAACATACTTCATCTTGAGCACATGAATAACTATTACTTTCATTACATACTGGTGGACCGCCGTTCCCGTTGTTACCATTGTTATTGCCTCCAATTGATTTAGTACAAAAACATCCATCTGCTTCATGCTCAAATGTCCAACCTTCGGGACAACAACCATGTTTAGTATTTGCACCATGAAGTTTATTTTGTGAGATCCCCATCCTTCCAAAATAATCATTTTCGTTACAATTATTTATTGCATTTGAATGGCATGAGGTTTTTCTTTTTACTGTACCGTTACTTACCCATTGATGGTTTTTTATATAACCATTATTATCTAGTTCATATCGATAGTCATTTGAACCGTTTTCACCTGAATGCATTGGGATAGAAAAAAATCGTTTATTAGCTTTAGGAGGAAACATTGCTAAAAAGTTTTTCTCGCAAGTTGCTACTGTATTGCAATCATTGTCATCGTCACAATTATCTCTATTATCACTGCATTGGCCATTACCACAATTAAAATCAATAGCTGAGTTAATAGTACCAGCTTCGACCCTGGATTTTATTACATTGCAAAAGTTTTCCATCTCCGCACCACTTTCGTACTGAGAGTGATCAGTCTGATCTTCAATGACTTTTCTACATTCTCTTGTGTTATTTCCATTACAAGCATTTATTACAGCATTGTTTCCTGCAAATCCTGAGCAATCTCCATAGTTGTTACGTTCACCACAGACAAACCCGCCTGTTACTCCTTCTGCCAGACTTGGTGTCGTAAAAACATTTGTTGCTAACGCCATAGGAATTATTGTTTGAGGTAAATATAGATGCAAAAATTTATCTACTACACTATCAACAGAAGCAGTAAAGGTATCAGTGCTGGAGTCTGTATCCCAATTTCCATCTCCGTGAGGGTCCACAGCAAAAAGCTGAGCTAATGAGAAGTAGTGAGCAGATCCATCAGTGGGAGAGGTATAGTTAGTATTACATATTATTGTTATATCTGCAGTTAAACCATTTTCAAAATCATTGTTAAACTTACAAATTGCTCCATTAATAAACATGTCTCGGCAGAAGGAGTCAGCTATCGTTACCTTCTGGCCGACTACAGCGTTTTTGTTACTAGAAATGACAGCTCCTGCTCTCTCTACTAGTATTGAGCCATCACAAGGCATATTGATTGCCCACTTATTTTGATTACAGGCACCACAACTTGTTCCCATACAGTTCATTGTAACACGATTTACTTCTCCATTTGCCTTACTAGTCCATGTCATACTACCTTCACAATTAGTCACAAGGTCATTCCAATCATCATCTACACGATCTTCGTACATAACTTGTCCACTTATATCTTCCTCGACGGCAGAGGTATTTTCTATGGAAAGAAAGCCTATAAAAAAAAGCCAAAATGCAATTCCAAATAAAATTACGTTTCTTTGTGTGTCTTGTTTGTTTTGTAAAGTTACGTTCATCTTGATTAATCTCCTAACTTTTATATTTAAATATCCATAATAAACTAATTTAATGTATAGCTTGCCATATCGTTCCCATCTAATTCAATAGTTGTTGCATTCAATTCATCACCATTTTGAATTATTTCATATGTTTTTGCTGACTTCCCATTTACTCCAGATGGAATAAAAAAGCTTATTGTACCAAGCATATTAGATGCACTTCCTTGAAGTATTCTAGTCTTGGACTCCTTATGTCTTAACTTCAAGGTAACGTTATTTGGACTAATATCTGAAGGACAGTCGATTGTAAGCTTTGCCATTCTTTTAAAATTTATAGGGAGTTGAGGAGAATCATAAGTTAGCTTTGATAGCATTATTGCATTAGAGTTTTTTGAAATATTTATTTTTTCAACTGATTTTCCATCACCATTAATTTCTTGTTCATAGTTTTCCCAACCAATTCCGCATGAAGATAATATGATTAACGAAAGTACCAGCAATAGTGAAAGGAACGATTTCTTCTTAAGTTTCATGTGGTAACTCCTCTTTTATGCTAGCTATTAAATTCTCTTGCGTAATTTTGATAGCTTAGATAGTTCATTTACTATATTTATTGCTTTATTAGAGCAATTATCATGCCTAAAGTTAAGTAGTTTTAAATACATGTTTTGATAAAAAATGAATGTCAAATTGAAACAGATTAATAGAAAAGTGTCTCATTATGAAAAATTAAGGAGCATATTAAATTGATTTTATTGATAAAAAGAGAGTTATTTATATTGGAAGTTTCATTAAATTATAGGGAGTAATTCTTATTTTGATTCAAGTTTCTAACATAAAATAACTAATGCAAATGAGTATTTCTAATTTGGAAATTTAAACCTTAAAAGTATTGGTAAAAGTAATAAGTCTCCAATTAAAGCAAAGAGTGCGGCCATGGCAGTTAAACTTCCAAAACTTTGTACTGATTTAACCTCTGCAAAAATCATTACTGAGTATCCTAGTACAAGTAAAATTGAAGTAGTAATAGCTGCTCTTCCACAGGAACTAAATGTATCCATTAAGCATTCATTAAAACTTTTTCCTGATTTTTCTGCATTTGACCAGTAATATAAAAAATGGATTGTATCATCAATTGACACTCCCATTACGATAGCTGCTATTGTTGCTGTTGCGATATCTAGGTTAATTTTTAATATTCCCATTATCCCAAACATTATTATGACAGGGAAAATATTGGGGATAATTCCTATTAATGATAGTCGAACTGACTTTAACCAGAATAACATGATAAAAAATATAACTGTTAATGCTATTAACAGAGAATTAAGTTGAGAGTCTAGTATATAGTCAATAATTTTCACATATAAGGGAACATAACCAGAGGGCTTAATTTCTGCAATGTCTGAAAAATATTGTTTCGCAATATTGTTTACTTTGGTTAAAACTCTATCTATTTCTTTAGCGCTAAGCATATCTGCTACAAAAGTAATTCTACCCACTTTTTTGTCAATATTGATAAAGGGAGCAACAATATTTTCATTGAAACTTGGATCTGTTCTGTCCCAAACCTGAGATCCCGAATCAATAATAAGCTTTAATTGTGCTGCCGTGGCCGGCATCATCGGACCTTGAGGAGGAAGATCACCTCGAAATACATGTTCAACTCGTCTGTATAAATCCATTATTGATATACTATATTGGATTTCAGGTAATTTATTAACTTCTGCAGTAAACTGTTCAGTTGCATTTAATATTTTTATGTCATCAGCTTTGAGGTTACTTTTTGGTATTACTAATAATTCAAGAATATTATAATTTCCCCATTTCTTTTCAATTTCATGGTGGTCTATGACTGCTTTATTATTATCAGGAAGATACCCGATGGTAAGAGTGTCAATGTTTAATTTAAATACTCCAATTAACCCTATTAGAATAACAAATAGACAAACTAATTGTGGCCATCTTTTTCGTTGGATAATAGCGGATGAAATAATATCTAAACATTTATTGATAAACTTTGATTGAGGTATTTTTACATTTTCATCAATACTTAAATAAGCAATTACCATAAATAACAAGCTAGCAATAAATGAAATCCCAATTCCCCATGCAGCGTAAAAACCTAGTTGTTGAATTACGGCCATCGGAGAACTAGACAGTGCCAAAAAACCTGCCATAGTTGTTATTGTTGTAAGTAAACAAGGCGTAAAAATCTTTTTTAATGTTAGTAATGCTACTTGCTTTTTAACCAAAGTTGGATTGCCATTTTCGATAGCAATAAAAGCAGAAGGGAAGTGGATTGCATCTGCAATTCCAAGTATTGCTACTAAAGTTGGAAGCATTACAGTCACCATATTTAAGTGATTTCCCAACATTCCATAAAGTCCTAAAGTAAAAATAGTTCCAACACTAATAACACTCATTGCTGCAATGATTAATTTTATATTACGGAAGGCATATTTCAAAAAAATAATCATCATGATATATGAAATTAAAATAAATAATCCGAAATCATGAGTAGTTGCTTTGTTAAGAGCAGAGTAAATAATTCCGACTCCACCAAAATGAACTGTTTCACTAGTTAAATGAGTGTTAACAGTATTTTTTACAACCTCTACAATTTCATCTCTCTGAGCATCAATATTTGTTTTCATTTGTGCCCAAATTAAAGTGACGTCACCTGGTGTATTAATGATTCTATTATTAATTAATGGATTATTCAGAGATCGTTCATGCGCTAATTTCAAGTCTTTTTCATCATACTTTATAAAATTATCCGGTATAAGTTTATCAAAAAATATTTCATCATTTGTGTCATAAATATTTTGAACATTTGTAATAGAAGTAACCTGATCAATACCAGGTACAGTCTGTAATGATCGAGTAATTATATTTATTTTGTTTAAGTCATCAGTATTAAATATATTTCTTTTGAAGTCTAAGGCAATGATTATTACTTCATCATTACCAAAATGATCATGAAACTTCTGATAGTTTTTTAACAGAGGGTCATCTTGTAAAAACCATACCTTTAATGAGTTATCAGGAATGACAGCTTGTTTAAGGCCTAATGATGCTCCAAGTACTATTAACATGAAAAGGGTAAACCATTTCCACCTGTTTTTAATAAATGATAAATACATTTTACTTTACCTCTTCAACGACAAAGTTAGTATAAAACCAAACTTTGTCTTTTTTGTATAGCTCTTTTGATATTTGTTCTAGAGTTCTTAGATTACTAACTTTATTATTTGAAAACCTTTTGTTGTATAAGTTCCAAAATGCAATTCGTCCTTTCGAGGCAAAGTGATTGCCAATATGCTTAAGCAGTTTAATGGAGTCATCTTCACTCATATATTCAAATATATCCGAAAAGTTACCTTTGGTATAAAAACCTATGGGCATTTTTTCTAAGTGTTGTTCAAGTTCTTCTGTTATGATCTTGATGCTACCTACTTTTTTCTTTAATAATTTAAAGTTGCATTCTTTAAGATAAGGGTAACATTTTTCTAAATCAAAAATATTCGAAGTCAAAAAATATTGATTAAAATAATTGTCTTTTAAAAGTATTTGGTTCATGTTTTGCTTAAATCTTCTGAGTAGTCCTTGGGCAACCTCTTTTTGATTTACATATTTATACTTTTCAGAGTCTCTCCCGCTTTTTGACTGGTTTTCTTTACTGAAATAGCTTAGGAATAATCGATCAAATTCAGCAGTAAATAAACTTGGTAGTAGTAATCTTTGTTCCTCGATAGTATTTGAATAGTAAATTGAATTAATAATATCTTGATAAGTTTTTCTTTCTGCAAAACCATTAAAGTATTGCTCAAGCTTGCCTATATGAATTAAACCATTTTTAATTAATCTAATATTATTATTAAAGTAACCTTTAGTTGAATCATCTAGCTTTGGACTAAGTTTAGTGTAAACCTCTGTGGCATCAAACAATTTTGATAATCCAAACAATGATAAGAATTCTTGGTAAGTTAAAAATTTGATAGCTGCAACTTTAAGTCTAAATAAGTTAGTTTGAGCTGGGTTTAAATCAATTGCGGTAATACTTTTAGGGTTTTGTAGTAACAGAGCTAGAACGTTACAGCCAGCACTCGTAATTGTCAGTATATTATCATCAGAGTCAATATTAAGCGCTTCTATTAAAATATTGCTATCTTCCCACAACATTGAGTATGCAATTTGATCATTGTTTATAGTTTGTGCTAGTTCATTTTTTAATTTTTTCATATTATTATCTTTAAAATTTTCTTTTAAGTTTATTTCGATCAATTTTACTACGATGACGCTTATCAACAGGAAGGGAACTGATATTTCTAATTTGAATATTATTAAGTTTGAAGCTTGTTAGAATATATTTAACCTTCTCATTGAGTGAGTTTGCTAATGGTTTCTTAGATTCAATGAAAAGAATGATTCTGTTTTTTTTCTGAACAATAGCACTATTTATTCCATATTTATCAAGTTTCTTTTCAATTTCAAAAGGATAAATAATTGTATCTTGATATTTAATTAAATCATTAACCCTACCATATAACCAAAGGTTATTTTCATGATCATATTTTGCTAGATCCATTGTCCGATGCCAAGTTGTACCATCGTTTAATTTTATCTTAATCTCGTTATTTGCTTCAATATTATTAATATAAGAGTTTAATACGTGTTTTCCTGAAACAATTAATTCACCTACGTGACCATTTTCAACTTCCAAACTTGAAATTTCTTTAGGAAGTAAATTAATATCAAGCTTGCTAGTATCAATAATTTTTATATCTGCAACATCAACACTTTTACCTACCAAATGACCGCTTGAACTTTTATTATTTTTAATAAAAGTTTTAAAAGTAATTTTTGCCATTGGTTCTGCTTCAGTAGAGCCATAAATAATCCATGAATTAGATTTAGGAAAACAAATTTGAAGTTTTTTGACTAAACTTTCCTTAACGATTGCTCCACCAACTGCCAGTGCTCTGATATTAAGATTTACTATTGCATTTTTTATCATATAATTAGTTAAAATATTTAAAAATTTTGGTGCTGCCGTTAATCTTGTAATTGATTGTGATTCTAGTTCTCTGATAATTAAATTAGATTGAAAATTATCAATTTTCTTGAAATTGATTGGAGGTAAAAAATTAGTCACACCACAACAAAGTCCATGCAAAACAGCAATTGGGAAACAAGTCATATCAACATCATTAGTTGCATCTGGAAAACTTTCTCTTAAAGCAATATGTTGATGAAATAAAGAGTAAAATGTCCTGTTAGCTCCCTTAGGAACTCCAGTTGTACCAGAAGTAAAGGAAATTAAAGCAGTTTGTTCCTGTGAATTTATTTTAGATGCTATTAATGGTATAGGTTGAAGTTCAAGCCTTTTTACTAATATACCGCTAGAATCAATAGAGTAGAATTTCTTTTTCCAAAATCTTGGCAAAAACCATCTATATTTTAATAATGATTTAGTTCCAATGAATTTGTTTAATTCAATTGAATTGATTGCACCTTTTAAATTTTTTCTCCCCATTCCAGGATCTAAAAATACTGGAATGATTTCACAAGCAAGCATAGCAATGACTAACGCATATAAATCAACACTAATACCTATTAAAATAGAAACTTTATCTCCTGGTTTAAAGCATTGCTTTAGGCCATAAGAAATTTCAGAAACTCGATTCCAAAATTCAAAATAAGATATTTTTTCAAAATACTTGATTTTTTGTTTAGAAACCTCTGGAATAATTAAAGCAGTCTTATCTGGAGTTTCCAGTGAAACTCTATAAATAATACTTGCTAAACTATAATCATTTTGCATATTTGCGTTACCACGTTAGTATGTATTTCAATTTAATAATACATATAATTCTATAATAATTTTAATTGGTTAAATTTATTACAGACGTTATATCAACTTTTTTTGGAATATATATGAATAATGAATTAACTATAAAATCTACATGGATAAAAAGATTCTATGCTTGGATGGCCGAAAGATTTCCACTTGCTAATGGTATTTTGTTTTTTGTCCTATATTTAACCGCCGTTGCTCTAGGCAGAACATTTATAGATAAAAATGTTCAGTTATTTCAATTAGTTGATATCTTCGGTTGCATCGCTAGTTGGACATTTTTTTTAATTTTAAGAATTTATGATGAACATAAAGATTATGAGATTGATTGTGAAAATTATCCAGACCGTATCCTCCAAAGAGGTTTCATCTCTTTAAAAGATTTAAAAATAATTGGTGCAATATGTATAATTTTTCAATTTAGTTATAGCATCTATTTAGATCAAGGGTTTGGACTTGTCACACTAACATGGGTTTTATTAACAATTTATAGCTTACTTATGGCCGCTGAATTTTTTGTGGGCGAATGGCTTTCAAAAAATTTAATTTTATACGCCGTTTCACATATGGTGATCATGCCAATGATTATTTATTGGTTTGTTGCCCTTGGAATTGGAAAATCACCATTTATCCTAGAAATTAACTTGTTTGCATTACTTTCCTTTGTCTCAGGTTTTGCCTTTGAAATAACAAGAAAAACAAGACCACCTGAAGAAGAAAGAGAAAAAGTAGATTCCTATTCTAAAATATTAGGGGTAATTGGATGTGTATGTCTAATTTCAGTATTATTAGTCACAATAGGAATTCTTGGCGATAAATTAGTTTCAGTAAGCACATTTTTTCCTTTTGCGGGAAGATTGGTCTACACAGTAGCAATCAGTATTGCAATATTACATTTAATATACTTTGCAATTAAACCTTCAATAAAAGGTAGAGAAATAAATGAATCATTAGTAGGTATGGCCATGCTAAGTACCTACGGAGTTCTGATCTGGGCACTTTTTAGGGGGTTGAGTTGAACGAGAGGAGAAAAAATTTACGATATTGTTTTTATGATTATTCTGATTGGAAAATTCAATTAATAATCAATAATCAAATATTAAATGGCAAGATTTTTGATTTATCAGAAGATGGAATGAGAGCTCAAGTAAGTAATATGGATGATTTTGATGCTGAAACTGAATTTCAAGTAGATTTTATTAACTCAAATAATAAAATTTACAATGGGAGTTTGAAACTAGAATGGTCAATGTCAAGTGACAGCGAATATGGTTTTTCTACCAGTGATGAAAAAACATCTCAGATATTGCAAAATATAATTGAAAAAGAAAAATGTAATAAAATTTTTAGTTCCAATGACGGGCAAATATCAAAAAATGAATTACCAAAGATTCCGGGAAGAGGTCTTTATACAGAAGATGCTAGAATGGACAGAGTTCAGTTTTTAAGAAAATCAACAAATGCCAAGCTTGACTACTTTAATGAAAGCTCTTTTGATGCCAATAAACTTCATAAAAATATAGAAAATTATATCGGAGCAGTACAAATTCCTGTTGGTATCGCAGGGCCATTAGTAATTAATAGGAAAGATCATAAAGAACTTGTTTATGCACCATTTGCAACAACAGAAGGTGCACTTGTAGCATCAGCAACAAGAGGAGCAGTCGCTATTTCAAGAGCTGGTGGATTAAACGTTAAGTTTCTTGATCAAGTAATGTTGCGAACTCCAGTATTTACATTTAAAAACTTAAATCAAGCACATGATTTTAATGATTGGTGCCAGGCAAATTTTCAAAATATAATTAAAGAAACCAAAAAAGTATCAAATTTTTCAAATTTATATGAAATTGATTCTATCATTTTTGGTAAAACAGTCTGGTTAAAACTTTTATATCGCACAGGTGATGCTAGCGGACAGAATATGACCACTTCTTGCACAAACCATGCATGTAAATGGATACTAGAAGAAATAGAAAAAATGCCAGAACTTGATTTAGATTTTCATATAATTGAAGGAAATGCGAGTTCAGACAAAAAAGTATCACAGCAATCTATGCTTCAAGGCCGTGGTGCTAAAGTTCATGCAGAAGTATTTTTATCCAACGAAGTAATCATAGACGTACTAAAATTAACTCCTAGTGCTTTAGTTAAAACTTATGAAGTAATTAATAAAGGTGGACAGTTAATAGGAATGACTAGCGTAAATACAAATGTATCAAATGTTATAGGTGCTATATTTACAGCAACAGGTCAAGATATTGCTTGTGTACATGAATCATCGCTAGGACATCTTGAAATGCAGTTAGAAAGTGATGGAGTTTATGCTAGAATGTTATTGCCTTCACTTGTTATTGGGACGGTAGGAGGTGGTACAGCACTCTCATATCAAACTGAAATGTTGGAGATAATGGATTGTGCAGGGCCTGATAAAGTTCAACGATTTGCCGAAATTATTTGTGCCTTTGCTTTAGGACTAGATTTGTCCACTACAGCAGCAATTGGAGCAGGTCATTTTGCTCGAGCTCATGATAAACTTGGAAGAAATAGACCTGTAAACTGGCTAAAGTTTGATGAACTAGATGAACTTTTTATGAATGAAAAGTTTAACCTAAAAATTGAAAACTACTCCCTAAATTCAAGTTATCATCTTAAAGAATTTAAACTCGGATCCAGTATTATTACAGAGCTTACCTCCCGTAATATTACTAAAACTGTGGGCCTATTTCCTTTTAGGCTAATTTATTCTGATAATAATGATGAATCAAATATTTATACAAAAGAAATAATGCTCAAAATTAAGCCATTAGGTAGTGAAGTAGTGCTTATGCTAAATACGATGGCGAGCATGTGTAGTACAGAACTCTCTGTGAGCTTTAATCAATTTAAAGATAGCCTAGGATTTTCTCAAACTCATAGTAAAGAATTAAATTTATACAATATCTTTAATAAGCTTGATCAAAAAAAGTACATGCCAATTCAATATGGAACATATGAAAATAAAGAAAGAGAAATTTATATTTGTGCAATGGAATTACTTCAAGACGTGGAATTAATGAATACTGCAGGTGATGTTTCACTTTGGAATGATGAAAAGATTAAATGCGTAATTGAAGGCATTTCTGATATCCACTCACTTTATTACAACAAAACGGAAAGCTTATTAGAGCTAGATTGGATGGGGCATACTCCTACCGCAAATAGTAGGATTGAAAAAATGTCACTATGGAATGCATTAGCAGAAAATGCTAGGCTAGAGCATAATGACTTTGTCAACAAAGAGCATCTTGAATTATTTCGTGAGCATATAGACCTTTTACCCAAATGGTGGAAGGAGATTGACTCTATGCCGAAAACTTTAATCCATAATGATTTTAATCCAAGAAACTTGGCGCTTAAAAATATTAATGATAAATTTCAATTATGTCTTTACGATTTTGAGTTAATGTCAATTAATATACCTCAAAGAGATTTGGCCGAGTTTTTAATTTTTGTTTTAAACAGAAATACCTCCTTAGAAGAGCTTGAAGAACATATTGAATTTCATAGAGAACGTTTAGAATTTTATACCCAAACAAGTATAGATAAAAAAATGTGGAGAAGAGGATTTAAACTTGCTGTCTACGATTTTTGTGTTGAAAGACTTTTGATGTACTTAATGGCACATACATTTCGACACTATAAGTTTATGGAAAGAATATTTAATACGTCAATTCATATGATTGAATTAATGAAAGAGATGGATGTATGATTTTAAATATTGAAGATAGTATCATTAATACCAACATAAAATTAGTAGGTGGTAAAGCAAAAAATTTAGCAATAATGAAACAAATGGATATAGAAGTTCCTGAATGGTTCGTTATTACTACTGAAAGTTTTGATGCATTCTTTACTGATAATAACTTAATTGAAACATTTAGTAATATCATTGATCAGGCCAGCTTAGTAGATAAGCGCATATTAAGTAATCTCCTTGAAGAGTTTCAACAAAAAATCCTTGATACAGAGTTTGATGAAAAGTTTAAAATCAAGTTTGCAAATATTGTCGGGCAAATTGAAAACTATCAAGATACTTTTTATGCTGTAAGATCATCAGTCGTTGACGAAGATTCAGCTCAAGCATCCTTTGCCGGGCAGATGGATTCATTTTTATATCAAAAAGGAAATGAGAATATATTAACTAGTATAAAGAAGTGTTTTGCCAGTGCTTTTAATTACAGAGCTATCATTTATCGACTTGAGAAAAAATTACCATTAAATAATCTTAAAGTTTCTGTTGTCGTACAAAAAATGATTAACTCAGAGCAATCGGGAGTCATCTTTACAGCAAATCCAACTAACGGAAACCTTTCTGAATGCTTAGTCTCAAGTACTTTTGGACTTGGAGAAGGCGTAGTTTCAGGTGAATGTAATACTGATGAATTTATAGTCAATGCTAATACGGGGGATATTAAAAAGTCTATTAATGAGAAAGATTTTAAATATATTTTTGATAGCAATAAAAGTAATGGTGCAATTAAAGTTGAATTACCTGAAATAAATAAAAATAATCAATCAATTTCAGATCTTCAAATAAAAAGATTATGTAAAACTGCTTCGATGATTGCAGATAGCTATAGTCATCCTCAAGATATTGAATGGGCATTTGAAAATGATAAGCTTTATATTTTACAAACAAGGCCTATTACAAAGATAGCACCTCCCGTTAGTCAAACTGGCAATACTAAAGTATTTGATAATTCTAATATCCAAGAAAGTTATTGTGGTGTGACTACACCTTTAACATTTAGTTTTGCTCAAAAAGCTTATGCAACTGTATATGAACAAACAATGAGAGCAATGGGTGTGTCACCAGTGATAATAAAAGATCATGAAGATATGCTTAATAATATGTTAGGGTTAATTAAAGGAAGGATTTATTATAATATTAATAACTGGTATCGCGGGTTGTTATTATTACCATCTTTTAAAACAAATAAAGAAGATATGGAAAGAATGATGGGACTTCAAGATCCTGTTGATTTTGTTGATGATAAAAAATTGTCATTTTGGGATAAAGTAAAACAAACTCCATCGCTAATTGTTAACTTGAGTAGATTACTGTTTGCTTTTATGAAATTAGACAAAAGTATTGATTACTTCCTTAATAACTTCAGATTACATTATAAAAAAATTAATCGAAGTACTTTGCATCGAAAGTCACTTTCAGAGCTTATTGAATTAGTTAAATATTTAAATGAAAATGTACTACAGAAATGGGAAACACCTATAATAAATGATTTCTATGTAATGATGATGAATGGTTCCGTCCATCGGTTTTTAACAAAGCTTAACTTAGAAAATCCTTCTCTCTACCAAAATAACTTACTTTCAGGTGAATCTGGTATAGAGAGTACTGAACCTACAAAATACTTAATGAGATTAACAGAGCAAGTTAGAAATGATCAATCTCTACTTACTGTATTCAATAATACAGGAAATGAATTTCTCTTAGGCGTTTTAAAAGTAAAAAATAAAAACTTTTATCAAGATTGCCTAATCTATATTGAATTATATGGGGATAGATCAATTGGCGAGTTGAAATTAGAAACTGAAACTTTAAGAAAAAAACCAGGGTTTATGTTTGCAGTTATTAAGAACTATCTCAATAAGACAGATCTAACTTTAGAAACATTACTTTCTAATGAAATGAAGTTAAGAACAGAGACCGAATCAAAAATCTTTTCTCTAATAAAACAAAAGCAAGGAATATTTAAACTGAGGAAATTCAAAAAAATATTGAATAAGTTTCGTCAGGCAGTCAAAAATAGAGAAAATATGCGCTTATCTAGAACGAGGTTATTCGGCCTCTATCGTGATATTTATTTAAGCATTGGAAAACAATTTTCCCTCTTTGATATTTTAAATGACGAAAGAGATATTTTTTATTTAACGGTAGATGAAATATATTCTTTATATGAAGGAACATCAGTTCAAAAAAACATAAAAGAATTAGTCATCTCAAGAAAAAAAGAATTTCATCAATATGAAAAAGAAGATCTACCTCATCATTTTTCTACCAATGGAATTGTTTATTATCAAAATGAATATAAGTATGATGACGATGAAGTAGGTGAATTAGATCTAAGTCAACTTAAAGGAACTGGATGTTATCCAGGAGTTGTGAAAGGAAAAATAAAGTTAATATTTGATCCAAATGATGAACTAGATCTGGATGGTCAAATCTTATGTACTGTTAGAACAGACCCAGGTTGGGCTCCATTGTTTCCTTCTTGTGGAGGAATCCTAGTAGAAAGAGGTTCAACATTATCTCATTCAGCAGTAGTCGCTAGAGAACTAGGGATTCCTGCTATTGTTGGAATTAAAAACGTTACAAAAATATTAAACTCGGAAGAAGAAATTAGTATGAATGGTGCAAGCGGAATCATTACAAGGAATGCAGATGAAACTCTCTAATAAATTTTTTCTTTTACCTCAAGTGATTTATAAAGATGATCCTTATTATCAACAAGAGTCAGAACAAGAGATTAGACAGTTAATTGAGGAGAATTTATTTGATGTTAAAATGTTTGAATATACAAATGATTTAACAAGAGGTCTTGGGATTATTCGTGAAGGTGATGATACAGCGCTATTTGGATATTTTGAGACATTGAATGATACCAACGGGGCAAAAGATTTTTTTAATAAATTGGAAAGTTGGGCAACTCAAAATGGTGTAACTAAAATAATAGGGCCTATTAACTTTACTACATACTTAGGTTATAGAATAAAATTGAATCATTTTGATAAAAAGCCATTTTTGGGAGAGCCATATAACAAGGATTATTATCAAAAAATATTAGAAGAAGCAGGTTACAGTATAGATCAATACTATCATTCATATAGAGCGACAGACTTTCCTGATGAATACTACAAATATTCAAAATTGATAAAAGAAAATAATTCAACCGGTTTTTCAGTAGAAAAACTTGATGTTAATGTTTGGGGCAAATATATTAAGGAATTTTATAGTTTTATCGATCAAACTTTCAAATTGAATAAATTTTATTATCCAATACCGGCGCGAGTATTTGATTTATACTATGGAGTTAGATTTGGGGAGATGATTGATTCAAATATGTCTCGAGTAATATTTGATAATAAAGGAAGGGTTGCTGCATTTACCTTAATGTTTAAGGAAGGGCAGGGCACAATGTTGATTAAAACTGTTGGCGTTCATCCAAAGTATCAAAAAAATAATCTATTTAATTTATTACTTGCAGATATCCTAGGTACTTTTAAAGAAAATTACAATGAAGTTATAGCTTGTCTTGTTCAACAAGGTGGCATTACAGATAACTATATCAAAACATTTCATACCGCAAATAAAACTAATTATGCTTGTTTTAGTAAACAGTTAAATATTTGATTTATATTAATACTGAGTTAAGGTATTAATAATGAAACTTTTATTTTGTTTAATGTTTTCTATTAACTTGGCGTATGGCTATTCAATATATTCTTTGAATTTAGAAGAATTGTCATTTGAGGTCAGTTTTGGACAATCGATGATGTTTATGAATGATACGGATCGACAAGATATTCTTGACCGTGAAAAAGTAGCAATTCCTACTTCATCTGCTTTATTATTAGTTGATTTTATTTATAGCTACAAATTTTCATTTCCTATATTTTTTAATTTACCTCTTACTTCTCAAAAATTCATTGTAGATGGAGAGGAAACAGTTGAAAGCGCATCGCCTGTTTTTGGATTTGGCCTTAATTATTCATTGCTACAAATTGATTTGAAAACAAATTTAACTGCAATATTATCGAGTGCTATTCTTGCAGGGATGGCAATTAATAAGAATAAATCATATAAGGTTTTTCCAATGATTGCACTTGAGTTATCTTTACTTAAACAAGATGGATTTTTAATGTACCTTGGAGTTGAAAGAACAATTGGATTAGATGTAATTGCTCTTTTTTACGGTGTAGGACAAAGATTTTGATTAGCTCATTTCCCATTTGAGAGCTTCTTCTTTTATTTCATCAGAAACAAAAAACTTAAACCAAAGCATTGCTAGAATTAAAATACCAAAAAATATTCCAGCAAGAGCTAAATTATGAACTATTAAAGCCACCATTGCGATAGATGATATTACTAATGCTAATATAGGAAATAATGGATAAAAGGGTACTTTAAATGGTCGATGCATATTGGGTTCATTTTTTCTTAGTTTAAAAAATGAAATCATTGAAATAATATATAATCCTACGGCACCAAAGCATGCAATTGTAATTATATCACCTGTTTTCCCTGTCATTATCGCAACAATACCAATTAACATATTGACTATTAATGCAAATGCTGGAGTTTTAAATCTTTTATGAGTTTTTCCTAGAATATGTGGAGCATATCCCACCCTGCCAAACTCAAAAGTTGCCCTTCCTGCCGCTAAAATAATTCCATGAAATGAAGCGATAAGCCCAAGCAGGCCAACCGAAATTAATAAATTATATAAAAAGTTATTCTCTCCAAGTAATGTCTTTAATGCAGCTAAAAGTGGTGCATCAGTGGCCGTTGTAGTTCCCCCAGGATAAACAATAGCTTCCCATCCTGCTACTCCTATTGATGATAAAAAAGTAAGAATACAAAGAATAACTAAGGTTAATATTGCTGTTCCAAATCCAATTAAAACATTTCTTTGAGGATTTATAGTTTCTTCCGCTACATTTGCAACGCCTTCAATTGCAAGGAAAAACCAAATAGCAAAGGGGATAGCAGCAAAAATACCTGAAACTCCATTTGGAAAAGCATTTATTTGTAAATTACTGAACTCAAAATGAGGTAAAGTAATTCCAGCAAAAATTAATAACTCTACTACTGCCAGTACTGTAATTACTAATTCAAATGAAGCTGCCGCTTTTACTCCAATAATATTAATAAAAGTAAAAACAAAATAAGCAATAATTGCAATTATTCTAATATCAATATCAGGGTACTTTGTATTGATAAAAGCTCCTATTGCAATTGCAATTGCTGGAGGTGCAAAGACAAATTCAATTATTTGAGACATTCCTCCCAGAAAGCCCCAGTTAGACCCTAATGCTCTTGTAGAATAATCAAATGCACCTCCTGCCTTAGGTATAGCACAGGCCAATTCTGTGTAGCTAAAGGTAAATGTGACATACATTATGATTATAAAAAATGTTGCAATAGCAAGACCTAGAGTTCCTCCCTCAGGGAGTCCTAAGTTCCATCCAAAGTACATTCCTGAAATAACATAACCAACACCTAGTCCCCATAACATTAATGGCCCTAACGATCTATCTAAACTGCTGTCATTAGACATAATTGATTCCCTTGTTTTCTTTAGACAATACAAGAACTAACAAATACTTGCATACAGTTTTTTAATAGAAATTGGTTTTTTTTTTAGTGTAGTATTTAACTTTCAATTTCAAGGAATTACTAATGTTGAGAATAGCTTCGTATATTACTGTGGCCCTTATATTTACTAATTTAGTTAATGCAAAAGGATCAATCGAATTGCACTCCCATGCTTTTATGAAGCCTGGATTAGGTCATTTATTTAAAGGTAACTTTGAAGGGGAGTTAAGAGCAACTTCATGGAAAAATAAACTTTCATCGCAGGTAAATGCAGAAGAATTAAGAAAATCAGATATTAAAATTTTGGTAGTAGCACTTTATAGTCACCCGATTCTATCAGCAATTTATTATAAAAAATTAAAAAATAGTGCTCGAATCGCAATTAGAAATGAAATTGATAAAGTAAATAATTTTGTAAATAAAAATTCTGAATGGGTAATTGTATCAAATGCAAAAGAAGCTTCCACATATTTAAAAAATGGAAAAAGAGTATTAATTTTATCACTTGAAGGTGCTCACTCAGTTCTAGAAACCGAGGAAGATCTTATAGAGTTTATAGACGAAAAAAAAATAAGTATTGTTACCTTTACTCACTTAGTAAACTCTAAGTTTGCAGGGGCTGCTTATATGAAGGGTTTTTTAGAGTCAATTGGAACAACAAGAATGTTTACATGTAATAAATCAGAGGGGGTTCCTGCAAACCCAAAAGGATTAAGCAAAAGAGGTGAGTGGCTTTCTGATGCATTAATTAAAAGAAAAGTTTGGATTGACTTGACCCACTCATCTGACCAAACTCAAAAAGAGCTAATTCCTAAGTTGATAAAAGCGAAGCAACCTCTCTTGTTCACTCACACCGTTTTAAGAAAATATTATCAAGCTGAAAGAGGACTTGCAGAATGGCAAATAGAGTTAATTAAAAAACATGGAGGATTTGTCGGACTAATTCCAGGTGAAGATATGTTAAGGGACAATCGCAAGATTAAAGTAAGTAAAAATAATTGTGATGATAGTTTAGGTAGTCTGGTGACGCAATATAATGAGCTCCAATCTCAGATAGGCAATATTAATATTACGCTAGGGTCTGATTTTAATGGAGGGGTGAGACATTTGAAAATGCCTCATTGTAATACTGGTACTAGTTTAGATACCAAAAAGGGTCTTTGGCGAATAGGGCAAACACCTGATATATGGAATGCAATGTATAAGTATGATGCTAAATTGCCTATTTCTCTAGAATTAATAAATCTTTCATTTTTAAACTCTTGGAAAAAGGTTAGATAAATATTAGTTATTTATAGCTAACATAAGTTTATATATATAAATGTTTATCTTGTTAATTTTATTTTCATATATATGATTTTGTGTAAGTTTTTTACATAATATATTTCTTGCATATTATTTTACTTCTATTCCCTTTTAACTATTTATAAATACATGTGCCTTTTGGTATTTAACTTGCTTATTTAAAGCTGGGTTAAGTTAATAGGAGATGATTATGAAAAAAATATTTATTATACTATCATTGTTGATGTTTATTGTAATTCCAGTACATGTTTCTGCATCTTTGGGACAAAATTGCAATGTCTTTAGAAGTTCACAAGTATTTGGGCAACAGTCAGAGTTAGAGCAGCTTAATTCTTCCTTGGGAGTTGCTTTCATGATCGGTATTCCAGGTAATTACGATGAATTGATTGCTGATATCGAGAAGAAAAAAGCACTTCGACAAGAAGTAGCAAAATTTTTACTAGGATTACCAATTGATTCAGAAATAGAAGTTGATCTTAGTTTATTACCAAACGGTAGTGAAGCTATTAGGAAAATATTTTCTTCTGCTGATATTAATTCAGATCAATTTCTAACTGAAGATGAATTATCAAACTTTTTCTCTAGTGATCTTGGTTATAATAAATTGAAAAGTAAAATTGGATCAGAGCTAATTGTTGAAAAATTTGGTAATTTGGGACAAGTAAGCAGTCTCGGTACTCAACTATTTTTAACTTCACTTGATATTTATAAAAGTGAGGAAGAAGAATAAGTTATGAAAGTATTTTTTTTAATTATATTATTAATTATTCCATTATACTCATTTGCTTCTGATGTTAATAGAGAGGTGACTCCTAGTTTATTACTTTTTAAAAGTAGTATTGTAGATGGTGATTTAAGTGATTCACTCACTTCTAAGTCAATTTCAGAGATTGGTTGTTCAATTAACTTTTTAGATAGGACACCCGTTTTACCAACAGATGAGGGGATGATAAATCTAATTAAAGATATAGAAAATATAGGTTATAAAATCAAAGTATATAGTGATGATGACGATAGAAATAAAGAAGTATTAACGCTTGGTATATGGACATCAAACTTTACATCTCTCGAATTTTTTAAATTGGATGTTGACTTCTTGTCTGTGCATGAACTTACTGGGAATATTGCACTAGGGTACGATAGTGCACAAGCTGTATTGGGATATAATTATACTATAATCAATGATTCTAACTTGAACTTTGGTGTCTATGCTACTTATGATCACTCCTTCTTTTCACCGGAATCATTTTCCACTGGTGGTCGGATTTCATACGATACGAAGCTTGGTGGTATTAACTTAAGTATATTTACTTTCTATAAACATATAGAGGACTTTAAGGACTAAGCAAACAAAGAAACCTTTGTTTGCTTAGTTAAAATTAAATTCGTTGTGCCTTTAAATCTGCCTCATATTGCTTTAAGTCTTTCTTTAACCGTGGAGTTAACATGATATTTGCTATTAAGTTGGGAATTGCCATAAGCCCTAAGACAGCATCTGAGATATTAAGAATTAGGCTAAGCTTTACAACTGCACCAACAAAAACCATAAGTACAAAGATTATATGATAAGGTTTAACTGCTTTTGAACCAAATAAAAATACTATTCCCATCTCTCCATAATATGACCATGAAATAATAGAAGAAAATGCAAAAAGTATTACAACAAGTGTTACTAAATATGTACCTGCTGGCCCATATATACTTGCAAATGCTTTTCCTGTTAGTTCTGCTCCTTCCATTCCACCAGTATTACTCCAAACACCAGTTAAAAGTAAAACTAAGGCCGTTATAGTACAAACCACAATTGTATCAATGAATGGGCCTAGCATTCCCACAATTCCTTCTTGTATTGGTTTAGATTTTGCCGCAGAGTGTGCCATTGCAGCAGATCCTAATCCTGCTTCATTCGAAAACACAGCTCTTCTAACACCATGAACAACAACTTCCTTGAATGCAATTCCAGCAAATCCGCCAACAGCAGCAGTACCAGTGAACGCATCATGAAAAATTTGATAAAGCATAGATGGTACTGCTGATATATTACTGAAAATAATTCCAAGTGCTCCAAGAAAATAAATAACAACCATTGCAGGAACTAGTTTTGCCGCTACATTTCCAATTCTTTTTATTCCTCCTACTAGAACTAGAAAAGTTAGAACTGTAAAAATAACTCCAGTTATCCATTTTGGTACGCCTGCAGCATCAAATAGCATTGAAGCCATCTGATTTGATTGAAACATGTTCCCTGCTCCCATAGCACCTAAAATTGTAAAAATTGAAAACATAAATGCTAAAGGGTAAAATGCTTTTCCTAAACCATTTTTAATAGTATACATAGGGCCACCTACCATATGGTTTGGGTTTTCACTTGATTGTGACCTAAAGATCATTGATAGTGAAATTGATGAAAACTTAGTTGCCATTCCAAGTAACCCTGCAATCCACATCCAAAATACGGCACCGGGTCCACCTGTTGAAATTGCAACTGCAACACCTGCAATATTACCTAAACCAATTGTTGCAGATAGTGCTGCACAAAGGGCTTGAAAATGAGTTATTTCACCTTTGTCTTCCGGCTTATCATATTTTCCAGAGGTAACTAAGATTGCATGCTTAAATAATCTTAATTGTGGAAACCAAAAATAAAATGAAAAAATAATGCCTGAGCCAAATAATAATACAACCATTGGCATTCCCCAGACATACCCAACAATAGTTTCTGAAAGACTGAGAATCTCATCCATCATAATATTAAACCTCCATTAAAGTTATATTATGAATATACTACTTTTGAGAATTTAAAATGTAAAAAATTAATATATTTAAATACTTGACTCGATGCTACCTAGGTTCTCCTGGAATCATCATTCTTTGAATAGGTTTCTTTTTATAGAAGTAATATTCAAGGTTTTCAAATGAGGCATAGTTTTCCTTAACGACAGGGATAGTCCTAAGACGTTGTTCAAGAGACTCCCACATTGAAATTAAGGTATTTTTTGGCCTATTGAGCAAAAGTTTTACCCAAGGTGTAATTGCAATTCCACCTCTAATGATAGCTTCACTCATTCCTACATTATATCGCTTGAATAATTTTAGTTTTTTTCCATGAATTTTCAAATTAGAGACCTTATATTTTTTTTCTCCTTTTTTCTTATAATCAAAAGTAATTCCTGAAATATATAATGGTAGTCCAAACCTCATAACAACTTTAAATACAAGACCAACCCATAATCCCTTTATTTTTGCGGTATACACGTTATATCCAAGAAGGTTATCAAATTCAAAAGTTCTTGGATTTGAATTATATAAATCTCTTCTTGTGATATCCCCTGATATTGGATAATTTCTGCCTGACAGGGCATCTACGTGAATTGCAATGTCTGCATTTGCTGTTTCTCTCATTGAATCATTTATAAAATGAATCCAAGTATCTCCATTTCCACCTAAGTGTTGAGGCATTAATTCAGATTTTCCTACAGCTTCGTTTAACCATGACTCACCGTACAAATCATTCAAATCATGATTTGCTTCCTCCACTAAATATTCAATATCCATGTTTTTACTTGAGGTTTCGACCTTTAAAAGTTCGTATTTTTCGATCTTTAACTGAGCGCTATCAGGGTCGTAATCTATAATTAATTGGCCAAGCCATTCTGCATGTTTACCTGCTTGAACAATTGGAATCATTTTGCCTTTTTTACTTTTTTGGTAGTAAACTTCATGTAAAGCATCATGGGAATGACCGCCAACGATTAGATCAATTTCAGGAACTTTTTTTGCTAGTTTTTTATCCTTTTTTAATCCAATATGAGTCAATGCAATTACTAAATCATTTCCTCTATTTTTTAAAATTCTAGCATACTTGCGTGCTGCTTTGATTTCATTTGTAATTTTACTTTCAGATAGCCTCCATTTGTATAAAATATCATTAACCGTAATTCCAATAATACCAATTTTAATACCATTAACTTCCATTTCTATATATGGCTTTATTTTCTCATTTATATTTTCATATCTTTCAGGAACGTGTAAGTTTGCCCCTAATAATTGAAAACTAGTGTCAACATCTCTAAGTAAGGCGTCTAAATCACGTTCCCCCATAAGATAATCATGATTACCAATAACTGAAACATCAAATCCAGCTTCTCCATGTACTTGGTATGATTTTTTGCCCCAATCAGCCATGTAGAACATGTTCCCTTCAAGGTAATCTCCTGCATCCATAGCAATAGTTTCAATATTATTTTCTAATGCCCAATTTCTTTTCTCTTGAATTAGTGTTTTAAGCCTTGCATATCCGCCAACATCAGGCCGATGAGTTGTATGTTCTAAATGTGAATGTATATCATTGGTATGCAGTATTTGAATTTTATTTGCGTACGCATTAGATAAAATAAAAGATAGAATTAATATAACTTTAAAAGATGTTCTCATATATTTGCCTTATGTAAGTAGTTACAGTAGGCATATCGGGGTGTTTTTAGATTTTCTTTGTATATTTATATAGAATAAGAAGGATTGGTATTATTTACCCTGGCAACGCCAACAATATAGCTCGGGTATTATTTTTAAAAAAAAGTTTTAATCATAAGGGTAGAACAAGCAGATTTTTGTATTAATTTATCATCGAATGTACCAAAAATATCATTTACGAGTCTTTTTCCGTGAGTAGGTAACATTTCAAAAATCATTAAATCATTAGCAACTGAAGCATTTATAATACTATCCATATGGTTTTCTTTTGTGAATACAATTTTTTTCCATAATTGATTTTTAATAGAATTAACTTTTTGTTCTATGGAATTATACAAATCATGGTCGTTTTGACTTTCATATGAGAATCCAACTGTTATTTCTGCATCATATACTAAAGACAAGTGGACAGCAGTATCAAGCATTAAATTATTATTTAAGTTTGGTCTTAAAATTACAAGAATTTTTTTTATGTACTTGACTCCATTGTCTTTAAAAATGGCTAAATTACATTGCAAATGACTTTCCAGCCATCTTGTTGGTGTCATAATAGTGAATCTATCTCGGGACCAACCGGCCCACTCCATAATGAGCCATTTACAATGAAGCCTTTGGGAAATTTCGAAAATAGATTTAATTATATCGTGGGTGACAACTGGATCAAAAGTGATAGGAATATTTCTAAACTTTGATATATTGATAATTCTTCTACGAAGTGATCTTATATGTGCATTTTCTTTTATTAATTCTTCTAAGTCAGTTTGTTTAGGCACCTCTGTTAAATGTACTGATTCTAAATGTGATCCATTTGAGAGAGCAACACCCATTTCTACTAGTAGCTCAGGAGATTTTTCATTTCCAAGTAGTGAAACTACCACTTGAGAATCTCCTGACAAGTCAATCTCTTGAATATCACTTTGTTTGTCAAGATACTGAGCTTCCTTAATTAAGTCCTTTCTAGCACCTCTCATTCTTATGATACCCATTCTAGAGACTTTATATTTACTATAAGAAAAATATAATAAAATTCCAGGTGTTGTAATAATTATGATCGCTAATATCGTTGTGTTACCAAGAAAACACATTAGAGTAATTCCACTAATGATTCCAAAAATCTGTATAATAGGATAAAATGGTGACTTAAATTTCGGACGATACCATTGCACATGAGATTCTCTTAAGATAATAACTGCAATATTCTCTAGAACATATATCAGAATTATAAAAACGCTTGCCAGTTTAGCAATTTTAATTACGTCTAAAAAAAAGATAGATAAACCAACAATAAGACTTGTTAATAATATGCTGTTTATTGGAGTAAGTAGAGTTCCATGAATTTTACTAATTATTGGGGGAAGCAAATTATCTCTTGCCATTGCTAATGGAAATCGGCTTGCGGCCAAAATTCCTGCATTGGACATTGATGTTAAGGTAGTTGTCGCAAATAAACAGACAAATACTCCAAAAGATTTACCCCATAGCATGACTCCCATTGAATATAATGGCTTTAAGTTATTACTTAACAGATTAGCGGGTAAAACTTTTACTAATACCATCGTAATTAAGCAATAGAGGAGAGTTGTTAATAGTAATGAAAGTAAAATTCCTCTTGGTAAGTTTTTTTCGGGGTCTTTAATTTCATCTGCAATGGCAGATGCTTTTGTAACACCAGCGAAAGAAACGAAGACGAGAGCAGTTGCACTTATAATTCCTGAAATTCCATTATCGAGTTGTAATAGGGAGTTATTTAATTTGTCAGTAGTAATGATATGTCCAAAAGTCATTGTTAATATACAAATTAAGGAAAATATTAGGGATATGGTTAGTAACTTACTTACTTTGCCAACTCCTAAAATATTTATGACACTAATAAGTCCTAGTAGAGCTAAAGCTGTATATCTAATATCAAAAGAGGTTAAAATTGAAAAATAAGCACTGAAACCAATTAAGGCAAAAGCACTTTTTAATAAAAGAGATAACCATAACCCTAGCCCCAGGATTGTTCCAGCAAAAGGCCCAAATGTTCTTTCAAGGTAAACATAAGAACCACCGCTGGTGGGCATTGCTGTTCCAAGCTCTGCTTTAGAAAAGGACGCTGGTAAAACACAAATAGATGATAGAAAATATGCTGCCCACAAGGAGGGGCCAGTCATTGTAAAAGCAAGACCTGGTAGAATAAACAGTCCACTGCCAATCATCATGCTCATACTTATCGCTACTACATCTTGTAATTCTAGACTACGATCAAGCTTTTTCATATATTTACTTTAGTATTTATAGATGGTTAATACAAGTAAAAATTGTTTAGATAATATTAACTATCTGGTACAATACAGTATAAAAATAGTTAAAACTTGGTACAAAATGTTTAAATATTTTAGGTTTCCGATAATTACAGTAGTTTGTTTATCCTGCAGTTTAACAACAATTGTAAGTAATAATGTCGTTAAGTTAGAAAAAAAAAATCCTTTAGAAAGCAATAAAAATTATAAAAAAAATAAGTGGAGATTTGGACCTTGGCAGTCTGAGAATAAATTAGATTTTAATGTCGATTTTGGGTCTGAGCGATCTAAACAAATTGTTCATCAAACATTATTTGAAGTTTTTTCTTTGAAGAATGAATTTAAAAAAAATAGTTATTTAGATATTATTACAAAAAAATCTCAAAAAGATCTTTGGAAAAAAATTAATAAAAACAAAGAGATTCAAGTTTATTTAACTATTTTATCAGATCTATCAATTTTTAAAAATACTGATTTATTTAACCGTTTAGTTTCATATGAACCTCAAATGCCATATAATTCAATTTTTATTTCATCTAAAGACCTTGCTGATTTAAATTATTATCTAAGAGATTTAAACAGAATTAATGTCAAGCCTCATTTTTGGAACTTAAAAGATGTTGAAAAATATAAATTTTTAATGAAACTGGTTTTATCTGATAATAATTTTTTAGTTAGAATGGGTACATTACTAAGAAAAGTTTACCTGGGGCATATTTATGCTGATGAGTTGGGCGAATTATTGGTAGGTAGTTTTGAAAAAGACCAATCTAAATCAATTCCAGTAAAAAAGATATCTAATTTCAAAAGTCACCTTAGCTACAATCATCAAAAGAAAAGGATTGAAGGAGTATTAGACTATATTATAGTTGGTGGGCAAGGAGCAGGATCTATCGTTGCATATGAGCTAGCTTCTAGGGGACATAAAGTTTTAATCCTAGACTCAAATAATTTAACCGATAAAAAACACCATAGTACCCTAGGTAAAATTCAAAATATAGATTTTACGAAAATATATAATGATAATAATTATAATATTACCTTCTTTAAGAACAGGCTATTTAGTAATCAAAGCTTAATAGGCGATAATATTATTGATTTACCAACAAAGTATAATATCAGATCAAAAATTAACTTCTGGAGACAAAAGAATTTTTTTTCAAATAGTACATGGAATAGTACATCTGTAATTGATGCTAATAACTATATTTTGAAAGTTCTTAATAATGAAAACTTTAGTCTTTTTAGCTCTAATGAAGCAAATAATTATTTTGAAGAATCAGTTGCATCTCTTGGTGAAACACCCATAACCGTAGGATTAAATTTAAAAAAAGATAAAATTACAGGTAAAATGTTTACAAATCACCCTCTATATTCCTTATTGCAAAAGAAAATGGAAAATTATAAAAATCCTGTTAGTTATTTGCCAAATGCTCTAGTAACTAAGATTTTATCAAGAGATGTTATTTTAGGAAAAAGTGCTTATGGGGTGGAGTTTAAAGTAACAAAATTTAAGAGATTAGATGGAAGTTTTAAAGACCCAATTAGACTAAACCTTCCAGAAGGTGAAATCGTTTCAGTAAAAGCTAAAAAAATAATTTTAGCGGGAGGTACTATTGGTTCATATTTATTACTAAAAAGTAGTGGCGTGATAAATAAAAATGTTGGAAAGTGGTTATCTATTAATCCAATGATTCCAATCTTGGCAAAATTTTCTTCCCCATTAAATGATCCCGGCCCTGTAGGTACCAGTATAAATAAATCTAGAATTAGTTATTATGAATATAATAAAAATGTATCCATTGAAGATATTGATAAGTCAAAAAAAGATTATTTTGGAGAATATTATTCGCTGCCATTTAAGGTAAATAAAAAGCTTGTGGCCCTGTTAAGTAATGGCAACCCTAGTGAAGTATTAAGTCAAGTTAAATACTATCAAAATTACCTTGGGATAGCTGTTGTTTTTGTTGATAAGGCAAAAAAGGAAAATTATATTTCCGTTGATAAAAGCGGCAAGTTGAATGTTAATTATTTACTTACTGCTCAAGACAAAAAATTATTTATAAAAAGTATCACGAAGGTAATGAAGTCTTTGCTTGATGCTGGGGCCCACAGTGTAACTTTACCTTCTTTGGAGTTAATCTTTTATGAAAATGGTCTATGGAATGTATTTAGTAGAAAAGAAGACATAGATATAATAGAAAAGAAAATAAAGTTTTTACCACATTTAACTCAACTATTTTCTCAGCAAATTAATGGAGGGAATGCAATGGGGATGAAAAAGAACTACTCGATTATAAATGAAAAACATGAAGTTTGGGGTATGAAAAATACATTTATTGTTGATGCTAGTATTTTTCCAGGAAACTTAACGATTTTCCCTAAACAAACATTATATGTTTTTGCAAAACTATTTGTAGATTCAATGCTTGAAGAAAACTATTGAAATATATACCAAAGTTTTTTTGGTAATTCTTTCCATTTTTTATTTGGATACTTCCACTTATAGCTATTAATGATTGTTTCTAATGGATATGAATTATAAGTTAACCAAAAGACAGTTTTTGGTAGTTCTTTCTGTTCTTCTATAAACAATTTTGCATAATTTAGAAAATAGTGAAATGCTTTACCTGAATATGTCGGGTCTAGATTAATATTTTCTGTTTGTTTAAGTAATTTCATATCTTTATAAACTGCTGCTGATGATTTACCATATCCGGGATCTGAATATTCTTTAATATACTCTAACGCTTTAGTCGATGTTGCAAAATTACACTTTTTTAATTTCTTTAGTTCTCTAGAACTCAAGTATTGTTTTATATATTTATAAGATTGCTTTGCTTTGTTTCTTACAGTCCTTCCATTACTTAATAATGTAGAATGTGCAATTCCAATAGCAACAATTTTTACTTTCTCCCAATGCCCCGCAAGGCATGTACCTAAAAGTAGTCCTGCAGAGGTGCCAGCTGTTCCCATCGGTACCACAATACTTTTAGGTAATTCTTGGCCTGCAAATTGATGAATCATTTCAAGGTATGCATTTGCGTAACCGAGGGTACTTGCTGATGTAGTTCCACCAGGTGGAACAAAGAATATGTCTGAATGAAATAATGATTTTATTTTATATTTAATTATTCCAAGTCCAAGTCCAATCTTTGTTTTATAATGAATTATATGAGAACCGAGAGCATGAAAACTAAGTAGCTTCATTTTAACATTATCTGTAATTGGTTGTGGCCCTAGTAGAAGAGTGGTGTTAATTCTCATATCTTTTGCTGCCACAGAAGTTGCAAAAGCATGATTTGATCCAATCATACCTGAGGTAATAATTGAATTTTTCTTGTATAGGTTCGCGGGGGCCAATAAAAATTCTAACTTCCTTGCCTTATTTCCTCCTAAAGGGTGGTCTGATAAGTCATCTCTTTTTATCCATAATAAATTTTTATATGGATTTTCCTTTGTTGAAATAGCAGCAGTTAAATCATTTAATGGATAGAGCCTTGTATTCTTATCAATTATCTCAATAAAAGGAACTTTTTTTAAAGTAGGAAAAAGGTTAAATAAATATATTTCTCTTGCAAAAAGTGTACTAGTTAAAAATAAAGATAGAATTATAATAGTTTGTTTCATATCATGAAGCCTAGCAAGGTTAATAATGACAATGAATGTATCAGAACAGAATGATAGAGTAAAAGCTATCTTTACCAGGAGACAGCTGGTTTTATGGGGGTTGTTTTCTGCTGTTACTTTACCTATTGCTTTAAGGTTTTTATTTTTCAATAGAAAGTCTAGCTTAAATAAATTAAATAACTTAACTAGTATTGAAAGTAATGTATTCAGCGCGGCTTATCGCGTCATCTCTGGTGATGAAAATCAAGAAAATGCTAATTATGCTAGTAAATTTTTAAATAATTTCAAATATAATTTGACGAAAAGAAATAAATTTGAACTTAAGGTTGCATTATACCTAGTTGAATTTACACCATTAATTTTTATAGGAGCTTTCTCAAGCTTTACACATGCAACATTTAAGCAACAACAAGCAATTTTAAAGGGATGGGAGCAAGGAGCTTCACTTAGGTTTGCAGTATTTCAATCTATTAAAGAGTTAACGTTTATGAGCTACTATTCAATTGATCAACACTTAGAAGAAATAGGATATGAAGTACCAACATCTATTGGATATGATGAAGTTTTTTATAATAAAGATTACGTTGATTTGGGAGCAAACCATTGATTTATAACTCAAATAATTATCATGATGGCATGAAGATAGAGTGTGATATCTGTATCATTGGATCAGGTGCTGGAGGAAGTGCAGCAGCTTCAACTTTATCTGCTGCCGGATTAAAAGTTGCAGTTGTAGAGTATGGGGCTTTTTTGATGCCTAAAGATTTCACTCAGAGAGAAGAACAAATGTTTTCTAAACTGTTTTTTCAATCAGGTGGAAGAAAAACAAATGACTTCAGTATACGAGTTTTACACGGTCATGGAGTAGGGGGATCAACCTTACACAATATAAATTTATGTAAGAGATTACCAGATGAGTTGTATACACATTGGAAATTAAATAAAGAAATTCTGAACCCTTTATTTGATGCAACAGAAAAAGATTTAAATGTTAAATTGATTGATGAAGAATCAATCAATAGGAATAATGCATTATTTAAGATTGGGGTCAATAAGCTCGGGCTAGCTGGAGGGCCACTATCACATAATAGAACTGGTTGCCTCGGTAGTGGGTTTTGTGAATTAGGGTGTAAATATAATGCAAAGGAAAATGCTTTGAAAGTTTATGTTCCAAAATTGATCAAAAATAATGGTTCTATTTATACTAATTTGAAAGCGGAAAAATTTATCATTAAAAAGAAAAATATAAATAAATTAATTTGTAAGATTACCTCGACAGCTGATGAAGTAAAAGGAGAAGTACAAATTCGAGCAAATAAATTTATTAGTTCTGCAGGAGCAATTGAAACTCCATTGTTATTAAAAAGATCGAACATAGTGGATCCATTTGATTTGGTAGGTTCAAAGTTGCATTTACACCCTGGAGTCGTCGCATCAGGTGTGTTTAAGGAAAAGGTTGAAAGTTGGGATGGAATTCCTCAAAGTTATGAATGTACAGAGTTTCTTTCTTTTCAAAATCCGTTAAAAAGAATTTGGTTGATTACTGGAAGTGCTCACCCGATAGGGACTGCCTCCTTATTACCAGGTATGGGTAAAGAGCATCAGTTATTAATGAAAAAATATCCTTATCTTTGTACGATTACTCCAATGCTACATGATTACTCATCAGGTAGTGTTTCGGAGAAAATAGGAGGAGGAGTCAATATTAATTACAAGTTAACTCAAGAAGACCTTGTTCAATTAACAATGGGGATTAACAAGTCCGTTGAGATCTTGTTTGCTGCAGGTGCAGTTGAGGTTTTAATACCAGGAAGGAAATTAATTAGAGTAAGGTCATTGAGTGAATATAAAAAAATAAACTTTCAAGTTAAGCAAGGAGAAATGGAAATAGTATCTGTTCATCCCATGAGTTCTGTTTGGATGGGGGATGATGTTAAAAGTTCCTGTGTTGACTTGAGGGGAAAATATCATCATCTCGATAATCTTTTTATTGCAGACACTTCACTTTTTCCTACATCGATAGGAGTGCCACCGCAACTTTCAGCATATACATTCGGACATTTTGTAGCAGAAAACATTATAAGCAGTTAGAGTTGAATTATTATATTGTTTCCTTCAATCGTTAAGTTTTTAATTTTCAGTTTTTTTAACGCTTTTAAAACTAACTTGGTTGAATTTATAAAGCCTATTTTAACTTTTTCAAGCTTTATTTTAACCGTATGATTATTGCGTGTCTCCTCATAAAAAATTTCGCCCCAAATTTTTATAGGAATATTAATAATGGTATCTACATCAAATTGTCCATAAATACTGCCTCTAGATAATAAGAAAACTAAATCTTTAATTTTTATGTTAAATATTTTAGAAGTTATTTCATTCGTTAGTATTTCTTGAAAAAAGAGTGATTTTTCTTCATCAGTCTCTATCTCGGAGATAGATATGGTTGATCTTTGTAAGCAAACATCAATTAAACTCATGTTTGCCTCAGAAGTGTTTAAACATGTTACTTTTATCTGTTGCAACTGTTGAATACCTTTCGCTAACTCCAACTGGACTTCGCTTGCATTAAATTTTAATTCATTGTTATTTGATATAATTAAATGACTAGAGCTAATTTCCAAAAATGAAATATTGTCTAAAAGTTTAAACTTATTTTTTTTTACTTTGAGATTTTGATTATCGTTTGTAATTTGAATTATACTTTTATCGTTAAATAAGTCATAATTTAAATATGTTAACTTTATATCTGCTAATTCATTTGAAATGGTAACCAGATCAGCAGTCAACTCTCCTAAATCACCATTAAACTCAAGATCTAGGTTACTCACCTTAATATAATCATTTGCAAATATATTTGAGATATTAATAATTATTATTAATAATAGAAAAATTATCTTTTTTTTCACAGAACCTTCCTAGTTATGTTTAATAACTTTTCGGAGGTAGAAAAAAAGATTTTACTATTTTAGTGAGAGTGGAGAATTATGCCTAGGGGTACAATTCAATATTGGCTTTTTTATTGAGAAACTGATCATGACCAATTTGCTCGATCTTATCTAGCTCAGCTTCAGTTCCAAAGTTATCAACCCATTTCCTAACTAAATCTGTTCCATTAATAAAGTCTATTGGCATGCCTAATAATTCATACTCGTAAGGAGAGGTATTCCAAGTAAAGTTGCTCTTTAAGTATTTTTTTAATTCTTGACACAGAAATTGGGCTAGCTTCCAACCCCTAAATTTGTCATTATTTGTAATATGTATTTGAAATCCTCCACAAGTGGTACCTTGGAATTTTTGGAAAGTAGGTTGAAATACAATCGGCCTAAGAATAAACCCTGACAAGTTCCAGTCCTTAATTTTTCTTTGTAGATGATTACAAAATTCAAAAGGCTCTATGTCTGGATGTCCAATAAGTTCAAGGCTTCTAGTTGTCCCACGTCCTTCAGAAATATTTGTGCCCTCAAAAATTACAGTACCAACAAATGTTTTAGCACCTTCAATTGTAGGCAGGTTAGGAGATGGTAATACCCATGGAAGAAATGTATCCTCAAAGTACATTTCTCTTTTCCAATTACTCATCTTAATAACTTGAATATCACAATTGATGTTAAAGTACTTTTGTGCGAGGCATGCCATCTCTCCAAAAGTCAGCCCGTGTCTCATTGGAATTGGATGCCTCCCAACAAAAGATTCAAAACCAGGGCATAGACAATTCCCTTCAATTATTGTTCCTCCTACTGGGTTAGGTCGATCAAGAATAATTACTTTAATATCTTTTTGAGCACATTTTTCCATGAGAAGTGTTAATGTAGAAATATACGTATAAACTCTTGTTCCAACATCTTGTAAATCTACAATAATTGTATCGAGTCCATGAAGCATCTCTTCTGTAGGTGCTCTAGTCTTAGAATATAGGCTGTGAACATTTAAGTTAAAAAATGGGTGAATATAGTCAGCTGTTTCTTTCATATTGTCTTGCACGTCAGTAACGAAACCGTGTTGAGGCCCAAACAACCTGTCCAAACGTTTTCCAAATATTTTTTGTAAATGAATAACGCTAAGAGTATAATCACGATCAATAGACGCACTATGGCACAGATGGCCAATTGTGCCTTTTATTGATTGTTGAATGCTTGAAGAATTTACGAGTCTTTCAAGACCTAAGATAACGGCCATTGTAAACTTCCTATTGTAAAAGTAGACTGAAATTAATAGAATTCATTTTATATTAAATGGTAATAGATCTGCAAGCTCAAGAATATAAAAAGGAAAATAATGAAAGAATATCTAGAGTTAATGAAGCATGTTAGAGACAACGGTATTGAAAAAAGTGATCGTACAGGAACAGGTACCTTATCTAGCTTTGGGCACCAGTCTAGGTACGACCTAGGGGATGGTTTTCCTTTAGTGACAACTAAAAAATGTCATTTAAGGTCAATCATCCATGAGTTACTTTGGTTCCTAAAAGGTGATACTAACGTAAAGTATTTAAATGATAATAAAGTTACAATTTGGAATGAATGGGCAGATAAAGATGGTAATTTAGGTCCTGTCTATGGTCATCAATGGAGAAAATGGAAAAATTCCAGAGGTCAAATAATAGATCAAATTACAAACCTAATCGAAATGATTAACAATAGTCCTAATTCACGCAGACTAATCGTAAGTGCATGGAATGTTGGTGATATAGATAAAATGGCACTTCCTCCTTGCCATGCCTTTATGCAGTTTTTTGTTAACCAAGGAAAACTATCATGTCAGTTATATCAACGGTCTGCAGATATTTTTTTAGGGGTACCATTTAATATTGCTTCTTATGCTCTTTTAACAATGATGGTTGCTCAGGTGACAAATCTAAGGTTAGGAGAGTTTATTCATACCTTGGGAGATGCACACCTGTATATAAATCATTTAGAACAAGCAGACTTGCAATTGTCACGACAAGTATTTCCTCGACCTAAAATGAAATTAAACCCTAATATAAAAAATATCTTTGATTTTAAATTTGAAGACTTTGAACTATCTAATTATCAATTTCATCCTCATATCAAAGCAGAGGTAGCAATTTGAAAATTTCAGGAATTGCAGCGATTGGCAGTAATGGAGAACTAGGATTAAAAAATAAACTGCTTTGGTACGTTAAGGAAGATTTTAAGAATTTTAAAAATCTTACCTTAGGTCACCACTTGATAATGGGAAGAAAAACTTTTCAGTCAATTGGAAAATCTTTGCCAGGAAGAATTACAATTGTTCTGACTAGAGATAGTGCCTTTATACCTAATCAAGCAATAACAACCAATAATATGCTTGAGGCAATTAGACTTGCAAGAGAAGCAGGTGAATCAGAGTTATTTATATGTGGAGGAGCAGAGATTTATAACTTATACCTGCCTATAATGGATAATTTATACCTGTCTAAAGTAAACTTCACGGGAATTGCTGATACTTATTTTCCTGAGTTTGATCAAAGTAGCTGGAAGTTAGTAGAAGAGGTATTTCATCCTTCAGTGAACAATCAACCAGATTGGTCCTTTAATCATTTCAAAAAGGAAAAATAAATTATAATTTCATTGATTTATTTTTTATAATTTAAGATAATTAATTAAATTAATATAGGAGAACGTTGTGTCAGTACTAGATTTAATCAAAATAGAAAAAGGACAAGTTTTATTTAACGAAGGTGACCTGAGTGAGCAAATGTATTTTCTTAAATCAGGAAAGCTAAAAGTTACAAGAAACCTAGATGATAAAGAAGTAGTTTTAGGCAACGTCACTCCAGGTGAACTCGTTGGTGAAATATCATTTTTTGATAAGAATCCTCGAACAGCAACAGTTGTCGCGGATGAAGCTTCAGAGTTAGCAGTAATTCCTGCCGAGAAGTTTAAGACCATCTTTGATGAATTACCATCATGGTATCAAGTTTTAACAAATACTCTTATTAAAAGAGTTAGAAATGCAGACCATCAAGATATCACTTAATGGTAAAGTTTTCCGAGATAATTATATATTAATTATAATTGTTAAGATTAAATAATGAAGTTTGTAATATTATTATTTTTTATTTTCTCATGCAGTAATAAATATATCTATAGCTTTAAGCAAGATTCTACTTTTATAAAAAAAACAAGAGTACCTCGATCAATTCATCGAAGTTGTTTGAAGTTTAATGTATTAAATTGCAAGAAATCAGCAATGTTAAGCTTAAAGGATAATCTTTTAGAAAATGCTTTTTACTACTACAATGCAGGTTGCAATTTGGACGATGGTGAAAGTTGCTATCTTGCTGGGATACTAGAGTCCAAAAAAAACAAACTTGAAAGCGTTCGAATGTATTTTAACAAAGCTTGCAAGTACAAAAGTGGTGCCGCATGTTTAGAACTTGCTGTTGATAACTTAAAGCAACAAACATCTAGCAGAAAGAAAATAAAAAAACTTTTAACCAGTTCATGTGATTATAAATATTTTCCAGGTTGCCAAAAGCTAGGAGAGTTTTACGGAAAATATGGAACAGAATATGACTCAATGAAATATTTTTTTATAGGATGCAAAGGAGGTGAGGCCGCAAGCTGCTTCAATATAGGTATTAAACTTTTACACCAAAATAAATTACCTAATGCAAATAAATACTTTGATAAAGCATGTAATATGAAGCATTCCATCTCTTGCTACAACCTTTCATGTAACTATTCAAAGAAGAATGACTTTAATAATAGTATTAAATATTTCACAATGGCATTGCAGTTGGGCTTCAATAATTGGAATCAAATTAAGTTTGATGGTGACCTTAAGTTTCTGAAGAGGTTCCCTAACTTTAATGAAATTTTAAAACAGTATAAGCAATGATTTAAAATAGTAAGATATTTTCTATTTTTAATTGATGACCACAAGTTGAATAGTTAACGTATATATTGTTTTGCTTAATTAAATCAACAGAGCTAATAGTGCGGCATGCTTGTTTTGTTAAAATTGTGGACGCAATAAATGTATTCTCAGAATTTAAATTAGTAATATTTTGCAGTAGGTAATTCTTTAATTTTTGATTGTTAGTGTTTTCAATATATTTTAATGCAAGATAGATTTTAATTTGATTTTTACTACTCAAGAATAGTTTATAATGTTTTAACTTGAATGGAAAAGATTTTATTCTTTGATACAACATGTATTGATCACGATTATTATTAACTGACAACTCTTCCCAGCGATCAAGGTATTTACTCATGTCGTTAAATGAAATTTCTTGCAAGTCGAATAGACCGAGAAAAGAAGTTAATCCACACTTTTGAGACTTTTTCAATACAAGACTATTAAAATTAATATTTGTCAGCATGTGATTGAAATGTGGATAGCCATCTATTTTGTTAGATATATTTTTATAGAATTTTTTGGGAAAAAATACTGTTGATAAATCAGCTATCTTGTTTATATCTTCTAAGCAAAGACTAGTATCTTCAAGAAGCTTAATTAAATGTTTCTCTTTCGTGGGGATAAGAAGTTTTCCTTGGAATTCAAATTCAGATATTTTTTTTGCCGTTGATAATGTAGTAGATTTTAATACATAATTAGAATATCTTAAAAAAGAAACCCATGAAATACTAAAAATTAATATTGATAAAATAAAAAAATACTTATGAGTTTGATTACTAAATAATAAAACCTTATGATAGGTACGGTAAACTAAATAAAGTACACCAGTGATAGAGAGTGCGCCCAGGAAGGCTTTAGAATAATAGTACTGCCTTAAACCGATAAGTAAAACTAGCATTAGAATCACTAAGACTACTTGTTTCTTATATTTATAATATAAATATTTAATCCAATCCTTAATGTTTTCATTAGTAGGGTTAAAGTTTTTAAAAGGCCCGTATGGAGCAACATTAAATATAAAAGAAATAAAAAAAATAGTTAGCAAAATCCCTATCATCAGATATGATGAACTCATAGGCCAAGAGATTAAATCTGTAACTCTCAAATTGGAACTAAGCGCAGATACTGCTTTCTGATACTTTAGAAATTTGCTATTAGCAATAATGTCAGGATAAATAATAGCTTGCATACCACCTATTATAACTAAATAAAGTGAGGTGATAATTAACTTTAATGCTTGGAAAATTATATTAAAAAAAATTAACTCGCTTCTATTTATTGGGACATTCATGCTCCATTTTGTAATACCGGAAAGAGGGTAGTTATAAAAAAATAATCCATATAAAGCTATGTATGATGCCCAATTGATATAGATAATTCTTTCTTCTACACTTTCTGCAATAGGAGATAAAATAATGGATCCAAATAAGATAGCACCTATGACAACCATAATAGATTTTTTTAGGTAATCTAATAAATATAATTTAAGCAATTTTTGCAAAATTAATATCCTGTACGTTCTTATTGTTAGAACTATTACTGTTTAGATAATATGAAAAAATTTCGGGTAGACTAGGCTCTAATTCTATAACTTCAGTCTTTGTTAAATTATAAATAGACAATAATTCTGTTGGTATAATGTAAATTGACTTATTTATATCAGTTTTTTTTAACCAAATACAGTTTTCACTTTGTATAACAGGGTGGTCATCATTGATTTTAATGATTTTAAAATATTTGTTCACATTAGCGATCTTTTCATTTAGAGGGATATGCCCATTTTTTATTATGATTAGATCTGTCGCATAAGCTTGAACTTCTGAAATAATATTTGTAGTTAAAATGATAGTACCACCATTTTGACAAAAGGTTGAGAACTTATTAAGGAAGTACTTTCTTGAATTTAAGTCTAGAATTGAAGTGATTTCATCGAGCAATAAGATACTAGGGGACTTGGCCAGTTCTGTTGCCAGTACTATTTGCATTTTTTGACCTCTTGAATACTTGTTAAACTTTTTTGTTAAATCCATTTTTTTATCGTTAATGATTTGATCAAATAATTCTTGGTTCCAATTAGGGAAATATTGTCTATAGAATTTTATAAAGTTAATAATTGAAAACGGACCATCAAATTCAACAAACTCAGAAACGAGACCAATCTCGTGTCTATTATTTCTATTGTAACTATCAAATTTTTCACCTAGTAAATACCCTTCACCTTTTTCGAATTTTTCTAGCCCCATTATAATTTTTAGTACTGTTGATTTTCCTGCACCATTTTCACCTAACAAAACATGGAATCCACCTCGATGAATATCGAAAGATATATTTTCTAGAACTGTACGTAATAAGTAAGATTTTGAAATGTTTTTAAAGCTTATGATCATGTTCTCTAGTCGGTTTATCAGTACCATAGTTAAGATAAAAATAAGTAATTGATATATATATTCAAGACAGTTCCTAAATAACCGACAAGTTAATATGGTACCTCTAAAAAATATAAATAATAAAAATGAAAATATTAAGCCAAATGTTGATTTGCCACCACCCGTGAATATTGTTAAAGGGAAAGAAAAGACTAAATACCAGGAAGTTGATGTACTTAAAAATATTAATTCTACTGTAGAAGAAAATAAATTGAATAAGGACATTAACGAGCTGAGTAAAGATATAAGTATATTGCAGGATAAAATCAAAGAACAAAGTAATATTATTTCAAACTTTGAATCAAAAAAAACAGAAGATACAACTATAAAAAAACAATACCTTAAGAGCGCTATCTTACCGGCTTTGTTAGAAATTATTAAAATAACAATACCTGTTACTATCGTAATGTTATTATTCCTGCAGCATGAAAAAAAACAATTAAAAAGTAATATTCTAGTTAATATGATTAATGGAGAGAACTTTAAAATACAAATAGCGCTAGAGTTACTTCGAGATAACTATTCAACAGAACATAATCAATACTATTACAAACTTATTGATCACCAAGTTAGGAATAACGTACTAAATATTTGGGATTGGCATAATTTCTCAATAATTAATAGTTATAAAAAACTTGATCAACTAAAACAGCTTACCTTTTCAGATGATAAAGCAAATTTTAATTTAGAAAATAATATTGTTGGCTACCATAAAGTTCAAGAAAAAGATCTGAGAGAAATATATGAAAATTTTTATGATGTAGAGGTCAATGAAAAGGACAATCATGATTTTACAAATACTTTAAGAGAAGGAAATATTTTTTTAAAAAATAAAAAATGTTTAGACTCGTACTTGAAGTTTGAACGAGCTTTAAGCTTTAGTAGTCAAAGTGTGGCAGCGCAACAAGGAAGAGTACTATCCTTTAATTGTGCATATAAAGATGATTCAAATGCCCTGACAACAGCATTAAAAACTCAAGAAGCAATAAAACTATTAAGTCGATAAGATCAAGATGTCTGTCTAATATTGATATTATATTTTTTCATTTTTCGATAAAGAGTTGAGCGACTAATTCCAACTTTTTCTGATGTGAGGGCCATATTATAATTATTTTCTTTTAAGGCCTGTTCAATAAAAAGTTTCTCATTGTCTTTAATATTAAATTTGTTAGTCGGAGCATTGAAATTAATTACGTTACTAGACATTTCATCATCTATGTCTTCTTTATTTTTCTCTTGTAAGTTTTTCATAAACTGCTTTTCTATTTCATATCCTGCCTCTGATAACTCAATCAAGTTAGAATCAGATAATATAATAATTCTTCTAACAATGCTTTTTAATTCTCTAATATTACCCGGCCAATGATATGCTTTAAGTTTTTCAATTACGCTATCAGAAAACATCTTGCATGGTTCCTCGTGCTCAATTGCGTACTCTAAACAAAAATATTCTATGAGAGTAGGCATATCTTCTAAGTGATCCCTGAATGATGGAAGTTCTAATTCAATATCTGCAATTCGATAAAATAAGTCAGGTCTGAAAAGTTGTTGTTTCATATGAGTTTTTAAGTCAGTGCTGGTTGCTGAAATCAAGAGTACATCTACAGGTATCTTTTTGATACTTCCTACTTTCTCTATTTCTCTTTCTTGAATTGCTCGTAATATTTTGGACTGGGAGTCCATATCTAAGTCTGCTATCTCATCCAAAAATAATACTCCATTATTTGCACTTTCAAATTTTCCTATTTTTGTACTAATTGCTCCGGTGAAGGATCCTTTCTCATGACCAAATAACTCGGACTCTACTAAAGTTTTTGGAATTGCGGGGCAGTTAACAGGAATAAATGATGTATTACTTCTGGGAGATAGAGAATGGATATACTTTGCGTAGTACTCCTTTCCGGTTCCACTTTCACCTGTTAACAGTATTGATATTTTTTTTGATGCAATTTTTTTTATAGTCTTTTGAATTTCTATTATTTTCTCTGATTTAGTTGAAAACCTTAATTGGTTCATTTTATCTGTATAATTTTCAAGGTCATTCTTATTGATTATATTCGAACTTACTTTTTTTACTTGTTGTTTTGTTATACCACTCTTGTTCTTTTTATATTCGATGGCCTCTTTTATTGCAGATATAAAACGAGGAGCTTCGTAGGGTTTTTTGATATAGTTAAAAGCTCCAGTACGCAATGACCTTATGATAATTTCTTCAGTGGAATAGGCGGTCATTATTATAATTATTGCATCTGAATCCATCGATATTAATTGTTTTAATACATCCATCCCATTTGTATCAGGAAGTCTAACGTCTAAGATAACTAAATCAAATGTTTCATCGTAAGCATTTATACATTCATTGCCTGTTGTAACAAATGTCAAACTTATATTTTGATACTTAGATAGAATTGTTTTAATCGCAGCTTGACCAGGTAAATGATCATCGCAAATAAGTATCTTACTAATTCTCTCTTCCATTTGATTCCTTAGTAATGAAAGTGCGGATGTATTATAACTTTCGGATTATAATAAATTAATATTAGGTTATTTTATCAAAATGATACATACTGTTTTAATTTGGGACATCCTATATTAAATTTAGATGTAACTACCCGAAATATTTAATTTGTAGATGGCACTTCATTTGCTAGTATTTAGTTAGATCATTATGAGTCTTTTTCAGAAGGCAATGAAGGAAGGATATCAGGATGTCATTTTTAAAAGCTTTTAAGTTACATGCTCCATCTCATATGGATAAAAGTACATCCTTTACGGCAAAAGATGTAATGACTAAAATTACTTGCCAGTTGAACGTAACGACATCAATAAAGGAAGCAATAGAAATTTTGGAGTTAAATAAACTTTCAGGAGCACCAGTAGTAGATGAAAATAATTTAGTAGTAGGTTTTTTATCTGAAAAAGACTGCCTAAAGTATCTTTATGAAATAACATATTATCGTTTACCACATGGGTTTGTTACTGATTATATGTCTAAAGAAGTTGTTTCGCTTTCAGTAGAGGATACTGACGAACATATTTTAGCTCTATTTGTGAAAAGTAGCTTCCACTTGATACCAGTGATCGGACAAAATAATTTATTATTAGGAGTAGTTCATAGGTCAAGAGTACTAGCTAAATTGAAGAATTTCTATTAATCTATTAATAATATTTTTAAATTGGAGTCGTAATAATGCCATTGATAAAAATTAATGAAAGGTTAAGCATTCAGCGTGGTGCATCTGATGAAACTTTAATACATGAATTATTTCCTTCAGACCTCGCAAGTTTATTGTTACTTCTTAATGACAGACTTGAAAAACGTCGAGAGCAATTACTAGGAACTCGCAAGAGGCGACAGTCACACTTTGACCAAGGTAAAGTTCCTTCCTATCCAGATCAAAAATCTGATATTGTTCAAGACTTAACTTGGAAAATCGGAGATATTCCAAGCGACTTGATGTGTCAGAGGGTCGGCGTAACATTACCTGCTGCGGACACTGAGAAAATTGCTTTTCAGTTAAGTGGAGATTCTGGAGTGCAAGCTGATATTACCATTATAGATTTTGAGGACACCTTAAAGCCTACTTTTGAAAATATTATTAATGGGTACCAGAATTATAAAAGAATTTTTCACGGCCAATTACCTTTTGTTTCTTCCAGTGGAGAAAAATCTAATTTAGACTTTGATATGATGTCAACCGTGGTTTCAAGAGTAAGAGGATTACATTTATTTGATGGAAATGTACTAATAGATGATACTCCAATATCAGCAGGTTTACTTGATATTGTGGTTTGTTTTTATCATTCATATAGGGAGTTAATTAAAAGAGAAGGTACAGTTGCTTTTTATATCCCGAAAGTAGAAGATCACTTGGAAGTATCATGGTGGGAAGACATTCTTTCTGGTATAGAGCAAGAATATGATTTTAAATTAGGTACCTTAAAATCTCTTTATTTGATTGAAACCTTACCTGCAGCATTTCAAACAGAGGAAATTTTATATGCGGCAAAAAATCATGCTGTTGCTTTGAATGCCGGAAGGTGGGATAGAATATTTAGCGATATAAAAACATTAAAATGTCATGACAATAGGGTGTCTCCTGATTGGGCGTCAGTGACTATGGGAAAATATTGGATGGATAATTTTGCCAGGAGAACTATTAAGATCTGTCATGCGAGGGGCGCCCTTGCAATAGGAGCTCCTGCCGCGGCAATACCTGATACGAGTGATTTAATTAGAAAGGTCCAAGTTCAAAGAGTTTATGAAGATAAAAGAAATGAGTTCAGTATAGGTCATGATGGATGTTGGGTATCAGATCCTTATTTCATACCAATTGCATATAAAGCCTTTAGAGGTGAAAATCAATTAGGTAAAAAACTAGAATATTTTAATAAATATCCTGATCTATTAATGGACGGTAAAGGGCCAAGGACATTAACAGGCCTTAGAAATAGTGTCAGAGTATGTATTTCATACCTTTATAACTGGATTCAAGGAAATGCATATATTGCTTTAGATGGTAAAATGGAAGATCTTTCAACTTTAGAAATTTCCCGAGCTCAAATTTGGCAGTGGTTATATCATCATGTATTACTTGATGATGGAATTTATGTTACTAAAGAGTTAGTTAAAAATATTTGTATTGAAGAAAAAGAAAAAATTATGTCAGATATTTTAGAAAGTAACTCTATAGATGCAAAAGTTTTAAACAAAATCAAAGATGACTTTGATCAGAGTTTAGACACTTCTCTTAAAATACTTCTTGATAATGACCTGAAAGACTTTATGTATTCTTATGAAGGTTTTATATAAATAAGTTTTACGTCTCAATTTGATACAATTTGTAGCAATGATTATTTTAAATTGAGACGGTCATAGCTTATATCGACTGATTTATCTAATCCCTGGAAAAAATAGGTAATAAAATCAGAGGGTTACATTCCTATTTATCTTGCTCGGTTATTGGCCCTAGATATGCATTCTATGTCTATTAAGGGGATATCTGATGTTAGTACCAAGAAATTCAAAGAGAAATAAAATTAAATTTTTACTTCATCTATACAGAAAAAAATATATATGGGCCGTTAAGTTTGCCCTTGAGTATTTATTCATTTTAATACTTGCTCCAGTATTAATTCCATTTTTTTTATTTATTTGCATAATAATCAAGCTTGATTCTAAAGGACCTATATTATATTCACATAAAAGAGTAGGTAAGAATGGTAAGTTATTTAATTTTTATAAATTTAGAACAATGGTTCAAAATGCAGACAAAAAATTATCAGAGGTATCTCATTTAAATGAAAGCATCGATGGAGTTATTTTTAAAAATAAGAAAGATCCAAGAGTAACTAGAATAGGAAAAATATTAAGACGTTTAAGCATTGATGAAACTGCTCAAATTATTAATATAATGAAGGGAGATATGAAATTAGTAGGTCCACGACCACCTTTACCTCATGAGCTTGAAAATTACTCAATGGAAGACCTTAAAAGACTTCATGTTATTCCAGGCTTAACTTGTATATGGCAAACAGCAGGAAGAAGCGAAATTCCATTTAAGTCACAAGTGTTAATGGATAAGGAATATATTTCAAAAAGAAGTTGGTTCTTTGATCTAATTTTAATATTGAGAACTATACCTGCTGTTATTTTTGGAAAAGGTGCATACTAGTATAATTGATAAGGGAGTTGAGAGATGAAAATTAAGAATTATGATGTTAAAGGGAAAGTTAGTATAATAGTTCCATCAGAAAATACATTCAGGGATAACTCAAGCTCAGTAATAAATTTTATAAAAGAAATAAATAATTTAGAAAGTTTCTTGATTGTAGATATGGGAAATATTTCTCATATTGATAGTAATTGTATTAATACATTACTTGGATGTAAAAGATACTTGAGAAATAGAAATATTGATTTTGCAATTTGCAATCTACAAAAAGGGCCACAAATTGTTTTGGAAATTACAAGAGCATATGAGGTTCTAGATGTTTGTGATACTCACTGGTTGAAAAGTTATGAAATAGAGGCACAAAAAATAGCTTAATTTAAGGATTATTTATATGAAATTTATTATGGTTTGCAAGACAGGGTATCAATGGGTGCATAAGTATTTGCCATCAAGGGAGCCATTTTTATTAAGCATATGTAACAAAAGCATTATTGAGTATTATATTGACCTTTGCGATATTCTAGGTATTGACGAGATTCGTTTACTATGTGGTAATAACTATTCTGAAATTCAAAACCATATAGGAGATGGTTCTCAGTGGAATAAAAAAATTACATATGGGTTTTATCCATGCAATTTGTCATCGCAATATATTAATGAATACAACAGAGACTTCATTGAAGATGATAATTATTTCCTAGTTACAGATTTAATCTTTACGTTCTACGATAAATCTAACCCTAATATTAAAAGTTTTATTGATAAAAATAAAAATAATTTCATTTCCAAAACTGAAAATACAACTTCATTCTTTGTCTTGCCAATTGAGAATATAAGTTCTTATTATCAATTATCGCAGGATATTTTATATAAATATTCAAATAATTATTATCTGCCGGGCTATGGGAAAGGATCTAGGTCTTTTGTCGGCAAAGATGTATTTATTGGAGATACAGCTACAGTTAGTAATAATGTAGTGATAGGAGATGAAAGCTATATAGAAGAAAATACTTTGGTCAATGAAGGAAGTATTATTGGAAATCATGTATATATAGGAGAAGGAACTAAGACTATAAATTCAATAATTTTATCCGATACTATATTAGCTGAAGATTTAAAAATTGAAGGAAAAATTATTGATGGAAACAATATCATAGATCACATGTCAGGTACTTCTTGTGATATCTCTGATTTTTCGACTACGACCCATGAGGCAAAGCTTAATATTTCAAACATTAAACGTTTAATAACTTTATTTTTCTCCAGTATTATTGCATCACTTATGCTTTTATTGTTATTTATTCCGTACTTTATTTACAAATTATTTGATATTATCGGCCTGATTACCCTAGTGAAAACCTACCATTGTATTAACGATAAAAAATTAATGAATAAAACAATTTATACCGAAGAAATACTATGTGGTAATAATATACTTTCATATATTTATGATCAGTTACTACTAAGTAAATTTAATTTATTTAAAAAAGTATTAAGTAGAAAGGTTACATTAGGGGGAATATTATTTATTAGGTTTCAAAGAAATGAAAAAGAAGAAATTGATCGAGGTCAATCTAAAAAGATAGCATTAGAAAATATATTAGTAAATCTCGTATCAGCTTTTGGAAAAGTATTTCTTTAATAGTGTTTTTAGAAGATCAATAAGTAATTTAAGTCATGAATAACTTAGAATCAATTCAGACAGGTAAGTCGACAACTGAAAAAATAGTTGAACAGCAAGTTATGAGGTTTGCTAAAGAAGGCCCATTATATATTTTAAAAAATTACTGGAAAGTTATACTAGGAGTTCATTTATTATTGAGCATTGCTGCATTATTAATTATTAATACATTCCCCAAACGGTACCAAGTTAAAGCAATTGTAAAAACAGGTTTACTTGGAGAGAGTAAGGAATCTTTATCAATGGGTGCAATCATGGGCGGCTTAGGTGGTGGAGGAGGACGAGGTCGAGGAGATAGTCTCGAGTTTAAAAATACATTTGGACTAAACTCCAATGACTTACTTTCAATTTTAAAATTAAAGTATGGAGTGCATGAGTCCGCAGGTTTTTTTTCTAAGATGTATTGGTCAGATGCTCAAATTACTTCGATCAAATTACCAAAAAAGAGCTCATTAATTACCTTAGCAGCAGAAGGAGAAAATCAAGTAGAAGCACAAGTATTGCTAGAAAAAGTGATTAGTGATTTATATGATAGGTTTCAAGCAAGAAAGAAAATAGTATTAAAGCAGGCGAATAAACGGTTAGGTATGATAAGAGCTGACTTAATAAATGTTCAGGAAAAAATTAATCTATTAAGAGCGGTTGAAAATGAATATGGATATAATGAAAAAATTGCAGCTAAAAAGGAGCTACATTTATCAAGGGAGACTAACTTAAGGCATTTGGTATTAGACATGGAACTCCAAGTCTCTCCTGAAAGGATGGATGATTTTAAATTAATATCTGTAAAGTTTAGTTCTCACCCTGTCTCTACACGTAGAATAACTTATTTTATTATAGGACAAATTATTATATGTATTTTAATTTTTAATTTAATTTTAGCAACTAGTGTCATTAGGTATATTAAATTACCTCCTCAGGTAGAAGGACTAACATCAAATAAAAAAAGTAGTATGAAGTTTCCTAAAATCGTTAATTATTAAGACTTTCTAAGTAACAAGCATATATACTGGAAAGCTGCAAAATGATTAAGCTTGCCTTCATATTAGATAAATGCCTGAAGTGACTCATGGCGTCTCCATATAGAGTACCCCATTTATATGGGGTAATAAAAGCTGCATCCTCCAATTTACTAAATTTTACTAAATCTTTTTTACGACTTTTAAACAAATAACTAAACTTTTTATATGATTCAAGTATTTGATTATAGCTTGCAACCTCAGTTTCTGAAATATTTCTTTGGTTCCTCTCAATCTCCTTAAATTTATATTTAGTAATAAGGGTTTCATAGTAAGAAAGTGCTTTGATAGATGTTTTCTCATAATTATTGAGTAAAGGGAGCGTAAAGCTTAATTTACCACCTACACCGTAATTTGTTGTTGAATCATTGAGATTACTTGATGTCGTGAATTTAAGATTTGTTGCAACAGTCCCTGATAAAGATATTAACTTAGATTTTTTGGCAGATTGTATTTTGTTAATCTCATATATTTTTGATTGACCAAATATCTTATTACACTTTTTAAGAGTTGGTTTAATTATTTGCTTAGTAAAACTTGGAGTAATATATTTTTTGTAATAGTCGAACGACTTCAAAGGAGCATATTTAGATAATTCTTTGATGAGTGACACTCTATTTATTTTTAATTCACTGATATTGTATTGAACACTGGTTATAAAACGGTCGATGACAGCTTCATCCTTAATACTAGAGATTTTTAGCGCTATCCTTTGTTTAATTTCTTCTTTATGCTTTTTTAGCAGTTTGAGCGTTTTATATTCTTTAGCAATAATTTCATTTGCTGAATGGTAGTTTATAATTCTATTGATTAACCAAGGTGAATTTTTTAATTGTTGAATTTTATGATTTATTGTGGTTATCTTTTTATCATATTTCAATTTGGTTTCTTCTGATTTTTTGTAATTTCCTCCTAGGTGTAGTAATACTTGTGAGTGCATCAGAGAAGAGAAGATAGATGATTCAGTGCTACCGTTTTGATTAAGTTGACTAAATACATCTCCCTCCCCTAAATAAATAACTGTATCGCCCGTACCATATGATGAAGATATTCCTGCAGAAAAACTTGTTGATGATTTCTTTAGAAGGTGAGCTTCCAGATTGCTGCTTGTCTGATGAAGAGCTAAAGCTGCTTTTTTTGCAGCGTAATTAAATGACCCTTTAAAGATGTTCTCAATGCTGCGATTAAATTCATTTTTATCAAATGCGTAGACGTTGAAAGAAATAGTTAAACATAAGGAAATAATTAATTGTCTTTTCATATCGTTATTTATTTTAGGATAATATTATTAGCTTGGCCATAAACTTAATAGTTATTATCAAGGTTATAAAGTTTTTGCGCCATTTGTTCATGTGTAGTCTTAAGAAGGTCAGTTAAGTCTGAGTTTGACAAACCTCTTGTCGAGATAGGTGGCAAGCTTGAAATTTTTATTATACCTGATTTAAGTTGATTTAAGTTTATATTATTATCCCAAGAGCTAAAACATAATGGTACAATAGGAACTTGTGAATTAATTGCCGTAAAAAAGGCTCCTTTTTTAAATGGAAGTAGACCTTTCCCCCTATTTCTTGTACCTTCCGGCATAATTATTATATTTAGTTTTTTTTCATTTATAGTTTTCCTTACTTTTCTCATTGATGACATGGCCTTTGTTCTATTTTTTCTATTAATAAGAACATTGCCAGTCAGGTAGTAAAATATTCCAAAAAGAGGAATATATAAAAGTTCTTTTTTGCCTAAGCTTACAGTATATCTAGGTTCTAGGTAAGAAATCATAAAAATATCAAATATATTTTGATGATTGGCAATAATCACAGAAGGCCTATCGTTAACAAAGTTAAAATTAACATCAACTTCATATTCAACTCCTAGTATGATTTTAGATCCCTTTCCTATTAGTATTGCAAACATCCACAAGTTATCAGGATTTGAAGGTCTAAAGATAGATATAATTAGAATGAGTAAAATGCTAATTATGAACCATAAAGTTAGGGTAATAATTCGAATAAGTTTTAACACGTTGTTTCCAAAATCGTATTTCTAGAGTTGTATTTATCATCTTTTAATAGATGTTGGTATGATTTTAGTGTACTTTTATCAATATAGGTTTGAGTAATTTTAGCGTCATTGTGATTTAAATAATCTCGGACATATAGAAGGTCTTTGGTTTTAAGATAAAGGTTTGTTGCACAAGCTTTTCTAAAGCTGTGAGGCGTTATCGACGGAGGGCAATTAGCTCTTGATAATATTTTCATAATCTTTTTATACATTGATCTAGTTGATATTGGCCTTATATTATTTTTTGAGAATAGGTAAACGAGCTCTGGGTTTGAAGACATGATAATATGCAATTGCTCAAAAATGATTTCTGGATTAATGATGTCTAGGGTGTGGATGTACCCACCTTTTCGAGCAAAAGTTATCATTTTACTATCACTTAAGAAGTTATTAATAGTTAAGCTTGTTATTTCTGATAGCCTTAGTCCTCCCCAGTAAAGTAAGTAAATAATTAGTTTTTCAGATGCATTATAAGCTGAATTGTAAACATTTTGCCATTGTAAGTGATTAATCATTTTCGTAGTTGTAACATCCGTATCTTTTAATTTGATTGCATGTAATTTACTTTTAACAGGATTGATTAAAAAAAACTTGGAATTATCTTCGTGAATTTGTTTGAGATATTCAAAAAAATTCTTGATAGAAGATAGGTTTCGTCTTCTACTTGTGACCGAAAGAGGGGGTTGAGATATGTCAATTGAAAGTATTTTCTTCGTTGGTTTATTTTTCTTTAATGAGAATAAGTTAATGAGTTTATAAATTTTATTGATTATTTTTTTCCTTTTGGAAAACTTCTTTTTAAGTATACCTCCATTAGCGAGAAAATTTTTGTAATTAGTAATTTCATTGCCCAGTGTTTTAGTGATTAACTGATTTGTTGTTAATTCATGCCATTTAATAAATTTTATAATATCAGACTTATAATTTTTAATTGTTAGCTCAGATTTATTAAGTTGCTTGCAATTGTGTAAGTACTGCTCAATCCATCGTTTATGTTGTTTTTTCATGTAATCCTTATAATAGTTCGTATAATTTATATTATACGAACTATTACATTTGTAAATACTTAAAATTACTGTAGTTTTCATTTTCTCGAATATTGCTAGTCAATGTATGGCTTAATTCAACAAAATGATGTCCTACTTTAAATCGAAAAAACTATAAACTGTCTTGCTTATCTAATTATTTTGATCAAATAAGTCGATTAATTATATTGATAATTTTTTTATTATGCATACTCATGTTTATACTTTAGGGAGAGTTATGGCCAAGCCTGAATTTCATATACCAGAACTTAAACATAGAAATTTTAGAGATGACCAATTTTGGAAACATATTCCAGCATGGTCAAGTGTGAGTAGAAATGTATTTCGTGATCACAAATGGCAAACAAAAAATTCAATTCGTAAAGTTGATCAATTACCAAAGATACTGGGAGGTCTAATCTCTGAGGACTTACTTAATGATATTATTGAGGGCCAAAAGATTACCCCAATGAATATTAGGATAACTCCATATATATTATCTTTAATGGACTGGAACAGTCCCGTACTTGATCCGTTGAGAAAACAATTTTTGCCAATAGGTAGCCAATTTATCTCTGACCATCCGTTTTTTATGGAGGATTCATTATCTGAAGATATTGACTCCCCAGTTCCTTTATTAACTCATCGTTATTCAGACAAAGTTTTATTTTTAACTACTGCAATTTGTCCTGTTTATTGTTCTTACTGCACTCGTAGTAGGATTATAGGTGGATCCACTGATACCGTAGAAAAAGATACGTATGGTGCTAATAAAAAGAAATGGGATGATGTATTTGAATATATTAAAAACAATCCTTCAGTAGAAGACGTGGTAGTTTCAGGGGGAGATGTATTCATGCTTACTCCTGCACAAATTGAATATATTGGAATGAAATTAATTGAAATTCCCCACGTTAGAAGGATCAGGTATGCAACAAAGGGAATTGCAATCTCCCCTATGAAAATTATTACAGATGATGATTGGGTGGCAGCTCTTTCTAAGGTTGTAAAATTTGGTAAATCTTATGGTAAACAGGTTGTTGTTCATACTCATTTTTCATGTGCGAATGAAATTACTAAATGGTCTCAACGAGCAATGGAAAGACTTTTTTCTGAAGGAATTATTGTTAGAAATCAAGCAGTACTCCAAGAGGGGGTAAATAACTCAATAGAGGATATGGTTCTCTTAACCAGAAAACTTTCATATATGAATATTCAGCCTTATTATGTTTATGTCGCTGATATGGTTCAAGGATGTGAACATTTTAGAACAACATTAAGGGAAGCAGTTGAACTTGAAAAAGCTGTACGAGGAACTACAGCTGGTTTTAATACTCCCACTTTTGTTTGTGACTTACCAGGCGGTGGTGGTAAGAGACATGTTGCTTCCTATGAGTATTATGATGAAGAAAATGGAATTTCAGTATGGAAGGCGCCAAATGTTCGCCCAGGTGAATTATTTACTTATTTTGACCCAATTCATAAATTGAACGAAGATGCCCAAAAGCGCTGGAAGGATCCCAAAGAAAGAGACAAAATGGTAAAAGCTGCAAAAAGTAGAGTTTAACTTCCCCCAATTGATAAGTTAGAAAACAAAATAGTTGGTGCAAAAAATGACCGCGTATCATCAGTGTTTAATTTATTTCCAATCATTTTTATTTCTTCTAAAAGCTTAAAAAAGTTTCCAGAGATTGTTATTCCTTTAACTGGACAACCATTAACTCCATTTGTGTACAAATATCCCGAAGCACCAAATGAAAAATCACCGCTTATAGGGTCCGCACCAGAATGCCCTCCTTGCATTGAAAGTACTTCAAAGTAATTACATTCTTTTAATTTATTATCGGGATCTGTTCCTAGTTGAATTACTGTATTAGTTCCTGTTACTCCGAGGTTTCTCTTTGGTGACCTCCCTGCATTAAAAGTATTATTAGTTTTAAAATACTTTGATGTAATAGAATTGTGATAAAAAGTATTTAGTACCCCATCTTTAACTAAGGTTGTTTCTTGGTGCATATTACCTTCTGAGTCAAATAAATCAACTGCAAATGCTTGCTTAAATTGTGGTAAATCTTTAATTGTAAGTCCTGAGTGTGCAATCTTTTGGCCTAGCTTATCTTTTAATGCATTTTTATTTTCCATAGCTGCTTTCCCTGAAAATACAGAAGAAAAAATTGAAAATAAATCTTTTAAACAGTTAGGAGTAAAAATAACATCATAGTTTCCGGTCTTAATAGGTCCTGCATCTAATAAGGCATTTGCATGCTCAAAAGATTGATCAATACATTTATCAAAGTCTAATTCATCAAATTTTCTGGCAATTGATAAATCATAATGCATAGATTGATTATTATTCTTATCTATTAACGCTGAAGTATAGCATGAAAATGATTTGTCTTTACTGAAACACTTTGTTCCAAGAGTATTCATTAAATAAAAGCTACTGGATGACTCATTAACTGAATTATACGGAGCACTTTTAACATCTTTTGATTTTTGAAGAACTTTCTGCTCTAAGTATATTGATTTTTCAATCTTTTCTTCAATAGTACTATTATCCTCCTGGCAGTTGTGACTGCTTTCATCTATCAAAGGATTATTAATTTCAACTTCTATTTTTGCAAATTGCTCTTCCTTAACAATTTTAGAATTATTAATTGCTTGATCAATCATGGTTGATAATGCTTCTTGACTAGATGACTCAGAGTAACTAAGACCAACCTTATTGTCCTTAATAACTCGAATTCCAAAAACTTGCCCGCTTGATACTTTATACTCTTCAATAATTCCCTTGTCAGACTTAAGGTTTAAGTTAGAAGCAGTTGTACAAATTACATCGGCATGAGCATTTTGATTTTTTGTTAAGTCAATTATATATTCTAATGAATTAAAAATTTCTGTTTTCATTTAGATTTACCTCCAACAAGTATTTCATCAACCTTTAATGTTGCTTGTCCAACAGTCGTAGGTACAGCACCACTGACTGAACCACACATACCTGCAGTTAATTCAAAATCATCACTGATCATACTGATTTTAGTGAGTATTTCAGGCCCTGTACCAATTAATGTTGCTGATTTTAATGGTGTCGATATTTTTCCATTTTTTATTAAGTAAGATTCATTTGCAGCAAAGTTAAATTCACCCGTTCCTGGCATAACGGATCCCCCTCCCATCTTTTTGCAATAAATTCCTTCATCAATAGATGAAATCATATCATCAATTGAATCACTTCCTGGAGCGATATAAGTATTTCTCATTCTAGAGGCGGGGGCAAATTTGTAACTTTCCCTTCTGCCTGATCCCGTACACTGAAAGTCCGTTTTTAAATGTCCCACAAAATCTACCATGAAACTTGTTAGTTTGCCGTCCTTTATCAATTCCGTTTTTTGGGTTTGATTTCCCTCATCGTCAATATTAATTGAACCCCATTCATTAACAATAGTTCCATCATCATAAGCACTGACACAAGATGAAGCAATTTGTTCACCCATCTTATCGTGAAATACAGATGCTTTCTTTTGAACTGAAGTAGTTTCTAGTAAATGTCCACATGCTTCATGAAAGATAACTCCTCCAAAACCATTTCCAATAACAACTGGCATTTTCCCCGCAGGACAATCAGATGCAGATAGCTTAACTTCTGCCTGTTCTGCAATCGTACTACCAATCACATTAGGATTAATAGTATCAAAAAACTCCCAGCCTTTCAGTGCTCCGGGTGCTTCAAATCCAGTCGATTGCTCTCCATTTGATTCAGCAATGCAACTGGCACGAAGTCTTGAATAATGTCTTGAGTCTGAAGTATGCAATCCTAACGTATTAAAAATTTCAATTTCTTGAAATCGCTGCATAATTCCAGTATCTACCTGGATGATTTTAGAGCTTTGATCTCTGCATCCTTGATCAACTTTCATAAGAAAATCTATTTTTAGATTATTGTCAATATCATTATTAAGGCCGTGATTGACAGGATGGTTATTGCTTACTTCCTTTAAATGCAAAGGGGTTAGTTTCGTTGTATTTTGTTGTTTGTATTGAGCAGAAAGTAGTCTCGTAACTCTAATTAGCTCATCTTGCTGGACTGAATTTGTATATCCATAGACTACATTTGTTCCGAAAACTAGTCTTATTCCAATTCCAAAATCGATACCACTATTTGCTTCGTGAACTTTTTTTCCCAGTATAGAAAGGTTGGAAGATTGATTTTTTTCTACAAAAATATCTGCAAAGGTTGCTCCGAGATTTGTTGCCTCTTGTAATACAGAAGAAGCGATATTTAAATTTAGCATTGGTTCTCCATTGAGTTTAATTGCTGATTATTTTACATAAGATATGAAAGAAGTGATGTGACGTAGCGTTATTAAGCTGCTGTTCTCATTTTTAAAGCATAACGTATTTTTGCATGTAGCTCTGGGTAGGTATCAATTACTGTTATAAAATCCTTTTTTGATAAAATATAAATATCTGAATACTCTTGAGCAATTACGTCCGCATTTCGAGTTGTTTGTTCTATTAGAGCAACTTCTCCGAAGTAATCTCCTTCTTTTAGTTGCGTTAAAAATTTATTACCTTTGCCGTAAACTTCAACTGTCCCATGGCCTATAATATACATTTCATTTCCTTCCTCTCCATTAATGATAATCTTTTGAGTGGGAGAGTAAGATTTTTTTGTAAGATGTTTTGAAACCTCCTTTAAACATTTTAAACTACATCCTTTAAATAATGATAAGGATCCAATTAACTTTATATTCATATAAGTTTGAAGTTCTTCTTGTAGAGCATGGGGAAGAGCAGAAATTATATTGTTATCATTTATGCTAAATCTTTTTTCTAACGTATGATTGTAGTAGTTAAAAGTGGTATTTCTTAGCTTATTTGGAATATGATAATATTTTAAAAATGAATCCAAATCTTGCATTTTTTCTCTAACATTATCCTTATGTCTTCCTAAGTCAGATAATATTTGTGAAATATTACCAATAACAAAACCATAAACACCAACACCCATTATCATAACAAACATAGTAAAAATCTTACCAATATTTGATGTGGGAGTTATATCTCCGTAGCCTACAGTTGTTAATGTTGTAATTGTCCAATAGACAGAGTGTACATAAGTATCTAATGCACTTTTATTTTGCTCAGATAGAGATGAAACAACAATCCAAAGGCAAGAAATAAGGTGAATTGCAATTAAAGAACCAGTGATTGCAAGAGTTATTTTAATCCAAGTGGGTGCAACTGTTACTTTTCCCACAATTGAAAATGCTTTGGTCATTCTAATTATTCTATAAATTCTTATTAAACTTATAATTTTAATAATTTCAGGCATACCTAAATAGTGCTGAAGAGCAATAAATGGAATGCAAGACATTACGCCTATTGCTAAGTTAAATTCATACCATTTTGGAATTAAGTTTTTTAATAAAAACTTTGTTCTTGGGTCATTGACATTAGGTAGTCCCTTTACCATCATAACGAGGTCAACGATGAAAATACTGCTTAAAAGTATATCAAGCCAAAGTTGCCACCTTGATACAGTTGTAAAGAATAATAAGTCATAAGGAATATAGAACATTGTAATTACTATGCAGGTAAATACAGCTCCTTGTGTTGCTAAACTTGTGGGATTAATTTTGTCGTTTATTATCATCTTTGCTTCGTCGTGTTTAACAAGTATTAATCGACAATTTTCTATTTTTATTTATTAAAAAAAGGAAAAATGTTCCATTGACATCTTTGTTTCTGATAACATTATTGTAATAAGGTTTTTAAAATATAAATAAGGATAAAATATGAGAAGATGGATGCTTTTTTTTGGAGTTAACCTGTTGATAATATTGACAATTTCGACGATAACTAGTGTTCTGGGTTTAAATCACTATATAACTGCTTATGGAATAGATTACCAGGCATTATTAGTTTTTTGCTTAATGTGGGGAATGGGTGGATCTGTAATTTCTCTGATGATCTCCAAATGGATTGCTAAAAAAATGATGGGAGTTCAATTGATTGAGCAAAACAGTCAATATGGGTATTTAATTAATATGGTATCAAACCTTTCAAGACAGTCAGGAATTACAAAAATGCCAGAAGTAGGTATTTATAATTCTCCTGATGTTAATGCTTTTGCTACAGGCCCTAGTAGAAATAATTCGTTAGTTGCTGTTTCTACGGGCTTGCTATCCAAGCTAAATAAAGACGAACTAGAAGGGGTCTTAGGCCATGAAATAGCTCATATTGCCAACGGAGATATGGTAACCATGACCTTAGTTCAAGGGGTGGTAAATGCCTTTGTAATGTTTTTCTCTCGAATAGCAGCATTTGCAGTTTCAAGTGCAATGAATAGTGATGATGATGATGGGCCTAGATCAGGTGGCTTTTTACAATTTGGTCTTGTTATATTTTTTGATATTATTTTTGGACTACTGGCCATGCCAGTGGTTGCCTGGTTTTCTCGCTATAGAGAATTTAGGGCAGATGCAGGAGGATCAGCTCTTGCTGGAAAAGAAAAGATGATTGCAGCATTAGAAAAGTTAAAATCTACTTATGAAATTACTGCAGAATTACCAGCAGCAGAAAATGGAATGCAATCTATGCAAATTTCATCAAAATCAAAGTTTTTTAAGTGGTTTTCGACACATCCTCCACTTGATGCAAGAATAAATGCTCTAAGAAATAGATAAAATAATATTTTGATATTCTGAAATAATATTTTGGACAATTTGCTGTGCTGGTAAAATATTATTAAGAGCACCGGCAATTTGTCCAATTTCAAGTTCTCCTTCATCTAGGTCACCTTCAAACATTCCTTGTTTTGCACGCCCTTTAGATAAAAGTTCAGCTAGTTCTTGTGTACTTCCGTTATTTAATATCAACTGATTAACTTGTTGGTAAAAATTATTTTTTAATAATCTCACAGGAATTAATTTCTTTAGTGAAAGTTCAGTATCAGTGGCCTTAGCATTTAAAATTGCTTGTTTAAAATTTTTATGAGCACTTGATTCATTTGCCATGACAAACCTTGAACCAATTTGCACTGCAGCCGCTCCTAAGCAAAATGCGGCAGCAGTTGTCCTACCATCATAGATACCTCCAGCAGCAATCACTGGAGTTTTTACAGCATCTACAACTTGTGGAATTAATGTCATGGTAGTTAATTCATCACGTCCGTTATGGCCTCCGGCCTCAAATCCTTCTGCTATGATGGCGTCAACTCCTGCGTCCTCACACTTTTTTGCCAGTTCAGGGGTCGAAGTGACGTGGATAATTTTGCATTTATTCTCTTTTAATAGTTTTATATATTTTTTAGGGGATCCTGCTGAAGTAATAAATATATTAATACCTGCATTGATTGCAGTTTCAATTTGTAAATTTGATTGATGATAAATTAAGGGAATATTTACTGCGATGGGATTATTTGTCAGTTGCTTTGCTTTTTGAATATGTTCTAGTAATAGATCTGGTTTCATTGATCCAGCTCCAATTACCCCTAGAATTCCAGCATTTGCAGCAGCTGCGGCCAATTTATACCCAGAAACCCAAATCATTCCCGCTTGAATAATTGGATATTTTATATTTAACAATTTGCAAATTTCTCCCCTATATTCTAATGACTTCATCTTTTTCCTTAATCTTATTTAGTTTTAAATAAGCATTGAGTGCTTTAAGAACTTTATTAAATGATGGGTGATTAAATTTTTGGCAGAGTTCAGGATATATTGGTTTAAGCTCTTGCTTATGCTCTTTATATTGCAAGATTTTTCTAGCACATGCTTCAGCGACAATATAAACTCTAGAGAGGGGTAATAGCTTTTCAAAAGGTCCTTTTTGAAATCCCTTACCTGTATAGCTTCCATGATGTTCTTTGATAATTTCATCGACATTAAGAGGAGCATTTGGATATTTTCTAATAAATCTAGCTGCTATTAAAGCATGATTATAAACTTTATAAAATAAGTCTTCGTCTAAGCTTTGTCTTTCAAGTTCAATTGCTGAGTTTATTTTACAAAGATCTTGGTGATTTAATAAAGATATATCACTAAAGTACACAGCGTAAGCTATTTTTTTACGATCCTCGTTATCAGTTAAATTTAGTTTTTCTAAAATTTCAAAGGAGAGTAAACAAGTTAAATGACAAAGTTGATACAGGTAACTTGTGGGAGAGTTAATTACCTTGATAAAAAGAGGAGCAATTTTTGATTTTTTATTAAATTGGTGTTGAATAGTATTGATAAACGCATCTGTTAATTGAATTGAGCTAGATGTGATTCCAATATTTAATAGCTCTCGCTTAGATATTTGATAGCTTTGGTGTAAGGTTTCAATCTCATCGTCTAAACTTTGGTTTTGTTGTTCTAGAGAAGCAGTTAAATGATTGGAAATATAATTTGATAATATTTTTTGCATTTCCTTTTGAATATAGAGATGAGTGACTCCATTTCCTTGATATCTTGACAGCATTTTCTGATCAATTTTTTGATGTGCTTGTACCCTTTTAATAAATTGAAAATACGTAGGCCCTTTTTTAATTTTAACAAAAATATCGCAACAAGATTCTGCTAAAGGGGCGAAGTATTCAATAGGGATTGGGACATATTGAACTCCAATATTTTGCGTTAAGGCCTCTAATTCAATTCCTAATATTTTAGAACTAGTATCTACAACTTCTTCCCAGTTATGTGGGTTGATAATATTTATGATATTGTCGTTATCAAAGTATTTATCAGCTAACTCTCCCATAACTATGAGGCAGGTTGGTAATTTTTTATCTTTAAGGTATTGAATAAGCTTGATTGCAGTTGCTTCATTTTTAACATTATTTTGACAAATAATTAACTCAATATTAGGCAAGATATCCAGTAACTGAATTACATCATCAGCATTTTCTCGGTTAATTATTTCAGCATTAAGATAAGTTACTAAATTTAATTCTAGTAGTTCTCTTAGTGCCATATTTTCTTGAACAATAATTATTTGTGACATTCATTTATTATAATTTTTTTTAATCTAAATTTGCAAATTTAGTCTTCTAAAGGTGGAGTAGGGGACAAAAGTAGTTTTTTTTCTAAAGAGCAGGGGAGTTCTAATGAAATTGTTGCTCGTGTAGATTCTTTTTTTTGCTGAAAGCCTGGAGCACTAAATACTTTCCATCCACTGGTTAGTAATGCCTTTCTGATTTTAGTTGAAGCACTATAAGTTGAAAGAATGCAATCATCTTTAGCAACTTGTCTTAATTGATGAAACCATTGTTTTGTCCAAAGAGATTCATTACTTTGAGGAGAGAATGGATCTTGAAAAATTGCATGAAACTTTAACCCCATTTTTTGGAGTGAATGAATACTTTTTCTTGCATCTCCAATCATAACGCTGATAGTTGAGCTAAGCTTTTTGTTCAAGTAATTGTCTAGGGTTGGATAATTACTAGTATTAATCTTTGTATATTCTATGGCCCAATCAACTAGTTTATGGTCTAGTTCAAATGAGTAGAAGTTAATTTTTATTTGGGGAAAGTATTTATCAAGATATTCAAAAGTAGTTTTAGCACCTATGATGAATATTTTACTCGAACTCTAAATGTATAAGCAGTTTCATTTTTAAGATCTGAAAGCTCGTAAACCTCAGCAGGAGCAATTATTGTAGTAAGATAAGTTACATCTGATGTTACGTCATAAACTTCATATGCAACGGCATTATCATCTTGAGTCCAGTTAATTCTTGCTGATACATCTGTTATTTGATCAATAGAATCAATGCCACCAAAGGAGGAAAATTCTTCTTCATCATCCTCTGAATCATCACTATCTTCTGTTTCGTCAGCTTCTTCTGTTTTGTCAGCTTCTTCTTCATTCGTAATTTCTTCTATTGAGCTTTCTTCCTCGGTAGATGATTGTTCTTCCTGTTTCGATTTTTCAAGCTCCCATACTGAAACGGATCCAGTACCATGACATCCTGAAAAATTTAATATTGAAAATATAAAAATTAATAATGTTATTATTTTTTTGCTAAACTTTTTCATGATAATCCCTTTTTCCTCGTTATTTTTTAATTAATAATAATACGCAAGAAAACCGATAAAGTTCCTCTGGCATCAATAATTAGTTAATGTAATATTAATGGCTTACTGAGTTTTAGATTAATAAATATCAAGAATGATGGGCAAAGATTTTAGAGTTTAATTAACATAATTAATATTTTTGATAGTAAATGAATTATAAATAGGAATAATGCGAATGAGTAAAAATTGAGCATCTGCTCCTAGGACGGAGCTTATTTTTAAGTGATTATCATTTTCATCACCATCCGCTAAAAAATCTAAATCATCTATATAAAAAGTAGCAGTATAAATGTCATCATCCATCGTTGCTGGATCAAAACTTACTGCTTGTAGTGTGTTCCAACTATCATCATCATAATAACTAAGATTCCAGATACCTTTCGTTATAGCATCTCCTGCAGAAAAAATAACTTTGATAGCGTAACCTTCTACTTTGCTTGTGTTTGCTTCAACAAATGATGAATCTAATTTAAATAAAAGGGACTGAGAGGAATCAGTGGATCTCGCTTCATAAGGGTTAAAAAGTGGAAAGGTTTCAAATGCAGGGGACCCATCACCATAATAAGATAAGAAGTTTCTGGACCGAGCACCTCTTCCATTTTCATAATCTAAACTACAAAATCGTCCCATGGATCCAATATAAGGATTTCTAATGGCCTCATTTTGATTTCCATTATACTGTGCTGACCATATTCCTGTATCTTCGTTAAGCATTTCCCAACTTCTATCGTCCCAAATTTCTTTTATCCTTTCATACCAGGTTTTTCCAGCTCCAATATATTGAGTTCCCGAACTAGCAAGGTTGCAATAAGCTTCAGGTGTGGTTTTACTATTTGTTCCAATATTTTTTCCTATCCATTTTACAAAGGAATAAGGATCATATTTTTTAATACAATCCCATTTAATATTACAGTTATTTGATCCCAGATCTATTTTAGCGCCATCACTGTCTTCGTGATTCTTGCGCTCTTCGCAGCTATAGCTTTGCCTGATCTTATCACTGCTTTTATCGGTGCAATTTTCCGATTGCCAGTTTCCTTGGCCAGCAACTTGTTCTGCATCTAATAATATTTGATTAACCCCTAATGCTAATCCGGTTAAAGCGCTTATTCTAAACTGGCGGTACTGAGCTGTTGTATTTATATCTTTGTGAAGATAAGTCATATCGATGTGAGTATGACTAAAAGGGCGTTTGCCATCTACAACATTATCTTCCCAAGAATCAATATCAAAGGGCGGATATTTTGCATCTAAAATAGGATCATCATTATCGGGAAGATAACTTTCACAATCAAATGCGTTTAGACATGATTTAAATGTATAACTATCTTCATCGTACTGAATAAAAGGGTACATGAATTGCAAGAATTGATGCCCGAATACTGCTGTTTCTCCATGAGTTGCTAACCCCATACGGTTGGCAACAGCAAGTTTGCCCCACTCTTTTGCTGCTCTGACGCCGTTGACGTTGGCCGTCCATATGCTTCTAGCATCTCCTAGGTATTTACTTAAATTATCTAACTCGTGTTTATCTAAATCACAAGCAAAGAGCATATCCATTTGAATTCCATTACTAATTTTTAAAGCATTGTCGATAACTTTTCTGGCCCACAAGTCTAATTCACCGATGGTATAAATAGTATTAGGTACTGTTGCTAAATTTCCAGCTTCAGCATTAAGATACATGGAAAAAGGAGTTTGATAATTTTCACTTAGTTTATCAATTGTGGCCAGAACCCGCTGAAAAAACCTACATTGATATTCTATATATTCATTATTAGCAAAAGCGTAAACATTTCCATCGTCGTGTTGATAAGTCTCGTAAGAGTATTTCCTTCTTTGTGTTAAAAATTTGTTAATATTATTATCATTTTCATATATTTTATCGTCAGTTTCCTCATCACCATCGATGTCGTATTTTATCACTTCAAAGTTATCATATAGATCCCGGTAGTTTTCACAAAAACCTGTATTACTATCGGTACTTTCTCCGTCAGCACAATCATCTTCATCGTCACCAACAACTTTTTTATAAGCAGAATTAACATTTTTTAAGTCACAGTTGCGGTCCGCTTCACACCAAGTTTCAAATTCCTCAAAAATAGTCGGGACTCCAAGTTTTCCAGGCCAATTGGGTGAATAGCTGCCATTATGTCCTGCTGTTGTATTAGTGAATACGATATGAGTCATGGGCGTAAAATCTTCATCCCTAGGATCTTTTAAACATGTGCCATATTTTTGATTTAGTTGATGCAAAGGACTTTCAGGATTAATTATATCAATCCAAGGTTCAAGATCGTCCGTTGTGCAGCAGCTACTTGTAGTACAATAGCTTTCTTCTACTTCAGTATCTTCTCGACATTGAGCTACACAAGCTCTCTCTGTAATTTTATACAGGCCATATGCTAGGGAGTAAGCAACTTTCTCCGATTGTCCCTTGACTGTTTTTACCTTGCTGCTATCTAATTTGTAAGATGCACCTTCATTTATTCCACCTCGAAATAAATATTCTTGGACGGTGGGTTCGTCGCTAAAAGAACATGAACTTGTATGACAATTGTCTGCTTTAGTACTTATATCTCCTTCATGTTCACTCCAGGAAGCACCTATTTCGTAACCATGCCAGTCAGGACTATTTATGACAGTTGTGGTTACTATTTCTTCATAAATGCCAAACTTGCGAGAAGGAGATTTTTCTAGCCTTTCATTTTTACTTCCACTCTCTACTAAGGGAAAACCCCTCATGATCAAACGGCCTTCATCAGATCTTTTTCTAGCAGGGGGAAGGGACCAGTCTTCTCCTTGGCACACCGAAAAGGTTTCAATAGTTGCAAATGAATTGTCTTGATTACATTCTTCTTCTTCACCCGTAACGCTGTATTTTTTTGAAGGAAAATCAATCGTTATACTTGATTTTTCTAAGGTTGTAACATTAAAGAAAATGGCCATGACAAATAGGGTACAGGACACCAATATCAAGGGATATTTAAGAAACTCAAGATTGGTTCTCGTTTTATCTTTCATATTCTTTTCGCTACTTAGTATGAAAAACAATTATAAAATAACCTTGTTGTTTCGGATTATTACTAAAAATTAATTAGTGGATCACCTTTTTTTAAGTGCCTACGCAAAAAATAGTGAAATCTCTGTTTTCTAAATAAGGAAGTATCTGTTCATAAAACAAGGATCTAAAATAAAAAATATTTATTTTGAGTTTTACCCTTAAATAATAAAAAATCAAAACAGCCTAAATTTCAATAGGTTAGGCGGCCAGTTGAGAGCAATGGCCATAAGACAAAGCTAGGGCCTGATTTACGCCTTAAAATGCTAAATTAATCTCAAAATAAGGACGAATCAATATGATAAATTTGTACGTTAGTTAAGGGGCCCTATGAATTTATCAAAATGGCCAAAAACTGTTGTTTATCCAACGATCGCAAGTCTGTGTGTCATTGCATTCTTTGCCATTTATTTTAATGCGTCCTCAACATCTTGTACTTTTAAAGTATCGGGAACATTAAAAGTAAAGATTCAAGCAGAAGACAATTTTGAAGATGAAAAGAAAAATTTAAGAGGAGTGGGAATCAAAGTTTCAGGGGCAGGAATGACCGGTCTATGGAATACTTGGGAAACAACTGAAACAAATGCTTATGGAGAGTTCGCAATAGAAAAAAATAAATACGGAACAGCTTGTACCAACGGACGAAAAATAAAAGTTGAAATAAAGTTTAAGGACGAAGAAGATTTAAGTATTTATGAAAAATCATTTGGTTTTGCAAAGTGGCACCAAATAGCCTACAAACCTCAGGGCCTATGCCAAAACTGTGTATTAGGAAATCTTATTTTTCAAGAAAATGCCGACGAGGAATTGGGAGATGAAACACTTAGGAAACATGCAGAGCTTTGGTTTCGCTTACAAAAAGCAATCAAATTAATGAATGATGATTTAGGAGGAGATTATGCTTTTACCAAGAGAATAGAAGTTGTTTATCCTGCTTTTGCGTCATGTGGAGGAGCGAGCTATACAACACCCTCTACACAAGTAATACATCTTTATAATAAACAACGAGAAAAATGCTTGGATAGAGATGAAGTAGATGAAGAAGATTTATCATGCAATTCACGTAATATGTATGATGACTTTTGTGACGACACAATTTTTCATGAATTAGCACATGCTTGGGCATTTCAACATTCAACAGGAGAGGCCTATTTTAATGGGATGGGAACATATTGGTGTACACATAGCTTTGATACTCACGGAATTGTTAAACAAAGCCGCGTAGCATTTCAGGAAGGCTTTGCTGAATATTATGGAAGATACGTATATGAAAATTTAGGTTTTACAAGTAGCACTGATGATCTTCTCCCCTTTAGTAGAAGTTATCTTTATGAAAGTGGAGCTCTCGGTTTTGATATTGCTTGCTCTAACAAAACGGAACTAGGAAGTCTCGACTGTCTAGATCACGGTTGGTTATCCATCTTTAATACGATAGGACTTGGTACCATAACCTTGGATAATGCTTTTTCCACTGATCTGGTCGATTGGGATTTTAACTCTTCTAGCAGTTACATTCAAGAAGATGAAAAGCTGTACGTTGCTGATTATTACGATAGGCCTAATATAGATTTTGAACAGGTTTTAGAAAGCTTTATGGCAAACGAAGATGCCGGTTACGATGATGAGCTAGATTCCAGTGAGATGAATTTTGATGATTACCTAAAGAGATTGGGCGCTATTTCAGGAGAACTAGATAAAGATGATATTAAAAGATTAAAAGAACTCATGGATCCCAGCGAAACAGAACAACCAGATGAAATCTATCTAATGAGGCAATTGGAAATAACCTCTGTTTCTGGCAAGGCCAGAAAAGAAAATAAGGGCGTATTTAGAGGCAGCTTTATCGTTACTGTAGAAAATATTGGAAGTGAAACTTCTGATGAAGCATGGGTATTTAATTTTGACGATGAGTTGTTCGGAAGTAAAATGTCCTACGTCGATGAAATAGATGCTGGAGAAAGTGAAAAATTGCGATTTAACTTTTCTTTCACACCCAACGCCAACAATACCTTTCCTATAACTACTCTAACGTGGGATGTAGCAACACTTTCTCAAGCAAGTGCAGACGTCAAGCAGGACTCATATGAATTAGAGGTCGGCCCTGACTATAGGCCAAAAATATCGATTGACGATAATGATTCTGACAATTATCGCGATTGGATCGTTTCTTGCGTTGTCACTAACGAGGGAAATGCACCCCCCGGCGTGGAAAGTAATCTTATCTTGAGCATGTCAGGTGGAACTGGAAAAATTGAATTTATGGATGAAAGTAGTGATACAGAAATTGATTCTCTTGGTGCCGAAGAAGAAAGCTCTACAGCATCAATTGATATGGGATCAACAACTTTTTTAAGTCACAGCTCTAATTGCACTATAAGTATAAGTTGTACCGCTGATAGTGATGATGCCTTTACAGAAACAGATGAAACGAATAATTTGGCGGAAGATGAAATTGACTGTAGTTCTGCTTCAACAGAAGAGGAAGATCCGGGTTTTGAAATTCCAGAAATGGATGAGGATAGCGAAGCATTTTAAATCAATAATTTATTCATCTAAAAATAATCACTTCTTGCATACTCATATGTTTCATGGAGTATGCTGAATCTATTGTTACAACTTATAAAAGAGTTGCACCTATAGTTCTTCGTAGGACTCTGAATAACTTTGCCAGTGAAGATCTCCACTTTGAATATATCGATCAATCACGGCCGCGGCTTTTTTAGAGTATTCCTCTGTATAGTTGTAGCCAATACTAAGCACAAATCCTAAGTATAAATCTGGAGCAGGGTTAGTTTTTCTGAAATTTTTAATATCATCAAGTGCTCGCGATATTATATCATCTAAAACGTCTAAATCCTGATCATCTTCAATACACTCCCCTTCAACTTCTTGATATAAACATGCGAGCTTGCCAACCTGAAGGCTAGGGAAAATCATTAAGTCACTCTTGCTCGCATTTTCATCAAAATAGGGAGTCATATTATTGATCCAGTTTTTAGAATTTGAAAGAGTAAAAGGTGTAAATCCATACTCTGTCATTTCTTTTGGAGGAAAAATACCATGGCAATCTTGAGTCTCACTTATTTGTTGAGCAGGACTTTCACAATCGTATACCCAGCTATACTCGGAAGGTAGATTAGCAGGGTCATGACTTTTCATACAGTAGTTAACCATTGACGAAACAAATTTTATTCCCTGCTTCTTTACGAGCTCAATCCAAGGTAGGTGGCCGCAAACTCCACTGGCACCCTTTATCTTTTGACCTATGGCATGTTCAACAATTTGTTTTCTTGTGATTAAGTCTTGTTCAAACTGCTGGATAGTTTTATCAGGTTGTCCACCAATATCTCCGTGAAGATAAACGGAATGCCCCAGCTCCATTTTTCTTGTTAAATAATTGTTACCGGCCTTTTCATGTTCAATGGCCATCAAAGCAAATATATTATTCACTTCAATGTTCAATTTCCCTTGCGGGGAGAGAGCTTCAAAAGCTGATATAAAACGTTCTAGTTTATTGACATGATTATCGTAAGCATCTCGGTTGCTAATTTGCTTACCTTGCCCGCCTTCAGCATGTAATGAAATTGTTATATAATTTTTCCCCACTCTTCGAATTTTATTCTTGTCTATTAACATTACAAGGTCTTTTTTCGGCATTATCTCTAATATCGGAGATGGTGATAATCCAGCAATTGCAAAAGACTTAATGGTTAAATGTAAATTAATGTAAGAGTAAAAAAAATCATAATAATTTTCCTTTTTCATTTTCTTTACCCGTTTTGTTAATAGTAGTTCGTAAAACAGAAACAAAAGATTCATAGAGAAATAAAAAAATAAACTTTTTAAATAAAATCAGCACATTACAAAAAAGTAAAAATCAAGATTACTACTTTTTTAAAACTTTGTTTGATTTATCACTTGTTTTACATATTGGGATTTACCTGTGCTGGTAAACAAAAATTTATTCATCTAAAAATAATCAATTATTGCCCCCCATATGTTCCATGCAGTATGGAGTATCTATCGTTAGATTTTACCATCATTCCTATTAATACAAGTCTGTATTACCCCATCTCTCAAGATGGCCTTTTCCCGAATTAAGATTTATTTCATAAATTTGCCCACCATAAGTTGCTCTTATTTTCCATCGATAGCCGCCGCCCTGCCATGATGAAAATTCTTTATGGCCACCGTAGTTGTTTTTTTCAAAAGGGCCTTTTCTAAAAAACAGTTTAATATAACATCTCGCTATTTGAGAAATATATATTCCAACCTTACATTCCCAAATATTATTGATCCAATCTGTGCTATAATCATCACCCTGCCTTGATAAAACATGCTCAACTAAAATATATTCACTTTGAACGCCGGTATATTTAAGTTCAGATCGAAACACCTTTATTTCTTCTAAGTCATCACCACTTGTCTTATCATCGTGCTTAACAGGTATCTTCAAAAGTACTGTTGTCATTCCATGGTTTATAGTACCGTGCGGTGGTTGATTATTTAGATTATAAGCGTAGTTAAGGTTAAACTCAAATCCTTCATTGTTACTGAGGCGGTAATGTGACTCCACTATTCACTATTGCCATCGCAGTCTTGTCATATACATCATCTCTAACTTGACTTGGATCAGAGATATAAGGAAATTCGTGAAGTAATTGCTCTTTATTTGACCTTTTCACATCAATGATTCTAAATATAATATCTAGGTCTAAATGCTCAAAAGTGTGATCGGGGGCCGTAAAATCACTTTCTCCATATGTTTGCTCTTGTGGTTGTGTTGTCTCCTTAACAAAATTTGGGTAAAACTTTTCAAGTCTCACGCCATCACTTTTTTCAGCACTTATTTTTTTGCCTAGAAATTTATTTTTATTCAACTTTTTCTTTTGGCCTGAAAATTTATTTTTGTAAAATGATTGAGGGCCCCATTAAAAATTTAAAAACACACTAGACAATAAGGTAATCATTAAAAGACATACTATTGGGTAAACATGTTTTCTTAAAATTTTTGTTATTTTATTTATTTCTTTTGGCATATAATATTTCTCTGTTAATTGTTCGTTGGTATTTCGGCCCTATAATTAAAAATATTTATACAAGTAATATTTATTTAATATTTTATTTGTGATTTCTAACAGTTAGAAACAAATATAACTTGCATCAGTACTTAGAACATAATATTAAGTAAGCCTTAATATTGTGAAATAAAGCATCTTCATCAACGAAGAAAGTTATATTGTATTACCTAGAAATAACGACAGCTTCTTTGTTGAAGATCAGAAGTAAAAAAGCGGAAGGATTATCTTAATCATAATTGGTACCGCTTACGATAAGTGCTAAAAACAAAAGAGATCATTAAATATTTACGTTGAAATAGCATATAGTGGCACTTCTTTTTAAAAACATATGCGCGAATTCCTTTTTAATATCGGATATTTAATTAAGTTTGAAACCTTTTTAATTATGCCCTCGTATTACTTAGCAGGATTTATGATTAATAAATGTAAAGGGGGATTTATGTTACGTTTTATTCAATCATTTAAAGAAAGTTATTCAGTCATTTTTCAGGCACTGTTTATTTTTAATTTGTATATTAATTCTATTTTTGCCGCTTCGGTGGAACTCAATTTTATTGATAATGTTAGAGAAGACGTAACCGCTCTTTTTAAAAGAGGTGAGTCAACAAAAAGTAGTAAATTAGGTAGTACAACTGTTGGAAAATTTGATCTAGACGGTGATGGAAGGATTGATCTTCTTTTTAGTGCCTTTGGCGCAAATGGAGATGACGGTCTTGTCTACTTATTTTATGGAAACGTATCAACGGATTCCTACTGGCCTACAGTAAATCCAGATGAAGATGCAGATATTATTATTGTAGGAAATGATGGAGAAAAGGCCGGAACAAGTCTTTTGGCACAGGATTTAAATAATGACAGTTATCCAGAACTAATTATCGGCGCATCTGCAAATTCAACAAATGGAGTTGATGCAGGAGCTGTTTATATTTTAGATGGGAAAAGTCTTATCAGTAGCAAAGGAACCCAGTTAATAATAGATCTGGCAGATATTAATGATTCAATTAGTGGAATAAAGATACTAGGTGAGAATAAGAAAAGTAAGCTAGGTAAATCATTAGCAGCAATTTCTAATTTTGATGATGAAAATCTTGTTAAATTATTAATATCATCTTCAGGATCAAATACTGGAAAAGGCAAAGTGGTTGGTTTTAATGCTTCAGAATTATTAACCAATAATGTTAATGTGGATTTAAGTAAAACGGAAGCGGATTTTGAATTTACCGGTTCAAAGAAAGGCAACTGGTTTGGTGGAATCGTACAAAATGCAGGTGACGTCAATGGTGATGGGTATAATGATCTTGTGGCAAGTGAAACAGGAGCAGATCCAAATGGTTTTAATACAGGTGCTACCTACATTATCTTTGGACAATCTGAAACAATTGAAGGATCAAATAAAGTTGAAAGTTTAGACAATGTTTTAAAGATTGAAGGAGATGAAGGAATTAGACTATTTTTCGGAAGAGCAATTGCCTCTAATGGAAATATCGATGGAGATGATAAAACTGACCTTTTAGTCGTTGGTACCGAATACGGCCAGAGCTCTCTTTGTGGAGCATATCTTTTTACTGGAGAGAGTCTAACAACAGCTTACGCAAGTAGTGATCGAACATTACAAGCACAAGATGCCGATGTTAAATTTTATGGTGAAAGAGAAGGAATGACAAAAGCTTCAAGTGTTGCGTTTATAGAAGATAGAAACGATGACAATGCAGACGAGGTAGTCGTTGGCTGCAAATCAAAAGAATCAGGAAGAGCTTATATTTTTTCAGGAGGGACTTTAGCTTCAGCTGAATATGACTTAGAAGAAGATGCTGATATGTTATTCGTTGGCAGTGAAATCTCAACATATTCAAAAACATATGTAACAGATCTTGGAGACGTAACAGGTGATGGAAAAAGTGACTTGATGATTGGTTCTAGCATAACAAACTATGATAATAGCAAGGGGATGGCCGCGGTAATTAATACTGATCTTAGTGAACTGCCTCAAGCTGATGTTAGCACCATTACTTTAATCAATGACGATTACGATAGCTTTTTTGCCAAAGATTTAGGCTGGAAAAGATTTTCTTCAACATCGTACTCAAAAAAATATGATTATGAAAAATCACCGACAACTGGATGGCCGTGTAGCGCTACAGGAAAATATGCCAAATGTTATGCTACTTGGACTCAATGGGTTTTAAGTTCATGGGACGATGGTTCAGTTACTAAAGATGCTGATGGACACAACGTGAGCGAAGCTGACTTTGAAGGCTATGTAGAATGGTGTTCCGCCCTTATCGAAGCGGGTGTACAACCAACACTCCAACGAGCGCTAGCAGCAAACTCAACGGTTCCCGATCCAAACGCTGGTGATAAAATTCTTTATTGTCCAGCTACTAAATAAATTTTATTCTAACTAGAAATTTTAAAATAACTAAGTTTTAGAATTTCTAGTTATTCAATACTTTTCAATCTAAAAATCAATTTATATTAATCACTTAAGTATCTAAAAATATAGTTAAAATTATTCAACTTTTTTAGAACTTTTATCAATCTAATCCGTACTATTTTAAACGGTAAAGGTTTTACCAAGGGGAAAAAAATGATTAAACTAAAAAAATGTGAATTAGCACTATTTTTTATCATTCTTTCAAATTTTGTACTTTCAGGATGCTTAGCTTTTGGGCGTAAAAAGGTCAACAGCATGCGCATTAATGAATGCAAAGAAAAAGCAGATGGAATTTGTAAATCTTTAAAAACCGCAAAGAACAAAAAAGATATTAAAGAGAAGGCAACGGATATTAATATTAGTGATGGCAACCACAATCCACTATTTCCAGAAAAAGGTAATGAAGACATTAAAAAGTTTAACTTCTCATTAGAGAAAGGGCCTACTGTCTTAAATACGAAAGGTCGAGGCCTATTTGCCAACCTGATGGTTAAGAATAATGAAATCTGGGCCACCTATCAAATTTCACCTTCATCTCAAGGTGCAGGCCGTGGATCTTTAACAGGGTTAAAAAGTTTATATTATAAAAAATTTGATAGAGACTTAAAGCAACAACAGACAGAATCTTATGCAATCGATGTCACCTCCACTGAATATTTTAATTGGGGTGATTTAAAAAACTTAGAAAACTCAATTGGAGATCTAGGAGATCATAAACTAGTGATAATCGATGACTATATTTATATGGTGGCAATCTTAGCTGGTAATGAATACGCGGGACTTTTTAAGTTTGATCTGGAATTTAATAGTATCGATTATGTCACCAACGTAGGGCTTGGAGATCATATGATCGAAAGAAAACTAGATATGGGTTTTACCGATGATGGTAATTCACTTTACATTCAATTTTTTCATCAAGGTGAAGAAGATAATAATCCAGCAACATGGAAGGCCGGAGTTTATCAATTTAGTACAGACCTAGAAGAACTTAAATACAACACCGTAGACCCTTCACCTGCAATTGACGGAGTTGAAAGTGATGATGGGATCTTTTCAACTGGAACTTCTCTTGTCTTTGTTCCTGCAGGGCAAATGGGCGTAGAATCAGATCGTTTACAAAGCTTTACTCCCAATAAAGATAATGGAAACCCTAACAGAATTGGCATCCACACTTTTGGGATAGATGTAAATAATGACTTACAATTAATAGAGGATTCAAGAAAAGATATTATCGAAGTTGATTTAGATACTTATTTTCCAACAGGATCGGCGTTTAATGAAAAACACCAACTGTGGGTTGTAGGACATACAATGGAAAATTGTGAAGGTGAGCATGGTGGTGTTCCCGAAGCTTTTATTGAAAGTGATGAATGTGATCCAGATACAGTCCTTTATGAATTAGGGCCTAGCTATATTTCAATAATGGATGCAGACTTTAACCTAGTTCAAAGAATTCAAGTCAATGGTGGAGAGGATGCCTTCAGAGTAATGGTAAAAACATTAGAAGATGATATTTACGTCGTATACGATGAAATGGATAAAGACGGTGAAGTAGAAACCTCTGATGCTAAAATTGAACATTATAAAATAATGTCAAAGTAGGGCTTAAGATATAAGCTTATTTTATTTTTATAGAGGCTCTTCTTCTCCTGTGATTGGATTGGATTGCTCTTGTCTTACTGCGGGCTGTAAATCATGAATTGTTCCGTAAACCATTTTCTCTTGAGCTACAGAAGAATTTTCTCCTCCTGATAGTGGTTTTCCGGCTTCTTTAGATTCTGCAATGGCATTATCTACTTTTCTAATATGGGCATATTTCTTACAGTTCCATTTCTTACCGTTTTCTTTTTTATACTTATTGAATATATGATCAAAGCCTCTTTTTTTACAAACATTCCAAGAATTGTACTTTTTAGACTTGCAGGATCTCCAAGCATATCGACCAGATTTGTAATTTCTGCACGCATTACTCTTATTACTTAAAGTTTCTTTTCCAACATTTCCATGATAGAGAAGACTATAAGCACTTTCTGTAAGGTAAGCTTCAGCTTTATCACCAAAGCACTTTCTTATGATATTTTCCTCATTATCACAGTTCTCAGATTTGCCTTGGGGAGGGTAAAAAATAAGCATAAAAAATACTACATAACTTAAACCTTTCATTTCAGCGCCTTTGTTTTTTAATATCTAATAATAACTATCGGTATAAAATTTAAATAAATTATACCTATCGTTGTTATTTATTACTGCTATTTTTGAACTATTTCCGTATTTAGCTTCTATTTCATATTATCTTTTTTATCTTTATCTTTATCTTTTAGTTTGTATCCTTCATTATATTCAGGACCTGTGTTATCCATATATCTGGTACTTCGATTTAAAGGTTCATCATTGTGGGGTGATTCAGATCGTACTGTATCCCCATTACTTGTTGCACCAATAGCCTTTTGGGAACTCCCAATACTGGCAATGTACGGCGTTGCGCAGTTAGAGTCAGAGTAAACAGGACGATGACCAGAGCAATTTGCTCTGCCTGGGAAAACAGCTTCCCTATATATTCCCTGAGCGCAGTTATCCTTATCTAATTCGTAATAGCAAACAGGAGGAGGATCATCAGGTGCCCCACCATATAAAGCGGATATTTGAAAAACAGTTAATAGAAGTATTAAAGGGATTATTCTTTTCATTTTGGTTCCTTGTTTAATAAATCTTAGTAAGTGTCGGTACTAAACCTAAGAAAAATTATAATCACCTTCACTGTTCGTATTCACTATCTTCATCTTCATCTTCATCTTCATCATCTTCATAATACCTAGTATTTCTTGATATATTGTCCTCAACTATTGCGTCTTCCTTAACTCTCTTCTGCCAGTCTTTAATGGTTTCAACTACTTTTAATCCTTCAGAGAGGAGCATTTCATAATAAAACTGAGCGCCTTTACGACATGCATGCACTAGATCTTCGTTTTCTGTTGCATCATTACATTGCTTAGTAAAATCATCAATGACATAAACGGTACGTAAATCTTTTATGCTGTCATAATATTCTTTTGCTTTAGTAACTCCTTTTTTACAAGCATTTTTTTTATTCTCACTCCTGTGGAAGAATTCGTTATTGCATTTTTCCTTCATGTCATTAATGGTTTTAGGCTTTAAAAATAAGTCCCATATTGCAAAGGAACTGTTAGAAAAAAAGTTGTTCCTAGTATCAATGTAAAAATAGCTATAGTTTTCAATGGCAAATAAGATTTTAGGGTAATCGCCTTTATCCATCATCCTAATATAATTTTGAACAATCTTATAGGTTTCTTTTTTTGTTTTTCCAATGAGTTTTCCTTCGGGAACCTTCCCGCCAAACTTTTTATGTGCTGCTGAAATGGGCTTTTCAAAGGCAGCATTCAATGGGCCTGCAAGAAATGCATTTCTTTTTTTGAATGTCTCAAAATCAAAGTTAGAATTCTTTTCAGCTAGACTTAATATCGCTAGAAAGTAACGAATTTGATCTGAATCAAAGTTCATTTCATTAATGAGCTGATCTCCCGTATAAAAGTTTCCGGTAGACTTACTCATCTTTTGGCCATCAATGTGGAGGTGATAGTTACCTAAGATATCAGTTAACTGCAATTCTCCTTTTTCTGGCATTGAGTGAGGATAAAACGGCATCGTGCTTTGGAGAGCTTCCGTGTGATCCGGTTGCGGTACTTCCAGCTACCGTAACACCGCGATAGCCAATTAATGTATAACCTAAAGATCTATCTTTTTCATGGAGCCATTCGGAAAGTTCTCCTAGAGTTACACCTGCTTCAACGTTGACAACCTCTTCTCCATTAAATGTTTCAAGTCCAATGATTTGTTTTAAATTTTTAGTACTAACTGTAACTCCTTGAGTGCAAAGCTGTGTATTAGCAGAGTGAAGATTGCCAGCAGCACGAACTTTCATGCCATATTCATTTGCCTTTTGAACAGCTTCTTTAACTTCTGTTATATTCTTAGGGGTGAAAATAGTTTTGATTCCAGTGCAAATGTATTGGTGGTTATAGGATCTAATTTCATCTTTCAAGCAATCTGCGGCACAGTTTTTTATCGTTTCATTTTTATCACAGATTTTATTGCCGCAAGTTCGAACTAGCTTTACTCCTGAACAAAGTTTTAAGCTTGTGTTTTTTTCTAGTTCTTCATTAACTTCTTTAATGGATTGTCCATATCGATACTCGCTAATTTTATTTGAGATATAGTTTTGAGCATTGGCGATATTAAAAAATAAAAAAATAGTAATTATTAAAAATTGTTTTAGATATGCCATAACGATCCTTGTTTTAGGCCTTTGTGATTTAAATGATTTAAAAATTCTACGGCGTTTATTTAATGACCGTCAAATAGCTTATAGAAGGTGTTTTTTATTATTATTAACCATTATTTATCTACCTTATATTAAATACTTAGGTTTATGGTTAGTGCTTAACCTATGGAATTATTACAATAACGATGCGCGTCCAAAGCCCTTGTGATAAAAATATCTAGGTTTAAAAAGGCAAATAAAAATAAGGAATTTTGTTATGTTATATAGGTCAATTAGTCTTATCATTGTTTTACTTCTCGTTTCAGCATGTAAAAGAGAAGAGCATTCTACTGAATTAAAGACTGTTCTTGGAAATTATGGTCATTTAACTAGAATAGGAACTTTTACAACATCACCTTTATATTTATCACTTCTTAAAAAAGAAGAAACATACAAAGTTTGTTTATCTTCAAAAATGGCCTCTATTTATCCAGGAATAGAAAATGAAATTAAGGCCTCAATAAATATTTGGGCACATTATCTAGATCGAAAAATTAACGTAGAAATAACAAAAAAATATCTACCTTTAGCAACAGAAGATATGAGTACAAAGGATATTATAAGTTTATATGCAGGTATATGTGGCAAAGACAAGCACCTTTATATTGGAAGAAATATGACGGATAGTAATGATAAAAGGCTTGGATAAACTACTTATAGATCTTATTCCCGCCATAATGGCAAAGGAAGAATCTACCCAAGTTCATTTAATAGAGTTTTAATGCTGTCAACTTGGAGTAAAAATAAAAACAAGAAGTTTGTAAGTTTAGAACAAGTTACAAATAAGTCTTATACTGAAAAAGAAATAATGGATACATTAATTGCTAGAAATAAGACGGTCTATTTACCAAAAGGAAATGAGTATTTAACTCTTACCACATTGATACATGAGTTTGGACACGTTTGGGGATTATGTGATCAATATCCTCTAGATGGAAATACTACCAATTGTGACCCTAATCATTCAACACTCTCTCCTCGAGGCCATATTATTTTAGAAGAGGATGCTATTATGTCTAGTGCTAGTTGGCATAATCCATTATGGCTACATAAAGATGATATTGAAGGAATTATTGATTTAGGTTCAAGGCAAGATATGGCCGATACGGGATGGGCCGCACCAAGTATTAGGGTTGATGGTGTGACAGAAATATTACCAAAAAGTTTTGAGTTTGGTCAGATCAGTGAAATTACTCTTGAGCCAAAATTATTATCAGTTTCCTTAGCACTTCACACTAGTACAGAAGGAAAAGTATTAATTCAAGTAAAGGGTGAAAACTCAACTAGGTGGATTGATTATGCGAGTGCAATAATTGGCGATAAAATAAAAACTAGATCATTTGCCGAGTCCAAACCCAATTTCTAAAATATTCAAAGGAAGATTTTGTTGGTGTAGTTTTTTAGCTTGTTTTAGGAGTTGGCAACCTTCAATATAATTAAATAATGTTTCGCTCGTTGCTCCTGCTGTGGAGTGACAATTTTCGTCAAAAAACTCAGAATAAAGGGTATTGGTTCCGTCTTGAGTTTTAATTATCTCATATTTACCAAGTGATCCTTGAAATAAATTTTTCAATTAGGATCTAATTTCCCAATCAGAGTAAACTGCTTCGAGTCTTGGAGTAATTAGAGTTAAGTAGCGATTAAATAAATCACTTCTTTTGGAGTCAATATTTGCGTGTTCGCAAAGAACTCTCAGTGTTTCCATATATGATAAGGCTTGGCATAATGTTTCTCCGTGAATCATCAAATTACCAATCTTATCTTCATCTATATTTGCCCAATTTTTAAGATCCAGCAGTTTTTCATTTTCGGGACGTAAGCTCTGAAACAATAACTTAATCATCTTCTTTTTAAATTTGTAATGAGTTGATTTAAATTTTTTAGACCACTCATTTTCATTATTCAATAATGTTAATGTTGGGTGTTTATAAAAGATATTGGAAAAAAACTTTTTAGGATCTTTGATAGCGTATTTAATAACATCTTTAAGTGCCATTAGTGCTTGAATTTGAGATGTTCCTTCATAGAGTAAAGGGGCAAAGCTATCTCTATGAAGTCTTTCAACTGGGTATTCTTGCATAAATCCAAATCCACCTAGTACTTGAATTGCTTTTTGTGAGAGAGTTGTATATTGCTCACAAGCGTAATATTTGACAAGAGGAGTCCTTTTTCTGACCCACAAAGAGGCATCCTTAAATAGTTGTGTTTCATCTTTTGTTAGCTCTCCTGTGTGACGTTTTTTTAGATCTAGCCTTTGAAATATATCATAATGAGAGCATGTATCTACCAGCATCGCTCTAATAGCATCTCTTTCTGTTTCAAAGTCTTCCAGATTTCTTTTCAGGAGGGGAAGTTGAGAAATTGGTTTATCAAATGCAATTCTTTCATCAGCATATTTACGAGCATAGTCTAAACAATTTTCGATTCCACCTAGAGCTTGCATACCGACAGCAATTCTCGCTTCATTCATTAAATGAAGCATATATTTAAATCCTTCATTTCTTTTCCCAATTAATTTACCAATAGTATTTTCGTAAGTGACCATGCAGGTAAATGATCCATGAAGTCCCATTTTTTCTTCATTTTTAACTACTTCAAAGTTATTTCCTTCTTTATTGGGATGATCTTGTTCTACTAGAAAAAGTGATAATCCATTTACATTATCTTCTTCACCTTTAACTTTAGCGAGGACAAGTCCAATGCCACCACCGGCATTTGTAATAAATATTTTTGTTCCATTAATTAGGTAGGTTCCATCTTCTTGAGCGGCAGCAATTGTTTTAATTGCACCTAAATCTGATCCACATTCAGGCTCTGTTAAGCACATACTTCCGCTGAGTGAACCTTCTACTATTTGTGGTATTAGTCTTTCTCTATCTTCATCTTCACCAAAGCGATCAATCATATCAGCGATAGATGAGAAAAATGCAACTTGAGTTGAGGAGGACATGCAGGCACGAGATAACTGAGCTAGCATAATCATACCTGCTGAACCTGGAGTTTCCATACCTCCAAACTCTCTTGGTAAATTGATTCCAAAAGCTCCTAGTTCTTTTGCATCTGAATATAGTTCTTCTAATTCTTTACTCGGAATAGTCCTGCCATCCTTAACTGTTCCTGCACCAACTTGATCTAATATAACAGCTCTTGGTTCCACTGACTTTTGACACCAATCAGCAGTAGTTGAGAGTAATTCTCCCATAAAGTCTAGTACTTCTTCAGGGGATCCTAGTTCATCTTCAGTGGGATAGTTGGGGTAGTATAAGGGTAATATTTGATCCCATTTGATAGCATTCTTAAATAACCATTGCCATTCAGTATTATCTGCAAAGTAACTCATGATAAATCCTTCGAATTTTTGTTAAATATTTACATAATTGAACGTACTTGAAAAGTTATTTATCAGTGTGTTTGAGAAATTCCTTATTTAGTTCATCGACTCCAAGTTGCAAGGAACCTGACTCGCTTGATTGTGTTAGTCCAGCACTATCTATTTCACCTTGTATCGCGTCTTTATTTTGTTCAAAATCTTCTGCCAGATTACCTAGTTCAAGATTAGCTGCTGTTAAATTGTTAGACTTATTTCCGCCTCCGGTATCAAGGCTAATATAAGAGGAAACAATATTATTAAAGTGAATTAACTGTGAATATTCTTTGGTGTTTTGTGTTAATTCTTTGTTAATTTGGTCGATTGCATTTTGGGCAGATGCATTTCCTTGAGGGTCAGTAGTTACTGATTCTCCTTCTAGTCTTGCTTTCATGGATTTAATAACAGCTAATCTTTTTGCAGAATAAGTCTTTTTGATATCAGCTATAACTTTACCTTTAATACTTGGATCCCCGTCAACAATTTCTTTAATTTTATCATCAGAGTATCCTTCTTCTTTTAAGTATTTGGTTAATTCTTCTCCTTCAGGGTCACTTTCAAGGTTTGTGACAATTTTTTCTTCCATGACCTTTGAAGCAATCGAGTAGTTGTCTATTGCTTTTTGCTGCTCTTCTTTTGTGCTCTCATCAGATATAAATTGTTTACAGAATTCTGAATCATGACTGTCAGCGGTACATTCTTCTTTAAATTTTTCTTGTAGTTTTTCATTTTCTTCTTTGTAGCCTTTCACGAAATCACCTGAAGTAACGGTAGTTAATTCATCAATACTTTTATCTCCGTTACGAGTGCTTCCTGTGTAAGTTTTAACTGTTTGACCTTTTGCAATTCCTCCTAATCGAAGTGAACCTTCTTTATCCATAAAGTTTTTATTTGCTTCTTTAATTTCAGCAATTGCGATTAGTTCTTTTCTTGCTTTTTCAACAATGGATAAAACTTCGCATGCTTTAGTTTTTGCCTCTGGGTTACCACAAGGGGAACCACCGTTGCATGCATAGGGGGCAGTATCAGGATTTTGGGACCTTATAGGATTTTTACAAACATCCTTAAATTCTCCTGCACATGTTGTCCATTTTTTATATGCTGCTTGACCTGGTTGTTTTAGTTCGTCGATTTTTCTTTCTCTTGTTGCTGCTTGAAGGGCCTTATCCCTAGAGATGATATAAATATGCTGAGCGTCCTTTACCGCTTCAATGCAAAAAGAAGAAATTCCTTCAATAATATTTTTACTCACTTTTGTTTCAAACATTTCGTAAAAAACATTATGGTCGACTATGTTGACGGTGCTTGCTTGAACTTCTCCGTACATTGCTTCTTGAAGTAATTTGTTTAAATGTTCTTGAACTTTTATTAGTGCAGGGTCTTGGTTAATTTTTTGCCCACCTAATTCTATTCCTTGATATTGAGGATCCTCTTGGTCTTGACCTAATATTTCTCTGATTTCATCTTTTTGCGAGTCGTCCATTGCGGCCCAAACACAGTCTCCGATAATTAGATTAGAGTCCGTCTTTCTTTCCTCTTCGCATGCTTCTCTTAGTGGCCGTAACTGAGGACTCTCTAGAAGTTTTTCTAATTGGGTTTCACCTTCTTCACCAGCTTTCTGATAAACCTCAGCATACGCAGTGAAATTTAATATTAAAAAGAATGATATTATCCAGTAAACCATCAATTAGCTTATCGACATGTTTACTGAATAAATGAAGAGTTTTGTACTATTTTAAGACACAAGTTTTGTTAGTATAATCAAAGCCTTGTACTTGATTATATGGGATAATTTCCCATTTTTTCTTGACTGCATTTTCTAGAATTAGCTTTACTGCTTTTACTGTTCTATCGTGAATATCATGCATTAAGACGACTCCGCCACCAATTGGGTTACTAATATTATAGGCATGCTTTCTCCATACACTACGTCCTCTGCTATCAGTTTTCTTTTTAAATGTGTATGCTGTTCCACCTTCCATATTTGATGTAACATTTTGAGAAACATTTTCTGGAGTCATATTTGAAACCCAGTCAGAAGTATCAATATCCCAAAAAGCAAAATTAATACAATTTTCTCCATATAGTTCTTGAGAAACTTCTTTTAGTACGTTCATATGATGATAAAGCCTATGTTTTCCGTAAGCACCATAAGGAAATCTGTAATACATTTCTCTTTGATGAAAACCTAAATCATCTGTGTATTGTTCAATTGCTTTTATCGTTTTGGTTAATTCACTTTTAAATGTTGTTTCTGATTCATTATTATTATTATCATGATCATGGTCATGACTTGCTAGAAAGTGTCCTTCGTTAATAATTCGGTTAATAATGTACTTATTAGATTCATTAATTTTTTCAGTTAAAACAAAAAATGTTGCTTTAACATTATATTCTTTTAATAGATCAAGTATGATTGGTGTATTTTTATTATGAGGGCCGTCATCAAAAGTTAAGACTAACTTCTTGGAGTTTCTTAAGGATTTATTGCGATATTTACTCATACCTGTATCAACTCGAGGTTGATAATTATAACCATCAACAGGAAATTGTTTCATAACAGCTGCTTGAGTTTGAGTGATAAAAATACTCGCAATAAATAAAATAGCTAATTGATTCATAGGTTTCCTTGTCTACTGTAATGTTGGCTAGTTATACTATGTAATGAAAAAAAAACAATGGCTCGAGTAAAAAATACTTATTTACCAATATATATAGGCGCAGCTGGCATATTATCTGTATAAAAACTACCAAATTGTTCCATTTGCTGATGAAATGAAGCGGCTAAACTTTGAGCTTGCTTGATATAAGTGTCAGAATCTTTCCATGCTTTTTGAGGAAATAAGATAGTTGCACTTCGAACCCCGGGTAGCTTATGAGGAATTTGAAGCCCAAAGATTGGGTCTGTTTCTGTTTTTATGTTCTGTGCTTTTCCATCTTGAACGTCTCTAATAATTTGTCTGGTTACAGCAATTTGATATCTAGTGCCACCTGCACCAGAAGCACCACCAGTCCATCCTGTATTGATTAACCAAGTTTGAATATTATATTTTTCAATATATTCTCCTAATAAGTCAGCGTAAACTTTTGGATGCCTCATCATAAAAGGAGCTCCAAAGCAGGGAGAAAAAGTAGCTACTGGCTTTGTGATGCCAGCTTCTGTTCCAGCTAGCTTTGCAGTATAACCTAAAACAAAATAAAACATTGCTTGAGCATTTGTTAGCTTTGAAACAGGAGGTAGAACTCCAAATGCATCCGCGGTAAGAAAGAAAATATTATTTGGTACGCATCCTTGAGCTGATTGTTCTATTTGATCAATAAACGATAGAGGATAGCTAGAGCGACCATTCTCTGTAATAGAGTCATCGTAGAAGTCAAGGTAGCCAGTTGTTGGGTCCATGACTACATTTTCGACAATAGAACCAAAAGTGCCTGTTGCTTTATATATTCCTGGTTCTGCATGCTTTGATAACTTATAAGTTTTAGCGTAGCAACCACCTTCAAAGTTAAATATTCCTGAGTCACAAAGTCCGTGCTCATCATCTCCAATCAGCAATTTTCCTTCGTCCGTAGATAGAGTCGTTTTTCCTGTTCCTGAAAGCCCAAAAAAAACGGATGTATTTTTATTATCAGTGTTAGCTCCAGCATGCATTGGAAGAACATTTAAGTCTGTGAGACGATAATTCATAACAGAGAACATTGATTTTTTTATTTCTCCGGCATAGAAAGTCCCAACAATAAGAGTTGTATTAGTGTCAAAGCAAGTTGTGATAACGGTCTTGGACTTTGTTCCAAATTCATTAGGATCAATATCGAGCCCTGGGGCATGTAAAATTGTAAAGTCTGAGCTTGGATCAAAATTATTAAAATTATCTTTTCTAAATAAATAATTTGAAAACAATGCATGACTAGGACCTGTTGTAATCAGCCTTGCGTTGATATTGTACTCAGTATGTGCGCCAATGTTATTTTCAGTAATATATAAATCTTGCTGTTGATTAAAGTAATCGATAATATGATTTTTTAACTTCTTGAAATTTTCAGGAGTCATTTCATTAACAGAATTTTCCCACCAGATAGTATTTTCTGTTGTTGGAGTTTTTACGACATATTTGTCATTTGCTGCTCTGCCCGTGAACTTACCCGTTTTAACTACTAAAGCACCTTTTGAAGATAAATGACCTTTCCCTGTTCTAATTGTTTCTTCAATTAAAAACCTATTTGGAACTTCAAAGTATGTATTGATATTATTATCTGCTTTATTTATTCCTAACTCTTTTAAAAAGTTATCCATATTTAATCTCATTGTTAGTTAATTTTTATAAAATAATAGTTGTTTTCAAGGAGGTTTGTCTATGAATTACTAGATATATTAATATTTTTTATGACTTGATTTAACCCATTAGTGAAATCTTCGGTTTGCAAAGTATAGTCAGAAAACTCTGCAGATGTTTTAACATATTCTTGATGCATTGGCTCAACCTGTGCCTCAAATTGAGCAATAACACCAGACTCTTTTCTGCCTCGTTCCTCAGTGTCTCTTTTAAGTCTTCTTTCTAGTCTTAATTTTTTTGAAGCAGCAATAAAAATTTTATAGTCCATTAATTCTCTGACTTCAGGGTTATTAAAAATAAGGGTTCCATCAATAATGATAACTGGCATTGGATTAACCAAAAAAGTAGAATCAAGCCTAGAGTGAGTTGTAAAATCATACTGTGGTGCTTTAATTTTACTTCCATTTTTAAGTTCTCTAATATGATGCGCCAGAAGAGAGAAATCAATTGCGCTCGGGTGGTCAAAGTTAACGGCACCGCCATCTCGATCAAATGATTTACTTTGATCAATATAGTAAGAATCCTGTTTAATTAAAGAACAATGATCTGTACCAAAATGTAAATGAAGACAATTTGCTAAAGTTGTTTTACCTGAACAACTTCCACCAGCAACTCCAATTATAAATATTTTCGACATATTATTATTTTACGCTGATTGACTATATGTGCAAGTTAGTAAAAAACTTCTCTGCTTTTGCCTTAATTTGCCTAGTAAGTGTCAGCCTTTTTTTAATTAAGGGATGTACTTCTTTAGAATAGTGCCAAGGTCGAACCCTTTTCTTCTTCTTACTATTGATAATTAACTCCAATAAATCATAAAATTTGGGAGTATTCTTTTGAGACTTTAATTTATTTAGAGAAAGATTCATTTTAGAAAAGTAATAAATATTGCTACATTAAGTCAAGTAATTTTAGATAGATAGATCAAAAAGTCATCGGTGCAGCAAATTGCAAGTCAAGAATGATCTTATGAATATTTTTTGCTCGATATGGTTTTTTTAGTCCTTTTAGAAATTCCAGCTTAATTTCCTTAGTATTGACCATTGCATGTTTATTGTAAATTAATAATGCTTCTTCTCTTCTGGATAATAAATCAAAACACCTTGCTAAAAATAAATTACAAGATTCTCTAATATGAGCTGTCAACATCTTAGTTAAAGCATGTTCAAAATAGGTAGTGCTTTCAGAAAAAAGGTGTTGTTTAAATGCAACAAGCCCTGCTTGTGCCCAGAGATTTCCATCAGTAGGTCTGTCACTTAAGGCATTTCTTAAATCTTGCAATGTCTGTTCTTGATAATTAGGTAAATGATTTTTTAAGTGCCAGCTGATATATGCTTGGCGATAATTTCTGATGTCACTCTTTAGTTGAGCATTTTGAGGTGACTTACCAGGTAGGGTAGTAGTGCTTCTATTTTCTGTCCAGAAATTATTCACATCTATTTCCAGAAAGTCACCTAGGCCTGTAGGTGATTCCATCCTGGTGGAGATCCAAAACTTTTGATCCTCAGGGGAAAATACAACAGACTTTACAGTTGTTGTGACGCTAATTGTATTACCAAAGACTTTTTCTTCATTAGACCAAGGATCAGTATGATCTCCGAGCAGATTTATCATATCCTGAGGTGTAATATTTCCTCTATTTTGATCTAATAGGTAGTTCATACGAGCAATTCTGCCCCAGTCATCATCATGGCGGCCTCTTGAAATAAGAGCTTCTTTTTTCTTAAGTTTCTCTGTGTTAAAAAAATTTGTTTGCGTTAAAGTATTGTCTTTTGAATTTCTGACATAAGTTTTTCTAGGTGACATCTCAACAACTACTGCATCTTTATCTTGAGCAGAAGAAATTACAAAACTCCAATTAGCATTCCTAGGGCGTGAACGAATAATATCTATTGCCTCATTAATGTTTTTCGCCTTAGATATTACTTCATCTCCTATAGTAAAAATGGGAGAACCACTTGTGCTTATTTCTTTACCAAAATGAGCATGAGTTGCCAATGTCAATCCCTCAGCATTCATACTCGTTAGGCCTGCGGTATGCACTCCTGCACTGGAAACTGAAATATGAGGAATCTCACCAGGAGCACTTGGTTCATGAAACATTACCAATGGATGTTTTTCCCATTGTCCAATAATAGGGTAGTCCTGATTTCTAGCAACTAACATCTTGCCATTTTGGGTAATATTTCCCAATGCTATTGCACTACTGCAACCTGGCAGTTCTCTAGGAGGAACATCCTTAAATAATCTTTGCATAATTGCCGCCCTAGATAAAATCATTAATCCATCGGCCTGAAATGTTGCATGTTTAACTATATCTAAAGGCAAACCAGCTTCACTAGCAAAACCTTGTAGCATTTCCAGTTCATCAGTTGATAATGATTTTACCATTCTTTTTAACAGCACATGATTGTAAAAGTTAATAGCAAACTTTTGTAACAATGGGCTTTTTAATGGGCCGCCACTGGTTCTCAAAATATATTCATTCTTTTTGGCCAGATTAAAAATAGGCCCATCATGAATTTCATTTTTTAATAATCTTGCGTGCTGTAGAGCTCTTTCTTTGTAGGTACCTTTTGCCTTTAAAAAATTAACTCCATTTACCTTTTCATGCATTGTGTAAGTCCTAGTGAATTAAATAATGTTAATTATATAAGTTAAATGCAATTAGATAAAAAATCTACAAAAGGTTTATTATATCTATCTGTTTCATTATATAACTCATGAAAACCGCCTGGAATTATTAAAATTCTACTAATAGGCATTATATCAGTAAAATACCTGACCGCACTCTTAGGACATACGATTTTGTCCTTACTTCCAATACACAAAAATAATTCACTTTTTGTATTAATAGGCCCTGAGAAAACTTCTTTAGCTGCATTAATTATTGAAAATAATAATTGAGAACTAGTAGATTTATTTGCAAGTGGATCTCTATTAAACTGCTTAAAAATTTTTTTAGAATGTGAATATCTTTTGTAATCATTTGGGGATTGAATTGAAAAATCTATTGGTATTTTTGATAAAATCCTTGTCGCTTTAATTGGAATAAATGGGAAAATCTTACTAAATGGGGTGAAACTAACAGGAGGTGAACTAAGAAAAACTTTTTTAGGATGAAATTTATTTTTTAACCTGTCACTTTTTAATAAACCACACGTAATAAGTGCCCCCATGGAATGAGCAAAAATATTGTATTCTTTAATAGAGTTTTGTTTAATGATAAAACTTAATATTTCATAAAAATCATCAATATATTCATTAAAATTATTAATAGAACCTCTAGTACCATCACTTTTCCCGTGGCCGCGCAGGTCAAATTGAAAAATATTATATTCTTTTTTAAATGTTTCCACTAAGTATTGATGTCTTCCTAAATGCTCACCAAGTCCGTGAACACAAAACAACCATTTTGTTTTTTTTGCATTTTTTTTGACTGTATATCTAAGGTTTAATCCACCAGAAGTTAGAAAATATTTATCCATATATTAGTTTTTTCCCTATAATTGCTATTATATAGTATAAAATATTTAGATAATTTTAAAGTCTTAGCGATATTTTCCTATGATCTCTAATAACTGATCTTTCTTCATTTGCTTATCTAATACTTCAGTAAAACCTAAACTTAATAGTTTAGTATCTTGATCCTTCGAAGTTAGACTTGAGTTAGCAATAATTGGAATTTTAGAATCTGATTTTCTTATTTCTTTTAATACTTCAATTCCGCTAAAGCCTGGCATATTAAGATCAAGAAAAACTAAGTCATAAGAATTAAGTTTTAACATTTCAATGCCAGTTTCTCCTTTATTAGCAAAATCCAAATTAATACCGTCTGATTTCTTTAAATAAATATTATAGAGATTAAAAATATCTTCTGAATCATCAATTAATAAAATATTTGTTTTTTTTATTAAAGCTGAATTAATCATATCAAGGAGTACGGAAAATTCAGAGTTTTTATCTATAAAACCATTAGCATTTTCCAGTAAGTAATTTGAAGGTTTTTTTATTGCATCCGAATTACCAGAATGAATTAATACTGGAAATTTAATCTTACTCTTTGTATTTCTTATTTTTTTTAATGTGTCCTCACCGTTTAATATTGGCATTTCTAAATCTAAAATAACAAGTTCGGGAAGAAATTTGGGGATAACCTCAAGTGCATCTATCCCATGACAAGCTTCTTGAATTATGAAGTTGTTTTTTTCTAATCGTAATCTTAAAATTTCACGCAAGTCCTCGTCGTCATCCACGATAAGGATTTTATTATTGACCTTATATTGCTTAGTCTTTACTTGCTTGACATGAGGCAGGGTAATAGTAAAAGTAGCTCCCTCAAACTCAACAGAATCTACAGTAATATTACCTTTATGAGCTTCAACTATATTTTTACAAATAGCAAGGCCTAGGCCACTGCCCATACTGCTATCACTTGTTCTTGCTTGTTGATATTTGTTGAAAATGGAGGAGAGTTTTTCATACGGTATCCCTACCCCATCATCGCTTAACTTAATAACCAGCCTATTTACATTATTACTACATTCTAATTTAATATTTCCATTCTTAGCGGTAAATTTAATTGCATTTGTAATTAAATTATTTAAGACTTGGGTAAATCTATTTTTATCAAGTCTGATTTTAATATCATCTTTAATAATACATTGAATTTTAATATTTTTTGTCATCGCTTGATCAAAATGATTTCCTATGATTTCTTTAGCAAAATCAAATAAAGTCACTTCTTGTAAGTCCAGATTAATTCCGGCCTCAATTTTTGATAAATCTAATAAATCAGTAATAAGATTGGTTGCATACTGCGAATTTTTTATTGCACTTTGAATTAATTCTTTCTTTTCTGTTTCTGAAGTATCTTGTTCAGATAATAAATTTAAGTTTGCTGAAATTATTGATAACGGATTTTTTAAATCATGAGAAACTATCGCCATCAAATCATCTTTTTCACTAGATAATTTTTCAATTTGTTTATTCACTTTTTTTAAGTCGAACAATAATGAATCTTTTGTTTTACTTGCAAGTTGTGCGAACTCTTTTGCTTTTTTGTTTCTGGCATCACTTTTTCTAAGCCTGTTTGTCCTATCTGTAATTTGTTTAATCATAAAAGTGAATGTGTTGGCCAAAAGTCCTACTTCATCATTTGAATTAATATTCAAATCCAATGGTTGTCCATTTCCATATCGCTTTGCTGCTTCAGTTATTTTCCATAAATTACTTGTGATCAAATTAATAAAGTAATATGCACTTATACCACCAACAACAAGTAGTATAATGGCCAAGACGATACTTCTCGTTCTGATTTTATTAAAAGTTTCAAATGTTTTATCCATATCAATTTTAAGGCCTAAAATTAAAAATCGATTGGAGTTAAATTTATCAAATTTTATTTTTGCTAAATGTAAAACAGAGTTTGATAAAAATAATCCTGGTGAGAAAGTGGTCGTTTGTTGACTTGAACTGAAAAAATCAATGGATTTTATAAAATCCTTCTGTAGCGAGTAATTTTTGCCTGATTCAAATCCAAAAGTCTGAAAGTTAAAGGGATTAATTAAATAGTCACCTCTGTTATTTGTTAAATACAACTCTTGGTAAAGATCACTAAATTTTATTTTAAGATTTTGAAATGTTGTTGACAAATTTGTAGTCAAGACAATTAGACCTATGATCTTTCCATCTCCAACGGTTATCGGTTTAATAGCTTCCATTACAGGTAGTCTATTTCCTGAAATATCTAAATTGTTACGATAAAGTTTAATTGACGATAAATAAACCCTATCATCGGGGTAATCACCTATTTTAAAATTTATATTTGCTTTTTCATAAATATTTAATTCTTTAATTTTACTTTTCTTATTTGCTTGATGAATATTAAGATGAATTGCACGATTACGAGAGTCAATAATTTTAACACTTAAATATTTCTTTTTGGATGCGAGTAGTGCCATTAAAAATGGTGAAATCATCTCTTTCTTTTCTTGTTTAGAAAGCTTTCCTGTATTTAAAATTAAATCTTTTAAAACGGGTAATTCCGAAAGATAGTTAGCATCATTACTTAGTTCGTTAACATCCATTAATAAATGAGGTGCCAAATATTGAGCTTCTTTAGTTAGTTGATCTTCTGCTTGTTGATATAAATTTTTGCTATTTCCATAATAGAACGTCACACCAATCAAACTACTTACTAGAAATACTAATAAGATACAAAATACAGTAACTTTTGAAGCAATGGTCATCTCCGACTGTTTTCCTCTGCTTTGTTTTTTTTAATTATTAACTTTATCGGGTTTTCAAATCGAAAACCTTATTGATAGTATTAATAAAATAAATTATTTAGGGGGTTAATCATGAAGAATATAAATATGACATTTTTTTTCGTATTATTTAGCTTTTCCGCAAATGCAATAAATATAATCAATAGTAATGATGCGAAGGAAATAAAGCCACTACTACCTACAACTTACTACATTGCAGATGAAGAGAAAACATCTTGTGTAGGGCCTTATGGACAACATACTTATGATGGCAGTGAAATTTCTGAAATAAAAACACCTAATAATGAATTAATTGCAAAAACATGTACTCGATTTTTCAAGGTACTGTGTATGGAAGGAACTGGAATACTTAGGGATAGAGGACAAGGAAGGCAAACCATTAATTGGGCCGGAGATAAAAGATTTATTATCATGGATAAATGTACTTACGGACTTGGAGTAGATTATTTATGTTTACTTCCTTATCACACAATTGCAGCAGATCTTTCTGAGCATAAAGTAAATGACATAATTTTTGTTCCAAGAACAAAAGGCTTAATTTTACCTGATGGCAGTACTCATAATGGAATATTTGTGGTGAGAGATACTGGTGGTGCTTTTAGAGGAATAGGGCCTCAAAGAGTGGATTTCTTCATTGCTAACGAAAGTGATTCTTCTAACGTCTTTAAAAGGGCAGGCTTTCATCACAAAAAACCTGAAAAGGCATATAAATTAAGTGGAGAGAGTAAAGTTAGCGCAATTAAACTGTTAAAAGAAAAGTTCCCTTTACTGTATTAGTAATTTCAGGTACTTAAAGAAAAGTAATAATTACAACCTGCTTTTATAATTCATTATTACCATATAATAATTTATTTATTTATTTGGGAGAATTATTATGTTGATCTACGCAATTATTACTGCATTTATTTTAAGTTTTAGTAACGTCTATGCTGTTGAGACAGACCAGTTTATGACTTGGGAAATTACTTTAAAAGACTCTCGAGTTGATATCGAAGAATATATAGAAACAAATATTCAATCAGTACTAGATAATATTAATAATAAAAATAAAAATTATTCATGTCAAAAAATGACTAAAAAATTATTAGGATGGAATGGTAAAAGTACAAATTTTTTAAGTGAGATTGAAGATTTTATGTACCGAAATAAAACAATTGATAGGTATCCAAAAATTTATCAATCAGTAAGAGGTATTGTAGATAAAAGTATTTATAAGGATGTTGATTATTTTAAAGTGAAAGTTTTTGGAATTAGTTTAATGGCATATGATGTATATTTTGGAATTGATAAATTAGGTCATTTTCTTACGACCGGTCTTGATTATTATAAAAAATATATTAGATATATAAATCGAGGATATTCTGTTAAAAAATCTGAAATAAAAGCAATTAAGAAGGGTATTTTCTCAGAAAAGACTTATTATGGCCTACTGATTTCTGGGGTATTTTCGTTTGCTGATTTAGAGGCAAATTATCAAGGGTTACAATTTGCTCGAAGCTTTTGTGAAGGAAATTCTCCTCTAATTAAGAAAATAAATAATAAATGGCAATTAACGCGAAAAATTTCTCTAGAGAATTATATTAATCCAAATTGGGATGAGAGTTTTTACACAAATTCTTTTACTAAAAAACGGTTTAGCCAAGTACTACCCTATTTAACTGAGTACTGTAAAAAAAGAGACTTACCTATCGTTTCAGAAAGAAGAGATTTATATAAATTAAAAGTAGAAAGCAATTTATCTACCAAGTATCTAGAGAAACAAATATCACTTGGTAAGATTAAGAATTATAAAAAATATTCTTTAGATAAAATTTGTAAATAATTATTGCATCTCACTAGCTAGTAATAGTAAAGATCCAATTCCAAATGCTAGGTTTTTTTTACGTGGGATTAACTGATATCCTAGTTTGGTGTATGGCATTGTAAGCCATGAAATTTCACCCATAATACGCTGCTCTCCTTTTAAAAAGAGTCTCGCGGTTAAAGCGGTGTAACTTTTTATGGATGCATCTTGAAATCTTTTGTCTAATAAATTCAGTCTGTGTCCTTTATGGTACGCATAGGCAAGTAGGGCCGTTCCTGATGATTCTTCATAAGCACTACCAGGCGAAGTTATCAAAGTATCCCACATTCCATTGGTTTGTTGATAGTTAAGTGTTGATTGTGCTAGTGATTGAAATAACTGGACTAATTTTTGATAATAAGAATTCTTTGGTGAAATGGTATCAATCATTTCAATCAAAGCAGTTAATACCCAAGCATTTCCACGCAGCCAAAAAGTATTTCGCTTTGGAAATGGCCTATCCTTTTTTACATTCCATGCATGGAAAAATAGACCTGTATCAACATCCCTCATTTTATTCGCAAAAATAAGAGGTTGTTTTAGACCAAATTCTAATAATTCATTATCTTTTGTCATATCACCAAATTGTACGGCAAGGACGGCCCACATCATTAGTGAGTCTACCCAAATACTTTGAGGAAATATTCTCGCCATCCATGATTGTGTGCCAAAGTGATTTATTGATCCTAAAGAATTTTTTGTCGTTGTTTTCAAAAAGTTAATTACTTTTTGAATATTAGGTATGGCAATTTTATTGTTAAATGATTTTAATAATTCAAGACCTGACAGTGCTGAAGGGCATCTGTCGGCCCAATTTAGTTTTGGTAAGTCATTCCTTATGAAATGATCATGGTAATTATTTATATAGTTAATAAATGAAGTTTTGTATTGAGATTTATGAGCGTATTTAGAAAGTCCGTATAAAAAAATTGCAGGAGACCAATCCCAGGATAGTTTGTTTGGTTTATTATTGTTGATAAAAGTATATGCTAATTGGTCGATAGAGTTATTATAGTAATTAAAGTCGGTATTTAATTGAATATTGAAGGAGAAACGTTTCTTTTTGCATTTGCCTGTTAATTGAAGTGAGTACTTATTTTTATTTTCAAGGCTTACAAATGAATTCCATTGTTTTTTATAGTTGGTTTCTTCCCATGTTGTTAAGTATTTTTGGTTATTTATTTTAATCGTACTTGAGGGCATGGTTTTGCATCCCTTGATGACAATTGGAATATTATTGCCGTAAATGATTGAGTGGTTTACAGGGGAAATTAACTTTATAGATGCATTAATCTTTAGTGATATAAGCAAAATAGAAATTATAAATAGAAAATGATTCATTAATTTATTATAGCAGTTCAATTTAAAATAGTTCGCTTAGATAATTAGGAAAATTCTTCATAGTGGATATACTTGTTCAGTTAAGTATTTTTATTCATATTATATTTTTTTTCTCCGATATATTAATAGATACTTATAAAAGGCTAAATATGAAAAATAAATATGATACATTTAAACCTATTGAAATTAGAGAGTCAGGAGAGTTAATAAGATCTAATGAAGAGAAATGCTCCAGATTAGATTATGAATATTTCCAAAATTTTAGGTCTGAGCATACTATAAAATCATATAGAAATGATATCCAAAAATTCTGGGAATTTATTAATGCTAACTTTCATGAAGTATTAAATGTAAATTCGTTAGAACGAGTGCACCTTGTTGCTTATAGAAATTGGCAGCAAAATAATGATTTTGCTCCTAAAACAATCAATCGAAAGTTATCATCTTTATCAAGCTATTTTGATTTTTTAATAGAAAAAAATATTATGGAAAGTAATCCTGTATTAAATATTAAAAGGCCTAGGCAAGAAGTAGTTAAGGAAACAAATGATTTAACAGATCAACAAATTAAAGCATTGTTTGATGTATTAAATACTAAGACACATGCAATTTACTTACATCGTGCAGTAATATATGTTTTATTTTCAACTGGAATCAGGAAATCAGAATTAATATATTTGAAAAGAAAAAACTATACTGAAATTAATGGACATAAAATTATTGAAATTGTGGCCAAAGGTGGAAAGCACCTAACAAAAGTAATTCATCCAATATGCGCTGAGATTATAGATAACTATCTTAATTGGATGAAAAATCAAGGTAGAGAGCATGTAGAAGAAGATTGGCTTTTTCAGCCAACTAAAAATCCGAGTACACCCACTGAGCTTAATAGGCCATTAGGACCTAAATCAGTAGATTATATTGTTAAAACCTATGCTAAAAAAGCAGGTATTACTGAAAGTATTTCACCACATTCAGCAAGAGCTAGCTATATAGGCAGTGCTTTAGAAGCAGGTGGAGATTTATTAAAAATTTCACTCGACGTTGGACATTCATCGGTTAGGACAACTCAAGAATATAACAAAAGAAGACAAAAAATTTCAGAGAGTCCTGCCTATGATCTAGGTTATTTCAAAAAAACATCATAATTCTAATTTACAAAATTCTATTTATTTGTTTCAATTTCTTTCAAATAAAACCTAGGGATAATTATGCTTAAATTATTTATATATACACTTGCTTTTTCAATTAGCTTAAACCTTTTTGCTGCAGTGCCTGAATGTGGTGACCATGAGTCTGATAACAGAAATCTTAATTGGGTTCTACTAACTGATATTAATGTTGATGCAAAAATACAAAATGTTAAGGGAGTACTCTGTGTTGGGTTAAGGCCAGGTGATCACAGAACAGTTGATAGTGTTATTTATAGGGATGATACAGGTACATTTAAAAACTATAAACTCAAAGATTTAATTAGTCGTCCTCAAGTTTTAATTACTGATAAAGATTTAAACTTAGGTATTATTAGAAAGGGACCTATTATGACCTTATATCTTGGTGATATAAATGAAACTGAAGGCTCTATTATTTATGATGTTAAATTAAGGTTTTTGAGAAACTTGGCAAAATTACCATTTGTTGGCCCTGATTATAAAGAGCTAACGTTCTCGTTGAAAAATATTTATCAAAAGAATGATATATTTCCATACTACTCAGGAGATACAACAAGAAACTTTAATAAATTTAATATTTATATCTCTGTTGCTTTAAATATACATAAAATAATTTTAAGTGATTTTGATAATATTCAGGCCAAAATTAAAACTTCTGGATTAAGATCTATTGATAGTTTGTAGTTATGAGTAGACAGATTTTAGTTTTTTGACAATTGAAATATATTCTTTCATTGCACTTTCTTTAGAAGTTCCTTTTACTGCAGACCAGGCATCATATTTTGCTCTGTCTTTTATTTTTATCATCCCCGGCCTCTTTCCTGTAATGTCTCCATCAACTGACTGCTTGTAATAAGCATATAATGAAAGTAGTTCTTCATTACTAGGTCTTGATGTTAATGATTTTACTTCTTCTTGTGATTGATTAAAGTTGGCCATTAGTTCCATACATAACTCCTTATTAGTAAAATACTTTATTAAACCCTCGGTAGGTTTTTACTTTTTCAGTTATTTTATTATTTTGAAATATTAGATATTCATTAAAATGTTCCGCAATTTCACCTGATTTTGCTGGTCGAAAGAAAATGGGAGCGTCAGAATTCAATTTAATATTTTTAGGTACTTTTAGTGGCGTTTGTACTTCCCCACAGCCTTCAGATGCCAATAGTTTCATGTTTTTAGGTAAGTACGGAACAGGTGATTTATCTCGGGATACTTCACCACTTGCCATAAATCCCCCACTTTTACATGTGATAATGTGTTTCTGAGGAAATCTAGAAATTGGTAATGCATATGTAAATGCACTTTTAGTAATAGAGTCAGAGTAATAATCAAATAGCTTGGAGTGCAGAAAACCAGAGCCTGCGGTAATTTCAGTAATTACTTTTTCTTGAGATGTGTATAAAAGGCTACCTGTGCCTCCCCCATTAAAGAAATCTAAATTGATATTTTGTTCTCTTATATAGTTTCCAATTAGTACGCGAAATTTTTTTACATACTTTATTGATTGTTTTCTAATCAAGTACTTGATTGGATTTAAAATCGAGGAATATTTATTTTTGTCAGGTAACCCGGCAACTTGGGACTCATAACCCATTATCCCTTTAATGTTAATATTTTTTATATTTTGAATATATTCAACTAACTCTTGTAATGATTTTATATCTCTAATTGGAGATCGTTGGGCACCAAGGTGGATAAGGTTTCCTAATGGTCGATGTGACATATCAATATCGATACAGACTGATACTTCTTGATCTTTAATAATACTTGAAATCAAATCTATATGATCTTTGGAGTCAACCATTAAATATATTTGTTTGCCTTCAGAAATTAAACGATAAGCTGTTTTGATCTCATTGATTTGAAGCGTAGGGTAAGCAATTAATAAATTGTCTATTCCCATTGAGGACAAGAAGCTAGCTTCATCACAGGAGTAACACATGAATCCAGAAATTGTATCTACTCCTATTTCTTTAATTCTATTAATTAAATAAGGTACCCTTAGAGACTTTGTTGCAGGTCTTAATTGCTTGCCATGTTTTTTTGCGATGTTGATTATTGTTGTTAAATTTTGATCAAATTGATCTATATCAACTAACATTGATGGGAGTTGTTCCTCCTTAATCGCATTTGATAGTTTACTATAATTCAATTAACGGCCTTTTTTGCCAACCTTATCACTATACATTTCAAGCTTAAGGCCACTTATAAGAAATTTAAAGAAATTTTTTATTCCTCTTCCAAATAGTCCTTCAGTTACTTGTGAAAATAGATGATATTTTTTTTCAGTGTATGGGTACCAGTTGGCCTCTATTTTATTTGAGTTTCCGTCATAGAGAACTGATTTTATATTTGAAAAAGATTGTAGTCCAAAGGTTCCTTTGAAACGACCAAAACCACTGTGCTTTGCCCCACCAAAAGGCAAATAATGATTTCCTTCTGATAGCATTACATTATTGACTGATATATTTCCAGTTTCTAAAGCTGATGTTACTCTTTCGAGTTGTTCTTTGTTGTTACCCCAAATACTCGCTGATAAACCATAAATGGAATCATTTGCTATTTTTATTGCGTGAGTTTCATCATAAAATTTAAAAATGGGTAAAATAGGGCCAAAAGTTTCGTCTTTATATACCATCATATCTTCTGTTACATCTTCTAAAATAATAGGTGGAATTAGGTTAGATTTTCTATCCCACGAATTGCCTGTTAAGACAGTTGCACCTTTTTCAATAGCATCTTCTAAGTGTCTTATTATAATTTGTTTTTGAGCGTCAATATAAACGGCACCAATATCAGAGTCTTTTGAGTTCTCATTACTTAATTTTATCTTTTTAGTTGCTTTTACTAGTTGATTTTTAAATTGGTCATAAATTGATTCGTGAATTAGAAGTCGTTCAACTGAAGTACAAGATTGACCTGAGTTAGTAAAAGCTCCCCAGGTAGCACCTGCTACACTTCTGGTTAAGTTAGCAGTTTCAAAAACAATCATGGGATCTTTGCCTCCTAGCTCTAGTTCTACAGGCGTAACTGTTTTTGCTGCTTCTGCCATTATCTTTTTTCCGGTAGATAAGCTACCAGTAAAAAATATTTTATCTGGGTTCCCTTCCACAAGTAGTTTTCCTGTACTGCTATCTCCATAAATAACTTGTACCCAAAACTTTTCCATTCCAATATCGCTAAGTAATTCTTCAACAAGTCCATATAAGGGAGTATATTCTGAAGGCTTATAAATACTGGTATTTCCTGTTATAAATGCAGTCGTAATAGGTGCAATCGCTTGGTAAAATGGATAATTCCAAGGCGAGATAATTAATATTGTTCCTAACGGTGAATAGTGAACTTGTGATTTCTTCCCCAGAAGTGCAATTGGAGTCTTAATTTTTTGTTTTTTTAGTAATTTCTTAGCATTTTTTTCTAAAAAATCTAGGTGGTCTAGAACAGGAAAAATTTCAGAAAACAAAGCATCACTCCGACTTTTCATTGTGTCTTCAACAATGCGATCTATTATATATTCCTTCTTCTTTAGTATTAAGTCTTTTAATGCTGAAATATATCTTAGTCTTTGAGTTACTGTTAGCTTTTTGAGCCTGGTTTGTTCTGTGCTGGCTTGATCATATATTTTACTAACATCATGAGTTGAGTTTACTTCTTGAACATGATCTGTATTGTTATTTTGTAATTTAAAGTTTGTTACCACTTTTGATTCATATTCAAGTTCAGCGAATATTTTTTTACTGCTTTGTTTTGGGTCATCCATTTTGGAGTAATACATAGTGAAAAAAACACCTCTAACACCAATGTCAATCATTCTGAGGGGTGCTCCTATAAAGTCGGGGAATTTATTATTTATTTTCGAAAGATACATTATAAATTTTATTAAGAAATCAGGAGAGAATGCAAATATTGTAAATAAGGCGAGTAGTCCTGCTCTATCATCTTCATTCATATAATCAAGCATTCTATCTATTTGATTAATAAATGTTGTTTCAGAGAACTTGGGGAAGTTAGCATTATCACCATTAATGATCACATCTCCTGCATTTAACATCCCCCTAATTTGGGTTTTTGATAAATGTTTTGAAACCATTACAGGGTGTTTTGATTTTCTAAAATTAATATAATGATTTAATGGTGATCTTTCTTTTTGCTCAGTTGTTTGAGGAGCGATAAATGTTTTAGTTGTTCTTTCAATTTCTGTTTCCATTATAAACTCCTTGTCATTTTAGATGCGGCCATTTTTGATAGTGCCATAATTGTAAAGGAAGGATTAATTCCTGGTGCATTTGGGAATATACTCGAATCAGCAACAAATATATTATCATGTCCATGTAATTTAAACTCTGAATTGACTACAGATGATTTAGGATCTGTTCCGATACATAATCCACCCATGAGATGAAGTCCTATTGGCATTACTCCCTCGATTATCTTCTTTGCTCCAGTACTTTTAAATATATTATATATTGTCTCTAATCCTTTTTTTTGTGAGTCTTTATCTTGTTGGTTTAAAGATTTATAAATTTTTAAAGATCCATTTTTCTTTGTTGTAATTCTGCCTGGGTTGGTATCTCTAATCGCTACTTCGATACATGCCATATTAGTTATTTTCTTCATATTAGATAAATGTTCAGCTCCAATTCCTGGTAATAGCATTGCAATTGCAACGGGAGGAGCAAAAACATTTTCTAGCTTAAAGTAATTTGCTCGAAAGTTTGGGTCATCTGATTTAAGTGATTGTAAAGGACCTTTATGTGCATTAATTTTTTTATCATAAATACCTAAAACCATGGCCTGAGGATGAGTATAAAAATCTTTACCAATATGAGGTAAAGACTTATTAAATCCAGAATTAAGCAGTATTTTAGAATTTCCAATTGCCCCTGCGGCCAGAGTTAAAGCATTTGCTTGAAAAGTTTGTCTATCCCCATCTTTGTTTATTCCATGAATTTTTACTTCATTTTTATTATTACTTATTGTCAATACTTCAAACTCTGAAACAAGAGTCAATCCGTCCTCAAGGGCTTTTTTTAAAACAGTTACAGGAGTGCTTTGTTTACTGTCAATAGGACATCCAGATAGGCACTCTATGCAATCATTACCATCCTCATATCGGCAATCCTTTTGGGCCCTTGTTAAGGATGCCCATTTATGATTATTTAAGTCAAAGCCTTTTTGAAAAATTTTTGCGTTTTCATTTCTGTATTCAGAAGGAATTTTTTGAATATGAAACTCTTTCTCTGCTTCGTCATACCAGGGGTCTAATTCTTTTCGATTAAAGAATGAGATACCTGATTTTTCTTTCCAAGAATCTAAAGCAATATCATCAAAACGATCTAGTAGCGCTTGATTGACAATTGAACCTCCCCCAACTGCTTTAGGACGTAAGATTCCAATATCTGCATTTGTATTTAATTCAATACCTCCAGACCAGTACAATTGTGAGTTCCCATCTACTTCACTATTAGGGTAAGTATTTGCATGAAACTGTTGGCCTGCTTCAAGTAGTAAAACTTTTTTTCCTGTTTTACATAATTCATGAGCAATGAATGGCCCTGAAACCCCTGCTCCGACAATAATCATATCATACTTAGTTGCTTGTACCATTGTGCTCTCCGTTCTTATGAATGAAAATATGTATAATTCTCTCTATTTCAGGCACAAAATACAATAAAAATTTTAACTTTCTAGCAATAGAAGCAGCGCTCTGCGTAAAGGCTCGGCAGCTCCCCAAAGTAATTGATCTCCTACAGTAAATGCATTCAGGTACTTATTACCTAAAGTCATTTTTCTCAATCTCCCTATTGGAATATCTAAGGTTCCGCTCACCCTTTCAGGAGTTAAGTATCTTAATGTGTCCTCTTTTTCATTTGGAATAGTTTTAACCCAGCTATTATGATGGTTAATCATATCTTCTATTTCTGAAATCGGAATATCTGATTTTAATTTTATGGTAAAAGCTTGTGCATGAGATCTCATAGATGAAACTCTGACACAGGTTCCATCTATTGGGATTTGTTGAGAAGTATTTAATATCTTATTTGCCTCAAACATCCCCTTCCATTCTTCCCTACTTTGACCTGATTCCACTTTAGTATCAATCCATGGTAGTAAGTTAGCTGCAAGTGGAAAACCAAACATTTGTTTAGGAAAGTTTTTATGAGATAATTTATCTGTGATTGTTGAATCAAGCTCTGAAATATTACAACTATCGCTTACTAATTCTTCTGTATTTCTTGATAAAAAGTGCATTTGTTGTACTAACTCTTTCATATTTTTTGCACCTGCTCCAGATGCTGCTTGATACGTCATAGAAGTCAACCATTCAATATGGTTCTCTTTGAATAGTCCTCCTAGCGCCATTAGCATTAAGGAAACAGTACAGTTTCCCCCAACAAATATTTTCCTCCCTAAGGACTTAGCATCTAGGATACTTTCTTTGTTAATTGGGTCTAAAACGATTGTACTTTCATCATTAGTTCTTAGGTAGGAAGCAGCATCTATCCAGGCCCCTTTCCAATTGTCATTTATTAGCTTTGAAAGTACTGATTTTGTATAAGAGCTACCTTGGCAGGTAACAATGAAATCCATTTTTTTTAACTCCGAAATATCAAAAGCATCTTTTAAAATTTGTTCATTATTATCAAGCAAATTGCAGGTTTTCCCTGCTTGTGAGGTGGAAAATAAAATAGGATTAAATTGTTTAAAATCTTTTTCTTCTATAAATCGGTTTATTAAAACAGAACCGACCATTCCTCTCCAACCTACAATACCAACATTTTTCATATAAATTCCTAGACAGCTTATAAGTACTAACTTTTATATATCTAAATTAGTGTACAAGATATAGTAAAAATCCCCAGGAATCCCCGAAGTTATAATTATATTTGTCTTAACATCTTAGATTTTATAACTTTATATTAAATTTAGGAGTAAAGATGTTAATCGTTTCAAAATTCGGTGGTAGTTCCATGGCAGACAAGACCGCAATGGTTAGAAGTGCCAATGTTGTAATAAGCTCACTACCAAAGATTGTTGTCGTTTCCGCAACATACGGAACAACCAATTCGTTACTCTCACTCATAAATACTGCTGTAAACAATAGTTGGAAAAGTGTCATACCTATTATTGAAGCCATTTCAAATAATCACAAAGAAATTGCACGCGACCTAAATTCAAGCTCAGATACGCTAGAGGGCCTAGAACTACTTTTAGACGAGCTCAATACATTTGCTCAAGGCATTTGTCTCTTGAATGAATGCTCTCCAAAAGCCACAGATAGAATTTTAAGTCTAGGTGAAAGGATGTCTTCCCTCTTGTTCCAAACAGCATTGACACAAGAAATGCCTGAAAAAACCATTGAATTACTCGATGCTAGAAAAATTATTAAAACTAATAACTCCTTTAATGAAGCTACCCCTATCCCCTCTGAGATAAAAAAACTATGTTCTAGCTTAGACTTAGCAAGTAATATAATTTATATCACTCAAGGGTTTATTGGTTCTAACGATGAAAATGAAACTACCACACTAGGTAGAGGTGGAAGCGATTATAGCGCTGCTCTGATAGCTGAAGGAATTTCTGCTGACAAAATTGAAATTTGGACTGATGTTGCTGGCATTGCCACAACAGATCCAAGAATATGCAAAAAGGCAACTCCGATTCCTGAATTAACATTTAAAGAAGCTGCCGAAATGGCAGTATTTGGTGCGAAGATCTTGCATCCAACAACCCTTACTCCCGCTATGAGGTCAAAAATTGGAGTATTTGTAGGTAGTAGCTACGAACCTGAAAAGAAAGGAACCTGGATAAGAAAGCAAACAGACGAAACTCCTCTTGTAAGAGCTTTAGCAATTAGAAAGAACCAAAGCCTTATTACTCTATCGACTCCACTAATGCTTAATACTCATGGATTTTTATTTGAAATTTTTAAAATTTTTAATGATTATTCAGTCAGCGTAGATGCCATCACCACAGCAGAAATTAGCGTCTCACTAACAGTTAATAATGATGTAAGTAACCACTTAAAACTCATTAATGACCTGAGAACTCTCGGTAATGTAAAAATCGAAAAAGACCTAAGCTTAATTTCATTAATTGGAAATAATATCAACCACACTCCCGGACTTGCAAAAGATGTATTTAACGAAACTCAAGGAGTCAATATTAGAATGATTTGCCAAGGTGCCAGTTTGCATAATTTTTGTTTCCTTGTCAGCGACAAGGAAGGAGAGAATGTAGTCAAATCCCTGCACAAAAAATTTATAGAAGGAAAAAATATAAAATGAAAATAGCACTTATTGGCAAAGGTAAAACAGGAGGACAAATACTCAATTTGAATACACAGCACCAAATTGAAGTATTTGATTCAAAAAATAATATCACTGTGGGCAAGCTCAAGGATATTGATGTTGCCATTGCTTTTGTTGACGGAAAAATATTTAAAAATTTAATTCCGATACTGATCGAATCAAAAATTCCAGTCATCACAGGATCAACAGGATTAAATTGGCAAGATCATACAGATGAATTACTTATTCAACATAATTTAAAATGGATAACTTCAAGTAATTTTTCACTTGGTATGAGAATTGCCCACGAAATGATTCTCAAACTAAAAAATGCAACTCAACTTTTTCAAGACTATAGATTTTCCATGAACGAAATCCACCATACTAAAAAATTAGATGCCCCAAGCGGGACAGCCCTATCCTGGGAGAAATGGATTGGAGAAGAAGTTAATATTAACAGCGAAAGAATAGGAGATACTGTTGGGATTCATGAAATAATACTTAATACCCCCTATGAAAAAATCACACTTAAACACGAAGCTATAGACAGAAAAATTTTTGCAGAAGGTGCCCTTTGGGCCGCAAATTACTTAACTCAAAATAATGACCTAGCCTACGGCCTTCACTACTTTGAAACAATTGTTAAAAATAAAATAGACAATAATAAATAAGGAAATAATATGGAAATTAATAATTACCCCCTTTGGACTGCCGTGATCACCCCTATGCTAGAAAATGGCAATGTCGATTACCCAACACTAAAAATATTATTAGAAGAACAAGATAAAGCAAAAAATGGAATATTAATTCTTGGTAGCACCGGTGAATCCTTGAACATCAACGAAGACGAAAGAAAATGTATAATGGAATTTACCACAAGCCAATCACTAGAAGTGCCTATAATGGCAGGTGTTGGAGGAATAAACCTTAATGAGACTCTAGATTGGGTTAAATATTTAGAAACACTCAAAGTAGATTGTTACTTAATGGTCACCCCTCTATATTCAAAGCCAGGGGTTAAAGGTCAATATGAGTGGTTTAAAACCCTTATGGACAATGTAACAAAACCAGTAATGTTATATAATATCCCCGGAAGAACTGGTATTTCTTTGCCAATAGAGACAATTAAAATGCTAGAACATCATCCCAACCTGTGGGCCATAAAAGAGGCCAGCGGATCTTCCAAAGATTTTTCTGAGTACGTAAAATCCAATACTGATATAATGATTTATAGCGGTGATGATGCCATGCTACCCACGTATGCTCCACTTGGTGCAAAAGGACTAGTATCAGTTTCTGCTAACATCTGGCCATCGGCCACACATGAATACGTTATACAAACACTAAATGGAACATTAAAGGATCAGGCCCTTTGGGCACAATGTTCAAATACTCTCTTTAAGGCCAGTAACCCTATCCCCGTAAAAAGAATTATGTTTGAAAAAGGAATAATTAAATCAGCAAAATTACGCTTACCACTAATAGATAATGATCTAGAAGATGTTTCAGCATTACTAGATGCAGATAAAAAAATAAATAACTGGTATCAACAAACAAAAAGAGAAAACGAGGTAACAATATGAATTGGGAAGAGGCTTTAAATAAATTAGAGACAGGTGAACTTAGATCAGCAAATAAAATTGATGATACATGGAAGGCCAATACTGAAATTAAACAGCTTATTTTGGACGCTTTTAAGGCAGGATATCTTATTGAACATAATGGCTTTGTAGATAAACATAATTTAATGCCACAAAACTTTACTGTGGAAAAAAATGTTAGAGTTGTGCCTGGTGGCACTTCAGTAAGGAGAGGATCATATGTTGCTCCAGGAGTTATTATTATGCCTCCTGCCTATATTAATATTGGGGCATTTGTCGATACTGGAACTATGATTGATTCACATGCTCTTGTTGGATCTTGTGCTCAAATTGGAAAAAATGTACACCTATCAGCAGGGGTTCAAATTGGTGGAGTCCTTGAACCTATAGGACTTTCACCAGTAATAATTGAAGATAATGCATTCATTGGTGCTGGATCTGTTATTGTAGAAGGAGTCCAAGTTTCAGAAGGCGCTGTAATTGCCCCTGGAGTTACTTTATCCAAAGGTGTTCCAGTCTTTGATTGTGTAAATCAAAGACAACTCGGTAGAGATGAACCCATACCTAGAAATGCAATTGTTGTCCCAGGTAGCAGAAGAATTAGTGACAAGTTACCTTGGGCCCAAGAACAAGGACTACAAATGAACTGTGCTTTAATTATTAAACTAAGAGATGAAAAAAGTGAAAATTCATTAGAGTTAGAACAATTTTTAAGATAATATGAAAATAAATAATACCCATATCGACAAACTTACAAAAACAATGGAGAGAATTAATTCTCCTCTATATTTTTATGATTTAGATTATCTCGTTGAACATTTAAGTTATCTTGACAAAAATAAAGACCCTAGTATTAAACTTTGGTATGCATGTAAAGCAAACCCAATGTCTGCAATTTTAAAAGTTTTTAGAAATTTAAATTTTGGAATTGATATTGCTTCTAAAGGTGAGCTAGACCAAGCACTAAGATCTGGTATTGAGCCTGAAAATTTAATTGCAACAGGGCCTGCTAAATCTTTTGATTATTTCAAGGATCTGCTAAGAAATGAAGTTAATACCATTGTCCTCGAAAGTATCAACCAAGCATATTGGCTGAATGAAGCTGCCATACTCTTGAATAAAAATCCTAAAGTTCTTCTAAGAGTCCAGCTTTCGTGGGAAAAAGGAAGCTCAGTTCTTGGCGGTAATGACATCACTCCCTTTGGGATAGGACCTCAAGAATGGATAAAATTAGATAGGTCAAGATGTACTAACTTAAACTTTATAGGATTTCATGTTTTTCAATGGGGAAATATTCTTTCACTCAAAGATTTAAAAGAAATATGGGCAACAATTATTAAAGAAATTTCTCAACTATCTAACGATATTAAAATCCCAATTGAAGTTCTAGATTTAGGTGGTGGAATTGGTATCCCCTATGAACCAGGGCAAAATAATTTAGATTTTAAAGACATTAATCGTATTTTAGTTGATTTAAAAACAAAATATAAAGTAGAAACTATTTGGCTTGAACTAGGTAGATATGCAGTTGGTAGTGCAGGTCATTACTTAGCGAAAGTAATTGATCGTAAACATGTAAGGGGAAGAGAGCTACTAATTCTGGAAGGTGGCATAAATCATATTTGCAGGCCAGCACTGACAAACCAGAGCTTTCCCTGTGAACTATATAGAAACTCCAATGCAAATAATATTACTTTTCATATTCATGGCCCTCTCTGTACTGCACTAGACTATTTAGGAAACTTTGAGTTACCAGCGGATTCAAATATCGGGGACTGGATTTGCTTTCACCAAGCCGGAGCATATGGCTTTACTGAAGCAATGCCATTTTTTCTATGCCATAACCTACCTGCAGAAGTAATAATGTATAATCAAGCAATAATGACTCCTAGAACAGGAAAAACATCTGCTGATTGGATGATTTAGAGGTAATAATGATCAATAAATTAGAAAGAATTGACTCACCTATTTTACAACTACCTTCTGGAGATCACTTAAACCTGACCCTATTTAGAATTAAAGGTGATCAAACTGGTCCTAATATTCATATACAAGCTAATGTTCACGGAGCTGAAATTCAAGGTAATGCCGTAATATTAAATCTACTTCAATATTTTTGTAATAATTCATTTAAGGGGACTGTTACGTTTATCCCCACCGCAAATCCCTTAGCACTTAACAATAAATCAGGTGCAAGTACATCAGGCCGCTTTTCTCAAATCTCAGGAGAAAATTGGAATAGAACATATACAGATGTTAGTGAACAAACAAATTTAATTAACTATTTTGATATAGATAAATTTGCTCAAATAAATATTGATAAAGACTGGCATGAGATTAAAGAATTATTTAAACTTAAGTTATTTCAACATTTTAAAAATATAGAAAAAAAATATCGAATTAAAAATATAACTGGAAATAAGATACCTTCACTGCTATTACAAAAAGTAGCATCTAATTCCGATATCGTACTTGATTTACATACAGGGCCAAAGGCAACAAATTATATATACTCTGCTGAACACCAATCTGAATCAGTATTAAATTTTAATTTTCCATATGTTATCAATATACCATCAAAATTTGCAGGAGCAATGGATGAAGCAACATTTTGCCCATGGGTTAACCTGAATAAAGCTCTTCTTAAACTTGGAAAGCATACACCAATAGATTTCGAATCATACACCATTGAATTGGGAAATGAAGAAACAATAAACCTAAAAGATGCCCAGGAATCTACAAATAATATTTTAAATTATTTATTTTTTAAAAAAATAATAAAAGAAAAAATAAAAATCAATAAAACTAAACAGATTCATTGCAAACTTGAAAACTTTGTTACTTACAATGCTCCATTTGGTGGTCTCTATGAATTTACCAGGTCACCTGGAGAATTTATTAAAAAGGGAGAAATAGTTGCAAAATACTTTAACTTAAAAGATATAAAGTCTTCTAAAGACTTAGACTTTTCGTTAAAACATATTAACGCTACTAATGATTGTTATGTAATTAATCATGGAACATCTGGAAGTATCATGCAAGGAATGGAAATTTATCAAGTGATGGAAAACTTTAATCAAGTTCTATAAAATTACACGAATTATTTCTTCAACTGAAGTAATCCCCTCTTTCACTTTTTTAATTGCACTGGACTTTAAATTTTGAAAATTACCCTTTGTTTTTTCTTGAAGCTCTGTCAGTGACATATCTTTATTTATATACTTAAGCATAGAAGAATTAAGCTCTACAAGTTCATATATGCACACTCTACCTATAAAACCAGTATTTTTACATTCATTGCACCCTTTAGAACTATAAGTATATTCAGGAATATTCTCTGTCGATTCTTGAAAAATGCTCTCCCATAATTTTTTATCAGTAATCTTTTTTTCTTTGCATTGAGAGCATAATATTCGAACCAGCCTTTGTGCTATTATTGCAACTAAAGACGCATTTAATAAATGTGACTCAACACCAAGGTCAAGCAACCTATTTATTGAAGCAAGAGCTGTATTTGTATGTAAAGTAGATAAAACTAAATGACCTGTCAAAGACGACTGTATCGCCATTTCTGCTGTCTCTTTATCTCTAATTTCTCCTACCATTATTACATCAGGGTCCTGTCTCAAAAATGAACGTATAGCATTAGCAAAATTTAATCCAATTTCATCATGTACTTGCATTTGATTAAAATTTTCATTTACTATTTCAATGGGATCTTCAACCGTACAAATGTTTATTTCAGGTGAAGATAAATACTTTAAAGATGCTTGGAGCGTCGTCGTTTTTCCTGATCCTGTTGGCCCTGTTACGAGTATAAGGCCATAGTTTTTTGAAATTACTTTTTTCCATTTATCAATATCATGTTTATCAAACCCTAAATCAGAAAATGTCTTCTCTGCTATTCCTGGATCAAAAATTCTTATAACTAACTTTTCTCCAAAGTGTGTCGGAATTGAGGATAATCTTAGTTCAATTAATTTACTTTTTGAAATTTTTCTTTTTATTCTACCATCTTGAGGACGTCGTTTTTCATCAACTTTCATTCCTGCCATAATCTTAACTCTGGCCATTACGGGTAAAAATACATTACCAGCAAACTTATAAACAATTCTCAAGGTACCATCAATCCGGTATCTCATTAAGCCGTAACCATCTTTTGCTTCAAGATGAATATCAGTCGCTCTCTCTTCTAACGCATACTGAAATATCCAATCTACAATTTTAGCAACATTGCCGTCATCTAAAGTAAATGTGTTAAGTTCATTAGAGGTTAATTTTTGAATTGCACTTTCATCAAGTTTGCCTTTTTCTTTATCTATACTACTAATGGCAGATCTAACATCGTAAAACTCATTCATTAACCTTTGAATTAAAATAGGGCTTGCTAATTTAATTTCAATATCTCGATTAATTGAAGCGGAAGTGTCAAGCATCCAATCTTTATTAAATGGCTCAGAAGTAGCAAAAGTAACTTTTTTGGTGGTTACATTGATTGGTAGTACTCCTATTCTTTTGATATATGCTTTTGGTAATAGCTTTGTTATTTTCTCTATGTCTAACTTTAAAGGATCAATTTCAACAATTTCAATATTGCTATACTTTGATAACCAATTCATTAAAAACTTTAAATCTATCTTAGTATTTGGATTACTTGCATGTAACAATTCAGTATTTGAAATTATTAAAATTGGTAAAATTTTACTAATTTTTGAACGTCTATTAAGCACCTTCACATTATCATCTGTAATAATACCATCTGACTTAAGCGCAGAGGTTAACTCTAACATGGTTAACTTTCTGCTATTATTTCTATTTTTTAATTTAAGCCTATTCATAAATATCTCTATTATAATTATCGTCAATACCAATAAAAACTAGAAACAATATATTGACCTAACTGACTGATTTCACGAGAGAAAATAAAAAGAATTAATTGTAAATTAGTTTATTTAATGAAATCATAACCATAATAATTCATTATTGGGAGATAGGCATGTTTGGACTTCTAAAACAAAGAAATTTTTTACCCTTTTTTGGGTGCATGGGACTTGGTGCTTTGAACGATAATATGTTTAAAAGTGCTCTTGCTATCCTCATTGCCTACAATATTCAAAAAGAAACTGCAGACTTATTAGTTCAGGCCAGTGCAGGCTTATTCATCCTTCCATTCTTTTTATTTTCTGGAATCTCAGGCCAAATTTGCGACAAGTATGAAAAATCTAAACTTATCGTCATAATAAAGTCTTTAGAAATACTAATTATGTGTATGGCCGCAATTGGATTTTACATCAATAATATTTATTTTCTAATGTTTGTATTATTTCTCATGGGTGCACAATCTACTCTTTTTGGCCCTATCAAATACAGCATACTTCCTCAACATTTAAAAACTAAGGATTTACTTACAGGCAATGCACTCATTAGCATGGGTACATTTATTTCCATTTTAATTGGAACTATCTGTGGTGGAATCTTAGTTTCAAAAGATATTATAACAGACTATAGCTTGCTACCAATATCTATTGCAGTCGTTATTTCAGCTATCATAGGTATGATTTTTAGTAAGTTCATCCCCAGCGCTGCTCCATCCGCACCAAATTTAAAAATAAACTTAAACCTAATAACTGAAACATGGAAAACTCTTAAGTTAGCAAACACTAAAAAAAGCATATTATTAGCAATTATGGGTATTTCCTGGTTTTGGTTTTTTGGTTTTTTCTTTTTAGCATCTTTACCTAGTTATTGCAGAGATGTTTTGCGCGGAGATGAGCAAGTAGCAACGATACTGCTAACTTTTATTTCCATTGGTATGGGGATAGGGTCAATTCTTTGTGAAAAACTCTCTTCAGGAAATATTAAAATAGGTCTTGTTTTTCTTGGTGGATTGGGACTGACTTTATTTTCTACTGATTTATATTTATCAGGAAATACCTTTCCTACAAATCTAACCGATGGAACTTATTTAACATTAACCCAATTTTTAAATATTGGAACAAACTTGAGAGTTTCATTTGATTTATTAATGATAGGGCTATCTGGCGGAATGTTTATTGTTCCACTCTATACATTAATTCAGCAAGATGCTCCAAGGCATTTAGGCTCAAGGATAATTGCAAGTAATAATATTGTAAATGCAATTTTCATGGTATCTGCCGCAATTTTTGCAATGACACTATTTAGCTTAGGACTTAATATTCTTCAAATTTTTCTAATAGTTTCTATAATGAACTTAGCAGTAACTTCTCTTCTATTGTATTTTTTCCCTCAACATATTTACCATTTTTTTTTCACCATAATGGTTAAAGTTATCTATAATTTTAAAGTGCAAGGGAAAAATAACCTACCTAGTTCTGGGCCTGTATTAATTGTTTCAAATCACGTTAGCTATATTGACCCATTTTTAATTTGCTCTGGAATGAACCGACCTCCAAGATATGTAATGGATAAATCATTCTACGATATAAAAATACTTAAGTGGTTTTTCACAAGCTCAAAATCAATTCCCATTACTCCCAAGAAAATTTCTCCTCAAGGTACACAACAAGCAATTGATGATGTAATTCAAGGCTTAACAAATGGAGATATGATAGTAATATTTCCTGAAGGATTTATTACAAAAACAGGTGAAATGATACCATTTAAAAACGGTGTAGAAAGAATTCTTGAAAAGGTGGATGCAACAGTTGTTCCTGTGGCAATAAAAGGAATGTGGGGAAGCTGGTTTAGCAGAGTAAAAGGCAAGGCATTAAAAGGCTTACCTCCTAATCGTATTAGGGCCAAAGTAGAGCTTAATATTGGTGCTCCTGTTCCTCAACACGAAGTGAATATGCAAAGATTACAAGAAGAAGTTGAAGAAATGAGAGGAGTTCAAAGAAAATAGCATGAAAAAAATATTATTTATATATTTTATATTATTAACTAATGCTTACTCCACTTCTCTTTGTGTCGCTCATAGAGGAAACAACAAGGAATTTTTAGAAAATACCTATTCAAGTATAAAGTCCGCAGTTGAGCTTGGAAGTGATGGTGTTGAATTTGATGTAGTTCATACTAAGGACGGACAGGCCCTAGTATTCCATGATAAAGACCTAAAGAGATTAGCAAAGAGTAGAAAAAATAAAGACTGTAATTTAAATAAAAATATAGACAGACAATTTTATATCGAAATAAAAAATAATTGTATTCTTAAAAATGATGAAGATATTCCTACACTTGAATCTATATTAAAATATCTTTCTAATAAAAATACTATTAAATTTATTGAACTTAAAGATTTTCCATCTCTACATACTCTAAACTTAATAAAGACATATTCTCTTAACAATCCAAACAACCTACGCATTATCTCATTTAAAAGAAAAATACTTGATTATATTCAGCTAATGAATTCTGAACTTCCTATCTTAAAGCAAATTCAAATATTAAGGCTGTACCGTTATCTAATTTATAAGAAAACAAAATATTTACCAAACTTGCATTATTCTGATAGAGGATTACAAAAGTTATTAAAGTATTATCCACGAAAAGAAATTGGTGTATGGACCGTTGATGACCCTGATATAATTAAAAGATTAGTAAAAGAAAAATTAGGTTATATTACAACAAACGACCCTAAAATTTGCTTAGAACTTGCAAGAAATAATTAAGTCAAATCAATGTCATCATCATCTAAATCAATTTCATCTAACATTGAATTTAACTCCAATTTAAAATTATTTTCTCGTAAATATTTAGATAAAATAACAACAACATTTTTATATATAATCAAACCTGCTTCCATGTCATTTTCAACCATCTTCATCAATCGATCTTTAGGTAAATAAAGTGCTTGTGTTTTAACTAGCGCAATTACATCTGCTGACCTTTTCTGATTGGTAAATACCCCCATTTCTCCTACTACTCCCGACGGCATAACTTTGGCCAAAACATTACCATTACTTTCGACCTTCAAAGACCCTGAAGTTACCATAATCATACTATCGCTATCTGCACCTTCCTGAAATAAAACTTGACCTTCATGTAAATTAATTAGTTTACATAAGTTAACAATATTTAAAATTTGTTCACGCTCTAGACCTTTAAATATTTCAATATGCTTTAAGGCTTTAAAAAATTCTTCAACGGCCATATCTACTCCTTATAATTAATACTATAATAACATATTCACTTTAAGTAAGTGATTTTTTTCTTTTAGTTAATTTGGTCAGTATTTTTAACTCATTTTCTTTCTCTTCTAGTAAGCCTGATAGTTCTTTTTCTTTCTCATCTGATTTTTGATTTGATAAATATTTGGATAATTTAATGATTTTGAAGTACTTTTTTTCCTCTTCATATAACATATTTAATATTTTTTTTCTTTTTAAAACTTTACTAAGTGATAATATTGCTCTAACAAGTAAAAACATCGCTAAAACACCAAGAATAGTTGGAACAATAGCATAACTAGTATTAATCAAAGTATTTTCTTTTGCGTATACTTTTCTATTATCTCGCCTTTCTTGAATAGCATTAGATGCTCTAATATTTCTTTGTGTTACAAATGTTTCTTGTGCTAAACAAGCAATATCAAAACAAATCATAAATAAAATTAATAAAAAATATCTCATAGCATTATTACTATTCTACTATAAATTAGATTTATAACAATTACTCAACCTGCATTTCTTGATTCTTTTACTTTGATAAAGTATGAATAATTATTTCTGGCCTTGAATTATATCTTAAAGGAACAGCAGAAACTCCTATTCCAGAACTTGTATACCCGATCATTTCCCTGCAGTGCCATAACCCTTTTGCATATTTCCTTGATACACTGGAATGACAAATTATAGGCATACCACCAGGCAAACATATTTGACCACCATGAGTATGCCCACATAAATAGAGATCTGCACCATTAATACTTGCCTCATTAAAAAGTTCAGGTGAATGTACTAAGCAAATAGAAAATTTATTTTTTGCATAGGTTAATATTTCAGAGGCTTTAACTGTGTAAAATGAATTCACATCATCAGTACCAATAATTCTTAAATCATTATTATTGATTTTCAAATCACTATATTCATTAATTAAGACTCTAATCCCTATTGCTTCCAATGGTTCAACTAGTAAATGTCCATCATGATTACCAAGTACTGCATATATACCATATTTTGATTTAATATTTTTTAGGACTTTACTTATATTATCAACAACATCAAGAATTACAGATTTATTAGTAAGGGATGAGCTAGCATAATCACCTGTCATCACAATTAGATCAACTTCCGATACTTCTTTTATCTTATCTGACAAAATAGATTGGATCTCAATAGACTCATCTAGATGAAGATCACTTAAATGTAATATTTTTAATCCTTTTAACTGATCAGGCAAATGGGGATATTTATGAGTAAAATTTTTTATTTTTAATTTTAATGAATTACGAACACCAATCTTTGCTACAAAACATATTTTTAGTAAAAAATAAAATATTAAAACTAATATATGAAATATATCATATGTTTTTAAAAATCTTTTTCCAAAAGGTAGGCTTTTTAAAAAAGAATTTTCTAACTCAATTCGTTTGGCTAACCATTCTTCTCTATTCATTAAAAAAAAGGCCATAGCAAAATGCTATGGCCTATCCATTATTATAAAATATATTAAAGCTTAAAAAGTGATGGTAGAGGTAATACAAAATCTTTGATTTGATTTTGCTTATAAGAATCAAAAGATTTGTCTTCTGATTGGTCATCAATTTCTACTATTGCTCTTTCTATAGATTCAGATAAAGTAAAATCATTGGATAATTCTGCAGCCCTTATCGCTCTTGAAGTATTAACTATTCCTTCACTCTTAACTATATCCTTTAGAGAATCTTTCTTATCAACTGTAGACATAATTATTTTCTTAATTTCTTGAGGCATTAGATTAACATTTGCATCTTTTATCTTTGCTGCAATGTTTGCAACATAAGGTGCTGCTTGGCTAGTTCCGCTCACTGTAATATACTTATTCCCAGGTGCAGCTGACTCTATTGCAACTCCTGGCGCTGCTACATCTACTGACTTTTTTCCATAATTAGAAAAGATAGCAATTTCGCCTCTTCCCAATGTTGCTGCTACTGTCATTGAATTATGAGCTCTAATATTTGCAGGAGAAGTTGGGAATTCATCATTATCAGTACCATCATTTCCTGCAGCAAATACAAATAGTGTATTTGGAGCTGCACTTACCATATGCTGGCCTTCTCTAACTAGAGTATTTAAAAAATGTAGGCAAACTTCTTTTAGCTCAGCATCTGTTGGTGGTCTTCTCATCAGTGACTCAAAAAGTACTTGTACAATCATAGTTGCTTGCTTATACCCAGTTCCAAACGATCCATTTGCGACATCAGCTTTATTATTTCCAACATATTCTGCAATCTCTTCCATTAAAACCATTTGCTGTTTTGCTAATTGTCCTAAAGCAAACTTAATTAATTTTAAGCCAAGCCCATTAAATATTTTACCTTCTACTGGCACAGGGAGTTTTACTTCTGTTGGAATTAACTTTACTGCCATTGTTTTAGCATCATCTGCTCCTTGAATAGCAATACCAGCGACATGAGTTCCATGCATGAAGTTACCATAAATTTGCAAGCTTTTAATAAACTCTGCGTCTTCAAACTTTTTTCTAACCCATTTTTTTTCTTCTTCTGTAACAGTACCTAATAAAGATTTGGCCTGAATATCAAAAAACTTTCTAATATCAGCAGTAAGCATTCCCAGATAATTATAATCAATAACTTTATTATTGCTTTCAGCAAAGTTCCAACCATGAATATCATCTTGATAGCCATTTCTATCTTCGTCCCTATCATTCTCAGGGATTTCACCTGGATTAAACCAAGCCTTAGGAGCAATATCTTGATGTAACATATCTGTACCTGAATCAATAATTGCAACAGTCGAAGCAAGAACTAAATTAGAATACAATAATATCGAAATTAATAATAATGAACCTTTTATAATCATTTTGCCTCCTTGGCCTATCTACATTAATAGATTAAAATTAGTTAATTATTCTCTTGTTTACAAGCAGAGCTGTCAAGTAATAGACTTTGCTTTTTTTACATTTATTCCAAAAATAATTATAATAAATTACTATGAAAAACTTTAAAGTATTTATTACTCACGATTTAATCAGTTCAGGCATAGAATTATTAAAATCCAATAATATAACTATAAATAAATGGCCTGGGCCCTATCCTATTTCTAAAAGCAATTTGATATCAGGCGCAGCGGGTCATGACGGAATACTGTGCAGCGTCGCCGATAACATTGATGATCAAATTATAGACTCATTACCTAGCTTAAATATCATCTCTAATAATGCAGTTGGTTTTGATAATATTGATATCACTCATGCAAAAAGTAGAAATATATTTGTTAGCAATACCCCTAATACCTTATCACAGTCTGTTGCAGAATTAACGATAACTCTTTTATTATGTTATTCTAAAAATATATTAAAATTCAATAACTGGTTACGAGATGGCCAATGGAAAACCTGGGAACCAACATTATTCTTAGGCAATGAATTATTTGGTAAAACAATTGGCATAATTGGAATGGGAGAAATTGGCAAAAGAGTCGCTTCTATCTGTTATTCTTTTGGAATGAGAGTCATGTATCATTCCCGGTCAGATATTCAAGATATTGATGTAAAATATCAAACATGTAATTCTAATTTATCCTATGTCCTGCAATCAAGTGACTTTATCTCCGTACATCTTGACTTAAATCAAAACACAAAAAATTTTTTTAATTATAAAGAATTTATCATGATGAAAGACAGTGCTGTATTTATTAATACTTCAAGAGGTCCCATTCATTCAGAAAATGATTTAATCAAAGCATTAAATAATAAGTTAATATCTGGTGCAGTCTTAGATGTAACGAACCCTGAGCCAATTAAGCAAGACTCTCCACTACTAAATATGGGGAATGTCTTAATTACGCCTCATATAGGATCTGCAACAGTTGAAGCAAGAAATAAAATGGCGTTGACTGCATCCTGGAATATTATTGATGCTTCGCGAGGTATAGACCCCCGAAATTCATTATATTAAATAAAAAATCAGTTACATTTAGTATTTTACTTGATAGCAATCCTTTATAAAGGATTTATCATGAAACAACTTTTTATAATACTTATTTTAATATTCAGTACTTCTTGCCTTAAATTAAGAGGGGATTTATTAGTTACAAATAAGTTAGATTTTTTAGACAAAGGAATTAAATCAATTCCAACAGGCAACTATGACTCAAGCATAAAGTTTTTAAGCTCAAGTAAACTAATTTTAAAACTTAGGTCAAATGAACAAAAATTTAAAGTTAAAATTAAACTTTCTAAAAAAATAAACATTCCACAACAAGAGAATGGAATTTATAGCTTTAATATCCCAAGCGCAAACCAGCCCTTAAATCTTTCTGGAACAGTTTCAACACATACAAAATATTCAGAAATTAAAAAGAAAGAAGAATCTTGCCAAATAAATAGATCAGGCAATCAATGTACCGACGTATGGATTGGAATAAGGAGAAATAGAGATATAGGCAATTATGAATATCAATGCATTCCTAGTTATGCTATGGGGGTAAGGGATGTATACTTTAAAACTAAAACCATTGTAAGAAAGTCAATAATCAATATAGAGCAAGATAATCAACAAAAAGCATTATTTTCCGGAAAATCAATAACATATGGTACAAAAATTATTAGACAAACTCGCTGTTCATTATATTAGTAAAGCGACTTAATAATACAATTATAGCAAATCCCAAAATCATACTAAAATGTCCGTTGGGAGGCTTGCTGTTGATATCTGAAATTGTTCCACAAGTGCCATAATTATCCTTTTTATACTCATTTTCAAATATATTTAAATCTATTTCATCATCATTATAATCATCTATATCTTCAATACTTCCATTCATTGCCATCTTCACAGCACTGTAAGCATTAACAATTCCTTGCCCACAAAAACTAGTTCCAAAGCAAGTACTTTCTACAGAAAATTGTGTAGATGACTCTTGCAAGATATTTAATACCTGACCTGTAGATAATTTTTTATTCATGGACAGAATTAAAGCAACTACTCCACTGACATGTGGAGCGGCCATAGATGTACCTGACATCTCTTTAAAGTTATCTTCCATCGATTTTTCTGTACCATTATTGGAAGTACTCCATACTCCATTTCCGTCTTCTCCACCTGGAGCACTAATATTAATTGAACTACCGTAGTTACTATAATATGCCATATCTCCAAAGTTATTTGTTGCAGCAACTGTAATAACTCCATTACAGTTTGCCGGCGCAAAATTATCTATAGAAATATTTGAGTAACTATTTCCAGCTGCTACAACTATTGATGCCCCTCGTGACCGTGCTTCATCTATTGCTGATTGTAGTACTTCTGGACAGCTGCCAAAAGCTCCTAAGCTTAAATTTATAACTTGTGCAGGATTATTGTTATCAGCAACTCCCTTAACTGAAATACCTACCGCCCAACGAATACCATCAGCAATATCGGAAATATACCCTCCACACTTTCCTAAGACTCTGACAGGAAGTATTTTAGTATTCCAGGTTACTCCACTACCAAATAATCCATTATCCCCTCTAGCTGAAATTGTTCCCGCAACATGAGTACCATGCCAGGTGCTACTTTGAGATAATCCTTGATAACAATCATCACTTTCAGATATCCAATCTCCTGGATCTCTAGGGTCTTGATCTCGTCCATCCCCGTCATTGGAAACATCAATATCTGAAATTAAGTCAGCTCCGGGCAATATTATCTCATTTAAATCTTTATGATCAATGATACCAGTATCAACTACAGCAACTACTACTTCATTGGATCCTTGTGTAATTTCCCAAGCATCTGTCAGTGAAATTCCATATTTCTCATCAAAGAAATGCCACTGATAATTTGAAAGAGGGTCTAGTGCTTTCTCACTATGAGTTTCTACTTGTATAAACATCTTTCGATCAGTTTGAACTTTTTCAATAGTTAAATCATTGGATAGTTTTTCTAAAAAACTTTCTTTTTCACTTTCAGTTCCCGAAAACTCTAATACTTCAAAATTGTTTTTATTTTTTGCTTTAATGAAATACTTTGATGATGGGTTCTTGTACTTAACAATAACCCTCAGCTTTGCTTGAGATATATTCAATATTGAAATAAATATTATAAACAATAACAGAGATCTAATCATTTATCTTCCTTGATATGATTAAACTTAAACAGTAATTAGCAAATACTTTGCCAAGTTAACTTATTGAAAGTAATAAAAATGACTTGATTAGGTGTCAAAAGGAGACCCCAAAATCACACCAATGCAATAAAAAAGCCTTCCATAAGGAAGGCTTTTTTATTAAGTTTTTTTAAGAAAAGATTATAAATTTTCTAATAATTCTTTGATATTAGTAATTCGAGTAACATCCTCACCTCTACAACCTTCATTTGTGCATTGCTTAGGAATTCTACATCCTCTAGAGAAGTCGTATTCATAATCTCTTTCTCCTCTTACCAAAATTCCTTCAACTAAACCTGTTTCAGAATCAAACACTGCAGACCCTGAGTTGCCACCAAAAGTATCTAAATTTGCAACAAAATATACATCATTTTCATTTGATCTAACATAAGCACCTGCTGCGATCTTCGTTGGTAATCCAGTAGGATGACCTATCACAACAAGATTAGTTCTATCTTCCACTATTCCTTCAGTTCTAAAGCTTAATGGCGCTCTGTCTTCTACTTCTCTATCTAGTTGAATCAATGCATAGTCGTCCTTGGAAGAACGATCTAGTGATTGTGCAATTATTTTCTTACAGGAATAAACACTTGAAGTAGGAACGCTAACACTTTCTTCATCATCAGGTGTATTGACAGCAAAATCAAAAACCCATGAGTTGTTGCTACAATCATTAATTGAAGTCATACAATGTCCTGCTGTCACTAATAAGTCTTTTCCAACTAAGAATCCAGAACATCTTGCACTAGTTACTTGATTAGCAAAACGAGCATCTGTACAGATACCTCTCGAACTAAGAGATTCACCAATAACTTTATATTCATCCCTATTTAATTCTAACTTACTTTTTGAAATCATTGCAGCTGTTGATCTTCCTAAATCTAAATGCAACGCATTTGTTGTTTCAAATACATCAAGTCTATCATCTTCACCATAAACAACTTTATCAAAACTAAAAGAAGTACTTGAAAATGCAAGTATTAACATAAATACAATAGATTTTATCTTCCTTAATCTCATTTTTTTTCCTTTAAAAAACGTGTGATTTATCATGAAGGGATTTAACCGCAACCATGTCTTTATTACAACTTACAAGTTCTTACATTGAATTAAAATAATAAAATGCGCTATGCACATACTGAAAATACCCAATCCCTGTTATCAAAATCATTAATTTTAAATAATTTTAACTTAGTCTTTTTGTCTAAATATATTTGTGATAACAATATTTGATAATGAGAATCCTTATTTTGATATAAAAAAAATTGAACCTTGCTCCATAGTTCTTTCAAAGAATCATGCTTAAATACATTAAATTGAATTATCCCTGGCATTAAATCAGTAGTTCCGGTATTTTCAGTATCTCCTATTAAAAGCTTCAACTCAGGATGATCTATAACGATCATGTTATCTGTAAAATACGAGGGGCAATCTAGAATATAAGAAATTAATTGAGAAAGCTTTTCCTTATTGGAAGAAAAACAATAGATTTGCCCTAATTGAATATTCAATATTAACCCTTGTTAAATCTAATTTTACAATTTTAGATAATTAGAAGCAAATTATTAAAATATTTTATTTTGGGAGTCTTTATAAAGGTTAACAACTGTAGGATTATGAACTCTCCAAATTATTTGTTTTTGTTGTTGTTGTAAAGTAGTACAGACAAATGCTCCATGCAGCAATTCGGAGTTATCGAGACCCTCAGCAGGTCGCGTCAAGTTTTTAGTAAAGTGCTTTAAAAAACTTTTTCTTGATACCCCAACAAGAATAGGAACATCTAGTTCTAACTGGTTAATTATTTTTGAGAAATTTTTCATAAGAAAATGATTCTGAATCAAACTTTTGCTAAACCCAAAACCAGGATCAATTATTAAATTTTTAATTAGATTAAATTTATCAAAATAGTTTTTAACTGAAGAAAAGTAAGAAAATAACTCAGCTTGAAATTGATTATTTGTGATGTCTTTTTTATATTCCATATGTTTGGTTGTTAGTATTCGATCTGGCACAAAGGTAAAGTTGGCCACATAAAATAAATTATCAGAGTTGCTAGTTATTAATTTAACGACTTCTTGATCTTGGTAGCAACCTGAAACATCATTCCAAATAATTTGAGTAAGAGGAGACCATTTGCGAATATAGTTTAAAACATATTTAATTGTTTCAATTTTGTATGTATCAATAGAAATAATTTTTTGTTTTATTTCCTCTCTATTATTAAGTACAGGAAAAAGAACTTGCTCAAAACGATTTATTTCTTCATTGTAAGTTACTTTATTATTCATAGGAGCAGTGGACTCAGCCCCAAAGTCAAAAATTTCTACATTTTGATCAAGAAATTTATCTATGCGTGAATCTAACAATTCAGATTTGTTATAATCTCCACCGTCAGAAAATGAGTCTGGCGTGAGATTTAATATTCCCATAACTGTATTCTTTGACTTTAATTTCAATTCCATTTAATTACTAAGAAACAGTTACAGGGTCATCATTTGACTTTGTCTCATCTTCGTTATTTGAAACTTCCACACCTTCAGTCGGTACTATCTCTTCTGATTCAGTTTCTGGATCCTCTGTTTTAACTTCTTCAATCAGAGGAATTCCAATATCTTCGCCGGCCACAATTTTCTCTACTTGACCACTATCTAATGTTTCCCAAATTATTAATGCTTCCGCCAAGTTTTCGAGAATTGTTTTATTTTCTTTAAGTATATTATGAGCAATGTCATAATTGTCTTGTATCAATTTAGCAACTTCTGAATCAATCGTTTTAGCTGTCTCTTCTGAGTAATCAAGTGCCCCATCATTACTATAACCAAATGGCGTTACTCCTGATTTTTTAAAGTTTATTGCTCCAAGTTTAGAAGACATTCCCCATGTGCAAACCATATTATGAGCTAACTGTGTAGCTCTTTCAATATCATTAGAAGCACCATTTGTAATCTCACTAAAGATTAGTTCTTCTGCACACCTTCCTCCCATCAAGAAAGAAATAAAATTAGCAGCTTTCTCACTAGTTAAGTTGAGCATTTCTTCGTTTGGTAAAGTCTGAGTTACACCTAAAGCTCCACCACGAGGTATAATACTAACCTTATGTATTGGGTCCGTATAAGGTAAATTAATTCCAACAAGTGTATGTCCTGCTTCATGATAAGCAGTAACTCGTTTTTCTTTATCGGAAATAACCATTGATTTTCTTTCTGGCCCCATAAGAACCTTATCTTTTGCCATTTCAAAATCAATCATTTCTATTTTTTTCTTATTAGTCCTGGCTGCTTGTAATGCTGCTTCATTTACAAGATTTTCTAAATCTGCTCCAGTAAAACCAGGAGTACCTTTCGCAATAACATCTAAATCAACTTCTTCAACTAACGGAGTTTTCTTCGAGTGAACCTTTAATATTCCTAAACGCCCCACAACATCTGGACGGCTTACAGTAACCCGTCGATCAAAACGTCCTGGTCTTAAAAGTGCCGGATCCAATACATCAATTCTATTCGTTGCAGCTATTAAAATAACTCCTTCATTTGATTCAAATCCATCCATTTCTACTAGTAATTGATTAAGAGTTTGTTCTCTTTCATCATGGCCACCACCAAGACCTGCTCCTCTATGTCTTCCAACTGCATCAATTTCATCTATAAAAATAATACAAGGAGCATGTTTTTTCCCTTGTTCAAATAAATCTCTAACCCTGGAAGCTCCAACTCCAACAAACATCTCAACAAAGTCTGAGCCCGATATTGAAAAGAAAGGAACATCTGCTTCACCAGCGACTGCTTTTGCAAGTAAAGTTTTTCCTGTCCCAGGAGGACCTACTAAGATTACGCCCTTAGGTATCCTGCCCCCAAGAGAAGTATATTTTTTAGGGTCCTTTAAAAAATCTACTACTTCTTCTAACTCCTCTTTTGCTTCAGCAACTCCGGCGACATCAGAAAAAGTTACTTTTTTATCACTCGGGTTCAACATTTTTGCTTTTGACTTCCCAAAGCTCATTGCCTTACCACCACCAGATTGTATCTGACGTAAAAAGAAATAAAATATAACGATTAATAAAATCATTGGGCCCCAATTTAAGAGCAAAGTGGTGAAAAAATCAGCCTTTTCTTCCTCCTCATAATTTTCAATAATTTTATATTCTCTTAATTTTTTTACAGTTGTTTCGCCAGTATTACCAACCAACTTAAATGGCTTACCATTATCATAAGAATCTTTAAAACGACCCAGTATTGTATTTTTCCCTTTAAAAGTAACTTCAGCTACATTTCCGTCCTCAACATGTTTAACAAAAGTTGAATAGTTTAAGTTACGATTTTCTTGCTTGCCCTTGCTAATTACTCTCGCCACCAATGCCATCATTAAAATTACAACAATCCAGAGGGTAAGAGTTTTTTGCTGTGGTTTCATTTATATCCTCATTTTCTAGTATTTTATTATAATTTGGTATATTTACCTGTACTTATCCATTTTGACAAAAAAATCAAAGCTAATATCTAATTATTGCATAATTTGAAATAAAATACTTAAGATTTTTTTTAACTTAGAGCATAAAAATACAGATAATTATTATTCTTATCTTTGTATTGCTTAGTCTTAGAATACACTTTACTACCAACCTGAAACCAAATTCCATTATCTAACGCAAATTCGGTACTTTCAGGTAACAAATGATGTGATTTCCTCATTGAATCTAATGAATTATTTTTCCCCTTTGAAAAAACAATATAGGGAAATAAGGATTTATTTTTTAAAATACTCAATAAATCATCCCCTCCAGTAATCTCCGTTGTTTCTCCTGCTTTCAACTTGGCCAATATCTCAAGGTCAAGTTTGTGAAAAATTAATTTTGAAGTTTCAATATTAGTAAAGTACAAAATTCCTTTCTCTATATAACAAATAACACCACCAGAAAAATGCATCGGTCCTTTCCCGCCAGAAGATGCTGCCGAAAGCAAACTATTTAACTGTGTGGAAATTTTTCCCTTCTGCTTACTAGAGTGATGTTTTATAATATCAATTAACTCACTTCTGATGGAAGAGAAGTTACCTTCAAACTTTAAATCAATTACTAAAGTAACCTCGGGACAACTTTTAATTATTTTATAACTTTCTCTAGACCTATTACAAAAAGGAGTTTTACTACGTAAAAGACCTAGCATTCTCGCCATCTCATTTGAGCGTTGAACATAATGCTTTAGCATTTTTGGATACTTATCTTCAATTAAAGGTATTATCTTATTTCGACAGTAGTTTCTTTCAAATCTAAAATTATTATTACTAATGTCATTAATAAAAGGAACTTCTAATAAGCTATTTAATTTTTCTATCTGCTTTCGGGTTAAACAATTAAAGGGACGTGCAATATTATTATTGATAACAGGAATACCTAAGCTACTACTCCATTCTGAAGATCTAGAACTTTGCATTAAACTCCACTCATAAGAATCATTAATATTATGAGCTGTATATAATAATTCACCTTTCGATAATACGTTACTAAATATCTCATACCTCTTTCTCCTTGCAAGATTTTCGTAATCAGGCAAAGAAAAATCCACTTTAATTTCTTTTAAATAACATTCGATCCCAAACTTATCACATACTTTTTTTATTAATTTATAGTCTTTATATCCATTACTTCGGGAGCCATGATCAATATGAATTACCTTTACATCTTCTAATACTCTATAATACTTCAATAATACGCAACAAGTAAGTAATGCCATTGAATCTTGTCCGCCAGAAACACCAATCCAAATATTTTTTCTTTCTGGAATTAAATTAAAATCATCCATAAATCTAACAAGAAAACGAGCTACTTTTTGAAAATACGAGACTCCACGCAATGATAAAAAACTGTTATCAGAAATGAATTTCTTAACTTGATACTGTTTAATGGAACACTTGACAGTCATAAAAAGCTCTATTAGTATCCGAAAATACTCAAATTTGGCTTGGTAGCTCAGTTGGTTAGAGCGATAGATTCATATCCTATAGGTCGGCAGTTCAAATCTGCCTCAAGCCACCATTTTTCTTACGTATATAACTAGGTTACTAGCAAATTTCAAGTACTCATCAACATTTTATCTAGTATAATCAATTTATGAGATCAATATTTTTACTAATTCTTCTTATTCCATTAACGAGTTGTCAAAATAAGGAAGCTTTAAACATTGCAATTATTGATACTGGTATATGTCCTTCTTATCGAATATACAAAAATATTATAGTGGAAAAACAGATAGATACATCAGATGAAAAAGATAGGACAAGTAACTTAACAAAATATTGCAAATCTCCTCAGCACCCTCGTCAACTTCATGGTGATAAATTATTTAAATTCTTAACAAAAGAAATTTCTAAGCTAGATCTAAGTATAAATTTTCATATTACTCCAATTAAAATTTATAATACTCAAACAGGTAAATCATCCCTTGAGTCAGTTAATAAAGCACTAGAACTAATTAAAAATAAAAACATAAACTTTCTTATTAGTGCCGTTGGTATTAAAGTTAGTGATAAAGAATTAAAAACAATAAGTGAACAAGAATTTACAATATTTGCAGCAAGTGGAAACAAATCAAACTCTAAATTACTTTGGCCACAAAGTTTAGATCATAAGGTTATACTTTTTGGAAATTATACACCCAATAATTATTTAAGTGATACCAATGGATTTATTGGCACAACCCACGCATTTCCCAGCAAGACAAACTTTTTCTTACCTATAAGCAACAATTCACTTCAAGGTACTTCTTTTTCAGTTTATCAAGGGGCAATAAAGGGAATTAAAAATTGCTCAAATGAACTTTTAATCAAAGACTTTGATCGAATTTCATATTGTTTAAGAAAAAGCTCAACAAACTTACAATTAAAAATAAATAATCTTCTAATAAATACCAAAGGATGGAAATAGTTAACTATTTAATGAAAAAAATAATTAATTAATGCATAATATAGTTATGAATATTTTAATTCTTCTCACTATAATTATTACTTCTTTTCAAGCATACGCAGGAGAACTTTGGAACGGACTACAAATAGATGCATATTTAGATAAAGAGGGTGAATTATTAGTTACTGAAAAACATAGTTTAATCTTAAATGGTAATATTCAAAATTTAAATAAACAATTTCCTAACTCTATTAAAAACCAGAAATTAACAATAATATCTCTATTCAGAAGTGACGTAGTTACAAACAAAATCTATGAATATCGACCTGGTGATTTAAGTCATATTGGCAATTACTCCATAATTAATAATAAATTAATCTGGGTGATTGGAAATAATAATTCTCCTACCTATAAAAATACTCCTGTCACATTCATTTTAAAGTATAAAATTGATAATGTTTTGCAATCAAAAAATAATACCTACATTTTAAAGCATATTTTCGGACAATCTAATAGAAGTAACAATATTAAAACATTCTCATTCCGAATAAAACTTGCACCAATTTGGATTGCGGATAAAATAATTACGGACTCCATATCCATTGAGAATATGCCACCTCTCGATAGTTACTCATTAAACTTATCTTTAAGTAAAAGAGCTATGACTGAAATGATTAATCAAGACAATATTTTTGATAAAATCATTTCTTGTAAATTGAATTCATTACCTCTCTCGAAGATTTTAGAGAGTTATTTTTTTAATATTCCCCCTAATTACTTCCAGATCGATAAATCATTAACTTTTTCTTTTCGTTCAACTAAAGAAGATAAAGGTGAAATAGAAATAAGCTCTGGCCATATTTCCCCAGTTCCTATTATGTTTATATCAAAAGAGGAATCAAAAAAGATTGGTTTTAATACAAGTGCAATATTCCAGGATGAATTTAATCAAAATATAAATAAATTAATGAATAATTTCACTGAATGGATGAAATTCACATTATGGGGTATACAAATTTGGCATAAAACTAAAAAACCATTTAGATTTAATTTTGATAATATAATTAAAGGAGACGCATCTTCTTTTTCAATTAAGTCCAGTAATACTATTATAACGATAAATAAAATTATTTTTTCAAAAATTGAACAAATAATTATACCAGAATCATTAAATATAACCATTTCTTCAGAAAGCCTAAATGGAGTGCAATTTACAGTAAAAGTTGAAAACTGTACCGTAATTTAGCCAATAGACCTAACTTGCTTCAAGAAAGAAACATCTCTACTGAATTGCCTTAAGGATAAATAAGTAAAGAAAACTGAAATTAAGTAGGGAATGATAAAAGAAACAATCAATCCCGATAAAGTTATATGCACAGGAATCTTTCTATCAACAAATATGTCAGGCATTATTTCAGTACCAAACTGATCAAGCAAAGTTAAAAATATAATAGCACAAACGACTCCAAATAAAACGGAACAAAAGCTTAATAAATAAAAAAATTTTTTAGAAGATGAGACGAGACTTCTTTTAGAAGCACCTAGTATCCAAAAGCTAGAAAGATCAAACTTAACCTTATTAAAAAATATCAATTGTCCTGAAGTAATACAAAAAGAAACTAAAACTGTCATAGCAATGAATAAAAAAAGCATAACAGTACTTTCTAATTTTAATGCCCAAACCAATGATTCATGCTGGTCCTCCCAAAGTACCAATTTGTCTACATTGATATTATTCTTTTTCATGATTTTCTTAATCTCGTCAATATTATCACTATCATATACTCTCAATTTGTTAACCATAACTTCGCGTATCAAGTTTTGAACTTTACTAATACTTACCCAGCCATGAAATGCATCAACCTCAGGAACATCAGTAGAAACTATATTCCCAATCTCGATAGATAAAGAACGTGGGACGTCGCCAAAAAAACTATCTACATGTGCCGGTGAAATTATCTCAATCTGGTCTCCCGTTGTTGCTCCTAACTTATAAGAGATTTCATGAGATATTAATAATCTATCAGTTCTCTGTGGATAAAAAAAAGGTATATAATTACTATCGTCAAAACCATGAAGTAATAAGGGGACTAAGTGATCATTAAATCGAAGGAGTAATTCAATTTCATATTCTTTAACGACATTAAAATTACTATCAACTAGATCTATATAAACCTTTTCATACTTATCTACTTTTTCTGAATCCACTTCAATAAAGGCACTTCCCAACACTTTCTTTGAACGATCGACTAACTTATGTTGAAGACCTCCCATGGTACTCTGAAGAACAAGTAATGAAAAAGATGAAATGATAATACCAAAAGTGGCCAGATACAAAAGCTTCTGCCTTGTTCTGGCAAATAGTATATAAGAACTTAAGAATTTTAATAATTGTATAAACAATTTTATACCAAATTAAGAGTAAAAATTTTGATTACTCTCCACTAAGTTTATTAAATATTTAGATGGCCTATATCTATCTTCGTCTACGGATGTAGAAAACTTCTGAATTGCATTTAAAATTCTATCTAAACCTTCTGAGTCAGCGTAACGAAGTAGTCCTCCACGGAATGGAGGAAAGCCAATTCCAAAAATTAACCCTAGATCGACAACTGAAGAATTTTCAACAATACCTTCATCTAGAATATAAGCTGCCTCATTTATCATAGGTAGAAATACCCTCATTTGAATTTCTGTTTCATCCATTTCCTTTTTATTCTTCGGTAATAACGATAAAGCATCTTCATTTAATCCAATTTCTTTTCCTGCCTTGTCATAATTATAAAAACCTTTTCCTGTTTTTTTACCAAGGAAATTTTTCTCTGCCAGTAATCCTGAATGAGTTGAACCTTTTGCTCTGTCACCTAGACCATCATGTAATATTTTAGCGACTTTAACTCCAACATCAATCCCAATTTCATCTAATAATCGACAAGGGCCCATTGGCATTCCAAAGTTAATACAAGCTTTTTCAATATTTTTAATAGGCACACCTTCTTCAAGTAAATATCCAACTTCGTTTAAATATGGCATTAAAATTCTGTTTACTAAAAAACCAGGGCCGTCCTTGACTATAATAGGAGTCTTTTTTGCTTTTAATGCCCATTTATATAGTAACTCTACTGTTTTTGGTGAAACTTGCTCATGAGTAATAATTTCGACTAGTGGCATACGATGAACAGGATTAAAGAAATGGAGTCCGGCAAACCTACTTGGATTTTTTAATGATGTCGACATTTCTTCTATGCTTAATGAAGATGTATTACTTGTTAAAATTGAGTCCTCTCTTACATAGTCTTCAAGTTCTGAAAATACTGATTTTTTTATATCCATATTTTCAACAATTGCTTCTATTAATAAATCAACTCTCATGAAACCATTAAAATTCATCTGTGCTGTAATTGACCTTTGCTTTCTCTCGAAATCGTCTCTAGACATCTTTCTTCGTTTAACTGCACCTGAAAAATTTGATGCAGATTGTTTTAAACCTAATTCTAAAGCATCTAAATTTAAATCTTTCATAATAGGCATCATATTATTACTGGCCATCAACCAAGCAATACCTCCCCCCATCGTGCCTGCCCCAACGACTGCTCCTCTATCTAAATCAGTAACATCTACATTATTAGCTTGGCCTGGATATTTTTTAGATGACTCCATCAAGAAAAATAAATTTCTTAAATTCTTGCTTTGCTCTGAAGCACATAATTGGCCAAAAGCTTTAGCTTCCAACTCTAAATATACATCTCTTTTTTTCATTGCTCCAGATTCTATTAAATCTAATATTTTTAATGGGGCATGATAAAACCCTTTAGTTTTTTTAAGAACACTCTCTCTCGCTTTTTGAAAAATTAATTTACGTGATAAGAAATTATCACTAGCAAAATGTTCAATTGAACTTTTGAATGATGATTTATCTTTATCTTTTGTAAAAAAGTTAGGTGCATAATCTAATAATCTTTCTTTGGGACAAACATCTTCTATCAGTCCAATCTTTTTTGCTTTTTTACCGTTTAGTGTTTTACCCGAAAGAATTAAATCTAGAGATTTAGGTAATCCTATTTTTCTTGGTAATCTATAAGTTCCACCAAAACCTGGCAAAATACCTAGCTTGACTTCAGGAAGACCTAAAATAGTTTTCTTAGAGTCTGATGCAAGAATATAATCACACGACAAAGCTAACTCAAGCCCCCCTCCCAAGCATGGGCCATCAATACAAGCAACAGTCGGAGCTCTTAAATCATCAATTCTAGACATAAGTTTTTGCCCTTGGTCGGCACCTGCTGCTGCTTCACTTTCAGTGTCTAATGTATGAATTAAATTAATATCAGCACCTGCTAAAAAAACATTGTTCTTGACTGAATGAAAAATAACTCCTCTTAGGTCACTCTGATTTTTTTCTAATAAATCAAGAATATTACTAAACTCTTTTAAGGTTTCCAAATCTAAAACAGTCATAGACTTTTCATTATTATGTCCAAAACCAACATAGGCTATGTTTTCACTTTCTTCATATTTAATTTTATTAAAATCCATTTGAATCTCCAATTATTTCATCAAGTTTTCTATTATTACAGCACCACCTTGACCACCACCAATACACAATGATGCGACACCATAAGTAGACTTTCTTCTTTTCATTTCATGAGCAAGAGTTACTAAAATTCTACTTCCTGATGAACCAACAGGGTGACCTAAAGCTATTCCACCACCATTAACATTAAAATTTTCTTCCGGTATTTCTCCCCAAGCGACCTCAATACCAAATTTATTAGCAATTTTTTTATCAGTAAAACTTTTCCGGACAGCGATTATCTGAGCTGCGAATGCTTCATTTATCTCAACAAGGTCCATTTGATCTAATGAAAATCCAGTTCTTCTCATTATGCCATCAATTGCAACAGCAGGCCCCATTCCCATTCTTTCTGGTTCAAGACCATGAAAATGATAATCAACCATCCTGGCCATTGGAGTTAAGTTATATTTTTTTAAAGCATCTTCGCTTACTAATAGAAATGCAGACCCACCATCAGTAATAGGACAGCTATTTCCAATTGTAACAGTACCTGTTTTTCTCTCAAAATATGGCCTCATTTTCGATAGCCCGTCTACTGTAGAATTAGCTCTCGGTCCGACATCACTTGTTAATAATTTATCTAATTTATCACCAACTGAAATCGGAACTATCTCTTCAGCAAATTTTCCTTCAGAAGTAGCTTTGATGGCCAACATATGTGATCGATTAGCAAACTCATCTTGCTCAATTCTTGAAATACCAAATTCCCTTGCCAAAAGCTCTGCTGTCTGTCCCATATTCAATCCACAAAATGGATCGGTTAACCCCTGTTCAATTGCTATTACGGGAGATAAATATGGTGGTCTAAAAGATGATAAAGCTTTCAATTTATCTTGAATTGATTTTGCTTTCATCACATTAACAAATAAATCAGTCATTTCCTTGCCGTAAATCAATGGCATTTGTGACATTGATTCTACACCACCAGCTAAAATAATATTAGATCTACCGCTTGAAATTTTATCATATGCTTGTGAAAGTGCTTCCATTCCAGAAGCACAGTTTCTGTGAACTGTATAAGCACTAGTTTTTTTATCTAGCCCAGCTTCCAATGCAATGACTCTACTGACATTCGGATATTTAGCAGGTGCTCCAACATTACCAATAATTACTTCATCCACTTGATCATTAGGTATTGTTGTTTGGTCTAATATATTTCTTAATAAATATGATGCTAAGAAAGGTGCCGCAGTATCTTTTAAATTCATACCTGCTTTAGCTTGAGGGCTTCTTTTACCTTCCACTAGATAAACTGGTTTATTACTCATGTGAGTTCTCCGTGTTAGACTCATTAAATTTATATGTATGAAATAATAAACTAACTTTTATTAATAAAAAAGTTTTAAATTAATCAATAAGGACACATGATCTCTGACTAAAAGAGTTTGGCGCATTGCCTAAAAATGAAAAAAGGCCCTTGAAAGAGGGCCTTTTTATTAAATATTAATTTTTACGAATTTTAAAAAGAAAACATCATGCCAGCAGACATTACAAAGATATCACTACCATTAATTGCATTTGAAACTTTCTCTAACCTTTCTTGCTCTGGGTTATAATTAAAAGTAAACTCTGTACTATTATCAAATCCATTTGTTAATGCTCTTGCATACTTAACATCTAAGTTAAGACCAACATTATCTGTAAATACAACTTCTGTACCAACTGAAGCAGAAGCTCCCATAAAACTAGTTGTGTATCCCTCATCACCTAGCGAGTTTCCTTGCCACTGATATGAATTATTATTTTCTAAGTAATTTACTGAAGCTCTATTGTAACTTACACCAAGACCAATATATGGACGCAATCTCTTTTCAACAATTATGAAAAACTTAGTATTTAAGTCTAGGCCAAAGCTTGTATACTCCATTGATCTACCATTAGTTCCATAAGTATTATAATAATTTTGATTATAGAAAGAGCTATATAAAGAATTGTAGTTATTATAATTTGTATATGGTGACCAATAATTATAAAAACTATTATATGTGTAATTATCTGAAGCAATATCAGTAATTTCGACTGAAGTATAGTTTATGCCCAGACCAACAGAGAACCTTTTTGATACCATAGTCTCGATTGATAACCCTGCTGTTATATTTGATTCTAGCTCTATGCCATCACCCATCATGCTTGTTAATCCAAAACTAGGTGATATTTTTATTTCTGTATTTTTCTTTTCTTTTACTTCCTTAATACTTTTTACTGGTGCTGATTGCTGAACAGCAACAGTATCATTTACCATATTATTGCCATTAAATGCGTTTTGTAATTTTGTTGTTAATTTTTGCTCTTCACGCACTCTTATATCTTCAATCTTTTTCTGAACCATGTTTTCGTTCTGTTTTTCTAGCTTTTTTCTCATTTTAGCTAATTTATCAGCTTGAGTTTCACGTTCAAATTGACCATCAATATCTATTTGTTCTGAATTTAAGATATCTGAAGTATCATCTAATAAATCATCTTGTGCTGAAGATTTATTATCTGCCAATGAAAATAATAATAACACCATTAAAAGTTTAGATGTCATCTTTTTGCTCCCCAAATATGTATTCATCTCTTTCTCCTTAATTTCTAACTTAATAGAAATTAGTTTTTATATTACTAAGCTAACGCTTCTTGTTAATATTCATAATATCTATATCAAACTCAAAAAAATATGCATTGTTTAACTCGTTGCGTGAAGAATTTACATGAATCAATACCCTTGATTCAGTTAAGTAGCTAATATTACAGTATGTTAAAATCCTTAAAACTGATAATATCGAAAATTGCTTTGAAGTCTTGATTTGAATTTACATACAATTGCAGAACTATCTGGGTTAGAACAGGTCCCATCATCAGAGAGGTAATGATCACTGATTTTTTTTGCTAAATTAGTAAAAATAGTCACCATAACTACTAGCAATAAAATATACTCAATTGCGACTTGACCTGATTCCAAATGCTTTTGCTTATTTTTCATATAGAGATTGACCTTTTATATTATTATAAACTTAAATGAAGTCAATTTCATCATTAATGATACCTAGTAAAAATATTCCTCCACTGCCCCTTCTATCTAATGGCCCCAAGTAGCTTAAGTATTTACTTTTTTTGTTTGTTTCATCTAAGTCTTGTAAATAAATAGAAGATTTTTTTTCAAATCTGATTTTTCTTACCTTAGAAAGGAATTTATTATGTGAAAAACTACCTTTTATTTTTCCACTCTTAATAATATTACTTATTTTAATTTTATTTACATTAGCAGCAATTAAATTAGAAATATCATTATAAAATTGATCTAAATACAGATTTTTATCTAAATGAATATTACATCCTACTTCAGAAGGGATGAAATATGTTACGTTTATACTATGTCCTTTCATTTCAAATAGAGAAACAGGAAAATTAATATCGCTGTTCGCAGCATCATTGATAATATAAGTATAATCATTTAAAGATGAAATACTTTCCGCACAAACTGTAATTGCTGAAAAGGATTGTGGATCTTTCTTAAAGTGAAGAGGGTAATGTTCAGGCCAGTCTCCAGCAATTATTAAAGATGGACAAGATATACTGCCGGATTTTTCAATTTCTAGCTCCCATGTTTTTCTTGATGGTATCCAGTCTGTTATTCTCCCCTCAGTGTATCTCCCACCACTATTAATAAATTCATTATTTAAATCTTTTAATAATGAATTATAATTAACTACATAATTTTGTGTCAATAAAGAATTTACTAAATTAAATAATTCAAAATCATTATTATTAAAAGAAAAATCAGTCTGGAAAATTAGTTTCAATGATGAAAGTAAAGACTTAAAGCAAATCATCTCTCTTTCCGAAATCTTTACGTTACCAGATACAATATTAGAAAATAAAACAAATAATTCTTTTAAAAGCTTAGGGCAATTTTCAATTAAAAGTTTTAAAGTATAAGATTGTCTACTACTGTAGAGGGAAAGTTGTTTTCCTAATAAACGATTATAGACTTCAAAATCCTGATTTAATTTTATACAGTAGGCTTTATCCTTCAATTGAGTAATATAATTATTCATAAAGCTTGAGCTATTAAACAAAAAAGGCAGTTTTCTAAAAAGTTCAAGCAAAACTGAAGCTGGTCCACCTCCTGTTAATAATTTTTTATTATTAATAGAAAAAATTACTTCTTTTGGACTTAAATATTTTTTTATATTTTCTAAAGTTCTTATAGAGCTTGTTTTTCCTAAGTTTTCTATCATCGAAGTTTCAAGGCTGCCTAAAGTATTCATAAAAAAATTAGGATACAATATCTCATGATCATTCACGATATGAACTGTTTTATCTTTCCCGAGTAATTTCATGCCATAAATAAATGCTGGTAAATCTTTACCAACAATTATAAAATCAGAATTCATTAATAATATCCTCAAAGTTATTTTTTGTAGAATTAATTAACTCTAAACGATTCGTTTTATCAATATCTAAAGATTTTTTCTTATCAATTACTTCAAATAACTTTCTTAAATCAGAAACTATTTCAATATAATTATTTGAGTTTTCTTTTATAATTTCATATTCTGTCGAGCGTAATACTTTTGGGCCACAATAAACAATTGCGTCGGACAAATAGGGTTCTAGAAGTGAGTGTACAGAACGTCCATGGCCACCTCCAACGTAAGCGTGTTTAAAGTGGGAATAAAGTTCACACAAAATCCCCGAAATAGAAATGATACAAATTGAGTTTTGATTTTTTAATTGATCAAAGGTTTTCTCAATCTCTTCAAGTGACAAATGAACATCAATATTTATAACTTTTAATTTAATATTGTGTTTATAAATTATTTGGTCCAGTTTTGAGATCATTTTATAAATTGAATTAGTTTCTAAGTTATGAGGCAGTATACATACTGCAAAATTATTATTATAAATATCTGTCAATATATTAAGATCATCAAAAACATTTAAATCTACTTCCCATGCTGAACCTAAGATAAGTCTATTTTCAATTGAAAACGTTTCTAAATATTTAGTTAATTGTGAAAATATAAAATTGGAATTAATTAAATTACAATTTTGTACTCTTTTTGCGATTTGTATAACTCTCGCTTCTAATACCTTTATATTTTTAGGATTAATCCCTAGTTTCGTAAATCTATCCATATCACTTTGGCAAGCGACAAGAATTTTTTCAAATTTATTATAAACTTGTAGCCAGTACCATTTTTTTATACGGCTTTCTCTTAAATTCTTTCTGTTAATAAGTGTTGCTGAAATTAAGTATAGTTTAACATCTTTTAATAAGAGGAGTTCAGGAAAAAAATCATAACGACATAGAACTAATTTCTTTGATGTCATCCATCTAGATATATTTTGTCTATTATTACAAAGTGAACAACCAGTTACCAATGGAAGTCTATAAATCATTAGTTGTTCATAATATTGTTCTTTTAAGTATAAACATTTATGCTCAACACTTTTTGATGAAAAAATTAATTCAACTCTTCGTTTTTTGTCTAAGTGATGCAGGATAAAAGGAAGTACTTGCTCTAATTCTCCTTCACTAGATACTTCAAAGGCAATATCGGCTTGTACATCTATTTGAATAAAGCCATCAGAATTATTATTTTCAAATATCTTTCTTAATTTTATTTCTTTTATAAAATAAACGAGAACAAAATTCACAAATGGGTATAATGCAAGTCGAAGGGCTTGAATGCAGTGCAACATTAATGTAAAGCATGAAATATTGTAATTTTTGATAAAATACATTGTTACATAAGTTCTCATAATATGGTCAAACTGGCCATTTTGATTTTAATAAGTGATGTTAATCTGCCGGAATTCTTACATTTGCTTACAAGTCATGTTAATAATTACTTGTTCAGTTTTTTTACTTGTTAAATATAAAAAAGTATAAGACTCTATCGCAAAATAACAGCGTAATTAACTTTACGCATTGTAAATAAATTTACAGGGGTATTCTAAAATGAAATTAAAAAACAAATTATTACTAACAACTGCAACATTCGCACTTTCATTATCATCGTTTGCTGCTACTACAAACTTAAGTACTACGACATCAAAAGGATTATTACAAAAATTAAAAGATTCTCCTCTCAGTATGAATGTATTGCTTGCAACTGATGCAATTGGAACAACTACTGATCTTAATGGTGTTAAGCAAACAAATATTGCATATTTAGGATACAAATTATCCGATAATGACAAAATAAGACTAGAAAACAGGTGGACTGTTATAAAAGATGGTGATGAAGATTTAACTAGTTCATACAGTAGAGCAGTTTTTAAATATACTAGGTCAGGTCTAATGACTGAAGATAAAAATGGAATTAACCTTTCTGCGAACCTTGAGTGGAGATGGTTACCTGAAGGTGCATCTAGATCGAGCAGTAATAGTTATGGTCTTTGGAGAACATCACTTTCTACAAGCAAAAAAATAACTGACACATTTTCGATTTACTCAACTGCATATTTTGCAGTAATGAACACAAAAGATTACTCAAATAAGGACTCAAGTAATAACTATCTTTATCTTGTAACAACAGAAGCTTTTGATCTTGGAAGTGATTTATCTCTTTCTGTGACTGAAGAAATTTTTAAAACTAATACATTTTCAGGAACTGGTGAAACTTATAATGTTGCTCTTACGGCTGAACTTGGAAAGCAATTTACTCCAAGTCTATACGCTGGAGTAAGTGTAAATGGATCACCTATAAATACTAAAGATAGCTGGAGCTACGATAAGAGTTGGGTTGAAAACTTAGGTTACGGATTCAATATGAGTTTAACAGCTTTCTAGATCGATAAAGTCAACTATAGTGAAATTAAGGCTTAATATATTATTAGGCCTTTTTTTTACATTAAAATTATCTATCGGTATATTTTTCCACAATTTCATTAGTTAATTCTCTATCTAATTATTGATTTATTTTATCCGAAAAAGTTTTAGGAACTTAATTAGGATATTGTTATGAGTACTGGTAACAAAAAGATATTAACTCCAGAGCTAGAGGATGAATTAACTAACTTAGTATTATCTGAAGATGAAATATACCATGATAATATACCAGTTGAATCTCTCTATGTTTTAGACTGTGACTCAAAAAGCTTTGGTCCTATTAATGCAAGTTCATTGCAAAAATTTATCGAACATAATCAAGAGATTTATTCTAATGCATCAATTAGAAAGTTTGGTAACGATGAATCTGTAGCACTGAATAAACATAAATTTTTCACTAAAGATTATCTTAAAGATAGTAAATCAGTTGAATATATTTTATCTATTGATGGTAAAGAGCATGGTGTTTTTACTTTAGATCAAGTAAATAATTCACTTGCTGCTGGCAATATCTCTGTCAATGACATGTACTCAATTGATGGTGGAAAAAGTTGGAATAGATTAAGTAAGATTATTAATAATACTATAAATCACTCAACTAAAGATGACTTGCCAAATCGGCCTGATGATCCAATATTTCATCAATCCAGAACTGATATTATTGAAAAATTTCAAGATATAAATATCAATGATGAAGATACAAATAAGTCTATTCAAACTCTGGCCCAATGGGGTCATTCAAATAAATCTGACTTTACCGTAAATGAAAACCAAGATGACTTAGATGAAGTTACATCAAGTAAGAAAGTTATAATTGTAACATCAGTTGCAGCAACGCTAGCTCTCACTATATTTTCATTTAAATTATTATTCTGGACATATGATTCAGAAAACTTAAGATCCCCTGCGTCAATAGAGTCAGAAGATACAGATACTGAAGAAATAAAACCAAAAATAAAGCTTAAAAAGAAAACTATAAAGAAATCTAAAACAGTAAGGAAAGTAAAAAGTAAAAAGAAAAAGAAAAAGACAAATAAAAATAAAAGGAAAAAGAACAAGAAAAAGAGCAAGAAAAAGAAAACTAAAAAGAAGTCTAAGTCATTCAAGAAATCAAGTGCTTATAAAAATAAGAAAAAAAATATAGATAATGATTATTATTATGATAATGACTCACCAATTGAAGTCGATGATGCAAGGTCAAAACTATCTCAAAAAATGATTGATCCGTACAGCGAAGACTATGATAAATTTGATAATATTGATAGCGATTACCGACGGCCAGCGTCAGATGATTATAGAGATAATGATGATGATTACATTGAGAATCAATCTGACCCATACAATTATGATCAAAATGAAATTTAAAAAAGTCTAATCTAGATTTATCGTTAGTAAGTATGATAATTTCTTTTGATGAATCAATCTATTAATAATATTTTAACTAATTTTACTACTGTCACACATAATAACTCCTATTTTATTAGTATTGAAGGCATTGAAGGAGCAGGAAAAACTGCTCAACTTAGATTTATGCAGTCATACCTCGAGGGAAAAGGATATACAGTGACAATTGTCAGAGAACCTGGTGGTACAAAGTTTGGAGAGGGATTAAGAAGTGCGATCTTAGAATCTACAACCTCTTTAAGTCCTATAGCTGAAGCATATTTATTTGCTTCATCAAGAGCACAACTTCTAAAAGAAATAATTTTAAAAAATCTTGAAATAAAAAAAAATATTATAATTTGTGATAGATATATTGATAGCTCATTAGTATATCAAGGTTACGCAGGGAAACTCGGTGTAGAAAAAGTAATGCAAATTCACAATGTATATCCACTAAATACATTACCCAACCTTACTTTTTATATAAAAGTATCCATTAAGACATCAATGAAAAGAATGGATATTAGGAATAATGACAAAGATTATTTTGAATCTAAAGGGGAACACTTTTTTCAACAACTCATAAATGGATATGATCAACTAAAAAGTTTATTTCCGGATAGAATTAAAGAAATTAATGGAGAACAATCAGAGAAAGATGTCTCCAGTGACATACAAAATGAACTCGATTGCCTTATTGGTTAATTATGACAGATTTACAATCAATTTTATTAAATAAAATTAAAAATCATAAAAGTGCACACTTCTATATAATAAGGCCAGCAAATAACTTTTCAAACAAAAAAGAATATTTAAATAACTGGGTTAAGAGTCTTTTAATTAAAGTTATTAAATTACATGTACCAGACTTAGATAATAAAAAGATTGAAAGCCAGTACCTTCAAGGACATCCCGATATTACTTTAATATACCCTAATGAAAATAAAGAAAATTATATACTAGAAAACTTAATGCCTTTTTTTAAAGCATTAAACTATAATTGTTATGAATTAAAAACAAAATTCATAGTGATATTTGACTCTCATCTTATCAAATCAAACTCTATTAATAATAAGTTATTAAAAAGTTTAGAAGAGCCGACTAAAAACACTATTATATTTTTTATAAATCCTACATTAACTAAATTCATACAAACAATTGAGAGCAGGGCCGTATCTTTAAGAATTAAAAAAACTAATCAAGTAACATTGACGAATTATAATTCAAACTTAAGTTTAAGCGAATGGCTTAATGTGTCTATTCCTATGGTTGGTAATTCTGAAATCGAAAAAGACAATTTATCGGAGTTAAAAAATAATATTATTTCTTATTCAAAAAGCAAAATATCAATAAATGAAATTATCTCTTATGTTTCTCATGATCAATACATAGAACATAATTTTGTAAAACTTGCACTTGGATGGTCAAATCAGAAAGATAACTTTAAAGAAAAAGACTTACTACTCACCGAGTCAAGGTGGCATGATAAATCATCTAAATTTCATAACTCAAAATTTGAAAGATTGGTAAAGTTTGCCATGAGCTTCAAGGATTAATCATTGGTTTTGACAATTGAATCTAATAGTTAGATTATCGAATATTAGTAACCTTAAATCACAAAGCAATTTAATGCAAAAAGAAACAGAGCAAATCGAGAAAGAGAATAATGAAAACTCCAGATATAAAAAAGGTGAAGAAATTACGTTTGTTAGAGTGAGATTTCCAGGAAACGCAAAATCATTTCCATTTGCAGTCGGAAAAAGAGATTTTAAATATGGACAAAAAGTTATTGCAATGAGTGACCGTGGAATGGCAGTTGGATATATTAATTCGTTTGAGTACAGTCAGTTATTTAATAAATCATTGTTACCAATAAAGTATATTTCTAGAACAGCTTCTGAAAAAGATATCACAGGATTACAAGACAATATAGGTCAAGAAAAAAAGTTTGAACATAGCTGTATCGAATTAATTGATAAGCACAAGCTAGATATGACGCTTACTCATGTTGAATTACTGCAATTTGGAAAGAAAGCAGTATTTTACTTTAGTTCTCCATCAAGGGTAGACTTCAGAGAATTAGTCAAAGACCTAGTGAAAGAATTAAAAATTAGAATTGAACTTCGACAAATATCTACTAGAGATCGAACTGCAGCGCTAGGAGGAATTGGAGCATGTGGAATGCAAACTTGCTGCAGTAGTTTTTTGAAGAACTATGGCAGCGTAAACATGAAAATGGCAAAAAATCAAAACCTTGCGCTAGTACCAAGTAAACTAAATGGAATTTGTAATCAAATTAAATGTTGTACTAAATTTGAAGATGAGGTTTATTCAAGCAAGAGAAAAAAACTACCTCGAGAAGGATCTTTTACTCAGCTTGTTAATGGTGATGTTGGAAGAGTCAAAAAAATCTATATCCTTAAAGAGCAATTTATAATGCAAACAGACCAAGGTAAAATTAAAAGATATTCTTCAAGTATGTATGACTCATCAAAATCAAAACCAAAGTCTAGCTGGTCATTTCCTAAGAAATTTGAATTTATTGCTAATGAAACAGATATCTTGATTGAAAATCAAGCGACCAACAAGGATAACTACAATCAGGAACACAACTCAAACATTGATAACAATTAGATTATGACACTGAGAGTAATACATACTTCAGACTGGCATCTTGGAAAGAAGTTGCATAAAAGATCACGCTTAGAAGAGCAAGAATCTTTTTTGAACTGGCTTATTAGTATTATAAAAGATAGAAAAATTGATGCCTTGCTTATCTCTGGTGACATATTTGATACTCCATCCCCACCCACTAGCGCACTTAAACTATATTTTAGTTTTTTGAATAAACTTACAAGTAATAGTAGTTGTGAGATTTATATATTATCTGGTAATCATGATTCCGGTAAATTTCTAGAGGCCCCTTCAGTATTTCTGAAAAAAAACAAAATTACAATCATTGGTAATATTCATGATGATATATCTAAAAACTTTTTTAAAATATCAAACAAAGACAAAACAATCTCTGCATCATTGTTGATGTTACCATTTTTCAGATCTCATAATCTATGGAATATATCAGCAAATAAGGCGAGGGATATAAATGATAACACAGAGAATATTTTTTTAAATGCCATTAACATCATTGTTGAAAGCTTTAATCTTTATTCGAAAAAAAATAGCTCAGACAAATCAATAATGATGGCACACCATTTATTTGGCAACTTTAATTACGCAGGATCAGAGCAAGGACTTTCTCTGTCAGGCCTTGAATCAATTCCCCTGGATATTTTTCATTCGATTGATTATTTAGCATTAGGTCATATTCATAAATACCAAGAGCTTAAAAAAAACAAACCTAAAGCTGTCTACTCTGGCTCCCCTATTCCTTTTAGATTTAATGAATCAAATCAAAAATATATAATGCAACTAGACATCAAACAAGAACAAAATATAGAATATCAAAAAATTGAAATACCAAAATTTAGAAAGCTTTTCTCCATAGAAATTTCACCTTCTAATTTAAAAGCAGGAATCAACAAAATTAAAAATCTCGTTTCCGAACATGGAGAATCATCATTCTTTGAAGTTAAGATAAACTTAACTGAAGCAGAATCTATTTCAGTAGATGAAATTAAGTCTCAATTAGGGGATATATATATAAACCTTATTTCAGTTAAGTTTATTAGATCAAGCTATTACCAGAATGATAATGAACAAAAAATTGAAAATTATTCAGATTTAACTACAGTAGAATTATTTAAAAAATTCTATCAAATAAAATTTCCGAAACTAAATGAAGTTCCACCTGAAGTATTAAATGACTTTAATGGAATACTAGATAACTTAGCTAATAGTAGTCATAATGAAGATCATTAGCATCCGTATTAATAATATTACATCATTTGTGAATGAACATTTCATTAATTTCAATGAACTAATTGGTGATGACTCACTTTTTGCAATAACAGGGCCCACAGGTTCAGGAAAGTCCTCAATCATAACAGCTATTTCTTTAGCTTTGTATGGTAAAGGTCATAAAAAAAGTCTTAATTCAAGTGATTATATTTCACAAGGAACAGCATCTGGAAGTATCAGGCTAAACTTTCAGATAAACGGTAAAGAATATACTGCTACCTGGAGATGCAAGGTAAGAAAAAAAGATGGAACTTTAATAAAAACACCAGTTCCCAAGAGGGAGCTATTTTTAGGAAATGTTGCCGTTGAGTCAACGACAGAGCAAATCTTAGGTCTGAGCTATGATCATTTCTGCAAAACAACTATTTTAAATCAAGGTGAGTTCGCTAAGTTTATTACATCATCTTTTAAGGACAGAAAAGATATATTAGAATCAATGCACGACAACATATACCTTTCCAGTATATCAACTGCTTTAAATAAACAAATCAAAGCACTAAGAGAAAAAATTAAATATTTAACAGATCTTGAAAAAAATTCACACCCATACTCTGCGGAAGAGAAGATTATTATCAATAAAAGAGTGGAAAATTCTCAAAAAAAAATATCTGCTGTAACGCCTCTTTTTGATATAGTAAATTCAATAAATCATATCATAGACAATATTACAAAAGTACAAGAACAATTTATAAATAATGAGAAAAAAATCAATCTTTTAACAAATGAGGTTTCAACAATAAGGGAAGAATTTAACAAATCATCCAATGATCTTAATCGAAAAACACATGAATTCACATTATTTCATTCTACTTTTATAAAAAATAACAAGTTATTAAATAAGGCAATCAAAGACCATGAAATTGTTAATCTAAAAAGTGAAAAACTAAACGAGCATAAAAAATATTTAGAAATAACATATCAGGATATTATGCATAATGAGAACTTGGCAGAGAAGGCCAAGATTGAATTAAAAAATGCCAACAGAGAGTTAAATAATAATTTCTCAAAACTTACAATTAATAAAGATAAAATTCATGACCTGCAATTAATAAACGAACAAATTAATTCAATCGATACTCTATCTAGTAATGTGAGTATTCATTCAAAATCCATAAAAGAAATTGAAATTGAAATGTCTAGAAATTTATCTGAAATAGAAAAGAATAAAGCATTAATTCTAAGAATGAATAGTGATTATGATCAAATATTAAAAAAGTATAATGTATTTTTTTCAATTGATAATTTTGACAAAGTAATTAATGACCTTGACGTACTGAAACAAAGCACTCAGGATAGAGAAAGGAAAATCAGAGATGTTAAAATCAATTTAGATAGAAGTGAAAATGAATTAACTTCATTAGAAAACCAAAAAAATGTTTTATCAAAAAAACAAATAAAAGTTACCAACTCTTTAGATAATATACAAAAAGAGATATCAGATCTTACTTCAAATAAAAATAATCTTTTACTAAGACAAAATGAACAAAAACGTAATCATTCTATTGCAACTTTATCATCTGAAGGATTAATAAAACAAGAGTGCCCAGTATGCCTTCAGAAGTGGCCTGATAACATAACTCACTCTAAATATCAGCACATCGATAACGATATAGATAATGAAATTGAAGAGTTATATAATGTGCTTAAAACAAGAGAAAATAAAGCATTAATAATTAATCAAGATGTAAAACAATTATCAAACCAAATCAATACTATAAGCTCATCCATTATAAAACTTAACGAAGATAAAGAAAAAAGTTTAGTTGAGCTAAACACTAATCATTCTTCTCCATTGAAAGAAGACAAACTTGAAGATGAGATTAATTTATGTAGCGATAAATATTTACAAATAAATAGTAGTCAAAATAAATTAATCTCAGTTTATGAAAAGATAAAAGCAATTAAAGAAGCAAATGACAAGTTAACGTCGACGATAATAATCAATCAATCAAAACTAAATAACTTAAATAAAGAAAGTAGTGATAATCAAACTAAAATTAAAGAACAAATTAATTTAATTAGTAAAATTGCTCCAGAATATGGAAATGACAAAAAAAATATTATAACCTATTATAGAAATGACACTATCACTAAGTCTAATATAATTAAGAATGAGAACAAAATACAAAAAGCAGAATTAGAGCTAGGGTATTTATTAAAAAAAGCCAAAGAATTAACCAGTCATTCCAAGAAAAACGAAGAACAAATACCACTTCTGCAAAAAGAGATTGAATTGCTAAAAGAGGAAATAAAACAAATATCGCCAAATTTATCTCCTTTAGATGACCTTAATAAGCTACAGCAAGACAGAGAAAGTGAAACCAATCAATTATCCGAATTAAAGCAATTATATTTTCATTTAAAAGCACAGCAAGATATTTGTGAAAACAACTTATCTATCGCCAAAACTCAAAAAGAAGATATGCAACTATTATTGAGTTTAGAGTTTAATAAAATAAAACAATTAAATATACAAAATTTAGATGACTGTAAACATATCTCATTTCCCCAGGATGAACAAAAAATACTTAATGATACGATTAACTCGATCAAAGAATTTTCAAGTATCAATATCTCAAACATAAGCTTTGAACAATTAAAAATTATTAAAATATTAAACAATAACTTAATAACGACATCTACAAGTATAATAAAGAAACTCTTATTGAATGAAAATAATGCATTAACAGAGAATACGACTAAGATGGAAATAATTTCACAAAAGGAGAAAGAGCTACAATCTTTAAGAGCAGAAGTTCAAGATCAAAATAGAAATCTTATAAGACTTGAGACACTAGATAATATTTTAGGCAAAAATGAATTTAGAAACTTTGCTTTATCTTTAATAGAGCAAAGGCTAATTGACCAAGCTAATATTGAATTAAAGTCTTTATGTGATGACCGTTACACAATTAAGCAAAAGCATGGGACTCACGGCCCTGAATACTTCATAGATGATAAATGGAATATTGATGGAGTTAGAAAAATATCAACACTCTCAGGTGGAGAAACATTTTTAATTGGGTTATCAATGGCGTTATCATTAGCTGAGTTTTCGAGAGGATATACTCAACTTGACTTTTTCTTTATTGATGAAGGGTTTGGTACGTTAGATGATCAATCTCTCGATGAAGTACTAAATGTATTGCTCTCTTTGAACAGTAGAGGTAAACAAATTGGCATAATTTCACATGTAACTAAATTAACTGACCAAATACCCATTAACCTTGCTTTATCAAAAAATGGATTGGGAGAATCTATTATTAATAATTATTACAATTAAAACTCAGCATTTTGAGGTGTACGAGGAAAGGGAATAACATCTCTAATATTTTTCATTTTAGAAATATACATCAATACTCTTTCAAACCCAAGTCCAAACCCAGCATGAGGAACAGTACCGAATCTTCTTAAGTCACGATACCACCATAGTGCCTCACTATCCATCCCAAGCTCATTTATTCTGGATTCAAGCTTTTCCAATGAGTCTTCTCTTTGTGAACCACCAATAATTTCTCCCACTCCTGGCACCAACATATCCATGGCCCGTACTGTTTTATTATCATCATTTTGCTTCATGTAAAATGCTTTGCAGCTCTTAGGATAATCTGTTACCGCCACAGGTGACTTAAAGTAAGTATCAGTAAGATACCTTTCATGTTCAGTTTGTAACTCACTTCCCCATTCAGTTTTAAACTCAAAATTCTGACCTGATTCTTCTAGAATACTTATTGCTTCACTATAAGTAATTTTCTTAAATGTATTATCTCTTACCTGACACAGTTCATCTATGTGATCCTCAGAATCATTAAATTTAAGTAAAACTTTTAAATCTTCAAGTGAGTTCTCTAAAGCATAATTAATTAAATATTTTATATAATCTGCGGCTAAATCAATAATATCATTTAAGTCAGCAAATGCTACCTCAGGCTCAATCATCCAAAACTCTGATAAATGCCTCGGAGTATTTGAATTTTCTGATCTAAATGTAGGGCCAAAAGTATAAACCGCTCCAAGACCTAATGCCAAGCACTCCGCTTCTAGCTGGCCTGTTACAGCAAGGTTAGTCGACTTTCCAAAATAATCATCCTTAAAGTTTAAGTCTTTCAAGTTCTTTTTAGATAAATCAAAAGAAGTTACAGAGAACATTTCTCCTGCGCCTTCAGCATCAATCCCAGTTATTATTGGTGTATTTACATAACAAAAAGATCGTTCATTAAAAAACTGATGAGTTGCAAATGCCATTGCATGTCTTAAGCGAAACATTGCGCCAAATGTTGTAGTTCTAGACCTTAAATGTGCATTACTTCTTAAAAACTCTAAAGAAGTCGCTTTTTTTTGAAGAGGGTAATTGTCATCTGTTTGACCTAATATATTTATTGAAGTTGCTTGCATCTCTATATCTTGGTTTTTCCCCTGAGACTCTACTAATATACCAGAGATTTCAACGGATGTGCCTGCTAACATTGATGAGATCATATCATAGTTTTCTAAATCACTATCAGCAATAATTTGTAATGAACTGCTTGTTGATCCATCATTTAAAATGATAAATGAAAATCTTTTTGTTTTTCGAACGCTACGTACCCAACCGACTACTGTATTTTCACCTACGATCTTATCTTTTAATATTTTTTGTAGTCTTAATTTCATTTTAATTATTACTCCATCTTATCTTATCGATTTATAATTTTATATTTTGTAACTCTTGTTCAGTCAACCTTGCACCAAACTTAGTGACAAGTTTCGTGGAAGCAGCACATGCCAACTGTCCAGATTGTTTACTTGTATGGCCATTGTTAATTCCAAACAGGAAGGCACCAGCGAATAAATCACCTGCTCCATTTGTATCAATGGCCTTTACTGTCTCAGTCTCTATAACTTCTAAATTATTATTAAAATATATGTTAGCTCCCTTACTTCCTCTTGTAATAGCAAAATCATTAGTAAATGATTTCATTTTCTGAGTAGCATCATCAATATTATCCGTCTTTGTGAAAATTTTTGCCTCTTCCTCATTACAGAAAATCATATCAAACTTATCATTCCCCTTAACCTCTAAAATTTGAGTATAAAAATTATCAACAATAGCAGGGTCAGAAAGCGTAATTGCTACTTTTACATTGTTTTTTCGTGCTATTTCACGTGCAAAAATAGCTGTTTCTGTTCCATTTGAACTTGTCAGCAGATATGATTCTATATAAAGATATTTTGATTTTGCTATTTCTGTATCAACTATCTCTGATTTTGAGAAAGATGCTGTTACTCCAAGGTAAGTATTCATAGTTCTATCTGCATCAGGCGTAATGAAAACTAAACAGTGACCTGTCTTCCCCGAAGGCTGCAATCCATTACTTAAATTTGTTTTAACTCCACATGATTTTAAATTTTTATAATAAAAATTACCTGTTTCATCTTCTGAAACCTTACAAGATAAAAATGCACTTCCACCCAAGCCTGACAAACCAATTACAGTGTTAGCAGCTGATCCGCCGCAAGTTCTACTATGTCTTACTCCTTTCATGTTTTTTAGTAGTTCAATATATTTATCTTCATTCACAAGGGTCATTATCCCTTTGTCTATATTCATATTTTTAATACTTTCTAGAGAAACCTCAATTTCTTCATCTACTAAAGCATTACCAATTGCATATACATCATATTCTTTCATAATAGATTCCTGTGTTAAAATACGATAACTTATACTCAAAATAAATGATAAAGTCATATAATTTCTTTATTTAATTTCAGTCACTTACAGAACATAAATTTGTTAATTAATTATTTAAATCAATCAAGTCGATGAAAGTACTTATGCAAAGGTCATTAAGAAAAACAGCTAAAAAAAATGAAATCATTAAAACATTACAAAATATTGTAAACTCCAATTCAATTATTATTATTTGGCAAAATATAAATCAAATAAAAGAAGTCAAAAAATGTATTATACATTCATTAAATCTTGTAACGATGGAACTAATTTTCGTACCAAGAAGCAAAAACTCATTTATTGATTTCTGTGAGGATCATAATATTTTTCTTTACAGTAATCATGTAAGCATGCTCTTCAAATCAAATACAACCGAATTAACTAACAACACTATTAAAGTTAAAATACCCAAATTAGCTTATCTACTTGAAAAACGTTCTTGGAGTCGGATATTTTTATCACAAGTATGTCCTGCATTTATTGCAATGACAGCGAATTATATAGATGATAGTAGCAAGGTAAAAAGCTTCAACTTAATTATTTTAGATATCTCTGACTCAGGAATATCTGTTAGATGCAACTTGCCTGAAAAAACAATTCTATCAAGATGTAAAAATATTATAATTAATACTATATTTGACACCCAATTAAATTCAAAGATATTAGCAAAAATTTCTTACACCAACAAACAAAGATCAGTTATTAATAATAGGCTTATAACATATTATAAAATTGGATTAACTCTTAACAATAAAATACCTAAACATATACTAAATAAGTGCGAAACCAATAAGTTAAATAAAAAATTAGCGGCCTAAATAATACATATCATAACACGTTGTTTTACCTGTGTAAGTTGCAGTTGGTGTACCATAATAATCTACACCTTTTTTAGGACGTTTGATTATTACCTTATTAACATTTTGTTTTAACGCCCAGTCAAATAACTTATGCCTGTCTAGGTCAAGGCCTATATTATTTTTAAATATTTGGATTTCCTTTCTTGGCAATGATTTAGTATTTCTAATTGGATACATTGGATCACAATAAATAATATCTATATTTTCTTCAATTTCTGATAATCCAAGCGTTGAATCAATATAATTAATTTCAAAACTATATTTAGATTCATTTTCTTCATTAAAGTATACGAAGAGTCTTCTTTGAGCATCTAATAATAATGAGTAAATAATATTATTACGCTCGCTTGCGAAAACTTTGCAGCCAAAAAATAACATTAATAAGGAATCTTTACCTGATCCACAGGTAGTATCATATATTGTAGGCTTTTTGCTGGTGCTATGTTTAATACCTAAAGCTTTTGCAAATAATTCATTTTTTACTTTGTATTTCTGCGACGCGTGATACTTCCACATTTTAACAAAATCAAAATTTAATTTTACAGTATTATCATTTGATTTTTCTATAAGCGTTAACTTATCTTCAATAAAAATTAAGTAATTTCCAGTTTTAGGTGGTGAACTTGCGTAACCAATTCCTGTAATTTCAGATAATTTACTCAAAAAATTTAATTGCTTTTTAGTACATGGATTAACAATATAATTCATAATTATATAATATTACTAGAACAATCATACAAGTTCATGTTAAAAACATGTAAATAAATTAATGAGGCAAAAAATGAATAATAATGGTATTGATTATGACCCTGCATCTTTAAAAAGAGAATTAAATAAATTTTACATAGCCATAACAAAAGATGAAGAGAAGGAAATGCTAAGCGATCTTAGCTTAAACTCAATTAACGATCTGTATTCAAATATTCCATCTAATTTTTTATTTGATAAAGATCCAGAGATTTCAGAATCGATTACCTATAATAAATTAATTGACTACCTTTCTGAACTATCAATGAAAAATAATGTCTATACATCATTCTTGGGGCATGGTTTAAAAGATTACAAAACTCATGAAATAGTTCCATATGTATCAAAAATCAGAGGTCTTACAACTGCCTATACTCCTTATCAGCCAGAAGTAGGACAAGGAACATTACACACACTTTGGATTTATTCATCTCTACTTTCAAAGCTTACAGGTTTTGAAGCAATTAATGCTTCTCTCTATGATAGATCTACATGTTTATATGAAGGACTTAAAACAGCACTAAGATTAAGGCCCTCTAGGAATAAAGTTTTAGTTTGTGAAACAATTTATTCAACTGATATCAAAGTTATTAAGACATTAGCAAAACATACAGAACTAGAAATAGTTATAGTACCTCAGTCCATTACAACTGGTAAAACTAATCATGCTGACTTAAGAGAAATCTTAGAAAAAAACCTTGATGAATTTGCAGCGATTGCTTTCCCCCAAGTTAATTCTTATGGAAACCTTGAAGATGTTGATGACTTTACTGATATAGCTGAGGAATATAATATAATTTCGATAGCAATGATTGACCCTATATTAATTGCAACAGATGGACTCACTCCTCCTTCTCATTATGGTAAAAATCAAAATGGAACTGACATCATTGTAGCAGAAGGTCAACACTTAGCTATTGCACCTAATTTTGGAGGCCCTGGACTTGGTGTACTCGGAATTAGATATAATCAAAAACAAAAAAATAATATTCGTTCTACTGCAGGTCGTTTTGTAGGTAAAACAGTTGATTCAAATAATAAAAATGTTTTTACAATGGTACTATCTACCAGGGAGCAACACATCAGAAGAGAGAAAGCAACTTCTAATATTTGCTCAAACCAATCATTTATTGCAACATTAGTCGGTGCCTCTATTCTCGCAAGAGGAGAAGATGGAATGAGATCATCCTGCAAAAAAGGTAATCAGGATCTCTTATATATCCTGAATAATATTTTAAAGCTAGAAGGCATAAATTTAGCATTTCCTAGCACTCCTTTTTATAATGAAGTAACAATAAAAATTGAAAAAGATGTATCTGCATTAATTGAAGAAGCAAGAAATTCGGAGATTCATTTAGGAGTAAATATTTCAAATAAAATCGATCCTCAATCTAACCGCTACTTACTTTTGTCGTGTTTTGACCGCCACTCTCAAAAAGATTTAGATAAACTAATTAGTTTCTTTCAAGCTCAATTTAAACAATCAAATAAATTTCAAGAAGTAATAATACCTGACATACCCAAACACTTTTTAAGAAAAGAACCAGTTAAACTACCAGATTTTCCTTTAGATAAAATTAAAACATTTTACACAAACTTAGGTAAACAAAACCTAAGTCCCGATGATAATCTATATCCACTCGGCTCTTGTACTATGAAATACAATCCATATATAAATGAATATGCTGCTAACTTACCAGGTTTTATAAATCTACATCCAGAAGTACCGATTGCGGACGCCCAAGGATCTTTAGAAATATTATATAATATTCAAGAAATGTTTAAAAAGATCACAGGTCTTCCTGGAGTTACAACACAACCTTTAGCAGGAGCACAAGGAGAGCTAGTAGGACTTAAAATGTTTCAAGCATTCCATAAGCAAAAAGGAGAACAGAGGGATATTATTATAATACCAAGGACTGCTCATGGCACAAATCCTGCGACAGCAACAATGGCCGGATTTCAAACAAAAAAAATAAACAATGAGCAGGTTGGAATTATTACTTTAAATTCAGATATCAAAGGAAAGATTGATATAGAACATTTAAAGAATATCGTCTCCAAGTATAAACATAGAGTATCAGGAATAATGGTTACCAACCCTAATACTTCAGGCATCTTTGAAAGTGATTTTAAAGAAGTCGCTGATATAATTCATTCTATTGGTGGGCTTGTGTATATGGATGGAGCAAATATGAATGCAATAGCTGGATACTTAAACCTTAAAAATCTAGGAGTTGACGCTGTCCACAACAACTTACATAAAACTTGGTCAATACCACACGGAGGAGGAGGCCCAGGCGATGCCATTGTTGCAGTCAGTGATAAACTAATTAACTTCTTACCTGGTGTCCAAATAGAATATCAAGATAATAAATACTACACCGTTGAACCAAAATATTCAATTGGAAGCTTTCATCGACATTTCGGAAACTTTGCACATAAAGTTAGATGCTTTACATACTTAAAAGCATTAGGATCAGATGGAGTTAAGAGTATGTCTGCTACTGCAGTTTTATCATCTACATACTTGCTAGAAAAAATAAAAAATATCTTTCCAATACTGCCAGAAAATACAAATGATGTACCAAGAATGCATGAGTTTATTATCACCTTATCAAGTGATATGTTTAAAAGAATAGAGGAAACAGGATTGAAAAAATCATTAATAATTCCAAGAGTTGGTAAGTTATTTTTAGACTTTGGAATACATGCGCCAACTGTCGCATTTCCTGAGATATATGGACTGATGATTGAACCTACTGAAAGTTTTTCAAAAAAAGAATTAGACAATTTTATAAATATAATTAAATCTATTAAAACTATAATTATGGATCATCCTGAAGTTCTACACACAGCACCTCATTTTTCTCCAGTGGGAAAAGTTGATGAACTCTCAGCAAATAAAAACTTAAAACTATCTGAAGAAATTACAGAGTTACCAGAGATTGAAAACAAAAGCATAGATAAAAAGCTAGCTCCAAGTGACATCATCTGCAAGATTCTTGATGCACATAAAAAAGCTACTCAATAACCTTAATTTTTTCAATATAATTAAAAATTGAACTCCATATAGATACTTTAGTCCTTTGTGCTCTCTTAAATACATAATGAGCAAATCGAATTGTTTCAAAGCTACCCTTTACTAATCCCTCTGGCAGCACAACTGAATATGACTTAAATAATTTTAACTTTTTTCCATTTATAAAAATATCACTAAGTTTATTCTTCTCTTTATCATAGCTTACCTCAAGGCCAGAAAATGCAGTACCTGCACCATACTTTATAAGTGCATGAACGAAAGGTTTAACAAACAAACCAAATATTTTAATTTTATATAAATACCAACCATCTTTTCTGTGGATATTAAAAAATCGAGGATAAGACTGAATGATCATTTCTCTTGTTATGTCTCCCGCTGGTAAATCAACTCCTGTAAAGCTCGGTAAATGAATTGCAAAATCACAATCGATAGCATCTTTAAAGCTTTCTGCAATTACTTGATTCCATTTTGTCATTGTATTTTCAGAGTTTATTAAACTAATTTTTGAAGTACCTAATTTATAAGTAAGCCAATTTTTACCATACATATTATTAATTTTATCTCTAACTTTACTTACTAAATTTGCAGTTTCCTCATGATATAACTCACCTTTAACCTGTATTGTCTCATAGGATTTAAGACTAGGCCGACTGCCATCAGGAAAACTTAAAATTATCTTACCTAAATTCTCGCCATGAGACCCTGCTCGGACCATGGGTATTAATCTATCTTTTGAGTTTCTAAACCACAATGGTTCACTCATTAAGCTGTGAGAATGTCCTCCAATAACCAGGTCAATATACTTGCTTTTTGAAATCAATTTTCTATCTGCAATATGTCCCAGGTGCGTTAACGCTATTATATAATCAACGCCATTGCGTGATAAATACTTTGCAATTTTCTTAGCAGTTTTAAATGGTGATGTAATCTTACTATTTTTCAACCTCCATTTATAAAATATTTCATTAGTTGTTAAACCGATAACTCCAATTTTAAAACCATTAATATTATATATTGAATAAGGTTTAATTTTATCTAACCCTTCGCTATAAAATTCAAAACTTTTGAAATTAGCAACTAAATAATCAAATTTAAATTTTGAATTCTTAAGCATATAATTCATGGAATTTACTCCCATTAACCAGTCGTGATTACCCATCGTAATTGCGTTATAACCAATAGAATCCATTAACTCAAAAACCCCACGCCCCTTATCTGCCATATAAAAAATTGACCCTTCAAGAAAATCACCTGAATCAAATAATAAAGTCGAGATATTTTTGGACAAAGCTTCTTTTTTTTCCTTTTCAATTAATGATTTTAATCTTTCAAATCCTCCAACTCTTTGGTCAAAAACTGAATGCTCTACAAGCCCATGGACATCATTTGTATGCAGTATCTGTACATCTACAGAGAATACATTTAATGAAGTAATACAAAATATTATTAATAACCAACCTTTCATGAATCATCCTATTTAAATTTGATATTTTTTTCGAATATTACTTCTAATTAAAATATTAATAAACTAAAAAAAGAAATATTTTTACAACTCGTAATATTTTAGATAATTACTATTAGAAAATTATTTTATGCGTTATTAAAGTTAATTCCCTAATAATATTGGATACTTCAAGAGTATGGAACACAACAAAAGATGTACATTTGCAATAATTTCCCATCCTGATGCAGGGAAAACGACTATGACTGAAAAATTACTTTGGTTTGGGCGTGTAGTTAGGAAAGTAGGGATGGTTAAATCTAAGCAAGGAAATTATGCTAAATCAGATTGGATGGAACTTGAAAAAGAAAGAGGTATTTCTGTAAGCTCATCAGTAATATCATTTCCATATAATAACCGTGAAATTCATTTATTAGATACTCCAGGCCATCAAGATTTCTCTGAGGATACTTACAGGACACTTACTGCAGTTGAATCTGTGCTTATGATGATAGATTCAGCAAAAGGAGTAGAATCTCAAACTATAAAATTAATGGAAGTATGTCGTATGAGAGATACTCCGATTGTTACTTATATGAATAAACTTGATAGAGAATCAATGACACCATTTGAGCTTCTTGAAAATATTGAAGAAGTATTATCTATACAATGTGCTCCAATGACTTGGCCAATTGGTTCTGGAGTAGACTTTAAAGGTGTATACGATATTTATAATAAGCAAATTATTGTTTATGAAAATGAAAGTTCTCCAGAGTCACCATTAATAATTGATGCATCAGACTTAAGTTCATCTAACATATTAAAATTAATTGGTGAAGACTTGCAAAGGTCTTTAATTGAAGAGATTGAAGTAGTTACGGAATTATTACCAACACTAAATAAAGATGAATTTTTAGCAGGAATACAAACTCCTGTTTTCTTTGGTTCTGCTTTACATAACTTTGGAGTTAAAGAGACATTAGAGTTCATAGAGTCCAACTGCCCAGGGCCTGCACCAAGAGAAGTAATTGAGTTTCCATTTAAAGATGACTCGGAAAGACGAATAATTTCACCTAATGAAAAGAAATTTACTGGCTTTATCTTTAAGATTCAAGCAAATATGGATAAAAAGCATCGAGATAGAATAGCATTTTTACGAGTTTGCTCAGGAGTATTTAAAAGGAATAACAAAATTTTTCACACAAGAACGGGAAAAGATATCAAAATTTCTTCCCCTTTAATCTTTCAAGCAAGAGATAGAGATATTGTTGAAGAGGCATTTCCTGGTGATATTATAGGTCTTCACGATAATGGAAAATACCAAATTGGAGATACTTTTTCCGAAGGTGAAAAAATTAAGTTTACCGGAATCCCTAGTTTTTCACCCGAAATTTTTGCTAAAATAATTTTAAAAGATCCATTAAAGGCAAAGCAGTTAGATAAAGGATTAATTCAACTTTCTGAAGAAGGTACAGTACAATTATTCACAAGACATACAACACGAGAAAAAATACTTGGAGCTGTAGGTCATCTTCAATTTGAGGTTGTTAAGTTCAGACTAGAAGATGAATACAAAGTTAATGGAATTTATGAATCATATCCATTTATTGGTATAAGGTGGCCAAAATTTATTGATGAAAATGCGAAACATTCTTTTGTTGAAACTAACGCCAACTCTATTTCATACGATATCAAAAATAGAGTATGTTTTGCATATCGCTCTGAATGGGATCTAAAGTTAACGCAAGAAAAAAACCCCGATATTATATTTTACAAGAACTCTGATTACTCATAATGATAATAAATAGATTACAAAAAAACTTAAAGAAAATAAAAAAGATTGTTAACAATGATCAAATTGACTCATATCGAATTTATGACAGAGATATCCCAGAGTATCCATTTAAAGTTGATCGTTATCGTGAATACTTCATAATTTATGACTGCAGAAATAAAAGCTCTGATTTTGCAGACATAAAAAAAAATAATATAAAATTATTATCAGATGGCATCAAAAGTATATTTAATATTGATGGTAACAAAATAATTTTTAAATCACGCCAGCAGCAAAAAGGACAAAGTCAATATAATCGACTTGACAGGATAGACACTTATTACGAAGTACAAGAATTTGGTGCAAAGTTTTTAATAAATTTACATGATTACTTAGATACTGGGATTTTCTTAGATCATCGTCCTTTAAGAAAAATGCTTCGAGAAACTGCAAAAGATAAAAGTGTACTCAATTTATTTTCATATACATCAACTCTTAGCATAGCAGCGGCACTTGGTGGCTCTAAAACTACGATTAGCGTTGACATGTCTAAAACATACACAAATTGGTCTATCGATAACTTTAAAAACAATAATATTTTATTGGAAAGTAATAATCTTATAAACAAAAATGTATTCGACTACTTAAATAATAAGCAAGATAAAGAACAGTTTGATATTATTATTTTAGATCCACCATCATTCTCAAACTCAAAGAAAATGGACCGTACTTTAGATATTCAGAGAGATCATATTGAATTAATTAACCTATGTGCTCTACGACTTAAGAAAGATGGAATAATTTATTTTTCTAATAACTTAAGAAGTTTCAAGTTAAATAGTCATTTATTAGATCATTATAATATTAAAGACATATCAGAGAAAACGGTACCTGAAGATTTTAGAGACAAAAAAATCCATTCATGTTTTCTTATAGCAAAAAAAAATACTTAGGCCTTAATTAACCAAGACCTAAGTTTAAATATTATTTTTTCTTAGCTGTTTTCTTCACTGTTTTTTTCGCTGTTTTTTTCGCTGTTTTTTTCGCTGTTTTCTTCGCTGTTTTCTTTGCTGTTTTCTTCGCTGTTTTCTTCGTTTTTTTCTTCGTTGCTTTCTTAACAGGGTCTTTAGCTTTCTTTAATGTGCTATTTTTTAAGTGATCTTCTAAAGTTTCTTTTAATTTTTCCATTTCAGATAGTTGTTTCTTAAAAACTTTTTTTGTTTTATCAATTTCGGATTTAAAAAAATTTTCAATATTTTTCACTTCTTTATTATAGCTTTTTTTAACTTCTGGCCAAGTTGAATTCAGCATTTCTTCTACTTGGTTTTGTCTTTTTTTCTTAAGCTTTTTCATGTCATCTACTACTTTTTTTAATTCTTGATTATTTGCTAATCTCAAAAAGTTAGACTCCATAGTCTTAAATGTTTCTAATAATTTTTTCTGTGTTAATTTGGCCATAAAGCACTCCTTAGTTTTCATAATTGAATACTAACATACTTCAAAAACGTGTCAATAAATTACTTGACCCTAAATGTAAATAATACTTTACATAAAACAATATGTAAAGTAAACTTTACTTATGCAATTATTAAATTCATTAAAGAAAAGTAGACAGTTTCGGAATATTACCCAACAAGAACTAGCCGATGCTACGAGAACAACGAGGCAATCAATCCACAGTATTGAAAATAGTAAGTCTATTCCATCTGTCAGTTTAGCAATCTTGATTGCTAATTACCTTGAATTAAATGTTGAGGATTTATTTTATTTTAACAAAAAACAAGTTAATCATGAAATTTTCAAAATTTTTTAATATTTATATTATTAATTTATTAATAATCATTAATTCAATACAATTCCTTACAACTGAAGAAACTAATCAATTCTAAATTTCTTAATAAATCATATATATAAAAATAGTTTTTTGACTATTTATTAATCAAATGATTAATCTAATATCTATAATATACTTCAAGGCACTGTAATTACATCAGCATCTTGGTGAAAAAAATGCATATCACATCATTATGTTTAAACTTATACGTCAGCTTACATATATTCTTATTATCATAACCAGCCAGGTTGGTATTACAGGCCAATATCAAAAAGCTTTACATTTTATTATCTATGATAGCTTTAAACAAAATAAAAAAGTCTGGGGTACTTATACTCAATACAAAAGAATAATTAAACTTAATAATTTCAGGGTTAATAGCAAGAAATTAACAAAAATTCGTACAAACCCTCTCGGTTCAATGACATTTAAGAAAAATAACATATTTTTCATACAAGAATCTAATAATTATGCAATCGATAGTCTGGAAATGAAAGTTCATAAATATAAGTTTTCTTCTTATAAAAAAAGAAACTCTCCTTTCAGGGTTTATAATATCGTTCAAACAAATAATAACTCTAAGAAATTATTTCAAATTTATAGAAAATCAATAAATGAATTAATGTTAGAAACATTGGATATATCTAGAGACTATTTACCCTTAAATGAAAAAAATATTCATTTTGACCTTATCAAATGCAGAAAATTTAAAAAATATATCCACTGTAATATTTCAGTGACTATAGGCAACAATAACCATCCACTAATTTATTAAAAAAAACTATCTACTCTATTATTTTTTTATTATTATAAACAAATACTTTAAATATGGAGAATTAATGTCCCATCATTTGGCCATTCTATTTACAAGAGTAAGCATTGGATTTTTAATGTTTTTTTCACATGGATTATCAAAATTACTTAACTATTCAACCCTTTCTACTAGTTTTCCTGACCCACTTGGAGTTGGAAATCAACTTAGCTTATGCTTAGTTATATTCTCTGAAATCATATGTTCTATTTGTTTGATCGTTGGATTTAAAACAAGACTAGCTTCAATTCCATTAATTATTACAATGCTTGTTGCTGTCTTTATTGTCCATGCAGTAGATCCATGGCAAAAACAAGAAGTCGGAATACTTTATTTATTTATATACCTATCACTTCTTTTCTCTGGAAGTGGTCGTTACTCTGTTGATAATCTATTAAGCAAAAATACATAGAACTATTTACCTACCAAGTTTAATCTACCTCTCTTACTCATTTACTAAAATAAAATGACCGTTACCTATTAATAAATCAATTTTTAATAGGTAAAAATATGACAAAAGTTATTATAATTATATGTTCAATAATACTAATTTCACCCGCGCTGGCGACAAATCACTTAGATCTAATTACTTACAATGTATTTGGACTTCCATTTCCAATTAAATTAAAACATAAGAAAAGATTTAAGTTGATAGCTAGATCATTAAATGCACTTAGTTCTGATATTATTGCTCTTCAAGAAACATTCTCCAAGCATAGTAAAAGACTAGCAAGGCTAGATAATTTTCCATACGTAGCTTACGGAAACCCTCCCAAAAAATTTCAATTTATTGATTCAGGATTAATTACATTATCAAGATATCCAATCTTAAGAATAAAAAGATTAGTATTTAAGGCATGTACAGGTTTTGATTGTTTTTCACGAAAGGGTGCATTACTTACAACAATAAAAGTGCCAAATATTGGTGAAGTTGATATTTATAATACTCATTTAAACGCAGGCAAAAACAAGAAGGTCAAGTATATACAACTTGAGCAGCTCTATCAGTTTATTGAAAAGTATTCATTTAATAGACCTGCAGTTATCTTAGGTGACTTTAATATTACTCCAGAGTCAGATTACTACAATTACTTAATGGACTCATTGCCTTTGACTGAATCATATTTTGAATATGCCAGACAAAACTCTAGCATTGATCAAAATGGTTATACCTACATTAAAAAGTCACTTATAAAAAAGAAGATAAAAAGCAAAAGAAAGCTGGATTATATATTTTACTTATTTAGCTCAGGACAATTAATATACCCAGAGTACTCAAAAGTAATTTACGACGGGAGCCACGATGAAAACCAATATTCAGATCATTTTGGTGTTCAGTCTAGGTTAATTATTGAAAACTAATTCACTCTGATAGAGTACATTTAAGGCATTTAAATCACTTACACTTAAACTATCTCCTTGTGCTTTGAATGTACTTCCATCTCTTTTTGTAATTGTTGGTAACTTTGTATCTACTGCAAAATTATTAAATGAAGGATAAAGCATTAATGAGTCAAAATCAAAATCCCCATATGTTTTTGCAAAGACATGGCGAAAAAAATTATGCCATTTTTTAAATTTAATATTAAACCACTTAATTTTTATATACTTATTTCTATCACGCCTTGATTGCTCGTGATAAAAGCCAAGCGCGTGAAAAACTTCATGGATTAGACTTCCTTTACCACACCAATCTGGAACATTAATAACTTGCCTTCCACCTTTTCGACCAACATAAGAACTACAACCATCACTACCATTATTTTTAAAGTGTACAAAATCTTTCTCATCTATCCTAGGCTTAAATTGAATAGGAGTACTATCATCATAATACTTGATCGCTTGGTATACTCTATCGATATTAGGTATACTAGAATCTACAGTGTAATAATATCACCATCCATAATAAAATAATCACCAACCTTTTCATAAAACGCAAATTTTGCACCTTCAAAAGTATCAACTTTACCAAATAAAACATCAGCATTTGAATTAATAGAAAAAATAAATATAATTAGCACAAAATATGAATTAAATGACATAAAGTTCCCTTATTAAGTTTTATTTTTTTACAATATTTTTTTCTATTTTTAATGTAGGGCCATAATTACGTCTAAAAACATTCTTCTTTGAAAAGTCACTCTGAGCTGTTTGTCGGCAATTATCATGAATTTCATTTTTATCAGCACAAAGGCAACAGATCCACTTTGTCCCATGAATGATTGGATTTCGATGGTTATACCTTTCTACGTCAGGGTAAATGCAACTACAAACTTCACAAAAGTTTCTCTGCTTTTGAAACTTATTACTTTTAGAGTTTCCTTTGAACTTATCATTTCTAGCTCTCTCATTCTCACTGTTAGTTTGTTTGAACCCTGCTTTTTGTAAAGCATCCTTTATTGAACCCATTTAAATTTACCCTTGTATACCTATAATAAATTCTCAAATTATAATAATGTTATGAATTTAAGCAGTCAAACAATTTTGGAATATATGAAAATATATCATTTACTATGCTGGGTGTTTGCAAGTGTTTGATAACTCGAAAGGAGAACATTTTTCCAGATAATATATTACTAGAATCCTATGCTAAAATCATTAATGTAATAATTGGAGAATACATATGAAACCAATATTAATCATAATAGCATCAAATATAATTTCAATTAGCTCTTTTGCTTTTGAGGACACTCGTGTTGCAGATATTATCCAGAAATCTAAAGCAACTAGAAATGAGATTAAGTCTACTTTTACTGATCGTGACCTAGCAAGTGTAAATGAAGCTGAAATTAAGCTAAATAATGAGTATGATCAGCTAATGAAGAATGACTCTGATACAGACTGGTTTGAAAAGGTTGACACATTGATAGAAGATTAAAGAGCTCCGTTCAAAAATGGAATCCTTCCCTTTTCAGATCGCCCTACAAACAAGCAATAACTATGATTTCGGCCTTCCTTAATACAATCACCATAACCACCTCTTGCATATTGACACTCTAATGCTTCATGTCCACTAGATTTACAATTTTTATAGCCAGCTTCTGTGACCATGCAATATTCTAATTTATGTCCCTCTTTTCTACAGTCTGAAAAACCACCTTGAGCAAAGCGGCAATATTCATCTTTATGCCCTTCTTTCAGGCATGATGAATACCCACCTTTGACATATCTACATTTATCAAATTCTTTAAATTTACTGAAACATTCACCAAAACCACCAAGGGCAAACATGCACTCCTCTGTCTCAAAGCCATTTTGACGGCAACTTAAAAATCCATCTCCTGCATATACACAGTACTCATGCTTATTCCCTTCATTCAAGCATTCTTGATATCCGCTTGTATTTGCGAGAGAAATTGTTGTTAATGTAAGTAAACCTATTAAACATAAAATTTTCATAATGATTCCTATTTTTTTATCCTTTGTAATAATGTTTTAATTTTTTCACAAGTAAAATGTAAAAAAGAAAATATAGTGATTGTTATTATATTTTGCTATATTTTAAGTAAGTTAGAATAAATACAGTATGGAGCATCTATAAATGATTAAATTAAATACATTTCTAATTTTCCTGATGATACTAAGTTCATGTGAAAGTAATCAACCTATAAAAAAATCAAAGATCCATAAGCAAGCTCCATATGTCATCATGCTATCTATTGATGGTTACCGCCATGACTATAACAAAATCTACTCTCCTCCAACTTTGTTACAAATTCAACAATATGGGGCAAGCGCTGAAGGGTTAATTCCAGTTTTTCCTACAAAAACTTTTCCAAATCATTATAGCATTGCTACTGGTTTGACGGCAGAGTCCCACAACCTTGTTGCTAATAGATTTTATAATAAGCTATCTAAAGAAGTATATAAACTATCAGATCGTAATGCAGTTGAAGATGGCAAGTGGTATGGTGGAGAACCGATATGGATAACTGCTAAAAAACAAGGCATGATTACGGCTAGTTATTTCTGGGTTGGTTCAGAAGCAAATATTTCTAATATGCGACCTGACTATTATAAAAGATATAATCACTCTACACCTAATGAAGTTAGAGTAGACCAAGTTATTGACTGGCTTGAATTACCTGAAGAAAAAAGACCTAATCTCATCTTAATGTATTTTAGTGATGTTGATAGCGCTGGTCATAAGTATGGCCCTAAATCACTAGAAGTCAAAGAGGCAGTTTTTCATATCGATGAAATGATTAAACGACTTCAAAAAGGAATAATTAAAACTAATCTGCCGGTTAATTTAGTAATTGTATCAGACCATGGAATGACAGAGATTGGAAAAAATCATTTAATATACTTAAATGACATTATTAAAAAAAATAAAAAGATAAAAATTCTAGGGCGAGGAAGTCATTCAAATATTTACATTGAAGATAAGAAGTTACTAGAAGAAACTTATAATAAATTAAAAAAAGCAAAACACCTTGATGTATACAAAAAAAATGAGGTTCCAAAAAGATTATCTTATTCTAAGTCTAACATGATCGGCGATTTAGTTATTAGTGTACACCCACCATATTACATGTTTTTAAGTAAAGGTAAGAAAAAAATCAAGGGTGGTACTCATGGTTACGATATAAAGTATTCCAAAGATATGAATGGTATCTTTTATGCTAAAGGCCCTAATATAAATTCAAAAAAGATAGACTCGTTTAGTAATATTCATATATACCCATTTATTGCGGAACTATTAAATTTGAAAATAAATCATAAAATAGATGGTTCAATTGACGTTTTAAAAGATTTAATCAAGTAACCTGATTATTATCGATAGATTTCCAGAACTGATTATTTTCATGAGATATTTGTTCTTCTGACTTAGACTCTGTATTATTTAACCAAATAACAAATATTTTAAATGAAAATAAAAATATCTTTCTAAATATAAACATATATTTAATAATAAAAAAAATTATCTATAATTACTATCAGGTAAAAAGTTCCAGAAACTATAAATTAAAATAGTCCATTGCTTCTTTTGAAATTGCATTCGCCCATTGTACAGCTCTAATTCGACCAGTAGTACAAGCATCAAAGTGTGCCCCATCTCGGTTACAATCTGCTGGGTATTTTAAGAAAGTAAGATTCTTAGATCTACTGCTGATAAACCTACAATATCCTCCAGATTCTTTTACTGCTTCTTTTAACATCTTATATAGTCTTGACTGCTTTTCTACAGGCTTTCTTGTCAAACTACCATCAGGGGGTCCAACCCACAAACAAGGTATTCCAAACCTAGAAACAAGATTAATCATTTTTTTCACAATATTTTTTTGATAAATAAATTTCTCATCTGTATCAATTGAATTAATTTGATTGGCCCCCAGAGCAATAATAATTGCATTAGGAATATATACTTCTGAGCTCAAAACGTTCATATTCATTAACAAGTCTTCTAAAAATGGTGTTTTCTTATTTTTACCTCGCAAACCTGACTCATCAACAAAACCATGAAAAAAACCACATTGTGTTTTTGCCCATGCTGCGCGAGTCATCCAACCAGCAGGAGAAGAACCACAGTTTCCAAAGGTTGCAACATTAGTATCTTTAACACTGCTTAGGTTTGCATGCATCATAATACCAAATGATTGTGCAGTATGAGAATCACCTATCATCAGTATATTTGTGCTCGCATATGTGCTCGAAATTAAAAATAAATAAATTGAAAAGGTTATTTTTTTAAACATAAAAGTCCTTATTATAGCTAATTAACATTTTCATCCAGAACCTAAAAGTTTATTTGTAATTTTTTCTAAAACAATTTAAATTCTCTTCTTTCTGTAGTGTTCTTCTTATTTTCATTAATATTTGGTGATATCGATAAGAGGAAGGAGCAGTTTTTTTAATTCGATGGTCCGGCCTTAACTTTAAACATTCTGTTTGTAGTAACAGCTTCTTAATCGACTTATTTTGGTATACCTTCTCTTTTATTGCTGCATATATTATATTATAATGTATGTCTGATCCACGATGCATATCTTTATAATTAAACCTTTCTTGATTATAGCTTACCCATTTAATACCATGATCTCTCATTATTGAATTTGCCATATCTCCTGCTTTTTTAGCATCCCACCCATATAATGTATTTACTTCACTTCGAGTATATTCCCAGGATAATATACTGTGCCTTGGATCTAATGAATCACTAGTATCAGGATATTTCATTGATTGCCAAAGCCCTTCAACAGAAGAGTACTTGATATTATGAAATATAAAGTTTGAATATGATAAGTTACTAAAGATACCTAATTCAGTTCTTTTAGAAAGAATAACTTCGCCATTTTTTGCATCTTGAGGGAGTACCTCCCAAGAATGAGCTTGGTCGCGAGGAATATTCCTCCACCAATTATCGGGAAACTCTATTGTGTTTCCAATATTGCTTGCACATAAGAGTAATATAATCAATAAAAAGTTAATATTCATAATTATCTAATATAGAAAGTTGAGATTACAGGCAGATGATCGGAATAACCTTCTCCTGTTTCTGCATCAAACCTCCATGGTACATTTTCATAGAATATATCTCTACCTGAATCATCTTGGTAGGACTCATTATGTAACATGAAAGGCTTCTTAATAACTGAATAATTATTCCAAAGAACTTTAAAACATTTTCCAAAATAATTACAAGCAGGATTGAGGTACTTCTTCAAAACAAAGATTCGATCTAAGGAGGACCATTTACCTCTATAATGATGGGTACCTCTAGGAACTTCAATTAAAATATTTTTTTGATAATTTAAAAATATATTTTGTTCACCAAAAAAGACTTTTTCAATATCATAAAAACCTAAACCACTTTCAGGATATAATAAATATTGATTAATTGAGTGTGGATTATCATCTACAAGTGTATTAAAGTCTCCAGCAACTATAACAGGATTTTTTATGGGTGAAATAGCTTTAAGTAATGTTTTAGCAGAAATAACTCTGGTAAAATCACTATTTCTTTGTGATGGCCAATGATTAGCCATTATGGTTATATGCCTTCCTCTTATGTTTAAAGTTGCTTCTAATATCCCTCTCGTTAGTTTAACTTTTTCATCTTCACCAAATGCTGGAGTTAAATCAATATCGTGATATTTAACTTTTTTGGCCAAAGGGAACTTTGAAATAATACCAACATCAATTCCTCTTACATCAGGTCCTTCGACTAGAATTGCTTCCCTATATCCTTCACCTGCTAATCCAATTTCCATTAACATTTTTAATACTTTTATATTTTCTACTTCCTCTAGGACTAAAATATCAGGAGTAGTACCTAAAGATTTAATAACTTTAGAAATTTGGCTTATTTTTGATAGGACAACTTCTCTATTCCAATCAAGGGTAAAGCATGTCTGACGGTAATAATTACTTCTTATTGACTTACAATATTCTTGAACAACTTCACTACTATTCTTCACTGATAGGGGAAGGTAAGAGTAGTCGAGTTTTCCTTCATCATGCTCATGATCAAATAAGTTTTCTAAATTATAAGTCATGACTGTAAATGTTGACCCTGAAATAATTGTGTTCGTACCTGAAAAGGCAATCAGTGAGTTAATTGATACAGATATTAACAAGAGAAACTTACCTAGTAAATTCATACTAATCCTTTATAAATAATCTAAAATTATTAATATATTAGAAATACATTTACAAAAATACAATTTTCTTTTTCAAGATTTAATTATTAATTATTACCTTTTCATGCCGCTACGCGCACCTTCTTATTATCAACTAGTTATAATTTCAAAAAATGTAATAATTTCAACATTCATTGTTAATATAAGTAAGAATCGGTAAATGATATATAAATTCTTTATTATAACTATGGTTTAATTATGAGAAATTATTTAATCAAAATTTTAATTTTAATTATTTTACTTATCCCTAGCACTTTATTAGCTGGAAAACGTGGTGAGATTTATGAGTATGACTCAGGTGCACCTAAGGATTCAAGGTGGCCTGACTTGTTTGCAGAAACACCGAATTATCGTTCATTTGGTAAAGCTGTTATAGGCGGTAGGGGCGAAAAATTTAGATGGCAAATGGGGCCGATGTGGTACCGTGGAAGATTAACTAAAGACTCAGTTAAAGTATTAATCATAGGCCAAGAAGGCGCACAAGACGAAAATGTTACCAATCGATCATTTACTGGCTCGACTGGTACAAGAATGCAAAAATTTCTTAATTATTTTGGTGTAGATCGTTCATATCTTTTTATGAATACATTTGTGTATACTATCACAGGTCAATACTCATTATTTGGCCAGGATGCAAAAGATATTGAAAAACAAAAACAACTTAAAAGGCTTTTATGGCTTGCTCAAGATAGTGATAGTGTAATAGTGAAGCACAGACATAAAATGTTTGATTATGCTTTAGAAACAAATAAGAATAAATTAAAGCTAGTCATCGGAGTTGGAACTGCAGGTAAGGATTCTACCGCTACATGGTTCAGAAAACATGGTGTAAAGTGTACTAGCTCGATGCTATCTAAAGATCGTTGTATTGGAACTGGTAAACTTGATGGTATAATTGCTATAGGTGTGCGCCACCCAGGAGCTGCAAGTGGCAGAAATGCAGGAGGAAGTGCAGTTGGTGGCTTACGTTATGATTTTCAAAAGAAAGCAAAAATTATTTCAGAATATATTATCAATAATCCAGAATTTCTCACTCCGGACAAAGGAATGAAACAGAATTTCTCTAATAATTTTAAATATGGATACTCCTCAATCCCACATAGAGATTTTTCATTTGGAACAAATTGGAGAATGGGTAAACGAGGAACATCATCAAACAGAAGAAGAGCAAATACTATTCAAATATTTTCTTCAAAGGGTTGTTATAATAATTACAAAAGAGTTGAAGGGAGATGTAAAGAAGAGGCAGGCCAGAGAAAATTAAAATATGACCAACTAAAGGACTTAATTAAATCTAGACCTATTGAAATGTCAGACATTGATGTTCCTTATGAATCACCAAAGTCACAATTGAAAAGACGTGATTATGATCCAGGGCCTGAAGGGCTTGCGCAAGAAATTACTAATATAATGAATATAAACTTTCAAGAGCTTGGGGTAACTCAAGATGAATCATTTGGGCATACAGGAATATATCGGGGTAGAAATTCAAATATAAAAGTAATTATTATTGCAGATCAAATGTCACATACTGATATGTTTTCAGGGAGAGCATTAACAGGAGCAGCTGGTCAAAAACTACAAAGCTTTTTAAATGCTGCAGGAGTTTCAAAATCATATATAATACTTAGATCACTTCCTGTTGATACTATGGATCTTCCATTAAAAAAGGTTAGAGAAATAGCATTAAATGAACAAGTAGAATCTTACAGAAATGAATTAATCAAAAAAATTATTAAAGATAATTCTATTAGTCTAATTATCTCTGTAGGGCCTATTGCCCAAGAAATTTTAGAACGACAAAACTTAAGTATTTCAAAAATAAATTTACCTATTGCAGACATTGCAAATAAACATATTGAGAAATATAATAATTCTTTAAGTGAAATTAAATCAATGAAGCTAAATTTAGACTTAGAAAACCCAACATATAATTATAGTGGAAAGCTATCAATTATACCAAGAAGGGATTTACCTGCTTACACAAGGTGGTGGATGGGCACATCTGGAGATAGAGCAGTAAGATCCTATGAAATAATTGATGGCAATAGGATTTTTAGTGGAGACTATTATAAAGTCGTCGCTCCATACTGGATAAAAAAGACTAAAGTAAGGATAGAAGAACTTAATAAAGAAGAGTTAGAATCCCTCGATTTATTCAAGCAAACTGGTCTTTAGATAGTCATAAGTATCATTTTTTTGTAAAAAAGATAGACAGTTTTCCCTATTTTATACATTTGACTCTTAGAATAATCATAAATATCTGAATTTTTTATATTAAAAAATGGCATTATCCTTGCTTATATGTGCTTGTAATTAATTCGTAGGAGCGAGTGATGAATAAATTAATGTTGTGTATAACCATGGTTCTAAGCTTATTGTTAACAAGTTGTTTGCCTGAAAGAAAAATTAATTCAAGTAGAAACAGTGATGATTCAGTTACAGACTCTGATGTTGTAAGCGTCATTATTGAAGATACAGTCGCAACAGATGATATTGATACAATAGATGATGACGTAGAAGAAGACGATGAAGAAGAAGAAGTTGTAGAAGAAGATGATGAAGAAGATGAAGAAGAATATACTGAGTATTGCGGAGTTTTATATTTGGATCAAGATGGTGATATATTATTTCAAGAAGACGATGACAGTATTTATAATGTCTCCTTTGAAGACTCTGCAGAAGGTGCTTACGAAGACCAAGAAGTTGAATTTCCATATGATAGTCTAGAAGCTTGCGTTGATGCTGTTGTGTCAACTAAGTCACCAATTATAATTTCATATCCTACATATAGGAATTTTCAAACAGGTAGTATTTTAATATATAATACTAACACAATGAGTGTTAAATACTTTAGAGCAAGTGACTATACACCTAACCCTCTCAGAGAAGATGTGGAAGATGACTATAATTATTCTTTATGCGGAACAATAAAGACGGAGACAGTTTCAGGTAAAAACTATGTAAAGCTTTCAGACGGTCTATTTTATCCAAATGATTATGATTTAAATTTAGATTCTTTTACTTTCTATATTGATGCAGATTCTGACTATTCAAGTATGCATGATACAGTTGATGATAATGGGAGCAACATGGAAGGATGTGTATATTTTGATGATGTCAGTACGATGACTAATCTTTATTCTGCCGACAAAGTGAATAACGATACATATTCAAGAATAATTGAAATTGAAGATTTCCTACTTGATTGGTAGACTAATAATTATTAACTCTTGAACTTTTAATAACGTTTAAGAGTTTCAAAAATTCTAATCTAAATCTATTAGAAATTTTAAATTCAGCTTTGATAATTTTCAAAGGCATAAACCCCGTTGGGTTATTGCTATTAGTATCATTCATTTTATTTTCATTAATTTCATCAGCTTGATCTAATAAGTCATCATATGAGTCTTCAAGCTCATCTTTAAAATCGATTATTCGATCTTCTAGGTTTTTATCAAACATTCCTTCGGATACAATTGCCTGTAATAGTGCCACTTGCATATTTAAGTTAGAAATTGTTGTGTAGTCACTCATTTCTTTTTCAAAGTGGGATATAATTGTTTCTTCAACTCTTTGTTTTGTATTTTCGGACCATTGATTCTTGAGATAATAACTCATTAAGCCATGAATAAAGCTCATTTTTTTATAAGGTCGACAAGGACGTAACTCCCCTATCTGCTCTCCTAAGTCTTCAATACTAATTTTGCTCATCAAGTCACTTGATAGAGTCTTAAGTAGCTTCCCAGAAGACTGTACATGTATGTCTGTTGTTTCTAGCTCATCAAGTAAGTCTATAATATTATTTTCAGAGTACATATTTTCTGATTCTTCATCAAGTTCATCTCCAAATAAATGATCAACTTTTGATTCGCATTCTTCAATTTCTTGCTTATTTAATTCAATTATAGAAGACAGGCTTTCATATAATTATAGTGGAAAGCTATCAATTATACCAAGAAGGGATTTACCTGCTTACACAAGGTGGTGGATGGGCACATCTGGAGATAGAGCAGTAAGATCCTATGAAATAATTGATGGCAATAGGATTTTTAGTGGAGACTATTATAAAGTCGTCGCTCCATACTGGATAAAAAAGACTAAAGTAAGGATAGAAGAACTTAATAAAGAAGAGTTAGAATCCCTCGATTTATTCAAGCAAACTGGTCTTTAGATAGTCATAAGTATCATTTTTTTGTAAAAAAGATAGACAGTTTTCCCTATTTTATACATTTGACTCTTAGAATAATCATAAATATCTGAATTTTTTATATTAAAAAATGGCATTATCCTTGCTTATATGTGCTTGTAATTAATTCGTAGGAGCGAGTGATGAATAAATTAATGTTGTGTATAACCATGGTTCTAAGCTTATTGTTAACAAGTTGTTTGCCTGAAAGAAAAATTAATTCAAGTAGAAACAGTGATGATTCAGTTACAGACTCTGATGTTGTAAGCGTCATTATTGAAGATACAGTCGCAACAGATGATATTGATACAATAGATGATGACGTAGAAGAAGACGATGAAGAAGAAGAAGTTGTAGAAGAAGATGATGAAGAAGATGAAGAAGAATATACTGAGTATTGCGGAGTTTTATATTTGGATCAAGATGGTGATATATTATTTCAAGAAGACGATGACAGTATTTATAATGTCTCCTTTGAAGACTCTGCAGAAGGTGCTTACGAAGACCAAGAAGTTGAATTTCCATATGATAGTCTAGAAGCTTGCGTTGATGCTGTTGTGTCAACTAAGTCACCAATTATAATTTCATATCCTACATATAGGAATTTTCAAACAGGTAGTATTTTAATATATAATACTAACACAATGAGTGTTAAATACTTTAGAGCAAGTGACTATACACCTAACCCTCTCAGAGAAGATGTGGAAGATGACTATAATTATTCTTTATGCGGAACAATAAAGACGGAGACAGTTTCAGGTAAAAACTATGTAAAGCTTTCAGACGGTCTATTTTATCCAAATGATTATGATTTAAATTTAGATTCTTTTACTTTCTATATTGATGCAGATTCTGACTATTCAAGTATGCATGATACAGTTGATGATAATGGGAGCAACATGGAAGGATGTGTATATTTTGATGATGTCAGTACGATGACTAATCTTTATTCTGCCGACAAAGTGAATAACGATACATATTCAAGAATAATTGAAATTGAAGATTTCCTACTTGATTGGTAGACTAATAATTATTAACTCTTGAACTTTTAATAACGTTTAAGAGTTTCAAAAATTCTAATCTAAATCTATTAGAAATTTTAAATTCAGCTTTGATAATTTTCAAAGGCATAAACCCCGTTGGGTTATTGCTATTAGTATCATTCATTTTATTTTCATTAATTTCATCAGCTTGATCTAATAAGTCATCATATGAGTCTTCAAGCTCATCTTTAAAATCGATTATTCGATCTTCTAGGTTTTTATCAAACATTCCTTCGGATACAATTGCCTGTAATAGTGCCACTTGCATATTTAAGTTAGAAATTGTTGTGTAGTCACTCATTTCTTTTTCAAAGTGGGATATAATTGTTTCTTCAACTCTTTGTTTTGTATTTTCGGACCATTGATTCTTGAGATAATAACTCATTAAGCCATGAATAAAGCTCATTTTTTTATAAGGTCGACAAGGACGTAACTCCCCTATCTGCTCTCCTAAGTCTTCAATACTAATTTTGCTCATCAAGTCACTTGATAGAGTCTTAAGTAGCTTCCCAGAAGACTGTACATGTATGTCTGTTGTTTCTAGCTCATCAAGTAAGTCTATAATATTATTTTCAGAGTACATATTTTCTGATTCTTCATCAAGTTCATCTCCAAATAAATGATCAACTTTTGATTCGCATTCTTCAATTTCTTGCTTATTTAATTCAATTATAGAAGACAGGCTTTCTTTAAATTGATCAATGCCATAATCTTCTTTAGTTATTGTATCAACTTCAATAGCAGTGGTTTCCTTCTTTATTGCCACTGTAACTTTTTCTTTTTCAACTATTACACTGGGAGTATTTATGGCCTCAGTGCCTTCATCTTCTTCATTGTTCTTCTCTGGCGAGGAGCTAAAAAGGTAATATAACACAATGCTTAATACTACTAGTAATAATAACAATAATATCTTTTTCATTTTTATTTATCCCAAAACTCGAATTGATAGTAATCTTCATGATAATTAAAGTCAGATTGCTTTTTTATTGCAATTAAATAGTTATATATTTTATCTTGAAATCGAAACTCAGGAAAAATAAACATACCCCATAAATGGGAAGCAATTATAATATCCATAACTGTTATTATCTTAGAATGATAAAAAGGCATTAAATGATTTTCTAATTTTTTTAAACTTTTATCTAAGTCACATAAAAATATTGATTTTTTAGACATTAGGTCTGCCATATGTCCTCTTTTTATTTCTTTTTTTTTCCTAAAGTACTTACGTGAAGTATCTGTAAACTCTGGAGTCCAAACCCAGTATGGCATACATAAGTTATGAATTGACCGACCTAGTTCTTCGAGTAAAATGTCTAGTTCTGATTTAAGTTTTTTTACATGTAGTAATTCATTATGCAAGATATTTTCTTTATCTAGGGCCTTAATGATATCTAAGCTTTCATTTAAATATCTATCACCTATTTTAACAATAGGAAGCATTTTTGTGCCTGTCATTTTAACAGGGCTATCTTCATCGTCGTAGTTAAGAACAACAGAGCTGTACGAAATTCTTAATAACCCAAGGGCAATCCTAACTCGGACACAGAATGGGCAATGAATATAATGAAATAAGGTTAACATCGTTACATATTCCTACATGTTATAGGATATGTAAATATTGTTACTTTTTTTGACCGTCAATTTTTTTTAATTTATCTACCCATGTCATATTAAGTGCACCACTTCTTGTTTCAAAGACAAAAAGATCTCCATTCTTGACAAGAGAAAGGTCTTCCTGGCATAAAACAAACTCATTATCTGTATTGATCGAAGCTGGTAAGCGGCCAACAGGTATAAACTTAATACAGTTTTCATTTTTTTCTTTTGAAACAACTTGCATATTAACTAAAGTTGCTTCAGAGTTATCCAAGTATCCATTTAGGTATATCATGGAAAAGCCTCCTGTAATTCCTCCATATACTCCTATATACAATAATAAAAAATACTTTTGATACTTTTCTCTTATAGTATCAGTTACACCTATCTTAAATGACATAAGTAAAGAGATAAAAAAAGAAAATACAAAAGAGATTAAAAACAGACTTCCACCATTAAATACATTTTGAAAATTACTTGAAAGAAAAATAGATAAAACGCATAATATACTTATTACTAGAGCTAAAACACTTAACTTCTTTTGCCAAGACTTTAGTTTTGAAAAGTATTCATCTTGTTGCCTTAACAGTGGGATTTTTTTCTGAGGTAAATATGATTTATTTCTGAGAGTATTAAAAACTTCATAAAATGACATTTTGTCTAATTTCTTACCTAAGATCGGATATATTAATCCATTTGTTTTAATTTCTATTTCACAATAATTCTTATCTTTAATATTAGCATAATCAATAAAGTTCACTTCCTCTATATCATTATAAAATATAATCTCTTCACGTTGTCTCCAGATATTTAGCACTTTGGGCACTATTATATAATCTTTATAAAACCTAATAGTGTGATTAATTCCATATTTTCTATTATTTAATGTCATTACTGCGCCAACAGCAGACATTAAATATATCGCTTCTAAAAAAGGAGATGCTTTATTACTAAATACCAAAGAAAAATATCCAAGCATCGATCCGATAAGCCACAATAACGATACAATTATACTTCCTCTATATGTAAATTCTTTTTCTAGTTTGATACTTTCTTCTTTATACATGTATTAATATCGTCATAAAATGAATAATTATTAACAAAAAAGATTACCTTAAGTGTAATTCTCATTACTTGAGTAATAAATCCTCTAGGGGCCCTGGATATATTTATAATAAAAATTAATCAGATGATAGATCCATCATTAATTTTTTAAACTCACTTATAAAATCAGATTCATTACTTTCATCTTCTTGACTTGTACCTGCTTTAATTCCCTTTAGGATCACTTCTTTTAAGTGTTCAGTGTCTGGCTTTTCTAAAAAGTCAAATGCTCCATATTTTACTACTTCCAACATCAGGTCACGACTAGCAAAACCTGTATAAAAAATAAATGGAACCTCGTTATTCATGGCCCTTATCTTTTTTATTAGCTCTACTCCATTGAGTTCAGGCATATTAACATCACAAACAACGCAGTCAATTTCTTCATTATCAAAGTATTCTAAACCTTCTCTTCCGTTAAGAGCTATTAAGATTTTAGCTACATCATCTTCAATAATAGATTTGATACTATCTAGTACTGATTTTTCGTCATCAATAATTAATAAAGTCCCTTTTCTGGCCATTTTTACCTCTTATGTTTATTTTTAAATTCTAAGATATTTGCTTCAGGGATATCTTCCTTATCCAATAACTTATCTAACCCTTGCATGAAAAATCTCTTCTTATTCTTTGAGCTTCCTAAGTCTAAAATAAATTGTCCTAAACCATTTCTCTTATTTAAATCCATTCCATTAAATAAACCGCAATACTGATTTAAGAGATTATTAGATTTTTGTACTTTTACTGAAGTAATCATTATATAAATATGAAATTTATCACCAATCATTAAGCAGGTATTTACCGGTATTATTTGTTGCGCATTAAATATAATGAAATGTTCAGTAATCGCTAAGATATCAACAGAAAACCCAATACTAATATGCTCTTTAATATCCCCAGGCTTAAAGTAGTAATGTTTTTCTTTTGAATCATTGATCTTCTTTTGAGAAAAAATATTCATGAATTTATCCAGGAGAACCGAGTCAAGTGTTTTTGAATAAGATATAATTTGGGAATATTTAAAAAGTTTACGTAAAGCTTCGTTTGTTGAATTATTATTTAATATAACAACAAGTGGTTGTCGTTTTAATTTCACTAAATGAGAAAAAAAATTTTCTACTTCATCATTATTCTGATCTTCTTTTGGGAGTGACAATAGTATTAATTGAAATTCACCTATTTCTTCATTAAATTCAATTGATTTAAAACTTTTTAATATTGTAAGAGGCACGCCATAATTATATGGGATATCAGACATTACTTTTAATGAACAACAATCGAGGTTAATTAAAAGTACAGGATGAGTAATCTCTTTTATTGTTTCTTTATTAGACTCTATCCAAGTTGAAACACTTTCTTTTTGCGTGAAACTATTATTTTCAATATCATTTGGAGAAATATAAGGTATTTTCAGACTGTAAGTTTTAAAATTATTAAATTCAACTTTAGATTTATCTATTTTGAAGGATCCATATGGGAATTCATTAAAAAAATTAAATCTAGCAAAAAGCTGATTATTATCTGGTATAAAGTGAGTTTGTATATTTAAATCAACCAAAGAAAAATTACAAACCTTACCTACACCATACATCATGGCTTTTGCATTAACAGATGACTGAAAATCAAAGTTTTGTGGGTAAGGCCCATTGTCTGTGAATGCCAATGAATATGATTCTCGAACAAGCTGCAGCAAGTTATTATCAATGACAAAAAAGTAATTTGCTCCATAATTTATTAATTGTTCTGCTTTTTTTAAATCACTTGAAGATTCAACTGAAACAATAATACATGAATCATTTGCAATAATTAAAGATTGCTTTAAGCACATAACTATAGTTGACAATCGAGAATTATATTCTTCATCATAGCTCACAAAGACCAATGATATGTTAGTATATTCTTTTGCAGCATTAGAAGTACTATTTAAGTCAATATTAATAAAGTTAAAATTATCATCAGGCATAACAGACAAAAATGAACTTTGAACTTTTTTAAAAAATTGATTGTCATTACCTATAAACAAAATATTTTTCATATAAACCTATTTATTAACAAAGCATTGAACCAATGCTTTTATAACCTTTGCGTCAAATTTATCAGTTTCATCCTTGTTTGTAATAAATGATTTGAGACCTTCAAGAGGTGTAATATTATTTTTCACAATCAAGTTTGCAAAATAATTAGACAAAGTTACTATCTTTGCCATTGGGTATATTCTAAATCCATTTAATTTATTAGGGAATCCTTTTCCGTTTGCTAATTCATGGTGTTGATACACTATTTGTCTAACTGGTTCACTAATTTTAGGAATATTATTTAATAAATCTAATCCGTATTCAGGATGTTTTTGATATTGTGTTAATTCCTCTTGTGTTAATGTAGATCGTTCTTGTTGTAATATTGTGCTTGATAACTTTAACTTACCTAGGTCATGTAACATGGCACCCAGGGCCAAGCTTTCAATTGTTATTTTGCTTTTCCATCCAAGTTTATTTGCTAATATTACTGATAAAAAGGTTACTAAAAAGCTATGTCCAAAAGAGTTTATATCGTGACATTTTAACTCGATTAGAGATGAAACTAAGTTTATATCACTTGCAATTAATTTATTAATACTTGCACAAATCTCTTTTCCTTGAATTACTAAATCAGGTGCAAGACCAACGGTATGTATTTCTTCAATATATTTTTCTACTAAATTCTCTGTTATAAATAACTTTCTCTCGGCCATTCTATGCTTGCTTTTTGATACCTTATTTAAAATTTCGTTTACAAAATTAATATAAGTACGCCTATTCGCAGTTTTAAAAAATAAATACTCAAAAGTGTATTGTTTTTTTAATTTTTCAATACGTTCTGGATCAAAAGGCTCTCCGGTAGAAAATATTTTTAAATACTCACCGTTGTTAACTTTAATAAAATAATCAAAGATATTAAAACTACCAGAAAAAAAATTCTCTAACTTGATTTTTGTAAAATCATCGTCGGCAGCAAAAACGGGCTGCTGTGATCCACAAGTAATATTACTATTTTTATGATTTTTCCAATCTAAAAAATGATTATAACCTTCAAGTGAAAGTTTTAACTTTTTAAACTCATAAGGCCTGATAAATAAATCTGTAATACCTAACATGGCAAACTCTTTATCAGTCAAGCTTGCATTATTAAATGTTTCCTCATCTTTCATCGTTAATATTACTTTCATCTGCGGTGCATTTAACCTGAAGTACTTTAAAACATCTAAGCATTCATGATCTCTTGTTTCAAAGTCTAATATCGCAGCTAGGTATTTATATTTATAGACTAATAATTGTGCATCTTTCCCATCCTTAGCAACATCGACTTGATAGTAAATATTATGAAAAAAAATTTTCATACTTTGCGCCCATTTAATGTCTGGGTCAGATATTAAAATTTTTGATTTCACAATAAGTCTCGCATATATGGTTATCGTACTATTTTCTCAATAATTTAATGACTTATCTCAGATGACCGACCTAAACGATTGCCTATGTAATATTAAGTAGATAAAAACTACTTTTGATTTTATAATTAATTAGTCATAATATATTTAATCATAAATATATGTAATTACGACAAAAAGGTCATTTATTTTGGATAAGCCTCCAGCGAAACTTTTATCTAAGTTAAACGTACTATTCACTAAGGATGATAATATCCTGATGAAAAAAGTAAAAGGTGGAAATAACGAAGCATATGTGAAGTTATTTAATAAATACAAGAGACCAATTATGAATTATATTTACCAAATGACTAAAAACCAAAGCAAAGCAGAAGAGATTGCTCAAGATGTTTTCTTAAAAATATTTACGCATGCTTCTTCTTATGATGATAAAAAGAAATTCTCAACATGGCTTTGGACAATTGCAAAAAACACAACAATTGATTACTTGAGAAAGAAAAAGGAAATATTGGCAGATGATTACGCAAATTATGATGAAGATGGAAAGAAGTCATCTATGATTGACTCAATTCCTTCAAAGGAATTATCACATGATATTAAGATTATTGAAGCATCTGAGAAAGAAATCGTACAGAGATGTATCGATAAACTAGCAAGTTCTCAAAAAGAAATTTTAACTTTGAGAATATTTAGTGAGCTATCTTATCAAGAAATAGCTGAAATGGTAGAAAAAAGTACATCAGCAATTAAGTCAACATTAAATAGAGTTAAGGACTCCTTAACTGTGTGTGTACAAAATTGCTTATTGGAATCGAAATGAAGAGTCAACAAGAAACAACATTCCTTAAGGCAGTTGAAGAAAAAATAAGTATTAATCCTTCTCCTGCTTTTGAAAAAGAGTTTTGGTCTGCATTTAATAAGGTTTCTAATATTAATCAGCAAAAAGAGAGTAACTTTTTTCAAAGTTTAATTTCAAAGCCTATGATTCCGGCGCTAAGTGTAAGTTTGATGGTTCTATTTTCTGTCCTTTACCTAAATAATTACACACCGTCTATTAACCAAAACGACAATATCGCCATGGAGATTATCGAAATGGAACAGATGCTAGAAAATATAGAGATCCTATCAGAAGTTGATGATATAAATTTAACTGATGATGAATGGGAAATCTTAACTGGAGATTCATAGCTTGTGAATAAATTATTAATTTATTTTCTAGTTATTAATTGTTTAACAACCGCTTTTGCAGGACAAGACGATGAGATTATTGAAAACATTGATTTTTATATAAAAATGGAATATTTAGAATTTGAAGAAAAATATGGTGCGAATGAATATGAGTATGCGTCCAAGGAAAAAAAAGAAAATAAGATAGTATCAGCAGAAGAAGAGAGAGGAAAATGAAGGAAATAAAATGTTTATTAATAAATTAATTAAAACTTTACTCGTAATAATTTATCTCATTGCTTTTAATACTTATGGGCAAGAAATATCAAAAAGAGAAAGGTGGGAACAATTATCATCAGATCAAAAACAAACACTAAGAAAAAGACATGATCGCTGGAAAAAGATGTCTCCGGAAAAAAAAGAGAAATTAAAAAATCTCTACCAGAGGTTTAACAAATTTGACAGCAATACAAAATCTAAAATATTGAAAAATTTTAAATCTTTTAAGCTAATGTCTCCTGAAAAGCAAGCTATGGTTAAACAGAATCTACTAAAGTTTAAAAATCTTTCTCCTGAGGAAAAGAAAAAGCGTTTTGAGAAACTTAAGCAATATAAATTGAATAAAAAACAAGGAAATCCACAGCAAGGAAATCCACAGCAAGGAAATCCAAAGCAAGGAAATCCACAGCAAGGAAATCCAAAGCAAGGAAAGCCACAGCAAGGAAATCCAAAGCAAGGAAATCCAAAGCAAGGAAATAAATATAAAAAAATGCATAAGCAGGTACAGAAACATAAAACAAAAAGTACTAAACACAAAAAAAGAAAACTTAATCAACGAAGAAAAAAGCAATAGGGTCAGATAATTAGATAAATTTTCCCCCTATTTGATACATAGGAAATTCCTCTTAAAATATACTAATAGGAGTCAAACTATGAAAAAAAACCTTATTGCTTATAAAAATACATATTTTTTAGAAATAAATGAATCAATTGCAGATATATTAAAAATCACACCCAAAACAGACTTAGAGTTAACAACTGATGGTACATCAATTATAATAAAGCCATGTATATCTACTGATCATTTAAGGCCATCTAAGAACAAACAAGAAAAAATAATTGATAATGACCTGCTAGAATATTATTGGTCCCTTGCAGCAAAACAAAAAATGAGAGAAAAGTTCATGGGCAGTATTAGGCCTGAATTAAAAAAGAAGTTAGATTTTGACTTTACTGAGATAATTTGTGAACAAGAAGCTAAAAAGTTATGTTATTTTTATCATTTAGCAAAAGTTGAAGGAAAAACTATTTCCCCCCCATATCTTGATATTACTAGTTTATAGTTATTTCATGTAATACTTAATAAATTTGTGTTTAAAAACTCAATCAAGTCACTCTGATAATCAAGTCTATAATTAGCATGAGTAAATTCTTTTCCTATTTTTATACTCACTCCATTATTGCTTATCATTGAAAACATATCTTCATCAGTTAAATCATCACCTATAGCGATGACAATACTATTTTCAAGGTAGTAATTAGTCGATTTGTACCAATTGATAAAATTTCCCTTATTTGCCTCATTGGCCTTCACCTCAACAATTTTTTTTCCTTCACCTACAGTCACAGGAGAATTAGATAGCCCTTCTTCTAACTCCATCAATAGTTTTCGGGACTGAAAAACTCCAAATTCATTTGGTGCCAAACGATAATGCCATGCAATTGAATTTTCTTTTTTTTCAATAAAGCTACCGGGTGTCCTTTTAGTGAATGTTTCAAATATTACAAGTGCTTGTTTATACCATATATGAGATTTAGAGTTTGTTAAATTTTTCCATCTTTTTGATGAGTGATGTAAAAACTTTGAACCATGCTCGCTAGCAAGGCTAACTTTATCAATATCCCTAAATTGTTCAGTTAAGAACTTTGAATCTCTTCCACTGAGTATAATTAAATCTATTCCATATTTTTTACTTATCTTTTTTATTAATTTGTTGCTTTTATTATCTATAACTGCAAGTTCGGGTTTTTTAGCAATTGGAACTAAAGTTCCATCATAATCAAGTATTAGAGTTATATCTTTTCCAGAAATGGATCTCAATAATTTTCTCTTTTCTGCAGCAGTATTTAAATTTATTACTTTTTTATGCTGAACTTCAATTGTATTTTTTTCTAGTGCAGTTAAAAATGACGATGCCCAATCTGAAGCAGTATATGATTCTAAGAACTTTAACATTGTAGAATGTCGATTAATTTTTTCTGACATACTCATTTCTAGTGCACATATAATACTTTCAGAAATATCTTTATAGTCCCAAGGATTCACTTTTAATGCATGACTTAATGTTGAACTTGCTCCAGCAAACTCACTTAAAATAACAACTCCAGGGTTTGATGGGTTTTGTGCAGCCAAGTATTCTAAGCAGACAAGGTTCATGCCATCTCTTTTACTACTAACATAGAGCATATCTGATGATTGATATAGAGCAAGTAACTCATGTATATTTAAACTTTTATAAATATATTTGATCGGGGTATATATGGCAGTACTAAACTCACCATTGATTTGTCCTATCAATAAATCAACTTCTTCTTTTAGCTTTATATAATCTTGCACTTCTTGCCGGGTTGGGACTGCTACTTGTATTAGCTGTAGTTTTTCAACATACTGAGGATTTTTTCTTAAAAATGTGCGAAACATTTTTAATTTTAAAGGTAAACCTTTAATGTAATCGAGTCGATCAATTCCTAAAATAACCTTCATCCCCGTCTTCGCTTCGGTATACTTCATATGGTATTTATTTGTTGTTTTTAGTTGGGATTTTATTTTAAATGCATGCGTATCAATACTAACTGGAAAAACTCCTAGATTGGCAATATGGCCATTGTATTCGATAGACAATAGTTCAGAAGGTATGCCGAGTATACTTGAAGTTGAAGTGGTAAAATGTCTTAAATAAGCAATATCATGAAACCCTATTAAATCTGACTTTAATAGGGAGTTTAATATTTGTTCACGGACAGGTAGTTGTTTAAAAATTTCAGAGCTAGGAAATGGTATATGTAAAAAAAATCCAATTTTTATATTTTGTTTCTCCATACGCAATAGTTCAGGTAACATAAAAAAATGAAAATCATGGATCCAAATAATATCACCTTTTTGTAATACCTTTGATAATTTTTCAGCGAAGATAATATTCACTTTTAAATAGCTTTCCCAATGAAAGGATGAAAATTTCACAAGTTCACTTTGGTAGTGAAGTAATGGCCATAATACATCATTACAAAATGAATTATAGTAGGAAGAATATAGTGTATCAGGGATATTAATGGGTAAATATTTAAATTTATCTTTATTATTTAATACATTTAATTTTTCAATTTTACTTTTAGTCTCTGAATCAGAAACACTTCCGGCCCAAATAAAATCATAATTAATATCAACTCCACTTAATGCCGTCACAAGACCACCTGATCCGGCGATCAACTTATTTAACTTTTTATCATATGAAAATGGTAGACGATTGCTAATTATATAACATTTCTTTTTTCTCATTCAAATTCCTTTTATAACTTGAGATAAAATCTATTAACTTATATCATAATTATGATGACAAATAAAAAACATATTTACCCACTTGGAATAGTCGGGAACTGCAGCTACCTTTCATATATTGATAAAAATGCAAATGTGTCATGGCAATGTTGGCCTTATTTTGATAGTAGTTTTATTTTTGGTGGACTACTTGACAAAGATAAAGGAGGAAGCTTTTCTATTTCTCCTACTTGCATTAATTTTGTATCAAAACAACAATATATTCAAAATACAAATATTCTTGAAACTACATTCGAATGTTCAGATGGAAAATTTAAAGTAATTGATTTTGCTCCAAGGTTTTCTGTATATGAAAGGTTCCATAAACCTTTAATGCTTTTCAGAAAAATTGAACTAATTGAAGGAACTCCTTGCATAAAAGTTACATGCAATCCTGTTGGTGATTATGGAAAAATCAGAGCAACTTCTGAGCTTGGCAGTAATCATATAAAGTATTCAGGACTTCAATCTGATGTAAGGTTAACAACTAATATTGCAAAATCAAAGATAATATCAAGCAGTGAGTTAATTTTAACTGAAAATAAGTATTTAGTACTTTCTTGGGGGATACCTTTAGAGGCACCACTAGACTCAACTTTTGAAAGCTTTTATCGTAAAACAAAAATATATTGGAGGAATTGGGTTGAAAGGTCTTCTATTCCCAATTTTGCTCAAGATCATGTTATTAGGTCATCTCTTTTACTGAAGCTTCATCAATTCGAAGATACAGGAGCAATTATAGCAAGTGGAACTACAAGTTTACCTGAGTATCCAAACTCAGCTCGCAATTGGGATTATCGCTACTGCTGGATTAGAGATTCTTATTTTACACTTTCTGCACTTACTAAAATTGGGCACTTTACAGAGGCTGAATCATACGCACACTACTTACAAGGTATTGCATTAAAAAAGACAGAAAATATTCAACCAGTATACAAAATAGATGGCACTAGTGATATACCAGAAGAAGAATTAGATTTAGATGGTTACTTGGGAAATAAGCCTGTTAGAATTGGAAACTTGGCCTATCAGCAAATACAAAATGATGTTTATGGACAAATAATACTCTCCTTACTTCCACTTTATTGTGATGCAAGAGTCTCAAATTTTTCAACCAAGCCTTCATTACAGCTTATTAACAAACTTTTAAATTCAATTATAGATAAAATAGATAGTCCTGATGCAGGTATTTGGGAGTACCGAAATATAGCACAAAAACATACCGCTACTTACTTATTCCATTGGGCCGGCGGAAACGCAGCAAAAAAGATAGCAATATATCATAATGATGAAGCAATGAAAATAAAGTCTGAACGTGTTATTAAGATAGCTTCTGAAAAAATTGAGCATTGTTTTCAGAATAAACATAATTTTTATTCTGTTGCTCAGGGATCTCTAGATATTAATGCCTCTGAGATATTACTAATAACAATGAATTATTTAAAAGAAAATCCAGAAAAAGCATTGCTACATCTACACAAAATAGAAGATATGCTTAAAACGAGTGATGATTTAATTTTTAGATATAAATCATTAGATGATTTTGGTGATACTCATTCTACTTTTCTTATTTGTGGGTTTTGGTATGCAGAAGCTCTTGCTTGTTTAAATAAGTTAGACCGGGCACAAGAAGTATTTTATAAACTTGCTAAGCACACAAATCATTTAGGAATTTTTAGCGAAGATATTTCTCCTCAGGATGGTTCTCAGTGGGGTAATTTTGCTCAAACTTATAGCCATGTCGGTCTCATAAATGCTGCATTTAGAATTTCTTCTAAACTTGATAAAATGCCATTTGAAACTTAACAAGGTTAATAAATGCAAAAGTTTGATAAAAAAGAGATAAAATTATTAATTTATTTTACTTTACCACTATTTTTAGATCAATTAATCAAACTTTCAATTGTTAAATATAGATTTTTTTATACTAGCAGTTATATTATAATTAAAAAAGTTGAAAACCATGGTATTAGTTTTGGCGCACTTGCCGACTCAAGCCCACTCTTAAGAATAATAATTTTCTCTACTTTTTATGGGTTCATCGCTTTTTTTGCTTATGTAATTGTCTTTTATATTTTAAATAAGGCAGAGTTATATAAAATTAGAGTTGCAATTATTTTTTTACTAACAGGTATTACAGGAAATGCTTTAGATAGAATTTATCAAGGTTTTGTTACTGATTATTTTATCATTAATACTAAATTTTCAAATCATTTAGTATTCAATTTAACTGATGTTGTTCAAGTCGTCGGTGGTGCTTTTACTATTTACTATCTATTCAAAATGAGTGAAAAGATATGGTACTTAAATAATATTAGAAGTTTCAAAATATTAGATAAAAAATTTCAATTGGCATTTGCAATAAAACTTTCAATGATTAGTTTTTTTACTGCTATTATCTTGTCAATTTATAGCTTGTCCATTTTGTTAACAGTAATTCCTCCTTCTCCAATGAAAGATAATGCAGTCAAACTATTTTTAATAGGAACTTCTTCTATATCAATTTTATTATTTATAATTTCATTCTGTTTTGGTTTAATGTTATCTCATAGGACTTCTGGCCCGATATATGCTTTGCAAACCTTCATTAAGGATTTAACTAATCAAACTTATCGTCCATTTAAAACTAGAGAGCAAGATTATCATAAACAAATAGAAGGAATGGCAAAACAAATTAGAAATCTTGCAGAAAAAAGGAATTCAGATGCTAAATAAAATAAGACCTAATAATTCATTAGTATTAGTTATCGACTTCCAAGAAAAGTTACTTAATATTATTAAAAATCAATTAGTAACACAAGCAATTAATAATACTTCCTTATTACTAGATTCAGCTTTTAATTTAGGCACTCCTATTATCATTACAGAGCACTATAAAAACTCCTTGGGTGGTACTACTGACAAATTATTTATTCCTACTGATAATACTTCCATAGTTCAAAAAACTAGTTTTAATTGTTGTGAAGAGCCTTCTTTTTTAGAGAAATTAAAAAATCAAAAGAAAAAAAATATTATTATTGCAGGAATGGAGACTCATATTTGTGTATTGCAAACAGCTTTAGACTTAATAAACTTAAATTATAATGTTTTTATTCTAACAGACTCTGTTCTCTCGACAACTAAATTAAAATGGAGCTATGGATTACGCTACTTAGAGCAAAGAGGATGTCATGTAATTCCAGGAGAGAGTGTATTATTTCAATTTTATCAAAATGCAGATCATCCATACTTTAAGACCTTTATAGGAAAGTTAAAAGAGCTTAACGCTACAAAATAAGTGGTAAATCTTCCCATTGGGTTGTATATGATGGCGATTTATAATTACTTTTTACTAATTTTTTTTTCATTAACTTATTCTCAGATGCAAAATATAATGAATTATCTCCAAACTTTTTATTAATATTATCGATTGTAGACATAAGCACATCAGAATTTAAGTCTTCATGTATTGAAAAAATATCTAGCTGTACTTCTGAATTATCAATTAGTCTCATTAACCTTACTCCTAGCTTTTTCACACTACTGTTATATAACAGTAACCTCTCTAATATTTTTTTACCTTCCATTTCTAATTTTCTTGTATCATTTGTATAATTACTTAACTTAACTTTTTCGGATGAATAGCTTTTGTAATCATTACTAATAAGTACCTCTATTTCCAAACATGATTTTTTTATTCTGCGTAATTTCTGAGACAATATAGAGACAAAACTTGATAAGATTTTGAGTAACTGATCATAATTATTTATTCTACTCTTAAATGTTCTAGAAAAACTTATCTCTTGTTGCTTGGGGTATTTATTTGGTTCAATTTGAAAAGAAATAGTTCCATTTAACTCGTCTTGAACTTGCAGTAAAACTTTTGTTCCATGTTTTCGTAGTATATTTTTTTTTGAGTAGATTTTGAATGCCAGTGCTTTATTTAAACCTAGTTGAGTGAGATATCGTTCTCTGCTTTTACCGATCCCCCATATATCTCCAATTGGTATTTTATTTAAAGTATTATTAATACTATTATTATCTAGCAAACACTCCACACCCTTTGAGTCTTTTGCGAGTTTTACTGCTACTTTTGATAACGTTTTGGTTGATGCAATCCCTACACTAACAGGAATACCTATATTGTTTAAAATTTTATTTCTTAGGTTATGGCCTAAAGTAATTAATTCATTTTTATGTATCTTGCTGTCGATTAATATAAATGCCTCATCAATAGAATAAACTTCAATCATAGAAGAGTAAGTAGATAAAATTGTCATTATTCTTCTCGATATATCTGTATAAAGCTCCATATTCGATGAATAAATTTTTATATTATATTTAGTACATACTCCTTTTACTTGAAATAAAGGATCCCCTATCTTAATCCCTAGTTCTTTTGCCTCTTTTGAAGCAGAGATAATACAGCCATCGTTATTCGATAAAACAATAATTGGAGTATTTTGATACTGAGGTGAAAATAATCTTTCACAGCTACAATAAAACGAGTCACAGTCCACTAACATAATTGATTTATTCATACTTATTTATATGCCTAGCAAGAGACACAACAACACCAAAGAGGTAAAATTCTTCATCTTTTGTAATTACTTTTATGTAAGGGTTTATTTTATTGTTATGTGCAATTATTAATTGACGACATATGCACTTATTATCCTTTATACAAACTATGATTGATCCATTCTGGGGAATTATAGATTTATCTATAATTAAAATATCATTTTTTTCAATAAAAGGAGACATATCTGAATTAGCAACTCGAAATAAAAAACTAGAGTTAGGGTTACTCATAAAGTGACTATCTAGTGATAGTCTTTTTACTGAATTTTGTTCCTGGACGCCAAAGAGGCCATTAACTTCATAATCATCCAATATGTTTCTCCTTATATTAGATTAAGAATAACTTACGCACAACTTACGCACAAGGGGAAATATTTTCATTTTTGTAAAGGTAGGTCAGCAAAACTATTGGCAAGCTATTAATAACCCGAAATTAATATGTAAATCTACTCTAAACAATTAAATTACGACACAAAACTAGATGTAGAATAGAAAGAACGCAGGGCAAAAAATGAAAAATATATTTATTTTATTCTTGATGATAAATATTACTTCTAGCTGTGGTATTCAATTAAAAGAAGAAGAAGTAGTAGATGAAGAAGAAAGTGTTCAGGGCCAAGAAGAAGATACAAGTAATAAAACAGTAGTTAGAGAGTTTGATTTTTTTCAGGAAGTTAGTTCAAATATATATTTATACTTATCCCTTTCATTTGAGCAAAAGGGAGATACTATACCAAGTGAAGGATCATATAAACTTTATCTTTTCAAAAAATCAAACTCAACTAAAACGACAGCTATCGGAACTGCAACAATTGAAAATAATGTACTTATATTAACTCCAATAAATTCATTACCTGTTACAAATGAAAATTCAAGCTGTCAAAATATATTAAATCAAACCTTTACATTAGATAACTATAGCTACGGTAACTCGACTGTGTGGATAACAATCTATAGTCAATTAGTTTGTATGGATAAAAGTAGTCTTGATATCGTAAATATAAAACCAGCAGAAGATTGGAGTTATAGCTGCTTTACTAATGAATGGCTAACAATAGCGTGTGATTAATATGAATAAACTTTTAAATATAACGACATTAATAATTATTAATTTTTTATTAAGTTGTGGTGTTCAATGGCAAGATGATGTAAGCGAAGACCTCGGTATTTTTAAACTAGAAAAAAGAAGACAGTTTAGTTATTTCACAACGATTGACAATACTTTAGAAAAGGAAACATATTTATATTTAAATGTTACATTTACAAAGATATTTAATGATTCGCCTAGAAATGGTGTATATGAACTATATTTATTTACGAATGAATATTTTGCTAAAATAAAAGTATCAGGCAAGGTTGTACTTGAGAATGATCAATTAGTCTTAACTCCTACTAATATTTCTCCTGAAAATTGCAAGAGTACGCTGATGAATAAATTTACAATTGAATACTCTTATGGATCAACGACGCTTGAAATGAATTTTAATAGTAACCTTATTGTACTCATAAAACCCAGTGGAACAAACTTGACTGCTGCAGAATCATGGGATTCAATTTGTATCGAATATATTATTGAGTAAGATTACCAAATGCAAAGAAACAATAACATAAAAGCTCATAATCATTAATAAATTGATTATACATTTCAAGATAAATCAGTGAAATAAATCTTACTTTTTGTTCTTGCTAATCAACAACTTTCAGTAACTTATAGGCTTAACTAAAAAATTATCAGTAATATTTTCATGATGAATTGCTAAAATTATTAATAGTAATAATATGTAAGCGTATTCATTTGTCCATTGGAAGTAATAATGAAATTATCAATCCCAAATGTTCATTTTCTATTTATATTTATATTTATTGTAACTTCATCTAAAGTTTACTCCTCCACATGCTATTATGCCCCAGGCGACATGAATAAATCTGGTGATAACTATTATTCAACTACATGGAATTGTAACCAAAGAAAAGTCAGTAAATACTGGGATGACTTTAATATGATGAGGCCATATTGGAATGATGGTATGGGGTATAGTGATGTCTGTAATGTAAAAAAACCACTTGGAAGAATCATGGTATCTATTTACGCATTAGAAAAGTCCAAAAATCCAAAATATAAACACTCAATCTTAAATTGGGCATATGACTATGCAGAAGGAAACATCTCTACTTTGAAAGTTAATTGTGGTGACGGATCTATCAATGCTGAGAATTTTCTTTCAACAGTAACTTTTTATTTTAACGGCATTTATGGCGGTCAGTCTGTTGTAAGACGCTCTGGTATTTTATTGCATGAGTCAAGGCATACTAGAAAAATTCATAATGCAGGATCAAAGTGCCCCTCAGGTGGTAGCTGTGATTCAACATGGGAATATGGAGGTGCTAATCAATACCATGTACTATGGCTTTGGTGGTTTGGAAGGCATGGAAAAAATACAACATCAGCTATGAAAAATGATGCTCTAAGAGATGCACGTTGGAGACATGATGATCGTTTTGTTGTCAACCCTGGTAAAAATATTTAATGAATAAAAAAAAGTACTTAATATTAGTATTAGTAGTAATCTCATCATCTTATATAGTTATACAAAATATAGATACATCCGAGAACCAAATAACAAAAAGTGTTCACACTCAAATAAAAAATAAAGATATCACAATTCCCTCATACATAACCAATAAAATTACTAATAATACTCCAAAAAAATATCAAAACAGACAGGCTCAAGTAGTAAAAAAAGACATTAAACATCATCTCAAACTAATCACTTCTTTTGGAGAAGATGCTGAATCAAACTATATGAAGTCTCTGGAGAAACTAAAAAAGAACAAAGATATTGCAACCTTAGAGCTTTCAAAGCAGTATGAAAGCACCAAGGTAAAAGATTATAAGACAAGGCAAGAAATTGTGGAAACAATTCGAGCTCTACATTCAGAAAAGTCTATTCCTGTTTTAGAAAAGATTATTCATACAGATATTCCAGAAGAAGAATATGAAGACTTGCATAATGGATCCACAAGGCTTGAGGAGGGAATTATTCGTCTCACAGCAATTGAAGCTATAGGGTACTTTGCAAATCATTCTAAAAACAAAAAAGTAGCAACAGAATTGCTCTTGCAAATTGTTTCTTCATCTACTAACCCATTACAACTCAAGAGACAGGCGGCTAGAGAATTTTTACAAGCATCATACAATAAGGAACAACTTAATGATCGAAAAGAAATATTAAAAAATATTATCCCTAGCGAGCAGCACTTTATTATTACAGAAAAAATTGATAAACCAGAAGATATAGAAATGGATACACACAATATTGTAATGCCAGAAAGTTATGAATTTGAAAGAGAGATTGATAAGAAAGCACCCAAAGTAGATACTCATTAAAAAATATTATAAATGCAAATTCTGTATCATTTAAAAACTGGTGTCTTTCTGCACCTGCACGTAAGTTTTTCAAAAACCTTTCAACTAATATTCTTTTCAAATAAACTCAATTAACAAATGGTCAAGGAGTTAATCATGAAAAAAACAATATTTTTTACCTTAATTATTGTAATGTATTTAAGTATCATGAGCATTATATATGCAGTTGATACAAATCATCATTCAATAAAAGACTGTACTTTAATGAAAAATTCGGATTCAAAAGTAAACTGTTGGAAGCTTGAAAAGATAGATCGTAAGCTAAATAAAGTCCTAAGGTTACTAAGATCTGACAGTAGCGAACAAGATTACTACCCGACAATAAATACTGAATATACCTGCAAGATAAAAAACTCATCATATGGTTTTGAAGGTTATGGAGAAAATATTGATGAAGCAACAAAAGATGCTTTTAAGTCATGTAAAACTGCTCATTTTTCTCAAAGTTTCTGTGCAAAATTTTTCAGAGGTTGTGAATCAATGGAATTTAAATCAAATGATCACTTTCAATGTAAAATAAAGAATATCAAAGCATTAGGTGAAACGAAGAAGGAGGCAAAAGCAAGGGCCATTCAACTTTGTTCGATGGCATACTACAGCAAGTCATTTTGTGTAAAAAGTTTAAAAAAATGTACTTTTATACCATCAAGTAACAATTACGAATAACAATAGTTCTATAGGTTCTTTTCCATTAATAAAAGAAAGGAACCTATATTTTGATTCTTAAATTAATGTTTCAAACTTGTACTTTTACCTTTACTTATGTCATGATAGAAAATTATTGATTTTCAAAATGGAATCTTATGCCACTTTCACCTTTACAAGGCCCTGATAGTATTTCACTAAAACTTCTAGGATTGACCAAAGGATTAATTTCATCTTCATTTCTTTTTATAAGCTTAATTATTATTAATTGCCTTCAATTTTTGAGTCTTTTAATACTTCCTTTATCTAAAAGTTTATTTAGATCTATCAATAGATTTTTTGCTAATACATGGTGGTCAGCGTGTGATCTTTGGGCCGAACATTGGTGGAAAATAAATGTGCAATTAACAGGTGATGAAATCCCTGAGAAAGAAAATGCTATCTTAGTCTCTAACCATCAAGATATGGCAGATATTACTTCTTTGTTTAGAGTAGCAAGAAGTAAAAAGCGACTTGGAGATATTAAGTGGTTTGTTAAAGATCTTCTAAAGTTCGTTCCGGGAATTGGTTGGGGAATGATATTCTTAGATTGTATTTTTTTAAAAAGAAATTGGAACAGTGATAAAGAGTATGTAAATAATATGTTTAGCAAGTATGAAAAATATAATATACCTATTTGGGCAATATCATTTGTTGAGGGAACAAGGCTGCGCCCTAGCAAACTTAGTATTAGTCAATCATATGCTAAAAGAAATGGTTTAACGCCATTAAAACATCTTTTAACTCCAAGAACTAAAGGATTTGCTGCAACAGTAAGAGGATTGAGAAATCATCTTGATGCTGTATACGATGTTACTATCATTTATACAGATGGAGTTCCTACCTTATGGCAGTGGGCACAAGGTTATGTTAAAAATGTTAATATTCACATTAAACGTTTCAGCATAGAAGATTTACCTATAGGCCAAGAAGATCTTTCTTCTTGGCTTATAGGTCGTTTTGAAATTAAAGACAAACTGCTCAACAACTACTACTTATGACAATGAATAATAAGTTGGTAAATTAATAAGTGTTATTGGCCAATTGGATTAGTAGTTAGTATCATTTTTATATGCAACAAATCTTACAAGCTATTTTCTTTGCATTTGCTCCATTTATTCTAATGAAGCTAGAAAAACACTTTCGTTTATTCTCACTTGTTGGATCAGTTGTTCTTTGCTATGGACTTGGGTTATTATTAGGAAATCAAGATTTCATCCCCATAGATATTAAACTTTCACAACAAATAACTGAAATAACTGTTCCATTAGCAATACCACTACTTTTATTTTCTATGGACATCAAAGCATGGTTAAAGCTAGCAAGGCCTACTGTCTTAAGTTTTGGTTTTTCCTTAGTCGCAATTTCTATCAGTGTTTTAATTACATCGCTAATTTTCAATGGAATGCCTGATCTATGGAAACTGTCTGGAATGCTAGTAGGTGTTTATACTGGAGGAACTCCTAACATGAGTGCTATTGGTATGGCCTTAAAAGTCAAAGAAGAAATATTTATTCTTTTAAATGCCTCAGACTTATTAGTTTGTGGTGTTTATTTTTTTATTATTACTTCAATTGGACAAAAAGTATTACTAATTTTTTTACCTCCTTTTAAAGGAGACAAAAATATTGGTTCCTATAATTCAGATCAAGAAAAGTGGAATATCAAGGGAGTATTACTATCTTTATCTCCATCAATTATAATACTAGGTATTTCAGTTGTATCCTCACAATTATTATTTAGTAAAATAAATATACCTTATGTTATTTTAATTTTGACATCTTTAGGACTATTGTCATCTTTTTTTAGACCAATTCAACAACTACCTTTAAGTTACAATCTTGGACAATATATTCTTTTTATTTTTTGTATTAGTATTGGATCGATGGCAAATTTATCTATGATCATGAATGTAGGTTTAGAAATATTACTTTTTACAACAGTTGCCGTATTACTTTCTATTATAATCCATTTTTCATTAGCAAAGCTCGCACGCATTGATGCTGATACTGCTATGATTACTCATGTGGCCGCTATTTATGGGCCTGCATTTGTAGGTCCTGTTGCCCAGTCACTAAAAAATAGAACTATTGTTGTTTCAGGACTTACTGCTGGGTTAATTGGTTACGCAGTAGGAAATTATTTAGGAATAAGTATTGCTTACCTTATAAAAATCTTAAATACCTAGGGAGCAATTTCTTTAGTATTATCTTCACGCTTGGGTGTAAAAAAACCATCTAAAATTTTAATAACAAGGCTTTTCAGATCACTTTGATTATCAATTGCGGCCATCATTCCGTACATGGCCGCACTTTTTTTGGGAACCTCTCCACCTTGTTTAGCAATATTGTCTCCCTCTTTTTGTACAATTTTAGATACCATTTTTTTAGGCATAGTCTTAATTACACTTTTTGCCATTTTAGTCTTTAGGCCTGAGAATTTATTTGTTAATTTCCTGACTTCTAAAATTGATTCATTAAGGCCTATAAAAAATTGATCAATGCTTTTTGCATGTCCGGCCATGATAGTTAGGTGCAAACTTGCAGGATATTGCTGACGATCCATATACCATCCTCTAACACTCATTTCATCACCGATTTGATAAATGTCTAGCTCTTTTGATGTTAAGCAGATTATAGACATATCTGGCCTAGTAGCAACTTCTATACCTGGGGTATTTTTTATTCTTTCAGTGAACTCTTCTGTTGTATCTTTAATAGTTTTTGCTAATTTTAAATAACCGGTTTCTCCTAAATAATTCATGATGGCCCATGCTGCAGCTATGGCACCACCAGGTCTTGTTCCTGTCATCGTTGGAGATCCATACATGCCTCCAGGCCAATTTGTAGTGGCAAAAAATTGATGTTGACGTAATTCCTTATTTTTATAAAGAACAACAGAAGCTCCCTTTGCAGCATAAGCATATTTATGAAGATCCACTGAAATAGAAGTTACTCCTGGTATTGTAAAATCAAAATTTGGTAATTCCTTTCCTAGTTTTTTAAATAAAGGCAGTAAAATACCTCCAATGCAACAATCAACATGGCAAAGAATATTTTTTTCTTGTGCCATTTGTGCAATATCTTCAATTGGATCTATAACACCGAAGGGGTAATTGGGTGCAGAACCAACTAACATAATGGTTTGATCAGTTATCGCATTCTTCATTGCTTCTGTATCTGCTCGATAATCACCTGATACTGGAGTTGTTATTACTTCAAGTCCAAAATAGTAAGCTGCTTTATTAAATGCCGGATGGGCAGTAATTGGCATTACAATTTCTGGTTTTATTATTTCGGGCCTATTTTTTTTTGCCCATTCTCTGGCAGTTTTATTTGCTAGTAATATGCTTTCTGTTCCACCTGATGTCATAGATCCAGATACATTTTTATCACCATTTAGATGATTGGCACACATACTTACAATATCATTTTCAAACTTACGTAGACTAGGAAAAGCGGAAGGATTAAGTCCATTCTCAGACATAAACATCGTGTAAGCGGTTTTAATGACTTCACTAATTTCAGGCCCACCATCGTAAACAAGACAAAACGTTTTACCATCACGCCAGGAAGTATCGTTTATTTTTTGCGATTCCATATAGTTAAAAAGCTTATCTTTATCCATTCCCTGTTCAGGGAGTTTACTTAAGTTTTTCATAATAATTCTCCATAAGTTGTTAGTATAATTGAACAATAAAATATTGGTAAGAAAAAACTTGAAATAAAATTCAAGAATATTGTATAATCAAACACTTACTCCTGTCCATACAAGGAAATACATGCATAAAAAAGAAATATTAAGTACAGAGTTAGACCCTATGTTACAAATTGAATTAACATCAAAGCAGATCTTTCTACTTGAGACTTATTTACAATTAGCGTCCAAGATTGGAGTTGAGCAAGTAACTTTAAAAAAAATTGCCAAAAAAGCAAATGTTGCGTTAGGAACTGTCCATTACCATTTTTCAGGAAAGAATTTAGATTTGGTTGATACAGCAATGAGATATGTTGATCAAGAGAGCATAAAATTTATTAATTATCATTTAGATAAAAAGGCTGCTAGTTCAAATTTTGCAGGAATGGATGATTATATCAAGACACTTTTTGATTGGGCCAAGCAAATTCCACATCACTCACAATTTTATCTTTTTTTCTACTACCATAGCTCTGTCCATCGTCATTATGCTGAGCTTAATAAAAAATATATTCTATTAATGAAGAAAAGAATTAAAGAGCTATTAAAATTAAAATCTATAAAAAATACTGATAATTTGACGGAAGAAATACATTCCCAAGTTTATGGAACTTTAATTTTATGTTCAATAGATATACTCCCAAATAGAATTGAATATTACCAAAGTCTAGCTATTAGGTCAGTTAATCATTTAATTAGTTTTTACCAAAACAATAGTATTTAGCTGTAATGGAAAAAAAATGAATGCGTCATTTCACCCTTGTATCATCATCTTACTCACTGTATTTGCTCTGAGCATAAGTTTACTTGTTTCTAAAAATGAAAACAAGAAAAGCCATTGATCTTAGACAATATGTTAATGTTCACTCTCCTAACCTTGTAACCGGCGATCATTCGTGCTACCTCTTGCTGCCTCACCCAACTAAAGTTTTTAGTTGAAAGCTTAGTAGCGATTGATTCACGATCTGTTACCATTTCATATGTTTTACCTACCTCGACCCATTTACCAAAAGCGATAGGTGTTAATATTGTAAACAGAAATATTCCTAGTACAATTTTTTCTATGCGTTTCATGTATTCTCCTCCAAAATTTAACAAGCGAATCTTTATAATAGTTATAATATAGCTATAAAGATATCTAATGTCAGGGGTAGATTTTCAACCTATATACAGATAACTTTTTTTATTAGTAAACTCATGAATATTTTTGTAAATTGTAGTAATAAATAAAAAATGCATAAGAGATTATTAAAAATAAATTTAGATTAAGTATTTTTTCTATGTGTGTCTTTATGTATCTCTTCGAATTCAATTATATGATACTTAAGTTTAACTGATTTAGAGTATAGGTTTCGTAGTAAGATATTATTACAGTTATTATATGTTAGAATACTCTAATATTTTTATCTAAAACCAATATCATAATATCTAATATGTCTGTATTTCAGGGTATTTATTTGATAAAATTTTATACATAATCATGATATTTTCAATTTCCTTTCAGGATATGGGGTAGTTAGATAAACTCTACTGGCATTAAAATTGCTCCTTAAGAAGTTATACTTTGGAGTAATTATGCAAAAGTTATTAAATAATTTTATTATTGTTATCGTAAGCGTATTATTTTTGGCCTGTGACATAGAAGATATTCGTAGCTCCGTTGAACATGCAGCAATGAATGCAAAATATGTTTGCAATGGTAAATATAAAGAGAAATTACCACTTCTTAAGTCATGTCAAAATGGTGTAGATAATGCAAAGTATGTTGCTTTTAATAGCAAAGGATCACTAAGTGAAGTCAAAGTTATCGAAGGCGCTAAAGCTCTCTGTCTAATCAGTTATTCGGGTGATTTAGATAGGTATAATGCTTGCCTTAAAGGAATTCACTTTATATTTATACATAGGGATATGTATGTTGTTAAATCTCAAGTAGGGGAACAAAAATCCATTACAGAGTTGGCAATTTCAGATTTGGTTATGTCAGGATTGAAAAATTTTATCTCAAATGATATTAATTATCTACATTCTGATAATCTAAGAGGCAGATCATACTCAATACCACAATAATTATTTTTTTAATATAAATTGACTTGTATATATATTTTAAAAAAATATTCTATAATTCACCATGAAATATTTTTTTAAGGTAATGATTTTATATTTAATAGATATAATAAACGTTAATCACTTCTATTATAGTATAGTTTATATAGGTTTTTTTTCTACCTTTTAAATACCAAAGACATATGTGTTGATAGTTATTGATTTCTTTTTATCTTCTTTTCGATATGATTTACCTGCCAACCTCTGGTCCCAGTGTATGACATTAAAATTATTCCAAAGATGGGAATCAAAAGAATGAGAGAAAGGTAGAAGAACTGAGCCTGGTCCACCATGGATGAATAAAAGAATTGGATTGTCATTTTTTCTAGTTGTGGAAAGGATCCACTGACTTGAGCCATTTAAACTAACTTCATAGAGTTCTTCTATTTTATTTGGTTCAGACTTTGAGTTCATTAAGCACCCCGATACAATCAACATTAATATTACAGACAAAAATAATTTCATTACTTTGAAATCACTCATACATTAAAATGACTGTACTAAATTTTCTAATAGAAAATAACTTTCTCCAGTTGAAATATGTTTTCTATATACTGGATTTGATATTGATGGATAACCAAGGTTAATCCCATAAATATAATCTCCACTAACAAACTGATAATAGTTAGATGAAATCTTTTTATATGAATTAGCAGATGTTGAAGCAGCATTAATAATTTCAATTAATTTAGACTCGACATCACTAACGGAATCTCCATATTCGTGGTCAACTGTTGTTCCATAAATAGATCTTACATCTGTCTCTGAGCATGAATTTGTTGAATAATTAAACATCCATAAAGAGTCTGTGCTAACACATGTACCGATTGGATAAAGTTCATTATATCCAACTACTGCAGCAAACTTTTTGTCCTGTACATTTTTAACGAAACTAGAAAAAGAAATATTTGTCATATCTTCTCTTTCACTATCAACTCCGGAGCAAGGTTCATTTCTCTGCTGAAGCTCTCTAGATTGATGTAATGACAATTTGACAAGTCTTTCTATATAAAGCTGCATAAAAAGAGGAAGATCATCAGAGCGTATACTCTCATTTAAATCATCAATCTCTTGATGTGTTTTATCTATATCTATTTGTCTATGATCAGTATTAGCATTTACTTTTTGTAGCGAACCTATCACAAATAATAGTAGCATCAAGGTTATTTTATTTTTCATAGTGTTTTCCTTTTTTGGTTGAAAATTATTTAATCGTTAACATAGTAATTCGTAAGTCTATAAATTGAGTTTGAGTAATTTTTCGCCTGTTGCTCTAAAGTTTCTTTTGAAACAGGATTGGCCTCGGCAGGTAAGGTGATATCTACTGTATATAAAGTATCACCATGTCTAAAACCATATCTTCCATTATCATAAGAATATTTTTTATCCGCAGAAGAAATAATTTTGTTTAGTTGTTCGTAGTGTTCATTTCTTGAAAATATAAGGTCTTCATTTAATATTAAATTGCCAACGATAGACTTTGTAATTTTTCTTGAGCAATCAGTTGAATAAAGCTTATAATTCGATTCTAAGTCTCGAGCAACGGAGCAAATATTGTATTTAAAAGAAATATTTTCATTATCACGAATCCTGTTCTTTTCTTTAAACTTACTAATACTAATAAAATCTTCTATTTCTAAAGAAAATTCATGATTTGTCGTATCTTCTCTTTCACGATCAACTCCAGAGCAAGATTTATTTTTAAGCTGAAGTTCTTTTGATGGATTTGATGCCACTCTGATCACTTTTTCAATATCGACGAGGTCATTTCTTAAGGACTTGGGCGATTTATATTCGACCCTATTTAAAATATGTAGCTCATCACTTGATAGGTCGCACTTAGATAGCATATGCAATGGCATTGTTGTTTCACGAAAACTGGATAAATATCTATCTCTCGTTACGACAACATCTTTGTCAAACACACTTCCCATATATTCTTTAAATGGAATATGCTTAAATTTGACTATATTTTTTACGAAGTTTGAAACAAATACTTCAGATAGTGGGTTTTCTGCAAAAGACTTCCACCCAAGACAACTTACGCTGTATGGAATATAAAGTGAGCCTAGATTATTATTTCTAAACGCACTAGAACCTATCCTTTTTAAGCTAGCAGGTAGAATTAATTCCGTTAAATTATTGTTTGCAAAAGCAACTTGGTCAATCACAGTGACACTATCAGGAATTATTAATTTTGCTATATTATTATTACTAAAAGCACCATGTTGAATACTTGTGACAGTGTTAGGAATTTTCACACTCGTCAGTCCACGATTAAATAAGGCGTGAGGAGAAATTGTTACAACACCATCAGGTATCCTGATGTCTGTAGAATCACAATTGTATCCTTTCAGTATTGTTTTTGAATCGTCTCTAAATTTAAAGCAATCTAAATCCGTTTGCTGAGTATTAGACTCTACAGCATCTGTAATAGTGCTAAAAGTGAATATAAAAAGTAACATTAATTTTAAGTTATTCATCCATTTATCCTTTTAAATAAACTGTACTGATTCACAAAGTTTAATTCGAGGTAGAAAAAACACCCACTAGAGAATTGACGTATCAATAGACATGAAAACAACTACTTAGACGAAGAAACCATCATTATTAAAGTTTAAATTTCTTTTTATTTATCGTGTTTGATAGACAGTTCGTTTTAGCAGGGATTTAACTATTTGTTGATGAAATGGTTTAATAACAGAAAAGTATAGCTTACCGTATCTCGTATTGTATTTGACGATTGTCTTTAATATTAATGTAAATGAAGTGCCATTTTCCTTTAGAATAAAAGACGATCTAAAATCTAAATGAATATCACTTTCACCAACCATAAATTCAGTATTGTTATTTTTAAGAAGTTTAAAAATTCCAATATGATCTCCAATTTTAAAATCTTGTGATTTTAACTTATGTGTTACTTTCTTGAGATTAATTTCTTTTAAACCAAATGGACGCATTAACTTATCTCTAATGTTAAATAATAATCTTATCCAAGTAGGAACTAATAACATAAAATTAGTGGCCAATTGAGCAAGGGTAATCGATTTATCACTTGCAAATTTTATCTGATAGGCGTCAGAGTAATCAATTCTATCAAATGAATTCGCAAGAGATGAATCTTTCGGCAATAAAGTTTTAGAATATTTAAGTTTCATCTTTTTCTTAACTCTAACTATATTCATAATTTTTAAAATATCTTCGTTTATTTTTATTGCCTATAAATAAATGCATTTTACTTTTTGGGTCAGGCTCCATTTAAAGCACATATCCCTTGGTTTGTATGACAATGACAACCCACTCCGTCTGAATCACCTTGAGGACATTTAGTATCGGTCGCACTACAGCTCCCAGGGCATGCATCTTTTGCAGATAATTCATCAACTCTCTTTGCTGCAATAAACTCTTCAAGATCAATGACTCCATCTTTATTTTCATCAAAAACATTTACCCATTGCTTTCTTCCATGCCTAGGCCCAACATATGCTTTTTTAACTGACTTAAACGCCAGAACTCCAGGTAACCCTCTTTTTATTAAAAGAAGTTTTATAGTACTAAAGCATACCTTGCCTGCTGGAGCTACGTTAGAACGCTCATTATGGGAATGACTCAAACGTTCACTCTCCTCAGAATAAGAATAGATTTCTGCGTTTACAGTAGCAGCAAATGCAATCATCAAACTACAAACAATAAATAACTTTTTACCTAAAATAATTAATCTCATCATAAATCCCCTTTTATAAAGCTATTGTCATTTTTATTATGGATGCTTATAACATGGTTCTGAATCTATTCAAGGGTAGAAATTTTATCAGTGGGTACTTAGAAATATTTATATAATTAAGCAATAGTAATATTTTCTACCTTGAAGTTACTTTATAACTATTTTAAAAAATCATATCATAGAAAAATATATTAATATTAGGACAAAGTAACACAGGGGTTGAAAATGAAAAATTTATTACACAAATTAATAATACATAGTATATTAATGAGCTTCCTGATTTCGGGTAATGCTTTTTGTAAATCAAATACGTACTTAAAAAAAACTAACGTGCTACTAAGAAAAAAGATTAGAATGAATAACATACGTCTACACATGAATCTTCATTACGAAATTAAAAAAAGACTGAATCATAAAATCCAAACGGGAGATATTAATAAAGATGTACTTACAAAAAAGATATATAGTAATAGAAACTTATTTGAAAACATAAACCTAGATAATGAGAACCTAAAAAATGGTATTTAGAGGGAAAGCGCCAATCTGGTACAAGGAATGTCTACTTATCCTAAACCATTAGTACTTTTGGCAGTGGTTCCTCTGTTTGACTGTTTGAATGCTTTATCAGAGGAGGTTATTTTTCGGCGTATCTTTCAAGAGGCTTTTCAAAAGGTATTTAACAATACTTATTGGGCCATTTTTTACAGGCCGCTTTACTTGCGGCACTTCACTTCGCCGCAGGTTTTCCCCATGGGACTTTAGGTTATGGGATGACTTTTGTTTATGGTGCTCTTCTTGGGTACATTAGACATCGAACAAAGTGAATATTGGCCCCATACATCACACACATTATCGCTGATTTAGTGATTGTATATTTTTTATGTTTTAAGTTTTTATAAGTTCATTTGCAGTGATTCAAGAAAACGCAATGAAGTCTTTAGCTAGCTATGTTGAAAATAAATAAAGTTGCGAGGCCCTCGCGGTCGAGTTAAATTTCCAGACAATTTGTTAGGGGAATGGCCAGATTTTGACATAGATCAACAAGGTTTAAATGGGCACTTTGTATGGCCTTCGCCCATAAACTCTCAGAGCGAAATAATCGATCCTGATCCCAGTTAAGTTCGTTAAGGGAAATTCGTCCCTGTTTAAATTTATTAAAGTTGGTTTCATATAGTTCTCTTGAAAGCTCTAAGGTTTCTTGACGCTTCTGTACGTCGGCAACACTAGTTTTAAAAACTTCTTGGGACGCTTTAAAATTGGCCTCAGTTGTTTGCACGCTGCGCTTTAAAGCATATCGTAGTTGCTGGGTATTACTATTGGAGGATTTGTAGCGAGCATAGTTACTTAGTCCATTAAAAAGTGGAATGGTAATTCCGATAGTCGCAGTGGTATCCCAAGTTTTGCTGCTACTCGTTTCGGCCATACTGCGATCAATTGACAAATCAAATGAAGGTAACATTAAACTACGATTCCTCCGTGCCTGATAATCGGCCCCGTCAATTTTATACTTGAAATTTTGAAAATCAGGACGTTTTGAAATTTCTAAATCTTTTTTCAAAATTCTATTGGGAGCATCACTGGAGATAAATTTCAACATTGGCCAATCTGAAACAAAATTCTGGTGGCCGAGCAGTATTTCCACTGCGGCCATCAAGGTGCTCAACGCTCGTTGAGCATCATGAAGGTTAGAATAAGCATTATCAAAGTCAACCAGGGCCTTAGTGACTTCACTTTTTGGTATTAGACCTCTTTTATAACGTGCCTTTGCTACATCGACGCTTTGTTTTTTCATGTCAATAATTTTATGAAGAATAGCAATTTGTGTTTTTTGATGAATCGTGCGAATTAACTTTGTGGCCGCTTCTTGCTCTATGGTAAGAGTGAGAGCATTTTTTTTCGCTTGATATGCCTTAAGTGTTTTTTGTTCACTTTTTAAATCATAGTAATGATAACCAAAGCGAAATAAATTTAACCCGACATCCCCTGAGAGAACCTTCGATTCGCTATCGGTACTTAGATCTTTGGCCACATAACCACTTAGGTTGAGAGTAGGCAGGAAATTTAGCTTTTTGGATAGAACTGTCGTCTTTTGAGCATCTATTTGGACACGATGACTACTAATACGTGGATCGCGATTGACCATTTTCTCAACTGCTTGCATGAATGGTAAGGATTCCCCATAAGCAATTTGAGAAAAAATTAACAATAATATATTTGTCGCTATCAGTGACCTCATTGATTAAGCTCCGTCTCATCAAATGGTTTTTTGGGAGTTATTTGTATCGCCGGATATGAAAGATCCATTCCATCATTTTCGACAAAGTTATTCGACCTTATACCAAATTCTAAAGCATTTGCTAATAGCAACGGATCTCTTTTTAATTTCCATTGGTAATAAATTACTTCAAGTGAAGGAACAATAAAAAGAGTAAAGAGCATGGATGCCCATAGACCCCCAGCAACACTAATTCCTAGTGGTTGAAGAATTTTTCCGCCTTCTCCAAGCCCCAAGGCAATAGGAAGCATACCTAAAATTGTTGTTAGACTTGTTATTAAGATAGGACGCATTCGTTTTTTTGAGGCCTCGATGGCCGCAGGTACTGGTGCCATCCCCTTTTCTTCAACAAGCTTTTTAATGAAATCAACAAGGATAATACTATTGGCCACGGCAATACCGTTAAGTAGAATAATTCCCAGTGCAGAATTCAATGAAAGAGTACTTCCAAACACCCACAGAGAAAATAATACTCCCATTAATCCCAAAGGAATGGCCGTCAATACAATTAATGTGTGAATCACACTACCAAATTGAAAGAGTAGAACTAAAAAGATTAAGGCAATAGACATTAAAATCGCTTTTACAAGTTGTTCTAATGCTTGATCCAACTCTACTTGAGAGTTTTCTAGTGAAATAGAGACTCCCGACTTAATATCATATTTTTCTTTGTATTCTTTTTTAAACTGTTCAAAAGATTGATTAACCTTTTTTGTAAAATCGTCAATTTGACTCTCTTCTCCTTTTTTTGCCTTACCATAAACCGCGTAATTACTTCTACCGTTTTCTCGATAAACATTAGGACTGGCCCTTTGATAGATGATCTCTGCGAGAGCGGACATAGGAATTAATTTTTCATTAATTTTTAAAGGTAGTGCTTCAATATCCTCTTTACTACCGATACTAGCATTGGGATATTTCATCAACATATTCATGTTTTTATTATTTAAATCAATTCGACCAATACTTTTTCCTTCAGATGCAACACGTGATAAATCGGCAAGATCATAAGGACTAAAAGTAACTCCTTTTTTATATAGTTCAGGCCAATACTCTATTCTAGGTTGAATAGATATTTCATTCTGGAAAGATGTAGAAGGTTTAGTCCAATTATTGGTAAATGTTTCTGATCGTTGGATAACTTTTTGAAGTTCTCGTGTAACCAAAATTCTATCTTCAATATTTCCTCCTTTGATCACTGCTTTAAAGTGAGGAGGATCTGGTATTGGCATAGCTGCTGGATTCCAAGGCACTACCCAATAGCGTAGATCAGGAGTGTTTGTGAAATGCTCTTGCATTTCTTTCCAAATAGTGTCCATATCATTTTTATTTTTTAATCGGGCCATCACCATTGAGCGATTCGGCCGTTGAATTTGCACAAAAGTATAATCTATTTTTTCTTTAAATTTTTCAAGAAGTTTTACTTCTGCTTTGTCTGTGCTGGTCTCCATCTGCTTAATAAGTGTGTTCCCCGAAGTATTTACCCCGAGAATTAACCAATCCGTATCTGGAGTTCCAATTATTTCTTTACGTAATGAAGGAAGAGCAAATAGACATAACAGTATTAAGCTACAAACTAAAATACTATAAGTGGCCACTTTAACTTTGGTACTAGAAATAAATATTTCCAAAAGTTTTCCATAATTATGTTCTGTTTTCTTGATCGTTCCTTCTATTGGAGACGTTGGTACGGACTCTGTTCCTTGAGATCGATTCATAATATGTAAGCGTATAGTTGGAACGAGTATGATCGCGACAAAGGCAGAAAGGCAGTGCGAGAAAACAACTGCTTTGGCAAGATCTCCTAAAATCGCATTTGTTAAAGAACTGGTAAATGCCAACGGAATAAATACGACGAGTGAAGCAATGGTTGCTCCCACTACCGGTAAAGTCACTTCTTTAACCGCTTTAGTCACTAATTGTAGTTGTTCTAAAAATGTTAATTTCTTCTTTATTCCTTCCATATGACGGAAAATATTTTCCATCACCACCACAGAGGCGTCTACATTCATACCGGCCGATAAGGCCAGGCCTCCAAGTGAAATCAAGTTAATATTCATCCCCGTCCATTTCATCAAAATAAAAGCAAGCACCATACTTAAAGGAATTTCAATTGCTGCAGTTATGGTATTTTTAAAAGATCCCACGAATAGAAATAAAACCAAGACAGCAAGGCCTGCTGCTAAAAATACTTCCTGTAAAACATTATTAACGGCGGAGCGAATAAACTCAGAAGGATCAACAAGTACTCGATACTCGATATCTTTAGGCATTGTTGGCATAGTCGTCTCAACAATTCTTAAAATATCTTCTGCCATTCGTTTGACATTACCTCCAGTCCTAGGACTGGCAAATAAAATAATTGATTTAGACCCATTAGTTTTAAAGATACGCCCACTTTGTGAACCACCCATTACTTCTATGTTAGCAACCTTAGAAAGGTGAACTATCTTTCCACCTGGTGTCTTTAATAAAGTATTTTTTAGTTTTTCTAAGCTAGTAATCTCTTTGGGAACTTGTACCGTTAATTTTCGAGGCCCCATGACAACAGAACCACCCAAATATCCGGCCATACCACTTCGAATTGCCTTTTCTATATCCCTGGGGAAAAGTCCTAGTGTGGCCATAACTTCAGGCCTTAGTTCTATAAGAATTTCTTTTTTCTTTGGGTTCCAAAGGTTTGCTTCACTTGCATCTTCCACTTGTGCTAATTGAGGTGTAAATGAAGGTTCTAAGATTTCATAAACCTCATCAATGGATCTACTAGGACTGTAAAAGCTAATGGCCGTAAATCCACTGGACTTTGACCAGTAACTTGCATGAAAAGAATCTCTAACTTCCCTAGGCCAGCGGGCACTTAAAGAATTCATAATCGTTTCTACTAATTTTAAGGCTCCCTTAGGTTCTGTTCCCCAAGGAAACTCTACTTTATAGCTCACTCTACTTCGACCATAGTTTGCCGAGACTTTGTCTACGTTTATTCCATCACTACTAATTGACTTAAGTCGATTTTCAATTGTCGAACCATAAGATTCTAAAAATTCAGTTGCATTTGAACTCCCATAGCTAAGAGATGTTTGAATAGTGGGGCGATTGGCATTTGGATACAATGAAATAGGCAGTTCCATACCAGAAAAAACGCCGACACAGGCCAAGATAAACAAACACAAATAAACACGAAATGGGGAGGTATAAACTTTTTTCATTATTGAGTAACTACCTCAGCACCATCGGCAATATAACCGTTGACACGTTTGATGACACTTTCTCCACCCTTTAGTCCACTTAGAACTTCAACGTTTCCTGATCTTTTTTTACCTAAAGTTATTGGAATACGCTTAAGTTTATTCTCTTCTACAATTCTAAGGTGAGGTTTACGCCCTTCATAAACAACACTATGTTCTGCTACGGAAAAACCAAAGCGCTGGTTACTTTTAAATTCAGCTTTACCAATAGTTCCTATTTTAACATGAGCAATATCTGCAGGATTTACAATATATAAGATCGCTGTTGCCGTTCCTGTTCCCGGATCTAATACAGGGGAAACTCCACTCACAACAACGCCCACGTCCTTATCTAGGTAGTTCATTCGGAGAGACCCTGTATTATTTGTCTTAATGTATTTTAAATCAGATGCCGGAATTTCCACTAAAACTCTTAAACGATTAGGATCAGTAATTGTTAAAATTTTGTTTCCTTTAGCTACTAAAGTACCTTCAGTAACAACAATATTACTAATCATACCTGATACGGGTGCCTTAAGGATTACTTCACGAAAATTATAAGCTGGATCAGTGTGACGAACAGAAACGAGTACTTGTCCTTTATTTACAACAGAACCTAATTTAATATTTAATTTTCCAATTACACCTTGGGATTCTGAAAGCATTGTGGAATTTATTTTACTAATAACTCTCGCCGGATATGAAAACTTATCAAAAAGTTCTATTTTTTCAACCTTATCAGCGTAGACAATATTCTTATTTTTAGCATTAATATTTATGCTCATAAGAGTGGATATTATCATCGTCAGCAGTGCAATTTTACTCATAATATTTTCCTTATAAATAGAAAATTCAACCTACATCAAATTCGCAATTATTCAAAGGTAGAAAAACCATCCCGTAAAGAATTCAAAGTCTAAGAAAGATCAATAATAACGGTCGCTTACTATATATCTAGTTTAATAATATCTCCCCATTGGGACATATACAGCTGGTTTTAACAAAGGTTTAACTATATATTGATAAATGGTTTAATAAAAAAAGGATATCGTTTGAGACTACATTATTACAGTTCAATAAAAAACCTGACATTTGTTGTTGATATTAATTTTGAAACATCTACTGTAGACATGGTTCCATCCAAATGAAAAATGCTCACATAACTTATACCTTGTGCTTGTAAATATGTTTTAGGATCGTTTGATTGTCCAAAAACGACGTACACTGGGTCTTTATTTAAAAATGTAAATTTATATTGCCCAAGCCCACTTTTATGAACACTCGTAAAATAATCAATTTGTTCAATCATTATCGCAAAAGCATCAAAAATTACAATTTTTATGAATGGCGAAGAACAAGATTTCTTCAAAAAAACACTAAGCCCCACTGACGTAGATGCATCGTTGGTTAAATATTTTGATGAACTAGCAAACAAGAAAGGTTTTGTTCCCACGCATCGGGGAGATCAAAAATCTAGATTGAAAGCAGTAACTAAAAAACTTGTGCAAACAAATGAGAATGAAACATATAGCATGAGAAATAAATCAAACCTTTATAAGAAAAACTCTAGTCAAACAATACCGGGAAAATTAGTGACAAAAAAACAAATGAATTCAACTGACGAAGCTGCTGATGCTTACAACAACATTGCAAAGCTAATGTGGCCGGCCAGGAAAAATGTTCCTACATTCTTTTCTTCAAAAAGAAGATTTTACAAAAAACTACTTAATCGATTAACAAAAGTAGGAAAGATCAGAAGAGCTGTGAAGCAGTAGCAAACACGCTTATAAGTCATCGATGATTTCAACTCTATTTAATAGGGAAATGAAGCTCAAGTTGCATGTCGGTCTAATCGTAACCAGAAGTTTCGGTGACAAATATTTCTAAGTGAGGTCGATAATTAAATGAATTATCTATTATTTATATTTTTATTAGTGATATCAATTTCTGGTTTTTGTATTGAATTGCCTTTTGTTAAATATCCATTTCCTCTAAGTAGAGAGATTCTTTGTGACCAGGGTACCCAATCATCTAATGGTAATAGTCACACCTACAGCAATACCCTCTATGCACTGGATCTTGCAACACCATCTAATACCAATCCAGCTGAAATTTTAGCTGGACTAGATGGCCATGTTATTTCGTTTGCTAACTGTATTGAACATAATTCTCAATGTGGTGCAGGGTTTGGAAATCATATTAAGATTTTAAATCATGATGGAACAATGGCCTTTTATGCTCATTTAGAAAAAATCTTCGTAGAAACAGGTCAATTTGTAAAATCTGGGCAAGTGATAGGCACTGAGGGTGCCACTGGTTGGACAGGTAAAAATAATCGCCATCTGCATATTAGTCTCCACAGTGATTGGAAGATAAATGGATTTGAATATTATGAAAAATACCTAGGCTCTCTTCCAAAATCAATACCTTTCAAAATGAATATTTGCCAAAATAAGTACTCAAACTGTGATGGCCATCCAACTGACATTCGTCAACTTAAATGTAAAAGAGTCACAGGTCAAAATGAAAGAGTTTCTTCTTTCTAATCCTTTCTTCTAGAATCAACATGATTATTTAAAAAAACAAAAGCTTTTCCTGACACTTACTAATCATTATTGATTGCATTCTGCATAACTACAATTTAGAAGAACTCTTAACTCGCTCATCAATCAACTTAATAGAAACAGATCTCATCTTTCTAGCTTTTGCAATTTTCTGGGACTTTGCAAAGTTTGATTGTGCTTTTTCTTTTTGTAGAGAATAGTCCACCTTATTCTCTTTAAGATATTTTGCCCATACTTCATAAACATCACCAATTGCGTAATATGCCCATGGAACTTTCATTTCTTCAGTACCTGCAAATTCCTCATACTTAGTCCAGTAAGTTAAAGATTTTAAAACTGATTCTTCAGATTTTCTAAATTTATTAAGGCCATATAAAGTTCCACCTAAGTTATTAAATGTTGTTCCTAAGGCCATATATCTTGATTTATCTTCTTTAATTTCATAAGCATAATCAATGCTCTCTATTAATAATCTTTCAGATAGATGCATATTTTTGAGCATGTAAACATCTACATCAAGGCTTATTAAGGCATCATGAACTTCATTTGCTGAACCAAATTCTTTTACTAAGACCAACCTCATATTATGAAAAGAAAAAGCTTGATGATAATCCTTTTGCTTTCGATGATAATAACCAACTTTTTTTAGGCACATACCTGCGATTCTAAATTCTTCAGAAGTTACATCTTTTTTATCAATAACACTTTGATAACAATTCATGAACTTCTTCAATCCATCATCTAACTTTTTATTTTTATAAAAATCGATGCCTTCATTATACTCACTCCATAGTTTTTCATATTTCTTATCCTCTGTTGGAAATCCATTAACATTGTATTTTTTCATTGTAGTGCATCCTATATTTATAAGTATTAAACTAACTAAAATTAACCTCATCATTTACCTTCAATTAATATTAATCCCTTCTTGTTATTATTTTCCCTTAACTCTTCAAACTGATCTCCATGATCAACAATACATCCGACTTTAAGTCCCTCACCTAAAGTATGAAGTAAGTTTTCATTATATTTAATTTTATATTTTAAGGAATAGGTTTCTCCATCAGAGAGTGATTCAATCATCTTTGATTCTACTACCTCCTCGTTTACAATAATTACAATTTTACTAGTAGCTCCAAGTGGAGCATTCCCTATATTTTTAGCTAGGCATTTTATTATTCCAGTAGTAACTTCCGAAGAGTCATTGCGATGATAGAGCTCATTATAAGAGATACTGGCAGTATAATCGGGGCCAAGAGATATCGAGTAAGTACTTTCAACGTTATCTTCAAGTTCTGATTTTTCACTATCCCATAAAAACATATTCCATTTAAGAGTTGTTAAAGGAAAAGAACCATCTTCATTTGCTTTTATTTCAATTGGAAATTCTTTAGCAATAATTTCCTCTGGGGCGATAGGACTTACTAGTTTTCCACCAAAAGCAAGAGTAGTTTCACTGGGGCCCTCCAGGAAAAAAGCTGCTGAGCTATAGCATTCGTTTGGGTTTGTTACCTCTACAGAAAAAGTTCCTGTAAAATTATTATCTTTACTAATCATCCCTTCTTTAGAGAAACTCTTCCTAACAGTTCCAATATTTGTAATATTTGATATATAAAGATCTTGATAACAAGGACCGACCTCCATATAGTCAAAATAAACTCCCATCATATCTTTCATCACACCTTTTTGATCATCGAATGCTTTACCGTTTGACAAAACAACAACCATTTCACTTCTTTCTGGAAAGAACATAAATCCTGTTTTAGAACCATTCCAAGAGCCTTTATGATAATGATAAGTCTGTCCTCTGAATGATTTATTAATATAGATACCATAACCATAGTTTACTGCATCTCCTGAACTATTAAAAATTTTGTCAGGAATTGTCTCTCCCATTGATGATTTCCCCGATAAAAATATGCTCCATTTACTTAAGTCTTCTATGTTTGTGTAGATACCACCATCACCACCTATCCAATCACATATAGTTTGACAGTATTTACTCTTCCCATCTATTTTGTAAGTTCTTAAAACATTGCTTGGTTTATCATCGTTATAATATCTCAATGAAGTATTATTCATTCCAAGCTCTGAGAAAAAAGTGTCATTCATAAAATCAGGAAAATCATACCCTGAAATTTCTTCAACAATTCTTGCCAGGACTACATAACCTGTATTCGAATAATCATAGTCAGAACCAGGAGGGAAATATAAGTTATTTTTTTTATTTATAAACTTCGTAATAACTTTTTTAGCTTTATAGCTAGTTTTTCTTTTACATATTTGTGTATAGTCTTGAAGGCCTGAAGAATGATTTAAAAGATGTTTAATTTTTATATCACTTGCATAATCTGGCCAATCACTTATGTATTTCGAAACTTTATCCTCTAATTCTAATAATTTTTTATTTTCAAGATAAGCAATTGCAGCTCCAGTGAAGTGTTTACTCATTGATGCTAAATGAACTTTATAGTCACCTGTCCCTGTTTGATTTTCTATAAATTTACGAGAATAAACAGATCGAACATTTCCACCTTCGTATACCTTAAAAATAGCACCTGCTACTTGTACTTTTTCACTTATTGCAAGATTGGATGATAAAATCTCATCGATATCATCATCTATATTTGAAGCGTTGACTACAATAAGTATCTGTATAAAAAGGAATGTGAACAATATTATTCGTTTTGTAATAATTATCTTATTCATTGACCCATACTGCTATTTACTACAACTTTTCCTCAACCCCTTATATGATTTACATTAGAGGCCGTTCCAAAAACATAAGCTAAACTACTGTTTTATTTATAAATAAAAAAAATAAAGCATAACTTTTATTTTCTTCATAATATAAATAATTATATAATATAGGAACACCAAGTTCAGGGTAGAAAAAACAACCCTTCAAGTGCCTTCGTCAGTGCTTTTTCATTGTAAGAAAAAAGATAGAATAAATCATAGGGAAAGATGAAGACCCATTGACTAACGGGAACAATTATATTTTTTTATTTTGCAGGATTTCTTGTTTGCTCTTTGTCATTAGAAAATAATTCATATAATGATTTTTTCCTTCTGGTTCAGTTTTACTTATGTAATACTTTTTAAATAAACCTTTTGTTGTGATATGGAGCCCCGGCCAAAAATATTCTATCTGCTCCTTCTGCAAAAGTATCTATATAGGTTTTAACTAAAATTTCTGCGGCTTTATCACTAGTTTGTGGAAGGAAGTCTAAGAGTCTTCATCGAATGCAAACTTTGTTACCTAAACTCTTAGGAAATAAACCAATACCACTTGACTAGGTGTTAAACTCAGATACACTTGCAGTGTATTTCCTATTAGATTACTTTTTTAAGGCAATAATACTCTTCTTTTTATAAGTATAGTCTTGATATTGGATCATAAAGCTTCTGTCTCTTTTTTATCTAAATTATCTAGCCACTGAACTAATCCAATTAATCCTTCTTCTAATCCAATTGAAGATTGAAAACCAAATAACTCTTTAGCTTTACAAATATCTGCCTTTCTCCTATAAACTTCAACATTTTTTCTCTCATCTGGAATGTCAATATATTCAGGCTTTAAATTAGAGTTCATAACTTTTAACAAACAGAAACAAAGTTCTTCTAATGATACTTCCTCTCCCGAAGCAATATTAAAAACTTCATCACTAATATCAGATTTGAGAGACATTACACATGCTTTTGCAACGTCTTTAACATTTATAAAATCCATTGTTTGTTTGCCATCTCCATAGATTAATGGCCTTTTATTTTCTTTTATTAATTTATACCATTTAATTAATACCTCAGTATATTTACCATCAGTATCCATTCTAGGCCCATATAGATTAAAAAATCTATGGGCGACATAATTTAAATTATTCGTTTCATTAAATGACCTATACATTAATTCATTAAACATTTTCATTGCACCATAAAAAGTTCTGTTATTGTAAGGATGGTGGAGCTCACTCGTTGGAAATTTGTCTGCCATTCCGTAGACAGATGCAGAAGAAGCTGCAACTAATTTTTTTATATTATGTTTAATGCAAAGATCCACAACGTTATATGTGCCTTCTGCCATTGTTTTAAAACCTACAGTAGGATTTATAGAACAAAAATTAATTCGCATTGCAGCCATGTGTATGCAGTAGTCTACTTGCTTTATACTATTTTCTAAAACTTGATAGTCTGAAATATCTCCTTCGATAAAGGTAACTTTTTCGCTTTTTAATGCTTCTGCTATATTTCTTAAGTTTCCCCTTGCTAAATTATCAAGGATAAACACTTGTGATATATTTTCTTCTAATAATATATCTAATATATGCGATCCTACAAAGCCTACGCCTCCTGTAATTAAAATAGATTTTTCTTTTATTACATTCATTTTTTACCATAATTGTTAGATAATAATATTATCTATAATTATAGCAAACATAAAAAAAATATCAATTTATTGCTTAAGTAAGGAATAAGAGAATCGTAGAGCTATGAGTAAAGCTAAAGTTTTATGATTCAGTACCGATATTTTTTATAGTTAAGTATAATCTTGGTGATTAATATATGATAACAAAAAAAGAAGATCGTTCTTGTACGATATTTTTATCTAAAGATGTCCAACTAGGAAAAAATGTTAAATTATTTGGATTTAATAACTTATATGGTTGCAAAATAGGAGACGGTACCAGAATTGGTACTTTTGTTGAGATACAAAAGAGAGTTTCAATTGGCAAAAATTGTAAAATAAGCTCTCATACATTTATATGTGAAGGGGTAAGAATTGCAAACGGATGTTTTGTAGGTCATGGAGTTATATTTATCAATGATAAATTTCCAAAAGCTACAAATGATGATGGCTCAATACTGACCGATAATGATTGGAATTGTATTGATACAGTGATTGGAGATAATGTTTCGATTGGAAGTGGTGCAATTATATTGTGTGGTATTACTGTAGGTAAGCATGCAACTATTGGCGCTGGGGCAGTCGTAACTAATGATGTTAAAGAAAATGAAATTGTAGCAGGAGTACCTGCTAGATCAATGTATCTACGGTAGGTATTTGTATCAATATTAGGAGACCCATATGAAAGTTGCATTAATTGGATATGGCTATTGGGGCAAAAATATAGCTCGAAATATTTCTCAATCTAACAATTTTGAACTTCATACTATTTGTGATCTAAATAAATCTAGCCTTGAAGAGGCCGAGAATATTTATCCGAATACTATTCTACTAGAAGATTATACAAAAATATCAGAGGACGTAGATCTAGTTGCTCCTATTGTACCTGTAGATATGCATTATAAGTTTGCAGATTATTTTCTTGATAGAAATAAGCATGTACTACTGACAAAACCTTTTACGAAGACATATGAGCAAGCAGAATTACTAATAGAAAAAGCTAATTCAAAAGGCTTAACTGTTTTCGCAGATCATACTTTTATTTTTAATCCAGCAGTAAGAAAAATAAAAGAAATGCTACCTAAACTAGGGACACCTTATTTTGTAATCTCGTCTAGGTTAAATTTAGGCCTGTATCAGCCTGATGTAAATGTCGTTTATGATCTTATGCCACATGACTTAAGCATTATAAACTTTTTATTTGAATCGGAGATTAGGAGTGCTAATACTTCAAGCTTTAATGCTGCAGGACTTCCTCAAGAAGATTTTGCTCAAACATCTATTGATTTCAAAAATAATTTAAAGGCATTTATTAACGTATCATGGCTTTCTCCTTATAAAATTAGAAGTTTTATAATTATTGGTTCCGATGGAATGTTAAGTTATGACGATAATTCTCCAGATGAAAAAATTAAATTTTATGATAAAAAAATAAAACTTAAAGATCTGGCAGAGGGTAATGAAAAATTAAATTATACTGTAAGAATAAATTATAAAAGTGGTGATTTGTATATCCCAGCAATTGACGGTAAGGAAGCGCTAAAATTAGAGATGGAAGAGCTTTATCGAGCAATAAAGGATAAAGAAGTGAGAGATTACTATAACTCAATAACATTAAGAACAATGAAATCTCTAGAAGAAGTCGTTAAATCACAGCAAAAACGATACGATAAAAATATAAAAATTAAAAAAGTGGCATAGAGTCTATAGATATTGTGAAGCTATATTTTATTATTTTATGTACTAAAGGTTATGATATTCTATCGACGCTGAAAAGCGTAAAGTTAAACCAGAGCATGATTAATAATTGCTGCTTAGCTTTTTTGCTAAATATTTATTATATATATATTCAGCAATAGCAGGAGCAGCAGTAAGGCCAGGAGATTCAATACCACAAAGTTCTATATAATTTTCCACTCCTACTTCACTATTGCCTTTAATCCAAAAGTCTGAATATAATTGATTATCTTTTTTGATTTTAGGTCTTATCCCACAAAAATCTAAAGTGACTTTTTCTTCATCTATTGTGAAGAATTGTTTTTTGATTTTTGGAATCATTTTATTTAAGACATTATTTGAAATATTATAATTTATTACTTGAACATCTTCCGTATCAGGACCAAACCTAATAGTACCACTTGAGTCGATTATTGAATGTATGCCTAGTCCTTTAAGCTGAGGTAAAGGTACTGGATAAATTAATGAATCTTTAAAAAATGGTTGAGTTGTTTTAAGGTAATTTCCTTTTACAAAATAATTTTCTAAATTATTCAATTTTAGTTTTTTTCTATTATTAACAGCAAATAATCCCCCAGCATTAATCAGATAATCGCAAATTATCACTTCTTGATTAGTCTCAAGGTGAAACTTTCCATTTTTTAATTTAATATCAAAGACAGTACATCTTTTAATTAAGTGGGATTCGTATTCAGGTAAAGATAATACTAGCGACCTCATAATACTAGAGACATCAATAATACCTGTTGTTCCTGAGAAAATTGCCTTTGATACATTAGCATATCTTTTTAATTTAATCAGCTGCTCCTCTTTAGCATATTGAATATTTGGAACATTATTTAGTTTTGCTTGTTGATACACTTTGTCTAATTCTACTTCTTCAGTTTTGTTGGCAATAATATATTTTCCACATCTATTTATTGGGTGACCTAATTCTATCGCAATATTTTCCCATAACATATTTCCCCTAAGGCATAATCTATGTTTAAGCCCGTTAGTATTATAATATATTCCAGCATGCAGTACTCCACTATTTCTTCCTGTAGTGTGCTCTCCTGCGTACTCCTCTTGCTCCAAAATAATTGGAGATAGTGACGGATGATTCTGTCCAATATGCTTTGCTAAACATAGTCCATTAATTCCTGCGCCAATAATAACTAAGGGAACAGCCGTCATATCTAAAAGGAACTGTTGATGGACTGGCACACTAGAGAAATTTCTTCTTCTGTGATACCAGGGAAAAGTGGCAAAGAAATACTATTGTAAGCAATATCCTCAGAACTAGGAAACGATAATTTATCCCAACCAATACTTTCAAAACATTCAAGTTTGTGAATTGGGACTGGATAGTGTCTTCCAAAAGCAATTTGATCACTTGTTAATTGTTCTATCACTTTATCTATTTGTTTTGAGTTTATAATTAATAAATGAAAAACATGATCACCTGCTAGAGAGATACCCTTAAGCTCAATATTTGAGTTCTCTTTTAACTTTTCTTGATATAATTTTGCACCATTAATCCTTTGTTTATTCCAGTTGTTCATATGTTTTAGCTTGATGGATAGAAATGCTGCTTGCATATTATCAAGCCTTGATGTCATTCCAATGTATTTATGGTGATATTTTTCTGTTTGGCCATGCTCTCTAAGGGCAATTATTTTTTCTGATACCGACTTGCTGTTTGTGCATATTGCCCCTCCATCTCCTAGTGCTCCCAAGTTTTTACCAGGATAAAATGAAAAAGCAGAAGCATGACCAATTGTTCCTGCATTTATATTATCAAGTGTAGCACCATGAGCTTGTGCACAGTCTTCCATTACAACAATATTATATTTTTCGATAAGGTGATTTATTTTATATGGATCTACTAATTTTCCATAAAGATGAACTGGAATCATATACTTAATTCCAATTTTAATTTTTTCTTCAGCTTGGGCAAGGTCTATTAATCCATTTGTGTCAACATCAACTAGCTCAGGCGTTCCGCCTGCTTGAAGAACTGCTTCTACAGTAGAGATAAAGGTCATAGCAGGAACAATTACTTTTGCTCCATCTTTAACTCCTAGCGCTTTAAGGCCAAGTACCAAAGCATCATGACCTGACCCAACACCAATGCATTTATTTGTGCCAACCCAAGATGCAAATTCAGACTCAAATGCATCTAATTCTTTTCCTTTAATAAATGAATTTCTTTCAACTATACTATTAAATGATTTTGTAAATTCTTCCTTAAGTGGAGCATGCATCCTCCACATATCCATAAATGGTACCTTCATGTTTTTTCCTTAGGATATTTTCCTTGTTTAAGATATAGTTAATTATTAATATTAACATAAAATTCTTTAATTGATAATATCAAATTTTAAAGAAGGTAATAGAATAATAAATAATATGACAATCTCTATAATCACTATTTTTTTCAAACCATTAAAAAATATAAATTATAAAGTAGATAACTCATATATTATTAATTCTGAAGCTTTGCTTCGGACTACTATTGCTTTATATCGCTATAAAAGCCCAGAGAAATTCAGTCACTTAATTCAATAGAGGCTTTAGAGCATCCCTACTACGTTAATTAAGTTTAGTAGCCTATTATTATTACATGATAATAAAACACTCATTTACAATACTAACTAAAACACGAATTAAACAATGATGCGCTTATATATAATATGGCACTGCTCCTATGAGATGTCAGTTTATTATACAAATTTATTATTTATGTTTTTTTGTATTAACCATGAGTCATATACTGCTCAAATTAGGAAATCAAAATTTTATACCCATAGACAATCTAAGACATCCATTTAAAATTGAAAATAAATAAACTCCATTGGAACATTCTCTCTCCCGAGCATTAAGCAATAAAACATAATTGCACAAATCATACCCCTTACGTAGGCAGGTAAACTTAAATAAAAATTAACTTTATTTTTCTTAAACTCCCATATTTCATATAAAACTAAAGCCGGAATTCCAACCAGTGCAGAGTCTTTTAATTCGATTGGCAAGTTTGTCGTTAGCGTGAAATTAAAGAATATCTCATGTAAAAATGTAATTAATTGCTGCAAAGAAGGTGCTCTAAAGAAAATATAAACTAAGCATACATAAGTAAATGTTGAAGCTAAGCTAAGTGGATCATATATGTACTTTGGAACAACTTTCCTGACTTTTTTTCTTCGTTTATTTGTTAGCAATAAAAATATTAACCCAATCGCATGCATCGCGCCCCACAAAACATATGTCCATGCGGCACCATGCCAAATCCCACTTAACGTAAAAGTAACAGAAATTGCAATTACAGCACCTAGCTTTCCAAGGGACCTTGTGGAAATTAATATGGGATTATAAATATAATCTATGAACCAAGAATAAAGTGATATATGCCACCTTCTCCAAAATTCACCAAGATTTTTTGAAAAATATGGCAATCTAAAATTTACCATTAAATCAATGCCAAGTAACTTTGAAACACCTCTTGCTATATCTGTATATCCAGAAAAATCACAATACACCTGTAAAGCAAAACATAATGTTGCTATAATTATATCTCCAGCTAAGACCCCAGATGACGCTGAATAAATTGAGTTAACATAACCTCCTACCCCATCAGCTATGGCAACTTTCTTAAAGATTCCAAGTAAAATTAAATGCCCGCCCCTTGAAATATGATCAGATGTTATTATTCTTGGAGCTTGCAACCTAGGCAAAAGTAAAACAGCTCTTTCAATGGGACCTGCAACCAACTGAGGGAAATATGACACAAACAATGCAAAGTCCCAAAAGCTATCGACTGGTTTTAATTGCCCTTTGAAAATATCAATTGTATAACTTAGCGTTTGAAAAGTATAAAATGATATTCCGACAGGCAAAATAATTGATAAAATTTCCAAGTCTGGGTAATAGGAAAATGAAGCAAAAAAAGAAAGCAGGCTTTCAATGAAGAAATTATAATATTTAAAAAAACCAAGCAATCCTAAGTTTGTACTAATACTTAAGACTAAAAATAAAACTCGTTTTCCATTATACCTCAACCTACTTCCAACCAGTATTATTAAATAAATCATCACTATAAACGACATTAAATAATATGAAAACGTCCTAATTTCAGAGTTGAAAATAAAAAGATTATCAATTGAAAGTTCTGAAGGAGAAAGTACAACAAGGTTTAAATTCGACCATTGGAAAGATATAAAAAAAACAAAAGATAATATTAAAAAACTATTTAATTTAATATATTTTTTAAGTGATATGCTTCTCCCATCGATTAACATCCCCGTCAAATAGTCAACATACGTAGAGACTGTTATTAAAAAAAGAAAACGAACATCCCACCAACCATAAAAGATATAACTAGCAAGTAAAAGCATTCTGTTTTGGCTTCTATGCCCCAGTATACTGTATAAGCCAATTACAAAAATAAAAAAAATAAAAAAATCAAATGAATTAAATACCATTTAAGTATTGCCCTATCTCTTCTAATTTACGTAAACTAGCAATGATACCCTTATATTCGATACTAGCGATATTCATCTTGTTCCCGTAGTTGATTTATTGTATTAAAATATTATATTATTATATTTCAATATAATAAACAAGGGTATCAATTATTATGACTCAACTATCAAGTTTCAAGCAATTAAGACTCAACTTAAAACGAAACATGGATATTAATAAAACTTTTAAAGTGGCAATGCTTGGAGATTCAGCTACTCAATTCCTTGCAATCGCGCTTCGAGGGATTGCATTAGAAAGTAAAATTAAAATAGAAATACTAGAGGCAGGCTATAATCAAACTGAATTTAGTATTTTAAATTTTGAATCCGATTATTACAAGTTTAGTCCTGACTATACAATCATATTAATGTCATCTCCTGTATGGCATGATAAGTTTTCCAAAAATGCTATTGAGGACAAAGATCAATTCTCCAATCAAGAACTTGAGCAAATCAAACTGTATGTAGAAACTATTAATAATAAAATCCAAACAAATATTATAATTTCAAATATACAATATGAATTCGACTTTATTTTTGGTAATTATTCCAGTAAAACTAATGCTTCTTCAATTTACCAAACTACTAATTTTAATATTGGTCTCATGAAATTATCTCAAGCCTTTAAAAATGTTTTTATAAGTGACATTGCTTCTCTCAGAGGTCTGTATGGACAACAGATAGTTTTTGATCCTCGATTATATGCCTCAACTAAGTCAGATTTTTCATATGAATTTCTACCGTATGTCGCTAAAAACTTTATGGACATAATCCTATCTATTAGCGGCACATTTAAGAAATGCTTAATCCTGGATTTAGACAATACTCTATGGGGTGGAATTATTGGAGATGACGGTCTTGAAAACATACAAATTGGTGATATCGGGATTGGTGCAATTTATTCAAGTATTCAACTGTGGGCAAAAAACTTAAAAGAAAGAGGTATTATTCTTGCTATTTGTAGTAAAAATAATGAATCTACTGCAAAAGAACCGTTTTTAAAACATCCTGATATGATTCTGAGACTTGAGGATATTTCTGTTTTTGTTGCAAACTGGGGGACAAAGTCAGAAAATATTAACTATATTCATAATGTGTTGAATATAGGATTTGACTCTATGGTATTCTTAGATGATAACCCATTTGAAAGAGAGCTTGTTAAATCTTTAGTACCCGAAATAACTGTTCCAGAACTACCAAGTGAACCATCTCAATATTTACCATACTTAAGAAGTTTAAACTTGTTTGAAGTTTCATCATTTTCAACTGAAGATAAGAATCGAACCATAAAATATCAAGAAGAAGCATCTCGACAGAAAATCAAGCAGTCCTTTAATAACGCGTCCGATTTTCTGAAAGATCTTAATATGAAGTCTAAAATTAATAAGTTTGATAATTTCAACTCACCTCGAATCTCTCAATTAACTCAAAGATCAAACCAATTCAACTTAAGGACTGTCAGATATAACGAAAGCGACATCACAAATATCATAAATTCCGATATATATACAGGGATAACATTTTCTCTAACTGATCGCTTTGGTGAATATGGAATAGTTGCTTTAGTTATTTTAGAAAGTCAAAATGAAGGAAAAAATTTATTTATAGACACTTGGATTATGAGTTGTCGTGTTTTGAAAAGAACGCTAGAAACCTTTGTCACAAATGAACTTATTTTATTTGCTAAAAATAATAAGGCAGAAAAACTTATAGGAGAATATATCCCTACTCCTAAAAATATTATTGTTAAAGACCACTACAAGAATTTAGGCTTCAGGGAGCAAGACAACAATTGGATATTAGATATAAAAGAATATAAACAAAGAAAATGTTTCATAAATCAAAACAAGGACTAAAATATGAATGATAAGGATATACTAAGGAAGCTGGAAACCATTTTTGAAGATATCATAGAAGACGGCACTGTACTTCTCACCTCTAACACTACAGCTGATGATATTGAAGGATGGGATTCATTAACCCACATGGAAATAATTACAGCAATTGAAAAAGAATTAAACATACAATTCACAAGCTTAGAAATTGGAAACTTCCAAAATATTGGAGACATTTGTTCTACTATTCTACAGAAGAGTGAGTAAATTTATTAATTTTTTTTTGCTTCAACATTACTTTGAATTGTTTAAAAAATTCACTTGCATAAAAATCTGACCCTGCTTGAGACCAGTGTCCATCAAACTTTAGCCAATACCGAGAGAATTCATCCTTACTTAATGTTGAAAATTGTTTTGCAAAATCAAAAAAAGTAATTTTGTACTTATCCTTAAAATATAAAAATTGCTCCCTGTGGAATTGATCATCTTGACCAGATAAAGACCAATCTTTCTTGGGAATATTCGACAAAATGAATAACTTATTATTATTAATACAATATTTAATAATTTGCTCAAATCTATCGACAGACTGTGACCCATACCTTTCTGTCATTCTTTGGTAGATTGAGTGATTATTACTTTTACTATCTAGTTTTTTCTTCTTATTAATTGTTAATAAACTTTTTATTTCTTTTAAAATATTTATTGTATAATATGGCATCATTTCGAAGTTATTATGTAAATTATCCAACTGCTTCGAAGATAAGACTTTATATGTAGTAAATGATTTTCTTTCAAATTCTTGCTTAAATTCCTCACTTGAATCCGGAAAATCAGTAAAGCGGTAGAAGTAATAATTTTTATCATCTGATTTACCTGCCGCAAAATAGTTAGTAAGCAAAAAAGAAGCAATTATAACTCCATCAAATTCATAGTTTGGAACTATCATTTCAAAAAATAATCGATATGTATTGAGATTGCCTGATCCATCTAAAGAAAAATTATAAAACTCAATATCTATACCTTCTTCATCTAATTTTTGTTGCAATCGATTTGGCCAATTCGTTTTTAAAAAACTCCCAAATGAATATGACGCTCCAAATACTAAAAATCTTAATGTTCCATCTTTTTTCTTAAATTTAAAATCTAAGTCAGATGCAAATCCTTTGTTATTTGTACTAAATATATTATCATACTGCAATTCTCCATTTGCATATCGAACAATACGAGCATTTATTGATGAATTCCATCGCATTCCAAACTTATAATCAAGTTCCATAACTGATTTTGATATTGCACTTAAACTAAATTGATTAAAGTTATTAAAATAACTCATTCCATAATCAATGAGTACAGTAAAAACTGCTGTGAATAATAAAATACTTACTGATTTTTTGTCTAATAATATTTTAAATAAAATCTTCATTATGTTTTCTCTATTTGTCCAAGTTCATCGGCAATAAAAGGAATTAGGTCGGATCCAAATACACTTAATATGTACAATAAAAAAGTTAAGGTTATGATATGTTTGGCCATTTAAGTTGATCCTTTCTTTACTTAAGAGAACAATAATAATTTAACTATAAATTTGCCGATATAGGAAGAATAAAAGGCATATTAATAACACTCAATTCATTATTCTTAGACTATTTTGATCCAACAAAGAAAGAAAGAAACTAAACCTCCTTACCTTGATTAATTTTTTTCATGGGTCGGTGTCAACTCTCTCTGTTGGTACTGACACTTTATTACACAGTCTTTCAGCTTACTTAACATTAAGATTCTAAGTATTAATACAAGTCATGTAGAATTAATTGGCTTTATTTTTTTACAGACGTTTACAAACACTATCGATTTCTTATATCTAAAAATACGTGCAAGGTAATTCCTGATGTTTGAATAACTAAGCCATATAAAGATCGTATAATTATTCATCAATTCTTCAGAGAAAAAATATGGCACTATTTCTATAAGGTGTCAGCTTATTATACAAATTTATTATTTATGTTTTTTTGTATTAATCATGGGTCATATACTGCTCAAGCGAGTTTACATCTCTATCAGGATCTGCCAACCGTGCCTCATCTGCATTAGCGTGAGAACCATGAGTTCCATGTTTGGCCGACTCTATCGAATACTGAATAAGAAAATTAGCCCCACCTAAGTTTCGATATTGCATTTGGTGTAACCCAACCTCATGACTAATCAATGTTGGTAAACCATTATTAAGTTTTTTTACATGGCCAACAGGACTAGTTACAAACCCTATTGCAGAAAAAGAAGCATCGTCTTCTAATATTTTTTCAACCCACCATCCTGTTTTTCCATAGCCAACTCGATAACCGATATCCAAACTTGCTTGATAGGCATTGTCAGTCATTGTATCCGTATCTGTTAGCTCTATTCCTCGGGCGTTTACTGTCTTTTGATATTCTGCTTCAGCAGCAAATGCTTCTCTAAGCTTATCTTCACTACCTACTAGACCATGCATATCATACTGTACTCCGAATAGTTTCACAAAAACTGCTGTTTCAAATAATCCATAACCAGCACCTTTCAAGGCCCCATGAAGTGGTGTTTCATCTTTTTCTATTAGAGAGACTGTTGCCCCTTGAAGTGCGTGATAACTAGCATTAAAGCCGGATTCTAATAATACTGATTTGATTGCATAATCTTGATCAATAACTTCACCAGGTGACAAAGAAATTGTTGGGTGAGCAATATTATGGGGTAGGACTGTATTTCTAACAATTTCATAACCTGCACCAACTGCCATTCCCGTTTTAATATCCTGACCTGTGAATGCTGAGCGTACCCCCCCATGAACACTACCCACAAATGCTAAGTAACCAACTCGTCCAGGAGTAAACCCAGAAGCCGTGGCCATTGAAGTTGCTAAGTTTAGCGGTGTATTTCTAAAAGTATTTTTAAAGGTTTTATCATATTTAAACCCGCTTATTGCATCTCTAATCAATGTTTTAGATGCAGCTCCCGCCATTAAATTTCCACCTGTAACTAAAGCGACACCCGTTCCTACTGAATATGAAATAATATTTTCTGGAGAAATAATTTTTTTAGCAATTTCTTTTGTGTACCAGGCAACTCTTTCAAGACGACTTTTACCTGTTAATATAGGTCTTCCTTTATCATTAAGAAGTGTGAACTCTTGGTTTGACACCCACGGTGCATCTGGAAATAACTTTAATAAAGTATCATACTGCTCTAATGCTTCATGTCTTCTGACTCTTATTTTTCTTTTAACCAAAAAAGATAAGTTATCATCATTCGTACTATTATATTCATTTATTTTTTGCTGAATTTCTTCAAGATTATTTTTAATCCAACGCCTTAGTTTTAAAACAGTTTTATCATCTTCTGCATTTAATAGGTTTTGGTAAGTATACTCTTTTAGTTCATCATTGTATGTCTCTAAGTTTTCTAAAATAGACTCCGGACTCTGGAATTGAATATCATTTGAATCGCCACTTAATTCGGCCAAGATTGAGGTATATTCAGTTTTATCACGACTACTATTTATTGACTCAAATAATGGCTTCACAGTTTGTCTTACTTCTGCAGGTGCATTTCTTGAGACACGTAGACTAACAGGATTTTTCTTATTAGGTTTACATCTTACTTTATAATAATCAGTAATCATATTTTCCATTTCAAGATAATCCTTGCAAAACTCCTCATAATAAGTACGTTTTTTATTTTTAAGATAACGATTTTTAATATTCTTCATCTTTTCAACGGTTAGCTTATCAGTAATAAATGGTTCAACTTCAAGTGGACTAAATGATGCAAGTAAATTAACTGATTCTGGATCTGCTCCATAAATATTATATTTACCAATTAAATTATTTCTAACGATATGAGCTGAAAAGTTTTTATCCAGTAGTTTAGGAATAGTAACAATTGCCATCCCTTTTTTATCATATACCTGAAAAACAAGATTTTTATTTAACTTTCGTTTAAAACGTGAATCTTCTTGTGCAATTTCTAAAATCTTTTGATACCAATCAGAAAAATTTCCAATAGGATCATCATTTAAAATAACTTCTAATTCATCCTTATATTTTCTAAATCTTCTCGATTCTAATAAACTTGTCACCTGATCAATAATATCGATCACAATTAAATCAGCACGAATTTCTTGAGGCATCATCACAAGTGCATTATAATCATCACTTTTTGTAAACTCTTTTGATTGCGGAAGTGTATCAAGAAGATACCTGAATAATGTATGTCTTTCTATGAATAGATTTTCTTTATACTCACCTAGGTCACGTTCAAGTTGCTCTATTCCAACAAAATAGTTAAGGCCACCAATTTCAGGCTCTCCATTAATGCATTCTGCAAAACTATTAAAAGTAAAAACAATGCATACTAATAATGATAATCTATTTAGTGGGCCAAGCGTGATCATTCTCTATCATCTCCTCCATTATCTACTACTTATGGAGCAATTAAGATGCCAAAACCTCTTAATTAAATCGGTAGGTTAAGAAGCTTTGAATGATTAGAAATTTACAGTGTTAAACAAATAAACATTTAAAATAATATTAATATTTCTCAAATTTATAATAAGAATATTCACTAAATATTAATCCGCAAACATAATTTACTTGTATTTAATACGGAGCTTTAACATAGTATTAAGTTATTTAGGTTTGTAGCTAAGAGTTTAAATATTGGTTCAAAAGTTGTGAATCAGGTGTTATAATTCATACCCATAATCGATTAGCTTTACATAAAGGGTTTTAACTTATGAATATCTATCAAGAATATCTAAATGAAATTAAAGAAAGAAAATTAATTAACTTAAATCCAAAGCCAATTGATAGTTCTGCTTTATTAAAAGAAGTCATTGCTCAAATTAAAGACACACAAAGTCAGTACAGAAAGGACGCTCTTAATTATTTTATTTATAACACTCTTCCAGGAACGACTAGTGCTGCATCTGAAAAATCAGAGTTTTTAAAAGATATTATCATTGGTAAAAGTAAAGTAGAAGAAATCTCTATAGATTTTGCATTTGAACTACTATCACATATGAAAGGAGGGCCATCAGTTAAGGTATTGCTTGATTTAGCACTAGGGAATGATGAAGTAATCACTAAATCTGCAGCAGAGGTTTTAAAAAATCAAGTATTTTTATATGAAGCCGACACATGTCGTCTAAAAGATGCATACCAAGCTGGAAATATAACAGCAAAGAATATTCTTGAGAGTTATTCAAAGGCAGAGTTCTTTACAAATCTTCCTGATGTTGATTCAGAAATTAATGTGGTTACATATGTAGTTGGAGAAGGTGATATTTCAACAGACTTATTGTCACCTGGAAACCAGGCACACTCCAGATCAGATCGTGAGCTACATGGAAAATGTTTTATTTCAGGAATTGCCCAGTCTGAGATAATAGAACTTCAAAAGAATCACCCTGATAAAAAAATTATGCTAATTGCTGAAAAAGGTACTATGGGAGTTGGATCCTCCAGAATGTCAGGTGTAAATAATGTTGCTTTATGGACAGGAAAACAGGCCAGTCCCTATGTTCCTTTTATTAATATTGCTCCTATTGTAGGTGGGACAAATGGTATCTCTCCTATTTTTTTAACAACAGTTAATGTAACGGGAGGGATAGGGATTGATCTTAAAAACTGGGTAAAGAAATTAGATGACCAAGGAAACCAGATTTTAGATAAAAATGGTGAATCCATTCTTGAGCAATCCTATTCTGTAGACACTGGAACTATTTTAACAATTAATACGAAAACTAAAAAACTCTATCATGAAGATAAAGAACTAATTGATATTTCCAATGCACTTACTCCGCAAAAGCTTGAATCAATTAAAGCAGGTGGTACTTACGCTATTGTTTTTGGAAAGAAATTGCAAAGCTTCGCATCTGAGACATTAGGAATTCCACTGCAATCAGCTTTTGCCCCTTCGAAAGAAATATCTAATGATGATCAAGGTTTAACAGCAGTTGAAAAAATATTTAATGCAAATGCAGTTGGTGTAACTGAAGGAAAAGTACTTCATGCGGGATCAGACGTTAGAGTTAAAGTTAATATTGTTGGCTCCCAAGATACAACAGGTCTGATGACTTCTCAAGAGTTGGAGTCTATGGCCGCAACAGTGATTGCACCAACAGTTGATGGAGCTTATCAATCAGGATGTCATACAGCATCTGTTTGGGATAAAAAAGCACAAGAAAATATTCCAAAATTAATGAACTTCATGAATAAATTTGGATTAATCACAGCAAGAGACCCCCAAAATAAATATCCGGCCATGACTGACGTTATACATAAAGTTCTAAATGATATTACCATTGATGATTGGGCCATCATTATTGGTGGTGACTCACATACCAGAATGTCAAAAGGTGTAGCTTTTGGTGCTGACTCAGGAACTGTAGCGTTGGCATTAGCAACAGGAGAAGTCTCAATGCCTATTCCTGAATCAGTGAAGGTTACTTTTAAAGGAAACCTTCAAAATCATATTGATTTCCGTGATGTTGTTCATGCTACTCAGGCCCAAATGCTAAAGCAATTCAACGATAATATTTTTCAGGGCCGTATTATAGAAGTACATATTGGTACACTTCTTTCTGACCAAGCCTTCACATTCACTGACTGGACTGCAGAGATGAAAGCAAAAGCATCTATATGTATATCCAATAATGAAACATTAATAGAATCACTCGAAATTGCAAGAAATAGAATTCAGGTTATGATTGACAAAAACATGGATAACCAAAACCAGGTTCTCCAAGGGCTTGTAGACCAAGCAAATCATAGAATCAATGAAATTCAAACAGGCAAAAAACCCGCTTTAACGCCAGATAAAAATGCTAGATATTTTGCAGAGTTTATAGTTGATCTAGATCAAATTGTGGAGCCAATGATTGCTGATCCAGATGTCAATAATGATGACGTATCTAAACGCTATACTCATGATACGATTAGACCAATATCTTATTATGAAGGAAATAAAAAAATTGACCTTGGTTTTATAGGCTCTTGTATGGTTCACAAAGGTGACTTGAAGATACTTACTGATATGCTTAAACAATTAGAGTTACAAACTGGAAAAGTAGAATTTAAAGCTCCACTTGTTGTTGCACCTCCAACTTATAACATTATTGATGAACTTAAAAAAGAAGGTGATTGGGAGATTTTGCAAAAGTACGCTGGCTTTGAGTTTGATGATTCTTCTCCTAAAAATGATGCTCGTACAACATATGAAAACATGTTGTATTTAGAGAGACCCGGATGTAATCTTTGTATGGGAAATCAAGAAAAAGCATCAAAAGGTGATACTGTTATGGCCACATCTACTCGCCTATTTCAAGGTCGAGTTGTAGAAGATTCTAATGAGAAAAAAGGTGAATCTTTACTTGCATCCACTCCAACTGTTATTCTTTCTGCCATTCTTGGAAGAACTCCTAGCATCGAAGAATACAAAAATGCTGTTGATGGTATTACTCTCACTAGTTACACTCCACCAATGAATTAAAAGCTTTAAAAAGACATTTTAAATTATTTAATGAACTAGAATACACATCTGAATTTTTGTAAACCATTAATATATTTATCAATTTTAATAGTATTTCTAGGTTTAACTGCACACATTAAGTTATCTTGCTCAAGCTCAAAGTAAGTCATAATTTCACCTGATTCATTAAAGTATTCTAGATAACAATCTGGTAGCCCTAATGAATGACCTATTTCATGTGCAATAGTTGCCTCCAGTAATTCTTTTTTATTTTTTATAGAACTGGATAGAATAATATTAAATGGCTTTGATGACTTAACGTGTGAAAGGTTGGTATCTCTAAATTCTATATTTAAAGTACTATCAGTTTTTGTAGTTGCAAATCTCAATTTAATATTAAAAGTTGAATCATGGTTCCAATATTTTCTAACTGCATTTCTAACATTTATTTTTAATTTTTCGTCAGAAATGAAAACATTAAGAAACATTGTTAACTCATCATTGATATCATTAAAACGACATCTCACCCTTTTTCCATTTTCCTTAATTTGATAAACTCGATTATAAGTTTCATTTTTTATTATCGCCGTATGATAATCATAAAACCCCAATAAATTATTATCATTTATATAGTCCTGTAATAAAGTTGTACAAAGTTCATTATTAGCATCTTTCCCATTACATAACATAACAAAATCATTTTCCAGGTCTAGTTGCAGTTTTTTCCCTTCATCAGTTTCTGATAGTAAGTCCCAATCTTCAATTATATTTTCAAGACAATATTTATGTTCATTCCCTCCTGAGCATTTTTTTCTTTCTAGTATCATAAGAGCACGCAGCTGCGTTGCTTCTTTATAATTTATATTAGGCTTTAAGCATCGATCCTTAAACCTAATAGTCATCGCATATAGGCCTTCTATTTCAGAGACTGTTTTTTGTAAAAAATCTAAGTTTTCATAGTATCCTGGATAAACTTGAAGTAAGTTAGTTATATTTTGATATATGTATTCATCATCAATAAATACCTCTTTATAACCTCCATCCTCATAGCTTGAAATTTTATCAAGTATATCAGTATAATAATTATCAATTATTTGCTCACTAAATACTAATGGAAACTCAACTCCCAAAGTACTATGATCAGGATACAAAGCTCCGAAATCGCCAAAATAACTCTGTGATTCCTCATGTTGAATATAGTTTATTATATTACGACTATTTGTATATAGCTTTTTAGTTTTAGCAAATATATGCTCAAACTGATCAGTTTGAGAACTACACTCTAGATCTTTAGTTTTTGTTACGATTGAATAATCATCATTCTCAGTTGAAAAAAAATTATTATCTCTACAACTTATGAATATAATAATAATAAAAAAAGTGTTAAATATTTTTAATAAACTCGTATGCCCATTCAGTGTCATTAAACATATAAACCATTAATTTAAAATAAGTGTTACTATTTAATTAACAAAAGTATAATTTACAATACACCCATATAAGTTCAAACACTTACGTCCATAAGACATTTAATTTTTATCAATAAACTTTATCAGAACATTTTGAAGTTTATTAATATCTATTGGTTTTATTATATGATCATTCATTCCAGCCTCTTGACTTGCATTAAAATGCTGGGACATTACACTAGCCGTTAAAGCTATAATAGGTACATTAGAATCAACCTCGCGTATTTTTTTTGTTGCTTCAAGGCCATCCATAACAGGCATTTGCAGATCCATCAATACTAATTGATAATGATTATGTTTTTTATTGAACATCACAACTGCTTCATGACCATTATTTGCTATATCAATTTTAACTCCACTATCTTTCAAAAAACCAATTATGACTTCTTGATTTATTTTACTATCTTCAACAACAAGTACATGACAGTTATTCAAAAAGTTTAAATTAACTAATTTATCCAAATTATTATTTTCATTAATATTAAAAGTAGTGGATTTGCTCCTTGGAAGTTTTACTTCAACGATAAAATTACTTCCAATATTTTTTTGAGACTCTACCCAAATCTTGCCTCCCATTAGCTTAACCAGTTTTTTTGATATAGCAAGACCTAAACCTGTACCCCCATAATTGTTACGTACATCTCGGTTCACTTGAGTAAAAGATTTAAATAAATTATTACATTGAGACTGATTAATTCCAATTCCTGTATCTCTTACTTCGAAACGTACTGTTTCATCTGACTTACTTTTGATATTTATTGATACTTCTCCTCTATTTGTAAATTTAACAGCATTGCTTAGTAAATTTGACAATACTTGGGAAATCCTTATTGAATCTCCATAATAGAACTCACCAACTTTCTCATCATAATTCACAATTAATCTTAGTTTTTTTTCTTCAACTTTATACTGAACAAAATGAACAACAGTATCAATAGTTTTACGAAGGTCAAAGTCTGAATTTTTAATTTCCAACTTACCTGCTTCGATTTTTGAAAAATCCAGAATATCATTTACAATTGCCAATAATAATCTGGAAGACTTATCAATCTTTTTTATATAATTATTTTGTTTACTAATATTATCAGACTGTAAAGCAAGATGTGACATTCCAATAATACCATTCATAGGAGTTCTTATCTCATGTGACATATTAGCTAAAAACTCTGATATTGCCTTAGTTGCGTTTTCTGCTTTTAATTTAGCTAGCCCCATTTCAATTTTTGCCATTTGGTTTTTTTCTTCTATCATTTTCCTATCAGTAATATTTATAAATATTCCATACATATAATTTTTATGTTTATAATATATGGCCTGGCACCACTTAAAGCTTCCATCTTTGCAAGTTACTTTAACCTCACAAGGAGTAGAATAGGGCTTACCATTTATAACGGATTCTTCAATTTTAGCAGACCATATATCTATCACTTCTTTTCTGTAACTTTCATTGGGGTAAGCATTAGTAAACCATTTATCCATTGTGTCCATATCATCAACATCCCATCCAAACATTTCAGAAAAGTGCTGATTAATTTCATTTTTATTTTTATTAGTAGTATCATTTCTTGCTATACCTACTGGTAGGTAATTTAAAAAGCTTATGGCATTATTTCTTTCAGTTTCGAGTTCACTAAGAAGTATTTTCTCCTTATTAATATCTCTTAATCTTGCAAAAATTGAATCTTTATTATTAAATTTTATTTTATTTAATGCAATATGATACCAAAAATTATCTCCATTTGATTTTTTATGTACCCATTCAAACTCAACAAACCCTTTTCCCATACATTCTTGCATTAATTTATTTGATTTATCCTTAGACAACTTACCATCTGGCTGAACTAAGGGAGATATCTCTGCGGGGTGTAAGTTTAGAAACTGTTCTTTTGTATTGTAACCAAGCATATCCAGTATTGTTTTATTGCATTCTTTAAATTTATTATTTTGGGCCACAATTAACCCATCCGATGAATGCTCAAATAATTCTTTGAAATTATTATTTTGAAATTCTAAATTTTTATTCAAAGTTATCAATTTTTCTTCATCTTTTTTTCTATCATCTATATCTTTCCATGTCTCATATAATACTTCTTTACCATTCAGGACAACAAGAGTTAGTGTCACTTCAACCCAAAACTCTACACCATCAGATCTAATACAAACCCACTCAAAAGTATGAGTGCCATTTTTCACAGCTATATTCATCATTTCATTAGCTTTTTGGTAACTCAATACTCCGTCCGGCTGATATTTAGGGGATATTTTTTCAGGATGATCTAATACATCATCTTTTTTATCATACTGTAATAACTCAAGCATTTTAGGGTTAGCATCAATAAACTTATATGTTGCTAAATCAATTAACGATACCCCGAAAGGTGATTGATCAAAAACAATGTCATATAACTCTTTGTTGCTTTTCATATTTACTCACTAAATAATATTAATTATAAAAATGAAATCTCATTATAATATTTCAAATAATAATTCTTATTAATATTTACATGTTTAATTATATTTTATGCCAGAAACTATAATACACATAATTAGTAATAATACACAATAAAATAAAAAGGCCCTAACTAACTATTAATTAATTATGACAGGACAAAATACCAAGCCAACAATCGAGTAAATTACCTAGTCCCAACATATTAATGGGATTATTATTATCTGCCTGCTCTATTGCATTATTTAAGTTTAAAATAGCATGTCTAGAGTTTTGGTAATAAATATAATTCAGTTCCTGGCCTGTATAATTTATAATTACATCATTCAGAAATAATTTTATCCCCCTGTAGCATGCTGCATAATGAGCCCTTTCAACCTTACGCCACTCAACTCCAAGGTAAACAACATTATTACAATTTAAATGTGCTTTGTTAATTAACAACCCTAAATCAATATCAAACTTTTTATCACCATAAGACTTAACATACATTTTACTTGAATTATTTCGAGCAATTGATACCCCTAGAATACAAACATTAGCTATATATGTATCTTTAGCATAAATTTTTCTGCAATCATCTTCTGCTGATATGGCATGTTTTTTTAAACCAACACAACCTATAATTGTTACCATTAAAATTATAGTAATATTCAATTTTAAGAACATCATTAACTCCCATTATTGTCTTATCGATATTGGCAAGAATACACTGTTCTATCATATTCACAAATAAGCTCTATATATATTACATATGAACCTATATCGAAGGACTGTGTCTAATTTTCTTTGATTATATCTTGAAATAAATTTTAAGATTTTTTTTAAAAAAATTGGTTCAGTTGGAGTTTTGATATATCTAATATCTCTAAACAGTCATGAATTATTCTATTGATAAAATATTTTTATAATATCTTTAAAAATCACAAAAGTAATCTTCTTCTTTTTCATCATCAAACTGGTCACAACCAAGAGTTTTTCTGATTTCTTGATTATTACCTAAAATATTTGAAATCCTCCATTCAGCGCTTGGGTGAGTAGAGTCTTCTTTTGCTCCACAAATTACAGAAGCAGATCGAACTATATACTTAAGTCTATCTTCATATAATTTATCTTTTAGAAATAGATTTAATGTTTTCACTGCCCACTGATCTGCTAATATTTCATCAAACTTTGATAATACCCATTTGTTATATTCACTCATCGAATTATCTTTTTTCCTCTTATTCTTTAAGCACTTTAAAAATTCATGAGAATTAACTAGAGGAGTTGTAATATCTATCACATGGGCGAGCTCATGTGATAGAGTAAATAAAAAGTTAGCTATAGAATCATTTATATCTATGGTACTATTATCAATCGCCTCATATATACCAGGGCATATAATTAAGATTTGCTTAAATGGATTTCTTTTTCTTGTTACAACAGCATTATATTTAAATCCTCTAGCACCACAGGCTTCTATAAACTCTTCTTCCAATTCATTTTTATATTCAGGAGACACATCCAGGTTGTTAATATGTTGATATGTAAAAATAACAGGAGTGTTTTTTACCTCTTGAATTATTTCTTTAATATTATCTTCGTATGCTTCTATTTCGCTAATGTCAGCATCTACAGGTATACTATTTTTAATGGAAACATTTAATTGGTATTATATTAAATTATAAATATAACTTTTTATTCCTTGATAGTTCTCATACCGTTTTGACCTTTTTTGCTGAAAGTATTTGTGATCCCACAGCTGTGTAATTTTTCCTAAAAAAGGAATATTTAGTGAATCAAAATGTTGGTAAATATCTCTTGCCGCAATTTCTTTTTGCTCCATTGCGAATTGTTTTGCAATTAACTTTGAATTATTATTTCCACAGATATACTGATAGGGACTCTTGCAGAAGCTATAAAGCTGAGAGTGGTAATCTTTGATTGATGATTGATTTCGGCCATTACAAATATTGGCCATTACATTCGTATTGAAATATATTATTAATAGTATAATACCTATTATTTTCACTTGAACTCCCTTGTTGTAATATGTTCAACAAGGATGCCAAAATAGGGTTGCTATATTATTGAATAAACGATTCTCATATAAATCATTGGCCATGAACGTCTAAATAAAAGACAATTTAGCAAATTATCTAAGAAAAGCTATTCGGATTCATGTCAATGCAAGCATATAATATCAATGCTTTACTCAGAAATGATTATACTACCTTATTCATTAGACGAAGACTCTGAGTAAAAAATACTATCTGTATAACATAATAAAATATTTTATAGTATGTTCAAATATCTATGACAAGAATGGGAGCTTGTAATAATGTATATTCGTTTAATAATTACTATCATCCCTATTGTATTTTCATCCTATACTATTGCAAAATGTATTAATGAGACACAACTTTCAGGTAGAGCAATAAAAACTCTTGGACTTAATTTAAATAACAAGGTTTATATTGACTTAAACGGAAAGTATCAATCAATTAATAAAAGCATATCTTTAAATTCAAATAAACAATATAATATTCAGGTTCAATACACAGATGAAGATATATTAAATGAACTCTTAGATGATAATTATTTAGAGTATTATGATTACTCAACACTGACTCAATATTTATCTATAGTAAGAGAAAAGTTAACTCCACTTAATTACAAGATCGAAACGATTGGAAAAAGTGTCCAAAACCGTAATCTATATGTAATCTCACCTACTCAAGTCGATGATTCAAAAAAAACAATAATTGTATTGGGCCGTCAGCATGGAGATGAAGGAACATCTAATTACATAATTGAAGGTTTTTTAAATAAAGTTTTCGCTAGCAATAATAAAGAATGGCATAAGAAATTTCAAATTATTATTTATCCAATGATCAATCCTGATGGAGCAGATAATAGAACTAGATATAATGCTAATGGTAGAGATCTCAACAGGGAGTGGACAAAAAACTACATTAAAAAAAATGATGAAATTTATTATATTTCAAATCATATGACACCTTATTTAAAATCTATAAAAAACGTAATACTATCTTTAGACATGCACGGTTCTTTTAATGAAGATTTTATTTATCAAGTTGATCAAAACTTTATTTCAATAGATTTTTTTTTAAATCAATCTAAGTTTATAGACATCTTAGGTGACTATGATCAATGGCAGAATGGAAATTCAAAAATTTCGAATGGACATAATGACATGGCTAGGATGAGGTTAATAAAAGATTATAGAATTAATACATTAACACATGAAACAGTTAGGGATATCCCAATCGATAAGGATAGAACAATTGAAACACTAAAAGAACAAGGCATCAGTATATATAATACAATTACCAATCTTTATTAATAACTTAATTTTATTATTTTCATAACAACTACAATTATTAGTTAGCAATAGTTGTTTCTGCATAGGGCGGAGTTAGTGGATAATTAATTGGTGCCAGCGAAGGAATTATCGTATAAACATCTTCATCAGGCTTACCATTGAAGTCGATATCCCCATAGTAAGTATTATATTCTAAAAGTGGTTCATTCTTATCATCAAATGGCCAATAAGCTTTAATATTTTGAGACGAAAGGTAATCTCCTTTGTTATTTTTAATATCAATAGGGTGACCATTATTATACAAACTAGTTATTTCATCTGATGAAAGTTCCTTATCCCAAATTGATACTTCATCGATATATCCCTGAAATAAGCACGTATCTAAATATTCACTCGTTGCATAATAATGACCAGAATGTCCACCTATTGAAACATATAGGTTTTTGTTTAACACAACATCAACATCACTAATTTCGGGCTCAGCTGCTCTAGCTATACCGTCAATATATATTGTATTCCAATATGCACCGAGAAACATTGTAGAGGGCCTTATAACCACAATATGATGCCAATCACCATCATTAACGGCAATATTTGATACAAGTAAACCCTCATTCTCATAATCTACTTTAGCGGTGAAAGCAGGTGCATCATCAGCATATAGCTCCCATGTAACTTTTCCATTTCGAACTGCTAGAATATAATAATAATGAGGATCAGAACCAGATGAGTCATATTCTGCTTGTGCCATAATTGTCTGACAATTATCTTCGGAACTAGTTTTTATCCATGCAGAGAGTGTAACCCCAGAACCTTTACCTGTATCAAAAGAATATAACTGTGAAGAAGTATCCAATAAAGTAAAATTTGTATCATCTGTACCTGAGTCAGTTTCAAAATACATAGAACTAATATTTATATATTTAGAATTATTTGGAATATCATCTTTCCTTTGCGGAGCATAAGCAGTCATATCATCAATTAACAAGGTAGAACTTGCTGAATAATCAAGGTTTCCATTTATGTCATCATACGATACAACGCCACCATTTTTGCTAAAGTGATCTACTGTTTGATTAAAGTTCCAAAATCCCGTTAAGTTCCCACTACTAAGGTAAGCTTCATTATCAACACTTAAATCAAAAGTAACTCCACTATTATAAACTGCATCAACCTGGTTCGATTCTAAGGCCTTATTCCAAATTGCAAGCTCATCAATCATGCCTCTAAACTCAGGGCCCACAATAACTGGAAGTAAATTAACATCGCTCGGTAATTGGCCCTCACTAACAGAAAATGACTCTACATTATCAATATAAATATACATCTCTGTATTACCATCAATATACTTTCTAATAAATACTAAGTGATGCCATTCATCATCTAATAAATTATTATCATCAATATCTACACAATGATTTTCAGACGATTCATTAAATACAAAGCATAAAGATGAACCACTAATAAAAATTTCAAAACTTATATCAAGAAATCCATCATCATCAGCAGCTGTTAAAATGCTATTATCTGATTGCTCTATAATGGTGCCTTCTAAATCAGATGAATTTAGCTTCGTCCAAAAACTAATCGATATATCGTTTATACCACTTACACCAGGGGAGGAAATCTCACTACCAATTATTAATGGTGAATAAAAAAGTACACTAGGATAGTCTGCAAATAGTGTGTTAAATAAAAGTGAATGATTATTAATATATACTTCAATTTCAGCTGCAGCTTCAACTGCAACTTCTTCCTCTGGTTCTGCATTTGAATAAAGTATAAATAAATCAGTTGTTAAAGAATTATCGTTAGAGCTGATAAAAAACTTAGAAGAATCAACATTATAACTCTGAGGCTTTCCAATACCATTTGAATATGTAAATAATTGAATATTATCAACACAGTTTTCGTCACTGTATACTTCAATAGAAGTATACATTTTATTAATCGCAGAGTTTCCGGTCGGAACCAAAAGACTAGTATTCGCAACAGACTTTGTAAAAGTTTGACACGCACTTTTAAGGCCAAGTTCTGATGCTTGACTCTCATATACTTCATGAAAAATTACTCGAAAACTACCAGCAGCACTATTAAGGTCACTGCACCTACTGTCTTCTGCTGTACTGATTGCCTCTAGTTCGCCACTAGATACACAATCTAAAATCCTGAGTTTTTTAAATTGATTATCTGTTACAATATTTTCTGAACTAGAAAAAGCTTCATTGGAACAATTTGATTTATTTAATAAAAGAGAAAGGTTATGTCTTGCTCCACGCAAGTTTACACTTTCAACAGCGCAGCGATTTTCTCCCTCCATATAACTATCTCCGGTCCATCCAATAGAAAAGAATTTCCACTCTCCTACTTTAAGCGCAACTTCTTTTGACGAATCAGTATTATTAATTGAAATTGCTAAGCTCTCTCCAGAATCAGAATGATAACCCCATATCATGATTCCACCATTCTGAGGAACTCCTAGACTGGCACTCTTAGTAATTATTAATGTCGTTTTATCTTGTCTTGAACAAGACTGAAGTACAATAAAAGATAAAAATATTGCTAGGTAAAAATATTTATTGATCAATAATATTTTTTTTTCAATAATCATGAAAGTATCCATAAATTATACAATAATCAGAGTTAATCGGTAAATTTATGTCTTTATTAAAGAGCTAAATCTAAAAAAATAGAGTTTAATTATTAATATTACGAAGATAACAGATAAATTAAGGTTACAGATACTTAGCAGGGAATTATCTGTATAATAATTTAGCAATTAATTGTCCATAGTCATTTCTTACTCTATCCTCAGTGTATGTTATAGGTAATAAAATATTTAGAACTAAAAACAACGTAATTAATATTTTGAAAAGTCTTTTCAAACCTTTCATCCTCACCTTCTTTTCATGAGTGTATTAGAATAAAGATTTACATACAGAAAATAAAGTATGCTTATATTTAGTTCACATAATTTATTGTATTTTACGTGAAATCAATGAAGTAATAGAATAACATTAATGCACATTCTATTACTTTTTTAAAATTTGTTTATTTTTATAGTTTATAATCAATAAGAAGAACTCGCACATCTCGATCAATTATGCTTGTTCCTGAGAAATGACTACTGACAGTAATTGCAAAAGTTGCAGATACCGACTCCTCATTTGCTTGCAAAGTTACCAAACATACTCCAACAGCACCGATTTCAGATTCTTGAGCTACACATTTTTTAGTGTCTAGTACAATTTTACTAAAGCTATACTCATACTTATTACTTAATAGAGTCTGCACCTTTAATTCATTTTCTGTGATAAAATTAGATAAATCTAAAACTGTGTTTGCTTGGGCAAAACTAGATATAGTAATACTTAGCATAGTTAATATTAAAAATTTCATAAATAACTCCTTTTATAAAGCTACCTATCACTTATTCATATTAATAGTTAATGACTTAGGTAAAAATTACATATAACAAATATTACGTAGAAAAAATATGACTCAACAAGTAATGAAAAGCTAAGGAATTGAATATTTTTCAGTTAAGTATGTTTCAATAATAGATATTTCTTCAGGAGTTAATACCTTATCAAGATAAATGACTTCCGCAACTTCACCATCCCATCCCTTTAGTGAATTGGCACCAATTCTAATTGCTGTTCCTGATACTGGATCATCATAATCTCCATTATTATGGTTCGTATCATTTGTCGTCTGAAAAGGTAGCCCATCAATATAAGGGTACTTAAACTTAACATTCTTATTGTTAAAGCGAGTAACTAATTTTTTATTCCTTCCATCACTTTTTAGACTATCAAAAGTAGAGAGGGATATAAACACCACCCTATTAGTCAAATTTGGCCCGAAATCTGGAAATTCAGGATTCAAACTAGATGATGTCGCAGTTACGCTCGGAGGTATTTGACTATTTCCATATACAGCAGACTCATCGTAACTAGATGATGCCCAGAATTTATTGCCCCCGAAACGAGTTTCAAAATCAGTCGAACTATCCCAAGAGGGTGATCCGGCCTGAACTCCACCGTCTCTGGCCGCAACTACGATTCTTGTAAATTGCTGTACTCCTGAAAAATAAGCAAAATCACTATCATTCTCTAGCCAGTTTTGTTGATTAAACTTTACAGAAGGCTGATTTCCCAATTCAGCATTAGATGGTAAGTATTCTATAACAATTGAATCATTGTCACTATCTGGGTTATTACGTGTAAGAACAATTTCTTTACCAGCTCTATTCGGCAATGAAGTCCAAGACAGAACATTATTTGAGTTATCAATCTCAACACCAACACTGGCCTTCCAATGACCAACTTTGCTACTAGTTATAATATCTTATAAGATATTTTGGCATCCACTAAACTCAAAGTTTCCGTTATAAACATTACAACTTGCCCTGGCCGTACCTGTATATTCATCAGCACAAACTACATTACAATCATCTTGTATAATATTTCCAGTATCTACGTTACAACCTTCTGTATTATATCCCCGATTAATATCAGCTAACCCACATGTAAAAGTAAGGTCTTCAATTTTAATTTCATCAAGAGTATATATACTGGTAACATTTGGATAATACTCATCTGTATGAAATTCTAGATAATAGTCAGTTAAGATCGATGGGTCAGCGATAGTCCCACTTGTTATCAGTTTTCCATCTACATAAACTATAAATTTACCATCAAGTTGATAATCAATAGAAATATTATAAATTTTACCCGGACTTCCTTCTTCATCGATCATAAATTCACCGCTACCAAATGCACCTGTCAATTTTAATTTAAAGTTTTCAGATGAATTCGATCCAGAGCTATGTAAAATTGCTCCCTGATTCTCAGGTATACTAAAAGTTTCAGGATAGTTATAATAATGATTTCGGCTTATGATTGAATTGTCTTTACTATAAAAATACAAGCCATCAGATAGATTCATTTTATTTGTTGTATAAGTCCATTCATAAGAAATTCTTCTACCTCTATTATAAGTTTGATTGGAAGTAATCCCCGCTCCTCAATACTGATCATTAAATACACTCGTCACCTGTAACTTGTTATCAACGACACCGAATGACCCAGCTCCATTGTTATAAGATGTCCAGTTATCTGTATAACTAGCACTACTAATGCTTCCATTTGTATCGAATGGCTCATAAAATATTGTATGTGGTAAATTCTCAGGCAGTACGCAACCGCTCAATTCAAATTCACCTTGTGCTGTAGTACAAGAAGCAGAAGCTGGATTAAGAGCACTACTTATATAACCTTCACTACAACTAATAGAGCATTCTAATTCAGAGATATTCTCAATTGAATCATCACAATTTGTTAAATTATATCCTGCTGTATCGTTCGGCAAACTACAGGTATTTATAACCCCGTATTTTACAAGTAAATGAGATTCTAGTTTCCCAATTTCGTCTGATGATAATGCCCGATCAAATAAAATCACCTCAGCAATATTACCATTATATGGATTTCCACCAGTATTATTAGATCCAAGTCCAATACCAATTCCAGAACCTGGAGATGTTAATGTATTACTACTACCGGCACCGTTACTAGTTAATTCATTAACAAATTGAGTAAAAGCATAATCAGTGGCATTTATCCTGAGTTTTAGTTTATCAACATTGGTAGATTTGCTAGAGTCAAAAGTTGATATCGAAACTATAGTTTTATTTGCATTAGGATCACTGGAAAAGTTATCAACTGCTGCATTTTGGAGGGAGTCAGTATTGATATAAGACCTATAGTCTCCATAATAAATATACCCATCCATACCTGTAGCACCATCGTAATAAGAAATAGAGTTTTCACTAGGTGAATTATTTTTAGTAACTAAAATTCTTGTAAAAGCTGTACTACTAGATAACCGAGAGAAATCATCATTAGTGAGCCCTATTCCAACCCCAGAAAAACTAACAGTAGGATTATTATTCATATCTGAGTTACTATTGATATATTGAAGACCATTCTCATTTAAGCTATTATTTAAAATTATCTCTTCACCAAATCTATTTGGATAAGAAGTCCAACTTCCTACATTACTGACTATATCTTTATTTATTTTTTGTGTATCGGCTTTCCAATATCCAACACTACCTGACTCGCTGTCAAAAATAATACTTTTTGCTTGTAGGTCTTTAGTTTGACTAATATTTGGATTGTAGCATCCACTTAAGGTGAAAGTTCCTTCATTGCTAGAGCAAGTAGCTTTTGGAGGGTCATCCGGAAAAGATTCATAACCATTAGAGCATGTTACTTGGCAACTTTCTTCAGTAATAAATCCATCAGTTGTATTACAATTAGTAACATTATGACGAGGTTCGATATCATTTGGAAGGGTACAAGTAAACTCATCTGGTATATAAAAGCAACGAGAAAAAACCATATATTTGGGATTTGCATTTACATCATCTCCATCAATTCTTTTAGAGTTAGGGTGAAAAACAAGTTTATTATGCGAATCTAGGCCAAGGTCTTGAGACAATAATAAGATAGAATTTCCAATATCTTCTGTAATTGCATTATTAAATGTATATCTATCTGTACCGGGAGTATCTGAGTGTATGAGGTTAACTTTATAGTCATTTTCTGTCGATGGAATTCCCGTAAAATAATCAAAATAGGTTGAATCACATTCATTATCTTTTTGTGCAACATAAAAAAATGAATTAGAGTCAAAAGAACTAGCTACTTCTGAACCTCCCTCGAAAAACGGTGAAAAGTTTTCTGAAAAAGGAGGAATAAGATTAGTAGCTTGATCACATGAAGAGTTATTAACATAAGAAAAATTATCATCAAGGGAGTTCCAATCAATTAGTTCGTTACTGCTTCCCTTATGAAAATCATCTCGTGTACTGTAGCAAGTATTTCCTGACTGAAGAGAACATACTCGATAATCATACTTATAAGTAGATAAATAAAACTTTTTTCCATCTGCAACTGTCAGGCCATCATTCGTAAGGACATGTATAGTAGGATGTATTTTGACATAAAGAGGAAAGCTATCAAAAAATGTCGTTATACTATCGCTATTAAGTGGATTACTGCCAGTGTATGCCAAGCTTTTATGAAATATCGTTAATAATTGATTTTTAGTTAAAATCCCAATTTTGCCGGCCATATTTTCACTTGCCTTAAAATTTCCACATATATTTTGCCCCTTCGCAATCGCATCATTATTTTCATAGAGCTTACTCCTAATTACTTGTACTAAATTTCCTACTGAAGGAATTGTTTTTAAGTATTGTCCCGAACCATCTTCAAGATCTCCTAGTCCTATTCCCCCCATTAATTTTGTTTCATCCTGTCCCATATTATCTTCACTTAACTGAGATGCTACTTGCTGAACACAAAATCCATCAGTTTCAAGAAGGTAATTTCCAGGAACAGGAATAAAGCCGTAAGGGCAATCATCTTCATTAGGAGCATCATCTTTTGATACACTAAAAGAATACTCACCAAATGAATCAACAATATTCCAATTTTCGCCATCAAAGACTAGACGTGATAGAGATCCAGGTGTTGTGAGTATTAAATAATCTGCTCCATCAATTGAAGGTCTATCTATATATTCAACTCCTGGAGTGGTGTCATAATTAGGATGAATATAAATAGGCCCATGTTGTGCCTTTATTGTTACAGTAAACCCTGCATTTATTGTATTCGGAGTGGGTAGATGATAAACAGAGTAACTTGACACTAAAATATCAAGATTATTTTCCGCCGTGATATAATAATTTTGATATTCAAAAACATTTATAGAAGATTCTGCTGTTTGTGAACTTAAGTTTCTTTCTAGCTTACCAAGAGAACTTTGTACTGTATCGGTAGGATCAATAATATGCCCATCATTCACTGGAGCTATTTCATACTCCGTCAACGTCGTACCAAAAACACTATTATTATTATAAAACTTATAATCATTAGTTTCTTTAATATTGTCATGATTTATTACTGTGAAATTTTTTGCTTGATTCAAAAAATTTAATGGTTCATTATTAAAAGTCAATAATGGCTCTAAATTATTTTTAACATTATCAAAATTTTCAAAAAGTAAGTAATTACCAGAAATATCAACTTCATTTATAACTCCAACATTTTCTAATATATGACCGGCAAAATCCATATCCCCAGTCATCTGCTGGTCAGTTGATTCTATTTTAAGGTAATCATCTACAGGTAGTCCGTTAATTGCATCCATCAATATTTTTTCATCTGTATTTAAATGTATACGTTTTAATGATCCTGGAGCAATATCACTACCTGTAATCTTGCTTATACCTCTATCATCGATCTCTGGTGACCATACTCCATCTTTTAATTTAAGAATTAATCCTATACTTAATGAATCTTGATTAGATATATCATCCAAGGAACTCAGAGTGCTATTTGTCCTATTTATTTGCTCTAATGTATAATCATTTTGCTTAGCAGTGATTAACCCGCCTTGATTATCTCCAAAATTAAATCCAGAGACCTTACTAACAGCATTTACTTGTTGCCAATTTTCAGACGCTGATGACTTTATAATCCAGTCACCATTTTTATATATTCCATTACTACCGTCCTGACTTGCAATTAAATAGTCACCAATCATAAATAAACTAAAATCGGGGACAGTATCATTTGGGTTAAAGACTCCTTTGTAATTTATTGACCCACTATGCTCAATGATTTCCCAGTCTGATCCATTATAATAAAAGAATTGATTATCTACAGTTGATAGGCCTGTAACAGAAAAGTGATCCTTATTAATAATATTATCTTGAAAATGTTCATTACCTACACTTAATCCATCGAGACGATTATTTACTTTAGTTTGAAGAATATTAATACTATCACCAAGTAATACATCAGAGCTTAATTCAGTTAGGTTCTCTTCCACTGTTCCAATAGATGTTTGTTGCACCCTCGCATCAGTTATATAAAGATTATAACTTCCCTCACTCACATATTTCGTGTCCAATTTCTTCATCTCCAAGTCTCCGGCCAAGAAATAAGAATCATAAGGAAGCTCTATAGGATCACTAATCAAAGATTGTTTATCACCAAGTTTGAATGTTGCATTTTTAAAACTTTGATCAATAGATAACAATGACATAGAAATGGGATTATTCCCAACTGAAGTAAGTAAGTTAACTCCAGTAATTACCCCGCCAGGGTCAAAGCTAATATCTCCCTCCATTATTTGAGGAGTATCTTTATTTATTAGACTATCTAAAGATTCTGTCAGGCCTAAAATTTTACTTTGACCTATAGGATGATCAGAAGAGAAATGGATATTCCCTAAGTTATTAATTACTGCACCATCAATACCACCATCTTCTCCTGAAGAGTTATCTGATGCAAATGACCAAATAGATCCGTTCCACTTTAGAACTTCACCCGCACCAGGACTACCATTTTCAACATCGGCAATATCAGACAAAGAGGAAGCATCATTTGTTTTGTCAATCATGCTCCATGAATAGTCACTGTTTAATGGTTGGATATTTCCTGTACGTCCAAAGAAATTATTAATTTTTCCTGCATAATCAATTTTATTCCAAGCATCACCAGACCAAACGACCCAATCTCCCTCCGACCATTTATTAGTACCGGCCAGCGAAGTCCCGGAGCTAGTTTCCTTAGAGATTAAATAAAAATCTCCCGCACTGAAAAACATATCAGGGGAACCACTTAAAAATAATTGTCCCTCTACAAGCTCAGGGGTATTTAACAAAGGGTCCCACTCACCTAAAAAGTTTAAACCAGAGACTTTTAATAGTCCCCATGAATTTGTTTCAGAATTAAAATGTAAATACCCGCTTTCTGTCCCGCCAAATGGAACTGCGAGTTTATCCAATGTTAAAGAATTATCTTGAATACTAGAAATAGTATTCGTAGAATTAATCTCACTATTAAGACGAGACACCAGTTTTTCAAATGCTGACTGTATTGTATCTGTTGACTCAATATCATGTTCTTCATTAGGTATTATATTATTTAATACTGTACTTAAAACTCGATCTTGAGTTATATATAGGTTTGAACCAAACTCCTTAACATGATCTGTATCTAATTTCTTCCAACTTAAAACCTTATCTGCACTAGTTGATAGATACCATACATCGTTACTATTAACCTCTCCTAAGGAGTCCTGTTTTGCATTAATATCAAATGTATCCAATAAAGGACTAAGTTCTTCAATTTTAAATGATCCACTGGGAGTTTCGATTTCACTGACATTTGTTAAGTTTGCGCTACCTGAAAATAATAAGTGTCCTTGCATATTAACTTTATTGTCTAGCGGAATATTATTAACTAATAAATCCAGTTCATTTTTCAGACCTTTAAATTTACTAATTGATATTCCTGTTGCAAAATCAGAATCCATCAAGGTTTTATTAACTAATTCATCAGAATTAACTTTTTCAACACCACTATTATCATCTTCAAGTGTCCAGCGGTTCAGATTGGCACTCCATTTTAATAATTTTAAATGATCATCAATCGTAGGCAATTGAATATCTTTTAAGTCTTCAAGTTTTGACTCCTCCTTATTAATCATCCCCCATGTATAATCATATGTATTTGGACATAACTCATTAGGACAAGCTTTGATTACTCCCTTTCTGCTATTAAACGAGAACACTTTTCCTCTATTATTAATTTGTTGCCAATTTTCACCATTGAAAATCATCCAATCACCTTTATTGAATGTAGTTAAGCCATCAATATCAGTGCTGCAATCAACATGACAGTCATTAGAAATTATCAGATATTGTCCTGCTTGTGTTTGGTTTTTAAAACTTTGATTGCTAATTGTTGGATCATTTGCGATAGAATCCCAGGTGCCAAGATACTCAAGTTGGCCACTAATATCTTCTCCTACCCATTTGTTCCCTTTGAACATAAGTATTTGTTTATCTTCTATACCATCTGTTGATAACTTGCTTCCATCAAAAGTTAAATTCTCCTGCATTTTCTCTTCGTCCAAGCTGTCTTCTTCATCTTCAATACGTGAAATTATAAATGGAAAATCTTTTGGAATAATTTCTTGTTTTTCTTTATATAAAAGAGCGTAGTTTTCATCAAAGTAAAGAGCAATATCTTCATTGCTGGAAGCTGCAACTATCTTAGTCTTACTTTGCTCAATTATTTCTAAATTATAGAATTGTAATAACTGTTCAATATTTTCACTATCATCTTCAACCCCAGATATTGAAAAATCATCTATAATGTCTAGGTTTTCACCTTCTGCAATTATTTTATCATCATCTATTGTAAAACTTAAGATAACAGATTCAACAATTTGTGAAGTATCAGAAGGACTATTGTTATTTGACGAATTTCCATTGGCATTAGATGAAGATTTATCTAAGCCTTCGATTTCAAATTTATCATTAGAAAAATAACATGCATTTATAAAGAGAGAAAGCATCAATAAAAATATTTTCATTGTACCTTCCCATGTTTTTGTATAATCAACCAAACATCACCTTCTTTGATGACCTTTATCGATGCGTAATTAGAATTTAAAACCCAAGTGAGCTTCTCATCAATATTTGTGCTACCCCCATTAATTGATATTTGATTATTAGTATCAACTCTTTTTACTGTTATCTGATAGCCATCAACAACATTTTCAAAAACGGGCAATGAGACTTGGGTTGACTCACCACTTGCAAAAAAAGTTTTTCCATTATCAGCTGGAGACAGGTTCGTATTTGATGAAACTGGAAAGAACCCAGCACTACTACCAGAAGAAAGGCCATCAATCTTTCCTTCAAGTTTTTGAAATGTTTCAATCAAAGAATCACCATCGGTAAGTGCTTCACCAGATTGATTTTTCACGTACCCAGTAAGGGGTAGGTCAAGGATACGACTAGGGGCATATAATTTCACACTACTTGAAACATCAAGAAGGTCATCCAAACTGATTTCACTATAAATACCAGGCCACTCTAGAAATTGAAATTCAAGTAAGGGATCAGGGGTTAGTTTCGACTGATATATTGATGGATCTAACCCTCCACACAAATTACTGATATCAGTTACATTAACACCGTTTATTAAATTTAGATTGATAATATTATTTCCATCTAAATCAATGCTTCGTTTTAACACTTCGGTTCCATTGATAGGATAAAATTCGTTGATTGTATTTTGCAATCCCTCAATATGACTAACTTGAATACCTGCAGATTTAAAGTGCTGCGGCAAAATAGAACTATTTGCAAAGCTATTACCTGTAAGATTACTAGTTGTTTTCTCCTCATCATCTCCTACAATCCATACTTGCTCACTTACTGACCATTTAAGTACTTGCCCCTCAACTGCTCCGCTTGTATTTATATCTGATAATGAATTGATCGATGAACCAGAAAAATTTAACTGATCCCAACTATAATCATTTGCTTCTGGTTCAATTAATCCTTCTCTATTATTAAAAGATTCTAAATTTTTTGAGTTACTAATTCTTTGCCACTCACCATCCCCTTGATCATTATAAACGGCCCAATCCCCTTCACTCCATGACTCATTACCAGATGAAATAATATAATACTCACCATTTGTAGCATTCACAGGTAAGTCACCATTTGAAACAAGATTCCAAGTACCTAAATATTTCATTCCAGATAGAGGCCTTAATACCCAACCATCAGTTGAATTACTAAATACAAAAGTATCTCCTTCTACTGCATTAGCAGTAGCAAATTTACTTGCGGTAATACTCTTTTCAAATATATCTTCACTACTAATAGAGCTGTGAGGTAACTCTTGATGTTCTAACCGTCCTGAAATTTTTCCGACGGCCGTTAAGATTGAATCTTGTGGTAATATATCAAAATTATTATTAGCTAAGCTATAATTATCTAAAGGAGTGATTAAAACTCTTTCATGAGTAAAATATAGATTATTTATTCCCTCTGTAATATCATCAGAGTTAAAATTTATAAATTCTTTATCTCCATTAAGAAATTGATTAATATTACCTTGCTCTAATGTATCTTCCTTAGCATCAACATCAGCTTCTATATTATTAGCACTATTTAATAATAGACTAATATCTTCACCATTTATTTTTGATACACCAACTAAATTATTATTACCTAAATCCAGGTTTCCAGATAAAGTTCCACCAGCAACAGGGAGTTTACCTAATAAATTATTAGAAAGGTCCTTAATTTTGCTTTGTAATATATCTGCATCTAATTTTATGTCAATATTTCTGACTGTACCTACAGCGATACTCTCAGAATCAATACCACCATTTCCAGCACCTGCTAAATCTGTAGCAGCTGCCCACTTACCATTAGCTGACAATTTAAGAACTTGTCCATTAACCGCTCCACTAGTACTTACATCGGTAATATCATCTATTGTAGATTGTTCTTTATTAATCATAGACCATGTATAGTCATATGTATCACAATTTAATCCTGGACATGGAATGATATTACCTGATCTATTATTAAAGCTATGAACTGTTCCTGCATTATTTATTTGTTGCCAACTTGTTCCATTATATATTGCCCAGTCTCCATTTTTCCAATTTTTATCATCGAAAACCCCATCCTCTGAAATAATATAATAATCTCCTGAAGCTGTATTTTCAGGATAACTATTAGTTGCATTCCAGCTGCCTTTAAATTGTAGGCCAGAAATCATTTTAAGAGACCATTTATTTTCACCTAAGTTCAGAAGGCCATTACTGCCCCCCATATCTGTAGATAACTTATCTAATGTAACTTCAGGAATATTATCATTATTAATAACTAAATTATCATTGAATGAGATAATTTTTTGCTCTAGTGTTCCGAAGGCATTAAGTATGGAATCATCAGGAGAAAGAAAGTCTACATTACCTTTTTGGTAATTATCTAGCTTTGATTCAAGTACTTTCTCAGCAGACAAAAACTTATTAGTTATTCCTTCTGTAACTAAACTAGTATTTAGTCCAATCCATAATCTTGTACCTGACTCATCCTTATGACCACTTAAATATTCCTCTGGGTTATCGCTGATTAAAAATTTATTTTCTTTACTAAGCATAGACTGAGTTAAATTAGTCAATTCAATTAAAAAGGTATCAACCGTTTTGTTATTGATTGTTCCAGCAGAATCAAAAATTAGTTTGTGATTATTTAGATCTAGATTACCTGTAAGCTGACCTCCTGCTATACTTAGTTTTTTATTTATCAATTGCTCAAGATCATTGACTTTAGAAATATCAATTTCAGCTGTTTCAGATATGTGTGTATTCGAAATGGATCCATTAATAATGTCACTACTTTTAACATTTCCAGATTTAATTCCTACCAGATCATACTCCAGCGTCCATTTTTCTTCACTATTGTTCCATTTTAAAATCTGCCCATTATTATATACTGTAAGCTGATCTGGCGTATCCCCTAGGTCTAGAAGTTTTGCTTCACCTTTGTCGATCATATTCCAATTATAATCATTGGACTGTGGTATAACATTTTCAACTCGTCCAAAAATTGATGCCACAACCCCAGTGTTATTAATCTTCTGCCAGGAATTTCCATTAAAAATTATCCAATCACCGACTTGCCAATAATTTTGACTTCCCAGTTCAGTTGCTCCCGCAGCTGAAACAACAAAATAATCCCCTGTATCAGCTAAAATTTCATTATTATTATTATAATTCTTATATTGTCCATTATTGAATAATTCAGGAATGTTATTTTCTGCATCCCATCCACTAATGAACTTAAGACCAACAAGAGGAGCTGGTACCCATACTCCTTGATCAAAGTAAAGTACATCTCCTTAAGAAGCATCTTTTGTGTCATTCAATATATTAATATTATCATCAGGGGAATTTTCACCAACATTATTTTCTTTAGGATTAAATTTTTTTGAAAACTTATCAAATGTTATTGTTCCATCTTTTATATGTTTATTTTTTTATAGAATGATTCTTGGTTTTTACTTTAAGTTGAAATTTTTTAGATAAGGACTCATTAATATAACAAATATTAATTACAAAAAAAATAATTGTAACCTGAGACAAAGATCTCATAAATAGTCCCAAATGCTCCGATATAATAAAACACTTCTCATCATTTATCGGTTACTTATATTTTTAATTTTAGCGTTAAATAGTTAAATTTAATAAGGTCACTGAATTTATTGGAGTAGATAAACATAGTATTAAAAAATATGACTACTAATGAAGGCATCTTAATAATAATCAATATTGAGTAAATAAAACAGATTTGGGTTAATTACTCAACCACCTGTAATTATGCAAGTCTTGACTTCTAAGAAAAAGATCTATCTATTGAACTGAACCATACCTACTAATAATAAACCATTGAGTATCACCTCTTACCACCTTTAAACTTGAATAATTTGATGAAAGGATCCATGAGTTTTGTCCATCAATATTAATGCTATTATCCCCTGACTGTAGGGAAACATTTCCAGAAGTTTTTCTTTTAATTGTTACTTGATAACCATTTGCAACGCTGTCAAATAATGGTAATTTAATATTAGTTGGGCCTGTGGTGATGATAAAAGTTTTTTTATCATCATTAGCTAATAGTATCTGATCATTGTTAACATCAAAATAGCCAGAACTTTCACTTCCTAGTACTACATTATTAATTCCTTTTTCTATTTTTCCAAATGCCTGCAACAAACTATCACCATCACTTAAAGTTAAAGCTTGATCACCTGAGTAGATACTATAATTATTTAATTCAAAATCAAGGATCTTACTCATATCCTCAGCATTATTTGGATCTATTATTAGGTTTTTCTCGCCTGTAATTATATCATTAAGGGAAATTGAGACAAAATCACCTTTTCCATTTATAAATGTATTTGTCGTTCCACTTTCTATATTAAGTTTAGGTTGATAGTTACTCGTATCAATACTTTCACAGCTATTTTTCAGTTCAGCCAAATTGATTGAATTATTATTTAATTTAAAATCTGCATTAATTATACTATTCGAATTTAGGTTTAGACCTCCATTCATTTTCGTTTGGTCATCTGCCTTATTTAATAAATATGAATCCAAAATACTTTGTAAAGTCGTAAAGTCTGATATATGAATACTGTTCTCTTCAAAATTAGTAGATTCAATAGTTCCATCCTCAATATTGGCACTTATGACCTCTTCAAATCCGACTAGGTCTTCTGCTGGCGCCCATTTATTTCCATTCCATTTTAAAATATTTCCATCTAGAACTCCTGAGGTATCTACATCTGCAATAAGTTCTATTGAGGTATTTTCAAAATTAAGCATACTCCAAGAATAGTCATTACTTTGTGGCATCACTTTACCTGTACGAACTCCGGAGGCACTTGCTCCCTGGAAACCTACAATATTATCTGCATATCCAATCTGTTGCCATTTATTATTATCCTTATCGAAAATTGCCCAATCACCTATATTCCAAGTTATATCACCGCTCCAGCCAGCACTACCGGCACCAGTAATAATATAATAATCACCATTTGATGAATTTATTGAAGGTGAATCATTATTACTTAAATTAAGATTTCCTTTATAATTTATTCCTGTTAAAGAACTTAATACCCATTTTTCTCCCGTAAACTTAAATGTATGGCCATCAGGCACATCAAGCTTAGAAAGTTTACCTAGGCCTATACTTTTATCCTCAATTTGAATATTATTTCCAATAATACCATCTGGAATAACCCCATCTTTTAACTGTGCTTCAAGTTTACCAATTGCTTCAATGAGGTTATCAGTGTTAACTATTAAACTTGAATCATCACTTTGATATTCATTACCCACAGGAGTCTTTAAGATACGATCATTAGTTAAATATAAGTTTAAATTATTTATGGATTCATCTGGTATATTATTTGAATTTAAGTCTACAAAAACTTTGTTACCATTTAAGTATTGCAATGCAGTTCCAGAAGGAAAAGCATTTTCTTTTTCAAGAAGTAAAGATTCAGTAGATTGTGAGCTTGACACCAAGTCCGAAATATTAAAACCGTTAATAGTTGAAAGCCCTAAAATTTCATGTGTACCAAGATTTAGATCTCCAGTAAGGTCACCTCCAGTGAGAGAAAGTTTCTTAGATAAATCTAGTTGTAGGTTATTTATTTTTGATTGATCAATATTAGCTTCATTGGAGATATTTTTATCACTAATACTAAAGTCTGCAATTGCAGTTGAATTCACGACACCTATTTCAATACCAGTTTCATCATCTTCTGGTAACCACTTTTCTACGTTGGCAGACCATTTTAGGACTTGTCCTTCTACTGCTCCTACAGTAATTACATTTGATAGATCATTAATTGATGAATCAGTTTTATCAATCATACTCCAAGTATAATCACCTGATTCTGGCATAACACTTCCTGTCCTACTGTTAAAATCAAAGATAGCTCCTGAATTATTAATTCTAAGCCAATCTGTCCCATTATAAACGGCCCAATCACCATTGATCCAATCTCTATCATCACTTATGGTATTTCCATTGCTTGAAACAATATAGTAATCACCTGCAGATAAACTGTTTGCATCGGGATACTCTCCAGAACTTGCATCCCAAGTGCTTCTATATTCCAGCCCTGTTATATTTTTCATTATCCAATTTCCTGAGGGGGCATCAAAGTAAAGATAACCATCGTTTACTCCACTTGTAGCAAAATGGTTTAACGTAATATCTGATAAACTATCTGGATTAATTACAAAGTCCTCAAGAGAAACTTGAATTCTTTTTTCTATTTTACCAAACGCACCAATAATTGATGTAGGTGAATTGATTATTAACTCGTTACTATCTGCACTAGGTGACATTACATAATTTTTAAGTTTAGTATTAATGACAAAACCTTCTGAAAAAAACTTATTTTCACCTTCTTTAATTAAATCTGAATTTAATTCTACCCATTCTCTATTCCCGTTAAGAAAAGTAGTTGTAGTGCCTACTCCCATAAATAAGTTTTCCTTATCTCCAATTTCCAACTCAATTATAGTTTTAAGATCATTATGCTTATTAAAGACAGAATTGAATTCTACACCATTTATGGCACCATCAGTTATGTCTAAGTTATATTGATTTAAGATAAGGTCACCATCAATAGAACCACCTGTTTTATTTAATTTAGAGTTTATAGTATTTTCTAAACCATCTATTTTTGTATTTGTGATAGAAGCATTATCGTTAATATCCTCATTTGTTATTGAACTCGAAGCAATATCACTACTCTGTACATTTCCAATACCTATTCCGGTTTTATCATCTGCTAAAACCCATTTCTTATGTATATTGCTCCATTTAAGTACTTTTCCATCATCATCAATAGATAGTGTATTAGGTGTATTGCTGATATCTAAAAGTTTAGAAGTACTTTTTTCGATCTGCTCCCAGGTATAATCATTTATCATAGGACTAACTTCACCTGTTCTACCAAATATAAATTTTATATCACCAGAGTTACTGATTTTATCCCAACTATTACCATTATAAATAATCCAATCACCAACACCCCACTCGGTATTTAGTAAAGTATTATCAATTCCACCTACGCTTATTATAAAGTAATCACCAGCAACTGCATCAATTTGACTATAAAGTTTATTGATATATTTACCATCAACTGATAGCTCAGGGCTATTAGATATACAATCCCATTCTCCAAGGTAATTCAGTCCTGAGATTGGATATGAGTCCCACATCCCTTTATTAAAATAAAGTACATCTCCTTGTTTTTGGCCATCTATATTGAGGTTCCTTAATGAAATAGATTCTTCTTTAATCTTTGTACCTGAAATAGAACTATTTCTTGTACTAAATTCAATTTTTTTAAAACTTTTAGAGTAAAGAACAGAAGAATAAAATAATAATATTACAATTAGCAATTTCATATTATTTACCAAACTAAGTTTCAACTAATTAAAATAATCAAAAAGTAAAACATACCATAGTATTTTAATCGGCTGCTCATATTCTAAATTTTAACTTAAAATCATATAGGAACAATAAAGTTGAAATTACTTGACGAAAATAACTTATAATATATATAACTGCCAATTATTTGTGCCAAACAAAAATTATGAAGTACTTTCTATAATTTATAAGAAAAGCCTACACCAATTCTTTTAATATCCAGATCAGTAGGGCCATACATAAAGTGTTGCTTATATAGTAAGTGTCCACCAATATTATCATATAACTTCGTTGATAGAAAAATCATTAATTTATAACCATAAATTGATTCGTCTGTTAAGGTATCTTGAGGTGAAGATGTTGTATAAATTGTTCTCGAAAGTGAATTTTTCATAAAAAAAGTTTTGTCAAATATTTTCAAAGTGTGGCTGATTCCAAGTGTTAGATAAAAAAGATTATTTTTTATTGAGCTTAGATTAAAAACATCAGATGATGTCGCAATTTCATTTATATTATATGTTGAGAAACTTTCGTAATCAAACCCTGCATAAGGCCTGTATTTATAATTTTTTATTGAGTAATCTACGGTTGATCCAGAGTAGGGAAAAAATTTATTATTGTTTCTGGTATAGTCAATATAAAAGGTCATTCCATATTCCCAAGGTATATCTACTTGTTCTTCAAAACTAGAAGTAACACTATCTAGTTTCGATAAATAAAAACTTCCTGAATAAGAATAGTCAGGATTAATTATTCCAATTACACTGCCTCCTAATGTGATTGGAGAGTCTTGATTAGATTTTCCTATAATAGTAAGTTTTTGCTCTCGAAAAAATCCTTTAGAAGCTGTATAGAAGAGCGAAAAATTTGTGGGATTTTTTTTTATAGGTTTGTTTCTTACTACTTTTTTATTACTTATAATAAACTTTGAGTTCTGATCTCCTATATTAATCGTCCCGACTTGCATATCTGTATTTGTTACAGTCAGAGAAAAGTAAATATCAGAATTATCAAATATTGAGCAATTTATTTTTGAATTATTAATAACAGTTAGATAAGTACAATTCTGGCCATTAACTTGTACCGTTGCTCCTGTATTAAATCCTGTTCCAGTAATAAAGACTAAAGTTTCACCAGGAATATTACCATCTTTAAATTTGACTAAGTTAATAGTGGGAGACGATTGATATGTATAAGCATCAATAAGTTTACCTATTTCTCCATCAAGATTTTTAACCATAATAGTTACAACGCCATCGGTATTCGGTGGCGTTATGCAAACCATCTTGTTCTTATTTTTAATGATTGACTTACGACAAGGTGATTCATCAAAGTATATTGTGGCCCCTTTCTGAAATCCATTACCTATTAATGTTACGGAAGTACCACCGGATAAAGGTCCTCGTTTTACAGAAATTGAGTTTATTGATGGAGTAATTTTTGATGCATATCCAATATTTAAGATAAATTTCAAAAAGAAAATACAGCTAATGGCAAATCTTAAAGTAGTCTTCATGTATATAGTATATATCATTTCTATATACTATCAATATATCTAAATAGGTCCTGGGGAGATTATATTAATTCTCCCCAGGAATAACTACTTAATAATCACTATATCTAAAATGATTACTATTAGTACCACGACATCTTTTCCATTGAACGTGATAAACTATGCCTGCATTAAAGTCAGCTGAATCCAAAGTTGCTAAACCTTCACCTCTACTGGTTCTAACCATTAAACTTGAATTTACTCTCAAGTTTACATCAGCACCACATTTAGACCAAACTAGAGATTCTACACCAATTGTATTTCCAATTAAATAATCATCATCAAACTCACCTCTGAATCTTTTTGTATAACGAGGTCCTCTTTGCCCTGCAAAAAAGTATTCAGAGCTGAATCTGGCCTCTCCTCTTCGTGGTAAAGAGATATATCCTCGAAAATCTGCTTCAATAATAGAGACAGCATATCCCTGAGGAACATGTACCGGAATTGCAATATTACATGATTTTCGAGCTACCCTTCGCCGATTCGACGTTTCAACGATAAAATCATCAAAAATAATACTTAATGATTTTTTATCAGGAGAAAGAGTCACAGAAGCAGATCCTCCAGGGCATCCATTTCCACCATATCCAGGCCGTCCCAATTCAATATCATCTGATTGTGCATAAACATTAATACTTGCTAAATTAATTGCTGCAAAAATTAGTAGTAAATAATACTTCATTCCATTCCCCCGGTTTAGATTATAAGAAACAGTAATTGTTTCTTTTTGTGATTGAAAAGGTAATATTAGATTTTAAATTAATAAATATTTTTTTTATAGATTATTAGAAAACTGCTCCATGTGAATTATTTTTATAACTTAAATTATTAAATTGCACCACGTGGAGCAGAAACAATAATAAAATTAAATTATATGTTGGGAAAAAGAGAATAAATTGATATTTATTTTTTTATAAGGAGAACTTATGAATCTATTTTATTCATTTATTTTTTTAATATCTATCTTTAATCTTAATGTACATGCAAGTGATCACTTTAATTTTGATCAATTTAAACTATCCGGGTCAGGATGTCCTGAGGGCAGTTATGATATAATTAGAACACCAGATAAAAAAAGTGCTTCTATTTTATTCTCTGAGTTTACAGCAGAAGTTCCACAGTTTTCAGATAGTAATGATAATAATTTATATAGAAGTGCTCGGAATAGTAATTTGAGAAATAATTCAATTTCATACAAAGTATGTAATATTGGAGTTTATGCCCTTTTACCGGAAGGATATAAGATTGAAGGAGTCTATATTGATGTTCAATTTAGAGGTGGTGTTATGATAGAACCAGGAACTTCTGGTAGAGTAAAAAGTGAACTTATAAGTTGGCAAGGTCCACGAGGTCATAAAGGACAAAGAAAAGTAAAAATTGGCCTGCGTGAATGGAACAACACAACGAGGAAACTAATTGATGAAAATTGGATAATTGATAAAAGAACATTTATCAATATGAATAAAACACTATGTGCTAGAAGGGCCGAGAAATTAATACATGTTGATTTTCAAAACACTATTTTAGCTAAGCTCAATAGTGACTATAGTAATATTTATGCATTTATTGGCATTGATAGCGCTGACTTCAAAAACAAAATGAAAATTAGTTTTAAAATTTCTAAATGTCAGTCAGGGCCATCTGTTAGAAATTCACCATCAAGAACTAACAATAGTAGAAATTATGGTAACAATAACAGAGGCCCAAGTGTATCGAATGGGCACTCAAGAAGAAGATGTACAAGATATACAAGATCCAGAAGAGGAGTAATACGATGCTTAAACTAGTGTCAAGATGCCACCAAAAATACATTAAAAGGAACTATTTGTTCTAAATACTTAACAACTAATAACATCTTCAATATTTTGAATAGTTTTGATTATCTATATATTTAATTAGTATTACCTTTTAAGTACTTTAACTCAAAGTTATCCTTTATAAGTTAAACGGAGATTTGATGACATTGTGTGAACAACTAAAAAACATTATAGACAATTATTTAGCTGATAATCCAAATACTTCAGTAAATAGCCTCTCTAATAAATCGAAAGTAGGAGCATCAACTCTACGACGAATATTAAATAATTCGATTAAAGGAAATCCATCACCACACACTGTTCTGAATATTGTAAGTGCTATTACGAATGAAAAGAAATTAACAAAACTAGTAAAAATGTTCGATGGTGAATTAGGTCATTCTCTTTTAGATTCTTTTGGAGCATTTGTTGAAGTAGAAAGTAATCATTTATGTGACTTAGATATCAACGAAGCTTTAGAAGACCGAGTCTCTTATATTATATATAAACTCGCAGCAAACAGAACAGGAGTAAGTAAAGTTGAAATAGGATCTCTTTTTGGCCATATCGGAATGGAAAGATTAAATTTATTATTAGATAAAAAAATTGTCCATGAAAAAGACGATACAATTCATGCATGTGAAAAACAATTTAGCTTAGATTTAAAAGTAATGACTAAGCATCTACCAGCATTAGTAAAATATTACAATCCAAATCAAGTAGGAATGGGGTTTAATGTCTTATATAATTTATCAGAGTCAATTAATGAAGATGGCATCAAGAAAATAAAAAAGATAACAAGAGAAGCAGCTAAAAGCATTTATCAAGTAATGAACTCTCCTTATTATGAAGGAGATATTCCATTTTTCTCCATTCTTTTGGGGGATACACTTAACTTAGATACTGAATATAGGAGTATTCAATGAAAAAGAATATTTTTTTATTATCATTTCTGGCATACATTGCATTCATTCAAAATTCTAACAGTGGAGAATTTTCAGGAGCAGGCATTAAGATTAAACAAATACTAGAATCAAGATCACTTCACTATGATGATTTAGTAGAACAGGGATATGATTTCTTAATTAACAATGAATATAGAAACAACAATAATTTAAACTTATCTAAAATTAAGTGGTTTATTTCAAACAATAGTCTCATTTCAATTAACGATGTGGAAAGCTTTAATTTTTCTAATGGAAGTCTTCTCGATATGCAAGATGAATATCATGAGCTAAGTTCTGCATATTTATCAGATCTAAGATCTATAAAACTTGCAACGAGACACATACTTTACGAACAAATTAAAGTATTGATTGTGAAAAAATAATTGAGCGTATTGTTTGCTGAATAATTCCATTATACTGTAAGTATTCAAATACTTTATTCAAGTATATTAATTAATCCATAAATAAATTCTTCAAATTTTTCTAGTTTCTGGTATCGTTAAGTAAATGATTAAAGAGGTTTTATGAAAATTTATATTATTATTATACTAATTACTTTTACATCACAAACTTTTGCAGATGCACAATTAGATTTCAACCTTAATGAAACTGCTACAAAAAAGAAACAAATTTATTTGAGTGCACCATATTTCAGAATAAATATGGAGAATGATAAAAGATATATGATATATGATATATGATGACTCTAAAAAGGTCATGTATATGGTCGAACCAAGCAAAAAAAGTTACATAAGAATTGACAAACACTTCGCTGAACAGCTCAGAGATAGAATGAATCAATTAAGAAATAAAGGTAACTTACAAATTAATAAAGCAAAAGAGCAAGCTTTAGAAAAAATAAAACATCTCCCTCCTGAAAGGCAAGCAATGGCGAGAAAAATGCTTATGGGAGAATCAATAGGGCCTACAAAGGAACAAAGATTAAAGATGCAACAACTTGCCATGCAGGAAATAAAGAAACTTCCTCAAGACAAGCAAGCAATGGCCAAACAAATGATGATGAAAATGCTTAATAAAAAAGAAGTAAAGAAAAAGAAACAAATACCTACGGAGATAATTAAAAAGATTGAGTTAAATAAAACAAATATTACAAAGACGATTAAGGGATATAAATGCCAGGTTTATGAAAAGTTAGTTGAAGGAAAAATAAAAAGTAAGCTATGTATCTCTGAACCATCTCAACTAGGTGTCAAGAATGAAGACTTTAGACTGATAAAAAGTATGGTTAAATTTCATAAAGAGATTAGAGAATCATTAAAAGACAAAATGCCATCAGTTTCTACAAATAATACAATTTCACAATTTGGACTAATTAAAGGAGTACCATTAGAAATAATCCACATGGATAATAAAAGAAAAGAAATAATTGGTAATATTAATCTAGAATCATTATCACCTAACTTATTTACTATACCAAAAGATTTTAATCAGAAGAACCTATTGCAATCTATCCCATAATTAATAATGGAGTTCTCTTTACTCTCATAATATAAGGGAATATAAAAGGAACATAATTTTATCTCAAAATACTCATAAGAGTTACAAATTAGACAATAATTACATAAATAATATATTGATTATTAAAGTTATCCAAATTATGGTGCAATTCCTTAATTTTAAAACAAATGCATTTTATACTATATGAAATAAAAAAATAATCTTTTAAGTATTTGTTTTTTTTTATGAAGCTTTCATTTAACTAGGAAAATTAGATATATTAATTATTGTAACTCATAATTTAACTTTGAAATATTTTAAATAAATGATAGTTCACACTAGGAGTCAAATTTACTTGGAATAATAATGAAATCTAGAGTTGTATTTTTAATATTTATTTGTTACTCATTTCAGTCTTTTGCAGTCTACTTTGGAACTATTGATTACTATCGCCCTAAATATTATATAAGTAAGATAAATCAAAACTCAGAACATGATTCATATAAATATATTAAAGAAGTACAAAATGCAATTGATGCCACAGTATTTTTACCTAAAAGAGGAACAGGAGTCTTAATTTCACCCGAAGGAATTATCGCTACTGCAGCACATGTAATCTCTCATTTGCACATAGGAGCTTCCAAATCATGTCCAGGCCTAAACTTTTACTTAAATCATGAAAAGAATAATAGAGAAGTATTTGATAAACATGTCAAACTTATTTGTGAAGAAGTATTAGTATATGATTATGCTCATGACTTCGCATTAATAAAAGTAAGGTCAGAAAATACAAATACAAAGTTACCTTTTGTCAATATTTTCAAATACACTGATAAAATAATGCCAGAGAGTAAAGTTATAGCAGTGGGACACCCTCATGCACGTAGCTGGAATAAATCAAGTAAAGTAATTTCAGAAGGACCAATAATCTTCAATGGCCATGATGATCCTGATTTCCCTCATTTTGTACACTTAGTTGATACCCAAGGAGGTCATTCTGGATCACCTCTATTTAATTTTAAAGGACAACTTGTTGGTATTCATTTCAGAGGAATACCTTATTTTAATGATGGAATTGAAAGAGTAAATAATGGAACGACAGAGATAATTAATACTTTTAACGTAGCAATTGATATTGGTTTTATTTATGAAACTTACCTCCAATACTATTTATAATTAAATTTGAATCATTATAATAGAAAATGGCATCAAGAGTTAATAGATGTTCATATATTATATGGTGTCAAAAAATCACCAATCTACAAAAAATAAATAATAAATGTTAGATTTTGACCTAATAAAAACTGAAAATCCATAAGTAGTGATAATCATTTATAGCAGGACAGAATTAATTACAACATTATGTAAGTTTTTTTTAAATACTCTGTAAAAATAAGTTTACTCTTGTCTTTATAATTCAATATTGATTTAAAATTTATCACATCTTTATAAAAAAAAGGGAGAGATTATGAAAAGGGCAGTAATTAGTCATTTACGTACGGTATGCTTCATCGCTTCTGTTGTTCTTGTATCTCCTCAGGTTTTCTCTGAGGAAAAATGCAATACAGAAGAATGTAGAAGGAACCTTCGTAATAGCAACTCAAACAGGAACACAAACAGAAACATTTCAAGAAGAACACCAAACAGAAATATTTCAAGAAGAACTCCAAGTAGAAACGTTAACCGAACTCCAAGTAGAAACGTTAACCG